>CAVOSB010000001.1:0-143277 GCA_963698765.1 uncultured Chloroflexia bacterium
CGATTCTTAATCAACTAATAAAATTTTTCGATAAAGAACAGTAATCATCCGGACTAGTACATCTTTTTTCGTTTTTTCGGCTGATTATTTTTCAGCCAAACATTTAAAGATGATAAACGAATCAAAAATTCTGGAACTGATCAAAAGACAAAAGGATACAGGGCTTAACATTACCGCCTTTTGCGCCAACGAAGGCATTCCAAAATCCTCCTACTGCTATTGGCGAAAAAAAACTCACCAGGGAACCAGGGAATCATTTTTTCTATGCCGTCATGTCTATTGATTATCTTCTAGTTACCGCACACTGCCCACTTCAAAAGAAGGTCTGACAAAGTATGAACATACATTTGAAACAAGAATTTGAATTTGGAATGATGTAGTCATTTTGATTTGGCTTAATATCAGCAAGATTATTGTCGTTTAAAGATATATCCCTGTATTTAAGGATTTATTTGACTTTGACTCTATGCTGATGTAACTTTATTACCTATTGGGAGAACTTGTTTTTAAATCATTCTTAAAATCTTAGACGATGAAAAAAAATTGGTTAACCTGGATTTTCCTTCTGAACTTTTCGGTTTTTACTCAATCTCAATACCTTAATACTGATGAAGAAACTCAAAGTCAATTTGGGAACTGTACCAGTATTATGGTTGGAAGACTTGCCACTACTGATGGTTCGGTAATTACTTCGCACACTTGCGATGGTCCTTACAGAACATGGCTTGAAATTTTTCCGCATACCAAATATGATAAAGGGGCTATTCATGATGTATATTCAGGTATGCTTTATCACAGGGAGACATCATGGGATATGCGGAACGCCAAAAAGACTGGAGAGATCCCGGAAGTAGAAGAAACATACGCCTTCCTTAATACTGCTTATCCATGCCTGAATGAGAAACAGCTGGCAATAGGGGAAACGACAATTGGGGGAAGGATGGAACTCAGGAACAAAGATGGGATGTTTTATATTGAGGAGCTTGAAAAAATTGCTTTGCAACGGTGCAGAACGGCAAGAGAAGCAATAGCACTTATCGGCAAACTTGCTGAAGAATATGGATATGGAGACTATGCAGAATGCATTACTATTGCTGATCCAAAAGAGGTTTGGCAGTTGGAAATTGCTGGCTCAGGCAAGGGAAAGCCTTCAGCAATCTGGTGTGCAGCCAGGATTCCTGATGATCAGGTAGGTGTTTCGGCAAATATGCCAAGGATCTCCACTATTGATTTCAATAATCCTGATCTCTTTTTGTATAGCACCAACTTAAAAAAAGTAGCTAAAAATCTGGGTTACTGGGACGGTAAAGAACCCATGAAGTTCTGGAAGGTAATTAGTTCTTATAAGAAACCCTTTGGTATACGTGAATTCTATATTTTAAGCACATTGGCTCCCTCACTTAAGCTTTCAATGGATACCACTGAATTGCCATTCTCTGTAAAGCCAGAAAAGAAATTATCACCTCGTGATGTAATTAAATATTTCAGGGAAACTTATGAGGGTACACAATGGGATATGACAAAAAACCTGGAGATCACTCTCAAACGCTGGGATGAAAATGGAAATGTTACGGAAAAGAATGTTAAACCCTCTTTTGCAAGCGGATGGATGAATCGAGAACTTATTCTTCAGCTGAACAAACTTAATCCTGGCATTGTCGAAAACAGGTACACTATAGCGCAGAATTTTTGTTCATATTCACATATTATCCAATGCCGAAGTTGGCTCCCTGACGAGATCGGAGCCATAGCATGGTTTTCGTTTGACAATCCTGCACTTAGCCCCAGGATCCCTATATTTTCTGGAGTTATGAGTTTGCCTGCATCCTTCAGCATTTGCGGTCAGCAAAGATATACACCTGACGCCGCAATATGGTCATTCCGTGAAACAAACAGGCTTGCAACCATAAACTGGGCAAAAGGCAGAACATTAATTGAACCAGCTGTTAAGGAGTTTGAAGATAAAGCATTTGAGGAGGTCCCGATAGTTGAAGAAAAGTTTACGGAACTGGTTAAAGCAGGTAAAAATGAAGAGGCTAAACAATATATTACTTCCTATACCAACAATTTTGCATATGCTGCCATGAAGAGATGGGAAGAGATGAAAGGACCTCTTTGGAGTATGTATAGCATGGGATTTTAATAAACTAGCTTTCTGTTGGATAACAAAACACCCTCAAAGCTCCCTGCTCCTTATTTTCAGATAGGTAGGGATATATGTTTTTGATATATTACATTCGATAATAAGAAAAGAATGGTGGTAAATCCCACTGACTTTTGTTTGGTTTTCTGTGAAATCCGTCCTTCTTCCACCATTTAAAAAGAAGGTCTGAGAACGATTAACATAAATAAAAAACGAAATAACAACAGATTTATATTTCAAAATTCTCCCATTCGTATTTTACCTGTTCCATTAACTTTTTGAACCGCTCTTCATCTCGAATGTTATTTAGCAGAATATCATGTTTACTTAACAATGGATAATTAATAAAACCGCGATCCGACTGCATTTTCAAGATATTCCAATGATTTTTTTTTTCCCCCAGATAAGAGTAAAAAGTGGCCATATGATATAAGTTCTGCGGATCAATTTGAATTGATTTTACAAAATCAGGAATAAGCAATGAACTTAATTTCTCCCTATCTTTCTTTAATACATATTTGAGAAATATTGTTAGTTGAGTCCACATATCAATTCCAGGTTCAACAACATTCCTGGAGATGAAATCGTATGCTTCCTCAGCACGATTGTTATAAAGAAGTGCCAGTGATCTGAAAAACTGATTCATCCCACTTTCAGGAGTTAAATTTGACGAAGCAAATGCCTGATCAAGGGCCATACCGAATTGCCGCTAAAAAAATAAATATAGCCTGTAACTGTATCATTCCAAGAATTTATGGGATCAATTTTATAACATCTGTCAATCAGGGATTTCGCTGCATCAATTTTGCCTATTGTACTGTATCCTAATGCTAACCATCCCATTATTTCAGTATCTTCTGGTTTATTTTTATGTGCACAAACAAGATGATAAATAGCTTTCACCAAACTCCCTTTAAACACTGTTATTAATCCAATCACATGATGGGCCTCAGCTAAATCATGATTAATAGCAAGGGCTTTCTGTGCAAATTCTTCTGCTTTTTTAATATTTAATTCGTGTTCAAACCCAAGGTTTACATATTGCCAGTAAGCGAATGCAATTCCAGTATAAATCAAAGCATTCTTCCCTGATATGTTAAGTCCCTTTTGCAGTAAGGTCAATCCACGTTCCAGTCTTTCAGGTGACATAGACAAAATCTCATAGTACGCTCTTTTATAACAATCATAAGCAAAGACATTATCTATCGGCCTTTCATGAATTTTATCCTTTTCTCCTGAACTTAACTTAATTTTAAGCGTATTGGCAATAGACTTCGATACTGTTTCCTGAATATCAAAAACATCTTCAAGAGTTCCGGTATATTTCTCTGCCCATAAGTGAGCATCGGTCATCGAATCAATAAGCTGAGCTGTAATTCTCAGGTTATTACCAGCTTTACGCACACTGCCTTCAAGAACATATCGAACTCTTACAGCTTGTGCTATCTCAGGAATCGTCTTTTTAGTTCCTTTAAATGTGATTGCAGTACTTCTTGAAATCACCAATAAGTCTTTAATATGTGAAAGGTCAGTTATGATCTCTTCTGTTAATCCATCGGTGAAGTATTCCTGGTCTGGATCAGGACTGATGTTTTCAAATGGCAGGACAATGATTGATCTTTCTGGCGGGGAGATCACGGATTGTTTACTTTCATATTTATCCGGCTCTGATTTTAGCATGCCATCAATCTGGAAATCCTTAGATTTCAGATACCACTTGATAATAATATCAAGATTAACAAGAACTGGTTTTATCTGTTCAGGATCAAAGTCTTTGGGATGAGTGCCATAGGTAGAAAGACTATTCAAGTGATCCATGGAAGTAATAATGTTAGCAGGTACTTTTCTCTCCTTATTCAGCTTATCAATGATACCTTTGAGAGGCTCTGTTCCCCTTTCTCTTTTGAGCTGACATTCACACAGGTCAGTTATTATCACTTCAAGACATCTCCTTGAGTACAGGAGAATCATGTTCTCATCATCAGCTTTAATCAGCCGTTCCAATTCTTTCTCCAGATCGCGGAATTGACCTTTGAGAAATTCAAAAAGTTTCTCAAGCTCTTTTATTTCAGCAGACCAGATTGCCATTTGGCGGAGATATACATTATGATAAAGTTAAGAAAGAGACAGATACAAGTCAAATAATAATCCAAACGCCTAAATACCTTCAGACCTCTTATCTTCTGCAACTAGATTTGTATTTATGTGATTTTCTTGAAATCCGTCCTTCTTTGGCCACTTAGAAAGAAGGTCTTATATAACTTAACACACATTTGGAAACGACAAGAATTTAACTCAGGATTTTTGGGGTCAATTTTTCCTACTAACAATGGTAATAACAATAGGCTTCTCCAAATATTAGATCAATATTTTAGTCCGTAACCAACAATAATGTCATCAGTGACTTGATTGATACGTCTACACTCAAAACACCTTTGTGTTTTCTTGTATTCTTGAACTCTTTTATTTTCTGGGACTTTCGCAAACCACCAATTGGATGTGACAGATGAGAAGAAATCACAAGCTTCTGATGGACTTTCAAATAAATTTCTCCAGATAAATCTACTTGTTCGAATATTTTTAAACCCAACATCTTCCATCAGGAGATGAATCTGCTTCTCAGATCGTGGCCAGAACTCAAGGCGATAGCCAAGAACATATTTTTTATTAATCGCTCTTAAATTTGTATCAATTGCCTCCCAATAATGTTCTGGACCATGCGCACCTAATGATACTAAACCACCTGGACGAAGAACGCGAAACATTTCTTTTGCAGCTTTTTTCTGATCGGGCAAAATTCCAAAACCCATGCCAGTCATAACTATGTCAAAGCTATTATTTTCATACGGCAACGATTCTGCATCAAGTAACGGAATTCAATTCGACTTGAATCATAACCCAGGGTTTTCGCCTTTTCTGCCTCGTTCGAGCATATACTCCAAGATATCCCCACACACAACTTTTGTGGACCCATTCCCAAAGCCGTTAATGCGACGATTTGAGTTCCACCTCCAATGTCAAATAAACATTTTCCATGAAGATCAATCCCATAAAGTTGATATACGGCAGCTCTCCTTTAAAATTCACCACCAAGTTCATCATAATGTGTAATATGTTGGGAGAATACATCATCATACCCCATTTTGATGCAATCTTTCATGCACTTTATTTCTAAAATCCCTCTGCACCAAAGCGAGCATGTTATTGGCGTCTATTAATATTCTCCATTGGGGATGAGAGTTTACCAGTCCAAAAAAGCATATTCATTTTATCTTTTATTGATACGTAATCAAATTTACATTTGTTTAGGATAAAGTCAATTTTCATTCAATCAATAAAACTTCCTGTAATGTAACCTTAAGCAAAGCGTAAAATGTCATTCTTTGACCATTCAAAAAAGTCTCATAACAATCAACATACATTTGAAACAACAAGAATGTAAATCAGGATTCGAGTGGTAAATCGACCCAATAAACATAAGTAAGGGGAAGTGGCTTTAAAATATAGAAATAGCAGATGATAATTCCTTTAACTACTTCCCGAGCATTATGAAAAAGTTTTTATAAAATTTTGAACTTTCCGGATCATTTACCGAAATACTACCTTTCTGCCAGGCCTGAACTGCCTCAGCAGGTTTTCCCATAGCAACAAGTGTCTTGCCTTCAGAACAATGCTTCAGCTTCTTCGGTCCGGGATGATGAACCTTAACCAAGGTTTTCCGGCATGCTTAAGGCGGCTTCGAAATGAGTGAAAGCATTTTATATTTCTTCTAACCCAATAGCTTTTTACCTTTCCTGATATGGGACTGATTGAAGATATCCCAGTAATACTTGATCCTTCCCAGTTCAAAATGATGGAGTTGACGATAAGAAGATTTACAGATTCATCATACCACGTGCTTCTTCAAGATAGGCCTGGGCCAAGCAATAGTAATACCTGATCGGCGTAACACCTTTAAATCACATTTTTTAGACGGAAATCGCTTCAGATCTTTTCCATTATCGATAAGCACACCTGCTAGATCCCTGTAAAGGGTCTGATCATGTGGTCTTACTTGATAGCATTTTGAAAACATATTTCAGACTGGGCATGACCTTTCCTGACTGCCCAATAGTACCAGCCTAGATTTCAGCATGGTATGCTCATCGCCGGTGCAATCTAACCGCCTTATTCCAGTTAATGGCAGCCTCATCGAGCCTTCCAAAATTACCATACAGATTCCCCAACTGATAGAAGGCAAGTGCATCGCCGGGATTTTGTTTAACGGCATAATCTAAGGACTTCCATAGTTTCAGGCCTTGATGCAAAAATAAAATCCTGGTTGTTAAGTGAAGCTTTTGAAAGATAATCCGATGACTTTTTTAAATTTCCCATCTGAGAATAAAGGAAAGCAAGATGATACTGTATAAGAAAGTTCTGCCTTTTCTCATCAGTTCCATTTATGCATGAGGTTTTCAGAATTGATGCGGCTTCTTTTGTAAGGCCTAACTCAAAATAGGCAATGCTTGTCCCCGTAGAATTTCAAAACCATATTCTCCCACAAATTTTCTGGCATTTCGTGCAAACTCCGTTGAGTCGGACAGGATAATTGCTTCCAGAGCTTTGGTTGCCTTTACCCGGCAGGCAGCCATCGCTCTGCAAAATGCCCGGCTGTTTCATGAAACCCGCTGGCGTGCCCTGCAGCAGGAAGCGCTCAACCGCATAATTGCCGTTACGGTCAGTGCTCCTGACCTGTCAGGTCTGCTGGAAGATGGGCTCGGTCTGGTGATGGAGGCACTCGATGTTACCATTGGTGGAATTTGGGTCGTTGGACACCATGCTTTCCGCGGCTTCCCACCACAGGTCGATTTATCAGTACCGCAGCTCTCGCAAGACTTTACCAGCAGCGTCACCGAAACCCTGGTGATTTATGATTGGCAGGCGATTGATGAGCCTGATTACAACGAATGGAAACCATTCGTCGAGACCTGCGGCGTCAGGGCAACGCTTATCGTGCCGGTTTTGGCCAGGGGCAAGCGTATTGGGATTTTGGCCCTCGGATCTCAAGAACCACGCGAGTGGATACCAGATGAGACTGCCTTGATTGAGGCGGTCGGCCGGCAGTTGGGAGCAGCAGTCGAGCGCCTGGATTTATTGGCTAAAACGCAGGAACAGGCTCGCCAGGTGCAGCAGATCGTCGAATCTGTCCCCGAAGGCGTCGTCCTGCTGGATTCCGAAAAACACGTGATCCTGGCAAATCCGGTCGCCAGGGAATATCTGGAAGTCCTGGTGGGACAGGAAGATGCAGGCGTTCCCTTGCAGCAGGTGGGTGGAGTGCCGGTCGAGGAAATTCTGTTGTTGGTGCCGGAGAACCCCTGGCTGGAAATCACCACCCACACTTCTCCAATACGCAGCTTCGAGCTGGCTGCACGCCCGCTGGCCCTGGATGCCCGGCTCTCAGGATGGGTGCTTGTTCTGCGCGATGTGACGATCGAGCGTGAAAACATGAACCGGGCACAGATCCAGGACCGCCTGGCAACCGTCGGTCAGCTGGCAGCCGGCATCGCCCACGATTTCAACAATATCATGGCTGCTATCCTGGTCTATGCCGACCTGCTGGCTATGGACCCCGGCATCCCGCATTCCAGTCGCGAGCGCCTGTCGATTATCCAGAGCCAGATCCAGCGTGCTACCAGCCTGATCCGCCAAATTCTGGATTTCAGCCGGCGAGCAGTGATGGAACAAACCCAGCTGGATTTGCTGCCCTTTATCAAGGAATTAGAAAAATTATTGCGCCGGGTGTTGCCCGAGACCATCAGCATATCCCTGGAATACCAGCCCGGTGAATATTTGCTCAAGGCTGATGTCACGCGCTTGCAGCAGGCTTTGATGAACCTGTCATTGAACTCCCGGGATGCCATGCCGGAAGGCGGCCAACTGCGTTTTGTCATCGACCGTTTCTATCTAAATCCCACCGATTTGCCCCCTTATCCCGACCTCTCCCCCGGACCCTGGATCTGTATTCGCGTCATCGACACAGGAACGGGGATTCCAGAGGATATCATGCCGCGCATCTACGACCCTTTCTTTACCACCAAGGCAGTTGGGCAGGGCACGGGATTGGGACTGGCGCAGGTTTACGGTATCGTCAAGCAGCACGGGGGCAGCATCGATGTAAAAAGCCTTCCCGGCAGAGGCACCAGTTTCTACCTGTATCTGCCTGCCATTGAGTCGCAGGTGGATGAGCTGCCTGTTGCACCGGAAAACGGTACCCAGCGCGGCCGGGGAGAAAAAGTGCTGGTGGTGGAGGACGATCCGGTGGCGCGCGAAGCCATCCGCATCCTGTTGGATAACCTCGGCTACCAGGTGCGTGTGGCCTCCAACGGCCGCGAGGCGTTGGAAATTTATGAGTCCGACGAAAGTTGGACGGACCTGGTGGTAAGCGACCTGGTGATGCCGGAGATGGGAGGTGTGGTTCTCTTCCGCACTCTGCAGGGGCGCGGGAAGGGTGTCAAATTCCTGTTCATCACCGGGCATCCGATGGAGTCTCAGGAGCAGGAGCTGCTCCAGGCCGGAGGCGTGCAGTGGCTGCAGAAGCCGTTTTCTGCCCACGAGCTGGCTTCGGGCGTCCGGGCTTTGCTGCCCTAGCCTAACTTCCCTCGCTGCTTTCTTCTGCCGCCCCCCTTGCCCTGCGTAAAAACGGTGGGGTGTTCAGTTTTTGTTCCAATACATAAGTTAGATAGTGCTGCATCAGGGCTTCCACCTGGCGGTTTTGTGCTGGTGTCATGTGCAGTCGCTTGGCTTCATCATAACTGCTGCGCTGGTAGTGGCGTAGGACTTTCAACACCTGCATCGAGACCGGATAGGCGCCTTCGGTGCGCGGCCCGCAGTTGGGGCAGATCGCGCCGCCGAGACGTGAGGAGAAGTACTGGTCTTCCGCCTGGATCTCATTCCCGCAGCTGGTGCAGGCCTGCAGCTGTGGTCGGAAACCCACCAGGTCCAGCAGGCGCATCTCGTAGAAGCGGGCGGTAAAATCATACTCATTTGGCTGGCACAGGCGTTCCAGTGTCTCCGTCAATAACCGGTACAATCCCTGGTGTTCTCCTTCTTCGTAGGTGAAACGGTCCAGCAGCTCGACGGCATACGCCGCGTAGGTGGTGCGCAGCAGGTCGTCGCGCAGCGGCAGGTAAGCTTCCAGGGTCTCAGCCTGGGTGATAATCGCCAGGTCGCGGCCGCGTGCCACCTGCAGGGAAACCCGCGTGAAAGGCTCCAGGTGCCCGGCCTTGCGCGACGCGGCTTGCGGGCACCCTTGGCAATGGCCTTCAGCTTGCCCTGCTCGCGGCTGAACAGCCACACCAGGCGGTCGGCCTCGCCCCAGTCGCTGTGCTTGAGCACCACGGCTTCCAGGCGCAGCGAGCGCTGGCGGCGTGCGGAGGGATCGGCGGAGAGCATGGCAGGATTATATCAAGGTAGGGTGAAACCAAGACCCTAAGGGTTTTCTGAAACCCTTAGGGTCTTTAGGCTGTAAAGTATTGATCTTTCAGGCCCGTGCATCCACAATTCCCTGGTGCTCTACTTCCATACGTCTGTCTGTGGAGAAGACCAGGACTTCAGCTGGCCTGCCCTCATTGGCAAGCAAGCCATAACGCCGCCAAACCCAGGAAAGCCTGGTAGCTGAACTGCGGGGCGTAGCTGCCGGCCGCCAGAAAGGATACCCAGCTCGCTGGTTCGCCCCGGCGCAGGCAGTCGATGGCCGTCACGCAGGCCAGCAGAGCGCCAGGGCATACAGCGGCCAGGGCAGGTACAGCGTCAGCCCGCTCGACCAGATCGCCAGGATGCCGGTCATTGAAGGATTTATCAGCCGCGGGACGATAAACAAAGAGGTCAAAAAAGCGCCTGCCAGCCAGGTCTTCCAGGAGGTACCGCGGTCTTATAGGCATGAGTGTCGTTCGGCGAGCAGACGTAGGTGAAGGAGGAATCGTAGCGGTACTGGTCGCGGTAGATCTTTTCCCAGTCGCGCTGCGGGTATTCCGCCAGCGGATTGAGCACGTTGACCGGGTCGAGCAGCTGCGCGTCCAGCCGGGTGAGCGCCAGCGTCAGGGCTGCGCTGCCGGAGAGCTTCAGGAAATCACGGCGGGTGATGGGTTTCATAACCTGCTCCGATTTGATATATGATTTTTGTGAGTGTGTTTATCTGATAAATTGGAGATTAATAGCTTTATTCAGATAAATTTACCGGAATCCGGAGATGAAGACAAGGACTTAAGTCACAAATAGGGTCGATTTACAGAACCATCGGTAGCTGCTGCATTGGTGAGCCAATCAAGAGAATGCTGAAACTTCCCCGAATCTCATTGACAAACCGACATTTTTTTGTTATTATTTCATTCAATAAAGTCCATTTTCACCTGATGAAATAAAACAAACCTTCAAAAATCAGCACCAGCAACCTGGAGTAATCAAATGTCCAAGGATACCGTCCTCAACCAGATACTGGATACGGGTGTGGTCGCGATCATGCGCGCCAGCTCCTCGGACCAGCTGCTCTCTGCGGCAGAGGCCATCCTGGCAGGGCGGCGTTAGCGCAATCGAAGTCACCATGACCACGCCCAACGCCATGGAGGTGATCCGCCAGGCGACCGCTAAATTCGGCAGCCAGGTGCTGTTCGGCGTCGGTACCGTGCTGGACAGCGAGACCGCCCGGGCGGCCATCCTGGCCGGGGCGCAGTTCGTCGTCTGCCCGACCCTCAACCTGGGCACCATCCAGATCTGCAACCGCTACAGCGTGCCGGTCATGCCCGGCGCCTATACCCCAACCGAGATCCTGACCGCCTGGGAAGCGGGGGCGGACGTGGTCAAGGTCTTCCCCGCCAGCGTAGGCGGGCCGGAGTTCATTAAAGCCCTGAAAGGCCCTCTGCCGCACATCCGGCTGGCCGCGGTCGGCGGGGTGAACGTCAGACCACCGCCGATTTCTTCCGCGCCGGCGTGTCGGTGGTAGGCGTGGGGGGTGAGCTGGTCAACCAGAAGCTGCTGGACGGGCGCGATTTCAACACCATCACCGAGCGGGCGCAGACCTTCCGGCGCCTGGCCGACGAAGGGCGGGGTAAATAAGCACGATCTCAAGGAGGCTGGCATGATCGAACGGCACGTAACTTTTGAAGTCCTGCAGGGAAAAGAAGATGCCTTCGAACAGTTATTCATTCAGGAATACCGACCCGCCATGAGCCGCATGGCGGGTTTTGTGCGCCTTGAGCTGCTGCGCGCAAGCGAAGTGCCGCTGCCAATTACCAGATGGTCATCCGCTTTGAAACGCTGGAAACCGCCGCCGCCTGGCGGGCCTCCCCTGAGCACCAGGCGCTATCCCCAAAACTGAAGGCGCTGTATTCCGGCAGCCGAGTGCAGGTCTATGAAGTGATCGCATGAGCAGAGCGGCTGTCCCGGCTGTGCAGGAGAATCGCGCGCTACAACATTCGCGTCCTGGACCGCGCCTTCCGGATTCTCTCCCTGCTGGCGGATGGTCAGCCGCGTACCCTGGGCGAAATCTCCGAGAGCATCGAGCTCAATCCCAGCACGACCTTCCGCCTGCTTTCTACCCTCACCTACCACCGCTATCTCAAGCGCAGCGAGATGACCGGCCACTACCAGCTCGGCCTGGCCTGCCTGGAGCTGGCCCAGGGTTACACTTCCAGCGATAACCTGCGCTAGGATCGCCCTGCCGGAGCTGGAAGCGCTGCGCGACGAGACCAAGGAGACCGTCCACCTGGTGGTACTGGACCGATGCAGGTCGTTTACATCGAAAAAATCCCCGGGCTGCATGCCATCGGCCTGATGTCCTCCGGCGTCGGCCGCCAGCGCGCCGGCTTACTGCACCGGTGTGGGCAAGGTGCTGCTGGCCTACCAGAAAGAGGACCAGATCCGCGACTACTACCAGGGTAGAGGCCTGTACCGCTTCACCAGCACCACCATCACCGAGATGCAGGACTTGATGGAGCAGCTGGTGCAAATCCGCAGCCAGGGTTACGCCCTCGACTACGGTGAGCACGAAGACGAGGTGCGCTGCGTGGCGACACCCATTTTCGACATGGACGGCAAGGCGGTGGCTGCCATCAGCATTTCCGGGCCGGCCCTGCGCATGGACCCGATTGCAGACAACCGCCCGATGATCGACAAGGCCTGCGAGACCGCCATGAGAATATCAAACCAGCTCGGTTATTCGGGCTACAAATCATTAAACGAAATCAGGAGAAATACATGCGAAAAATTATCCTATCCCGGTCGAATAATCCCGATCCCGATGTCCTGCAGGGCTTCAAAGACCTGCTCAAGGTCTACAGCCCGTCGTGCGTGGTGGCCGATGCCCAGGAGCGCGCCGGTGTGATGCGCTCCTACCTGCAGCCGCTGACCAAGGAAACGCGCTTCGTCGGCCCGGCTCTCACCGTGCGGCTGGAGCCCGGCAACCAGGTGGACTGCCTGGACGCACTGTCTGTGGCGCAGCCGGGTGACGTGATCGTGGTGGATGCCGCCGGCGAGACCGAAACATCCATTTGGGGCGGCCTGATGTCCGGGCTGTGCAAGATGAAGGGTGTGGCGGGTGCGGTCGTCGACGGCGCGATCCGCGACACCGACGAGACCCGCGACCTGGGCTTCCACATCCTGGCCAAGGCCATCGTGCCGCGTTCCACGCATACCCCTTACTCCGGCCGCATGGAGCCGATCGAGATCAACGTCCCGATCCAGTGCGCCGGCGTGATAGTCAGGCCGGGCGACCTGGTGCTGGGGGACGAGATCGGCGTTGTGGTGATCCCGCTGGAGGATGCTAGGAGCGTGCTCGAGGCGGCGCGCGAGCAGGCTGAGAATGAAGAGAAGACCCGCCAGAAAATTCGTGAAGGAAAAACCGTCGAAGAGCTGCTGGCGGAGTTCGGACGGTTATGAATGGATATACATGTAGACCTCACAGGTTTCTAACCTGTGAGGTCAGGAAACACGGAATTACCATATCAGATGAATAAGGAGATGGATGATGACAAAAATGGACACGGAACGACTGGAGCGCTTGCAGAAGAAAATGGCAGGGGAGGACCTGGCCGCGCTGGTCTGCCGGCTGCCGGAGAACGTGGTTTACCTGACCGATTACTGGCCGCATCACGGCTTTTCGGTGGCCGTTCTGCCTCGCGAGGGCAAGCCGATGCTTTTCCTGCCGGAGGTGGAGCTGGACTACTCCAATCCGGAATGGACCGACACGATGCCCTTCGGTTGGGGCCTGCTGAAAGACGGCGACCTGTACGAGAACTACCAGCGCCTGCTCAGCCTGGCCAGCCAGAAGCTGGGACTTGAAGGGCAAGCGCGTCGGCGTGGAGCAGAGCTTCGAAGTCGTGGCTCCCACCTACCGCTAGTGCCGAGCCGGTCGTGCCCGGCCAAACCCTGGGCAGACCTGCTGGCTTCCGTCTTTGCCGAGTGCGACACTGGTGGACATCACCGGTTTCATCCAGGGCGTGCGCGCGGTCAAAAGCGATTACGAGCTGGGGAAACTGCGCCTGGCCAACGAAATCGCCGAAAGCGCCCTCAATAAAGCGCTTGCCAAGCTGGAGCCCGGCATGAGCGAAGCCGCGCCTCGGGGCGATGGTGGAGTTCCATGTCCGCGCCGATGGTCCCGGTTACAAGGGCGCCCGCCTGATGCGCGCCCTGTGCGAAGTGGGCGCCGGCCCGGTCGACAGCACCAAGGGCACGCTGCTCGTCCCTTCGACCACCTATATCATCCAGGAAGGCGATTTCGTGATGCTCGAGCTGGCCACGGTGGTGGACGGCTACTGGTCCGACCTGACCTACATGGCAGTCGCCGGGAAGCCAAACGACCGCCAGGTGGAGGTCTACAACCACCTGCTCACCGCCCAGCAGGCTGCCGCCGCCCAGATGCGCGCAGGCGCTTCCTTCTCCGATCCCGGATAAGGCTGCCCGCAGCTACCTGGAAAAGGTCGGCCTGGGCGAATATTTCGTCCACATCACCGGTCACGGCGTCGGGCTGCGCTACCACGAGTTCATCCCGTTCCTGATGCCCGGTGCCGGCGGCACCCTGGAAAAAGGCATGGTCAGCAGCGTTGAGCCGGGTGTATATATCCCCGATTTCGGCGGGCTGCGCATCGAAGACAACGTGGCGGTGGGCGCGGATGGGCCGAATTTCCTCTCCACGCCGCGCAAGCCGTGGTAGAGTGGTTCCAGGTGAAGAAGATTCTCGACAGTCCTGGTACAAGTGATCACCAGGATGCTCAGAATGACAGATTAGATAAGGAGGTGTTTTAAGATGAAACTAAAAGATCGAGTGGCAATCGTGACCGGCGGCGCCAAGGGCATCGGCTGGGGCATCGTCAAGGTCCTGGTCCAGGAAGGCGCCAGAGTGGTCGTTGCCGATTGGGACGAAGTAAACGGCGAAAAGACTGCCGAGGAGATGCGCAAAGCCGGCGGGGATGCCATCTTCGTCAAAGACCGACGTCTCGCAGGAAGAGCAGGTCAAAGCAATGGTCCAGGCGACCCTGGACCACTACGGCAGAATCGACATCCTGGTCAACGACGCCGGGATCGGGGTCTACAAATCTGTGCTGGACACCTCCAGCGAGGATTGGGACCGCTGCCTGGATGTTAACCTGAAAGGCCAGTTCCTGTGCTGCGAAATACGCCATCCCGCACATGCAGGCGCAGGGTAAGGGCGCGATCGTCAACATCTCTTCGGTGCATTCCTTCCAGACCGTCAACGGCGTGGCTCCGTACTGCGCCTCGAAGGGCGGCATCACCGCCCTGACCCGCAACATGGCGATCGACTACGGACCTGACCATCCGGGTCAATTCCATCGCTCCCGGCTGGGTGCTGACTCCGCTCATCCAGAGCATCTTCGACAGCTACGACGACCCCGCCGAACAGCAGCGCCTGACGGAACGACCACCAGGTGATGAAGCGCATCGGCAAGCCGGAGGATATCGGCTATGCCGTCGCTTTCCTGGTCAGCGACGAGGCCTCCTTCATCACCGGCACGCAGCTGTTTGTGGACGGCGGGCTGACGCGCAGTCTCGAGACGGTGGTGAGGCAGAAGGGAGGGGATGATGGCAGATGATGCATGCGATTTAACATCACCAAAGACGACCTGAGTGGCTTTCGCCGGGAAAGGCCCGGCGTTTGTCACCTTTGGCGAGACGATGGTGCGAGACACGCCCTGCGACATGCAGCGCCTGGAGAAGCACACGCCAGGTGTACATCTCACTGGCTGGCAGCGAGTTGACGCTGTGCGATGGTGCTGGCTCGTTTCGGTATCCCGGCTGCATACATCACCCGCGTCCCTGACAATCCTTACGGCTGGCTGGTGCGCGATACCGCCCGGGGCCAGGGCATCAACACCGACTATTTCGTCTGGGCACCAAAAGCGGAGCCGGTCGGGCGGTTGCTCTACGAGCTGGGGCGCACGCCACGCAAGAGCGTCGGCTATTACCAGCGCATGTACTCGGCCGCCAGCCGGCTGGGCGCCGGGCATGGTGGATTGGAAGACAGCCCTGCGCGACTGCCGCCTGTTTCACACTTCCGGCATCACCTTTGGCCTTTCCACGCACAGCAAGTACGAGCGCAATTTCCTGCTGGAAGCCTTTCTCGAGGCGGTCGAAAACAAGCCGGCCGGCTGCCTGGTGGGGATGGACTTCAACTACCGTGCCACGCTTGTGGACGCCGGAGCAGTGCCGGCAGGCGATGACCCCGCTGTTGAAGGAGCACGTGGATATCCTGATCACCACCATCGAAGATATGGCTGCCCTGTATGGGATCAGCTGCGGGCAGTATTCCGCCGAGCAGATCGACAAAGGGCGATATCGGCCCAGCTGACAGACGCCGATATCCAGGCCTTTGCCAGGCAGGTCGCCGGAGCAGTTTGATACTCAAATTCGTCGCGATCACCATCCGCTACCCGGATACCTTCGAGCAGCAGCGCTGGGAGACGGCCGTGATGGATGCCCAGGGGCAGTTTCTTCCGCTCGCCGGCGGTGAAATCGATGGTGTTGATGGACCGGCTGGGCGGCGGCGACACCTGGAACGGCGGCTTCTATTACGGCCTGCTGACGGAAGGATTCAACGCCAATGGCATCGCAGAAAGGCCTGCTGGTCGGCGATGCCGCCACGCGCATCAAGCAGACCATGATGTTCGACCTGCCAATCGTCACAAAGAGCGAGGTGCAGGACTTGATGAAGGCAGATGTGCTCGGCGGCGGCAAAGCGCGTCGCCCGCTGAGACATATTTCGAGCGGGTTGGAGCTGGATGACAGCCCGGCCACAGAACAATCAGACCTGAATGATGAAAAAGAGGAGAAATAGATGAAAACCAGAAGCACGTTCTTGATTGAGCCTGATCGTCCTGCTGGCGCTCGATCCTGGGCGCCTGCGCGCCTGCGGCCACCCCCACCCCAGAAGCCGCTGCACCGGAAGAGCCGGCTGCGCCAGCCGAACCGGCCGCGCCGGCAGCAGCAGACGAAGAGTATATCTACGTCTCTGCGATGGGCAACCTGGAATTCTTCAACGCCCACAAGTACGGCTGGGAGTGGGGCGGAGAGGCGTTGGGCGTGACCGCCACCTATGTCGGCCCTGCCGAATACGACATGAATGCCATGGTGGCAGCCTTCGACCAGGCGATTGCCAAGAAGCCGAAAGGCATCTGCACCTTCGCGGTCGAGCCGGTCCTGCAGCCTCAGATCGACAAGGCCACCGATGCCGGCATCCCGGTGGTGACCATCCTGGGCGACCTGCCGAATTCGAAGCGCATCGCCTACGTCGGCTCGTACCAGCGCGACCTGGGCTATACCGGCGGCATGGCGATCTCCGAAGCGCTGGGCGGCAAGGGCAAAGTTGCTATCCTGAGCATCCCGGGCGTCCAGATGTTCGACGACCGTGAAGCCGGCTACCGCGAGGCTTTCGAGAAGTATCCCGGGCATCGAGGTCGTCCAGGTGGGTGACACCAAGGCTGACACCGTGACTGCGGTCAACGTCGCCAAAGACATCATGAGCGCCAATCCGGACCTGGCTGCCTTTGTCGGCACCGACTCGACGGCTGGCATCGGCGCTGCCACGGCGGTGGAAGAAGCTGGCAAGGTCGGCCAGGTCAAAGTGGTCGCCATGGACCGCAACTCCGACATCCTGCAGAAGATCAAGGACGGCACCCTGACCGGCACCGTCGCCCAGGACGACGCCGCCATGGCTTTCTGGTGCCTGCAGGTGCTGTACAACTTCAACCACTATCCAGGCGCCGCTCACCTCCGACAACAAGGCTGCCGGCGTCACCACCGGTCCGACCAACGTCTTCATGTGGGTCAACTACATCGACGAGACCAACGTCGACTACTTCCTGGCTGCAAACGAGACTTACGCCAAGTAAATGTATTCGAAGCCGCAGGGCGGGCAGTCCTGGCTCACTTGCCAGGATTACACTACCCGCCATGGCATCAGCAGCTGAAGCATGATGGCCGAAGTACTGCGGACTGAAAACATTACAAAGAGCTTTCCCGGCGTGCTGGCGGTCGATGATGTCAGCCTGGCGCTGAGCGCAGGCGAAATCCTGGCACTGGTGGGTGAGAACGGTGCCGGGAAGAGCACGCTGACCCAGATCCTGGGCGGCGCTCAGAAGCCGGACAGCGGGCGGATTATTGCTTGAAGGACAGCCGGTCGTCTTTCAGCTCTTCCGCCGACGCCATGCAGGCCGGGATCAGCATGGTCTTCCAGGAGCTCTCGCTGGTCGGCAGCCTTTCCGTGGCGGAGAACATCTTCGCCAACCGCCAGCCGGTAGGTCGCTTCAACAATATCCAGTGGGCCAGGCTCTACCAGGAAGCAGCCGAGTTTCTGCAGCGCTTCGAGCTGGATCTGGACCCGCGCATTCTGGTCAAGCGGCTCTCCATGGGTCAGCAGCAGATCCTGGAGATCTTGAAAGCGATATCCACCAATCCAAAAGTGCTGATACTGGATGAGCCGACCTCCTCGCTCACCGAAAGCGAGATCGCCTACCTGTTCCAGAACATCCGCAAGCTCCAGAAACAGGGGATGTCTTTTATATATATCACTCATAAGCTGTCGGAGATCTTCCAGATCGCCAGCCGGGTGGTCGTGATGCGCGACGGGCGATACATCGGCAGCCGCCAGGTCGACGAAGTGACCGAGAACGACCTGGTCGCGATGATGGTCGGCCGCCAGATCACCAACCTGTACGGCGACCGTGGACGCAAGTCGGGCCGGGTGACGAATTCTTCCGGGTGGAAAATTTGAACCGGCAGGGGCAATTTGAAGGCATCAGCTTTACCCTGCGCCGAGGCGAAATTCTGGGGTTGGCAGGCCTGGTAGGCGCCGGGCGAACCGAGGTCGGCCGGGCAATCTTCGGCATCGACCGCAAGGACAGCGGGCGAGATCTTGCTGGATGGAGCTCCCTGCAGATCGACCGCCCGCAGGACGCGATCCGCCAGGGATCGCCTACCTGACTGAAGATCGCAAAGGCTGGGGTCTGTTCCTGGGCATGTCGCTGCGCGAAAACGTGATCGCGCCCTCCCTGCGCCGATTCACTACCGGCCTGGATATCCTGAACCGGTCGCAGATCGATCGCTTTGCCGGCAGGAAGTCAGAACCTACGACATCCAGACCTCATCGATCTACAAGAAAGTGCTCAACCTGTCGGGCGGCAACCAGCAGAAATGCCTGGTGGCGATGTGGATGGGCATCAATCCGCAGGTGATTCATCTTCGATGAGCCGACGCGCGGCGTGGACGTGGGTGCCCGGGCCGAGATCTACCGCAAGCTGCGTGAGTTCGCGGCCAGGAGGTCGGCATCATCTTGATTTCATCCGACCTGCCGGAGCTGATCGGGATGTGCGATCGCGTCCTGGTGATGCATGATGGCAAGATTGCTGGTGAAGTGCAACGTCCGGATTATTCTCAGAAGAGACAATCCTGTCTTATGCGGCCGGCATCGATGAAGTCCTCCCGCAACAGGAATACCAGCACCGTCCAGGCATTCTGACCTGTGAAGAGGGTACGGAACACCTATCATGACAAAAGCGGACAAGCTCACCCAAACCTTCCGCTCGATCGCGGCCTATCGTGAGTTTTCTCTGGTGATCGTGCTCCTGGTAATGGCCGTCCTGATGACCTTGGTCTCGCCGGTTCTTTCTGACCCGGGCCAATATCGAAGCCATCTTGCTTGGGCTTTCGGTCGAAGCCACCATCGCAGTGGGGATGGTGATCCTGCTGATCTCGGGCGGGTTGGATCTCTCGGTCGGCTCGACCCTGGCCTTCACCGGGGTAGTAGCCGGCCTGGCGCTGACCCGGCCTGCAGTGCCCGCCCCGCTGGCGATCCTGCTCGGCCTGCTGGCGGCGCTGCTGGTGGGCCTGGTCAATGGGTTGCTGGTTTCCAAGCTGATGATCAACCCCTTCATCGTCACCCTGGGCATGATGATCACCGTGCGCGGGCTGACCCTGGTGCTGGCCGCCGGTAAGGCGGTGCTCAACCTGCCGGATTCGTTCACCGTGGTCGGTCAGGGGCGCCTGTTTGGTGTCCAGTTTCCCATCTACATCATGCTCTTGCTGGTGGTGGTGTTTGATCTATTGATGCGCAACTCGCGTTTCTTCCGCCAGATGTACTATATCGGCGGCAACGAGAAAGCTGCCCGCCTTTCGGGCATCAATGTGGACTGGGTAAAAATCTTCAACTACTGCCTGGTCGCCGTGCTGGCTGGCGTCGCAGGGATCATGATCACCGGCCGCTTCGGCTCCTCATCCCTGACAGTCGGCACCGGCGTCGAGCTGCGGGTGATCACCGCCACAATCATCGGTGGTGCCAGCCTGAGCGGCGGTGAAGGCTCGGTTTTCGGCGCTTTCCTGGGCGCTCTTTTCATGGGCGTGTTGGCAAATGCCCTCAACCTGATCGGAGTGGATGTCTACTGGCAGAACTTTGTCACGGGATTGATCTTGATCATCGCTGTTGTCGTCGACGTGCTCAACGAGCGCAGGAAAGAGCCAGCAGCGATAACATAAGGAGGTTAAGGAAAGAATAAGCGTTTCTGTAAGGAATGAACGGTCCAGATGTTAAGGACATAAACTTGAACAATTTGATTAATGGAGGAGAGTGAAATGAAAAAGCTATTGACTGTATTGCTGGTGTTGACCTTCGTCCTGGCTGGCTGTGCGCCAGCAGCAACTCAGGCGCCGGCTGCACCGACTGAAGCGCCGCTCCAGCAGCCACCGAAGCCCCGGCTAGAACCTGAAGAACCTGAAGCGCCTGCTGCCCGGCGGAATATGCTTTGCCGGAAGGGGCAGAGGAGCTGGTGCCGCTGGAAGAAGGCTCGCAGTCGACTGCCCCGGTGGCATACACAGCCGGCGACCCGGTCAAGATCGCCTACATGCCTCCCGCCACGGAGTTCAACTACTACATGGCGATCGGCGCGGGGGTCGATGGCCTGGCGGCAGAGCTGGGAGTCGAGACCTTCATGCTGGCGCCGCAGAGCGGTTCGGACATTGCCACGCAGATGAAGATGCTGCAGGACGTGCAGACGCAGGGCGTGGATGCGATCATCCTGTCGACGCATGACGAGAATGCCGCTGCGCCGCTGGTAAAGCAGGCTGTGGATGCCGGGATCGCGGTGGTGATCGTGAACTCGGACATCGCATCGTTCCCGACGCCCGGTGAATGCGGTGGTCGGGTACCCGCAGCGGAAAGGGACGACTGCGCTGGGCGAGTATGCGGCGCAAGATGGTGAACGGCGAAGGCGAAGGTGGGGGTGCTGGAAGGACTGCCGGGCTACCACTCGACGGAGCGCATCGGCGGGTTCCTGGATGCGTTTGCGAACTACCCGGAGATGGAGATCGTAGCCACGCTGCCGACGGAATGGAACGTGGAGACGGGCAACAAGGCCATGATGGACATGATCCAGGCGCATCCGGAGATCAACCTGGTGGTGTGTGCGAACGACTACATCGCGATCGGAGCCGCCAAGGCGGCCGAGGCGCTGGGCCGCACGGACATCCTGATCTTCGGCAACGACGGCGACACCACCGGGATGGAAGATATCTCTGCCGGACGCTGGACGGGCACGCAGAACACGACCCCGTTCATCATGGGCAAGGTCGCTCTGCAGGTGGCGCTGGACGTGCTGAACGGAGAATTCCCGGGCGGCTGGGTGGCGACACCCACCATCACGACCGACATCAACAACGTCAACAGCTTCCTGTGCAAGCCCGATGAGCTGTTCCCGCAGCCTTCCAAGGAATACCCCTGCGAAGCGCCGGTAGTGGCTGAAGAACCGGCTGCTCCCGAATATGCTTTGCCGGAAGGGGCAGACGAGCTGGTGCCGCTGGAAGAAGGCTCGCAGTCGACTGCCCCGGTGGCCTACACAGCCGGCGACCCGGTCAAGATCGCCTACATGCCTCCCGCCACGGAGTTCAACTACTACATGGCGATTGGGGCGGGGATCGATGCCCTGGCAGAAGAGCTGGGAGTCGAGACCTTCATGCTGGCGCCGCAGAGCGGTTCGGACATTGCGACGCAGATGAAGATGCTGCAGGACGTGCAGACGCAGGGCGTGGATGCGATCATCCTGTCGACGCATGACGAGAATGCCGCTGCGCCGCTGGTGAAGCAGGCTGTGGATGCCGGGATCGCGGTGGTGATCGTGAACTCAGACATCGCTTCGTTCCCGACGCCCGGTGAATGCGGTGGTCGGGTACCCGCAGCGGAAAGGGACGACTGCGCTGGGCGAGTATGCGGCGCAAGATGGTGAACGGCGAAGGCGAAGGTGGGGGTGCTGGAAGGACTGCCGGGCTACCACTCGACGGAGCGTATCGGCGGGTTCCTGGATGCGTTTGCGAACTACCCGGAGATGGAGATCGTAGCCACGCTGCCGACGGAATGGAACGTGGAGACGGGCAACAAGGCCATGATGGACATGATCCAGGCGCATCCGGAGATCAACCTGGTGGTGTGTGCGAACGACTACATTGCGATCGGAGCCGCCAAGGCGGCCGAGGCGCTGGGCCGCACGGACATCCTGATCTTCGGCAACGACGGCGACACACCGGGATGGAAGATATCTCTGCTGGACGCTGGACGGGCACGCAGAACACGACCCCGTTCATCATGGGCAAGGTCGCTTTGCAGGTGGCGTTGGACGTGCTGAACGGAGCATTCCCGGGCGGCTGGGTGGCGACACCCACCATCACGACCGACATCAACAACGTCAACAGCTTCCTGTGCAAGCCCGATGAGCTTGTTCCCGCAGCCTTCCAAGGAGTATCCTTGCGAAGCGCCTTAATGTGTTGATGTCCTGAGTTAACCACAGTAACTTAGCACAGGCCCCAGGAAAGACCAGCCAGGTTTTTCCTGGGGCGCAATCTACAGCTTTCAGGTAAAATCATCGCAGACTGCCTGTCACATTCTGTTGCCTGGGAGAAATCCATGAGTGAGATGACCGCAGAACAGGTGGGCGACCAGGAGCCGCCTTCAAAAGTACCCATCTGGGAAGTGCGCGGAATTTACAAAGCTTTTCCTGGCGTCCAGGCCCTGGACGACGTCTCCATGGGGGTATATCCGGGGGAAGTGCATGCCCTGTTGGGCGAGAACGGCTCCGGAAAATCGACCCTGGCCAAGTGCATCGCCGGTGTCCACCAGCCTGAGAAGGGCGAGATTTTATATAAAGGTGAAATCCAGAATTTCCGCCACCCAATGGATGCGCGCGCAGCCGGAGTGGCGACCATCTACCAGGAATTTTCCCTGGTCCCTTCACTGACCGTCGCCGAGAACATCTACCTGGGACGCTACCCGCGCACCCCTGCCGGCACCATCGATTGGAAAATCGTCCGCCAGGGCACCCGGCAGGTGCTCGAGCAGCTCGCGCCTGGACATCGATCCAGACGTCCCGGTGCGGTACTTTATCCGTCGCCGAGCAGCAGCTGGTGGAGATCGCCAAGGCTATCTCGCTCGAATCCAGCCTGCTGATCATGGACGAGCCGACGGCTGCCCTGGGCCTGGTGGAAACCCAGCACCTGATGGGTCTGATCCGCCGACTGACGCCGCATGACAAAGCCATTATCTATATTTCGCACCGCCTGGACGAAGTCTTCGAGATCGCCGACCGGGTCACCATCCTCAAAGATGGCAAGTGGGTGAGCAACTGCGCCGATCTCGAAGCTCAAGATGGGGGACGTGGTGCGCTCGATGATCGGCTTCGACATCGAGCAGCATTATCCCAAGCAGCACAACGCGCGCCCGGAAACCTGCCTGAGGGTCGAGAATCTGCAGCACCGAAAGCGGCGTCCACGATGTCAGCTTCACGATGCACGTCGGTGAGGTGTTCGGGCTGGGTGGCATGCTCGGCTCCGGGACGCAGCGAGATCGCGCGTGCCATCTACGGGCTGGACAGGCTCACATCCGGCATAGTAGCCTTCGACGGGCATAAAACCGGCTTCCGCTCGCCGAAGGAAGCTGTGGCTGCCGGGGTGGGCATGCTGCCCGAGAACCGCAAGACGGACGGCTGCTTTTTCAACTTCGAAGGCCCCAAGAACATCACCATCTCACGCCTGAAAGATGTGCTCCAGGGTCCTTTCCTGAGCCTGTCGAAAGAACATAAATTTGGCCTGGCCTATTTCCAGCGCATGAATATTCCGCACACCGCCCTGGACCGCTCGGTCCAGTACCTGTCCGGCGGCAACCAGCAGAAAGTGATCGTGGCGCGCTGGCTGTTTTCAAAGGCCCGCTTGCTGATCATGGATGAGCCCACCCAGGGGATCGACATCGGCGCCAAGCTGGAAGTCTACAACGTGATCAACGAGCTCACCGCCGCCGGGATCAGCATCATCCTGATCAGCTCGGATTTCCCCGAGCTGCTGGCGATGAGCGACCGTGTGGCGGTCGTGCGTGATGGGCGCATCCTGGAGATCACCTCTGGTGCGCAGCTGACCGAATACCAGCTGATCGGCATGGCATCGGGTGTCGGTAAAAGTGAAGACGGAGAACGAACCACCGCTGAGGAATGAGGAGTTATTACATGGAGAGAGTTTCGAAATTCTTCCGTTCCACTGTTGCCGGCCCGCTGGTGGCACTCCTGGTAGTGGTGGCGACTCGTCACCCTGGCTACCGACCGCTTCTTTATGATGGCCAACCTTTCCAATGTATCGCTCCAGGTAGCGCCGGTGGCGATTGTAGCGATCGGTGCCACGTTGGTGATCCTGACCGGCGGGATCGACCTGTCGCCCGGCTCGACGGTGGCGCTGGTGTGCTGCACGCTGGCTATCCTGGTCAAGAAGATGGGACTGCCTTTGCCGGTCGGGATTTTCCTGGTGCTGCTGCTGGGTGTGGCTTGCGGGGCGGTCAATGGTTTTCTCAGCACCTACGGCCGGATTCCATCCTTCATCGTCACCCTGGCTACCATGAGCATCTACCGCGGGCTGGCCTTCCTGATCACCGGGGGCACCCCAATTTTCTCCGTCTCGGATGCATTGGAGCCGCATTTTTTACGGAAAATTCCTTGGTATCCCGCTGCCCTTTTATTACGTGGTAGTTTTCTATGCCCTGGCCTCGCTCTTCCTGCGCAACACCATCCAGGGACGTGCGATCTACGCAGTAGGCGGCAACGAATCCGCCGCCCGGCTGACCGGCCTCGCCGTGAACCGCAGCAAGATGGTCGCCTTCCTGATTGCCGGGCTGACTGCCGGTATCGCCGGGGTGCTGATCACCGCCTGGCTGAATTCGGGCTCGCCCAATTACGGTGCTGAGCTGGGCCTGCAGTCGATCGCCGCGGCCGTGATCGGCGGCGCCAGCCTGATCGGCGGCTACGGCAGCATGGTGGCTACCTTGATCGGCGCCCTGACGGTGGCGGTGGTCCAGAACGGGCTGAACCTGCTGGCCGTCCCGGCCTCCTGGCAGGAGATCACCCTGGGCCTGGTCATCGTCGCGGCGGTCGGCCTGGACATGTGGAAAGGCACCTTCGGCCGCGGCCTCTCGCGCATCTTCCGCCAGCTCCTGAAATTATCCAAGACCATCACAGGCTTAAGAAAACCTGTGAGGTCTTCACCTTGTCTAACTGTCTACTTGAATTAATAACTAAGGAGCGAAAAATGTACACTTATGGAAGAAAGACCGGCTGCCGGATGAGCCTGGACTACACTTACAAGGGCATGCGCGTGGCCTTCCTGGAAAACGAACTCATGCGGGTGGGCATCCTGCTCGATAAAGGGGCGGATATCTTCGAATTCACTTACAAACCGCGCGACCTGGACTTCCTGTGGCAGTCGCCGCTCGAGATGCGCAAGCCGTTCGTCGCCACCAGCGCCCTGCCCGAAGGCGCCTTCCACGACTATTACTTCGGCGGCTGGCAGGAAGTGCTGCCTTCCGCCGGTTGGGCCTCCGAGCCTTACATGGGCACCTACCAGGGACTGCACGGCGAGGTGGCCCTGCTGCCGTTCCAGGCAGCCATTTTGGAAGATACGCCCGAGCTGGTGTCGCTCAAGACCTGGGTGCGCACTGTACCGCTCGCCGTTGGCCCTGGAGCGCACCATGTCGATGAAGAAAGGCATGCCGCGCTATGTTCATCCACGAGCGATTGGTGAACGAAGCCGACATGGAATTCGCCGTCATCTGGGGCCACCACCCGGCCTTCGGCGCGCCGTTCCTGGATGAAAGCTGCGTCGTCGATGCGCCCGCTAAAAAGGTGGAAGTGCTTGCCTTCCACCCCAACGGCCTGTGGCAGCCGGGCGGCGACTACGACTTCCCGATGGTGCCCAACCGGCGCAGCGGGAAGCTGCAGGACATCGCCAGGTCCTGCCTGCCTCGACCCGCTCGGTGGACGTGGTCTTCTTTCAAGGAGTTGAGCGAAGGCTGGTACACCTTCACCAACCCCAAGCTGGGAGTCGGGCTTCGGGATGAGCTGGGACGCCTCGCTGTTCAAATACCTGTGGATGTGGCAGGTGTACGGCGGGCACAACGACTACCCCTGGTACGGGCGCACCTACAACGTGGCCCTGGAGCCCTTCAGCAGCTACCCGCCGGCGGGTGTGCCCAACGCCATCAAGAACGGCACCGCCCTGGTTTTGCAGCCCGGCCAGGTGATCGAGACCGAGCTGGTGGCGACCGCGTTTGAGGTCTAGGGAAGTCAACCTGTAGCCTGGATCGTTGATCCAGGTCTTTTCCCTTCGGCTGTCGCTGTATCCCGGGTCGTTGATCCAGGTCATTTTCCTTCGGCTGTCGCTGTAGCCTGGATCGTTGATCCAGGTTCTCCTTCTTTCGGATAGCATACGGATTCTGGTCAGGTGACAGTCCCGCTCACTTGCGGGGCTGTCACCTGCACTTACTTCGCTTCCAATCTCCCCTCTGGAGAGATCTGTCCCGAGGCACGAAGGAGGTCAAGGCTGAGGGGTCAAGCCTGGCTGGTGCTGCCCAAATGGTCGCCCAGGATCCATTGTGGGTCAGTGCTACCCTCGCGCATGGCGATGCGCGTAGCCCCGGCGTAATAATAAGTCCTTTTTGTTTGGGTAGTTACGTTCCACTCAAAGTAGTTGCCGATAAAGACGGTATCCAATCCACCGTTGATCGTGGCCCGCACTCTCTTTCCGTCCCCATCGTACTTGAAGTTGGCAGTCACCGGCCCGGTCACCGTGGCCAGTCGGTTTTCGGCGTCATAAATGAGCGTGTAATTCTTCCATGTGCCGCCTTCGTAGACATGGCGGTAGGTCATATTGCCGTTGAAATCATAGGCGTAGGTTCTGTCGTTGGAAAGCGCTGCTCACTGCGTGAAAGTAGCTATAACTAAATGAAAATAAATACTTCTACCTGCTTAGTTTCGTGTTCATTTTGGGAGTATCTCTTTAATGCAACACTTTCCGCTAAATTATTAAAGTCGCATATGACTTGTAAGAACATTTGAGCATCTGAAATAAATGTTTTACTTGCATTTTCCCAAACTATTGCTACTCTCTTAGGAGCCAAAAATATAAAATCCCCTAAAGAATCATCCCAAGCACCCCAATTTTGACCAAAATATGGAGGAAATTCTAGGATATTGCCAATTTCTGAAAAGAATGTTTTCTCATCATAAATTTTTTCTCCATCAATTCTAAAAACCCTAAATTCAAGTTTTAGTAAATGATCTATGAGTTGATCAACTCTAAATATTTTTAATAACGTGTATATGGTTTCCTTTAAAATTGGGAAATGTATTTTGTAAATTAATCCACGAAGACATAATTACACACTGTTATCTTTATCATAGATTATCATCGAATTTGCACAAAGGAATTGTAATGGTTTGGGGTATAGTACACCTCACCGTTTGCTCCAAAAATCAATCGATCTGCAAGACGAGTTCCTGTACCTGGCCCTAATGATTGCCAAACATCGCTTTCCAAATAATAGCCTAAAGGTCTTGATGGAAGTCCTCCACCTCTGTATAAACCTTGCACTTGTTGCCCATTAATTGTAGCACCGCCCTGATAAACTCCGGCAGGAGATGAACCAGTCATGTCTACACTTTCAATGACGTTTTGGACTTGATTTCGAATATTTGGATCTTCGAATGGCAAATTTACACTGGTTGATGCATTTGACGCACCAGTCCGTAGGGTGCGTCTCGACGCACCACTCTTCTACTCCCCGCATTCCAGATCCAATACCTCCTGGGAAAGGTCCGCTCCCCAGTCTTTATCGAAAAACCCCATTTTCACGAACCGCTGGAAGCTTGACCAGGGCCAATCCACTGGCCGCTCCACCAGACCATGCTTGACCGGATTGAAGTGCAGATAATCCAGGTGCCGGTTCAGGCCTCCTTCGCTGCGGACAGAGTGCTTCCACAACCGGCGCTGCCAGATTTCAGCTTCTCCCCGTACCTGAGGCGAAGCGCTGCGAGGTTCACCCGGGCCAATCCGGGTAAGGTAATTCCTGGTGAAGAGGCGCTTGATCTCCTTCCACCGCAGAGAGTAATTTGAATCCTGCCGCGGGAAGCGTCCAAATGGAGTGGATGTGTTCAGGGAGAAGACAGATTGCATCCGGAGTGAACGTATATTTCCCTCGCACCTCGATGAAAGCCTGCCGGAGGCTGGCACGGGATTGATTGGCGGTAAGGACGGGCAGGCGATGGTGTGCGACGACAGTGAAGAAGTAGCAGCCGCCTGGAATATAAGACCGGCGGTAGTTGGGCATGTGAATATTCTAAACCAAAAAACTGCGGATGTTTTTTATTTAGGTTGGAATAAAATGGTGCGTTGGAAACGCACCCTACTTTACTCATACTCTGACATCATTTTTTGAAGGGAAAATTGTATCCCTGATCTCTTTGAGTTAAAACTCCGCTCGATTAATTCGAATGGATCAATTCGTTCTTTATGCTTTCCACTATTCAGTATTACTGGTCTGCCCTTCATTTCCTCAGCGTGCCATTCGCCGCCAAAATTCCTACGAATAACCTCTCCAAGATAGGCTCCAAATGCCTGTACCGCCGTGTCGATTGTTTCCTCTTCCGGAAATTCCGTGGATATCAGGCGTTCAATGATTTTCAGGCTTTCCGGTTGATAATTTAACTGTTCTCCCCAATATTTCCTTACCCCCTGCACACAGCCTTCCGCCTGTTGGATCATTTCCTCCTGGATTTTCTGATTCGAATTCTCGAAATGCCTTTATAATTCTCTGGCTCATTTCCAACTCTCTCGCTTTGTAGCGAGCTTCGAATTCAGCCAATTCTTGCGGGTGTGCACGCTCGCTGGGACTCAAAATGCCGAGTATTCCTTAGACTCTTCGGATGGTCTCCTGGACTTCAGACTGTAACTGCTCAAGTGGGCTTGCGGAGACGGTCAATAAAATGCTACCCATTGGTAGCTCCTGCACTTCGAATGCAGGGGCGTTAAGCAACTTCTCCCGTCCAAATCGAGCTACCTGACCAGGGCCAAAAAAGTTAGCCCACGTAATGAATTGTGGTTCAAGTAAATCAGCGTGAATTCGGTCATAATCATTCCCATGTTTTATCGCAAAATGCTAAGTCCATCCATAATCACCCTTAAGAGTTCAAATAGATCGCAGCTTAAATCAATAAATGCTTGTGTGAAACCAGGACTAGCAAACTTTTTTGCAATTTCACTAACGCTAATTGTGGAAATATCACTTCTCTCCGGGACTCGTCGCTGTTTGCCATCGACCTTTTCCTTTACAATAATACCCGAGCAATTAAGGTTCACTTCCACCCAGATAGACGGTCCTTCTAACGAAATAGATATGCGTTTTTCATCAGCAAGTTCCTCGATGAGTTTCCTTGCTGAAATACCTGGGTCGAAAGGCTCAAATCTTGGATGAAAGTGGTGTAATGTTGTATATATGTATTTCTTTATAGAATCAACAATTTCTTCCTGTGTAATACGATTAAGAATATTTCCTTACAACTGCTTGAACATCTTGTTGTTTATTCGTTCGAAGAACTGTAATTATTCGTGTATCATCAGATAATCTATCTAATTTCATTTCCTAGCTCATTCATGCTTGTAGGGTGTGTCTTCCAGGACGCACCATTTTCTGGCCCTTTCTTTTTGCCTACCGGGGCAAGCACTCGAACTCGAAAATTTCCTTCATTTCTCTTCTATCATATCCCATTTTCACAGCGCGGTCAGCTCATCTGGAAGCAATTCCCCCCGCTTACTCCCCATCTCACCCCATAAATCCCCCTGCGGGCGATAGACATTTCTCCAAACCACCTGTATCATTCAAATATGCAAATATCCCAGCGTACCCATTTCTGGAATCCGCTAAATCCGTTTTTGATGGAGCCTGTCCCGGCATCCTTGGCCGGGATTGACAATGTTTCAGTGTTCACGCCTAAAAAAACTATTTTTTTCGTTATATTTAATCAAAATTCCCTCCTACCTCCATTGCCGTACTCCACTGATCTCCTCTTCCCTCGTCTTGTTTTTCGGATAACTGATAACTGATAACTGATGACTGATACAACTGACGACTGATAACTGACGACTGATAACTGACAACTGAGACTGATAACTGACAATTGATAACTGATGACTGATAACCGATCATTGACAATTAGTTTTCCCATAAATCCGTCTCTATCCGTGTGATCCGTGTACCCCTTCTTCCTCTCTTGCCGAATCCAATCGCCGTGTGATATACTTCGCCCGCTCCCGGATTGGGAGCACATATCTCACACGCTCCCCGACCGGGGCGGGCGTGCCGCCGAAGCGGTGCCGACCCGGGATGAAAGGAGCGGAGGAACAACGCAAGGAGACAATTGAATATGAGTGTTATCCCGATGAAATCGCTGCTGGAGAGCGGTGTGCATTTCGGTCACCGCACGCACAAGTGGGATCCCGCCATGAAGCCGTATATCTTCACCGAGCGAAATGGCATCCACATCATCGACCTGCAGAAGACGGTCAAAGCCCTGGAAGAAGCCTACAATTTAGTCCGAGACACAGTCGCCGAGAGCGGCACGGTGCTGTTCGTGGGCACCAAGCGCCAGGCCCAGGAGACCATCCAGGCGGAAGCTGAGCGCTGCAGCATGCCCTATGTCACGCAGCGCTGGCTGGGCGGTATGCTCACCAACTGGCGCACCATCCGCGGGCGCGTCAACGAGCTGGAGAAGATGGAGCGCATGCGCGACAAGGGCGATTTCGAGCGCATCACCAAGAAAGAAGCCCTGATCATGACGCGCGAGATCGAGCGCCTGGACATCCTTCTGGGCGGCATCCGCCAGCTGGCGCGCCTGCCCAACTTGCTGTTCGTGGTCGACGTGCGCCGTGAAGTGACTGCCATCCACGAAGCCAACCTGCTGAAGATCCCGGTGGTGGCCCTGGTGGACACCAACTGCGACCCCAGGGATATCGACTACGTCATCCCCTCCAACGACGACGCCATCCGCGCCATCAAGCTGCTGGTGGCCAAGATGGCCGATGCGGTGCTGGAAGGCAAGGCCATGCGCAAGGACATGGAGGAAGAGACCGTAATGCCGACTGAAGTGGCCATCGAAGGCGCCGAAGAGGTCGAGCTGACCGACGAGGAGCTGCTGGGGGCCGCCACCCTGGCCAAGATTTCCTCCCAAAGACGCCCGGTGGTGGAAGAAGGAGAATTCCTGGCTGAAGAAGGCGCAGTCGAGGCTGCTGTTGAAGACTCACTTGAGAAGTCAGAGGCCGGTTGGGAAGACGAAGAAGAAAGTCCATTGAAGAAGAGATTGTGGAAGAAGAGACCGTGGAAGAAGTGAGCGTGGAAGAAGGATCCGTGCAAGAATAGCGAAGAAGAGACCGTAGAAGAAGTCAGCGGAAGAAGAGCCCGTGGAAGAAGTGAGCGTGGAAGAAGAGCCCGGTTTTTCCGACAACGGTAATGGTTCCATTAATGTTGAGGATAACGAGGGCGAGGAATAGGCATGGCGATCACAACGGAACAAATCAAGAAACTGCGCGAAGCGACAGGCGCAGGCATCCTGGACTGCCGTAAAGCACTCGAAGATGCGGGCGGCGATTTTGACAAAGCGCTTGAATTCCTGCGTGAGAAAGGCCTGGCCACCGTCCTCAAGCGTGGCGAGCGTGAGACCCTGGAAGGAGCCGTGGAGCTGTATTCGCACGGCGGCGGCCGGGTTGGCGTGATGGTGGAGGTCAACTGCGAGACCGATTTTGTATCCCGCTCGCAGGCTTTCCGCACCTTCGCCCACGAGGTAGCCCTGCAGATCGCCGCTTCATCCCCGCACTACATGAAAGCTGAGGATGTCCCGGCGCAGGTGTTGGACGAGCAGCGCAGCCAGGAGATGGCGCGCGTGCGCGCGGAGGGTAAGTCTGGTGGTGAGGCGGAAAAGGTCGTCGAAAGCCGGCTGGAAAAGTACCTGGAAGAGGTTTGCCTGTTGCGCCAGCCTTATATCCGCGACGAGAATATCACGGTGGAAAAGCTGCTGCTACAGAACATCGCTGCCATCGGTGAAAACGTTGTCATCCGGCGCTTTGCACGCTGGGAGCTGGGTGAAAATACCGCAGTGTAAATGATCGAGAGAGCCAACCAAAAGTTGGCTCTTTTTTCTAAGCAGACTGGACATGGAGTGATTATGGCAGAAGAACTCAAATACCGGCGGATTTTACTTAAATTGAGTGGCGAAGCGCTGGCCGGGCCAGACGGCTTCGGGATCGACCCAATACGCGCAGAGAACATCGCCAACCGGGTGAAAGAAGTGCATGAGCTGGGCGTCGATGTGGCGGTAGTGATCGGAGCCGGCAACCTTTGGCGCGGCAAGAGCGGGCTGGACCGCGGCATGGACCGTGCCACCGCCGATTACATGGGTATGCTGGCGACCGTGATCAACGCCATGGCACTGATGGATGCCATGGAGCGCCTGGGGCTGGTCACCCGGGTGCAGTCCGCCCTCGAAATGCAGGCGGTGGCCGAACCCTACATCCGCCGCCGGGCCATCCGCCACCTGGAAAAGGGACCGCGTGGTCATCCTGGGCGGGGGGACCGGCAACCCCTATTTCTCCACCGATACGGCAGCCGCATTGCGCGCCATGGAAATCGACGCCGACGTTCTGATCAAGGCCACCAAGGTGGACGGTGTGTTGAACTCCGACCCGATGAAGAATCCAGAGGCGGTGCGCTTCACACGCCTGACCTACATGGAAGCCCTCAATCGCCGGCTGCAGGTGATGGACAGCACGGCTCTTTCGCTGTGCATGGAGAACAACATGCCGATCCTGGTCTTGAACCTTTGGAAGCCCGACGACCTGCGGCTGGCGCTGTTCGGAGCCGAAGTAGGTACGCTGGTTACCGCCTGAATCTTACCCTTCCCGCCTCTGCTGTTTTCGGGTATCCTATAGCAGGAGAATATTGCATTTGGAGGCAGCGATGCTGAGTGAAATCAAACAAGATGCAGCCACGCGCATGAAAGGAGCGGTGCAGGCGCTGGAAGAAGATCTGTCTGGCATACGAACCGGGCGCGCTCACCCGGCACTGGTCGAGAAGCTGCCGGTTGAATATTACGGCATCCCAACGCCGCTCATCCAGCTGGCGTCCATCAGTGTGCCGGAAGCACGCGCCTTGCTGATCCGTCCATTCGACGTCTCCACTCTCAAAGCAATTGAGCGCAGCATCCAGGCTTCCGACCTCGGCCTGACCCCCAATAACGACGGAAAATCCATTCGCCTGAACCTGCCTCCGCTCACCGAAGAACGCCGGCGCGACCTGGTGAAGATGGTGCACACCGCGTGGAAGAGGACGCGTGGCGGTGCGCAACGTGCGCCGGGATGCCATGAAGGATATGCGCGAATTCGAGCAGGAGAAACTGATCTCCGAAGACGACCTGGAACGTGGCGAGGAAGAGCTGCAGAAGATGACCGAGAAATATATCAACGAATTGAATGCAATCGGTGAGCATAAAGAAAACGAAATCATGGAATTCTGACCAGCATCACAGATGATGGAAGCGAAATCGAATTCAAGACCAGCAACTCTGAATAATCCCCACCCACATTGCGATCATCATGGATGGCAATGGGCGTTGGGCGCTGGCGCGCGGCCTGCCGCGCCTGGCAGGTCACCGCGCCGGCACCGAAAACCTGCGCCGGATCATCGAAGCCTGCATCGAATTCGGCATCCGATACCTGACGATCTATGCTTTTTCGACTGAAAATTGGGGCCGCCCGAAAGAAGAGGTCAAGGGTTGATGAGGATCTTCGAAGACGTCATCGACCGCGAGCTGCAGGAGCTGCACGACCAGGGCGTCCAGCTGCGCCATATTGGCCGCCTGGACCGGCTGGATCCGGCTTTTCGCGAGAAAGTGGTGCATGCCCTGGAATTCACCCGGCAGAACCAGCGCCTGGTTTTGAACGTGGCCTTCAATTACGGCGGTCGCGATGAGATCGTCAACGCCATCCAGCACATGATCCAGGATGGCGTCGCTCCGGAGAATGTGTGCGTGGAATTGGTCAGCCGCTACCTGTTCACGGCAGGGGTACCCGATCCCGACCTGATCATCCGCACCTCGGGTGAGCTGCGCGGCAGCAACTTCTTGATCTGGCAGGGAGCCTATTCGGAATGGTATTTCCCGCCGGTTTTCTGGCCGGATTTCGATAAAGACCAGCTGCGCCTGGCCCTGGAGGAATACAGCCACCGCGAGCGGCGCTATGGGGGACTTGCTGCAAGAGTCCGAAGATCTAGCCCAACATGTTGCTTAAGCGGACAGTCGTTGCCCTGGTATTGCTGCCGATCGGGCTGGCAGCGATATTCCTCGGCGGCTGGGTTTTCGCAGGTGTGATTGCCCTGATTGCGGGGCTGGCAGCCTGGGAATATGCCCGGTTGTTCGGGCAGGGTGGGTTCCAGCCGGTACGCTGCTGGTGGTGGTTGGTGCAGCTGCTGCTGGTTGCCGGACGCGGCTTGGAATGGCTTCGAAAGCGCCGGTTGGTTGCTAAGCGCCTTGATCCTGGCGGCAATGGCATATCACCTGCTGGCTTACGAACGCGGCCGTGACCAGGCGGGCACCGACTTCGCCGTCAGCCTGGCGGGTATCCTTTAATGGGCTGGATGGGCGCTTACCTGGTTTCGCTGCGCAAGCTGCCGGAGGGAGAATGGTGGCTGCTGGTGATCCTGCCGGCGGTATGGCTGGCAGATATGGGCAGCCTATTTTGTGGGCGTCGCGGTTTGGGCGACATAAGTTGAGTCCCACGCCTGAGCCCGAAGAAATCCTGGGAAGGCTATTTGGCGGGCATCCCTGCTGGCGATCATTGGCACGGCGCTGCTGGCAGCCCTGTGCAGACCTGTGGGCGGTCCTGAGTTCAGCCATCACACCGCTGCGCGGCGCGCTGGTGGGGCTGGTGATGGGCGTCCTGACCACCCTGGGCGACCTGGGCGAGAGCATGATCAAGCGCCAGGTGGGGGTGAAGGATTCTGGGTAACCTGCTGCCCGGTCACGGCGGCGTTTTTGACCGGATCGACTCCTGGCTGTGGGGTGGGGTGATCGGATATTACCTGGTGGTCTGGTTGTCGTTTAACCTCAATTGACAGCTTATGGTATCATTTACACCTCGGCATAACAGCACAAATAGCCCCTGAAATGGCGCTCTTATCCAGAGAGGTGGAGGGACCGGCCCTGTGAAACCTCGGCAACCCTGCCCGGAGTAGTCCGGCGGAAGGTGCCAATTCCGGCAGAAGGATGTTCTGGAAGATGAGAGGGCGGCCTTGACAATGCTGTCGAATTGCCCTTTCTATGACTGGAAGGGCAATTTTTAATTATGGAGGTATTTATAATGAATACGACTTTCATGAATTCACCGCGCTTGTTGTTCACTTCCGAGTCGGTAACCGAAGGTCACCCCGATAAGACTGTGCGACCAGATCAGCGACGCCGTGCTGGACGCCTGCCTGGAGCAGGACCCGCATCTCGCGCGTGGCCTGCGAGACGGCCACCAAGACCGGGTTTGTCATGCTGTTGGGCGAAATCACCACCCGCGGCGCAGGTCAATTTTGACGAGCTGGTGCGCAGGGTGATCACACGAAATCGGTTATGACGACAGCGACAAGGGCTTGGACGGCAACGACCTGCGGCGTGCTGGTGGCCATTGCCAAGCAGTCGGGCGATATCGCCATGGGCGTCAACAAGGCGCTGGAAGCCAAGAGCGGCGAGATGAGCGAAGACGAAGTCGAGGCGATCGGCGCCGGCGACCAGGGGATGATGTTCGGCTATGCCTGCGACGAAACCCCGGCGCTGATGCCGATGCCGATCTACCTGGCGCACAAACTGGCGCGCCGGCTTGGCGAAGTGCGCAAGGGTGGCACGCTGCCCTGGCTGCGCCCGGACGGCAAGACCCAGGTGACGGTGGAATACACCTTCGGCCGCCCGAAGCGGGTGGATACCGTGCTGGTCAGCACGCAGCATTCCCCGGAGATCTAGCCAGGAGGAGATCCGCGCAGGCGGTGATCGAGCACGTGATCATCCCGGTGCTGCCGTCCGAGATGGTCGATGAGAAGATGAAGATCTTACGTCAACCCGACCGGGCGCTTTGTGATCGGCGGGCCGCAGGGTGACGCCGGCCTGACCGGGCGCAAGATCATCGTCGATACCTACGGCGGGATGGGCCGGCACGGCGGCGGCGCTTCAGCGGCAAGGACCCCACCAAGGTGGACCGCTCGGCGGCCTACGCGGCGCGCTGGGCGGCCAAGAACATCGTGGCAGCCGGGCTGGCGCAGCGCTGCGAGATCCAGGTGGCTTATGCCATCGGCGTGGCGCGCCCGCTGAGCGTCAATGTGGAAACCTTCGGCACCGGGCACATCCCGGACGGGAGATATCGCCCGCGCTGATCGGCGAGCACTTCGACCTGCGCCCAGGCGCGATCATCCGCGACCTGGACCTGCGCCGCCCGATCTACCGCCAGGTGGCGGCTTACGGCCATTTTGGGCGCGACGACCTGGATCTGCCCTGGGAACGGACGGATAAGGCCGAGATGCTGCGCCAGGCAGCCGGGCTGCAGATTGGTGAGGCAGTTCCAGCGGATTGAAATTTAGCAAGAGTGCGGCCACCAGCGCCGCACTTTTAATACACCAATTTCTCGTTTGAACTCGGAACCTGGTTGGTTTTTAGCTGCTTTCAGGGTTTTTCCAGGCCGTGAGTATTCAGCAGGTCTTCATCGTCCATCAGCTCCTCGGTCGACCCATCGGCCACGATCCGCCCTTCGTCCATGATCACCATGCGCGGGAACAGCTCGCGCACCAGATGCATGTCGTGGGTGGAGACCAGCATGGTGATCGGCAGGTCGTCGCAGCAGGTTGATCAGCGAGCGGCGGGCCGCGGGTCCAGCCCGGCGGTGGGCTCGTCCAGCACCAGCACTTCCGGCTGCATCGACAGCACGGTGGCGATGGCGATGCGCTTTTTCTCGCCAGCAGCTCAGATGGTGCGAAACGCGCCGTCGCATAACCGCTCATGCCAACGGCAGTCAAGCCTCCTCCACCCGCTGGCGCACTTCGTCCGGCGGCAGGCCCTGGTACAGCGGCCCAAAAGCCACGTCGTCGTAGACAGTGGGGGAGAAAAGCTGGTCGTCTGGTGATTGGAAGACCAGGCCGACACGGGCACGTACCTGGCCCAGGTTCTCCTTGACCACCGGCAGGCCACCGGCATGCACTTCGCCCCTGACCGGTCAGGATGCCGTTCAGGTGCAGGATCAGGGTGGATTTCCCGGCGCCGTTCGGGCCTACCAGGGCTACTTTTTCGCATGGCTCGATCTTGAGTGAGACATCGCTCAAGGCCTGGTGGCCATCGGGTATATGTAACTGAGGTTATACAACTTCAATCGAATGATGCATATTTTTGATCTAAGACCAGAAGAGAATAGCAGCAGTAAGCAGAACCAAGAATAATACCAGGCTGGCGGACAGGAGCAGCCATGCTGCCAGGCTGGAGTCGCGGGCAGTGGGGATGAACGCACTTCGCCGTCATAGCCGCGCGCCACCATAGCCATGTAAATGCGGTCGCTGCGCTCGAAAGCGCGCAGGAACAGGCTGCCGGCCATCCCGCCAGCCACCCGCCCACGCCAGGAAAGGCTGCCGCCAGGTTTCAGACCAGGACGATCGGTCTGACCGCTGCGTGCCTGGCGGGCGCGGAGCAGGCGCAGAGCTTCATCGGCCAGCACGAACAGGTAGCGCCACATCAACCCGAAGATCGAAACCAGCAGGCGAGGAATTTCACCGCGCGCATGGCTGTCAGCAGGTCCGGGAAACTGGTGGTGGAGGCCAGCAGGATAGCCGCCTGCACCGAAATCCAGGATTTGAGGGCGATGCTAAGAAAGCGTTCCACACCCGGTTGGGTAATTGTCACCGGTAGAGATCCAAGGGTGAAGGTGAAAAGAGGGTTGCCAGGTAAAGTAAAGACCAGCGGGAAGGCTGCCAGGACGAAAGGCAGCGCCAACAAGGCCCGCCTGAGCACATAACCAATCCCCAATCCGGAAACCATTTCGACTGATAAGACCAGGGAAAGCAGAAGCAGGTAAACCGGCCAGGCTCCTGCAGGGGTCAGCGCAGTTGTAAATATGAACGCCAAGGCCAGGATTAATTTCACCCTGGGATCGAGGCGGTGAACCGGGCTATCTCCTTCATGGAAGGGATCCAGGAAATGGATGTGCATTTCAGGACCGGCGCCGGGCGTATGCCAGCCCGACCGCCACGCTAAAGACGAGCAAAGCGCCGATGATACCGGCGATTATCGTGGCCAGGGCTTCATTGGAAATTCCCGGAAAGACGTAATCTGGGATGATGTTGTAAACAGGATCCTGGGCAAGATCCAGGAACCCTCTCTGCTCGGCGACCCATTCCAGCCCGTCCGGTTGGGCTGAAGCCAGCGGTGCAAGCACTGCCAGGGAAATGGCTATGACCAGGCCTCCGACCCAAACCGAGAGACTGTTAGCGGTATCGCTTTGTCCGGAGGTAAGGAGATCGCGGCGTGAGGCGTAGATGAAGCTCAATGCACCCAAAGTGATCAATCCCTCCCCGATTCCGATCAGTGCGTGGATTCCTGCCATGGTCGGGATGGCGATATTGGCGGGCGAAGTGCCGGATAGGGCCAGCTCCAGAGCAACGGCCAGGGATGCGATCACAATCGAAAACCAGGCTGCCAGGAAACCGCCTGCAAAAATCCCCCAGGTTCGCCCTCCCGCGATTTTCCGCACGGTCTGATAGACGAAATAGGAAACTGCAACGCCGATCACACCCATGTTAAAGATGTTGGCTCCCAGGGCAATCAGTCCACCGTCCTGGAAGATCAATGCCTGGACCCCAACGACCGTGGTGAGCACCAATACCGCAGCCCAGGGACCGAGCAGGATGGTGGCAATGGCAGCACCCATCAGGTGCCCCGATGTGCCGCCAGCCACAGTAAAATTCAGCATCTGGCCTGCGAAGATGGCTGCTGCCAGGACGCCCATCAGCGGCACCTGGCGCTCGCCCAGTTCCCGTCCAACACGCCGGACGGCAACACCAATCACCACCAGGCTGATGATCCACATAACCAAGGACACTGGGACGGATAAGAAGCCATCGGGTATGTGCATAGGTTTGGGTGCGTAAAGCATTCAGACCTCCGAAGACGCGGAAAGGAGCGCGTTTTCTACTTCTGGTTGGCAATTCGGGCAAAAGCCAAAAAAGGTCACATGCATGCTGTCGATGCAGTAACCGGTCTTATTCTGTAATTCCTGGTAGAGCTGCGTCATGAGCTGGTGATCGATTTCCAGGGTAGCACCGCATTTCCTGCAGATCAGGTGGTGATGTTCGCGCCCGGCAATCTCGTATACCAGCTGACCTCCGCCAATGTGGGCTGCCAGGATGAAGCCTTGCTGCGCTAAAAAGGTGAGTGTGCGGTAAATGGTGGCTTCGTCGATCGCCGGGATGCGTTCTTGAGCCCGGTCGCAAATTTCCATGGCGGTCAGGTGTTCTCCCGATTCCTGGAGGATATTGTAGATCGCCAGGCGCTGCGGAGTCATGCGGAAGCCGAGAGAACGCAGTTTGGTTTGGATCGATGCTTGCATAGAATTCCCGTTATTGCAACTTATTGCAATAAGAGATTATAACATGAGTCAAAAGAAATGGAACGATGGCTCGTAAGGATTTAGAAGAATTAATTCAGAAAGGGTAAGAATTTCTTCACCAGCCGGTCTTTGGGCTGGTAGCCGGTGACACGTTCGACAGGTTTTCCATCTTTGAAAAGCATCAATGTAGGTACACCCATCACCTGGTATTCTATCGCTACCATTGGGTGGTCATCCACGTCCAGCCTGACAAATTTGACTTTATCATGCCAATCCACGGCTAACTGCTGGACGACCGGCTCGAGCATCTTGCAAGGCGCGCACCAAACGGCGGTGAAATCCACCAGCACCGGCAAGCTGGCTTCGAGGACTTCAGTTTCAAAATCGCCCTCATTCAATTTAACGATGTCGGCCATGATACGCTCCAGGATTATAAGGTCAGACTCCATACTAACAAGCTGGATAGGAAAAGTCAAGTAGAAAGGCTTTTCCATTTTCGGGTGGGGGTGAGGCTGGGAGGTGATAGGCTGTTGACGCTGAGAAATGGGCGTGATAGAATGCAGGTCGCATCCGGGCGCGTAGCTCAATGGTAGAGCAGTGGCCTTTTAAGCCATTGGTTGAGAGTTCGAGCCTCTCCGCGCTCATTCCCCTTTTTTGTAATCATCTCGATTTCTTGTCCGCCGAATGCGTTTATTGTTTTCTATTCGAAGCATGGTTTAATAATTAATATTCGAAGTACTTACTCGCCGCCTTCCCTCGTATTTTGAGCGTAAATTCAGGCATCCGAATGGATGGTAGAGGTTAGAGTTCGAAGATGCACGCTCAAGAATTTTCTTCCCATACGGTGGAGGTGGTTTTCAGATGAAAAAGACTCAGCCGCTAAAAAGTAACAAAAGTCATTTGACATGGTGTGGTATTTCGGAAATAATCTGGTGTAGAAATCAAATTTTAGTATTTTGAGGGGAGAAACATGGACGAGAAATTCGCCCGGGCTCAAAAACTCCTTCAAGATATGCTCGGTCCAGATAGTCAATTCAGACCGGGACAGTGGGAGGCGATCGAAATGGTTGCGTTCCAACGCCGTCGGGCACTTGTTGTGCAGCGAACGGGTTGGGGGAAAAGTTTGATTTACTTTCTGGCAACGCGCTTGCTGCGTGATCAAGGTGCTGGACCAACCCTGCTGATCAGCCCGTTATTATCTCTAATGCGTAACCAGATCGAAATGGCTGAAAAGATCGGAATTCAAGCATTTACGATAAACAGCGCTAACCGGAAGGAATGGGACGAGGTAGAACGAGGCCTGGCTAAAAACAGTTGTGATATTTTGTTGATTTCCCCGGAGCGACTCAACAATCCCCATTTTGTCAAGTCAATTTTACCGGAGCTGGCGGGGAAGATTGGCCTGTTTGTGGTGGACGAGGCTCACTGTATCTCGGATTGGGGTCACGATTTCAGACCCGACTACCGCCGAATTGTGCGGATTTTAAAGATGCTTCCTGAGAGTGTACCAGTATTAGGGACTACAGCCACGGCGAATGATAGGGTAATCAACGATATACGCAGTCAATTGGGTGGCGATCTTTTGGTGCAACGCGGGACTCTTACTAGAGAAACATTGCGACTGCAAAATCTGCAGGTTGAAAGTCAGGCAGAACGGTTAGCCTGGTTTGTAGAGAACTTATCCAAATTCGAAGGAAGCGGCATAATCTATTGCCTGACCATCGCAGATACCGAGCGGGTTACAGCCTGGTTAAAAAACAATGGATTTTGCGCAGAGGCTTACCACGCCGGCAATGAAACGCAAATTGACCGGGTTTCTCTTGAAGAAGCATTCCTGAAAAATAAAATCAAGATATTAGTGGCTACAGTTGCATTGGGTATGGGTTTTGACAAACCAGATATCAGTTTTGTGATTCATTTTCAACGCCCTGGCTCGGTTATCGCCTATTACCAGCAGATCGGACGGGCAGGACGAGCGGTAGATCGGGCATATGCAATTCTTCTCAGTGGGGCAGAGGATGGTGAGATCCAAGATTACTTCATTAAATCCTCTTTTCCTGATTTAAATATCATGCAACAAATCCTGGAAGTCCTCGAAAAATCAGAAAGCCTCTCCATATTCCAAATCCTGGAAAAAGTAAACTGTTCATTTTCAACGGCTGAAAAAGCCTTGAAAATACTCGAAGTGGATGGGGCAGTAAGTATTTCGGATGAAAGCCCAAGGCATTATTTCCGTACGGTCAATCCCTGGCGACCTGATACTGAACGCATCGAGCGCGTTTTAGCATTGCGAAGAGCGGAACAGGCCGAGATGCAAACTTATGTTGGCTATAAGGGTTGTTTGATGGAGTTCTTGCAACGCGCCCTGGATGTACTCTCACCCATCTGCTTGTGGCAGATGTGCCAATTGCCGAGGTAAGGGTTTGCCAGACCAGGTGTCTCAGGATCTGGTCAGCCAGGCAATATCGTTTCTACGAAGCGTTTCATTGGTAGTTGAGCCTCGGAAAATGTGGGCGAGTGGTTTATTTCCAGATATCAAACGCACAATCCCTGAAGAGTTGTGCAATGCTCCAGGGAGAAGCTTGTGTTATTATGGAGACTCTGGATGGGGGACCCTTGTTCGCTCTGGTAAGTATGTAGAGAACGCATTTTCCGACGAACTGGTGGAGGCAGCTGCCAGCCTGATTAAAAATTTATGGAAACCGGATCCTTTTCCTCAATGGCTTACTGCTATTCCATCCAATCGTCACCCGACATTGGTAGCGCAATTTTGTGATAGATTGGCTGCTCGATTGGATTTGCCTTACTGCCAGGTTTTAGTGCGGACAGGCACCCCGCCAGAACAAAAGTCAATGCAGAACAGCACGATGCAATCGCGAAATGTTTTAGGATCTCTTCAAATTTCCAGCCAGATATACTCAACCCCGGTGTTACTGGTTGATGATATTATTGACTCTGGCTGGACGTTGACCATGGCAGGCTATCTTCTACGAAATCATGGAAGTGGTCTGGTGTATCCATTTACCCTGGCGAAGGCGACTTCGAGAAACCCTTAGATGATTTTGAATCCTGACTTCACTGGCAATCCTTCTGCTGTGTTCGCACCTGGCATTGCCGGAAACATCCGAGTTCACGCCGTTAACCTTAAGGGACTGGAATCCATTAGCAATTAAGATCGCAGCCTCATCAATGGCTTCACCTGGTGGTTTGTTAGGACTTACTCCCAGTGACTTGAGTCATGAACTTGATATTGCGGAAAGCGAAGCACAGCGCCTGGCTTCTCTACTGGATAGGGGCGGAGGACTGGCAATAGAGCTGGAAAGAATCGCATCCCTTGGCATTCACCCAATCACGCGCGTGGATCGAGAGTACCCAACCCGACTGCGTGAACGCCTGGCGGGAAATGCTCCGGCAGTGCTGTTCTATGCCGGGAACCTGGAGCTGGTCGGGCAGCCAGGTATTGCAGTGGTTGGATCCCGCAATCTTGACCAGACAGGTGAAGAATGTGCAAAGCTGGTTGGAAATGCCTGCGGTCTCCTGGGAAAAGTGCTGTATTCGGGTGGAGCACGCGGTGTGGATTCGATCAGCATGAAGGCTGCCCTGGATAACCGCGGGTTTGTGGTGGGTTTGTTGGCAGACAGCCTGACGAAAGCCATACGGGTCTCAGAATACCGGTCAGCCATCAGCCGAGGAGATATGTGCGTGGTCAGTGCTTATCACCCAGAAGCAGGTTTCAGCGTAGGAGCGGCGATGGGGCGCAACCGGTTGATCTATGCGCTGGCGGATTTCGCGATCGTAATCGCCAGCGATGCACAGAAAGGTGGGACATGGGCGGGTGCCAGCGAAGCACTGCGGGCCGGGTGGACACCGGTCTTCGTCCTGGATCACGCCAGTATGCCGGAGGGAAACCAGCTTTTGATACAAAAGGGAGCTCATCCCCTTCGATACCCCTTGCCAGTATCTTATTCGAATTTGTTCGATTACCTGGAAGAACAGGCTGGCAAAACCCAGAAGAAAGTATTCCAGCCACCCTTGTTATAAGGAATCAACCTGAAAACAGAGCAGAAATTCCACGTTCTGAACAAGATGATCAACCTTTGCAGTTACGCAAGCTTTGCGCAGGTGATAGGTACTTGTGTAAGAATTTACGCTAAAATGCAAGTCGTGATGACTTGGGCGAGTCACACCTTGCGACGACTGCCGATAAGGAATGGCGGTCGTCTGCTTTAAGGCAGATTGTATGTAATATAATCCTGCTGCGCGTAAGGTAAATTCTCCATGACCCTGCACACTGAAATCTTTGAACAGCCGCACATCCTGCGTGGTCTGCTGGAAAGGGAGATGGACAATGTCCGCCGCATTGCAGAGGAAATCCAATCCCTGGCACCGGGATACATTTTCCTGGCAGCGCGCGGCACTTCCGACAATGCCGGCAGGTACGCCAACTATTTATGGGGTTCTATGAATGGGCTGCCAGTGGCACTGGCAGCTCCATCACTATTCACAATGTACAGGCAGCCGCCAGTACTAAAAGGAGCGCTGGTCGTCGGAATTTCACAATCCGGCCAATCACCCGATATCATCAGCGTGTTGGAGGAAGGACACCGGCAAGGATGCCGGTGCCTGGCGATTACCAACGCACCGGACTCGGCTTTAGGCCAGGCCGCGGATTACATTATCGACATCCAGGCCGGAACCGAGACAGCGGTAGCAGCTACGAAGACGTACACGGCAGAGCTGATGGCAATTGCCATGCTGGCAGTCGCTCTGCGAAAAGATAATGCGCTGCTCGATGAGTTATTCAGGACTCCCGATTGGGCGGCACAGGCCCTGGAATTGGATGCACAATTGGCAGGAGCATCGGAGCGCTACCGCTTCATGAGCCATTGTGCGGTGATTGGCAGAGGCTATAACTACGCCACCGCCTTTGAATGGTCGCTCAAGTTAAAAGGAACTGGCATATATTGTAGCTGAGCCGTATTCTACGGCAGATTTCCAGCACGGTCCGGTGGCCATGGTGGAGCGCGGTTTTCCAGTCATGGCAGTAGCACCCGCCGGAATGGTCTACCAGGATGTCCTGGCGCTGCTGAAGCGCCTGCGCGGGGAGTTATTGGCGGAACTGGTGGTAATTTCGGACCAGGAAGAAGCGTTAAGCCTTGCTCAAACCCCCATGTCATTACCGCGTGGAATACCGGAATGGTTATCCCCGCTGATAAGCATCATACCTGGACAGATGTTTGCATTTCACCTGACCCGGGCGCGCGGGCTGGATCCCGACCAGCCACGCACCATTCATAAAGTCACCGAAACCCGCTAGGATCGAAATATATCACCTCCGGTTTTACTGAACGCACCTGTAATGATTCCTGATTTCATGTGATCCAATAAAGAAGCAACTTATCCATACATGATAAAAAACACTCAGCTTTGATCCAGCAGTCCATCATCCGTGTGGGATAAACCTGGCGGTGCAAGTGGAGGAGAATTCAAAGCAGTTATAATAGCCGTATGTCTGAGGACGGATTAGAAGTAAAAATCGGTGCCCTGCTGCACAAGAGAGGATTGAGCCTGGCTGTGGCTGAATCGTGCACCGGCGGGCTGGTTGGACACCGGCTTACCAATGTTCCTGGCTCATCGGAGTATTTTGTCGGGGGGATTGTGGCTTACGCATATGAAGCCAAAGTAAGACTGTTGGGTGTGAGCTGGAAAACCCTGGAGAAATACGGAGCAGTCAGCCGTGAGACGGTGATCGAGATGGCGCGCGGGGCACGACAGGCACTTGAGGCGGACATTGGCATGGCTGTCAGCGGGATCGCAGGTCCTGGCGGCGGAATGCCGGGTAAGCCGGTCGGATTGACATGGATCGGTTTGAGCGATGGGGATTTCGAGGAAGCCTGGTCATATGTTTGGGATGGCGATCGGATTCAGAATAAAGAGCAATCCGCAGAGCAGCTCCTGCAGTTGTTAGTGGATTACTTGCAAGATTTATAAGCAGCTGACATGGAATTGATCGAGGTAATTGCCAGGTTCAACGAGCAAGGTCAGATCGATCCATTGAGTTTTCTGCGAGCAGGGCGAAGTTACCATGTAGATACGATTGGAAGGCGCTGGGAAGATGAATCCGGGCAGCATTTCCTGGTTATGGTGCTGCTCGAGCGAGTCTACGAGCTGTTGTATGTGAAAAATGAGAGTCGCTGGTATCTGAAACGGGCTGGATTGAATCGACTTTCGGGGTGAGATTTTGGTGGATTTATGCGCAAAATCCTAAAAATCTGATAAGATACGTCGAAGTTACACCTGTGGATTTATCCTAGCATAACTGAACCTGGAGGAAAATATGGAATTCGGAAAGGCATTCACCTATGTTTTTGAAGACAAGGATTGGCTGAAGAAGATTGGCATTGCCGCGCTGGTAAGCCTGATACCTCTCATTGGACAGCTCATCGTGATGGGCTGGAGTTCTCGAAGTCACCCGCAGAGTGATCCAAAACGATCCCAACCCATTGCCGGATTGGGCTGATTTTGGAGGCCACACCGTCAGAGGCTTGAAATCTTTCGTCATCGGGCTGGTTTACGCATTACCAATAATCCTGCTCGGCGCTTGCCAGGGTTTGATACCGGTACTTAGTGGGAATGGTAGTGATGATACGATGAACTCCATTATCCTGGTGGTCACGGTGTGTTTCTCGTGCGTGATTTTCATCTACGCAATCTTCTTAGCCCTGGTCCTGCCTGCAGCGTACGGAAAATTTGCAGCCAGCGAGGAATTAGGCGCAGCATTCCGGTTCAGTGAAGTATTTGGCCTGGTGCGTGCGGCTCCGTCGGCCTACTTGATCGTCGTGCTGGCAACCCTGGTGACGGGAATTGTCGCTGGACTGGGCATAATTCTGTGCTTCATCGGCGTGTTCCTGACTCTTGTTTATGCGATGGCGGTCAATGGCCATTTCTACGGACAGGCATACAACCAGGCTACGGCTGCCAAGGAAATGCAGACAAGTACCAGTTATTAATCCTGCATATCTGACAACGAAAAAATTCCGGGCATTGCTCGGAATTTTTTTTATCCCGGAATCGTGCCAAAGGTAATTGAGATTAACCCTGACTCAATCTCTGGCGTTCTTGCTCGGCAACCTCTGGTTCCAGCTTGCGGAAAAGGGGAGCCGGTTGGGAGATCGTCTGGCCGGGTTGTAATTGACTCGGGTGCCACTGGTCATTGGAAGGAGCGGCTTTATAGCGCAGGACTGTATGTTCACCCAAATCATCCACCACGCTATCTGTGTACTGCTCGCCGAATAATGGCTGTGAATAGCCGAGAGTCGCATGCAATTGCTGGCTGCTGAAAGGCAGGAAAGGAGAGAAAAGGACCTTCAGTGAATCGACTGCTTTTAAGGCTGTAAATATCGTCTTGGCAGCGCCTTCTTTATTTGTTTTGACCTCAAACCAGGGAGCTGCCTGATCCAGGTATTTGTTGACCTCAGCGGCCAGTCGCAAGGCTTCTAGAAGTGCCATACGCAGCCGGACCGCCTGGAGGTAATCTCCAACGCTGGTAAATCCAGCTTCGACAGTCTGCAGGATGTCCAGGTCCGTGGATCGCAGCTCACCAGGATCTGGCACCTGGCCCTGCCAGTTCCTATAGGCAAAGGCCAGGACGCGGTTCGCCAGGTTCCCCCATGTGGCTACCAGCTCGTCGTTGTTTCGGCGTACAAAATCCTCCCAATCCCAATCGGTATCTTTACTCTCCGGCATGTTGGCGATCAGGTAATAGCGTAATGGATCAGGATCGAAGCGGGAAAGGAAATCCAGGCCCCAGATCGCCCAATTGCGGCTGCCCGAGATTTTTTGGCCTTCCAGGTTCAAGAATTCATTGGCCGGCACGTCATACGGGAGGGTTAAGCGCGTTCCAGTCCGGTCGAAGAAGAGCTTGCCAAACCATTCTCCGGCCCCGATCAGCTGCGCCGGCCAGATTACGGCATGGAAAGGGATATTGTCTTTGCCGATGAAATAATAAGTCAATGCTTCGGAGTTCAGCCACCAGTTTTCCCAGGCCTGCGAATCCCTGGTCAGCTGCGCCCATTCTATGGCCGCAGAAAGATAGCCAATCACAGCTTCGAACCAGACATACAGACATTTCCCTTGCCAGTTCTTGACCGGCACCGGGATGCCCCAATCCAGATCCCTGGTTATTGCGCGGCCGTGCAGGCCATTTGCCAGAATCTGCCCTAGAGATTGGCGCAGCACATTCGGCCGCCAGTAGCCCTCTCGAACCTGTAAGAATTCGACGATCGCCGGTTCCAGCGCTCCGAGGTCAAGGTAGAAGTGCTCGGTCTCGCGCAGCTCAGGGGTGGTGCCGTCGATCTTCGAGCGCGGATCGATGATTTGCCGGGCATCGAGCAGGCTGCCGCAGTTATCGCATTGGTCGCCGCGTGCGTTTTCAAAACCGCAGATGTAACATGTTCCCTCCACATAACGGTCGGGAAGAAAACGACCCTGTGCAGGAGCGAACCACTGCGTCTCGCTTTCCGTATACAGAAATCCGTTGTGCCTGAGCGCCTGAAAGATCGCCTGAGAAACCTTGAAATGGTTCTGAGTATGGGTGCTGGTGAAGAGGTCGTAGGTCAGGCCGAGCTTTTGAAATAATTCGAGGAAGCCCGCATGGTATTTCTGGTAAACCTGCTGGGGAGTTACTCCCTGTGCATCAGCTGCCACCGTCACCGGCGTACCATGAGCATCCGATCCAGATACCATTAGAACATTATTGCCAGCCAGCCGGTGATAGCGGGCGAATACATCAGCGGGCAGATACGAGCCGGTGATATTGCCTACGTGAATATCGGAATTGGCGTACGGCCAGGCAACTGCCACGAGCACATTTTTATTCATACAACACCTCCGAACTTTTTCTAACCAGGGGTCATATGCAAATTAACTGCACAGCCCTGAAGATTTTCGCAAAAACAAAAAGGCTGCCCTTAGGTGGACAGCCTTTTAACTCTCTTTACCGCGGGTATTCAACCACAATCCCTCCGCGATCCGGCTGCCCGATCACTAGTAAGTCTGCACATGTCCATGTCAGTCGCCCCAAGCCACAAATGAACTATTTGAAATTTTGCTAATCCGATGGCAGCGGTAGATATCACAATGAACTCAAGTCTAAAGCGGGGGATTGTATTTGTCAAGCAGAGATTTCAGATCACCCAGTCGAGGATCAACTTCTTCGTGCCCGTGATTGCAGCGAGTTTCATTCAGGTTCTCACCACAAACCGGGCAGAGCCCTTTGCAGTCCGGTCGGCAAATCGGCTTGATTGGAACTGCCAGGAGCATTTCTTCTCGAATCAGCGGCGACAGATCCAGTTTCCCGTTCTCTGGTACCAGCAAGCCTGAATCAGTCACGGAGTTGTGCGAAAAGGCGTACAATTCGGTGAAATCGATTTCTAAAGGCTGAATGAATCCGGACAGGCAGCGCACACATTCGGAGGGGATTGCTGCTCTCATGGTTGTCTGGACAAGCAGACCCTGTGCTGTGCGTGTCACTCGCACTTGCCCATTGAACTCCAGCAGGTCGAGATCTGGCTGCAAACGAATGGCTGGGACGTCAAATGGGAAATCGCGGCTGTAACCAACGGTCTGGTGGATGATAAAGCCGACGTTGAGCCGCAGGAGGTTTAGTGAGTCGGTCACTGTTTTATTTTGCGGAATCCGGGTCTGTTTCAGCTATACTAACCGGATTCAAGTTCAAATTCACTCTGTGACTACGACAAGATTATAACATGTGGGTTGTGTGAAAGAAGCGGTGAGGTGTGATAATGGAGACTGTATGGAAAAATTATTGATCGCCAGCAATAACCAGGGAAAAATTGATGAAATCAGCCACTTGCTTGGTGAATTGCCTGCACGGTTAGTGACACCACGGGCTCTTGGTCTGGATTTCGAAGTTGAAGAAAGCGGGCAGACTTACGCAGAAAATGCAGCTTTAAAAGCTACTGCTTACGCCCGCGCAACGGGTTTGACAGCTCTTGCCGATGACACTGGTTTGGAAGTGATGGTATTGAACGGTGCACCTGGATTACATTCGAAACGATTCTCAACCCACCCGGATGCAACGGATGCCGATCGCAGGGCTCTATTGATTGCGCGGCTGGCTTCGTATCCTCCTCCCTGGGAGGCGCGTTTCTACTGCGTGGTTGCCGTGGTGGATCCAAAAGGTGAAGTCTTCCTGTCAGAAGGTGAATGCCGGGGTGTGATTATTGCGGATGAACGCGGTCAGAATGGTTTCGGGTATGATGCGATCTTCATGCTTGATGGGATTGGTTTGACCATGGCAGAATTAGACCTTGAAAACAAGAATATGGTCAGCCACCGCGCGCATGCAGTCAGGGGAGCGATGCCGAGATTGAAAACCTTACTTAACCGATAGCGAGACAGCGAACTATCTTGCCTGGGGGTCAAATTCAGTTATTATTCATTTCATATGCAAAAGGTCAGGCCCGCGTTTCGCGTCGATTGGACAGTTATCACAATCCGGCTGTTGTTTTTTGGGGGACTTGCAGTCTGGCTGGTATTAAACATGGGTTTGAACTGGCCATTGAGTATCACAGTCTTGATGGCTGTGCTGGCAGCTGGAAATGGGCTCACGCTGGCATTCGTCGGACAGAACAGGCAAGAACCTCCATTATTACAGGCAATCAGTGTGGCGGGCGATGCGCTTTTTGCTTTCTTTATGATGGTGTTCAGCGAGGACCAGGGAATAAATTTGAGTTTCGTCGGGCTGCTTCCGTTGATCTCCGCCTCGATTTATTATGGATGGCCGGGTGTACTGGTCGTTACCGGGGCTAACTCGCTTATACTGGGTTGGTTGGCTTTATCCAACGGATCGCTGGATACAGCGCTGATCTCTGCAGCACTGGTCTGGCTGATTTACTTTGGGATCGGATCCGCCTTTGCATATACCAGGAACCGGCGGCCCACCCCCCATCCTGAAAAATCAGCGGCTGTTCCAGGCCATGCAGGCTCGGAACGATTGCGCCAGAAATTGATTTACAATTTAATCTCATCTTTGAGCTCAACCTTGAATTATGAGAGGGTTTTAAAATCCGCACTCGACTTGAGCACCAGCACATTGATGCAGCTTAACGCTCCAGCCGATAAATTGAAGAGCGCAGTACTGTTGTTCCGCGCAGGTGACGATCCTTCTCCTGAATTATACATAGCCGCAGCCAGGCGATTTCTCCCCTCTGATGCCCGAATCTCGATACGCGGATCCTTGGGATTGGTAAGCCGGGCGATTGAAGCTGGTAAGCCCACATTAGCTCGGGATGTCAATAAAGATGCTGAGCTCGCTCATTTTATCTCCCTGCACGAATGCCTGTCAGGGTACTGCATCCCGCTGCGTGCCGGTCTGGAAACCTTTGGCGTAATGCTATTTGTTCATCCCGAGAGTGATTTTTTTAATGTCAAAAGGCGCGAAGTGCTGGACATCGTTGGCAACCAATCCATGATTGCTATGCAAAATGCCCGATTATACAGTGACCTGGAACAAGAAAAAGAACGCATGATGGATATCCAGGAGGAAGCGCGCAAGAAAATGGCCAGGGACCTGCACGACGGGCCTACTCAATCGATTGCTGCCATAGCCATGCGTGTGAATTTCGCCCGCAGGCTGATGGAAAGGGATGCTAAAGCAGCTGCTGAAGAATTGTTTAAAATTGAAGATATGGCCCGCAGGACAACCAAGGAAATTCGGCATATGCTATTCACACTGCGCCCTCTGGTGCTTGAATCTCAAGGCCTGGTCGCTGCCCTCGAATCGATGGCAGAAAAGGTGCGCGAGACTTACTCCCAAAACGTCAACATCCAGGCAGACTTGCCGCGTGGTCGACCTGCTTGAAATGACCAAGCAGGCGGTCGTTTTTTACATCGCCGAAGAGGCTGTGACCAATGCCAGGAAACATGCACAGGCTCCAAATATCTGGGTGCGATTAAAACTGTTGAAAGATGAGCTGTGTTTGTTGGAAATCGAAGATGATGGTATCGGCTTTGATGTTAACGCCGTTGATTCAACCTATCATGAGCGGGGAAGCCTCGGTATGGTGAATTTAAGGGAACGCAGTGAATTAGTCAACGGTGTCTTGCATATTAAATCGACGCCAGGCAAGGGAACGCAAATTCAAGTCGTAATACCGCTTTCGGAAGATGCAGCCGACCAATTACGCCGCCTGATATAAATTTTATAACTGGTTTCCTGCTGTTTTCTGGTATTCTTATACTCTGCCTGAATGCCAATGCCAGTACTCGCGGATATTCATTTTCAGCTTTATGAAGGTAATAATGAGGGGCAGGGGAAGGCAGTGGTTTTGATTCACGGTGCGGGGGGTAATTATTTGTCCTGGCCAGCGCAGCTGAGGCGATTACACGGTTTTCGTGTTTTTGCCCTGGATTTGCCAGGGCATGGAAAATCAAGTGGGTTTGGTCGCCAATCGATCCGGGCTTATTCGGAGGCAATTGTAAACTGGTTGGCTGCGGTGGGTGTGAGCAAGGCAATCCTTATCGGGCACTCACTGGGTAGTGCCATCGCCCTATCTCTTGCATTAGATTTCCCAGAAATCCCATCTGGTCTGATTCTTATAGGCGCTGGCTCTCGGTTGAAAGTGAATCCTGCGCTTCTCGAGGAATACAGCAGCCAGACGACTTACCTGAATGCAATTGAGAAAACCGTGAGGTGGTCATTTTGCGATGAAACCCCGAAGGAATTGGTCGAGCTGGTAGAAAAACGCCTGGCAGAGACACGCCAGGGTGTCTTACATGGAGATTTTTTGGCATGTGCTGCTTTTGATGTGACCGACCGGTTGGATCAAATCAGGCAGCCTGTCCTGGTGTTGTGTGGAGAGTTGGATAAGATGACTCCCTGCCGGGAGGCTGAATTCCTGGCAGATCACCTCGAAAGGTCAGTCCTGAAACTGATCCCCCATGCCGGTCACATGGTGATGTTAGAACAGCCGGAAGCAGTGGCAGAGGAAGTGCGAATTTTCCTCTCCAGAATTCAATGATGGCGCGTCAGTCGCCTTGCATAATCGTACTCGGTTAGGTATAATTATTACCTACTCGGGCGGATAGCTCAGTTGGTTAGAGCACTGCGTTGACATCGCAGAGGTCGTAGGTTCGAGCCCTATTCCGCCCACCATATGCATCGGCTTTGACCGGGACGAGTAACTGGTATTTCGACCGCCAGGAAGAGGAGATCATCGATTGAAAGTCTCCTCCGGGAGAAATCAGCGAACACCACCCGCGAGCTCGATCCTGAACCAGGGTAAAACCCTGAATTAAGGAAAGCGGTTTCCCCGGAAGGGAATGACCCCGTTATCGGTCAAAAAAGAGATGCTCAAGCGTTGCAGAGCAAATCTGGGTGGAACCGCGCGAGGTAAATCACTCCCGCCCCAGTTGGGGTGGGAGTTTTGCTGTTATGAAAGGAGATGAAGATGGCTGAGCAAGAGAACGTTCCTTACAAAGAAAGCGAGCTGTACCGCATCCGGCATTCTGCCGCGCATGTGATGGCCCAGGCAGTCGTGGAGATGTTTCCGGAGGCGAAATATACGATCGGCCCACCGGTGGAGGACGGCTTTTATTATGATTTTGATTTACCGAGATCGTTGGCTCCAGAAGATTTGGAGGCGATCGAGAAACGGATGCGCCAGATCATCGCCGGGAAGCATGATTTTCTGCGCCAGTCGGTTTCATCTGAAGAAGCAAGGATGATATTCGAGAACCAGCCCTACAAAATCGAGTTAATCGAAGGACTTGAAAAGGGCGGTTACGATGAATACGGCAATCCCCTTCAAGAAGCCGCGGAGATATCTGTATACAGGCATGATACTTTTGTAGATTTGTGTCGCGGCCCGCATGTTGCCAACACTCGCCAGATCAACCCATCTGCGTTAAAACTGATGAGCGTGGCTGGAGCGTACTGGCGGGGCGATGAGCACAATCCAATGCTGCAGCGCGTCTACGGCACGGCCTGGAAGACAGCCGATGAGCTGGAGCAGTACCTGTGGCGGTTGGAAGAGGCAAAAAAGCGCGACCACCGTAAGCTGGGGAAAGAGCTGGGCCTGTTTTATTTCTCCGAGGATGTGGGTCCCGGTCTCCCGCTCTTCACACCCAAAGGCGAAATGCTGCGGTACCAGATGGAGAATTACGTCCGCGATCTCCAGACGCACTATGGTTACCAGCACGTATGGACCGGGCACATGGTGAAAGAGGATCTGTACCGGCGCTCCGGTCATTATGATAACTACAAGGACTCCATGTTTCCTCCCATGGTAGACGGGAACAGCGTGTTCCGGCTTAAACCGATGAATTGCCCCAGTCACATGACGCTTTATAAAGAGATGGGACGCCACTCGTACCGCGAGCTGCCGTTACGCTTTGCAGAATTTGCCACCCTTTACCGCTATGAAAAGACCGGTGAGCTGACCGGTTTGACACGAGTGCGCGCCCTTACGCAAGATGACTGCCATGTTTTCTGCACAGAAGAGCAGATTCAAAGTGAATTCACCCTGGCCCTGGACTTGATCCGTGAAGTGCTTACACACTATAAATTCACAGACTACAAGGTCCGTCTTTCCTTGCGCGGTGATTCTGGCAAGTACATCCAGGATGACGAAAAATGGACGCGTGCGGAAGCTGCCCTGCGCGCTTCGATGGACGCGAACCATGTAGACTATTTCGAAGCCAGCGGAGAAGCGGCTTTCTATGGGCCAAAAGCTGATTTCCTGGCGAGAGATGTCCTCGGGCGAGAGTGGCAGTTATCGACCATCCAGGTCGATTTCATCCAACCCGCTCGACTTGGACTGACCTATATTGGCGAAGACGGCCTGGAACATACGCCGGTTATGATTCACCGTGCCGTAACCGGCTCCACGGAGCGTTTTATGGGCGTGATCATCGAGCAGTTCGCTGGAGCCTTTCCGGTGTGGCTGGCGCCGGTCCAGGCGGTATTAATCCCGGTTGCCGACCGCCACCTGCCCTACATACAGGAGACAGCCAGGACGCTCAAGCAGTCTGGAATCCGGGTGGAAGTAGATGATCGCAACGAGCGGATGAATGCCAAGATTTCGCGACGCGCAGAAGCAGAAGATACCTTATATGCTGGTGGTGGGAGATAAAGAGGTGGAAGAATCTCAGGTTGCGCTGCGGCTTAGATCCGGAGAAAATCCAGGGCCGATTTCCGTGGAACAATTCATCCGCCGGGTGGAGGTTGATAAAGAAAAAGGTGTTTGAGGCCTGAGGTATACTTAGAACAAGGTAGGATACCTGCGCCTGGAAGGAAGAAATCTACCAGGCGCAGGGCATTAATTGTTGACGTTTCAGTTGTTTTTTGGTATCATGCGTCCCACTGGAAAGGTCAGGCGGTTAACGTTGATTATATTGCGGGCTTAGCCCGCAGTTTAATGAATGCACCTGGCCTGTCCGGATGTGTATTTAAAATATAGATTTATTAGAAGGAGTGAGATATCAGCGCGCAAGACTATCGAGTAAATGAAGCCATTCGTGTTCCTCAGGTGCGTTTGATCGGTGCAAAAGGCGAAAATGTAGGTGTGGTATCGATCGAAGATGCACAGCGCATGGCCTCCGATGCAGAGCTGGATCTGGTCGAGGTCGCACCAAATTCCGATCCCCCGGTGTGCCGGGTAATGGATTTTGGAAAATTCGTTTACGAGCGTGCAAAAAAGGAGCGCGAAGCTCGCAAAGCGCAAACAAAAATCGAAATCAAGGAAATTCGCCTGCGCCCGAAAACCAATGAACACCACCGAGATTTAAAGGTCCGAGATGCACGCCGCTGGCTGGAAGTTGGGATGAAGGTTAAAGTTCGCATCCGCTTTAGAGGACGTGAAATTACCTACCCGGAAATCGCACTCGGGGATTTGAAAGAAGTCGCCGAATCTCTCGCTGATGTAGCGATTGTGGAGCAAGCCCCGGCCTTAGAAGGACGAACGATGTTAATGGTGCTGGCTCCAGGGAAACAGGCCAAGAAGAAGTAATCCGCTGCGCAGTTTGTCAAAAATTATTTCTTTTTATTTACATCCGCGGAGATTTTCGTGGTCCGCGGGATTTTATGTGAGAGGAGTTCGATCGTGACACGCAAGCAACGTACAGGTAAGTATAAAATCAAGACCCACAAGGCTACCTCGAAGCGCTTCCGCCTGACAGGTAGCGGTAAACTGATGCGCACCAAGATTGGGAAAAGCCACCTGCGAAGCAGCACCCCGAAACGCACCAAGCGCCAGTTTGTTGAGATGTTACCCGTCAAAGGGCGCGGTATCACCAAGACTGTGAACCGCCTGGCGCCTTATCTCAAGACAGCTGATTAGCAGTCTTGCCAGGAGTCGCTTTCACCTGGAAGCGAACCGAATTCTGCAGATCCAACAATCAGAGAACGGACAATCAGGACTATCCAACCTTAGTTGCGGCCGTTGGGTGTTTTAAACTGGGAGCTGATATTTACTCCCGACGCCCGGGGGTACGCAGGAGAGAAAAACATGACTCGTGTAAAAACTGGAACACAACGGCGCCAACACCATAAGAAAATACTCAAGCTGACTCAGGGTCAATTTGGCAGCCGGCACCGCCTTTTCCGGCGGGCCAATGAAGCGTTATTGAAAAGCATGTGGTATTCGTATCGCGACCGCCGCCAGCGCAAACGCGATTTACGGCGATTATGGATTGTACGTATCAATGCAGCAGCGCGTCTTAACGGCACGACCTACAGCCGCTTGATGCACGCTATGAAAGAAAACCAGATCGCCCTCAACCGCAAAATCCTGGCGAACCTGGCGGTGCGCGATCCCAAGGCATTCAGCATTGTGGTGTCTCAGGCGATCCCGTCTGAAACAGACTGATCCGAATTCCCTCTGTAAGAATCTGATTGGATGGCGAGATTGTTCCTTCTCGCCATCAGTTGATTAAATCAAATGTTTATTGGTTTGTTCAAGCTTTTTAGGAGCTGGTTTTAGAATACTGTGAGTTGAGCCGCGACATAACGATGAAAATGGCGTAGATAAGATGGATGTCAGCACATCATGTATAATCTTTTAACAGCCAATTTCTCTTTTCGTCATCTCAAAGGAGGCGAAATGTCGGAACAGAAAGGACGCAAAATCACCTTTCCAAAAGGGGGCATGCTTGAGGATGTAACTTTACGAATCAAGCTGATATTGCGGTTAATGGGAGACGGCCGGGTAAACATTTTCTTGAAAGCACTTCCAGTGGTTTCCCTGGTCTACCTGGTTTTCCCTGACCTGGTGCTCGGGCCAATCGATGATATGGCTGTTATCTGGTTAGGAGCCTACCTGTTTGTTGAATTATGCCCACCCGATGTAGTTCAAGAACACATTAATGCGCTCAAAAATGTGGTTCCAGGAGAGTGGCGGGATGCCTCAGTGTCAGCGATCCCACGCAATGATCGGATAGCAGGCCAGGATGATAGGGAAGATCTGGCAGGCGCAGGAAAAGAGGAGAATGAATCGATTGTGGATGTTGAGTTTTGGGATAAAAAAGACGACTGAGTTTATTCTAGTTGTTGTGCTTTTGTCAGCCTGTAGTGGATTTGATCAAACACTTTTACTAACTCAATCACCGGTTAACACAAATACAAGTTTACCGGAGATTGAACCGGGTAGGACTACAGTGGTGAAATCCACACTCACACTCCCTTCCACGGTTACTCAGCCACTGCCCAGCCTGACCCCCGCCGCTGCCCAGACCACAGCTCCAATACTTCCAGATGGAAACACTAATTTTCCTGAAGGAAGTCTTTACAACTGGCGAATCGTCAAATCTGAACTGGACAGGCCAGTAGGGTTGACCCATGCAGGAGATGGCTCGCAGCGGATTTTTATCCTCGAACAACCAGGGCGCATACGGATAGTCCGAGAAGAGACTCTCTCACCTGTGCCTTTTTTGGATATCGCCGCGCAGGTGGGGAGCCAGGGTTTTGAACAAGGTTTGCTTGGCCTTGCTTTTCACCCTGATTTTCCGCTAAATGGAAACTTCTATGTGAACTACACGGATTTGAACGGCGATACTGTTATCGCTCGTTTTCAGGCAACTGAAGACAATATGGACCTGGTAGATCCTGACTCCGAGCAGCGGCTGCTTCTTGTAAAACAACCTTACCGCAATCACAATGGAGGGGGGATGGTTTTTGGGCCAGATGGCTACCTGTATATCGGCCTGGGAGATGGTGGTTCAGCCGGGGATCCTCAGAATAATTCCCAGTCAGTTAACAGCCTGCTCGGAAAAATGCTGCGGATCGATGTGGATCAGGGTGATTTGTATGGCATTCCACCTGACAATCCATTCAATGATGGGACAGGCTTACCAGAGATTTGGGCATACGGCCTGCGCAATCCCTGGGGTTTCTCCTTCGACCGCTTGAGCGGAGACCTGTATATCGCTGACGTAGGTCAAAGCCAGTGGGAAGAGATCAATTTTATACAAGCTGGTAGCCCTGGGGGAGGTAACTTCGGCTGGCGGTTCTTCGAAGGAATGCATTCATACCAGGACGCGCCGCCTTCTGGGATCGAGTTCACCCCTCCAGTGGCTGAATATGCCCACGACCTCGGATGCTCTGTCACCGGAGGAGTGGTTTACCGGGGAGAAAGCCTGCCGGAATTCCAGGGGATTTACCTCTACGGAGACTACTGCAGCCAGCGAATCTGGGGTTTGACCCGCAATGCCCAGGGTAATTGGGTTAACTCGGTGCTTTTCGAGGGTCTCGGGAGCATCACCTCTTTCGGGGAAGATGAGACAGGTGAAGTTTACCTGGTTACCCACGAAGGACAACTTCGTATTTTGGAGCGACCGTAATATGCGCCGGCAGTCAATAACCCTGATGTTGTTTTTCTTGCTCCTACTGGCAGGAATAGGATGCAGCCTATTGAGCCTGGCTGGGCTTAATCTTCAGCCGGCAACAGCCACTCCCTACCCATCAAATACTTCCAGTCAGGCGGCTCATCAAGTTGAGATCACAGCTGCTCAGAGCCAGACTGCACAACCAGCTGTCCCAGCGCTTCCTACTTCTTTACCCTCTCCGAGCAGCACGCCAACCCCGGTCGCAGTGCGGTTCGCCGTGATCGGCGATTACGGGCAAGGCGACCAGAATGAGGCGGATGTGGCGAACCTGGTGAAGAGCTGGGATGTGGACTTCATCATCACGGTTGGGGATAATAATTATCCATCCGGATCAGCAGAAACGATCGACCAGAATATCGGGCAGTTTTATCACGAATTTATTTACCCGTATCGCGGGGCTTACGGAGATGGTTCAGACAAACTTCGGTTTTTCCCTGTCCTGGGAAATCACGATCTGGATATCGACCGGGCCCAGGCCTATTACGATTATTTTGAGCTGCCCGGAAACGAGCGGTATTACGACTTTATCCAGGGACCACTGCATTTCTTTGCTTTGAACTCCGATTCACGTGAGATCGATGGCGTTGGGAGATCATCAGTCCAGGCTGAGTGGCTGCGCGAGCGATTGGCTGCCTCAAATTCGGCCTGGAAAATTGTCTACGGTCACCACCCCCCTTACACTTCTGGCCTGCGTGGACCTGTGGACTGGATGCAGTGGCCATTCAAGGAGTGGGGGGCGACTGCTTATTTGAGCGGTCACGATCACTTTTACGAACGCCTGGAAATCGATGGGTTGCCGTATTTTATCAATGGCATTGGTGGAGGCCCAATCTATGATATCGGCTTCGCGGCAGCGGGTTCCATAGTACGCTTCAACGACGATTATGGAGCCATGCTTGTGACCGCGACAGAGCAGCAGATTTCGTTTCAATTCATAACTCGATCCGGTTCAGTCGTCGATGAATATACGATTTCAAAAAATCAACCTTGACATATCTTATTTTTTAGTGATAAACTTCGATGTCTTAACAAAGGCTTAACCTTCAGGAGATACGCGCTCGATGGCAGAAGTGATGAAACCATACCCAGAAGTCCAGTCCGCCAGCAGTGGTGGGGTGGATTTTACCTTTTTGGAGTGCGCCTGGTGACCGGTAATTACCGGATTTGATCGTTGAGAACAGCCACGGGAGCACTTCGAAACCCGTGGCTGATTTTTTTAATGCCTTCGCCAGCCACGGGCACCATCCGTGGCTGTTTTTCGATAATTGACGCAGGAGGTTTAAATGATAGATACGAGATTTTCGGTAGCGAAGATGCAGGCAAGCCAGACAGGACTGCCCACCGGATTCCAGATGCGACCGGCTACCATGGAAGATTTAGCAGCGGCAGTCCGGGTGATGAATGAATGGTCGAGCCAGGTCTTGGACCGGAATAAATTCATGCTGGACGAAGTCCGCAGGGAATGGCAGGAACCCGGGTATAACCTGGAAGCCGACTCGCGCCTGGTCGTCGATCCACAGGGACGGATTGTGGGATTCCAGGAAGTATTTGATCCTGGCTTTCCACATGTTCGAATTTTCTGCTGGGGTGTGGTTGATCCCAGATTTACTGGCCTGGGCCTGGAGTCGCAATTATTGAATTGGGCTGAAGAAAAGGGCGCGCCAAACGGTGGAAGCAGCTCCTTCCAATACAAGGGTGGCGCTGGTTACCCACTGCCTGAGCAGCCAGATAGATACCTTGGAACTGATGCGAAGAAGTGGTTTTGTTTTCCAGAGGCATTCCCTGCGAATGGTGATTGAAATTAGCAGCAGACCTGAGCTTCCTGTTTGGCCTGAAGGTCTCACCGTCCGCTCTATGCAGGCAGGCAGGGAGGAGCGCGCAGTGGTCGAAGTGGTGCGTGATGCATTCAGGGACCATTGGGGTTTTGTTGAATCTCCTTTCGAAGATGAGTTCGCACGCTGGAAGCACCTGATGGAGGATAATCCCGATTTCGATCCTGCATTGTGGTTTCTAGCCCTGGACGGGGAACAGATAGCAGGTTTTTCCTTGTGCTGGCCGAAAACCCACGATGAGATTGAAATGGGTTGGGTCGGTACCCTGGGCGTCAGGCGGCCCTGGAGGCGGCAGGGGTTGGCTCTGGCGCTGCTGCAGCATTCATTCCTCGAATTCTGGAAGCGCGGCAAGCTCAAAGTCGGCCTGGGTGTGGACGCGCAAAGCCTGACCGGTGCGACGCGGCTGTATCAAAGAGCCGGAATGCACAGCGACCCGGAGCGGCAGATCAGCATTTTTGAGAAAGAGCTGCGCCCAGGAGAAGAACTCAGCACGCAATCAATCGATATTTAAGCTGCTGGAATGCTGCTCAGGGATTAACTATGAGCGGTAATTTAGAAATGGTTACAGCCATGGTTTGTTGCGACAGCGAGAACCCGGCAGCGATAATGCTTTTCCAGTCCGCCGGGTTTGAGCGTACAAAAAGATTACTCACGTCTGTCAAAGGAGTCTGACATGTCAGTTAAGGATTTGGAAAAAACAGGAACAATTTACCTCCCCTGGGCGCCTGAAATCCAGGGATTGAGATTTCGAGGTTTCAGAGGTGATTCGGATTATTCGAAGATGGCAGCCGTGATCAATGGCAGCAAATATGAGGATAAAATCGAACGAGCCGACAGCGAGGAGGATATCGCTCATAGCTACCGGCATCTGGTCAACTGCGACCCGTACCAGGACATGCTCTTCGCGGAGCTGAACGACAGGGTGGTCGGTTACAGCCGGGTGACCTGGAAAGAAGAGCAGGATGCCACGAGGTTGTACGTCCATTTTGGATTCCTGCTGCCAGAATTCCGCCGCAAGGGGATTGGCCGCGCCATGCTGCGCTATAACCAGCTGCGGCTGCGAGAAATTGCTGCAGACCATCCAAATCACCATCCCCGTTATTTTAAATCATTTGTTGGAGATAGCGAGATATCCGCTACCGCTTTGTTGATCAGCGAAGGTTATTCGGCAATACGCCATAACTTTGAGATGGTTCGTCCAGACCTGGAAAACATCCCTGATGCACCCATGCCCTCCCGGATTGGAAGTTCGTCCGGTGCAAATGGACCATCTGCAAACTATCCGGGAAGCCAGCGTGGAAGCTTTCCGTGACCACTGGGGTTTCAACCAGGAAGAAGAACCTACGGTCGAGCAGATGGTAGGAGATCGAAACTTCGATCCGAGCCTGTGGCGCGTGGCATGGGACGGTGACCAGGTGGCTGGGATGGTGTTGAGTTTCATTGATCACAGGCAAAATGCCGAGTACAATCGGCTGCGTGGCTGGACCGAGAGTATCAGTGTCCGCCGCCCCTGGCGTAAGAGAGGACTGGCACGGTCCTTGATTGCTCAGTCGCTGTGGGCGGTTAAGGAACGCGGGATGACGGAAGCTGCCTTGGGAGTGGATACCGAGAACCTGACCGGTGCGCTCCGCTTGTACGAGGGGATGGGTTTTCGCCCCGTGAAACGCTTCACTATCTACCGGTTGAAATTCAATTAAGTCTTGTGAATGTCTGCGGAAAAATACAAGGAGGTTTATGGCTATAAATGCGATCATCTGGGACCTGGGTGGGGTTCTGGTGCGCACCAACGATTATGCCAGTCGGGACGCGCTGGCTGCCAGGCATGGGATGACGCGCGCAATCCTGGAGGAGCTGGTGTATGGGGAAGAATCGGGACACCAGGCCCAGCTCGGATTGATCGATATCCACCAGCATTGGGAGAATGTACGCGCAGCACTTGGCATACCCTACGAGGAAGTGGAGGCATTCCGCAGCCATTTTTGGAGAGGCGACCAGCTGGATGGAGAATTGGTCAATTTCATCCGAGCACTGAAAGTGAATTACCGCACAGGCTTGCTCAGCAACGCTTTCTCAAATTTGCGCCAGGTGATCCAGGAGACCTGGCACATTGAAGACGCATTCGACGCGATCCGTGATTTCCGCCGAAGAAGGCGTTATCAAACCCGATCCACGCATCTACCAGGTTGCATTAGATCGTTTGGGAGTGAAAGCCCAGGGAAGCGTGTTCATCGATGACATGCTCCAGAACGTGGAGGGAGCGCATCAAATGGACATGCATGCCATATCACTTCCGCACTCAGAACAGGTACGCAGTGAAGTGTCAGATGCTCATTAGCCGAAGATTATCGATGACCATGGATACTTCACTGGTAGGCCTTTTTCTTTACGAAGCCGGTGACCTGGTGCGAGATAGAAAAATCTCACCGGTGGAATTAACCCAGGCACACCTGGATCGGATCGAAAACCTTGATGGGAAGATAAACAGCTTCATCACGCTGACAGCCGAATCCGCGCTGCAGCGAGCCGCAGCAGCAGAGGAAGAGGCCAGACAGGGAGAAACGCCCCAGGGAAAACCACTTGGTAAACTGCACGGCCTGCCCCTGGCCTTGAAAGACCTGTACGAGACAAGGGGTATCCGCACAACCGCTGGTTCCAGTTTTTTCCAGGCTTATACCCCGCAGGCGGATGCCAGGGCGGTAGAAAATTTATCTGCGCAGGGAGCGATCTTGCTGGGTAAGCTGAATATGCACGAGATAGCACTGGGACTGACTAATGTCAACCCGCATTACGGCGCCTGTCATAATCCCTGGGCATTAGACCGTGTGCCAGGTGGTTCTTCAGGCGGCTCTGCTGCCGCACTGGCGGCCGGGTTTTGCCTGGGCTCCCTGGGCAGCGATACCGGTGGCTCGATCCGTGTGCCGGCTTCACTTTGTGGTATCGTCGGTCTGAAGCCCACTCGCGGCCGGGTCAGCCTGCGCGGAGTGATCCCGTTGAGCTGGAACCTGGACCATGCCGGTCCGATGGCCCGCTGTGTTCGGGATATCGCCCTGCTGCTGGGCGTCATCGCAGGCTATGACCCTGAAGATCCCATGAGCATCGACACCCCGGTGGTTGATTACTATACCCAGATTGAGGATGGAGTGAACGGCTGGAGAATCGGTCTGGCGGACGACGGCCATTTCACCCAGGCTGATCCGGAAATCCTGCGGGCAGTGCAGCGGGCAGCGCAGGTGTTCGAAGAGCTCGGTGCCATTGTTGAGCCTGTCTCATTTCCGCGTGGGGGAGAAGCTTACCAGGCAAATACATTAATGGTTGCCAGCGACGCGGCAGCTTTCCACCGACAGCGCCTGGAAGAAAGTCCGGAAGGGTTCGGGAGAGATGTTCGATCGCGCTTGATGAGCGGGCGGGCATTCACATCGACCGAATACAGCCTGGCGCGCCGCACGCAGGCGGAGATTTACCGCCAATCAGAGCTGTTTTTCAAACGGTATGACATCTTGATCACTCCCACTACTGCGGTTCCAGCTCCACCGATCGAAGGGCCGGACGCGATTGTGCAGGCGCGCCTGCTGACGCGTTTCACTGCCCCATTCAACCTGACCGGTCAGCCGGCGATCTCAGTGCCGTGTGGATTCTCACCCGACCGGCTGCCGATCGGTATGCAACTGATAGCCCCCGCCTGGCAGGAGAAGAGACTGTTACGCGCGGCCTACGCTTATGAGCAGGCGACTGAGTGGCACCGGGCTGGCTTCCCGATTTGACAAAATTAGGTGCGTATCACTATTACCTGGTATTGGAAGGCGCATCCGCGCTTTTCTTTTCGATGGTCTTCACCGCCAGCGCGGTTTACCAGGTGACAGTGGCCGAGCTGACGCCACTGCAACTGGTGCTGGTGGGCACGGCGCTGGAATTAACCGTCTTTGTTTTTGAAATCCCGACTGGCGTGGTGGCTGACGTCTTCAGCCGAAAGCTCTCAATCGTGGTCGGATTCCTTCTCATTGGGACCGGCTTTCTGCTGGAGGGATCGTTCCCGATCTTTGCGATCATTTTGCTGGGTCAGCTGGTATGGGGAATTGGGTACACTTTCACCAGCGGAGCGACCCAGGCCTGGATAAGCGATGAGATTGGCGAGACTGCAGCCAACCGGGCGTTTATACGCAGCACCCAGGCACGCAACCTGATGGCTTTGGTCGGGATGGGTACAGGGATGATCCTGGGTGTCCGGAGTGTGAACCTCCCCATCCAGCTGGGAGGTATTGGATTGATTATATTAGGGGGATTCCTGGCGATCAGGATGCCTGAGACCGGATTTCATCCAGGGACTGATCCAGAACGCAATACATGGAAGAATTTCATTGCAACACTGAAGCAGGGGATAGGAGTGGTCCGCCAGCGTCCCACTTTGAGAAGGATTTTGTGGATTGGATTGATTTACGGTCTTTACAGCGAGGGACTGGACCGCCTGTGGACCATGCATCTGCTCGAGGGCTTCCAGGTCAATTGGGGGCTGCAACTCCCTCCCGTGGTCTGGATTGGATCAATTCGCCTCGCTGAAACGCTCCTGGCTGTTGCGGCCGCGGAGTACATCCGACGTTCGGTAACCACCGATCGCCCAGCCAGTTTTTTGCGTATTTTATTTGCCATAACAGGCATACTGGTAGCATCCATGTACGTTTTTGCCCTGACGCCCATTCTGCCGGTGGCGATTGGAGCGTTTCTGACCATTTCAGTAATCCGCGAGCTGATTAATCCAATCTATACAGCCTGGATCAACCAGGGATTGGACTCACAGGTGCGGGCTACGGTGATCTCCATGAGCGGCCAGGTAGACGCCCTGGGCCAGGTCGCTGGCGGCCCGGTGGTGGGCTGGATTGGCAGCCGGTACTCGGTGCGCGCAGCCTTATTGGCCTCCAGCTTGATTCTCACTCCAGCACTTGCGCTCTTCCTGCCAACGGCACAAACGGATGAACACGAACGAATCAGGGTTGAGAGTAAAGGGGAGTGATTGTTAGTGGTTAAAATCGGCGTTATCGCAGATACACACATCCCGGATCGTGCGCGCAGGCTGAATCCCCGGGTGCTCGAGATTTTTCAGGAAGTGCAGGTTGACGTGATTTTACACGCCGGCGATGTTTCAGCGCCTTACGTACTTCATGAGCTGGAAGAGATTGCCCCGGTGCATGCAGTGCGCGGCAACCGCGACTGGTTGTTGTTGAGCAGACTGCCATTGACGCTGAACCTGGAATATGCGGGCGTTTCAATTGGTTTAACTCATGGGCATGGTGGCTGGAAGAACTATCTTACCGATCGGTTTTACCTGCTCTCTCATGATTACAGGCATGAGATGCTGCTGCCGCGCCTGTTGGAGACTTTCCCACATCAAAAGGTGATCGTTTTCGGGCACGGGCACGTGCCGTTAAACAGCTGGATGAATGGCAAACTGCTTTTCAATCCCGGCTCTCCGCATTTCCCCCATACAAAACGCATCACCCCCAGCCTGGGGATTCTGCAACTCTCGGCTGGGGGCGAAGTTAAAGGCGAAATTATCCAGCTGGATTAGCGAACCTGCAGGCTCTCTTCAACATAAACCGGCACGTTCCAATGCCTGTATTTTGGAACCCGACCGTATACTACGTCCGTGAAAATTTGGCGTAATTTTGTAGCTACCGGACCCATTACACCGGTGCCTATCGGCCGATGGTCTACATGGGTGACTGCGGTGATCTGGGCAGCCGTGCCGGTCATGATTAATTCATCGCACAGGTACACCTCTGACCGGTCTATTGGTCGTTCATGAACATTGATGTTCAGCTCCTTTTGGGCTAATTCAAGCACAGTCCGGCGGGTAATACCTTCCAGGATGTTATCGGTGACGGGCGGGGTGATGAATTCCCCATTGCGCACAATGAAGACATTCATGGCGCTGCCTTCAGAAAGGTGACCATCCTGGTTGAGCACCAGGGCTTCGTCAAAGCCGGATAAAATGGCATCCGATTTTATGAAGGCTGAGTTTGCATAGGCACCGCTGATCTTTCCTCTCGCCGGGATCATATTGTCGTCTACACGCCGCCAGGATGAGAAGGTGACATGAGCGTTCGTGTCGTTTGCTACATAACGTTCGAATGGCATTGACACGATGCTGAGATCTTCATGCAGTCCGTGCAGTTTTACTCCGATTATCTCGTCAGATTTATAAACCAGGGGGCGAATGTAGAGATTACACTGGTACTTCTCTTTCTGCAATAAAGCTACGGTGATTTGGGTCAGTTCCTCGGGAGACTGTTCCAGGGTCATCATCATGATCTTTGCTGAATTGATGAACCGAATAAAGTGATCTTTGGGTCTGAACAGATAAAGTTGTTCCTCTTCCGTGTTCCAATAAGCACGCATGCCCCCGAATACGGCCGTACCGTAATTGAGGGCATGCGTCAGAACCCCAACTTTTGCATCCGCGTAAGGTACAATTGCGCCGCGGAAATACGCGTACTTGGGAAGATCCATCTGGTTCACCTCCAATATTAGGTGTGTATCACCGTTACTGCGAAAAGAATTATATCACCGCCAAAAGCCTCCCATTCTGGGATGGGGGGTTTATAGGTAAAGAAGATCAAGGTATACTCAACTGAAAACAGGAACGGGAGAGGAATTGGCATGAAACGCGCAGTCAGTATCAGCATTGGATCATCGACTCGTGACAAAGCTGTGGTTGTTAATTTATTAGGCGAGCAGGTTTCGATCGAGCGCATCGGAACCGATGGCGACATGGAAAAAGCCGCCCAGCTGTACCGCGAGCTGGACGGTAAGGTCGAAGCATTCGGAGTAGGTGGCGCCGACCTTGGTTTGATGGTGGATAAGAAGTGGTACCCGCTACATTCGGTTAAGCCGATGGTGCGCTTTGTGGAGCAGACACCGCTGGTGGATGGTGCAGGACTAAAAAACACGCTCGAAAACCAGCTGGCTCCGTTCATGGACCGCCATTTTGGGGAGTATCTGCAGGAAAAAGGGAAAAAGGCGCTGATCACCAGCGGCGCGGATCGCTGGGGGATGGCTGCTTCGTTTGCAAATGCTGGCTACGAGTGTGTATTCGGAGACCTGATGTTTCGCGCTGGGCATTGGCATACCGCTCCGGTCGTTATCAAGCCTGAAAATATTGGCCAGTCTCTTGATCCCAGTGGTGAGCCGGCTGCCTTTCGAGTGGGTTTACCCGACGGGCGAGAAGCAGGAAACCCGCGTTCCAAAATGGGAGAAATACTACACATGGGCGACGGTTATTGCCGGCGATTGTCACTTTATCAAGCGGCATATGCCGGAACGCCTGGATGGTAAGGCTATTGCCACCAATACCACCACTCCAGAGGATGTCGAGCTGTTTCGAAAGGCGGGTATCAAGTACCTGGTCACCAGCACACCGGTCCTGGAGGGCCGTTCATTTGGCACGAATATGATGGAAGCGGCGCTGGTGGCTGCTGCAGGCAAGAACCGCATTCTGACACATGAAGAGTTGAGTGAGCTGTTACAGAAGCTGGGTTTCGAGCCACAGCTTCAGGAATTGAATTAAGAGGAGCAGGATAAAATGGATGCAGTCGTGATGGCTGGCGGTGTACCTGAACTCGATGATCCCCTCTATGCGGTCACTCATGGACAGCCCAAGGCGATGCTGGATATCTGCGGCAAACCCATGATCCAATGGGTTCTTGACGCTCTCAACGGTTCAAAATTGGTGGATAAAGTGATTGTCTCTGGATTGGACTCCAGCAGCGGGTTAAAATATTCTGGCGATTTGAGCTATATCCCCAACCAGGGGGAGATGCTGCTTAATATTCGTGCCGGTGCGGAGAAAATCCTGGAAATGAATCCCACATCAAAACATGTGTTATTGTGCTCATCCGATGTACCGACCCTTGAGACACCAGCTGTAGATTGGGTCATTGAGAACGCCATGCGGACCGACGAGGATGTGTACTACAACGTGATCACACGCCAGGTCATGGAAGCGCGCTTCCCGGGCTCAAACCGTTCTTATATCCGCTTAAAAGACATGGAAGTGTGTGGAGGGGATGTAAATATTGCACGCACCAGCAAGGTAGTTTCAGAGCGTGGGATCTGGGATCGATTGGTTGCCTCCCGAAAAAACGCACTCAAACAAGCTGCATTACTTGGTTTTGATACGTTGATATTGCTGATGCTCCACGCTATCACATTGGAAGGTGCAATCCAAAAAGTAACCCGGCGATTGAACATTACGGGTCGGGCTCTGGAGTGCCCGTATGCAGAAGTCGGCATGGATGTGGACAAACCTCACCAGCTGGAGATCGTGCGTGCAGATATACAGCGCCGTGTAAATGTGTAGGAAGGGCGTATCAATACTTGGGTAAAGCATGATCAATAAGCTGTTGCAGGTGGATGCCGACTTTACCCAAAGAATTCGCATCGCCGAAAGTCCCGGGATAATTCGCAGCCTGGCTATCTTATTTGCACATTCAGGTGATTCCTGGTTCTGGCTGCTTGGGCTGGCTTTGTTGTACTGGCTGGGTAGGGATCCCTGGAAGACGCGGGCAATTTGGATGGCTGCTTCTATCCTAGCGACTGCTGCCCTGGTTTTTACCATCAAACTGGTCACCCGGCGCCAGAGACCTGCAGGGGAATGGGGAGCGATTTACCGTAAAACCGATCCGCATTCTTTTCCATCGGGGCATGCGGCACGCGCGGCATTATTAGCCACACTGGCGCTGGGGTTAGGACCCGCCTGGTTTGGTTGGTTACTGCTCGCCTGGGCACCTTTAGTGATCCTGGCAAGAGTAGCAATGGGACTTCATTACCTGTCAGATGTGCTGGCTGGTGCGCTGCTCGGAGTTATATTGGGTGCGGGGTTTTGTTATTTTTCCCACCGCCGATAATTCCTGTTTAAACGCCTCGATCGCAGGAACAGGGGAAGGGTCGGCGCCATAAGCCATCGCCAGATAGAAGGCTGTATAGTCGCCGAAGTGCAGGCATGTCCACAGGTTCGCCAGTGGCGAGCTGCCCTGTGCGTTCACGAAATCCGTGTTAAGTCCTTCCAGCATCATCCCCTTGCGGGTTAATTCGCTTCGAACCTGATTTCGCGGGTGGTCGGCAGAGCTGCGTAAAAACAGCACGAACGTTTTACCCAGTAATTCTTCAGGATTAAGAACGCCTGCCAGCGTGTTGTGGTCGGCTTCAGGCAAGAATTCGAACTGCGCCCAGGTTTTTGAGAGCTCGTTGATCTGGCTCTTCCAGCGGCGTGCAACAGGGGCGAGGATACCCGAGCCAATCACCGTCACCCATCGACCGACCATCTGTCCGGCCAGGCGCTTGGCTGGATTTTTCGCTGCCTCGACCGAAGCACGCAGGCTGGCTTGCTGATCCTGCATGGCCTGGATCGCTTCAAAATACTCTGCGGAGGGATCCTCCAGGATACCGAGGCGGCTAATTGCTGCCAGGAGCATGCCGAAGGAGAAGCCTACAGCCGCTCTTGGTTGACCGTGATGCTGGTATCTCCAGGCCGGGATGCTGGCCTGGTCAGCCATTTGTGCCAGCTGTCCTCCTGTGGTTACGGCTAACAAACGGCAGCCGCGATCCAATGCGGTTGTAAATGCGGAGAGTGTCTCTTCAGTATCACCAGAATGAGATGACGCCACCACCAGGGTGCTGCCACCGGATGCCCAGGCAGGTAATCCATAATCGCGATTTATATAGACTGGCACTGAACATTTAGGTAGTAGGTAGGCACTGAGTAAATCCCCTCCGATGGCCGAGCCGCCCATACCGGCAACTATTACCTGTTTTATGCCATTCCAGTCGGGAAGGGGAGATTTTTGTCCGATATCCCATGCCGATTGGAGTTGAGCGGGTAAATTGTCGATATGATCCAGCATTCGCTGTGCGTCCAGCTTATCGAAATAGTCCAGATCATCCAGGTTCATGTCAGCTCCCAGTTTTCTCGGTGGATTGCAGCTGGTTGACCAGCGTGTATATCTCACGGCGCGGCCAGCCTGATTGCACAGTTAACTGCCCTGCGATCCTGGAGGCAGGCTCACCGGATATTAATTTCTGCTGAATCGCTGATCTGATTTGTTCTTCTGACCAGCGCGATTTCGAGATGGTGGCGCCTGCCAAAACCAGGGTGAATTCGCCACGCGCTGGCTGGTTTTGAAAGTGGACCAGGATTTCCTGCAGTTTGCCACGCAGTACTTCCTCATGCAGCTTGGTCAACTCTCGAGCAACACAAATGTCCCGGTCACCGAGCAGTTCAAGCATGTCAGATAAAGACGCTAACAGGCGGTGGGGACTTTCGAGAAAGATCAGGGTGTAGGGCTGATCTGCGACCCTGGATAAATACTGGCGCCTGTCGTTTTGTTTGCGCGGTAGATATCCCAGGTAGAGAAAAGCGTCGCTGGGCAGGCCGGAGACGACCAGAGCAGCAAGCGGAGCGCTTGGCCCGGGGATAGGAGACACCCGGTGGCCATTCATCAAGCGCAGCTTTTACAAGCTCGTATCCAGGATCGTTTAAGGCTGGTGTGCCTGCATCGGATACCAGGGCAACATCTCCGGATTCGAGAGCTTTCAGCACCTGGTCGAGTTTGCTCAGCTTGTTATGCTCAAAGTAGCTGGTAACCGGTGTTCGGATGCTGTAATGCGAAAGCAGCTTTGCGGTATGGCGGGTGTCTTCAGCCGCGATTAAAGCAACCTGGTTCAGCGTACGCAGGGCGCGCTGGCTGATATCTTCCAGATTTCCAATCGGCGTGGCTACCAGGTACAGCGTACCCACACCGGTCATCACCCTGCCCAGGTCAGGTATTGGACAGTCACCTCCAGGTTGTTAATGTTGAAAAACTCGAGGTACAACCAGCCGATCAATCCTGAGTCAGTCTGGTAACACAGGTATGTATTGCCCTGGGTGAGAAGCGAGAAATTCGATCCGGATTTTGCAGCTGCCTGGCAATCCGACTGCGAGGGTTTAGAAGCTCCAAATGTTCCGAATACAGCGTTGTTGACCGGCGACAGGTAATATTCGTTTTTGACACTATCAGCCAGGTAAATGAAGTCACGCTGGCTTCCAGCCAGGCTGCCGTCCAGGTCGATGCCGTCATTATTTGCCATGGTTTTTTGACCGCTGGCCTGGACACCGCCCGGTTGAGGCGTGGTTGGGGTGATGGTGGTCGAGGCAGATGTGGTGGCAACTGAGGTCAGGGAGGTGCTGACGATGATACGCACCCAGAATGGCGACCCGCCTCCAGGACCGATGCCGAAGAAAACATTCGAAGCGTTTCGCAGCTTCCAGTTGCCCTGGTAAGTGCCCGCAGTTGCTGGAGCGATCATATCGACAGAGATATCGACGGATTGCCCGGGAGATACATCGGCGGGAAGTGGAATACTGCCCGCAGCACCCATCCCGTCACCTGAAAACAAAGCGATCGTATATGATTTTGTCCAGGTACAGGTACCTGCATTCTGCAGCCGCCAGGTCTTGGTGAAGGTCTTTCCGGGTGTCATTTGGGTGTCATCGGGGATGGTCACATCGATTGGATTTCCTGCGGCGGCCACGTCGCAGGTACTGGTCACTGCTCCGGTGGTATTAGTCGGCGCAGTTGTATTCGTCACCGCCAGCGTGCTGGTCGGAGAAGGCGGTGGCGGTGGAGTATTGGTTGGAGGTGTGGTGGGTGTGGCTTCCGGTGTCCTGGCGGATGCTTCCGTCAGGCGAGCCTCCACGGTTTGGTAAGCCTGGGTAACGTTGGGTGTGGGAGTGGTGTCTGATTCAGAAGAACCACACCCTGCCAGAAGTATTGAAGCGACAAGCATGAGATGTAAGCCAAGGATTTGCGATTTGTTTTTCATTGGTATACCTGCTCTTTCAGGTCTAGATATTCTCCTATAATTTGGGCGGTTTCTTTGGCGGCTCGAGGCCGCGCCAACCGCTTACATGCCGCCACTGCCTGAAGGCGTTTTTCAGGGTTGGAAAGCCAATCCTGCAGCGCAGCGACTATCTTTCGGGGCTGAGGTGCCCACACGCCTGCCTGCTCTGAGACGATATAATCCACATTGCCATCTTCCTGCCCCGGCAGGCGGCTGTACAGGATCATGGGGATATTGGTTATCAAAGCTTCCGAGATGGTGCCCGGCCCGGCTTTGGTGACCAGGATATCGGAGGCACGCATAAAATCGGGCATCTCGGTGACAAAGCCATAAATAAATGTGGGGATTCGCCAGTCAATCTTCTCAAGCCTTTCTTTCAATTCCTGGTTGCGCCCGGTGATGACCACCAGGCCGACCGAAGGGCAATTCGCCGAAATTTCACGGGCGGTGCGTTCGATTGGCCCCATGCCCTCTCCGCCACCTGCCAGAAGGACAATCGGGCGGTCGTGCGGCCAGCCAAATTTACGGCGCAGGACAGCTGGATCGTCGCCCGGTTGGTAAAAACGGTTGGCGACTGGTAAACCCACTACCCGAAGGCGTTCTGGCTGCATGCCGAAAGTAATCCCCCGATCATAAGCCTGCGGAGTGGGTACCAGGCAGAGATCGACTTCCGGATGGTACCAGAAAGCATGCGTCGTCACCAGATCCGTTACCACAGTGATGAAAGGGATATGCCGGTGGTTGAGGGCGCGCATCAAAGGCGCATTCGCCATCGGGTGCACAGACACAATCATGTCGCAAGGATGTTGGGCAATCAGCCTGTGGACGCTCTTCCGGATATAGGGCCAGGCGCTGGATGCCAGCAGGTTGGCCCGCCGGTCTCCATCACTCAGCCTGTAGCCGATTTCCCAGGCTCTCGGTAGGCGAACAAGCTTCGGATACAGCCCTGGGAGATGGTCGAGCGGCGGTGGAGCGACTTCCAGGAAGATATCAACCATTTCCGTGGAAATTTTATTCCCATACTCCAATCGAAGGGCTTCGATGATAGCTTCAGCTGCTGAGCGGTGCCCTCCACCCGTATCCGAGAATAAGAAAAGGATGCGAGCGGGTTCAGGAACCGGGTGCATTTTCCTCGCTGGTCTGGAATTTTTTCGCCCTACGAGCCAGAATTCGGCGGGGTAACATCACCCTTCGCCCGCAGCGCAAACATTCAATACCGATGTCCGCCCCCAACCGGTAGATTTTCCATTCATAACTTCCACATGGGTGCGGCTTTCGCAGCACAACCATGTTTCCTATCTCTATCTCGGGCAACACAGGCGCATTATAACACGCCAGACCAGGGCTTCCACCAGGCCAGGATGCCCACCGAGCCCGATGGTATAATTGCCAACCGGGAGAAAACCTTAATGTTCAGCCTTGATCCAGCTACGCTGATCGCACGTATTATCGTTTTACTGGTTGCGTTCACGATCCACGAATTTGCTCACGCCTGGACTGCAACTCGATTTGGGGATGACACTCCGCGCATGAACGGCAGACTGACCTTGAATCCAATCTCGCACCTGGATCCGATGGGCTCTTTGCTGTTGTTAGTGGCTGGATTTGGCTGGGCCAAGCCTGTACCTGTGAATCCCTACGCATTACAGAGACATTCCTCATCAGCACTGATGTGGGTTTCTCTGGCTGGGCCCTTCTCCAATTTTTTGATGGCTATCCTGGCGGCCATACCCTTTCGCCTGGGCCTGGCATCCGTTGCCGAAGGATTTGCGGCCAGCTCTTCTTTCTTACCCAGTGCATCCAAGATCCTGGTCGAATTCGTGACCATAAACATGGTCTTGATGCTGTTTAACCTGATACCACTGGCACCCCTGGATGGAGAAAAAATCCTTGACTACCTCTTGCCTCCATCCATGCAGAGCACATTTGAGAGTATTCGCCCCTACGGGCCGATGATCTTGATCGTCGTTGCGGTTGTCCTACCATATTTTGGCATTGACATCATTGGAGCGATCCTGCGCCCTCCTTTGATGCTCATGATGAATTTCCTGGCAGGCTGAGCGGTGAGGGCGGCTTACCGTGCTGGCCAATTCTGGAGGGCGATGACAGCAGTCCCGGATCAAACCGGGATCAAGCTGGCGCAATCCATTCTATCGCCACCTCTTCTGGCTTTATTTCTTGAATTACAGCCATCAGAAATTAATCACAGCCTCGAGATTGCCAGAAGCTTAATCGCTTCTGGAAAGACAGACCCTGACCTGTTGGCGGCGGCGCTGCTTCACGATGTGGGAAAAAGCCGCTCGCCGCTAAATCTATGGGAGCGTGCAATTGTGGTTTTAGCCAAACGCTTTTTCCCTGGCACTTTCCAGAGGTGGGGAGCTTCCGGTGACATGCGCGGGTGGAAACGCATTTTCGTTGTTGCTGAGCAGCACCCGGCCTGGGGTGCAGAGATGGCGGCTTTGGCAGGGGCCTCTCAATTGACCGTTAATCTGATCCGCCGGCACCAGGAGCCATGCAGTCCGGTTTCGAAAGCAGATTTAGAATCGGGGATGCGCACACGGGAAGACTACTTCCTGTACCAGCTGCAGCTTTTAGACGAAGAAAGTTGAGGTTTGATGTGACCATTCAGATTACTATAATCGGATTGGGACAGATAGGCGCTTCGATAGGGCTGGCATTAGCCAAACATCAGACCTGGTCAGCCGGGTTGGGCATGATAAGGTAGCTTGCCTTCACACGGCAGGCGGAGAAGATGGGCGCGATTGACCGCGTCGAACTCGAATTTGCCGAATTCCGTCCGTAATGCGAACCTTGTCCTGCTGTGCCTACCCATAGACCAGATCTCGGAAACAATGCGTTTAATAGCTCAGGATTTAATTGAAGGTGCAGTCGTAATGGACACCTCTCCGCTCAAAGTAATTGTCGCCGACTGGGCAAAAGAGCTGCTCCCAACGGGCAGGCATTACGTCGGATTAACTCCGGTGATAAACCCTGCATATCTGAACGATGCCAGCTCTGGTCAACAGGCGGCTCATCCGGACCTTTTTGAGAAGGGTTTGATTGCCATCACCTCACCGCCCCGCACCGACTCGAATGCCATTAAACTGGCGGCAGACCTGACGCGGCTGCTCGGCTCGACACCGCTGTTTGCGGACCTGGCGGAGATCGACGGATTGATGACTTCCACCATGATCCTGCCGCAGATACTGGCAGCGGCTTTACTGAACGCAACGGTTGACCAACCTGGCTGGCGAGAGGCTCGTAAGGTTGCAGGCCGTGCGTTCGCCGACGCCAGCGGGCCGGTTTTGCATCTGGACGGTTCTCAGTCATTGAAGACCTCCATCGTATCAAACCGAGAAAATGTGATGCGCGTGTTGGACAATTCCCTGGCAGAGCTGCAGTTGGTTCGAAGTATCATTTTTGAGCAGGACGACTCAGCTCTGGAGGAATACCTTGAACGGGCTTATCGATCCGGAAATAAATGGAAGCAGGAACGGCTGGCAGGAGATTGGGAAAATGAGCAATCCGCGCCGGTTGAAAAGCGCGGCTTTATGAGTTCACCTGATCGGATCCAGCCCCAGACCACGCCAGAAGCCCAAATCTACTAATTAACTCCATCAATTCTTGAGAGGGAAAAATGTCAGGTAAATTGGAATGGATCGAGACCGAGCTTAATAATTTGAAGGAAGCCGGATTGTATAACCGTATCCGGACTATCGGCTCAGCCCAGGGAGCCTGGTTGGTGGTCGACGGTCAAAGGGTGCTGAATTTTTGCTCGAATAATTACCTGGGTCTCGCAAACCACCCGCGACTGGTGGAAGCTGCTCAATCTGCAGTAAAGAAATATGGGGTCGGACCAGCAGCAGTACGCTCGATTGCCGGAACAATGGACCTGCATATCACTCTCGAAAAGCGCCTGGCGGGATTTAAGGGTGTGGAAGCTGCGATCACGTTCCAGTCGGGTTTCACTGCCAACCTGGCTGCCATCCCCGCCATGGTGGGCAAAGACGACGCCATTATCTCAGATGAGCTGAATCATGCCAGCATAATCGATGGAAGCCGCCTTTCGGGGGCCAAGATAACCCGCTACAAGCACTGCGATCCACAGGATTTACGGCGCGTGCTGGAGGAAAACCGGTCAAGCTACCCGCGCCTCCTGGTGATCACCGACGGTGTGTTCAGCATGGACGGCGACCTGGCTCCCCTGGATGCGATCTACGATGTCACGAAGGACTTTGATGCTGTCCTGATGGTCGATGACGCTCATGGCGAAGGGGTAGTTGGAAAAGGCGGAAGAGGAATTGTCGACCATTTTGGATTGCATGGCAAAGTGGACGTCGAAATTGGCACGCTGTCAAAAGCCTTTGGTGTGGTCGGTGGGGTGGTAGCAGGTAATTCGCTGGTGGTCGAGTGGCTGCGGCAGCGTGGAAGGCCTTTCCTGTTTTCCTCAGCCATGACCCCACCCGATGTCGCAGCCTGCCTGGCTGCGATCGACCTGTTGGAAGAATCCACCGAGCTTGTTGAGCGCCTGTGGGAGAACACCGGGTTTTTCAAAGCCGAGATGCGCGCTCTTGGCTTCGACATCGGCAACTCCGTGACTCCAATCACGCCAGTCATGCTGGGGGAGGCACCCCTGGCCCAGGAGTTCAGCCGCGAGCTTTTCAAGGAAGGAGTGTTCGCCATGGCGCTTGGCTTCCCAACGGTACCGCGTGGAAAAGCCCGCATCCGTGTGATGATCTCTGCTTCCCACAGCCAGGAAGATCTCAAGCAGGGGCTTGAAGCTTTTCAAATTGTTGGGAAACGGCTGGGCGTGATTTCTTAAGGCTGGATACCTTTAAACCAACCCGCTGGCGTGTCGAGGTCTTACACGCCAGCGGGTTTGCCTATCGGCTCTAACTGAACCCAGGGAGGTTCTCGATAGTAAAGGTATTTATACGGTGGCGCTAGATCGCCTTAATCCACTCTTTGAATGGGTCGATAGCCGGGTTCGTTCCAGCCCAGATACAGCTCGGGCGCCCATCCAGGTTGCATTCCAATCCATTCGAGCAGCGGTGACCCAGGACGCGTGCAGGCTGGTCTGGAAGGATTTCGGAAGGGATTATTACCTCGGCTTCGAGGGAGACATTAATACCAACATGCTGACAGTAACAATATTTAACCGATTGCCATTCTCGCATCGACATGCACCACCTCCATCTGCGACTTCTTGTACATCAGTAAATTACCCGCTGTAGATAAATATTCTGACTCTTGCTGATTATATATTTGAAGCTAATTTGTACCAGTGTCAGGTGTCATAAAAAATATGGACAAATATCGTCATTTATGGTGACAAGCCAGTTTACTGGACCGGCAAGCAGAATGATTAAGTGACTTACACGGTTGACAACTTCTTAACCTAACGTATAATCAGGTGAGGGATTTGCTCGGGCTGTAAGGTTAAACTTGGACTGCGTATACCAACTAAACGTTAAGTGACCTTACAGAATGGTTCCACGAAGAGCCAACAGGAGGTGCAGTCAAGAACAGATAATTTATCTTTTCCATAATCAATTCCTAATTTCATTTCCTTAGAAGGAGGAGAACGAATGAACTACAAAAGAATTGAATTCATGGTCGCAGCTGTTATGCTGCTCAGCTTTGTGCTGGCAGCCTGCGGCCCGGCAGCTACTGAAGTGCCACCCACTGCCACCATGGTGCCGTTCGAGGCGATGACCTACAGCGCTCCGGACTGCGAATATGGCGGCTTGATGAAGTCCATCGAGGCGGTGGATGAATTGACCGTAAAGTTCACCATGTGCCGACCTGACCCGGCTTTTCTTTCCAAGGTCGCTTTTGTCCCCTTCGCTATCCAGCCCGCGGAATACCTGGAGAGCACTGGCGGCGGTGGTGAAGGCAGCGCCCTCTTGGAAAAACCCATCGGAACTGGCCCCTACATGCTCTCCGAATGGAAGCGCGGCGAAGAGGTGATCTTCGCAGCCAACCCGGATTACTGGGGTGAAGCACCCAAGTCAAAGACTTTCGTGCTGCGCTGGAGCACCGAAGCCGCCCAACGCTTGCTCGAATTGCAATCTGGCACAGTAGACGGCATCGACAACCCAGGTCCGGATGATTTCCCGAAGATTGAGGCAGACTCGAATCTTCAACTAATGAGGCGCAGAGGCGCTGAATGTCTTCTACGTGGGTATGAACAACACCTACCCTCCCTTCGATAATGAGAAAGTGCGCCAGGCGATTGCCATGGGCATCGACCGCCAGCGCATCGTGGATACCTTCTACCCGCCAGGATCTGAAGTCGCTTCGCACTTCACCCCTTGCTCCATCCCGGGTGGTTGTGAAGGCGATGCCTGGTACGAATTCGACCCGGCAGCTGGTAAGGCATTGCTGGCCGAAGCTGGTTTCCCGGATGGCTTCGAGACGGTCCTGAACTACCGAGACGTGGTGCGCGGCTACCTGCCGCAGGTCACACAGGTGGCGCAGGATATCCAGGCTCAATTGAAGGAAAACCTGAATATCGATGCCAAGCTGGAAGTAATGGAATCGGGTGCTTTCATCGACGCCTCCGACTCCGGCCAACTGCAAGGCCTGCACCTGTTGGGTTGGGGCGCGGACTACCCCGACATGACCAACTTCCTGGATTACCATTTCGGTGCCAGCTCTTCTGCGCAATTTGGTGAGAAATTCACCGACCTGACCGATATTCTGACCGAAGCAGCTTCATTGGGAGACATCGAAGCCCGTAAGCCGCTGTATGCCCAGGCCAACAACCTGATCAAGCAGCACGTCCCGATGGTGCCAATTGCTCACGGTGGCTCTGGCACCGCCTACAAAGCAACGGTCGAGAATCCCCAGGCCAGCCCATTGACCTCCGAGCTGTTCTACGTTACCGGCATTGCCGGGCAGGACACCTTCGTGTTCATGCAGAACGCCGAGCCGATCTCGCTGTACTGCGCGGACGAGACTGACGGAGAATCGCTGCGCGGCTGCGAGCAGGTAGTTGAGGCCCTTTACCACTTCGAGATCAACGATACAACTCCTATGCCAGCATTGGCCACAGCCTGCGAAGCCAACGCTGATCTGACGGAGTGGACCTGCAAGCTGCGCCCAGGGTGTGAAATTCCACGATGGCTCCTCGCTGGACGCTAACGACGTGGTACTGTCGTACGTGGTGCAGTGGGATGCTGCTCACCCGCTGCATGTAGGCAACACCGGCGGCTTCACCTATTGGACCAGCCTGTGGGGTGGTTTCCTGAATCCGCCTGCATCTGAATAACTAATTTCATTTAGCCTGTTCCCGGTGAGGGTGAACTCCCTCTCACCGGGAATACCAGCATCATGTTTACATTCATTCTCAGGCGCGTTCTTTCCAGTTTCCCGGCTTTATTCGGTATTTTATTCGTCACTTTTGCTATTGGGCGCCTGTTACCAGGCGACCCGTGCCGGGCTATCCTGGGAGAGAAAGCTACCGATGCTGTCTGTGACGACTTCATCCACCGGCATGGACTCGACCGGCCAATATTGGTGCAGTTTGGGATTTATATAAAAGAAATCGCTTCTGGCGATTTGGGTACTTCCATTCGTTTTAGCAAACCTGTCACGGAGATATTGGTCGAGCGTCTACCGACCACTCTTGAATTGAGCCTGGTTGCGATGGCCTTCAGCGTACTGGTAGGCATCCCACTGGGGATCATCTCGGCTGTCAAGCATAACTCATCCGTGGATGTAGGCACCATGATGATCGCTAATGTCGGCGTCTCAATGCCGGTCTTTTGGTTGGGATTGATGTTGGCCTATCTTTTTGCGCTGGTATTAAAGGATACACCGTTCCAGCTGCCGCCTTCCGGGCGACTTTCTCCGGGAATGATTGTTCCAGCCTTCTATGAAGCATGGGGATGGGAGGTAGCCGGCACAGGCATGTTGCACTCCATGCTGGAATTTATCAGCCGCCTGAACCTGGTCAATTCGATACTGATCTGGCGCTGGGATATCTTTAAGGATGCCGTCAGGCACATGATTTTACCGGCCATCGCAGTCGGTACGATTCCGCTGGCAATCATTGCGCGCATGACCCGTTCAAGCATGCTGGACGTCTTGGGGCAGGATTACGTCCGAACGGCGCGTGCAAAAGGCTTGAAGCGCTCGTCGGTCGTGCTCAGGCATGCCCTTGAGCAATGCTTTGCTGCCACTGGTGACGATTATTGGATTATCCCTGGGGGCATTTTTAGGGGGCGCGGTGCTCACTGAGACCATCTTCGGGCTTTCAGGCGTCGGAAGGATCTTATTTGAATCGATCACTGCCCGGGATTATGTCATCGTGCAATCATTCACTGTTGTAATCGCAATTTTCTTCGTGATACTAAACTTGATTGTGGATATCTCATACGTTTACCTGGATCCACGTGTGCGACTGGACTAGCTCCTCATGACCTCAATAATCGAAAAGAATGCAAATTCAGCGCCAGTAGTCCAGCTGGAAGCGGAGAGCCTGCGTTCCACTGAAAGCGTAACCCTGTGGAAGACAGCCATGCGCCGTTTGTTCAAGCGCAAATCAGCCCTGGTTGGAATGGGCATCCTGGGATTTCTATTGTTCGTTGCCGTCTTTGCCCCACTGCTTGCTCCGTACGACCCGATCCAGGTTTTGATTGGCATTGAACCGGTGAAGGTGCGCCAGCCTCCCTGCATCCACCTGTTTGGCTGTCCCAGAGGATCAACCGCAGCATATTATGGGAATCGACGGCAACGTGCGCGACCAGTACAGCCGGATTTTATATGGCGCCAGGCTGAGCCTGATGGTCGGGATCGTTTCCGTGTCTTTCGCAATTGTCATCGGGACTATCCTTGGGTCGATCGCTGGATACCTGGGTGGGCCCATTGATAATGTGATCATGCGGGTCATGGACGTGCTGCTGGCCTTTCCCAGTTTGCTCTTAGCCATTGCTATCGTGTCGATCCTGGGTCCGGGATTGATCAATGCTCTGATCGCTATTGCGATTGTATCGATCCCCGCTTACGCCCGTGTGGTGCGGTCTACTGTGCTCACGGTGCGGGAGATGGAGTTCGTGGAGGCTTCCCGTTCGCTGGGCGGCGGGACTTTCTATATCCTGTTTGGACGTATCCTGCCAAACTCGCTGACCCCGCTGATAGTCCAGGGGACTCTGGGGATAGCTACCGCAATCCTGGATGCCGCAGCTTTGTCCTTCCTGGGGTTGGGTGCGCAGCCTCCGATGCCGGAGTGGGGCACGATGTTAGGATCAGAGCGCAACCAGGTTTTCACTGCTCCACACCTGGTGTTTTTTCCCGGGCTGGCGATCATGCTGACAGTGCTCGGCTTTAATTTGCTGGGTGATGGGATGCGTGACGCCCTGGATCCGCGCCTGGCAATGCGCGGCGCAGAATAACTCCTGTTTTTGATGCGACAATGACGGGCGCGACCAGCCAATTTTCGATTGGGTTGAGAAAGAGTCCCATGCGCTTGTTGATATACAATTTCACCTTACTGATCTTCTTTCTGGCGTTAAGTGGATGCGGTATGGTTGAAAGAAATAACATTCCGCCCGATACACCGAGTGCGACAGGCAGCATCTCAGATAACCCGTTGGGTAATCCGACAGCCACTCCAGTCTCAGAAAACCCCACTCCTACCGCGGTTGAAATACCTTTTGAGCCGATATCGCTCAATGCTCCAGATTGTAATTACGGCGGATCGTTTAGATCCATCGAGGCAGTTGACCAGCTCACGGTCAGGTTCACTTTGTGTTCTCCCGACCCGGCTTTCCTGGAAAAAATCGCTTTCCCATCTTTCGCCATCCAACCTGATGAGTGGTTGGAGGAGACTGGTGGGGGAGGTCGGTTGCTGGAAAATCCAATCGGAACTGGACCTTACCGGATGGTTGAGTGGAAACGAGGGCAGGAGCTGGTTTTGGAGGGATTCGATGGCTATTGGGGTGAGCCAAAAGCAAGCATCTCTCCGCTCATATTCCGCTGGGAACCGGTTGCCCAACAGCGCTTGCTGCTTGTGATGGCAGGGATGGTGGATGGAGTGGACAGCATCGGGCCGGAATATTTTGAGCAGGTTTCCAGCTATGATAATTTGAACTTGCTCATTCGTCCCGCCCTGAACGTTGCGTACCTGGGAATCAACAATGCCATCCCCCCATTCGACCAGGAGGATGTGCGGCGCGCCCTGGCTATGGCGATTGACCGGAACAGGCTGGTGCAGGTGGCTTATCCATCCGGCTACCAGCTGGCGGAATACTTTGGGCCCTGCACCATCCCATATGCCTGTGAAGGTGAATCCTGGTATGGTTTCGATCCGCAGGCTGCCCGGGACCTGTTAAGCCAGGCTGGTTTCCCGCTGGGATTCCAGCTGAGCCTGATGTATCGAGGTGAAGCGTATGGCTATATGCCCTGGCCTGACCGGGTCGCAGCGGAAATCAGCCGCCAATTGAAGCAGAACCTGGGATTGGATGTGCAGCTCAGTGTGGTGGAATCGGATGCCTTTCTTTCGGCAGTCGACTCTGGACAAATACCAGGGCTTTTTTTATTAGGTTGGGGTGCTGATTACCCGGATATTACGAATTTCCTCGATACTCACTTCGGTGCGGAGGCTCCAGCAACCTTTGGCAGCCATTTTCCTGATATCGAAGAAGCCCTGGATAAGGGTGCAAATTCAAGTGCAGAAAACCGGGCACCTTTTTACGCGCAGGCAAACACTGCGATTAAAAGCCATGTACCAATGATTCCACTTGCTCATGGAGGCTGGGATTCACAAGAGAGCCTGTCGGTGATTTACAGGCAGGGGTTTCAAGGGGCAAATACCACTTTCTATGGTTATGAAGCTTTTCACCTTTTAAACTTACCCGGCCAGCAGGAATTCGTCTGGCTGCAGCCTATGGAGCCTCAATCTTTATATTGTGCTGACGAAGCTGATCCCTCAGCTTTACAGGCCTGTGTGCAAGTCACTGAGTTCCTATATCGATTGGAACCCGGAACGGTTACTGCTCAACCTAACCTGGCAGAAAAATGTGCGGTAGATGAAGCATTAACAGTATGGACATGCAGCCTGCGTCCAGGAATTGAATTCCACAACGGTGCCTTTTTAGACGCTAATGATGTGGCGACATCATTCATCATTCAATGGGATGCATTGCACCCGCTGCATAAAGGAAATACAGGAGCTTTCGCATACTTCCGTTTGTTCTGGGGGAATTTCTTGAACGCCACATAGTTTGACATTCTTCGTTCCTCAGACTAAAATGGTCTGTGGTCTTCGAAGGTGGCCATGGAGGTGGCATGAGCGGTTGGCCAGGTAAATATGTAATTGGATTAACCGGGAATATTGCCACCGGTAAAAGTGTGGTAAGGAAGATGCTGGAACACCTGGGGGCGAATGGGATTGATGCAGATGCATTGTCTCACCAGTTAATCATGAAAGGCTCTCCCGGCTATCAACCGGTGGTGGAGACATTCGGTAAATGGATTCTGGCTGCTGATGGCGAAATCGACCGGTCGAGATTGGGCCGAATTGTATTTGCTGATTTACAGGCTCTAAAGCAGCTTGAAGGGATTATCCATCCTCAAGTCAGCCTGGCAATAAATATACTGGTTTCCCGTACTCAACGGCAGGTTGTCGTCATCGAAGCGATAAAACTGCTTGAATCCGGACTGGCTATGCTATGCAGTGCCATCTGGACGGTTTTTTCTTCCAGAGAAATCCAAATCACACGGCTGATCAGAATAAAGGGGCATGAGTGAAGCTGAAGCAACCCAGCGCGTAGATTCTCAACCCTCTCAAGAGCTCAAGCTGAAGTCAGCCCAGGTAGTGATTCGCAACGATGGAACGTATGAAGAGATGTGGAAGCAGGTCTACGCTGCCTGGCGTGAAACATTTCCTGCCGAATTAAAAGCCTCAGCGCTCTTTGGAGGCATCGAAAGCTGACCTTGTCGTGCAGCGCGCCAGACCGGATGAGTTCAGAGCAGATCGCAGGCCTGATAAACCGTTTGAGCAATGGCAAACGCAGGCTGAATTATGAACAGGTAATGGTAGCATTCGGAGATAAAGCCTACCTGTTGCTGCGTAAGAGTGGCATACCCTGCGGCATCCTTGGGTGGCAGGTTGAGAACCTCGTTATGAAGATCGACGATGTGTACCTGGACGAAAATCTGCCCGCGGAATACGCACTTTCGCTCCTGCTGAAAGAAGCAGAAGATGCCTCACAGGAGTTGAATTGTGAGTTATCACTGATTTTCCTACCGTTGAAATTTCAAGGTCGGGAAGAACTATTTGCATCTCTGGGTTATTCCTCGGGGCCGATCCAGAATCTTGGAGTGCGTGCCTGGGAGGAAGCAGTCCGAGAATCCCTGTCTGATGAGGTAATTGTGCTTTATAAAAAACTGCGTGAAGATCGAGTTCTGAAGCCAGTATGACCAGGAGATAAGTGTCTTGTCTGATTTTGTCAGTAATTTGATTGCCAACCTGGCATTTGTCCTTGAGCGACTGGACTGGCTGAGCATTCTCGATATATTCCTGGTGGCGGCGATTTTCTTTGTTATCTTACGACTGCTGCGAGGCACACAGGCGATGACACTATTACGTGGTGTGATCGTGTTGGTAGCTCTCCTGGGCTTACTGACATCGCTGGAGGTGCTGCCAGCATTTTCCTGGTTGGTGCGAACCACCTTACCGGCCGTATTTTTTGCCATACCCGTGATATTTGCCCCGGAAATCCGGCACGCCCTTGAAAGATTGGGGCGTGCAGGAGTTCTGCTGCCTTCTGAAAGAGTCTCGCGTACAGCTGCAGGATACCGTTGACGCAATTGTCACAGCGACAACTCGGCTTTCTGACCGGCAGCATGGCGCGTTGATCGTATTAGAGCGTCGTGACCATCTCAATAATTATGCCGAAACGGGTGTCAGAATGGATTCACACGCGTCACTCCGGAGCTTCTGCTTCAGATTTTCTATCCAAACACCCCTTTACACGATGGAGCAGTGATCATATCTGAGTCTCGACTGGTTGCAGCTGCTTGCGTTATGCCTCTCTCCGCCAGTGGTGTGCTGATGAGCACTCCAGAAAGGCAGGTTGGATTGCGCCACAGGGCAGCCCTGGGGATTTCCGAAGTCAGTGATGGTGTGGCTGTGGTTGTTTCGGAAGAAACCGGTTGGATTTCAGTAGTCCATGGTGGAAAAATGATCCGCAGGTTGGATGCAGAACGGTTGGAGAATATCTTGCGCGCTCTCTTCCGGCCTGCGCTACCAGGGGGGATATTTGGGTTGCTTTCCAGGCGGCCTACCTCCAGCCCACGTGAAGACGAGGAGACTACCTGATGTTCCTGGCTCCTTTCCGCTGGCTTGCCAGGAATTTCGGTACTTTGCTCCTGGCGTTGATCCTGGCCTTCGTGGTGTGGGTATCTGCTGTAGTCAATGCAGATCCAAATGAAGAGGGTGTCTTCGAACCTGTGACAATAAATGTGATCGGCCAGGACCCAGGCTTACTGCTGGTAGGGGATTTTCAAGATGATGTCAGCCTGACTCTGCGTGCTCCTAAATCCATCTGGGCTACTTTAAATACAAATCCGGATCTGGTTTCTGCCTGGATTGATCTCTCTGGATTGGGAACTGGTGAGCATACAGTAAATGTACAGCTGCAGGTAGATATCAGCCCGATTCGTATCCTGGAAGTCGATCCGGAAGAAGTGAGTGTGTCTCTTGAGCCTTTACTGAGCAAAGAGATGCCAGTTGAGCTGGTTATTGAAGGCGAGCCACCCCTGGGATACCGTCAGGGCGAAGCGGTAGTTCAGCCCGAAAATGCCACCGTCACGGGAGCAGAATCGGTGGTTACTCAGGTGGCAGAAGTGATCGCCAGGTTAGATCTCACGGGGGCAATCGATACGATTGAACGCGATGTTGAATTGATCGCAGTTGATGGAAACCGCGCTGTGATCCCTGATGTGACGGTGACACCCAGGGTTGCACACATCACCCAGCCAGTCAGCCTGTTAGGTGGATTCAAAAACGTGGTGGTGAAAGTGGTGACGACGGGTAAGGTGCAGGAAGGATACAGGCTTACCAATATCTCTGTTTCACCTTTGACAGTGACCTTATTTGCAGATAATCCGCAGCTCATCGAGGACATTCCAGGATTTGTTGAAACCCTGCCGGTAGATCTCACTGGATTGCAGGATTACTATGAGACGGTAGTGAGCTTGAACCTGCCAGAAGGGGTGAGAGTCGTCAGTGACCAGAGAGTGCTGGTGCAGGTCAGCATTGCGGCGATAGAGGGCAGCCTTACGCTTACCGTACCCGTGGAAGTGATTGGGTTGGCTCCAGACCTGGTGGCAGTGATTTCTCCGGAAACGGTTGATATCATCGTGGCAGGCCCACTTAATATCCTTGAAAGCCTGACAGCTGAGGATTTTCAAGTGGTTGTAGATTTAAGCGGCCAACCACCCGGAGTATACCAGCGCGTGCCGGAAGTAGTGCGTTTTCCGGATGAGGTGCGAGTTCAGACGATCCTGCCTGAGACTATCGAGGTCGAAATCCTGGTTACTCCCACTTCTATACCCAATTTGACGGGGACTGCATCTCCAACGGCTCTACCGACCACTGCGCCTACGCTGACACCGCAGCCTTGAGGAATAAAGATGCCTAAACCCGTGGTTGCTTTAGTTGGCCGTCCGAATGTCGGTAAATCGACCCTCTTCAATCGCCTGGCTGGTGAGCGGCTGGCGGTTGTGGATCAGGTACCGGGCACGACACGCGACCGGCTGTTGGCGGAAGCTGAATGGAACGGAGTGCTGTTTGATATTGTTGACACAGGCGGCATCGATCCGACCTGGACAGGGGGCTCTTCAAACCAGCAGCCTCTTTCGGTTGGTTCAGCTGATTTCATCGCCGAGATTCGCCAACAGGCTGAAATCGCCATCCAGGATGCCGATGCTGTGCTTCTTGTTCTGGACGTAATGAGTGGGGTAACCCCGGCGGACCAGGAGGTTGTCAGGATCCTGCGCCGCCGTCAAAAATCGCAGGATGGCAAGACATGGCCTCCTGTACTTCTGGTAGCCAACAAGGTGGACAGCCAGCAACGAGAGATGATGGTCACCGAATTCTATGAGCTTGGAATGGGTGAGCCGTACCCGATCTCAGCCCAGCACGGATTAGGTACGGGTGATTTGTTGGATGCACTGGTAGCAGTTCTTCCAGCCAGCGTGGAAGCCGAAGAAGATGAGTCGATCAAAATCTCAATCGTGGGCAAACCTAATGTTGGAAAATCCAGCCTGCTGAATAAGCTCCTGGGTGAAGAACGTGCTATCGTCAGCGCGATCCCAGGCACTACCGCGATGCTGTGGATTCTTTCTTGGAATACGAAGGAATTCCAGTCACACTGATTGACACCGCTGGCATCCGCCGGCGTGGAAGAATTGAACCCGGGGTTGAAAAATTCAGCGTGCTTCGCTCGCTGCGCGCCATTGAAAGATCGGATGTGGCTTTGCTACTGATCGATGCCACCACGGGGATTACTGCCCAGGATACACATATCGCCGGTATCATCCTTGATGCCTGGAAGAGCGTGGTAGTGTTGATTAACAAATGGGACCTGGTTGAGAAAGATACGCATACGATAGATCAGTTCACCCATCAAATACGTAAAGAGCTCAATTTCATGGATTATGTACCGCTCCTGTTTATCTCAGCAAAAACAGGGCAGCGTGTTGACCGAGTACTACCACTGGCTCTCCGGGTGCAGGAAGAGCGTTTGATCCGGCTGCCAACATCCCAGTTGAATAAAGTTTTCCACGAAGCACAGGATCATCATCCTGCACCATCGCTGGCAGGGCGCCAGCTCAAGTTTTATTACTCCACGCAGGTCCGCAGTGACCCACCTACGTTTCTGCTGTATGTGAACGATCCTCAGCTTGCTCACTTTACATACCAGCGCTACCTGGAAAACCAGTTGCGAGCTGTATACCCGTTCATCGGCACGCCTATCCGGCTGGTAATGCGCCCTCGCCGGTAGCCCAGCATCCAATTATGAATTGAATAGATTCTATGGGAATTTATTAATTTTCCCTTCCTTGCTCCTCCTGAGGACAGGTCTTATAATCTTTTTATGGAACAATGGGCGCCGGAAAACATCCAGCCAGGTCAACAAGCTACGCCGGAGCGGTTAAGCAAGGGCCGTTCTGGGAATTTGCGTTTCCTGCTGGACATACTTGAGACACTGGTTCTTTCGGCGGTTCTGTTTCTTGGCATCAACCTGGTCTCCGCACGCATCCGCGTGGATGGGGAAAGTATGCTGCCATCACTTAAGTCGGGGGAGTTTGTGGTTGTCAATCGCCTGGCTTATAAATTTGGGAATCCAGGTCACGGTGATGTGATCGTGTTTCGCTTTCCGCGTGATCCCAGCCAGGAATTTATCAAGCGCGTGATCGGTTTGCCAGGGGATGAGGTGAAAATAGCCAGAGGGGTTGTCTCAATCAACGGGCAAAAGATGAATGAGGAATACATCGCTGCTCCACCCGGTTACCAGGGTGAATGGACAGTTCCAGCAGGGGCGGTATTTGTCCTTGGGGACAATCGTAACAACTCTTCAGATTCACATAATTGGGGAAGCGTGCCGTTCGAAGATATAATTGGTGAAGCCGTCTTTGTCTATTGGCCTCCCGACCAATGGGGCCTGATTGAACACCCAGCGGTCGCCAGCGCTGGAGATTAAGTCGGGTAATAACAAAGGTAAAAATATTATGTGCGCCGACATGGTGGAAGTGCCAAAACAGACTAAGGAATGTGTCCTGAATGCCAGACAGGCATCTTGCGCCTGCAGTACCTGACCTATTTCACCTGGCTGAACGGCGAATTGATCACCGTACCGAATTTTCCAGCCTGGGTCTGCGATGTATGCGGGATGCGTGAATACGATGGCAGGGCTGTCAACTGGCTGAATACCCTGCTGAGCCCAGAAACCGGACGCAGGGCACAATTACACCGCAAACGGAGTCCAACCCACACAGAGCGGCCAGATCTCGGCAGGTCGGTCAACCCAAAGCCGAAAGTGTGATCCCCTCTTTTTCAATGAAATAGGGAAGAGCGAGTAATAAAGCTGAGATTGACTTGGCGTCTTCTATTTGATTGAGACGTACCATGCGGTAAGCCTCCGTTATCGAGATTTTCTCCAGGCTAATAAATTCATCTTCATCTTTTGGCAGGGGGTCGGGCGAGAGGTTGTCCGCCAGATAGACGTACATTCTTTCTGTTGAATATCCAGGTGCCAGGAAAAACTCGCCGATCAATTTAAGGTTCTTTGCTGACATCCCAACTTCTTCCCGGATCTCCCGCTGTGCGCCAGCAATAGGCTCTTCGCCAACTTCCAGAACTCCGGCTGGCAGCTCTAATAGCTCTTTACCTGCGGCAAGCCGGTATTGGCGGATAAAACATATGCGCCTGTCTTCATCTACGGGTATCATCGTCACTGCCGGGTGATGGTCGACGATATCAAACAGGTGGGTTCTTCCGCCCGGCAGCTGCACCAGGTCGCTGCGTACGTCGAATACCCTGCCAGAATAAATCATTTTGGAGCTGAGGAGCTCATATTTCATTGTGCCAACCTCCTGAAATGAATTGAGAGCTGCCGTTTTAATTTTTCAGGCCGCTCTCAATCGGGAATTTAATCTATGGCTTGCAGAGAGTTCCTGGGGAGGGGAAGGTTTTCTATTGGCAAACGTTTCCCGATTCTCGCCAGGAAGAGATGCAAAGATCGATCAGGGGATGTTTAATACCTGTCCAGGAGTGAGTTTGTAAGGATCGACCAGGTTATTCGCCCAAATGATGGTTTCAGGAGCGACATCACCAAAATAGCAGGCGACCGTATAGATCGTGTCGTTACTACTGACTGTGTAACTTGCAGGGTGTGGCTGCAAGGAACGATTGCCTCCGAAAGACCGGCCATTTTGAGGGATAACCAGCTTTGAGCCAACCGAAAGGCTGGAGGCAGAGGCAGCGCTGAGGCCGTTGGCAGCCAGGATGTCGGCTGGATTGATATCAAAACGCCTGCCGAGGCAATAAGGATGTTCACCTTTATGGATCGTGTAACTCGTAGGGACGACCAGAGTTGGGGCAGGTCCTGATGGAACGGTTGTGGATTGGACGGGAGTTTGTGAGATGTCGGTAGTCAGCGGGGTCTGCTGCGGCAGAGTTGGTGCAATCAGTGAAGGATCGGGCGTTGGAAAGGTAGAAACGCCTGGAGTTCCCTGTGCGGCCATCGCGGTTTGAGTCGGCGATCAAGAAAATCGTATCCATTACACCGGTGGCAGCCGGTGGAGAACTTTCTAATCCAGAGGATGACTGCGTTGCCTGTTCAGGGGCGGGTAGCTGCTTTACACAGGCTGTCGATCCGATTAGTAACGCCAACGCAATCAGGATCGTAATCATGCGATGAGTTTTCATCTGGTAATCTCCTTCGGGTCTGGAAGCCTGCACACCCGATCGTATTTGGATTGACCGGAAAAGCAATCTTTTTGTGATCAAGGCTGTTAATTGCAATGATACTAGCACATTCCCCAGTTTGCGTCAAGTTATTAGCGTCTCATGAGCATTGTGTTGGGTGAGTGTTCAGATAAGGCATTCTTCATTCTACCAAGGGCTTCTTCCAGCCGCAAGCGTGGGCAGGCGAAATTGAGGCGGACGAATCCCCTGCCTTCTCCCCCAAAATGCTCACCATCATGAAGTGCTACTCCTGCTTTTTCAAGGAAGAAAAAGTAGGGATTCAATTCTGGCTTACTGCCGTCCAATCCGGCTCCCCGGCAATCCAGCCAGGCCAGGTAAGTGCTGGCAGGTGTTCCCGCCTCAATTCCCGGCAGTTCCTGGCGGATGTATTCAACCAGGTAATCCCGGTTCTGTTCCAGGTAAGGGATGAGCTGGTCCAGCCATTCCTGCCCACAACAGTATGCAGCTTGAGCAGCAACCAATCCCATAATACCAACCCAGGAAACCAGGCCATTCCCAACCCGTGTGAAACTCTGGCGTAATTCCGGGTTGGAGATGATGGCGAATGCACACTGTAATCCGGGCAGGTTGAAGGTTTTGCTGGGAGCCATCAGCGTGATGGAGCGCGCGGCAATTTCGGCATCCAGGGAGGCAATAGGTATGTGGCGGTTGCCCGGGTAGATAAGATCGCAGTGGATTTCGTCTGAACAGATGAGCAGGTCGTGTCGCAAACAGGTCTCTGCGATGCGCTCCAATTCCGTTTGTTGAAAGACTTTCCCAACCGGGTTGTGAGGGTTGCACAGGATAAAAAGCCTGGTTTGTTCGGTGATAGCTATTTCAAAGGCTGTCCAATCCACCTGGTATGAGCCATCGCGCATTCCTCCATGGCAGCTTCCTGGTGCAGCCTGCCGGTTGTATCTGCAGCCTGGAAGATGGGTGGATAGACTGGCGTTTGCACCAACACCCCTACACCATGCGCATTCTCATGCCCAGGAGAAGTGGCATCCGCCGGCCGCCCCCGCTGCCAGGCAGGCCATGTTCAATCCGGGAATGACGCCTGGCAGCAAATAGATGTCCTGGGGCTGGATTTGCCACTGGTAGCGCTTCCGCCATGCGGTCGACGATCACCGATCGCAGGTCGGGCAGGTCTTCTGTGAAAGTATGCAGTCCATCCGGGTAACCAAACACCCCGTGCTCGACTTCTCACGCAGGGCGCGGATAACAGGTTCTGGACTGGCGAAATCCATGTCGGCGATCCACATGGGTATGACACCGGGGCCGTATTTTCGCCATTTATAGCTGTCCGTTTGTGATCGTTCGATGGGAGTGTCAAAGCGGGGCTCAATCATTAGTCATCTGCCAATCTCGATTTCACTTCTGACTGTCGATGTGATCCTCCAGGAATTTGCTCAGCTCGTGTATTGCCAGCCGCTCCTGGTGGGTGGTGTCTCGGTCTCGCAGAGTGACTGTCTGGTCTTCAAGTGTTTGCGAGTCGACCGTGATACAAAAAGGTGTGCCGGATTTCATCCTGACGGCGGTAACGCCGGCCAACTGAGCCGCGTTCATCGTAGAAGACATTCCAGCGGCGTTTCAAATCCCGATAGATTTCCAGGGCGATTTCAGGCATGCCATCGCGTTTGACCAGTGGAAAAACACCGGCCTTAATCGGAGCCAGACGGGGGTGAAATTTCAGTACAATGCGCGGTCTGAGGAACTCCTTCAAGATCGGGGATTTCATCTTCCTGGTAGGCTTCACACAGGAATGCCAGCAGCGCCCGATCAACCCCTGCTGATGGCTCAACAACGTGCGGGATGAAGCGCTCACCGTTACTCTCATCGGTGTAGCTCAGATCACGGCCGCTTCCAGGAAACCTCGGTTTTCCGTCTGCATCCATCTCGACTTCCAATCCCTGGGCTGTGCGTACCAGTTTACCCTGCATGTGGCTGCGAAGGTCGAAATCACCCCGGTGTGCGATGCCTTCCAGCTCCCCGAATTCTCCATCCGGCAGAAATGGAAATGCATATTCGATATCAGCTGTGCCGAGGCTGTAATGGCTCAGCTCATCCGGTGTGTGGTCACGCAGGCGCAGCCTGGTGCTCGTCAGGCCGAGGCTGATGTACCAGCTGAAGCGCCGGTCGCGCCAGTAGGTGTACCAATGCTGTGATTCGTCCGGATGGCAGAAGAACTCGATCTCCATCTGCTCAAACTCGCGCGAGCGGTAAGTGTAATAGCGGGGGGTAATTTCGTTGCGAAAGCTCTTGCCGGTCTGGGCGATGCCGAAGGGCAGTTTAACGCGGGTGGTGTCGAGCACATTGCGAAAATTCACAAAGATGCCCTGGGCCGTCTCCGGGCGCAGGAAGGCGGTGGAGGAGGGATCGACCAGGGCTCCCACGTTGGTCTTGAACATCAGGTTGAATTCACGCGGCTCGGTCAGCTGGCAGGTGCTGTGGTCGCCCGGATGTTTGCTGGGTTTCATTGGGCATTCGCTGGAGCTTATCTGGTCGAGGCGAAAGCGGCTTTTGCAGGTGCGGCAGTCCACCAGCTGGTCCTGAAACAAATCGGAGTGCCCACTAACCCGCCAGACCTGCGGATTCTGGATAATGCTGGTGTCCACCCCGACCATGGCATAGGCAGATGGTGCTCCAAGTGGGGTCACGGTATCATCATGGACGAGTACCATATCCCGCCACCAGGCCTCTTTCAAATTGCGTTTCAGCTCCACGCCTAATGGTCCGTAGTCCCAGAACCCCCCGATGCCGCCGTAGATTTCGCTGGCTTGAAAGATGAAGCCGCGCCGCTTGGAAAGGGAAATGATATTCTCCATCAGGCCGCGTTTCATTGGACATGCTCTACTCCACTGTCCTAAATATCACTTGTTAGTGAATCATCTGGTATGTAAGGTTCACCCGGAAAGATAGGGGATTCAAGGCTGGCTTCTTCAATAATCTGAATCGGACGCGCCCGGTAATCCGAATAATCCGGAACCAGCCGGTCATATTCGCCATCCATCAGTGGTGAAGAAATCATGAAATCGGCTGAGGACCGGTTGCAGGCAATTGGGATATTCCATACCACAGCCATCCGCAGCAATGCTTTTACGTCCGGGTCATGCGGCATCGGTTCCAGGGGATCCCAAAAGAATATCAAGAAATCGATCTCTTCATCGACGATCTTGGCGCCTATTTGCTGGTCGCCGCCTAAAGGTCCGCTTTGCAGGCGTGTGATCTCGAAACCCAGCGCTTTCTCAAGAATGATGCCAGTCGTACCGGTGGCATACACCTTGTGATGAGCGAGCAGGTCTCGGTTGAATTTTGCCCATTCCACCAGGTCACGCTTTTTGTTGTCGTGGGCAACCAGTGCAATTTTTTTGTCCGGCTGCATGGCTACTTTATGGTGTCTCATTCGGTTTTCCCTGATTTGATGTAAATTTCAAGCCTCTGCCAGGAACTTCCCGGTTTCAATCTCTCCCAGGGCGTGCCGCAGGTCTGAAGATTGCAGGATTACGGTGGAAAAGCGCACACCAGAGCCAATCGAGACTTCCTGGTCCTTGAAGACACTTTCGTCCGCCAGGATGCGAATTCTATTCGAAGAGCCACCAGACGGGTCTGGCAAACCGAAAGGCGAGACTGCTCCACTCTCATATCCGGTGTGTTCTATTACTTCCTGTTTCGTGGCGGTGGTTATGCGCGATACCCCCAGGTATGCCCGCAGGGCAGGCCAGGAGACCTGTGCGGGGCCGGCTGCCAGCACCATCACAAATTCGCCCGTGGAAAGTCGGAAAAGGAGGCTGCGCACCACTTGATCCGGTCGCTGTCCGCGCTCCCTGGCAGCCTGTTCGAGGGAGTGGATCGGACCCGGGTGGCTGAAAAGGCGGTAGGATACTCCTCTGGCGTCCAGCTCTCTCGTGACCGGGGTGGAGGTGACAGGCTTGTTCACAGGGGGTATTATAATCCGCTCCCGGTCGAGAAAATGCCTGTAACCGGGATCGGCGATCCCGGCTACAGCTAATCGAAAACTATTGTTACATGACGGTCAGGAATTGTTACCAGGGATCAGGCTACAGCTCATCGACCATCCTGGCTGCTGCCAACCTGCCCGAAATCAGAGCCGTGGGCATACCGGTTCCCGGGTGGGTGCTGGCGCCGGTGAAGTAGAGATTCTTATAAACGGGGTGCCGGTTGTGCGGACGAAAATAGCCCAGCTGGGTCAGGTTGTGACTCAAGCCATGGGTGGCGCCCTTGACCAGGTTGTAACGGTTGCGCCAGAACAGCGGGGTGAATGATATTTCGAATTTGATATGCGCTGGCAGGTCGGTGATACCCAGCAGGCTAAGCCTTCGGAAGACTGCCAGCCTCGCTCGGTCCTGGCGCTCTTCCCAGTCTTGATTTCCCTCTTCGTCCAGGTGCCCGACCGGGACGATGGCTATCAGTGTGTCCTGACCGGCCGGAGCCATGGAGGGATCGAGACGGGCAGGGGCATGGACATAAAGGCTGGGGTTTTCAGGTACGTCCAGATCATCGATGATGCTGTCGAAGTTTTGGCGGTAATCATCTGCCAGGAACAGGGTGTGAGGTGGAAGGTCCGGGTAGGGTTTGTCCAAGCCCCACAGGAAACTGACCACCGAACATGAATAGCGTTTTTGCAGTAGTTGTTCAGCCCGGGCTTTACCTGGCAGTAAGTCCTTGTAAACATAAGGCAGGTCGGCATTAGCCAGCACTGCCTCGGCCTCCAGAAACCGGTCTCCCTCGATGTGCAGTCCGCGCGCCCTTCCATTGTTAACTTCTATGCGCTCGACCGTCTTGTTAAAATATAAACTCAACTCCCCTGTGGCTGGCCAGGTCCGCCAGCGTCTCTACCACCCGGTACATGCCTCCTGCGGGATACCAGATGCCGTGTGCCAGCTCGGTGTAAGGCATCATCGAGAAAGTAGACGGTGCCTGAAACGGGCTGAGTCCCATATATACATCCTGGAAGCTAAATGCGGCTCTGAGGCGAGGACTTTAAAAAACGCAGACATGTGTCTGTAATGCGGTACTAGCGGTTTGATCGAATGCACCAGCGGGAGATTACCCAGGGAGAAGAACTGGAATGCAGAGCGGAAATCGCGGTTCACCAGTCGCTGCATCGCGATATGGTAATGCCGGTGACCTTCTTCGATATAACGCAGGAAACCACCGAAGCTGCCTGGCTCGATGACCTCCAGCTGGATGCGCATGCGCTCAAGGTCTGATGTCAGTGCCAGCTGGCTGCCGTCATCGAATACCAGCGTATAGGTTGGATCGACCCGCTGCAAATCGAGCAGGTCGCGCAGATCCACCCCCATGAAGGCGAACTCGGCCTGGTAAGCCAGGGGCATGACGAATAGGGTTGGCCCGACGTCAAAAACGTGACCGCCCTGCGCAACGCGGTCGCAGCGCCCGCCTGGAGCGGCGTTCTTCTCGACGATAGTAACCTTTGAACCGTTGTTTCGCAGGTGGATGGCCGCCGCCATACCGGCCAGGCCGGCGCCGATGACAAGTGTGGATGCCGGTCTCACTGAACCGCCCCGGCTTGAAGTCCCTTGTTTGGTCCGCGAAAACGAAGGGCTTGAATCAGCGCTCGTGTGCTCACCAGGGCCATATCACGCGGCCGGCACAGGTCTTCGTATTCCGGGCGCAGTATAAAACCGTCACTTTCGATCGTATCCAGCACCTGCTCGAAACGCGTGGTATAGGCATACCCCGCGATGCGGCAGCGCAGATTGGGCACTTGCGACAGATGCTCCTTGCCCAACTGGAAATAGCGACGTGCCAGCTCGACCCGGTTCCTCACCCAATCCCTGAAGCTGGTGTTTTGGATATCCTGAGGCTCGAGTGAATGCCGCTGTAAATAATTCGCTGGAATATTATAGTAACCCGCACGCACATCTTCCACGCTGTCTCTCAGCATGTGCGTGATATGGGCAGCAGCAGCACAGTAATAGCGCTTCCCATCATAGGGACCTGGCGTGTCATTGCCGATGAAATAATGCAGCGCTTCGGTGACTGCGGTAGCCAGCAGGCGTGTGTAGTCTGAAAGCTCGCGGTGCGAAATCAAACTTCCACGTCGCATGGCATCGAAAGCCATCACTTCCATCATGCTTCGGATGTAGGTGCGCAGGCCGCTGCTGTGATCGGTGTCGCACTGGATCAGCTCGACCAGCAGGTTTTCTTCAGGGGTGATGGATGCAGGTTTCTCTCCATGGTACAGTCCTTCCATTAATAACTTCTGCCTGCTGATGAATTCACGCCGCTCGGAGGCAGCTAATACCTGATTGTCGAGGTGGTCGTCCAACCAGCGGAAGTAAGCATACGCCTGGTACGCACATGGTTTACGTTGGCCGTCGACCAGGAAGCGCACGGTGTAGTATGTCTGATGGCTGGCATTGCGGGTGATTCTGGCTGCCATTTTCCAATCGGAGGAGCTGCAATTCACATTCATAGGTCTTATACCAATCTGCGAATTTGGTCTTCTATCTCCTTCCAGTAACATCTGTATCTACGTCGATAATTTTCTTTGGTTGCAGTCTGAAATATCCACCAACCGGTGTTCTGCTGGTTTCCAGATTCCTGAATGCTGGGCTCGACGATGGGGGAACGGAGTATGATGATTGCTATTAAATTTAAACCTAAGCGGGCAGCAGTACCAGTGACAAATTCAACGAATTGAACGTGATCTTTGACGCCAGTATCACTGTTATAGTTAGTATTCCAGGTTACGCCCAACCAGGATCGATGAAAAATGGAGACTGCGGGTAGAATTGGAATATAGTGCGCAGGATAGGCGGTACATTGTCGAAATCCAGTTATCTGACCAGGTCGATCTACGGGCGCAACCAGTGATCTCTCCTACGGCTGCTGTATCAAAAAAACCAGCACGACTGAAAGCTGACCTGGCATTGCTGACCACCTCGTTGATCTGGGGATCGGCTTTCGTAGCCCAGCGTCTTGCGGCTCTTCAGGTTGGCGTTTTCCTTTTCAATGGGTTGCGTTTCCTGCTGGCTGCCCTGGTACTTTTTCCTTTCGCCTGGTGGGCGCGGCGCAGCAAGCCAACAGCCGCTTACAGCCGAAAGGAATACCTGGTGGGGACGGCTGCTGCTGGTTTGCTGCTTTTCGGAGGATCCGCACTGCAGCAGGCTGGCCTGGTGTTTACTACCGCTTCAAATGCGGGTTTTATTACCGGTTTGTATGTGGTCTTTATCCCGATATTTATGGCAGTCCTGTGGAGGCAGCGGCAGCCGCCTGCAATCTGGGGTGCAGCCGGGATGGCAGCTTTAGGTTTATACCTGCTGAGCACGGGCGGAGCGATACGGTTAACCCCGGTGATTTGCTGGTGCTGGCAAGTGCGGTGTTCTGGGCATTCCACGTGATTCTGATCGGATTCCTGGTGCAGCGCCTGGACGTGCTGCATCTGGCGGTCGGGCAGTACCTTGTCTGTGGCCTGCTCAACATGCTTTGTGGGCTGTTATTTGAACCCTGGACTGCAATGCCTGTGGCTGGAGCCTGGTGGGCAGTAATTTATACCGGCGTGGTATCTGTGGGCCTGGGATATACCCTGCAGGTGATTGGGCAGCGCCAGGCACCTCCGGCTGACGCGGCGATCCTGCTCAGCATGGAAGCGGTGTTTGCCGCCTTGTTTGGCTGGTGGCTGCTGGGAGAGCAGCTCAATCCGGTACAATTGCTGGGATGCGGGATCATGCTGGCTGGAATGCTGCTGTCCCAATACCCAGTCTTCTTCAATAAGTCTGCCAGCAGTTTTTCCCCGGAAGGAAGAACATAATGACTCCTGCCATTTATTACACTCAATTAAAGGTGCTCAGTGAAATTCCCTTATCTCCGCCTGATTTTCCTCACTATGCCGTACATCTTGGCGATATGGGCGTGTAATTTGCCGGGCAGAGCGGCATACAACCCGGAGGTCTCGGCTGAAGACCTGCGCAGCACCCTGGCAGCCCTGTTCAATGCAACTCAGACCCTGGAGGCAGTTAGCTCGCCTACCGTTACTCCAGTTGTTGAGGTGGTAAATCCTTCACCGGTTTTTCCGCAAGCACCGATCCTGGAAGGTGACCAGTACATCTATTTCACTTTACCCGGCGACACCAGCCCGGCTGTGGCAGCCAGGTTCGGTGTAAGTGCGGATCAAATCCGATCAGACCAGGCGCTGCCTGCCCAGGGCTACATACCGCACAATACCAGGCTGAGCATCCCCAATTTGCTGCATAATCCTCCTTACTCCCAGGTACTGCTGCCGGATAGCGAGATCGTATACTCCCCTGTGACGATTGATTTTGACATTAAAAGCTTCGTGGACCAGGCGGGCGGATATCTGCAAGGACTATAGCGAGATTTACCAGGGGGAGGTGTTGTCTGGAGCGGGAGTTGTGGAGCGGGTCTCGATTAGAATCTTCTGTGAACCCGCGCTTTTTGCTGGCCCTGATCGAGCAGCGCTCCGGCTGGGTGTACAGTCACCCTGCTGAAAAGGCAAAATACCCGATTCGGATTCTATATCGGAGGCTACTCCGGGCTGTACCGTGAGCTGGTGATGAGCGCGACTCACCTGAACATGGGTTATTATGGCTGGCGTGACGGGACCAGGGTGGAGATGAAATATACCGACGGTATCATCGAGCGGATGAGCCCGCAGCTGAACGCGGGAACGGCGGCAACGCAGTCGCTTTTTTCAAAGCTGTACCGGCACGATACCTGGTTTAACGCCCTGTACGGACGGGGGGATTCCAGGAACTGTATGAGCGCATGTTCGGCGATCCATGGGCCAGGGCAGCGCTGAGCGAGCCGCTTCTGCCGGACAGCCTTACCCAGCCTGTATTGGAGCTGCCTTTCTCTCCTGGAGAGCGCTGGAGCCTGACGGCCGGTCCGCATCCGGCCTGGAAGACGGGCAGCCCACGCGGCGCGCTGGACCTGGCGCCCGTAACGGGTGAAAAGGATTGCGCCGTGTCAAGGGTGTGGGCGCTGGCTGCCGCACCCGGCGTGGTGGCGCGCTCAAAATACAACGTGGTCGCAATTGACCTGGATGGAGATGGATTGGAGCAGACAGGTTGGGTGCTGATTTACATGCATATTGCCGAGCATGAACGAATCCAGAAGGGTGAAATTGTGCAGCTCGACACGCCGGTCGGGCACCCATCCTGCGAAGGCGGGACGAGCACCGGCACCCACCTGCACATCGCCCGCAAATACAACGGGGAATGGATGGCAGCCGATACCCCCATTCCTTTTGTGCTTGGCGGCTGGCAGGCCTATGCAGATTCTCGCAATTATTACGGAGGCATGATCAACGGGGACCGGCAGGTCGTGGCCAGCCCGGTTGGCCCGCAGACCTCGATCCTTACCCGCTAGCCTGGTGGTCGATTGCCTGCAGAAGCTCCCAGACAAACTGGTGGGCGTGCTGCAGGGTAACGGGCTCGAGCGTATCGATCCTGTCGGACATCTGGTGCCAGTGCGAGACACGTCCCGACTTCGGATCCACTTCGGTGCATACTGTCAGCGCGATCAGCCCGCGTTTTGTGGCACTGAGCGCATCCGTGTAAGCCAACCCTACCCGCTCAACGGTGTCCAGCTCCGGATGAGCGGAGGATATTTCGCGTGCCAGCCTCAGGGCTTGCGGGTAAGTCCTGTGTTTCAACACCAGGCCGTCGGCGCTAAGATATTTAATATTTCCGATGCCGACTTCATCAAGAACGATGTAAACCGCCTGGTTTCCCAGCTCATTGCTGTACTCTTTGAGATACGCCTGGATGCCGTAGGACCCAACTTCTTCGCACCCGGTGAAAGCCAGGTGAACCCGGGTGTGTTTGAGCGGCTCTGCCCTGAGACGTTGCACCAATCCGAGGATGACACCTGCTCCAGATGCATCGTCATTGGCACCGGGAGAGAAGGGCGTAAAATCGGCGTGCAGGCACATCGCCAGGGCAAAAACCTGGATGGGAATTATGAAAAGGCCGGCCAAGCGAGCGCCAGGCCAATCCCATATCGCCCCTGCAGTGAAAATCAGGGCACCACCTGCCATGCTGAAGAATGTCAGCGCCAGCACAGCGCTGAAAATTGAAAACCAGAACTGCGATGAATAGAAGACCGGTGTGCGGTGCAAATCGAGGTGAGCGCACAGCACCACGCGTGCCCGAACCTGGTTCTGTGGAGAAAGGTGAGCGGTAATATTCTGGCTTGGTTTCCTGGGAAGCAGCCAGCACGCCCAGTGATTGGAGAATTCGGTCTCAGCCAGCATCGCCCAGGCACCTGACAGGTTGAGAACTACTGCGATAATCAGGGCGAGGCGTGTCCCCACCAGCAGGGCAAAGGTCGATCCGGCCAGTGCAGCCAGGAAGCCCAGGGCGAACGGCCAGTACGTGGATGGAATTGCCTTAAAAGTCTGGCATCCGATATCCCTGGCACCAAGGTCGGCGAGCTCTCGGGCCACATAATCCCCGGCGGCTCTTTCCTCCTGCGTGCAGCTGCCCCGACCTCCGATTGTCTCAGAGAGATAAGCAATGTGCCTGAGGGTGGTCGTTATGTAGCTGTCCAACTGGTCTTTATCGGTCAGCATGTTTGTGGTTTCACAAATGGTCGCTGAAAATGGTGATTGATCAATATTCCGGCAGGTTTTCGTTACTTCATCTCCAACTGATAAAAGCGTGGAGACCTGCCTGGAGAAAAAGTTTCAATCCGGGAAGTTGAGACCAATCACCATTAAGGAGATATCGTCAAACTGCGGTTCATTTCCTTTGAAGTCGATCAGCTGCTGGTGAAGCGCCGCACACAATATACCGGCGCTGGTTGCATTGATCTCGCAGATGGCATCACGCAGCCGGGCGCCGCCGAAGAACTCGTCACTGGCAGACTTGGCGTCGGTAACCCCATCGGTGAACAGGATCAGCAGCTCCCCCGGTTTGAGCACGGTGCTTTCCTCATCCAATGCAATTTCCTCCAGCATGCCGAGCAGAGTGCCGTTGCCTCGCAATTCGCGGCACACACAGGCTTCCGGAGAAAAGACCAGTGGGAATTCATGCCCGCCGCGTGCATAGACCAGGGTCTTCGTGGAAAGCTCGAGAACCCCATAGACAATGGTGACGAACATGCTCGCTTCGGTGACTTCCATCAGCAGGCGGTTGACGTTCAATAATACTTTCTTCGGTGAACGGTTGCGCCGTGCTTCGGCGCGTACCAGGCTGCGGGTGAGGGCCATGTAGAGCGCTGCAGGCATGCCCTTGTCCGAAACGTCAGCCATGACGATGCCCATGTGATCGGAATCCAGTGAGAACACATCGTAGAAATCCCCCCCCACCTCGCGTGCCGGCTCACTGACCGCCGAGATCTCCATACCGGGGTGGCTTGGAAAGTGCTTGGGGAGGAAGCTGGCCTGCAGGTTGCGCGCCAGCTCCAGCTCGCGCTCCATGCGCTCTTTTTCGACCAGCTCGGCCTGTGCAGCCTTCAGGTCAAGGTACGCTTTCTGCAGCTCCAGGTTTTTCCGCTGGAGGTCATCGATCAGGACTTCCTGCCCGCGGCGCATGCGCGCGCTCAGGATCTGGGTCGTGCGGTAAAGCAGCTCTGGATCCGCCGACAGCGCCTTGCGCAGGTCGGCTTCGGAAAACTCGAGCACCCGCGTCGGCAGCCTGGCACGAACGGTAGCCGAGCGCGGCCGGGCTTCCAGGAAGCCCATCTCACCAAAGACTTCGCCTTCGCCCTGCAGCGCCAGGAAAACCTCCTCCCCTGCCATGTCTTTCACGATCTCTACCTGTCCCTCCAGGACCATGGTCACTTCGCGTCCCATGGTACCTTCCTGGATCAGCACCTCACCTGGCTGGTAGGTTTTTACTTTGGCGTGAGCCACCAGGCCGACCAGGTTTTCACGGCTCATTCCATGCAGGAATTCCTGCCTGGCAAGCATATCGATGCTTTTCTCGTCCACTCTGTTTTTCCTTTGGAATTTATAACTCGGATACAGTCTTCAATCGCTGCAGGACAGCTTCGATATTTTTCTGTTTCCCCGCATCCCGCAGTGCGTGCGCCTGGGGGCTGAAATACTGGTGTTTGGAAAGGAAGACCAGCTGGTTTTCGAACCAATCTCGATCGGAAACGACATAGCCACGTGATTCTTGCTCCTTGCGCAGGTTGCCGCTGATAATAAAATAATCCTCTCTTCCCAGCAAGTCGAGGTCCGCGTCGCACATCATATTCTCGAGTGGACCGTTGGGAGTCTGCGGCATTTGGGTGGCAGCGATGATGTGCTGGATATTCTGTATCTCCTTTGGGGTCGTAACCAAATGAGGGCAGCGTCTCCGATGCGATCCGGATGGCGACCGGCTCGTTCATCTCGTACTGCTCGATAAAACCAATATCGTGATAAAGAGCGGCGGTTTTCAAAAGCAGCGTCTGTCTTTTGCTCAGCCTGGCCATCGCTGCCAGGCGGGCCACGGCGGGCAGGACATCATCGCGCGTGTGGTGGATCCCGTGGTAAAAGAGATTGGGAGGTAATTCCTGCTCCAGCCGCATCAGGACATATTCCCGTGCCCGCTCAAAATCCGGTTGTGACATCTGGCTCCTCGATGTTTTGATGAAGAAGTAAGCCGGGACCTGCCTGATTCGGAAATCCTCTCTACTTCCAATGTCCCAATCCAAGAGGTAAACGGATCGTCGCTTGACCCTGCAAGACCAGGATTCGCTCTGCCGAACCTGGCTATTGGACTATTTTACCAAAAGATATGGAGTTTACAGCAGCGAGGAATTGACCGGCGTAAATGCACCTGGAGAAGATTACTTAGTCCGAATTGCCTTTTAAATACTGGTCAAAGAAGAAGATCGTGCGCGTCATGGCCTGGCTGAATGAATTCGCGATATTGTGGTCATCATTTTCATAGGAGTAGTACTCGACTGTTTTCCTTGCGGCCAGCATGTCGTCGTAAAGCTCTTTTGAGAACACGATCGGAACTTCTGCGTCATCGATGGCATGGTGCAGCTGGAGCGGTCCAGAGATATCGGATAAATACGAAGTAGCCGAGATCGCATTCCAGAACTCGGGATTTTCTGCGGGGGTGCCGAACATCTCGACCCAGGACTGGCGCCAGCGGAAGCGCGACGGGAAGGGTGTGGGCGTCGGCCCGCTGCTGCGGCGCCAGCGCTCCAGCATGTCCGGGTAGGAGCCCACCACGCCTGCCCAGATCACCCCGGTTTTAATATCCGGTGAGATGACCATGGCGCGCAGCGTGAGATATCCGCCCATCGAATGCCCCCACATCCCGATGCGTTCAGGATCGGCCAGCGGGTACGACTTCAGGGATGCGACCGCGTTCAGCACGTCGGTGAGGTAGCCCGGGTCAGAATAGGCCCCGGAAGCCAGGCCTTCCGAGCGGTCGTGGCCGCGCAGGTCGATGCGGAAGACCAGGTATTCGCTGCGCGCCAGCCAGTCCACGTAGGCGATATAGCGCTCCGTGGTGCGGTACTGCTCGGGCGGGATGTAGCCGTGGATGAAGACGATGGAGGGCCATCCGGTGGCAGGAGTCTCGCCGTCCGGGACGGTCAGCAGGCCGTAGATTTTCAGGCCGTCGGAGAGATAGGAAGCGTAGTAGCGGCTGTAGTTTACCCCCCGCTCGAGGGTCTCCTCGATGGTGATCTCGCTGCCCGGGTACTGCTTCTGGCGCTGGGCCTCGATCGTCATGGGATGCAGCGCCAGGGTGGGGGGCAGGGGGGTATTTGCGAATGTGGGAATGGCCGTGGCGGTCGGTAGAGTGCTGACCTGTTCCGGGTTGTTCAGGCGGTGGTCGGGGTGGAGGTGGTTTGCAGGGGGATTCCCAGGCGCGTGACTTCAGGGGGCGGCAGGGCTCCCGCTTCGAGGTTGATGCAGGCCGAGAGGAAGCGAGGCGGCAAGCAGACAGAAAAGGATTTTCAGGAAGGGTGGGCGTTTCGTTTTCATGGTGATTAAATCAGCCAAATTATATAAAAAAAGACGGCATTAAACCATGAGTCTCTTTTAATGCGGTTTGAAAGGATAATCAAGAGCGCAGGGAAAGGAAAATGGAACCGAAAGGAGCCTTTATCGCCTCATAAGTACAGTTGTACCGGTACAGAAAACGTTTGCCGTACTGGTGGATGATGGTATCGATAATAGAAATTGCCATCTGTGAGCCAGGAATCGCCAGCTGGATGGGGAATACGGCAAACGTTTGCCCCAAGCCCGTTGCCGCGCCAGCCTCCAGCGTGCTTGCCTTCGATGGCTCTCTATTCCTGGGAAAGCCCGATATTAGGCTGCTGAACAGGCCAAAATTCAATACATATTCGGCTGAAAACCCGCCAGGTTGGCTTTTGTTCCGGATTTCACAGAAACAGATCTCACATTTCGACCTGATTTTGTCGATCTTACAGGGGAAGTGTCCAAGAATTTGAAGGATAGTTCCTATAGAAAGAAAACCCTGCTCTGGAACCAGGTATAAGGAAAATATTACATTTATCCACGACAATTATTACATTATGCGGATGCGTGGCAAAAATTACTGTGCTATACTGTAAATCGCCCTCTCATTATTCATTAATACACCCAAACCTGTAAGAATATCATCGATAATGGGGATTTGGTCGTTTAACAACAAAATTTGTAAGTCAGAACAATTCGGGCAGGAGGTGTATGCGCAGTCATAAGCGACTTTGCGACATCCCGTACCTCAAAGCCCATATCAAAATTTTCAGAAATGAATAAATCTATGGAGGGAAAGATGTTCGTCCATACGAAGCGTTCTTGGATTATTACCTTACCAATCCTAATAGCCTTGATTCTCGGCATTAGTTTTCCATCATTGGATGCATTTGCAGACACTACCATCCTGGTGGATAACTCCAGCCCAGCTGGACTGCGCCAGGGGGTGGAGGTGTCTATTCCGTTACTATACTGGTCCATCTGACTTCCGAACCGATGGTTTCCCCGGGAGCGATGACCATTAAAGACGGGCGTGAAGCTGGCTCCATAATGCGGGTGTGACAATCGACTAGTAGATGGAATTTATGAAGACCAGGGACTATTTGCCTTCAAGCCGGGTGCCGTCACCGAATTCGATATTTTCACCGCTGGGGCAGTAACCTACGATGTTGAAAACCAGGAAGGCACAGACCCGGTCTGGATGACGATCGAGATCGACACGGAAGTGTAGACGCTCGGAGTGACAACACGACCTACCAGCATGTGCCGGCAGCTACGGGGCTGGGTGGCACACGGGTGACGCGGCTGCAGGTCTATGGCAAAAATGGACCAACGTAAACGGTGATACAACTGGAAATCCATGATTTCCCTGGTCTGCCATTGTTGCCACAGATCATACCGGTCGGATGTTAGCCGAGTCTATCTACGGCTCGGCCAAGGCCATTCTTACACGGGAGCGCCCAAGGCACGTTGGGTGGGTTGACAGGTTACATTGGCTGGGGTGACCTATGATTTTGTGCTCCCAACCTACTGGTATGTTGATCCTGCAGGTTCGGACACCAACGAAGGTACCCTGGCCTCTCCATTCCTTACCGTTCAGCATGCAGTGGATGTGGCCGTTTCTGGTGACACGGTACATGTGGCTGCAGGTCCCTGGCCCGGCACGACCACCGTCACCACCAATGGTGTGACCATCGACTTGAATGGAGCTACCTTCACCGGCGGCTCATCAGCCCTGATCATCAGCGCCGATGACGTCAGCGTGGTGGGTCCCGGCGTGTTCGACGGCGGTGGTGACGAATTCCCGGCAATCGTGGTGAATGCTGGGGCCGATAACTTCATTCTTGACGGCGTCGAGATCAAGGGCTGGTCGGACGGCGTGCAGGTGGCCGGTGCGGTTGAATTCGCTCAAGATCGTCAACAACTGGATCCACAGCAACTCGGACGACGGGCTGCAAGTGGACGCCGCGCCGACCGGCGTGGTGACCATCGAAGGCAACCTGTTTAAGGTCAACGGCGATTATGGGGTGGAATACGGAGGGACGGGTAACCTGGACGCCACCTACAACTCGTGGGGTGATGACGCTGGGCCAACCGGACTGCTGGGTGACGGGGTCGGCGCGGGTGTGCTTTACAACCCCTGGACCTTCTCGGAGATTTACTTCGACATGGATCCGACCACAACCGGAGACCAGACTGAACGCCGGGTGGCTGAGACCGAGAGCTTCGACGTGGACATCATTGGCGACGCCGAGAACCTGTATGGGTTATCGTTCGCCTTCTCCTACGACGACGGGCTGATGACCTTCAACTCGGTTACCTTCTACTCGCCCTGGACGAGTCGATAACTGCGACCTTTTGCTACCGCCTCTAGACACCGGTGAGATCGGTTATTTCTGCAGCCTGTCCGATCCGGATGTCGAATTTGACGGCGGGAAGATCGCCACCTTCAACTTCACTGCTAACCTATCTGGGGATTCGTTCTTCGATGTATTCACTGATGAGACGCTGAGCTCGGCCGCAGTCGGCGGCGTCAAGGTGTTTGTCAACAACGCCGGCTACAACCTTCCCAGCGTAGCGGAGCGGGATATCACCGATATCGACGACGGGCGCCTGATCATCGACGACATCTCCAACTTCACCGGTTTCATCGACCTGCAGGGGCGGCCCAATGACAGCGGGGCACTGCTCGAAGTGTGGAGCACCGACAGCGGCGGGACGAACCTGGCAACGGCCACCAGCGCCTCTGCGGGCAAGTACACCACAGTGTATGAACCAGGCCAGTTGATGGTGGTCAGCACACCGCCGTCGTATGTGGTTGATTACTACCTGTACGCAGACCGGGCGCTGTACCTTCCCACCTATTCTCCGTACCTGACCGCACAGCTGCTACTCAGCCCCACCACTGCTTTGAACCAGTTGCTGCTGCTGGGTGGGGACGGCACGGACAACAATGAAATCGACATCCTTGATGCCAGCTGCATTGGTTACGATTACGGCACGTCGACCAACACCTGTATAGGTGGTGGTGGTGCCGATAGTGACGTCAACGGCGACGGCACCGTCAACATCTTTGACCTGACCCTGATGGAAGGCAACTTCAGCAAAACATACAGCCCCTGGACTCCGCAGGGTCCGTAAGAACTACCTGGCAGGTAATCTGCCGGGCTGTGATTTCTCATAGCCAGCTGCTGCAGCGTGTTTTCCTTAGATAAACATGCTGCAACCCTGGCATTGAAAGGAAGGTCCAATACTTGATGGTTTTTTACCGGAAATATTATTGTTGGATTTTGCCTGCCATTATGTTCATCACCCTGCTCGCCTTCTCCCGGGCGGTTTTCGCGCAGGGCACTTCCCCCGTGCTGGTGCGCGTCGTACCGCGCCAGAGCCAGGTAGCCGTGGGACAGCTCGTCGACGTGGCGGTGGAGGTGGTGGATGTCAGCGACCTGTACGCCATCGACGTGCTGCTGTCCTTCGACCCGCAGGCGCTGGAAGTGGTCGACCAGGACCCGGAGCTGGAGGGCGTGCAGGTGCAGATCGGCACGCTGCTCGAGCCGGGCTTCGTGGTATTGAACCTGGTGGATAACAGCCTGGGGCGCCTGCGCCTGGCCATGACACAGCTCAACCCGGCGCCTGCCAAGAGCGGCACCGGAACGATCGTGGTGGTGCGCTTCCTGGCTAAAGCAGCCAGCCCGCCCTCCACCGTCGCGGTGCTGCAGGCCAAGTTTTCCAGCCCGAGCGGCGTCGAGATCCCGGTCGGTGCGCTGGAGAGCGGGCAGGTCGAGGTCGTCCAGACGCTGGCCGGACCGACCAGCACCTCCATCCCAGCCCAGGACCCCGGCACGCCCATGCCCACGCAGGCTGAACCGACTGCCGGGCCGACCTCTGCCGGTCAGCGCCAGACCCTGCCTACCCTTTCCCCGCAGCCTACTCAGGATTACCTGAGCCTGCAGGCGACTCCAACCGGCGGACCCCCGCCGACAGTCACCCCAACCCTGGCGCCTTCGCAGACTGACTCACCCAGCGCTACCCAGAATCAGGTATCGACGCCTGACAGACCAGTCCGCCAATGCGGCGACGCCGACCGCACAACCAGGTATCCCACCCTCCTCCGGGCAGGCAGTTCCCACTTCCTCTCAACCCGGAATCACCGCCACTGCCATCGCTTTCGGTCCGCAGAAAGCCACCGTGGTCGGCCAGGCTGGCAGTACGCCGACGGCTGAAACGGCAGCCCAACCCACCGACGGCACTGCCGGCAGCCAGGCCAGCGCGTATCCGCCCTGGATCATTCTGCTCCTGGGCGTGCTGGCGGCTGTCCTCGTGCTGGCCTTCGCCGGCCTGGCGGTTTACCTGCTCGCGCGCAGGAAAAGGTCAGAGGAGGACTTAGAATGAACGACAGGCCCTTGCTTTTAGCCTGGCTGTTCGTGCTTACGCTGCTTTTGGGATTGCCGGGACAGGTAAACGCGGAAATGTCTGCTCCAGCCCTGACAACCCTGGTCAGCGTGCATCCTGCCGCGGCGACATTTGCTGCCGGCGAGACGCTGACGGTGGAGGTATGGGTGGAAAACGTGCTCGACCTGTACGGCGCCGACATCCAGCTGCAGTTCGACCCGCTGGCTTTCCAGGTGCTGGACGCCAACACCTCCCTGCCGGGTGTGCAAATAAAGCTGCGCTCCGACCTGCTCCAACCCGGGTTTGTGATCAAGCGCGAGGCCGATAACACGGCCGGTACGGTCTGGTATGCCAACGCCCAGGTTAATCCGACCCGCCGGTCAGCGGCTCGGGCGCTTTGTTTGAATTTGACCTCATTGCTTTAAAGAACGGCGATTACCCGCTGGTGGTTACTTCGGCTCAGCTCAGCGATATCAACGCCACTCCCATCTCCGCCAGCCTGCAGGGAGCATTGTACAGCCTGCAGGGTTACAGGATTTACCTGCCTTTCATAAGCCCATGAACACCGCTGCTTGCTGTGCAGGGCATTCGAGGCAAAGGAGGAAAACTTGGTCCGAAAAATTCTAGGGAAAACCACTGCCTTCCTGGTCCTGGCGCTGCTGGCAGCACTGCTGGCTCCTGGCAGCGGCCTGGCCTTGTCCTCTGGTGCCTTGGAGGCTGCGCGTGCGAAGAACAGCAGTATCCAGGGCCCGGCTGCCACCATGGTCTCGGTCTCGCCTTACCCATTGAGTGTCAGCGGGTGCGACATCCTGGACGTGTATATCGACGTCAACTCGGTGACCAACCTGTATGCCCTGGACGTGCGCCTGACCTTCGACCCGGCGGTGCTGGAAGTGGTCGATTTTACTGCTGGCTCACCGGTCAATCTCGAGCCGATCGTTGACCCAAACCTCAATTTCAGTGCCAGCTTCACCGTGCGCAACGAGATCAACAACTTCACCGGCACCATCTGGTATGCCGCCACCCAGACCTTCCCGACCCCGGCCGCGGCCGGCAGCGGGCACGTGGCGCGCATCCGGCCTGCGCGCCAAGTCGACGGCCGTTTCAGCCTTTAATTTCACTTACATCAAGCTCTCCGACCCCAACGGCGTGCAGATCCAGGCCACGGGAGTCAACGGCACAGTCACCGCCAGCACAGGGGTGGCGCCCAGCCTGGGCATCAGCCGGTTGAACGCCAGCCAGGTACAGCTCAGCTGGCCGGTGGTAAGCGCTTCCAGCGTGAACAACTACCACCTGTACCGCTCGAGCCAGCCCTATTTTTATGCAGTCGACCCGGCCTACCAGGTGATTGCCAACCCCGGCTCGGGCAGCCTGACCTACAATGACAGCGTGCTGGGCAACGTGACTACCAACTACTTCTACACCCTGCGGGCTCAGTGCACAGCGGGTGGTAAGAGCGCAACCTCCAACCAGGTGGGTAAATTTGAGTACCTGCTGCACGAGACCGCTGACACCGATTTCACCTGGATCGCATTGCCCCTCAATGCGAGCGGCATCACCATGGCCAGCCACCTGGCGAACAACATTCAAAACAACAGCAACGGCGCGGTCAATGTGCTGACGGTAAGCAGATGGAATCCAGTGAGCCAGGGTATCGAAGCGTACGACCATGTTTATACATTCGGAGATTTCCCGGTCTCAGTGAAATTCCCCTACCGGATTGAAATTGATTTACCCAGCACCGAAACTGGCTCAGTCATCTGGGCGCAAGTCGGAGGGCTGCCGTCGATCACTTACGACACTTATACCCTGTACGAGACGGCGGATACTGATTTTACCTGGATCATGCAGCCGCTGGAGATGACCACGGTAGCTTCGACCTCCAGCCTGGCAGTCAATCTGCAGAACAATTCCAGCGCACCGGCGGCGGTGCTGACTATCGGCCAGTGGAACGGCACCGGCCAGAGCATCGAAGCCTATGACCACCAGTATGGTTTTGGGAATTTCTCAACTCGATTTGGTTATCCATACCGGATCGAAATAAATGTGAACAGCGGATTTACTGTCACCTGGCCATAGAGGAGGCGCGATGATGAAATCGAAAATGCTGATATCTATTATTGTTGTAAGCCTGTTCAGCCTGGCGATCGCTCCAGCGGTCTTTGCCGGGTCTACTTATGATATTGGCAATGTACCCGGTTACCCGCCAGCTGGCACCATCAACTGGACCGCCTGGCACAGTGGCAGCATCTTGCCTGGAGGCTATCCCAACCAGGTGATGACCGAAGACAGCACAAATTCCAGCCTGGGAACCGACCAGGGTTATGCGTCTTTCGGCGGGTTTATCCGTTGGGTTTAACTGTCTCCAATTTTAATGCGCCATCAGCAACTGCTGGAAGTTCAGTTGTGACGGTCCTGCTGGGTGGGCTGGGCGCATATTCCGGCAGCCTGTGGAGTGACAGTTTCACCTGGATCACCAACGCCGGTGCAACCACCGATCAGGGCACAGCCTCTGTTTTCTCCGGCACCCCGGTCTGCCCTACCCTGGCGGTCACTCCTGTTTCCGGCACTCAGTACATCCTGTATTGGTCAGGTCCTGTTGGCTCCTACCATATTTACCGCAGCCTGAATGCTTCGGGTGCGCCTAACAGCGCCAGCAATGGACGCTATCTATACCTGACGACCACTACCACCGATGGTAGCGGGCGAGGCACCTGGACCGATAGCTATAGTGGTCCAGCCTGGTATATCGTGATCCACGCCACTAGCGGGGGGGTCATCGACGGCTGCCATAGCGAAGAGGGGAGTTCAACCGGAATGACGCTGGCGAGTTTCGAGGCCCAGGCTCAATTCCCCGAACCCGCGGCCGACCTGCAGTGGAGCACGCATAGCGAAGTTGGCTTGCTGGGATTCAACCTGTACCGTGCAGATGACTCCAACGGCGTGCGCCAGAAGCTGAATGCCAACCTGCTTCCGGCCAGGTACCCGGGCCAGGTGCGCGGTGACCAGTATAGCTACCAGGACCTGAGCGGGATGCCGGGCAGGACCTATTACTACTGGGTCGAAGCGCTGAAAACGTATGGGGAAGCGGAACAGCTCGGCCCGCAGGCAGTGACCCTGACGAGCAAGGTTTACCTGCCGGTGCTTGTACGCTAAGGAATTTATTAACCCGCCTGCCGGGAATTGTCCTGGCTGGCGGGAAAATTGATGGAACAGGAAGGGAAAAGATGAACACAAAAAGGCATTTTCGCTGGATCATTTTGAGCATGGTACTGCTGGCAGCGCTGCTGTTAGGCAGCTTTCAGGTGGCCAGGGCGGCGACAAATAGATATGTGGACGGTAACATTGGTGTGGATTTTGGCGACTGTTCGAACAACCTCAGTCCATGTCTCACTATATCGTATGCTGTGTCCCAATCGATCGCAGGGGATACGATCTATGTTGCTGCGGGGACATATGGTGGGAATATCAGTATCGATAAGTCGCTGACACTCCTAGGGGATCCGGGAGACGCGAGTGCGGGGCCGGGTCCCAATGCTCCAATCGTGGATGGCGGATCTGCACCTGGTGACGCATTCTTCATCAAAATGGTGTCTCCAATGTGGTACTCCAAGGCTTCGAAATACGCAATTTCGCTAGAGACCCTGATCCCGATGTCAACGGGATTGGAAACGGTATCTCCGCTTGGGAAGCCAGCACTTCCAATATCACCATACAGGATAACTACTTTCACCATCTCGGATAGAACGCCGTCCTTGTAGGCAATGATGGAGCTGCTGGGGTGATCATAACAATTGGCTAATTAAAGACAATATCGCAGGAAATATCAGCTATATCTCGTTTGAGCTGACAAACACCTCAAATTCGAGTATCGAGGACAATGTCATTCACCTAAATACTCCAGACATAGGTGCCATCTTCAGCAGCGCCAGGCGTAGTGAAAGTGGAATGACCATCAAGAACAACCTGATTGATGGTACACCTTCTGCAGCTTTCCCGGTGATTTACATCTATGCCTACGACGTTGATATGGCCAATCCGAATCTGGATGCGGTTCTGATCGAGGGCAATACCATCTCAACTTCAGGCACACCCTACCAGATCTACATCCGTAACATTGGCACAGGAACAATCACAAATGTCGAGATCCACGGCAACAGTATTTCGACTCTCAAAAATCTAACTGCCGCTCAGATCGACGCCGAAAACAACTACTGGGGGACAGTTGTCTTCTCGGAAATCCTGCCCAAGATCAATGGATCAGTAGACTGGAGCCCCTGGTGCAATAGCGACTTCATTCCTGCGCCTACACTTGGCCGGTCCACAACATCACACAGGCAACGGACTACCAGACCATCCAGGCTGCAGTGACCGCCGCTAACCCCAACGATGTTATTCATGCAGACGCAGGGACCTATGTCGGATACGTAACAATCAATAAGAATCTCACTCTCAACGGTGCAACCGGCGCCACCATTCAGAAACCTTCAGGGGATGTGTACTACAAACTTCCCGGAGAGACAACCAAGAGTTTCCGTCCAATTGTCCTTGCGTATGGCGGCAGTATTACTGGTGGCGATGGAATATCGGCTGCCACCGTGTAACGATTCAAGGCACCGGTACGGTTAATGTCACGATATCGGGCTTTAACATTAATGGAGCTAATGCCTGGACCGGCACCAGTAGTTCCGCCTTCGCTGATGGAATTGCTTAGAAACGTGACAGGAACAATTTCATCGAATACCATCGATGACATGTTGCCTGCATCTCCTACCAGTACAAATCAATTTACGCTTGGTATCGAAGTACGCGGGGATAACTCCAACGTTACCATCAGCGGCAATACTGTAACAGAATTTGGCAGGTCGGGAAATCCTTGTGGCTGGGTATCTGGGCACCCCGGTCGCCACGGTTACTGGCAATACGGTCAATGCCGTTTACTATGGACCCTATATTACTAATGGCATTGAGATCAACTACCGATCCACAGGCACAGTGAGCAATAACACTGTCACTGGTGCCAGCGGAGCTGGTACAGCGTGGTCAGGATCCGGCATCATGGTATATGATGGGGATAATGTTACGATCTCTCACAACAATGTGAGTTTCTGTGAAATTGGTATCACTGTGGGCGGCCGGCAAATTCTGGCTATATAGCTCGCAACAACATCATTGAGGATAATATCCTAGATAAGAATCTATTATCATCCATAGAAATAGATACGAACTCACAAAATACGACGATTCGGAACAATACGATCACGGGAGTGGCTGCCCGCGCGGGCACCGAGGAAGCCGGGATTGTAATTCTTGAATATAGCAATCCTTTATCCGGTTATCCTGATGGTGTCCTCATCGAAGGCAACAGTATATCCGGTGATCCTGGTTTCTGGGGCATTGATATTTACAGAAACGCCGATAACATCACCATCCAGGGAAATATGATCACCGGTGGCGCCGTCGGCGTTGCCCTTGAACTGAAAGAGGCTAACAGCGTAGGGAAGACTGTCACGATTGGCGGCGCAACTAGCAAGGCTAACAGTTTCTCGGGCCAGACGATCCTTGCTGTATCCACAGGTCCCTATACCTATTCAAGTGTTGTTTACCAGTGGACACCCGACGTGAACGCCTCTGGCAACTGGTGGGGTACAAACACTCCCGCCGATGTCGCCGACCTAGTCAGCGCCAACGTCGACTACACTCCCTGGTTGGCTTCGGGCATTGACATGGGGGATCCCGGCTTCCAGGGCAGCTTCTCCACGCTCTGGGTGGACGACGACAGCCCGCAGACTGGAAGCACCGGGCGCATCCAGGAAGGGGTCAACCTGGTGAGCGGCAGCACGGTTAATGTGGCGGCGGGAACTTATGCAGAGCCCGTGAACATCGATAGCAAAGCTGGGTTGACTCTGAATGGTGTGGATAAGACGACCGTCATCATGCAACCCACATCTACCCTCTGTGGGAATGTCGGTGGCTGGGGATGCGGTCGCACCGTCGTCTTCCGGGTAGTCAACTCCACCAACATTGTGCTCCAGAACATGACCCTTGATTTTAGCATCGTCAAGGGTAACAATGTGCTGGGTCTGTTGGTTTGGGACAGCACGGGGACCGTGAACAACAACATACTAAAGAATATGTCTGGCTCTGACGCAGCTGGATACTACTATGAGATAACCTCTTATGTACGGGCACCATCCTATACGGATGGAGCCAGGGCACAGGTTGCATTCACGGGCAACAGCTTCATCGATACCGGTCGCATTGGCATCGTGACCCATGACTTTGTCCATACAACCATCAGCGGTAACACCTTCCATAAGGATTTCGATGACTTCGGCTATGCTATGGAGATTGGCTCGCGGTCAACGGCCATCGTGTCGAGCAACATTATTGACGGTTATCACATCCCTGCCGCGTCGGATGGCAGCGAATCAGCCGGGCATCTACATCGAAAACTCCTTTACCGATGGCTTACCCAACATCTCAAAGACAGTTGTTGTCGAAAACAACGAGGTGTACGAATGTCAGTACGGCATGTGGATCGGCAATGGCTACAGCGGTTACGCTGGCGATGTGGACATCCAGGTCACACTGAATAACAACAATTTCCATGACAACACCGATGGAGCAGCCTGGATCCAGGACGAGGATAAGGAACATGGCTCATCGGTGAGCGTGACCGGAGGCGGCAACACCCTGACCGATAACGGGACCTACGGTTACTTTATCTATTCGGATGGGGATGGAGATATCGCGGTGAACCTGTCTTGTTTTTGATCCAACCATGAATTGTCCAGAGTATAAAGACCCAGAGCCGGCCGACATTGACGGTTTTCCGGCATTTGCCGGATACTGCGGCCAGATGCCAGTTTCGGACACGACGAGGTTCACAACAGACGATGGCGAACGAACCGGCCGATTTGGAGAAGTACTGCCTCGACGTGGCTCGCCGGGCAACCGCTGCAGCCGCGGAATTGACGGTGCGTCAGCGGCGGCCGAAGAACCGTTGGTTGCGGCAGTCCGCCCGGATGCTTCGCGAGAAAGCGGACCGAGATGCAGCAGGCCAACCAGCAGGACTTCGCGGCGGCCCCGGGCTTCGGGCTGACCGACGCCCAGATCGATCGGCTGGGCTGAACGCCGGCGAGTGGCGGGATCGCCAGCAGGGCTGGAGGAGGTGGCCGGCCTGCCCGAGCCGATCGGCGAGATGATCTGAGTCGTCGGTCCGGCCCAACGGGCTGGAGGTGCAGAAGGTCCGCGTGCCGCTGGGCGTGATCTTCTTCATCTACGAGTCGCGGCCGAACGTGACGGCCGACGCCGCCGCGCTGTGCGTCAAGAGCGGCAACGCGGTGATCCTCCGCGGCGGCAAGGAGGCGGCCCATTCCAGCCGGCGATCGTCGAGATCCTGGCCGAAGCGGCGGCCGACGGCGGCCTGCCCGGCCGACGCCGTGCAACTGGTGGCCACCACCGACCGCGCGGCGGTGGGCCATTTCCTGAAGCTCGGCCGAGTACATCGACGTGGCCATTCCCCGCGGCGGCGAGAGCCTCATCCGCCGCGTGGCGCGGAGGCCCGCATGCCGGTCATCAAGCACTTTGCCGGCAACTGCCACGTGTACCTGGACCGAGCGGCCGACCCCGACATGGCCGAGCGACTGATCGTCAACGCCGAAGTGCCAGCGGATGGGCGTGTGCAACGCCGCCGAGTCGCTGGTGGTCCACGCCGACGGTCGGCGGCGACGTTCCTGCCGCGGGTCGGCCAGCGCCTTGGGCGAGCGGGGCATCGAGATCCGCGGCGACGCACCGGACCGTGCGAATCGTCCCCCGGCGGCAAGCCGCCGACGAAGAGGACTATCGCGGCCGAGTACCTCGGGCCGATCATCTCGGTCAAGGTGGTCGATTCGCTGGACGAGGCGATCGAGCACATCAACCGCTACGGTTCGCAGCACACCGAGGCGATCGTGACCCGCGACCTCGACGCGGCCCGGCAGTTCGCCGCCCGGGTCGACAGCTCGGCCGTGATGGTCAACGCCAGCACGCGGTTCAACGACGGCGGCGAGTTCGGCCTGGGGGCCGAGATCGGCATCAGCACCGACAAGTTCCACGCCCGCGGCCCGTGCGGGATCAACGAACTGACCAGTTACAAGTACGTGGTGTACGGCGAGGGACAGGTGCAGGGAATGATACGTCATCGGAGCCAGTCATGGACGACGTGCTCAGCCAGGATGGAAGTCGAAAGCCTGCTGCAGCGTCCGATGGCTCCGTCAAGGGCGGCGAGAGCGGCGGTCGCAGGAGCGGCTGGCCCACGCTGGAGCCGGCCGAGCCGCCTCGCCGCGGCGACGCCCGGCCCGCGCGCCGGAGAAAGATCACGCCCTACGATTCAAGCGGCCGGAGCGGGTGGGCAAGGAGCAGATGCGGGCGCTGCAGACCCTGCACGAAGGCTTCGGCCGCAACTTCGGCGCCGGTGCTGTCGGCCCTGCTGCGCAGCATCGTCGAGGTGAAGCTGACCAGCGTCGACCAGCTCACCTACAGCGAGTTCGTCTTCAGCCTGGAGAACCCCACCTGCTTCAATCTGCTGAAGGCCGAGCCGCTGGAAGGCAACCTGATCCTCGACATCAACCCGTCGATCCTCTATCCCGATCATCGACCGCCTGCTGGGCGGCGGCCGGGAGGCGGGGCCGCTGGCCCGGCGGCCGCTGACCGAGATCGAACTGCGGCTGGTGTCGCCGGATCACGGGCCTGTTCCTCGGCGAACTCGAAGCACGCCTGGGAAAACGTGCTGGCCCTGAAGCTCGTCAGTGGTGCGGGTCGAGAGCAACCCGCAGTTGGTGCAGATCGTGCCGCCCAACGAAGTGGTGGTGCTGATCAGCTTCGAGCTGGCGCTGGGCGACATCCGGGGCATGATGAACCTCTGCATCCCCTACAACTCGATCGAGCGGATCAGCGGCAAGCTCTCGGCCAACAGTTGGGTCACCTACGGCCGCCGGCAGGCCACGCCGGAGACGCATCGAGACGATCAGCCGGCAACTCCACGGGGCGCGTGTCGAACTGGTGGCAACGCTGGCCGACACCCGCATCAGCACCGGCGACCTGATCGGACTGCGCGTGGGCGACATCATCACCACGGAAAAAGACGTCCGCAGCCGCTGGTGGTAGCGGTCCAGGGCGTGCCCAAGTTCCCGGCCCGGCCCGGCGCCTTCAAGGGCCACAAGGCGATCGAGGTCGAGGCCCAGGTGTAGCCAGGGGCGAGAAACGTAGAAATTTCTATGCCGCCCGCTGCCGATCCGCCACTTCCGCCTTTTCCGCCATGCTTGGTCCGTTCTCGGCGATCGGCGGCACAGGACCTTGAACGTTTCGTTGCGGCAGGATGAATTGATTGTCCACTCGCTGATTCCCGCAACAGCACGAGTGGATGCCCTGCATCTGGCCATTGCGGCGCTGGCGGGGGTACAATATCTCCTGACGCTGAACTGTCGACACATCGCGAATGCAAGCGCGGTGCCGGGAGTCTACCGGCTGCTGGGTGATCTCGGGCTTTGGGGGCTTCTCGTTTGCACACCGATGGAATTTCTCGGAGGGGCCTCCGATGCCTAAAAACCCTATCCTCGAAGAACTGTACGCTGTTCGGTCGCAGATCCAAGCGGAACACGGCGATCGCCTCTCCGCATACCTGCACAGCGAATTCGAGCGACTGAAAGCGGGCGGCCATCCCGTTGCCCAAATAAAGCAACGAACAATCCGACACACAGGGGCGGTGAAGCCAGACGAGTCGGCAATGGCGGATCAATCGTCGCTGTCCGGTGATCGGTAACGTCGGCGATGAGGTGCTACGATGCAAACCGTCCACATCGAAACACCCATCGTCCCAGCCACCCCCCACGTGCGGGATCAAACTCAGCAACAGACTGCGGGACACGCGGGCAAGCCGTCGGTCAGTACGGGCTTCGCGGCAAACGCTTTTCCACGAGGGGCCGGTACGGTAGTCCAGGTATGCCTTTCCGAAATCGAGGAATACGCGGGTGGTAAAATCCGGAGACTCACGCGTTGGAAGGGCACTATTTCTCCGGCTGTGTTGCACGCAGGTGCCTTAGCCCTCCGGCGCCGATCGCTCTTTCATCCGCCGCGGGCGTTTTTCTGTCGCCGCACTGCGTGTCTTGGAGTTCTCACAATTGGCCAGTTCTTCCAGGAAATAGGCCCGGCGCAGCAACTGAGGGGAGTTTTGTTCCAGTTCCTCGAGGGACGGGATGGACGGGGCGTGGTGGTTGACCAGTTCCTGAACCACGGTGGTGGTCCACTCGTAATCCGGCGCGGAAAGACGGGTCAATAGCAGCTTCGAGGTTTCCGGTGTGTTCCATTGCCAGAGAGCCATTGCCGCGACGCCGCAGATCTGCGGTTGTTCAAGGAGTGACGCGAGCAACCGCATGCCATCGTCACCCATCGTTTGCGCCAGCAGCGGTAGGGAAGTCCGGCCTTCCTCGGCACCTGGCGTCTTGCGAATGGCGTCGATCAGGTCGGCCCGACCCCTGGGGCATCGAGCATAGCAAGCGCCGTCTGGATCTCTCGCTTCCGCGAGAACGTGGTCGATCGAGTGAGGCTTTTGCAGCGGTTCAATCGCTTTCTGGTTGCCGATCTTGCCGAGGGCCAAGGGTATCTCACCGTCGAAGTCGGAAGCGTACTGAAGCAGGTTGAGCAGCGGTTTGACAGCGGATTCGTCTTTCATGTCGCCCAGCATGCTGGCCGCTTCGCCGGCCCGGCCCGCATTCTGGTGCTTGAGTCGCTCCAACAGTTTCGCGATGCAACATGGGGTCGTGCGATTGGACCAACACGTCCCGATCGGCTGGAGTTACCCACGGTCCCAGGTCCAGTTTGGCCATCGCCGCATCGAGAGGGGTAATTGAGCTATTTCCTGCAGTGCTTCGGTGGCGGCCGTCCCGACTTGCCAGTTCCGAGTCTGCAGTTTTTCCAGCTCCGGCGCGGCGGCCTGGCACTTGAGTCGCCCGAGAGTCTGGCACAGTGCCACTCGGCAATTGACCGAGCGATCGTCGTCGAAGGGGATGCCGTGAGCGAGCTTCTCAATGAGGCGGCAAACGATTTCCGAGGGATGCCTCGGCGGCGGCCCGAGCGGCACTGGTTTCCACCGTAATCTCCGCGTCGCCCAAGGCTTTGACGACCGCAGCCGTCGCTCGCTGATCCGTGCTGTGCCGCAATTGCAGCACGGCCAATTCGTGTACTCCGGCGTCGGGGTCATCCGCAGCTGTCAGCATCACATCCAGAAGATCGCCATCCAGCCTCAACAGCGAGGGCAGAGGCGCGATCGGCACTACCGACAATGAGCTGGTCCAAGCCCGCGGTATACCTCCCAGGCCGGCGCTTAGGGAGCGGATGGCAGCGGCCAACTGCTGGATCATTGTCCGTGGTGGCACTGCCCAATGCGGCCACCACAGCGGGTTCACTCAAGTGGTCCACCAAGCGGGTAGCCACCGCGAGGCGAATTTCCACTGATGGATCGGACAACCTGTGAGTCAGGACTTGGCTGCCCACGGGTCTTTGGGAGAGAACCTCAAGCACGGCGATCTCTTCAGTGCTGCTGATGCGCAGCCTAGAGTAACTGCCGAAGTGGCGCACCACCTCGCGGACCACGGACTGTTGCGGGATGGCCAAAACCGGCTTAGGGCCATCCGGGGCTAGTGATGTCATTGCCGCTTGAATCCGCCTCCGGTAATCTCATCGATCAAACAGCTCCGGCCCGGAAAGAGAATCACGAACCCCGTTCCGGCTGCCAAGAGCGGCCGCAGCTGCCCCAGCACGTGATCGACATTGAGGAGATTGACACGCGAACCGATCTCGAGCACCGAGACGCCCTCGTCGAATGCGGACGCACGAAGCTTCAACGCCAATGCTTGGGTTTCGCTGTCGCTGAGGTTCAGCGACAGGGTACTTTGGCCCAGCGGCACCGTCAGACGCCAATCTTGAGGCACCGGATTGGTTCCATCAGCCCGCGTCTGCAGCAGCCTCATGGGAATTTGAACGCCAGCCAACCCGCGACGGTTGAACCCGGCGTCAGTTGGCCAGCCTTGAGATATGTCGCCTGCGATACGGACGTAAGCGAAATCGTTCCGTCCGGCGCCGCTTTTTTCAGCGGTGCATACTCACAATTGGCGATCCGGCCTGCATCTGCGGCAATTGGCTGCGGTAACTCCCACCGGCGGTCAGCCGATCTCGATGCGTCATAGGGGATTGCCGCGCCACGGTCATTCTGAAGGGTCAGTTCGAGGTAAAGTGCGGTTGGGTTGCCCATGACGCCTTGCGTATTACTGAGCGCCGCATAACCGGCTCGATCCCGGCAGGTGCCACCGTCTCTTCGTCGATGCCTGGACCCGCCAGCGTCTGGACGTGGGTCGCGAACACCCAGCCGCGGTATTCGTTGAAATCCTTCCGGCAATCACCGCTACCCAGGGACCCGAACGGCGAATGACGTGCAAGCAGTCACCGCGCTTGGCGGATGTGAGGATTCTGTCTTCTATCTTGATGGGCCGGAATCGACGATGACTTCCACATCTTCGCCGAGAACGGCCTGCAGCCACGAAACGCTGCCCACAGAAAAAGCAGAGCGGCCCAATTGCGAGCCATCGGATCTCTCCAGTAAATCAGGTGTCGCTGTCGTGACCGTGTCAACTGGACGCGTGAGAGACGCGCACGGAAGCCGGAAATCACTCCGTTGGGAAGGACTTCAGACGTTCGCTGGCGGCTTTACGGGCGTTCGGATTAGGTCCACTTGCCAGATCCCGTAACAAGCCAGACATACGCTCGATCAACTCCGTTCTCACCTCTCCTCCACCCCTTTGCGCTTCGGCGGCCGCTTGCTCCATCAGGCTAGTGAGCACGTCTTCCGCACGCGCATAGCTGTCCGCGTTGAGTCGTCGTGATAATGCTGCGGTCGCTTCGGCATGCCCATCTGCCAGAGTCCGATTGCCGCGGCACGCCACAAATGCTCGTCGTCCAGATACGGTTCCAGGACGGGAATGGCGCACGCCGCCCCCCGCGCACGTCCAACGCCCCCAGCAGGGGTGCGGACAAGTCGCTTTGTCGGAACTTGGTAATGTCGGCAACCGTCTGCTCGAAGATCCCCGGCGTTTCGAGCCTTAGCAGTGCCTCGACCACCGCGGCACGTGTTGGGCCGTATGATCGAGCCAGGAGGCCCTTCAGAGGCTCAATGGCGCGATTGTCGCCCAGCGGCACCAGGGCCTGGAACACGTTCACAGGCGGGCTGGAGCTGCTGGTCGCTAAGGCAATCAACGGTTCGTAGGCCGACGAGTCCCCCATTTCAGCCAAGAGACATGCAGCAAAGAAACCGCGATTTTGTTGCGACAGGACCTCTTTCGCGCGGCGACGACCTGTGGATCTTTCGATTTCAGCGGCAGGCTGCGCTCTCCTGGGATACATAGCCGTTGGCTTTCAGCTTCTCGATCGCGGCTTCCAGGGGCGAAACGACGCCCATGTTCATCAAGGCGTTGATCGCCGCTGCCACCGTCATCGAGTTCTTGTGGTTCCGCAACTCCTGAAGCTTAAGGAATCGCCGACTCGAGCTGGTTTCAGTTGACCAACGCTGTCGCAAGCAATCCAGGCAACCTGCTCATCATCGAGCAGCTCTAAGAGAGGCTCGGCGACGATATCCGCCGGCTGAGTGGCGGCCGACCGTGCTGCCGTCATGCGGACGGAACGCTCCGAGTCCTTCAGAGCAGCGAGAATCGCTTTCGCGGCTCGCGGATCCTGGCAGTGGCGTAGGATTCCGATGGCGGCCACCCGGACAGTGATGTCCGCATCGCTGGCGGACACGAGCATCGTCTCGAGCAGGTCTCCCTCCAATTTCCGCTGCGCCGGCGGAGCGGATGGCCGCACCAGTGCCAGCCTCTGTCCTGGCATACCGCTGAAGTAATCGTCGAGCCGCGCGAGTTGCCGCCGCTCGACGCGAGGGTCATCGTCGCTTATCGCTGATACGAGCGATTTGAAGACGCCCGGACGGTCGGCGTGATTCCGCAGCGCCGTAGCGGCCAAGGCGCGAACCTCGGCCGAAGTACTCCGGAGCTGCCCCATCAGCGCCGTTTCCGGGCTGGCACGCTCACCCAAGATGTACATCACTGCGGCCGATTCCGATTCCACACCGCGATAGGTCCCGCCCCCGATGAGTTGCGAGTGGACCTTCGAGAATATTTGGGACGAGACGCCGGCCCAGTAGACGGGTACGTTCCGCCAACCCTCTCGAGGCCTGATGTTCGCAATCCGGGAGTTGGCAATCGAGTCGATGAAAACGTCGCTTTCCGTGAAGAGGATGACGACACTTCGCTTTTCTTTCAGGAACGATTCCAGCGGAGTCGTCAGTTTGTCTACGTTCAAGCCGTTCAGCCGGCCACCGATTTCGATCACGGGAATCGACGAATCGAGCGTGGAAAAACGCAGTCTCGGACCGTGGTCGAGTTCCATCCGCCGCAGATCCAACTCTTGAGTCTCCCGGCCTAGCGGGATGGAAAGCTGCCATTGTTCCGGAAACGGGACTGATCCTCCAAAGAGACTTGATGTGACGGACCTGGGGAGCACATAAGCCATCCAGCCGACCGCCTGGTCGCCCGCAGGCAGTTCACCGGATTTGATTCGCGGCAGTTCATCATACAACGCGTGCTGCTGGATCAGCCCCTCTCCATATACCACCATCGGGGCGACTCGGCCGTGGAGCCCCGGCAAGTGTACGAGGGACTGCCGGGAGTATTTCCTCGCCGACCTTGAGCTGAAACTTTTCGGCATCGCACGCGAGCGCGTCTCCGCTCTGATTCACAATCGTCAGCTTGAAACATAAGACGGGCGATTCGGCGAAAGTCAGCTGCAGATGCTCAACCGCAACCGCAGCAAAAGCAGGTGCCTTCGGGGCAGGTGAGTGTTCGTCAATGCCGGCGTCGATGGCAGGCCGCACGCGAGTTGCGAGCACCCAGCCCTGCGCTGTCCGTCCGCTGAGGAAACCGCGACGCCAATCCAGGGTCCCTCGCGTGCAGGACTCGCAAACGGTCCCCTCGTTTAACCAAAGTGATCACCTCGCCTCCGACTTTGACGTTGGCTTCGTCGGCGAGCACTTCCACGTGTTCCTGGATGGCGTCCGGCGCCGTAACCGGTCCCGAATCCTGATTCCGAGTTGTCGAATCGCGAGCGGGGGGCAACGGCCTATTGCCGCTCCCTGCTCCGGCAACTTCCGGTGCAAGCTGGCCCCCGTGACGGTCACGTTCGGCAGGACGCTTTTCAGAGTGGCGGCCCCGGCTTGCGTCACTCCTGAGTCCGCGACCCGCAGGCTCGTCAGTTTCTGCATCCCCTTCAAATGGTTCAGCCCGGCATCGCTGACACGCGTACCGCTGACATCCAGGTCAATTATGTTGGCGAGCCCGGCAATCGCTGCCAGGCCGGCATCCGTGATCGCCGTGTTGGCCAGATTGAGCCGCTCCAAATTCTTCAAAGACCCGAGGTGCTGAATCCCCGCGTCCGTCACGGCAGTGTCGCAGAGGGCCAGCAGCTTAAGAGCCGCAAGATGGCCCGAGATGTGCCATCCCCGCATCGCCGATTTGCGTGCCAGCGACATACAACTCCTCCAGATTACTGAGCCTACTGAGGTGTCGAGTGTCGTCGTCACCGATCCGCAGCATGTCGAGAAACAGCACTTTCAGGCTTACACAAGTCCCGACTCGCTCCAGTCCCGCACCGGTAATGGGAGTGTTGACGAGGTTGAGGCGTTCCAGGTGGGGAAATCCCTTGAGCGCATCCAGGTCTTCGTTTGCGATCTGCGTGAACCCCAGCCAGAGCAGCCGCAGATTGGCCATTCCGGACAGTTCTGCCAACCCGCCTGCTCCCACCTGGGTTTTCCAGAGGTGCAGCTCCTCAAGGTTCGTCAATTCGCGGAGTCGCGCCACGCCAGCCGCGGTGACGCGGGTTTCGCTGAGCACCAGGATTCGGAGTTTCTTCAGCCCGCCGAGGTGTGCAAGCCCGGCATCCGATATCTGGTTGCCGCCGATCCACAGCACTTCCAATTCGGACAGGTTCTGAGACGCTCCAGTCCTGCGTTGGTAATCAGGGTGTTCCAAAGGTGGAGTTCGCGCACTTGCCTCAGGTTTTCGAGATGCTTCAATCCGTCGTCCGTAATGGGCCGGTGGGAAAGGCCCAGGAACCGGAGGTTGACCAGCGATTCAAGATGCACCAGGCCCGAGTCCGTAACTTTCGTATCCCACAACACGAGCCTTTCGAAGCGCCGGCATCCCGGCCAATCGCTCAAGATCCTGGTCCGTCGCCGGTGAACCGCTGAGGTCCAGCGATGTCACATCCCGCACATCGGGACCGCGCAGTTTCTGCAGATCTCCAGACAAAGGAGTCGACGGCGACTGTTGTCCGTGTAGGACCGGCACGGCCGTGATCACGAAGGACCAGGCGAGAACGAACAACTGCGCCGGCTGCTGCATCGCCGGTACGGGCAGCGGATGATACGAACCTCGGCCTCCTCGATCCCTGGCGTAGAGCGGCATCACGCCCGACGCAATACTCCTTGCACACCGCACAACGCGTGGAACACACATCGAGCATCCCCCTTAGCGTCGAGTTGCATTGATCCTAATTGTATGGACCGTTCCAAAAAAACTGAAACACTCCGAGAGTGTTCCGAGAGGAAAAGGGACCGTCCCCTTTTGCCGGAACGGCCCGCAGGGTGCTGCGCACAAAAGGGGTCTGTCCCCTTTTCCTCTCCGTGTGTTACTCCAATAGTGTTACAGTTTTTGTGGAACGAGCCATAAGGCTCTTTCGTCGCACGTCGACTTCGCCAGCCATACTCGCGCTTTTCAAGTCGCCGCTCGACTTGGTCCGTGCCGAGCCACTCATTCGACTGAAATCGTGGCTTCGCAAGAGCACAGCTCAAACTGCATCGCCTCGTCGCCACCCCGCCGGCCCTCGGTAAGTCCCAAATCCGCGAGGAGTACCCGGCAGCCCGAGTTATAGTCGCTATTGTGCTGCCAGCGCTCATCGGGCCGGCTGCACGGCGACTGGTGTTCTTCGATCAGGGCCTCACTTGCCGTGTCGCCTACCCAGGCCCGAACCGCTGCGTCGAGTGGACCTGGTCCCTCATGGCCGACCAAATCCGCGAAGCCCAGCGTGAAGTTCGCAACCGCTTCCTCTCACTGCGGCCGGGAACGCACGGTCTCGGAATCCCATGTCGGCATGACGGTCCTCTCCGGTCCGCCTCGCTACGTGGGAATGATCATCTCCGCGCGGCCGCGGTCCGATGAGTGCGGCGAAAGGGGAATGCCGTCGGGGATGAGGGGATGATCGGCTTCTCAGATGACGCTTTTCGACGAGACGCCGTTGCGTTAGACTTGGCCCTGGTGCTCGCCTCCACAGTCAACAGGCTGTCAGGTGGGTGCTGGTTCTTTGCAGACATCCTGTGAAGAAGTCATCCGCATGCCAGCGGGTCGGACGTCAATCGCCAACTGACCGCTGACAGAACTGAGATGCAACGCCAAACGGAATATGACTTTAGCCCGTAGCTCAATTGGACAGAGCATCGGTCTTCGGAACCGAGGGTTACGGTTCGAGTCCTGTCGGGCGTACTCCGCGCAGAAGTGAAAGCCGCGGGGAAAACTGGCGAAATCGCCATAACCTCTGAGGCTTTCAGTGTTTATTGCGGTTGGTTGCGATTTGCCTCAGTGGCCTTCGGCACCACCTGTTGCACCACTTGTGCACCACCCCCTGCCCGGCTTTGCGCGATTGCCTGGGAGAATTGCTGTTCCGTCACCGTGAGGAAGTGCGATTGAGCGGTCGCCTGGTACTACCCAGCGGTTCGCATACGACATGGGTGGGGAATTGTTCGAGCGTCGCCGAGTCTTCGCCGGTCGATCACGCCACCTCGGCCAAGTCGCCGCCCAGGTTGGCGACCCAAGCTCTGACCACCACCGCTAGGCAGCGACCACTCCGACAATCCGCACAAGCCTGTCCTCTGTTGTGCTTGCCGCAAATCACACGAAGAGACAGCGCAGTCAACTGGCGCAAGTCGCCTTCCACTTGTATACCCTTCGCAGTTGCGTCCGTGGCAAGGTGGCGATCAATGGCGTTGACCGCGAGCGCGACTGATTGCCTGTCGGCCGCATCAAGCCAAATGCTGGCAAGCTCATCCTCAGCCTCGGGGTGCCACACGACCGTGAACCGAATCATCCTTGCTCCAGCGAGTTCAGATGTTCCAGTACTTCTTTCGTCGAGAACCACGGACCGCTGGAATGTAGCCGGCGTTTCGCCTCGGCAATAACTTCCTGGCTTGGTGGAGGTGAGATATAGCCAATCAGATTGCCCTGGGCATCACGGAGGGCGACGGCGTCTTTCGCAGCCCGAACAGCGTTCAGTTGATCGTCGTTTAGAACAATCTGCGTCATGCGAGTGGGCTCCGACTTAGGAACTTTCCGTCCGACCTGATTCATGTCGTAATGCCAACCGACTTCGCTCGGTAGCGACATCAAACCTTCGTTTGATGTCGCATTCCCGACCCGATTCCGGCCGTTTTCGCCCAGACCGTCGCAAGCGACGGGTTCTTGGTGCACCACCGCCTGTTTCGGGAAACGGGTGCCGGATTGGTCACAAAACAAAAGCTTGGCGCAGGCGTCTTTTTGTCAATTGTCTTGGGACGTAATGTTGCCCCTACTTCGAAGCCTGGAAGCCAATCCGCCGTTTCTCGGCTGTTGTGGGCGGGGCCATCAGTTCCCGGATGGCATCGAAGACCACCTTGAATTGGGCATCGTACTTCCGTTCCAATGCGTCCAGCTTGCGGGCCAATTCCTCGTGCTGGCCAGCATTCGCGGAGTTGGACGAAGCCCGCACCACCTGGACGTTGACTCAGGATCGCCCGTGGGCTGTTAGCACGCTCGAGAGCATGGCGCCCCCATGTCGGTAAAGACGTAGCGGCGGGTATTGGCGTGCCGGCCCCGCCCCGTCTTTAAGGACGCAATTTGCGACCTTAGAAACTCATTCTCTGCCGGGCATCCAGTTGGAACATGAAGTCCTCGGGTCGCCAGTCATCGGCATCACCTGGGCGAATTGTCCTCAAATCCCTCTCTTCGCCGCAGAAGGCGATGAGTTTCTGGCGAGTGTTCTGCCAGTTGCTATCGGTGTTGGCCTCGGCGTCCGTTCGGCCGGCGATGTAACCGTCAAGGAAAGCTCCGAGCGTCGCCGAAGCTCGCCGGTCGACGGGCCCCCCGCGTGCGGCCAGCTTGCTCGGCCAAGTCGTCGCCAAGGTTGGCGACCCGAGCCGCCAAGTCAGACCTCCAGGGCCGCCCGCTTATCTTCGCCCCATTCAAGGCTTCAGCATTCGTGGCGATGGCTTCGGCATCCTCAGGTTGACGCCGCCAAGGCGGATGGATCTTGCGTCGCGTGTCGCCGTCCGGATACTGGATTCGGTAGCGAATTCGGCCGTTGTATTGCTGTCGGATTACGCTCGCCATTTGCCTACCCTTTCTCTTCCTTCGCCAGACATGTCTATTCTACCGGTCTCCAAGAGCGGGCTCCCGGGTCTCAAAAATCGAAACGCGAACGCTTGCAGCAGCGACCTGCATCGCACCGGACAGCCGCGACCGTCGTTCGCAGGATTTCACCGCAGCACCCATCAACCGCGGGTAGGGCAGTGATAGACGTTGAGTGGGGTCATGATCACGTCGGCGTTCGGAGCGTCATACCAGTTCGCCTGGAAGTCGTACACGTCCTGGACGTTGCCCTGCTCGATCCAGTTCAAGGTCATGGCCACCCCCGTGGCGGCACGGAGGCGTTCGCGCCGAGTGCTCGAGGACGGGCCGGTCGAGACCCGGGGGAAAGGTACGGTAGCTCCCCTCGTAGTTGTGCAGGGCCACCCCCATCTGCTTGAGGTTGTTGGTGCATTGGAGGCGGCGGGCGGCTTCTCGCGAGGCCGCAACGCCTCCGTAGGGCTGTCGGCCGAGTGGAAGATCACGACCGGCGCCTGTCGCGGGTTTACCGAGTACAACACTTGTCCCTTACCGGAAACATCGGCGGATGGTCCCGGGGCCTTCGCAGATGAGGAAGCTGAGGGTGAGAAGAAGGCCGGATCCAGGTTACTGCCTCTCATTGCTGCGTCTCCGCTGAGGCAGGTCTTGCACTCAGACTCAATGCGAGTCGAGTCGCTGACGGAGAAGAAAGAGCCGGGCGTTAGAACACGGGGTGCGCAAAAGGGTGGCCACAGAAAGAAAGCGGTATTACGATTTAGAAGAGCCTCAAACCCAGCATGCCAGGCAAGTGCAAGACCGGTCTTTCCTGATTTCCAAATGCACTGGCGACTTGACCGGCCGCCACGGCAGCTTCCTTACTCTTGTCACCAATTGAACTTGGTCTTCGGCACGGATGGTTGGCACGGACCTGCCGGAAGGCACGCTGGCCACGCCCGCGTCGGCGCTGCGCAGAACCCGATTGTCCGATGGAACTCACGAAGCTCCGCCCGTTAGCATGACGAAGTCCCGCGACAGGCAATTCGAGTAGCTCAACTCAAGCGAGTTTTCATGAACACGAAAACGACGATGGTCCTGGTAATTGCCGCTTGGTTAACGCACCCGTTCGACTGGACTTTCGAAGATCCGACTACGGGCAAACTCCCGGACGGCTGGTCATCGCACAAGACGGGCAGCGGCGCTGGCAGCCTCGCAGAGATGTACCGTTCGCCCAATGGCACCTGGCACGGTCTTGCCGGCCGTGCACGCGTTCGCCTTGTCAATGCGAAGTCGGTTGACGAAAGCGAACGCCCTACCTCCGTGTACGACATGACCGACCCGAAGTGGCGAGGGAAGATCGGCTTGGCCAAACCGCTCTTCGGCACGACCGCGACGCACGCCGCGTGTCTGTTCGCCCATCTGGGCGAAGAGAAAGCCAAGGAGTTCTTCCGCCCCGTAGCTTGGTGGCGATCGCCGAGTCGCGAGGGAATCCCATTGATCAAAAGGAAGACATCATGGATCGTCGTCAGTTCCTTGCCCGCACGGGCCAAGCGACCGCGCTGGCACTCGGTGCGTCGTCCGGTTTGTCCGCCTCGCGGATCTTCGGCCAGCAGCAGAAGCGCCGCCACAGCCGCCAGCGGTCCCTTGCGGGTGTCCCCGAAGAACCCGCGGTACTTCTGCGACGCGAGCGGCCGAGAGGTGTTGCTGGTGGGTTCCCACACGTGGAACAGCCTGGTCGACATGGGCCGCAGCGACCCGCCCGAGGCGTTTGATTTCGACGCCTACCTGGATTTCCTCAGCCGCTACGGGCACAACTTCATCCGGCTGTGGGCCTGGGATTCGACAACCTGGGACACGCGGGCCAACGGGCGGTTGGGCAAGGATTTCATCCATCATGCCGCTCCGCTGCCGTGGCTGCGGACCGGGCCGGGCATGGCCTTGGACGGCAAACCCAAGTTCGACCTGAAGCAGTTCGACCCCGCGTATTTCGAACGGCTGCGGCAGCGGGTCAGGCCGCCGGTCGCCGCGGCATCTACGTGTCCGTGATGCTGTTCGAAGGCTGGGGCATGTTTCACGGCAACCGCCGCCGGGGCACGAAGGACGCGTGGGCGTGGCGCAGCCATCCCTTCCACCCGGACAACAACATCAGCGGCATCGACGCCGGCGAAAAGGTCCACAGCCGAGCCCACCCGGCCGTCAACGCGATCCAGGCGGCCTACATCCGCAAGGTGGTCGACACGGTCAACGATCTGGACAACGTGCTGTATGAAGTGATCAACGAGGGCGGCGAGAAGGAGTGGGACTGGTGGGTCGTGGAGACGGTGCGCCAGTACGAGCGCACCAAACCCACCAGCACCCGATCGGCATCACGGGCCACGGGGCGGAGCGGCTGGAAAGCATGCTGGCCAGCCCGGCCGACTGGATCTCGCCCGGCCGCAGGACGGCTTCGGCGACGATCCGCCGGCCTGGGATGGCAAGAAGGTCAGCCTGTTGGACACGGATCACATTTGGGGCGTGGGCGGCAACGGCGCGTGGGTCTGGAAGAGCCTGATGCGCGGCCACAACCCGCTGTTCATGGACCCCTACGACGGATCGGTGCTCGGCAACCGGTTCGATCCGCAGTGGGAGCCGATCCGCCGCAACCTGGGCCACGCGCTCCGTCTGGCCCGGCGATGGACCTGGCGGCGATGGCTCCGCAGGACAAACTCGCGTCCACCGCGTACTGCCTTGCGGACCCAGGCAACTCCTACGCGGTCTACCTACCGACCGGCGGCAAGGTGACCATCGACCTGCGGAGACCACGGCCCGCTTCAACGTGGAATGGTTCGCCCCGTCCACCGGAAAAACCCTTGCCGACAAGCCGGTCGCTGGCGGTGCAGAACGTGGGTTCACAGCTCCCTTTGCCGGTGATGCAGTGCTGTGTCTGCAGCGGTCCGCTTGAGGCTAGCGGAAAGCCCAGACCTAGCGAGATCGGTCTGCATGAACTATCGGGTTTCATTCCGTCTCTCCTTGACTTTCTTGCTCCGGGGAGCATCGCTCGCACATCCTCAGGAGACGGTTCCAGCCCGGTGACTTCCAGCTTGAGCAAGGTGGCATCTCAGCCCGCTCGCCGCAATCGGTCTTCGCATGACTGCACCGGTCGAATTGACCGGTGCGTCCTGTCAGGCTTCCGTTTCCTGCGTCGGTGGGGGCGACCGACGCGCGCAAAGGAAATGTGCCATCGAGCGTCGGTCGCGTGCAAGCCAGACCGCCGTTGTTATCGGTTTGACTGTATGGCGATGAAGTCCCTCGGACCTCGCGAGTCAGATTCACGACACACCGCAGCGCAACCCGAGGTCTGTCAGACCTGAGGCGCAACTGCTATTTCGGGAATTGCTTCGGAGTGCGCCACCCCGCTACGGGGGAACGGAAGCCGGACAAATGCCGGCACGGAATGCTGCTTTTCGCCCCCGCCGGCCTGTACGCTGAGCGGCGCCAGTCGGGGTTCCCAAGTCGGCTCTCTTCGGCCGGCTTGGAGTTAAGCCAGAAGCGGGGGAGGAGGGGGTGTCTCCAGAACCACGTGCGCGACGAGTATCCGGCATTTCGATTCCCGAGACGGCAAAATGGGACTGCCCCTCCAAGAGTTGGGGTCGGTAACGGCCGTGACGGCGATTGACCCGGATAGCGAACGATTTGCGTGATGCGGGGTGAAAGCAGCCGAACCACCGACGAGGAGCGTTTCCCTGTGGTCGCGTCATTGGCTGGTAGGCATAATGATGGACACCGGTCCTTATCTGAGCGCGACGCCCATGACGCAAGTCACCCAGATTCTGAGCAAGGTCGAGCAGGGCGACCCGAAGGCTGCGGAGCAGCTTCTGCCGCTGGTGTATGACGAGTTGCGAAAGCTGGCGGCTGCCAAACTGTCCCAGGAGAAGCCCGACCAGACGCTGCAGGCCACCGAGCTGGTGCATGAGGCGTACTTGCGGCTGATGGGGCCGGGTGATCGCCAGCCGTCCTGGGACAATCGGGCGCACTTCTTCGCGGCGGCGGCCGAAGCGATGCGGCGGATGCTCGTCGAAAGTGCTCGTCGCAAGAGACGTATCAAGCACGGCGGCGGTCGCCAGCGCGTCGATTGGGAAACGGTGGATTCGCTGGCGGAGGAACCATCCGAAGACCTCGTTGCCCTGGACGAGGCCCTGAACAGGCTGGCGGCGGAAGACCCGGCCAAAGCCGAGCTGGTCAAGCTGCGCTTCTTCGCCGGTCTCACGATGCCAGAGATCGCCCAGGTGATGAAGATCTCGCTGGCAACCGCCGAACGCTACTGGACTTACGCCCGCACCTGGCTATTCGCCGAGCTGAGGGACCGCGACGATACGCCGAGTTGAGGGACCGGGGCGATACGCCCCAGTGATGGAAAAACACGGGGCGACTGAGGGGTTGGGGGCGGATTCGTCGCATTGCTAATAGTTCGAGACATTCTGAATCGGAGCGATGCCATGAGCACCCCCTCGCAGGTCGAGACCATCTTCTTTGGCACGTTAGACCGGGAAACCACGGTGGAACGTGCCCGTTATCTGGATGAGGCCTGCGGCGGCGACGCCGAACTGCGCCGCCGGGTGGAACGGCTCCTAGAGGCCCATCCCCAGGCGGCTGATTTCCTGGCCCGGCCCGCCGTCGCGCGTCAAGAGTTCGAGCCGTTCGATTCGGTCGAGCCGACCTTGGGGGCTGATCCGGCCGGTGCTTGCCAGCACCGGACAATGAAGTGGCCGACGCCCTCGCCGTCTTGCGGCCCTCGAAGCAGCCCGGCGCTGGGCCGGCTGGCGCATTACTGAGGTTCTGGAGGTGCTGGGGCAGGGCAGCTTCGGGACCGTGGTGAAGGCGTTCGACGAGAAGCTGCATCGGCAGGTCGCCATTAAGCTCATGTCCCCGCTGCTGGCCGCGACCTCGGCGGCCCACAAGCGATTCTTGCGCGAGGCGCGGTCAGCTGCCGCGGTCCGCCACGACGAACGTGGTCGCCATCTACGCCGTCGAGGACGGGCCGATCCCTTATCTGGTCATGGAGCACATCGCCGGCCCAACTTTACAGCAGAAACTCGACGCGAGCGGGCCGCTGGCGGTGCCGGAGGTGCTGCGCATCGGCCGGCAGATTGCCAGCGGCCTGGCCGCCGCCCATGCGAAGGGCTTGATCCACCGCGACATCAAGCCGGGCAACATCCTGCTGGACCAGGCGCTCCGAGCACGTCAAGATCACCGACTTCGGCTTGGCCCGGGCGGCCGACGACGCCAGCATCAGCGCATTTGGACGTCATCGCCGGCACGCCGATGTACATGGCCCCCGAACAGGCACAGGGCGAGACGATTGACCAGCGGGCCGACCTGTTCAGCCTGGGCAGCGTGCTCTACTTGATGTGCAGCGGCCGGCCGCCGTTCCCAGCCGCGAATACCCTGGCGGTGCTCAAACGCGTCACCGAAGACACGCCGCGTCCGATCCGAGAGATCATCCCTGCGGTCCCGGAATGGCTGTGCGACCTGATCGGACGGCTGCACGCGAAGAAGCCGGCCGATCGGTTCGCGTCGGCCAGGAAGTTGCCGAACTGCTCGTGCGACACCTGGCCGAGCTGCAACTCCAGGGTCTGTCCGGGCGATCGCGGAGGCTCAGTCGGCGGCGGTGGAGAAGATGCCGCCGTTGAAGAACGTCCCAGAAATCGCGCCGGCGATTCGCTGGCCGCGTTTGGGCAATCGCCGCTGGGCGGTCGCCGCGGCCGTGCTCCTGATGTTATTCGCGGGCCTCGGCTTCACAGAAGCGACCGGCGTCACCGATTTCCGCGGCACGGTCATTCGCCTGTTCTCCCCGGAGGGCACGTTGGTCGTCGAAGTCGACGACCCCGGAGTCAGCGTCAAGATCGACGGGTCGGATCTCGTCATCACGGGAGCGGGGGCCAAGGAAATCCGCCTGAAGCCCGGCCGCTACACGGTCGAAGCCAGCAAGGACGGCAAGCTCGTGCGTCAGGAAATGGTCAAGGTCACCAGAGACGGCCGGCAGGTCGTGCGGGTCAGCCAGGAGACCACGCCTGATGCGAAGCCCGGCACGCCATTCCCGGACGTATCGGCCTGGGAGCGTTCCGTGGCCGCTTTGCCCGCCGAGCAGCAGGTGGACGCTGTTGTTGCTCGCTTGAAGCAGCTCAACCCCGGCTTCGATGGGGCTGTCGTACCCACCTTCAGGAATGACGTGGTTACCAGGCTGGAGTTCAGGACCGTTCACATGACGGACCTCTCCCCAGTGCGCTCGCTGACTCGCTTGGAGACACTCGAATTCATTGGATCAAACACCGGTAAGAGATCGCTCGCCGACCTGTCGCCGCTAACGGGCATGAATCTTTCAGGGCTGAATGTATGCTACTCACAAGTGGCAGACCTCTCGCCTCTCAAAGGCATGCGTCTGGAAGTGCTAAACATCGCTGCCACGTGCGTATCCGACTTGTCGGCATTGAGGGATATGAAGGTAACGAGATTGTTCTGCAACGATACGCAGGTACATGACCTGTCGCCGCTGACGGACATCATGCTGGAGGTGCTGGATATCAGCCGTACTCCGGCGTCCGACCTGTCGCCCCTGATGGGTACGGAGTTGCACTGGCTCAAGTGCGAGAACATGCCTGCGGTCTGCAACCTTGCGCCGCTGAGGGACCTGCCGCTGGGGATGCTGTGGTGCGACTTCAAGGCAGAGCGAGACGCCGACGTCCTGCGCTCCATCAAGACGCTACAGATGATCAACGACAAACCGGTGGCCGAGTTCTGGAAGGAAGTCGACGCCCAAGCCAAAGTTCGCTAGGACTGCGCGGCTCAAGCGAGTTTCCGCCCTGCCGGCTAAGAGAAAGGCGGCAGCAAAATGCCGGAAAAGGAACCATGCGTAAGCATCGTTCGAGAAATAAGTGTCAGGTGCCAAGTGAGCGGCAAGGCGCTAGCCGCCGGTATTACCGCCAGTCTGGTCGATCAGGAACCGGCGGCTAGCGCCGTTCCGCTCAGTTATTTCTCGAACGATGCTAAGGTTACGATCAACGCCCGCGTGAAAATAGGAACCGGAATATTGCGTCCCCCGGTCTGCTACCTGATCCAGGTCATCCTGCTGGCGGCGGCCTACTTGGCCGCGGCCATGATCGGGCTGGCGTTTGCCATCCCGCCGGGAAACGCCACGGCGGTGTGGCCTGCCTCCGGGATTGCGTTGGCGGCCATGTTGCTGCTGGGGATGCGCGTCTGGCCTGGGGTTTGGCTGGGCGCCCTGCTGGCCAACAGCCTGCTGACCGACGTCTCCCTGGCAACCGCCGCCACGATCGCGACCGGCAACACCTTGGAGGCGCTGCTGGCGGCTTGGCTGTGCCGCCGGTTGCTCCCCCAGGCGGAGACTCCTTTCCAACGCGTGGAAGAGGCTTTCCTGTTTGCGGTCGTGGCCGGGGTGGCGTCGACGGTGGCCGCGACGGTGGGCGGGGCGAGTCTGGTCTTGGGCGGCTACGCTGCCTGGCCCCAGTTCCTGGCGAATTGGGGCACCTGGTGGCTGGGCGACGTGGCCGGCCTGATGATCGTGGTCCCGTTGGTGCTGGCCTGCGCGAAACCAAGGCGCAGTGCGTGGAGCGGCTCCCGGTGGGCAGAGCTGGCGATCCTGTTTGCCCTGATGGTCCTGGCCAGTCAGGCCATTTTTGGCGGCTGGCTCTCCGAGCAGGTCGCGCACCATCTGTTGTATATCCCCTTGATCTTCTTGGTCTGGGTCTGCCTGCGATTTGAACTCGCCGAAGTCACCTTGGCCACCGCGCTCTTCTCGGGCGCCGCGATCGTGGGCACGTGGGCCGGCCGGGGGCCGTTCCGAGCGGAGGCCGTACAGCAGTCCCTGTTCCATCTGCAGATGTTCATGAACCTGTACGCGCTGACGGGGCTTGGCGTTGGCGGCCGTGGTCGCCAGACGCCGCGTCTCCGAACAGCGCCTGCAGCAGTCCCATCAGGAGCTGGAACAAATCGTCCGCGACCGGACCCAAGCTCTGACCGCGGCCAACGCAGGCTTGCGTCAGGAAATGGCCGAGCGCCAGCGGGCCGAAGAGAGTCTGCGGGAGCGGGAACTCCGTTATCGGGAGCTGATCGAGCACTTGCACGTCGGCGTCGTGGTCCATGCCCCGGATACGAGCATCCTGCTGTGCGAATGAGCGAGCTGCGGAACTGTTGGATGTCACGGCCTCCCAGATGCCAGGCAAGACGGACGACGACCCCGCCTGGTCCTTCGTGCGCGAGGACGGAACGCCCTTGCCGACGGACGAATATCCGGTCAATCGAGTCCTGGCCACGCGACAGCCGTTGCGGGATCTCGTGTGTGGCATCAACCGACCCGGCGCCGGGGATCGCCGGTGGGTGTTGGTCAACGCCTTACCCGAGTTCAGCGAAGAACACGAACTGGCACGCGTGGTGGTGACGTTTATGGACATCACCGAGCGGAGGCGGCTCCAGGAACTCGAGCGGTTACGGCTGGATGCGGCCTTGGAGTCGATCGGCGACAGCGTCCTCATCACCGACGCCGACGGGATCATCCAGTACGTCAATCCGGCCTTTGAACGCGTGACCGGCTACTCCCGTGCGGAAGTCTTGGGACGCAACCCGCGGCTGCTCCAAAGCGGACAGCACGACCAGGCGTTCTACCGCCGGATGTGGCAGGCGCTCGCCGACGGCGAAATCTGGCACGGCGAGTTCGTCGACAAACGCAAGGACGGCGGGTTGTACGACGCGGAGGCCACGATCTCGCGCATCCGCGATGCCGCGGGCAACGCGATCGGCTACGTCGGCGTCCAGCGGGATGTCTCCGACCGCAAGCGGGCGGAACGGGCGCTCGCTGAAAGTGAAGCCCGCATCCGGGCCATTGTCGAGACGGCCGCGGATGGGATTATCACGATCGACGAGCGGGGGCTCATCGAGACCTGCAATCCGGCGGTGGAGAAGATGTTCGGCTACTCGCGGGAGGAGCTGATCGGCCGGAACGTGTCGCTGCTGATGCCTTCCCCCGAGCGCGAACAGCATGACGGCTACTTGGCAAGGTACTCGCAGACGCGCCAGCCGAACATCATCGGGACTGGCCGTGAGGTCCGCGGCCGACGCAAGGACGGGACCATCTTCCCGTTGGATTTGACCGTCAGCGAAACCCGGCTGGGAGACCGGTGCTTCTTTACCGGCATCGTGCGCGACGCCACGCTGCGTCATCTCCGGCTCCAGGCGGAGAAAGAACTGGCGGCCACGCACGAGCAGCTGCGTCTCGCGCGGAGCATTCAGCAGAGCTTCTTTCCGAGCACGCCGCCGGTCGTGCCCGGCTATGACCTCGGTGGGGCCTCGTATCCCGCGGAAGAGACCGGGGGGGACTATTTCGACTATTTCCCGATGCCCGCGGGACGCGTCGGGGTCGTGGTGGCGGACGTCAGCGGCCACGGCCTTGGTCCGGCGCTGGTCATGTCGCAGACGCGGGCCTACCTGCAGGCCTTGCTGCCGCTGGGTCTGGACGTCAGCGAACTCGCGACGCGTCTGAACGATTTCCTGATCGCGGACGGCCCCGACGGCCGCTTCGTCACGCTCTTCCTGGCACAACTGGATCCGCGCGACGGCAGCTTCGTCTACGCCAGTGCCGGGCACCAGTGTTTCTTGCTCGGTCCCGGCGACGAGGTGCAGCCGCTGGACGCGACCAGCATGCCGCTGGGCATCGTGCCAGGGTGCGTGCCCAGCGCCCGCCCCCGGACACTTCAGCCCGGCCAGCTGGTCCTGTTCCTGACCGATGGCGTCGCGGAAACCGAGTCTCCGCAGGGCGTCGCCTTCGGGATCGAACGGACGCTGGATGTCGTGCGGGCGAATCGGCACCGGCCCGCCGGCGAGATCGTCGAGACGCTGTACCGCAGCGCCCGCAGCTTCGCCCAGGACACGCCCCAGCAGGACGATATCACCGCCGTGGTCTTGAAGGTCGAAGCACAACCGCGGCCGGCCGGGTTGGAGGGGCTGGAATCTGAATCATGGGCAGACCTTTGGGTGCGTTTTGCGGACACTCCTTGTATCATTTCACCAGGGTGGCGGCAGCGGCGTTATTTTGCCGAACTTTGCAGGATCGCCCAGAAGGGAACCCTCCAAGACGAACTGACGTTGGTCGTGGTCACGGTGGTCGCGTTGCCGGGTACTGTTGCGTAGACTAGCGGGCACGCAAAGGGCAGGCTCTTGGCGTTCCGAACGTTTGCGACCGCAAGGGGACGGAGGCCGATCGCGTGACGGACTTTACTTTCGTAGACGCCGGTACTCGACAAGTGCTGGAGGCCATGCCGGATGCCGTACTCTTGGTCGACCACCACGGGACGATCCGGTTCGCCAACCAAGTGACGGAGCAGGTCTTCGGCTACGCCCGCAACGACTTGTTGGGGAGCCCGATCGAGGTCCTGATCCCGGAGCGATTTCGTCATCGGCACGTCGACCAGCGGCAGGCGTACGCCGACCATCCACACCGCCGCGAGATGGGCAGCGGCCGGGGACTGGTGGGGCGGCGCCGCGACGGCGCGGAGTTTCCGGTGGATATCAGCCTCAGCCCCTTCGAGACCGCGGCGGGAGCCGTGGTCTGTGCCATCCTGCGGGACATGACGCAGCCCCGGCAACAGGAGGAAGCGTTGCGGGCGAGCGAGGAACGCTTTGCGCTGGCCGTGCGCGGGTCGAGCGACGGGATCTGGGACTGGAATGTGCTCACCGGACAGGTCTATTACTCACCACGTTTCAAGGAATTGCTGGACTACCTCGACGCCGAGTTTCCCGACGTCTTCGCGAGCTTCGAGTCCCACCTGCACCCTGAAGACCATGCGTCCACTATGGCGTCGGTGCGCGAGCATCTGGAACATCGGGTCCCGTACGACGTCGAGTACCGCCTGCATACCAAGTCCGGAGAGTACCGCTGGTTCCGCGCTCGTGGGCAGGCGATTTGGGATGCCGCCGGGCAGGCGACCCGGATGGCCGGCTCGATCACCGATATCACCGACCAAAAGCGTTTGCAGCAACGCTTTGAATTGGCGGTCCAAGCCTCGCCGGCCGCGCTGCTGATGATCGATGCGACAGGTCGGATCGTATTGGCCAACCGCTGGGCGGAAGCGCTGTTCGGCTTCCGCGCGACGCCTTGGTCGGCCAGTCAGTGAGCTGCCTGATACCCGAGGAGGTCCGTGAGGGACATGCTGCGCTCTGCGCCGGGTTCCTGGCCGAACCCCAGATGCGGGCCATGGGCGCGAATCGGGATCTGTACGGGCGGCGCCGCGATGGGAGCCAAGTGCCGATCGAAGTGGGGCTCAGCCCCGTGGAGACCGACGACGGCCTGATGGTACTCTGCGGGATTGTCGACATTACCGAACGTAAGCAGGCGATCGCCGCCATCGAAGCGGCCCGGGAGGCGGCCGTGTCGGCGAACCGGGCCAAGAGCGATTTCCTGGCCAACATGAGTCACGAGATCCGCACGCCGTTGAACGCGATCATCGGCATGACGGAACTGGTCCTGCAGGCCGAACTCAAGCCGCTGCAACGCGAATACTTGACGACCGTGCTCGAATCCGGCGAGTCGTTGCTGTCGATCATCAACGAGATCCTGGACTTCGCCCGCATCGAAGCCGGCAAGCTGGACCTGGTCGAGGTCGAATTCGACCTCCGCGAGACCCTGGGCGACATCCTCAAGTCGCTGGCCTTTCGGGCCCACTGCAAGAACCTCGAATTGGCCTGGCAGGTGGCCGCCGACGTGCCGCGGTTTCTCCTGGGAGATCCTGTCCGGTTGCGGCAGATCATCGTCAATCTCGTCGGCAATGCCGTCAAATTCACGGCGGAAGGCGAGGTGGTCGTGGCGGTCGAGTGTACGCCGCACGTGGCGGGCAAGATCATCCTGCACGTCGCCGTGAGCGATACCGGGATCGGCATCCCGGCGGACAAGCTCACGTCGATTTTCGAAGCGTTCGAACAGGCGGATTCGTCCACCACGCGGCAGTTCGGTGGCACCGGCCTGGGGCTCGCCATCGCCTCGACACTGGTGAACTTGATGCAAGGACACATCTGGGTAGAAAGCGTTGTGAAGCAAGGCAGCACGTTTCACTTCACCTTGCCGCTGAAAGTCGTGTCGCAGCCCGCCGTTCCAGGACCGGTGGCGGATGCGCGGAGCCTGCGCGGGATTGCGGTCCTGGTGGTCGACGACAATGCAACCAACCGCCAGATCCTGGAACATACGTTGGCGGGCTGGGGGATCGAGGTGACGTGCGCGGGCGGTGGTGCGGAGCGCTGCAGCTGCTCCGCCAACGCCGCCAAGCGGGACGCCCCGTACGCCTGATGCTGACGGATATCAACATGCCCAAGATGGACGGTTTCATGCTGGCCGAACAGATCCGCCAGGACCCGGCACTGAACGATACCTGGATTATCGCCTTGACGTCGGGGATCCGCGCGGACGACGTGGATCGCTGCCAACAGATCGGGATTGCGGCGCATCTGATGAAGCCGGTGAAGCAGGCCGAGTTGCAGTACACTGTGCTGTCCGTTCTGGGTGCCGGCGGCGCGGCACCGCGCACCGACCGCACCGCGGGCCCTGCCGACGCTCCCGCGGATCAGGGTCGATCCCTGCGCATCCTGGTGGTCGAGGATGGCCTGACCAATCGGAAGCTGGCGGTGGGCCTGCTGGAGCGTCGAGGCCACGTGGTGTCCGTCGCCGAAGACGGACAGCTGGCGTTGGCGTGCCTGGAACATGAGACCTTCGACGTGATCCTCATGGACGTGCAGATGCCCGTGATGGATGGTCTGGAGGCGACCCGTGAAATCCGCCAGCGGGAACGTCGGACGGGGGGGCACACTCCGATCATCGCCATGACGGCGCACGCCCTCAAAGGCGACCAGGAACGCTGCCTGGAGGCCGGCATGGACGGCTACCTGGCCAAGCCCGTTCGGGCCAAGGACCTGTATGAGACCATCGAGGCGGTGCTGGCCCAACTCGTCACCGGGACGCCAGCGGCCAGCAGCTGAAGCGTATCTTCGTTTATCGTTACGATCACTTCGGCTGGTCGCCTTGGGAACGCTCATCGGCCGTCGGCGGCGATCGTGTGGCGGCAGGCTCGTCGCAACACCCTACGCGCCCCATGCGAGCCTGGGGCGGCGTGGGGGGCAGCGTACCCCAATGGCCGTCACCTGCCGGATCGTGGCCAGACGGCTGAGCTTCACAGCCAGGCACGGCGGAGGCGAGCGTGGTGCCAAGCCAGGCCCCCCAACGCTCACTGCTCCTCGCGCTCAGGTCACATCCACCTGGTGCACTTACGGTCGCCAGCAGCCGACTCGTCGCGGTATCATTGTGACGACAAATCGCCAGATTTTGCTCGCAGTCGTTTTGTGCGTGGTTGTGCGTCGGTCCGACACCTCGAATGCATTTCTGGCTGGTACCGGACGCGAGACTCAGCGCACACCGACCCAGATTCGCCCAAGCTCTCTGCACGCGTCGGGGCACGCCGATGCGACTTCGAGAGCCATCGGCGGCCGGGCAGTGGCAATTCGTGGTTCCCGGAAGGTGCCGCGGTCGCCGTCGGGCGGCTGGTGACCGACAGCTGCAGCGGCTTGTCTATACGCAACGACCGGCCGGCGGCCAGCGGCGGCGGGATCGTGCCTGCCAAGACTGGGGTTGCCGGGCGGGTTGGGCATTGACCCCCGAAAATCGTGTCTCTGTTTGCGGGTTGGTCCGAGCGTTAAACTACAGACTCAGTCTGCCCGAATGGACTTCATTTTCTCTTTTTGGTTGGGAGGGAATTTCATCACGCGCCACGTGTTCTTCTTTTTCGTCTTGTCCTGCGGCGCGGTGGCCGCGGAGGAAATCAAGTTGTCCCCTCGTCACGTTGCGGTAACGGGAACGTCCGTGGGGCGGGTACAGCCGGACACGGTGGTCTGGCACATCAACATCCGCCGCCTGAACAAGGAATTGGCCAAGGCTCAATCCGAATGCGACGAAGGGGTGAAGAAGGTCCTAGCATTGCGAACGGAGCTCAAACTCAAGCCGGAAGAGACGCAGACGGGCAACCTGTCGATACAGAAGATTTACGACCGGGACCAGGCAGGCAATCAAACGTCTTTCCGGCACTTCCAGGTGGAACGCTCGATCACGCTTCGCCAGCGCGACACCACCCGCTTTGACGCCATCCTGGCCCAGTTGGTAGAAGCCGCGGATGTAGAAGTGAGCTATTCCTTGGAATCGTCCGAGTACCACGACCTTCGAGCCAAGACGCGTCTGGAAGCGGTGAAGGCGGCGCGCCAAAAGGCTGCCGCGATGACGGAACTGTTGGGAGGGAAGCTGGGGAGAGTGCTCCGCATCGCGGAGCCGCAAGAGACTTGGGGTTCGTCCTACTTGTCAACTAGCAACACCGCCTTTAGCGCGCCTCGCCAAGCCGAACCCGACCAGGCGCCGGGCACATTTGCACCGGGGTCGATCGAGGTCAAAGTGAGCATTGAAGTGGCGTTTGAGATAGAGTAGGCGCAGTCCGATGCAACTAGACGGACCGCACCGGTCGGCCTATTACGGTACGTGATATGCCGCGGCATCGGTCGGGCTATCACGGCACCACCCCATCGCCATGGAACGCTCGAACAGCTTGCCATGCATGCGGCGAACGGCCCCGCTGTCACGCCCGCTGCTTCCGCCGCCGCCTTTCCACCCACCATGCAGCGGTCCCATAATCCCATACGTATTCCGGGAC
>CAVOSB010000002.1:0-30433 GCA_963698765.1 uncultured Chloroflexia bacterium
ACTCGTATGCTGCCTGGCCCAAACGGGATCCAGATGAGCCTTGCGATGCTTGTAGTAATAAAGCGCCAGAGACGCATAGACGACACTGGTAAATAAAGGAAATATCAAAAATATCGGGGCGTGCAGCAGCACAAAACTTGCTAACACCAGTAGTTCCTTACTTTGGGTATTCCATGATGTTAAGGTCAGTTTTCGATAACCCGGATCGATCATGTTATGACTAATGCAAACAGCATGATGTTCATGCAAATGATAAGCCCAGAAACTATGTTGTTTTTTCCCCAGCATGAAGCTGTGGTCGTGGGGCAACGCTCCCTTCGGCGTCGTCAACCAGTCCGCCCTCACCGACGACGGCTCGCTGTATGCCGAAACCCAGTGCGGTGCCATGGAGACCCAGCTCGATTTCGCCTTCCTGCAGCCCGACGAACTGCGCAGCTGGCGTGAATGGTGGCTGCCTCTGCGCGGCCTGGGCGGGCTGACCTGCGCCAGCTCCGAGCTGGGCGCCCGGCTGGCACTGATCCCCTCCTCGCAGGACTATAATATTCAACTGAAATTAGGTTTGTGCCCGGCCCGCGACCTGGGAGACGCCCAGGTGCGCCTCTCCACTCCCGGAAAGGTGCTGTTCTCCGCCCGCTTACCGCTCTCACCCGAGCAGCCCAAACTGGTGGAATTCGGCGCAGTTCCCGCCGACGTCGCCGGGCATCCCCTGCAGCTGTCCGTCTTCGACCAGTCGGGGCAGTCGGTACTGGATTTCACCCTCGACCGGCAGCCCAGCCCTATCCTGGAAATCGAAGAATCCCCAGAAACGACCCTGGATCCCGCCCTGCAAGCCTACCAGCTGGGTGTAAAACACGAGAATTTCGACAATCGCGAGCAGGCCCAGGCTTTCTTCGAACAGGCGGCGGCAGCAGCCCCTGGAAATGCAGCTGCCCATTTGCGCCTTGGCCTGATGAAGCTGCGTGCTGCTGAGCTGGAAAAAGCTGTATTGCACTTCACAAAGGCAGCCTCGTCAGGTGCGGGAGGCGCCAATTATTATGCCGGGTTGGCTGCTTCCCTCCAGGATAAACTGGACAGCGGCAAGCCAATTTTTGCAATCGGTGCCGGAGGATGCACCGCGCTTTTTCTCATCGATTCTGGCACTTGGCAGCCTGGACCTGCGCCGGGAAGACAACGCGTCAGCCATCGAGCGTTTCCAGCAGGCACTCAAGCTGCAGCCCAATTCGACTGCTGCACAGTTGAGCCTGTGCGCTGCACTGCGGCTGGCAGGCAGGGTGAGCGAAGCCCGAACGGGACTGTTGGAGCTGCTCGAGCGCGACCCGCTCAACCATACCGTGCTGCGTGAGCTTTCCCTGTCTGAGCCGGGCAGCGAATATTCTGCCCGCCTGGCTGCACAGCTGGAAGATGACCCGCAGTACTTCCTGGACCTGGCTTGCTTCTACCAACGGTTGGGAATGCTGCGCGACGCCCTGCAGGTACTGGAAGAGTATTCACACGGATGGGAGTATCCGCCTTTGGCGATCCTGGCGGCTCACCTGTGCCACTTGGCGGGCGATACGGACGCTTCCCGGCAGTGGCTGAAGCGCAGCCAGGGAATGAAGCTGGAATTTGCCTTTCCCAGCCGGCTGGAAGAAGTGGCTGCGCTGGAATTTGCCCTACAGTCCAACCCCGGAGATGCTTCACTCAGCTACATGTTGGGTAATTTCATGTACAGCCGGGCGCGTTATTCCGAAGCCGTCCGGCTGTGGGAACAGGCCCTGAAGGACCTGCCGGAAAGCGACGTGCTTCTTCGCAACCTGGGTCTGGCAGCCTGGCAGCGGGACGGAGACCTGCTCAAAGCCGCCAGCCTGTTTGAGCGGGCGCTGGCTGCCAAATCCCCTCAACCAGGACTGCTACCTGCACCTGGACGATATTTACCGGGCTCTTCCCGATCCAGGGAAACGCGCGCAGCTGCTGGAAAAAATTCAAAGCCTGGATGCACCGCGTGAGGATGTGCGCAAGCGCAGCATCCGTATGCTGGTCGAGTTTGAGCGTTATGAGGAAGCCCTTTCTATCATGGAAAACGAGCACTTCGAACCTCTGGAAATGGACCAGAGTTTCCACGACTTGTATGTTCACGCCAACCTGCTGCGTGCCGCACAGCACATGCAGGATGGCAGGATTGAGCCAGCCATTGAAGCCTACCTGGCTGCGCTGCGCTACCCTCCCAACCTGGGTGTGGGCGCTCCTACCAGCGCCGCACAGGCGCAGGTATGCTACCTGCTGGGACAGGCGTACGAAAGCCTCGGTCGCTTTCCAGAGGCGCTCGGCGCCTGGCGCCAGGCAGCCCGAGAACACCACCCGCACGGCAGCGAATTATATACGTATTTGCAGATGGCGCTGGACAAGCTCAGCCGCTACAGCGAGCTGGGTATGGAGTAATAATAAACCTCACAGGTTTATGAAAACCCTGGCCTAGTACGCCGGCCTTGCAAAGTACTCAGGACTTTGACTGGCTGTGAGGTTTGATGGAAGTTTTTACACGGATTTACTCGGAAAACCAGATAATTATAGAAAACCTTAAAGGAGAAAAAAATGAAAGTACTGTACGCAGGAGATGCAGCATCAAAAATCGGCCCGTTCTTCGTGGCCTCACCATTCAACCTGGAGGTCAAGGGCTTCTCGCACCACATCTGGGGCCAGCCGTTGATCGACGCCCTCACCCAAGGCGGCATCGAAGTCAGGCACATGACCAACGAGCAGGCCATCTCCGACTTCCCGCGCACTGTCGAAGGACTTTCGGAATATGACGTGCTGATCATCAGCGACTGCGAATGCGAAGTGCTGGCACTGTACCCCTTCTGGGGTCCCCAACACGCCGCTGCCGCGCACCAACCGTCTGAAAGCCATCCGCGAGTTCACACGCAACGGCGGAGGATTGATCATGGTGGGAGGCTGGACCTCCTTCAGTGGGCGCTTCGGGCACGGCGGCTATTACGATACCCCGGTCGAAGAAGCCCTGCCGGTGAACTGCCTGAAAGGGCTCGACGATCGTGTGGAGACGCCGGAGGGCGTTTACGTCAATCCGATACAGCCGGATCACCCCGTGCTCAAAGGCATCCCATGGAAGGACTGCCCGGTATTCGAGGGCTTCAACCGCATCCTGCCAAAGCCCGGCTCCGAAGTGCTGGCAACCATCGGAGAAGGCGAAGACGAACACCCGCTGGTCGTCACCTGGCAGTTTGGTGAGGGGCGCGCGATGGCCTTCGCCAGCGACTGCAGCCCGCATTGGGCCGAATATTTCCAGCCGTGGGAGTATTACGGCCAGTTCTGGCGCCAGGCGATCCGCTGGCTGGCGGGCGAAGGGTAAGGTATGAAAGAAACCACATTTTCCGTCATCGGCTCCGGCTTCATGGGCAGCGTGCTGGCACTAGTCGCCAGCCAGCTGCCATACGCTCGCTGTGTGGCCGCCTGCGACCTGGATCCGGAGCGCGCCAAAAAGCTGGTTGGGGAAGTGGGCGGCGAAGCCTTCGAAGATTTCGAAGACATGCTGGCGAAGTGCCCGGCGGACGCCGTGATCATCGCCACACCCGAACCCGACCACCTGCAGCCGGTGCTGGCTGCCACTCGGAGGGGCAGCCACATCCTGCTCGAGAAACCTATCGCCACCACGCTGAGCGACGCCGATGGGATCATCAAGGCCTGTGCTGATGCCAAAGTCAAGCTCCTGGTCGGGCAAATTCTGCGCTTCGAGATCAACTACGCAATGATCCAGTCCGCCATCGCCGAGGGGAGCATCGGGCGCTTCCTATCGGCCTACGCCCGGCGCGTTACGCCGATCACCGAAGCCTACCGGCTGGGTGGTCGGGTGAGCCCGGTGTCATACATCGGCGTACACGACATCGACCAGTTCCTGTGGTACCACCCCGTGCCAGTGCGCTCGGTTTATGCCCACGCCCTGTATGGGCGGGTGTGGGAGCAGCTGCGCACCTACGACCTGGCCTGGATGATGATCGAGTTCGAAGACGGGGCAGTGGCGGTGCACGAAGTCGGCTGGTGTTTGCCGGAGGAATGGGCCAAATGGGAGAACTCCCACCAGTTGGGGCGGCTTCGGCGACGTGCGCATGAACGTGATCGGCACGCACGGCAACCTGAACCTGGATTTCACCCCCATGGACCTGTTCGGCGTGAACCGCGAGGGCTGAAGCACCCCGACACGCGCCACTGGCCGAGCATGCACGGCAAGCTGGTGGGTGCAGCCAGGCTGGAAGTGGAGCATTTCTTCGAATGCCTGCGGGAGGATGGAACACCCTGGTGAGCGGTGAAGCTGCCAGGAACGCCATGGAGGTGATGCTGGCGGCGGAGATGTCGATCGCCGAGGGTCGCAAGATCGACCTGCCGCTGCGCTGAACCGATGAATATCTTGCGAACTGTCATTTACGGGGGAAATATCGTCACGCCTCACCAGGTGATGGATGGCGTATCATTAGTTTTGGAGCATGGCAAGATCCTTTCGATCGAACCGGGCGATCGACCGACCTCAGGTTGGCGAGCAGGGTATCGATGCCAGCGGATATTGGGTGGCTCCTGGCCTGATCGATATCCATATGCACGGCGCCCTCGGTTACGACTTTATGGACGCCAGCCCGGAAGCGGTGAATACGATTGCCGCGCACTGTGCCCGCCACGGGGTGACCAGCTACCTTGGGACTACGGTCAGCTCATCACCAGGAAGCATCCAGGCTGCCATCGATAATTTAGCCAACAATCCGGTGTCAAAAAACGGCGCCCGAGCGTTGGGGCTGCATATCGAAGGGCCTTACCTGGACGTAAATACCGTGGAGCACAGCCGGAACGCTTCCTGCGGGACCCGAATCCCGATGAATACGCAAGCTGGTTCGACAGCGGAGTCGTTCGCATGGTGACCGTGGCGCCTGAACGAAACGGGGCGCTTGAAATGATAGATCAAGGCCATAAGAAAGGCATCGAATTTGCAGTGGGTCACAGCGCAGCCACCTATGAGCAGGTGACTGCAGCGGCGGACCACGGGCTGAGACACGCCACCCACACATTTAACGGTATGCCGGGCCTGCACCACCGCAAACCAGGACCGGTGGGAGCGGTGTTATCTGACGGCCGTGTCTATGCGCAATTGATCGCCGACGGCGCGCACCTGCACCCGGCAGTGGTTAAGATAGCCGTATTTGCCAAGACGATCCAGCGGGCGGTGTTGATCACCGATTCGATCCGGGCAACCGGGCTGGCTGATGGGGAGTACGAGCTGGCGGGGGACAAAATCATTGTCGAGGGAGGGGTTTCCCGCACCCTGGACGGTGGACTGGCGGGCAGCACCGCTACCCTGGACGCCTGCCTGCGCAACGCCATGCGGTTTGCAGGACTTACATTCCAGGAAGCCCTGACCATGGCCACCGCCACTCCCGCTGCCTCGATTGGATTGGAAGGCATCAAAGGTGTGCTGGCGCCTGGAGCGGACGCCGACGTAATTTTGCTCGACCAGGATTTACATGTGCGAAAGACAATCCTGGAAGGCAGGCTGATCTTCGAAGGTTAGGTCAGCCAAACCCTCACAGGTCCATGAGACCTGTGAGGGTTATAATCCACTCGAATCCTATAAGTATCAATGGCTACACGCATTTCTTTATTTAACTTGCCAATTCACAAGCTAAACCAACCGATTATGGAGAACCCTATGAATCAGACAGCTATTTTCCCCTCCGATGCGCCCTTGCCCATCGGACCATATTCTCCGGCGGTAACCTTCGGTAATTTCGTCTTCATCTCCGGGCAGGGACCGATGGATCCGGCTACCCAGACGCTGGTAGGTGGGGATATATCTGCCCAGGCCCGCCAGGTGTTCACCAACCTGGACACCCTGCTGAAAGCCTCCGGCAGCAGCCGCAGCCAGGTGCTGAAAGTCTCGGTTTTCTTGCAGAACCTGGATGATTTCCATGCCATGAACGCGGTGTATGCCGAGTTCTTCCAGGGCTGCACCTACCCGGCCCGCACCACAATTCAAGCAGCCCGCCTGCCGCTGGATATCCTGGTCGAGATCGACATGATTGCGTTTAGAGAGTAGAGCATCATGCCCTCCTCCTCCCTAGGTATCTTCTCTGCGTTGCTGGCTGCTCTCACCTGGGGTGGGAGCCGATTACCTGGGAGGTTTCGCCGCCCGCCGCCTGAAAGCCTTCCAGGTGCTGCTGCTGGTGGCACTGGCGGGGCTGGCTGCCATGCTGCTGTTGACCCTCATCGCCGGGGAGACCTGGCTCTCTCCGCCCGGCTTACATGTATTCAGCGCTGGCGGGGATCTGCGGCTCTCTGGGCATCACAGCCCTGTACCGTGGGCTGACGCTGGGCAACACCGCCTTCGTAGCCCCGCTCTCAGCCGTGATCGGTGCTACCACTCCGGTGCTGTTCGAATTCGTGCGCGGCAACCCGCCCGAAACCACCCAGCTGGCAGGTTTTGTGCTGGCGCTCTCGGGCATCTGGCTGGTCTCTCGCACCGCATCCGAGCATGCCGTCCAGCGCTTTACCGGTTGGCCGCTGGCGCTCATTGCCGGACTTGGCTTCGGGGGTTTCTTCGTGTTGATCGCCCAGGTGCCGGATGAAAGCGTATTTATGCCATTGGTTGTGGTTAAAAGCGTGACTATCCTGCTGGCTTTAGCCGTCCTGGGCCTGCGCCGCGACGGCCTGCCTTCTGTACGGCACAATCCCGTCGCCCTGTCGGCTGGATTGTTGGACGTGGCGGGAAATGTGCTCTACCTGCTGGCTTCCCAGTGGACGCGGCTGGATGTGGCTGCGGTTCTGGCCTCCATGTCGCCCGCAGTGGTGGTGCTGCTGGCGCGGATTTTCACACGCGAAGCCATCACACGCTGGCAGTGGATGGGAGTAGCAGTTTGTATCTCCTCGGTTGTCCTCATCACGATATAATTCCCTAAAATACGAAGACCTCAAAGGTCAAAGAAGACCTGTCCTGACGAAGTCAGGGCCTGTGAGGTCAGATAAGCCATTATAGAAAGAAACCGAAGAGAGGTGCCAGATGGATCAGAAGCCGAAAATCCGCGCCGGTTGACGACGACCGACTGCGCCGACCCAACCTGCCGAAAGGGAACGCGCCGAAGCTCCGCAGCGGGAGCGCGAGCGCGAAGGCGGCAGTGCTGCCCCTCCCAGCTATACTGGCGGAACCACCGGAGGATCGCCATTCGGATCTGGCCGCAAGATGAGCCTGCCGGTAATGCTGTTAGTACTGGCAGTGCTGGCGGTCATCGCCATCTGCGGCGGACCCAACCTGTTAGGTTCGCTGCTGGGCGGCACCGGGCAGGAAGTCCCTCCGCAGGACTTCGAATCCCAGCCGCAAGAAGAAGTAGGACAAAACCTGCCAGCTCCCACTTCTGCGCCCATCCCCACTAAAAGACCCACGCTGCCGCCCTCAACTTCGACTGAGGATGACACCTGGCTGGTGATGCTCTACCAGGACGCAGACGATAAGGTGCTGGAGCAGGATATCTTCATCGACCTGAACGAAGCTGAGAAGGTCGGTTCCAGCGATCGCGTTCATATCGTCGCCCAGGTAGACCGCTACCGGGGAGGCTTCGAAGGCGACGGGAGCTGGAGCGATACCCGCCGCTATTATGTCACCCAGGATGACGACCTCAACACTGTCCACTCTGAGGAAGTGGCCAACCTGGGTGAAGTCAATATGGCGGATGGACAGACGCTGGTGGATTTCGTCACCTGGGCGGTGCAGACCTATCCCGCCAAGAAATACGCTTTGATCCTCTCCGACCACGGCATGGGTTGGCCGGGCGGTTGGAGCGACCCTTCGGGGTGGGCAGCGTGCGACCGCAGCATCCCGCTGGCAGCTGCCCTGGGTGACCAGATTTACCTGATGGAGCTCGACCAGGCGCTCGAGCAGGCTCTGTCGCAGACTGGCATCGAGAAATTCGAGCTGATCGGCATGGACGCCTGCCTGATGAGCCACCTGGAAGTGCTCAGCGCACTGGCAGCCGCACGGTCGTTATGCGTGGCTTCGCAGGAAACCGAGCCATCCTGGGTTGGGCCTATACCAGCTTCCTGCAAGATCTGGTGGACCAGCCGCAGATGGACGGCAGGCGGTTGAGCGAGTTGATCGTCGACAGCTACATCCAGGACGACCAGCGCATCGTCGATAACCAGGCCCGCCAGGAATTTCTCAACCAGGGACGTCCGATGAGCAGCTTGTTCGCCTCATTGGGTGGTCCCAGCGCCGCTCAGCTATCCCAGCAGCTGCAGGACACCGTCACTCTGGCTGCCGTTGACCTGCAAGCAGTTGAGCCACTGATGAATGCGGTCGACGACCTGGCACTGGCGCTCAAGAACGAGAACCAGAATGATGTCGCCCGTGCGCGCACTTATGCCCAATCCTTCACCAATATCTTCGGCAGCCAGGTGCCGCCTTCCTACATCGACCTGGGCAATTTCACCGGCCACCTTCCGGCCTATTCCGCTCTTCACCGGTGTCCCAGGCTGCCGATGACAGTGCGCTCGCTCTCAGCCAGGCTGTCATCGCCGAGAAACACGGGCCGAAACGAGCCGGAGCGAGCGGAATTTCGATCTACTTCCCAATTCCACCATGTACCGCTCACCGATCAGCGGACCGCTTCATACACCGCCATCGCCAACCGCTTCGCCGGCGACTTCGTTGTGGGACGATTACCTGGCTTACCATTTCACCGGGCGTGACTTCCAATCCTCCAGCCGTCGAGATGGTCGTGCCGGAATCGGCATGCCGTGCGCGGCCCGGGCTTCGGGCGGCATCCAGGTTTCGCCGCTGACCTTCTCCAGCCAGACGGCTGCCCCTGGCCGGCCTGTGCTGCTGAGCGCCGATATCTCCGGCCATAACATCGGTCACATCTACATCTTTGCAGGCTACCAGGACCTGGGTGCCAGGTCGATCATGGTGGCTGACACCGACTACCTGGAAAGTCCGGACACGCGCGAAATCGAAGGCGTATACTACCCCGTCTGGCCTTCCGGCCAGGAATTCACCCTGGAATTCGAGTGGGAGCCGCTGATGTTTGCCATCAGCGACGGTAGATACGACCGCCCTGGCGCTGCTCGATCCCGAAAGCTACGGCGCTACTCCCGAAGAGGCTATCTATTCGGTCGACGGCATCTACAACTTCGTGGACGGCAGCGAACCGCGCTCGGCAAGCCTGAATTTCAGCAATGGGTCGCTGCGCTCGGTCTTCGCATTCACCGGCGACAGGCCGGCGCACCGCGCGAGGTCACCCCGCAGCCCGGTGACACCTTCACCATCCTGCAAAAATGGCTGGACCTGGATAGTCGGCGGAAGGTGGAAGAAGTAGCCACCCAGGAAGGGGATACCCTGACTTTCGGCAGCGATCCTTTCACCTGGGTGGAGCTGGACGCCGCGGTTGGCAAATACATCGTCGGCTTCATCGTCACCGACCTGGACGGCAACCAGTACCCGGTGTATGCCGAAGTACGGGTGCAGTAGGGTTGAAGTTTTAAGTTTGCACCTGCGAAAATTGACAAAAGGTAAGTATATGATTGAGAATCTCGAATGGATTTATTCTGTGTTGAAAACCACCCCCGAACGCTGGCTGAACCTGGCCGAAATGCTCCCCGCCGGGTTGATGAGCGCCAAACCAGCACCCCTGGAATGGTCGGCTGCCGAATGCCTGGTGCACCTGGCCGACCTGGAAGTGGGTGTTTTCCAGTTCAGGGTGCAGGCCATACTGGCGGGCCAGGATTTCCCGGCCTTCGATCCTGAAATGCAGGGAACCGTGCTCGATCCCGGTCGTTCTCCGCTGACCCTGGCCTGGAAATTCAATCAGCAGCGTAAAGATGGACTGGCACTGGTCGAAAGACTGCAGGCGGCTGACCTGGAGAAAAAGTCCCGGCATGCCGAGCTGGGGATTGTGACGCTGTCGGAGCTGCTGCACGAATGGGCGGCACACGACCTGGTGCACACCATGCAGGCCGAGCGCGCCCTGATGCAGCCTTTTATCCTGGGCTGTGGCCCGTGGAAGATTTATTTCGAGGAACATCTGATCGCCGGAGGAAACCGTGCCGCTTGAAATAGGACAATCAATTCACCATGATCGCTACCGCATCGACGCACTGCTTGGACAGGGCGGCATGGGCGCGGTGTACAAAGCCTACGACTTCAGCCTGGAGATGGACGTGGCCATCAAGGAAAACCTGGAGACTTCTCCCCAGGCGCAGAAGCAGTTTGGCAGGGAAGCCAATATCCTGGCCCACCTGTCGCATCCTAACCTGCCGCGCGTCACCGATTACTTCTTTGTCCCCAACCAGGGCCAATACCTGGTGATGGATTACGTATCCGGAGAAGACCTGCACTCCATGACCCAGCGCCTGGGACGCCTGCCGGAGCCGCAGGTGCTGATCTGGATCGGTCAGATCACCGATGCACTGGCTTACCTGCACGGTCAGAACCCGCCTATCATCCACCGCGATATCAAGCCCTCCAATATCCGCATCCGCTCGGATGGTCGCGCCATGCTGGTCGACTTCGGCCTGGCCAAGATCTACGACGTCAAGCTGGCTACCACCATCGGTGCACAGGCAGTCACTCCTGGCTTCAGCCCACCCGAGCAGTACGGCGGCGGAAACACCGACACCCGCTCTGACATCTACGCCCTGGGCGCCACGCTCTTCCACCTGCTCACCGGGCAATCGCCGCCGGAAAGCGTGCTGCGCGCCATTAACGCCGCCCTGATGCCGTCGCCGCACCAGGTAAATCCGGAAATCAGCCCGCAGGTGGATCAGATCATCATGAAAGCGGTCGAGCTGCCCACCGAGCGGCGCTATCAAAATATTAACCAGCTCAGCACCGCCCTGCAGCGATCCAAACCAGTACCCCGAACGCCTGTTGGCGCAGAAGGCATCGAATCCACCGTGGACGAGCTTGCCACGCACGATCTGAACCAGGCGGCTGCCCCTTCGTCCCTGGCCGCTGCGCTTGCAGCAGCATCTGTTGCCTCTTCCTCGCAGCCAAATATCGCCCCAGCTGGCACTGCACAATCGCAGGCACGAGTGGATGCAGCCGCGCTGACAGCCGATAAAAGCCCGTCCGCCCGGAAACTGCCGGCCTGGTTCCTGATCGCCGGCGGGGTGCTGCTGTGCCTGGTTTTGTTGGTCGCTGGCATGGGGATTTTCTTGCAGGTCGCAGGTAGGAGCGAGCAAGCCGCTGCCTCCAGCCAGACTGCTTTAGCCGCCCTGGAGACCGCCGCGACCGTCGAGCAAGTGGCAGTCTTACCGACGAGCACACCGCAGGCTACAGCTACCCAACCTCAACCCTCACCGACAGTACCTGCTGCCACCGAGACAGTCTCCGGCCCGCCGACCGCTTACAGCATGGTGGCAGCCCTGATCCCGCCGGATGGCCAGGTGTTGCGCGCGGTCGAAGTCAAAGATGATTTTGCCTATGCGCTGTCCAAATCGGGCAGGCTGTATGTCTATGACCTTAGCACGCTGGCTCCCGACCAGGAATTCACCCAGCTGGAGGCGCCGGCATCCGATCTGAGCCTGCAGAACGGAAACGGCCTGCTGCGCAGCGGCGAAACCCTGTATGCCTTCGGCAACGCCGGCATCCAGGTGCTGGATATCAGCGATCCATCTCAACCCACTGTGATCACGCAGCAGAAAGACCTGATGGTGTACAACCTGACCCTGAACGAGGACTACCTGGTAGCGGTCGGTGAGGGGTTAATCATCGTATACGATATCAGCACGCCGAACAGCCCGCGTGTGCTGGGGAAACTGGGTACTGGGCAGGCCAAGAACTTCGCAGCCGTTGTGTTCGAAAATTACCTGTATGTTTCGGAGTACAGCATCCAGGGCAATAAAGTTCGCAGCGTGCTGGAAGTCTACGATTTCAGCGATCCGGCCCGGTTGAAGGAAGTCCAGCGCATCGATGCGGGTGAGCTGGCTTTTCACCTGAAAATTGTCGATGGCTTCCTGCTGCGCTGCAATACGAACGATGTGGAAGCCTGGGAATTGAGCGTAAAGGATAACCCACGCTTCGAATCCGCCGAGAATGCGGAGGCGCGCGCCCTGCGCAATAGACCGCGGCAACATTCTCACAAATGGAAATGCGCTGACACTATCGAACGGCAAACTGCTGCCGCTGAATTCCTTCGATGCCCAGGCGGAAGCCGGCAGCCTGCCAGCCAGTGCATTGGGGCAGACCGAGAATTTCCCTTACGGCAGTGCCGTCAGCCCGGACTACGTCTTCCTGACCCAGTCGGGCAGGGTGATTGTGCTGGCTGGCGAATAACGCGCAGATGAAGATCATCGGCGGGATGTTCGGGCTGGAGGATTTTCGGGAGCTGCCAGAGCATCCCCTACCGCACCTGCAGGGAAAGCACATCTTGCTCGCCAACGCCAGGTCGGGAATCCGGCTGCTGGTGGAACAGCTGCGTCCGGCGACTGTCTGGATGCCTTCCTATCTATGCGGCTCGATGATACAGGCCGTGAACCCGACAGACTCCCGGATTCGATACTATGAAGTCGACTACGACCTGAACATCCCTTCACTGGAATGGCTGGAATTCGTGCGGGCAGGTGACCTGGTGGTCTGCATCGCTTATTTTGGGTTCCCGAATTCAGAGTGGGCTGGTCAGAGCAGCCAGGGAGCGGGCAGCCTGGGTGCTGGAAGACGATTCCCAGGCCTTGCTTTCTCTCAACCACGATCCAGACGCCCATTTTCATTTGTACTCCCCGCGTAAATTCTTCGGTGTCCCAGACGGCGCCATCCTGTCTGCCGAGGATCCCGATTTTGAATTTCCCTCCGAGCTGCCTCCGCCCCCACCTCGCTGGTGGCTGCAGGCATTAAATGCCTCGCTGCTGAGAGCGGAATTTGACCGGCACGGCGGCGAGCGCGACTGGTTCCGGATCGCCAACCTGGTAGACGCGGCTGCTCCGCTCACACCTCACCGGATGAGTGAGCTTTCAGAGGTGATTATGCGCTACCGGATCGACTACCCATCCATTTCATCCCGCAGGATCGCTAACTACCTGTCGCTGCTCGTCGATCTCAAGCATCTCGCCTTATATCCATTTTTGCCGGAGGAGTCGTCCCGCTTGGATTTCCGGTGCGGCTGGAGGCTCGCGACCGGATCCGCCAGCGGCTGTTCGACCAGCAGATTTTTCCACCAATCCACTGGGATATTCGCCGCTTTGTCCCGGAAAGCTTCCAGGGCAGCCACCGGCTCTCCAGGCACATCTTAACACTGGTATGCGACCAGCGCTACGATGCAGAGGATATGCACCGTACCGCCGAATTAGCGTTGGAACGCTGATGAAGCAATTCTATGGCATCGGCTGAGAAGGTCCAGTGAAATTTGCCGCATTCCAACCATATTTCTTTCCATACCTGGGACATTTCGATTTAATCAATAAGGTAGACAAATGGATTGTGTCGAACGAACTGCAGTATATCGAAACAGGCTGGATGAACCGCAACCGCATTCTGCATCCAGTCAGTGGGTGGACATATATCAACGTCCCTTTAATATCTCATCATTACGATATTCGCATCCAGGATGTAAAGATAATCCCGTCATCGGATTGGAAAACCAGGATCTTTGGTCAACTGGCGCACTATAGAAGACAGGCGCCTTTTTACTCGAGCACACTGCAGCTGGTTGAACAATGCCTGGAGAACGACACTGATTCCCTCTCTGAATTGAACATCTCGATTCTGCTAAAAGTATGCGAATTTCTGGGCATCCACTTTGACTATCTATTGGAATCAGACCTGAAAATAGAAAAGCAGGCTCATGCAAATCTGAGTGATTGGATCTGTGCGATCGCCAGCGTTCTGGGTGCAGACGAATTTATCAACCCGCCGGGAGGTGCGCATCTGTACGACCCACAGCGCTTCAAGGCTTTGGGTGTAAAATTGGCGTTTCAGAGCTTTACCAACATGATATACGATACGGGAGGGTATAACTTCGAGCCCGCACTTTCGATCATCGACGTAATGATGTGGAACTCACACGCCGATATCATGCGTTACCTGGATCGTCCATAAGATTTCTGGTTCGAAAACACAACACCTTTTGAAGGATGAATTCCTGCAAATGCCTTCCTCAAATGAACAGCGAATGGAAACGATAAACCAAATCATTCTCGCACAGGCTGCTGCGCAGCCGCAGACCGCCGCACTGCTGTCGCCAGGACTCCCATCCCTCGACTATGGCAGTCTGGGGTGTAATGTCATGAAAATCGCGCTCGGACTGGAAGAATTGGGAATACAGCGCCGGGAGCGGGTGGCGATCGTGCTGCCGGGTGGTGCAGAGAGCGCGCTGGCTTTCCTGTCCGTTTCTTCCGCGGCGGTCAGCTCACCGCTCAATCCAAATTACCAGCTGGCTGAATTTGATTTTTATCTCTCCGACCTGGAAGCCAGGGCGCTGCTGACCCTGGAAGGATACCAGACCCCGGCACGCATTTCGGCTGCTGCGCTCGGCATACCGGTGATCGAGCTGGCCTCCGTTCCAGATGGCGCTTCGCTGTGGTTCGATATCATGGAATCACAAAACAATCCAGAAGTACAGCCGTCTGATCCTTCCCCAGAAGACCCAGCCCTGGTGCTGCACACTTCGGGAACCACCTCGCGCCCCAAGCAGGTGGTCCTGACACACGCCAACTTGGTCGCATCGGCGAAACACATCAGCAGCTGGCTGTCGCTCACAAACCGTGACCGCTGCCTGAACATTATGCCGCTTTTCCATATCCACGGGCTCATGGCGGCACTGCTGGCCAGCATAACCGCCGGCGGGAGCGTGGTCTGCACGCCTGGTTTTAATGCGCCCAGGTTCTTCGAATGGATGGAAAGCTTCCAGCCTACCTGGTACTCCGCCGTTCCGACCATGCACCAAGCTATCCTGGGGCGATGCGGTGAGCACCAAAAGGTGGTTGAACGCAATCCGCTGCGCTTCATCCGCTCTTCCTCCTCTTCCCTGCCTCCCCAGCTGATGCAGGAGCTGGAGGGCAGCATTTAAAGCCCCGGTCATCGAGTTTTACGGCATGACGGAGGCCTCTCACCAGATGGCCAGCAATCCCTTGCCGCCGCGCCCGCGCAAACCTGGCTCAGTGGGTCTGCCAGCCGGACCACAGGTGGCGATCATGCAGGAAGATGGGGTGGAGCTGTGCCAACCGGGCGAGCTGGGTGAGATTGTGATCCGTGGGCGGAACGTAACCAGGGGATATCACGCTAATCCGGAAGCCAACAGCAAGGCTTTCTCAGACGGCTGGTTCCGCACTGGAGACCAGGGGTATTTTGACCAGGATGGCTACCTGTTCATCACGGGGCGGCTGAAAGAGCTGATCAACCGGGGCGGCGAGAAGATCCCACCGCGCGAAGTGGAAGAAGTCCTGCTCGACCACCCAGCCGTGTCCCAGGCGGTCGTCTTCGCCGTACAGGATACTCAGCTGGGGGAAGATGTGGCAGCGGCGGTTGTCCTGCGTGATGACACGGCGTCAGAAATTTCCCTACGGCAGTTCCTGGCCAACCGGTTGTCAATTTTCAAGGTGCCCAAACGCATCCTGATTTTGGACGAAATCCCAAAAGGCGCCACTGGCAAGGTGCAGCGCATCGGCCTGGCACAGCGGCTTGGATTGAGTGCTGTACCGTTGAAAGTTGAGGACAAAACCAGCTCAGAAGCATTCGACCTGCAGCCGCGTGATGCGCTGGAGGCGAAACTGCAGAACCTGTGGTGTGAAATCCTGATGCTGCCGCAAGTTGGGGTGAACCAGCGCTTTACAGATGCCGGCGGTGATTCGATGCTGGCCGCGCTGCTCTACGCCCGCGTGCAGGAGGAATTGGCTGTGGAGCTGACGCTGCTCGACTTTTTTGACGCCCAGACTATCGAAGAACAGGCTGCCCTGGTCAAGAAAAAGCAGGCCTGATACCAATTTTCAGGAAGTGTGTATGGAACCGAACAAGATCCTTATCCTGGGCGCAGGCGTATACGCCGAAGAAGTGGCCGACCTGGTTTTCGACTGTGATGGCTACCAGCTTGTGGGATTCATAGATGAATTCAACCCTCCCGGGGCCGGTGTAAAAAAATGAACCTGCCGGTGATGACCCTGGGAGAGGCAGTCGAATTCAGCGAGTCGCAGTATATTGTAAGCGGAGTGGGCGGCAGCAAAAGAGAAGCCTTTATCCTGCGGGCGATTGGCCTCGGTTTCCGGTTTGTAGCATTGGTTCATCCTGTATCAGTCGTCTGAAAAGCGCCGTAATCGGTATGGGCACTGCCATCCGGGCGGGCTGCGTAGTAGCTGCCAATGTAAGAATTGGCCAGCACGTGATGATCAACAGAGGCTGTTTGATCGGCCACGACGTGGTCATCGGCGATTTTACAAGCCTAGGTCCGGGTGTGAATATCGCCGGCAAGACTGTGATCGGTACGGCTACGGAGATCGGCATGGGTGCCATTATTATTGATAACGTAAGAATCGGCGAGCATGCCTTTATCGGCGCCGGCTCACTTGTGACGCGCGACGTGCCGGACCTGGTGCAGGTGGTAGGTATGCCCGCCCAGGTCATCCGCAGGTTGGATAGAGTGGAATGAAACGGATCGGGATCGTTTTCTGGTCAAAAGGCGATGGCGTCGCCACACTGCACTCGCAGATCGTTGAGCGGCTGGGCTACGAAGTTGAAAATTTCTATGGAGACCAAAAACTCCCGGAATGCCTGGATCTGATCCTGCTGTTCGGCCCGTGGGGCAGCATGCTGCCGCTCACCAACCAGCTCATTGCAATGCCGCCGGCGCAGCGCCCCAGGCTGGTGTGGTGGCTGAGCGAGCAGCTGCCCAATCCTGCCCTGCCGGAGTGGCTGCGATATGGCGGTGGCTTGCTGCGCACCCACCTGGAACGCCTTTCGTACGTGGAGTGCCCGGACGGCAGCTGGAAGCAGCGCGGCAGGTTGGTGAAGTACCTGACATCCAAGGCGACACGCTTCCGCTATTATGGCGATTTGCTGTGGCTGAAGCAAGAGGGAATTTTGACTTGCGTGGTGCAGGGATCGGGATTATCGAAGCGTGTGCTGGAAAAACACGGATTCAGGATCTATTCTCTCCCACTCCCAGCAGTTTTCCCGAGTGGGGTGCCGACCTGAAGCTGGAGCGCAAAATTCCGGTGCTGTGGATTGGCAAGGTCGCTACTCGCCGGCGCCGGCGCCTGCTGGAGCAGATCGAGAGTGAGCTCGCCAAGCACGGGGTGCAGATGCTGCGCATCGACGGCGAACGGCACCCCTATGTTTTTGGAGACGAGCGTACCGTGCTGCTTAACAGGACGAAGGTGGTGCTGAACCTGCTGCGGGCGGAATGGGACAATAACGCCATGCGCTTTCACCTGGCAGCGCTGAACCGGGCGCTGGTGGTCACCGAACCGATGGTGGACCAGACAACATTCGTCCCCGGCGTGCACCTGGTGGAAGCGCCAATCGAAGAAATCCCCGACCGCATCCTGCACTACCTGGCCTGCGAAGATGAGCGCCAGGCGATCACCGAGCAAGCTTACCAGCTGATCACGCGCCACAAGAGGGAAGATGTGATCGCGCAGCTGCTGAAAGATCTCTTGGGCGAATAGAAAGGTGACAGTCACTTGGGAAAGTGACTGTCACCTGGTTTTCCACCTATTACTATCATATTTGTGATATAATTTCCCCTCGAGGTGGATTTCCACCAGCGTTTGTGCGTTCCTATATTAACAAAGCGAAAAACCGAATTGACCACCTGCCCGAACTGCCAAGCTGAAAACCGCCCCGGCGTACGCTTTTGCGATAACTGCGGCAGCCCGCTGGAAATTTCCTGTCCGAGCTGCTCTTTCACCAATCGACCCGGTGCCAGGTTCTGTAATAACTGCGGAAATCCGATGCCGACTGCCTCCCCTGCGGGGAATACGCCCCTTACGGGGACTTCTCCCGCACCTGGACAAGCCTCTCAGCCGGCTGATGGGACAATGACGGGAGCTCCGCCGGCCGTGCCGGACCAGTCCGCACGCCTGAAACAGCTCATCCCCAGCTCCTACGCCGACAAGCTGGACGATGCACGCCTGCAGGGAGTGATGGAAGGCGAGCGCCGCATCGTCACCATCCTGTTTTGCGACGCACAGGGATCAACCGCAGCTGCTGCGCAGCTCGACCCGGAAGAATGGACCGAGATCATCAACGGCGCCTTTGAGCGCATGATCAGCCCGGTCTACAAGTACGAAGGCATCGTGGCGCGCCTGATGGGTGACGCCATCCTGGCCTTCTTCGGCGCACCGATCGCCCACGAAGACGACCCCACACGTGCGGTGCTGGCTGGCCTGGAGATCGTGCAGGAGATGCTGACCTACTGTGAGCAGGTCAAAAAGCGCTGGGGGGTGATGATTAACACGCGTGTCGGGATCAACACCGGCCTGGTGGTGGTGGGAAAAGTCGGCAACGATCTGCAGATGGAATACACCGCCATGGGCGACGCCATCAACCTGGCCTCGCGCATGGAACAGACCGCAGAGCCGGGTACGGTTCAGGTTGGAGAAGATACCTATAAACTGGTGGCTCCATTCTTCGAGCTGCAGGACCTGGGCGAGATGCAGGTTAAAGGTAAAAACGAGCCGGTGCACACTTACCGTCCCCTGAAACCGAAGGCCCTGCCTGGCAGCCTGCGTGGACTGGAAGAGCAGGGCTTGAGCTCCCCACTGGTCGGGCGGGAAGGTGAGCTCAACCTGCTTTCACAGAAGTTGGACGCCCTGCATTCAGGACGCGGAGCATTGATCCTGGTGGTTGGTGAAGCCGGGTTGGGAAAGTCGCGCCTGATCGCCGAGCTGCGCCGCCAGTACTCCAGTAATGGAAAACCTGACCTGCAGTGGCTGGAGGGGCAATCGATCTCTTACCGGCAGTCCTCCGGTTTCTACCTGTGGCGCAAGGTGATCCGCCAGGCTGTGGAAGCCAGGGAAAGCGATTCAGCCGGCGAAGTGCGCAGCAAAATCATCGAGCACTGTACCTGCAGCAGCCTGCCCGGGGGTGACATCCCCTTCATGGAAGCTTTACTGGGCGTGGAGAGCGAGCAATCCCTGGCAGAAATCAAGGGTTATGAAGGTGAAGCCCTGGTGCACCGCATGACCGAAGCCACGCGCGGCTTTCTGTCCGGCAAGGCGCAGGAAATGCCGCTGGTGATCGTGCTCGACGACCTGCACTGGGCTGATGCGGCTTCGCTCGACCTGCTGGTCAACCTGTCGGACCTGACCCGCCTGCAGCGCCTGCTGATCATCGGCATGCTGAGACCCGATAAGGATGCCGGCAGCTGGAAAGCGCGCCAGCGGCTGCAGGATAAGCTGGGCTCAGATTACAACGAGATATCGCTGGCGCCCCTGACCGGTCGAGACCTCCCGCCGCCTGCTTTCGAACCTGCTGGCGTTCGAAGACCTGCCGGAGGAAGTGCGCCAACTGATCCTGGAAAAAGCGGAAGGCAATCCCTTCTACGTGGAGGAAGTGATACGCTCCTTGATCGAGAGCGGCATCCTGGTGAAAGAAAGCAACGGCCGAGCAGGCCGGACAATGTGGCGTGCACTCCGCGAGGTCGATCAGATCAACCTGCCGGAAAACCTGCAAACCCTGCTGATCGCCCGCATTGACCAGCTGGATGAAGAATCTCGACACACCCTGCAGCTGGCGTCCGTGATTGGGCGCTCTTTCTACTACCGGGTGCTGGAAGCCATTAACCAGGTGCCATCCCTGGGGAGAGACGGGCTGGAACGGCAGCTTAACTCCCTTGAGCGCGCTGAATTGATCCTGAAGGCTGGCTATGCCCCCGAGCTGGAATACACCTTCCGCCATTCAATCACCCAGGAAGCGGCTTACAACACCATCCTGGTGAAGCAGCGCCGCGAATTCCACCGTCGGGTGGGCGAGATTATTGAACACCTGTATGCCGCTCACCTGGAAGACTGGTACGCCGTGCTGGCATTTCACTTCGGTGAAGCCCGGGATAACCGGCTGGCGCAATATGCTATCCTGGCAGGTGATGCTGCTTTCCGGCTGAATGCCATCAAAGAAGCGATCGACCTGTATTCCCAGGCTTTGCCAGTTTTACTGATCCTGCAATCCGCTTCTTCACCGGATTCTCAGGACCAGGCACAGCTGAGGGAACAATTGAAATACGTTTACCTGCGATTAGGGCGCTCCCGTGAGCTGCAGTCCGATTACCCGGCCGCGCTCAGCTTTTATGAAGAAATGGCGGAGCTGGCCAACCGCACACAGGACCGAAGCATGCAGCTGGAGGCCCTGGTTGCCCAGGCGACCGCCTTCGCCATCCCTACCCCGATGCAGAATGCTGAGAAATCCAGATCCCTCGCCAGCAAGGCATTAATAATGGCCCTGGAGGACGGCAACAAGGCACTCGAAGCGCGCATCAACTGGGTGTATGAGATCATACACACCTACAGCGGGCAAACCCGGGAAGCGATCCCATTTGGAGAGCGCTCGGCTGCCCTGGCGAGAGAGCTGAACCTGCCCGAGCAGCTGGCTTACGCCTTGCAAGACATGGCCTATCCATTGTATTCAGTCGGCAGGGTCAAGGATGCATTTAAATCTTCTCTTGAAGCCCAGAAATTATGGGAGGAATTAGGCAATCTGCCGATGCTGGTCGAAAATTACACCGGGCTGATCTACGGAATGATATTAACTGGGCGTTTTGACGAGGCAGAAGCGCTGCACGACAAGGCTTATCAGCTCGCCAAAAAGATCGGCAACCAGTGGAGCCAGGTCAACTGCCAGTTTTTTATTTCCTTGGTGTACCATGCCCGCGGCGAGATCAACCGGGCAATCGAACACATCCAGCAATCCATCCCACTTGCGCTCGAAGTCGGGCATCCCGGCGTCGGCTTCCTGTGGGTGCAGCTGGTCTGGATTTACGAAAGCCTGGGAAACTTCCCGCAGGCTCTCGTGGCTGCCGAACAGGCCCTGGATGCCACCACGACATTTCCACCTTTCAAAGCCATGGCTCACATCGCCAACGCCATGGTACAGCTGCGCAGCGGCAATCTGCAAACTGCCAGGGAATACCTCGAAAATTTCGCCATAAGCGAGTTTTACCGGGTGCTGATCGATATTTACTTCTACTTCCAATACGCGCATATCGAGCTGGCTCGCCAGTCCGGCGACATTTCCAGCGCCATGCAGCGGTCAGAGGAATTCAAGGCAGAGGTGGAATTGTTTGGATTGGAGTATTTCTCAGCGCGCAGCCTGAGGGTAGAGGCTCTTCTGCTGCTTGAGCTGGAACGACTGCCAGAGGCTGAAGCGGCATTTTCGAAAGCGGCAAAATCGGCCAAAATGATCGGGGACCGCATGCTGTTGTGGTTGATCCTGGCTGAGCAGGCGCAAGCTGCCAGGAGTATGGGCAAGGCGACTGAAGCGAGTAAGCTGGAAAGGGAGGCGGTAGCCGAGGCCGGTTATCTTCTCAGCCAGATCAAAGACGAAGAGCTGCAATCGAGCTTCCTGGAGCTGACCAGGAATTACGGATTAACTCTGGAAATGCAGCTCCAGGAGAATTAAATTGACTGATTGCCCTGTAGATACACACCGGGAAGCCCTGCATTGGGCTTTCAACCTGCTAGAGCTGGTGATGGCAGATGTGAGCCAGGACCAGGCTCATTGGTCTCCCCCGGGTATTGCCAACCCGATCGGCGCCACTTATGCCCACGCAGTGTGCGAAATGGATGCCCTGGTCAAGATGCTGGCTGGAAAACCAATCCTGTTCGAAACGATCTGGGCAGGAAAGACCGGCATCAGCGAGCCGCGCCTCAACCAGGACTTCGAATGGGTGAGGCGGGTGGAAATTAATCTCGATTTAGCCCGGGAGTACGCCAGGGCGGTTTACCAGCGCACGGATGAGGCATTGGCAGAGCTTTCACCGGCGGACCTGGAGCGGGAGATCGACCTGACCGCTAACGGGTTAGGCGTGCAGACCATCGGCTGGTGCCTGTCGGCACTGGTGACCGGTCACCTGCACAATATGGCAGGGGAAATTTCTGCGCTCAAAGGGCTGCAAGGGATAAGAGGATACCCTTTCTAATTCCAAAACTATTGTAATAATACCTGGATGCAATATCTCCATAACCTGGAAGCATCCAGGTTGGAAACATATCGATTTAGAATATATAAGGAGCAATAATAGAATGGTACACACACTGATTCTTGTCAAATGCGATGATTTTGAGAAATGGTGGAAGGTATTTCAGGAAAGCTCTAATTTGCGCAAATCATTCGGATCGCAAGGTGTGCAGGTATTCCGGGTCCAGGGTGAGCCGGGTGCGGCTGTGATCCTGGCAGAATATGCTGACCTGGAAAAGGCGAAATCGATGTTCCAGTCGCAGGAATACCGCCAGGCGATCCAGCACGCTGGCGTGATCGGGATTCCGGAAGTCAAATTCCTGGATGAAGTGGGCAAGCTGGCATCCTGATCGAATCCCGACAACTAATGGATAGCTTTTTTTTACTTAACTTGAAAGACCACATCTAGTCAGGAGGATTTTATGGAGCTTGGTGCGTTCTCGATCAGCCTGGCGGTCAAAGACCTGGCAGCTTCCAGGGATTTCTACCAGAAGCTGGGTTTCCAGGTTTTCGGCGGCGAATTCAGCCAGGGCTGGCTGATCATGAAAAATGGGGATCACATTGTCGGCCTGTTCCAGGGCATGTTCGAAGGCAATATCCTGACCTTCAATCCAGGCTGGGATCAAGACGCACAGAAGCTGGAGGAATTTACCGATGTGCGTGAGCTCCAGCGCCAGCTCAAAGCGCAGGGCGTGGCGTTGACCAGCGAAGCGGATGAAAGCACAACCGGACCGGCCAGCTTCACGCTGGTGGATCCGGACGGCAACCAGATCCTCTTCGACCAGCATGTCTGATTGATTTGTAGATTAAAATTTTTATTGTCCACCATACCCATTCACGAGCAGCGAGATGCCTTTCTGGCTGCCGTCGAATGTAGCAAAATCGAGGAAAGTGACTTCGGCGGGAACTGCTCTGAACCGGTTGCCGAACAGTGATCTGGGCTGGTGATGATCCAGGCTGGTTGATTTTCCGCGGTGGCACAGGGGGAAAAAGCTCCCATTATGGTGTTAGTTATAGGAGGGGTTCTTGAACAAAGCAGTCGAGGAAATATCTCCCGCAATTTTGGACGTATATCGAAAATTGGTGGCGGATTATCCTGGCTTAAGTCTCAAGGGTGTCTCAATGCCATACACTTCCTTGAATGGGAACATGTTCTCGTTCATGACTAATGAAGGGTAACTGGCCTTACGGCTGCCTGGGACAGACTGCCAGGAAATCGTTGAAAAATATCAAACCAGACCGGTCATCCAGTATGGAGCGTTTATGAAGGAGTATGTGGAAGTTCCAGAAACACTGCTCAATGACCTTGAAGAATTGAAGAAGTATTTAACAAAAGTTTTCAATACGCAGCTTTATTGAAACCGAAGCAAGTGAAAGCGAATCGAAAAAGTTCCATTAGTGGTGGATAATTGTATATACCAGGTCAGCAAATCCTGCCTGGTAAATAAGGAATACGTATGGCCTGGATAAAGATCATCCCAGAAAATGAAGCAAAAGGCGAGCTAAAAGACCTGTATACACAGCAGACCGAACCTTGGGGCGGTGTCGACAATATCATGAAAATCCACAGTCTCAACCCGCCCTCCCTGGCTGGACATGCCCTACTGTATAAAGCTTTGATGCGCGGCCGTTCCGAGCTCACCAGGGTGCAGCGAGAGATGATTGCGGTGGTGGTTTCGGTACTCAACCGCTGTGAATACTGACTGCAGCATCACGGAGCGGGTCTCCGCCGCCTAACTCGCGACGCTGGCTTTGTCGACCAGCTGACTGCTGACTTCCGCAATACACCAATGGCCGCTTCTGACAAGGCTATGCTTGAGTATGCTGCAAAACTCACGGTGGAACCGTGGAATATGGTCGAAGCGGATGTCATCGCTTTGCGAGATGCTGGTTTTAGGGACGCAGCCATACTGGATATCAACCAGGTGACTGGCTATTATGCCTTTGTCAACCGGCTGGCTGATGGACTGGGTATCGAATTGGAAGGATTTTGGGGAAATGGCGAACAATCCGCTTAATTTAACCCTGCAATTCATCCTGGAGCTGGTGGGGCTGTTCGCATTGGGGTACTGGGGGTGGACACAACATGACGGCCTGTACCGCTGGCTGCTGGCAGCCGGTCTGCCGCTGCTGGCTGCGGTCCTGTGGGGTACTTTTCGCGTACCGAACGACCCGGGACCAGCACCGGTTGCGGTGCCCGGTTGGGTCAGGCTGCTTTTGGAAGCGGCTTACTTTATATCTACTGTCCTGGCCTTTTATGCCTCGCAAAAACCAGCCTGGGCCATGATTTTCGGACTGGTTGTGGTATTTCACTACCTGATTTCATTCGATCGGATTAAGTTATTGGCTGGGCAAAGGAAAAAAGTGGGGAATTCCTAAACCTTCGTGCTTTGTTGCGAATATTTCTATGTAATTTATCGATATCAGCGGAGACTCGGTCAACCGTCCAGAACTTGATCAAGACTTTGAAAAGTAATATAATAGACTAAACACAAAAAATGCTTCCAATCGAATCCTCGTTCTCCATCGAAAATTCACCAAGCATCCACACCCAGCAATCCTAGTACTCTTCGCCTTTTCAAATTGAATCAAGGGTTCCACAGCCTGAGGGAGGGCAGCGTCGATGGAAACCTTCACGAATATCGTGAATTACGCCGCATTGGCAATGGCGGTGTGGCTGGGTATTTACCTGGTAACTCACAGCTCACACAGCCAGATTACCTGGCTGTCGGCATTAACCCTCTGGTCGCTGGCTGGTGTATTTCTAAATTCATTGTTGGCCTTAAATCCTCCACCAACGGATATTACCTGGCCTGCCTGGACTCACTTATTGCTCCCGTTTTGGAGACCGAATGCCCTTAACATAGGCTGGACTGAATGGCTGCAAGGGTGGTTAGTCATTCCTGCGATCGCATTCTGGCATCATGCCACCCTGTTGATGCTCCCAGGAAAGATGACCATGTGGCGCTGGGCGAGGTTGGTCTTTATCTATGGAGTGGCCCTGGCAGCTATACTCGTTCTAATCAATACCCCATGGATGTTTGAGAAGGTTTCAGGGGATCCACTTTCACTTGATTCCTTCAATCCAGGTCCGGTCTTTCCAGCATTCATTGGTTCCTTTTTTGTTATCGCTGGGATCTGCCTGGCAAACCTGATTCGAACAGCACGCCACGTCTCTTCCCCAATCACCCGCAACCAGGTCATGATCCTGATTACTGCGACTTCGTTGGCAGGGATCATGAGCCTGTTCGCGATGACTTCCCTTTTTTTCGATTTATATCTACCCACCGTAATCCTCTCAATAATGCTCGGGTGTTCGGTATTCCTGATCGGTTATGGAGTCGCCCGTTACAGTGCCCTGAGCCAGGGGCGAACCCTCAGGCGGGATTTTCTATATAATCTGACAGCGATTGGGTTTATCACTGCAATTTACATGTCAATCACCTGGTTTTCGGTACAGCTTTACCTGGTACCAGCGATCGCGTATGTATTTGTACTCATCCTGGTTATCGTATCGCATTCACTGGTCGATTTCGGCCGGCGCAGCCTGGATCTGATATTCTTTCGTAAAAATGCTCGCAATTTAAGAGCCAACCTGCGAGTGATTTCCAGGTTAGTGAGTGAAAATTCATCTCAGGAAGAAAATTTTAATATTATGATCGCTTCGATTTGCTCATCGATAAACGCAACATACGCCCTATTAGTGCTGTTCGCAGAGGGCAAAGAGAAAATTAAAGCCAGCTTCGGTTGGAATGGGAGGGATATCTCTCTCGAACATTCCGAATTGTGCAGCGATGATATCCAATTATTACCCACAGGTCATTTTCCTGATCCATTTTCCGAAGCTGCGATTCTAATACCGCTTTATATTGAAGGAACTCAAATTGGGGCCATCTTGATCGGTAGACCTGTGAACGGTGTTGAATATACTGAAGCAGATATCGATCTCCTTTATTATCCTTGCGACCAACTGGCTTATTTCATCCATGAGAACCAGCAAAGATATGAGTATTTTCGAGAGATCGAGAACCTGGCACTGCATTCACCTTCAACTCTCACACTTAGCAACGAATTTGTGAATTTCAATGAGGTTGAAACCTGCCTTCGCAACCTGTACGATTTTGCTTACCTGGGCATATCACCTTTATCTAAGTTAGTAGCGGTGAATAATAAGTTACCAGCGGGACAGGTGACTCACCTGGATAACGGCAGGGCGGCACACACCTTTAATCCAGGCGATAGACAAACTGCGACCTGAAGAGCAAGATCCATGCGGTCAGCCCTCCAGGGAATGGTATCCCTATCTGATCCTGCGGATGGCATATATTGAAGATAGATGCAACCGTGAAATCATGAGCAGGCTGTATATCTCGGAAGGTACCTTTAACCGCACCCGGCGATCAGCAATCAGATCGGTGACCAGGGCATTGAACGAGATGGAAGCTGCATATTATTAATTACATATACCAAATCAAATCCTTCTTCCGAGCCCAAACCACACAGGATTTCATTGACCTGTGAGGTCGGTGATTAGCTAATAATAATCCGACAACAAGACATGGGGGATTTTCATTTGCCGGGCCGGGTTCCAACTCCAAAATAAATAAAGTTGGCGGTTTTTGGCAGTCAATGCTCTTGTTTTGGCAGTCACTATTTGGAATATATAGTTTGCTGGATAAATCTGCAGCCTAAGTCTCTCAATTTTATTCTTTAGAGATCAGGAGGTCGAAATGAAAATCAACTTGACTTTATATCTTTATCGCATTAACACTTTTCAGCTTGTCGTCCTGCACTGGTGGAAAGGCTCCAGCCTCGCCGACAACCGAACCAATTCCTCCAATTGATCTATCGCCATCACCAATCCGAACAAATACTCCTCTTTCCGTCAATACGTCCTGGCCGGTGCGTTCCAAAACAGCAACACAGTTACCCTCCGCTAATTCTGCACTTCAAGCTTCACCCTCCACGACTGAATTGGAGCAAGCCGTCATGGCGTTGCAGCATATCGAAGACCCCGAGAATTTAGAAGACGAAGAAGAAAAAGGCTTTGGACGATGCATTCAATGTGCTTGGGAATGCTGGAGCTGAAGGCACCCGCCTTCTAAAAGAAAAGCTGGTAGCAATGCAAAAGGCAGGGGAGTCGGGATATTCATTTCCAGCTCTTAGCTGCCTGGTTGCTGTGGAAAATTGAAGGGTCTGATGAAGTAGATAGTATTGTTGATATTTGGACTTCCATTCCTCCGGAAGACTGGTATTACTATTACCTCTTCATGCCTGGAATGAGCGCAGCTTCAACCCAGGATACCAGGGCGTTACCCATGCTGGAGGTGCTGCTCGCCGATAAAAAAGGTAAACCTTACACTCTGTTGGAATTTCCATTGACACATGAATTTCTGTGGGGAACTTTTGGATCAAAAGGGCTTCCGGCACTGCTTGAAACATTGCAAGCCGCAAAAAATCCAACTGAGATCGAATCAGCCATCAACCTTCTGGCCCGTGCTCAAGATTTACCGGCTTTACCTGAAATCCGAAAGCAGTTAAACAACCAGGATCCTGATATCCGGTCGGCGGCCATTTTGGCGCTAGGGCAATTCGGGCATCCCGATGACTTTGATTTACTGATATCCGGGCTTTCCTCAAAAGGACCCCAACCTTTTGAAAAATGTACATTTACTCTCTCGTCGAATTCGGGGATGAGCGCGCCGTTCCACAACTCATCCCCTTTTTACAAGTTACCGAACAGAGAAGAGAGGTTGCGTGGGGACTAGGAAATTACCTGGCCTCGCCTGCAGGGTTGTCTGCGTTGAAGGATGTCGTAGGTGAAGACGACGGAAAAGGATTGGGCGAAAGAATGCGATTTTATATATACAGGGTGTGCTGGACAGCGCAGATTTGACTTGGGATGTCTTCAAAGACCTCTCTGATTTAGAGCAGCAGGAGGTGACTGATGGTTTTCGTTATTCTGGCATAAGTATTGAAACTGGAGAAAAAGCCATTACCCATGACCAATTGATCGAAGTAGTCGCAGAGTGGCAAGATACCGGTCGCATTACCTCTGAGAAATGGGAATGGGTTGAAAGATGGCAAGTATTCTGGCCAATCGCCACGCCAGAAGATATTAATTTGCTGCTGGATGGAAAAGCCAAATTCTATTTACGACTTTCGGATGAATGTATCTCTGATGCCCGTATTGTGGATGATTTGATCAAGTGGATTGGCCGCAGCCGATATCGGGAGATTGGTTTCAATCGAATAATAAGTTCATAAAACCAACTGATGAGCACAGAATGCAAAGAAGTCAAATGGATTAGAAATGGGAATTGAGGAAATTATGAAGAAGAGCATCTATCTAATCACGATCGTTTTTCTGATATTGGGCACCGCCTGCCAGGCCGTACCAGAACCCCAAATCGCCTATGATCCTGCTGCCCTGCGATTTTCAGGGGAGCAAGCCTTCGCGCTCGAAACCGAATATGTAAACCTCTTCCCCGACCGGCAAAATGGAAAGCCCAATAACCGGCTGGCAGGGGAGCGGTTCGTCCAGCGCCTGTCTACCCTGGGCTGGGACTGCCAGGTTGACGAATGGGAAGTGATCAGCTACAGCCAGCCTGTGAAGTTGAACAACGGTGTCTGCCCGGCTGCCCGGCAAATCAGATCGAGAAATCCTGGTGGTCGCTCACCAGGATATCGCCGTGACGACCAGCCAGGAAGCCGATAACGATGCTGCGGGAGTCGCCATTCTGGCTCACCTGGCAGAGATCTTTGCTGAGGAAGGCCAGCCAGCCTATACGCTGGTGTTTGTTTCGACGGACGGAGAAGAACTCGGCATGGCCGGTACCGGGCGTTACATGTGGACCCACCCGGATCCGAGCAAGATCATCGCCGGTTTCTCTCTTGACAACCTGGGACGGCCCTACTATGACGGTATGAAGATTGAGATGATCGGCCAGTATCATGGATATACACCCATCTGGCTGCCGCTCACCGTGAAGGGCAGCGGCCCGCGCTGCGAACCTGTGGGTACTGGGTCTGATCCCGCTGCTCGGTCAGGTGACCGACCAGGCGATGCCGGTATCATTTATGGACGAGGGACCAATGGTGGCGGCAGGCGTCCCTGCCCTCGGATTTGCCGCTCACGGAACCGTCCGAGTACCACGACCTACATTACAGGATTTTGTGGCATGGGCCAGAAGATACACTGGAGAACCAGTCGGCCGAAGCAGTGGGAATGTCCGGGCTGTTCGCTGAAGCAGCAATCCGCCAGCTCTTGTCGATGGAAAGCTTTCCAGAGACATCCGGTCCCCTACCTGTATTTCGATAACAGTCACCAGATGCTGCGCGGCCTGCCTTTGTGGCTGATTTTCATCGTTTTCACAGGGCTGTTCTTCCTGGGCAGCATTTTTAGCGGAGGTAAAACGTGGCAGGACAAGGCAAGAGGCTGGAAGCAGGCGCTGCCTCACGTCCTTGGACTTCTGGCTGCCACTGCTGGCTGCTATTTTGCTGCTGTACCTGATGGTGGCTGTGGGGTTGATGGATGAATACTATGCTTTCCCGGGTATTTATCGTGATCCAGCCTCTCTGCAGGTAAATTGGCTGGCAGTCATTATCTTCCTGCTCGGACTGGCAGGGTTCCTGTTCGCAGGGCGTCAACTTGTCCGGCGATATCTCAAAGGGTCGGAGGCGCCTGAATTCGCGAGCATTAAAAGCCTGGCATTCCTGGTCATCGGCCTGGCGGGGGTGTTCCTCCTGTTCCGCAATCCCTTTACGCTCTTATTCCTCGTCCCAGTGCTATTTTGGCTGCTGATCAGGGGCAGGAGTGGTCTGGGCAAAATGCTGGATCTCCTGTTCTTTATGCTGGGGGGGCTGCTGGTCTACTTCCTGATCTACCAGTTCGGCTTTGTGACCCTGAACTACAAATGGACCTTCCTGTGGTACTTCCTGAACATGTTTTCGAGCCAGATGGTCAATTTCCTCTCTGCAGTGGTAATCACTGCAGTGATTGGGGCCGGGTTGGCTTTGATTGTTAACCCGCCAGGAGAGTTACGGCAAAATGAACACAAGGCTTGAGTCAGAATTTATCCAGGGGTACGACTTTGATTGTAAACTGATCCAGGATTTCGAGCGAGGGCTGAACCTGTGCTCCCCCGAAAAGAGCCTGATCCCCTGCCGGGTGCTGGGTTACGGCGAGATCAGCACGGTGATTGAGATCCAGCTTGAGGACCTATCGGGCCTGGCATTCAAGCGTATGTCGATCTTCGAAAGTGAGGATGAAATCGGAGATTATATCCAGCTGTACCAGGAATACAACCG
>CAVOSB010000003.1:0-31518 GCA_963698765.1 uncultured Chloroflexia bacterium
CTATCCAAATTTTTTGAACAACGTGACGATATTGTCCGCCGGACGGCCGACCACCAGCTGCTCGTTGACGCTGTCATAAACGGCGTTCATCTGGAAACCACCGCCCGCCAGAGTGCCGGAACACGCTGTTTTGAGACGTGCGCAGGCCGCTCATGCCCTCCCTCGTCCATGCTCCAGCTGATCGCTCCGATGTTAGGCATGACGGGTGATGCATCGCAAGAGGGGCATCCTACCACATAACTTTTCGTCGCTCACAGATAATACCCATAATGAATTGCCATCGTCATTGTAATTACCTACCAGGCTGTTCAGCTCTGAAATTTCGCCGGAAACCCCGCCGTTTCCATCGCCCCAGGTTATCCCACCGACATTCGCTGCTGTATTATTAGGCCAGTGAGGACTGATCACTATATAATTGCTGTTGCTCAAGAAGATGAGAGGAAATTGGAACTGGTTTACAATGCTGCCGATCAGGCTATTTAACGGGTCGAAACCTCCGGAGATCCCGTGTTCGCCGCTTCCCCCCAGGTGATCGCCCCCTTACCGTTATTCCAAAAATAGCTTACTAATAGGTAATTGCCATTGCTTAGAAATTTGATACCCGAAACATCTGTTCCACCTACTAGGTCTAGACTAGACTCTGTCACCAACCGTGCTTCCTATCAGGCTATTGAGGGCTGAGACTTCTCCGGGAAACTCCGCTGGTTCCATTACCCCATGTCAGCGCCCCGGCGTCCACTGCAAATCCGTTGTCCCAATAAGGCAACTCACCAGGTAATTGCTGTTGCTTAAAGTTGTAACCGTTAGGTTCATTCCATCATCATGGCTGAAGCCGACCAGGCTGATAGAGGCCGATACCACTCCGCTGATCCCGCTGGTGCCATTCCCCACGTGACCGCCCCGGCATCTGCTGCCTGGCCGTTGTCCCAGTCTGGACTTACTGCCAGGTAGTTGCCATTACTCAGTGAGTTTACTCGTCCAACCTGGTCGTTAGGCCTGCTGCCAACCAGGCTGTTGAAGGCTGAGACAAACCCGGTAATACCGATGCTACCATCTCCCCAGGTAGCTGCCCGCGCCGAAACCGGCGCCATTGTCCCCAATATTTGCTGCCCACCACGTAGTTACTGTTACTCAGAGTGGCTACACCAGAATAACCTACCCGGTCACCAGCCGAGCTGCCTACCAGGCTGTTGGAAATTGATATCACTCCGGTGATCCCGCTGGTGCCATTCCCCCACGTGACCGCCCCGGCATCAACCACCGTGCCGTTATCCCAGTTAGGACTAAGTGCCAGGTAGTTCCCATTACTCAGAGCAATTACTCTACCTACCTGATCGCTGGTCTTGCTGCCAACCAAACTGTTCAGTGCAGAAACAAATCCGGTAATACCGGTATTACCGCATCTCCCAGGTAACCGCCCCAGCGTCAAACGCAGAACCATTTCTCCAACGCTGGCTGCTCACTACCATCAGTTCCCATTACTCAGAGCGACCACACCAGGATGACCGGCAATATAACCTACAGAGTCCCCAGCCGTGGTGCCCACCAGGCTATTAAGGGAGACGGATACCACTGCCGGAGACCCCGCTGTTCCCGCTCCCCAGGTGACCGCCCCGGCGTTCGCTGCTGTGCCATTGTCCCAGTTAGGATTTATAACCAAATAGTTTCCGTTACTCAGTACCAATCACATCATCATAGCCGACACGATCATCTGCTGTGCTGCCTACCAGGCTGTTAAAGTCTGAGACCACACCAGTAATTTGACTGGTTCCATCCACCCAGGTGACCGCTCCAGCGCTGACCAACTTCGCCATTATTCCAATTTGGGCTTCTTACCAGGTAGTTGCCATTTTGTAATTTGACTATAAATCCTGAGCCAATCCAATCTCCAGCCGTGCTGCCCACCAAACTGTTAAGCGCTGAGACCGCCCCGGTTCTTCCAACGTCACCATCTCCCCAGGTGATCGCTCCCACATTTTGTATTGTGCCGTTGTCCCAGGAGGGGCTGCCCACCAGGTAGTTGCTGTTACTTAGCAAGGCCCTAACTTCAATTCCATCACCGGCAGTGCTACCCACAAGGCTGTTTGCACTTGAGACCACACCGGAACTCCGCTGGTGCCGCTCCCCCAGGTGACCGCCCCGGCGTCTACCGCAGCGCCATTATCCCATTTATCGCTTTCCACAAGAAAGTTTCCGTTTTCAGAGTAAAATCACGTCCCCATATCCTACTTCATCTCCGGTGGTACTTCCCACCAGGCTATTTTCACCGATTCCTCTCCGATGAGACTGTTATTCCCACTACCCCAGGTGACAGCCCCTGCATCCGTGGCTGTACCGTTAGTCCCAATTGCGGCTTTCCATTAGATAGTTTCCATGCAAGTGTGGTTATATTCAGTGAACTCTGACTATGATCATGACCTACCAGATCAAGTGCCGTGCTGCCTACCAGGCTGTTGAGGGCCGAAACTACGCGAGTAATTCCACTTTTCCCGTCTCCCCAAGTCACCGCCCCGGCATTGACCGTTGTGCCGTTGTCCCAGTATGGGCTTCCCACCAGGAAATTGCCTGTGCTGAGAAAGATCACATCGTTTTTATAGATATTTGCACCATAGGTGGTGTTCCCAATTGCATCACCGGCAGTGCTGCCCACAAGGCTGTTGAGATCTGATACCTCACCGAAGACTCCACGATTCCCATCTCCCCAGGTAACTGCCCCGGCGTCGCTCAGCTGTGCCGTTATCCGATCGGGGTTGCTCACAACATAGTTGCCGTTATTGCAGTAAGAATCACATTTCTAGAAGGGGGTTGTTAACAAAATTGAATTTCCTGCCGCATCGCCAATTGTAGTGCCTACCAGGCTGTTCAGTGGATGATACCATCCCCAGATACACCATTATTCTTGTCCCCCAGGATGCGACTGCTCCCCGCATCTTGGCTGCGACCGTTATCCCAATATGGACTGAATAACGAAGTAATTCCGTTGTTCAGCAACCGTCACCCCACTCCCGTGAACCAACCTGATCGTCGTCACCATCGATCCGGTCAGCATACTGATCATCGCGCCGCTGGCGCCGTCATACAAGTAAACCGCCCCCACATCGCGCCGCCTGGGCTATCATAATACGGGTCGGTGATCACGAAGTTGCCGTTGGCAGCACCGTCACCGTTGTGCCGAACTCACCGCTGCCAGTCGGTCCGTGGATATCGATCTGGAATGCGGCCTCAGCCGGTTGGCCGGGTCCCAACAAGAAATCCAGCCGCGATGGTCACTGCCAGCAGCAGGCGTTTGAAAAGGAGGGATTTTCGACCGGTTCTCATGCGCTATGCCTCCCCGAAATTTGCGGATTTTAGTTGTTTCCTATGAGTTTGTTATTCTATCCACACCCGATGGATATAGAAATATTACCATCAAATCACACAACTTCTAGCGCCAGCCTGACCCGCGCTTCTAGTTAAATGCCAGAATGAAATCCGATCTCTGCACTGCTTATGCCGTCTGACAATGCTTCTGCTCTGTATTGCCCACTGAACACTAATAACTGAGAACAGATTACTGATCACTGATTACTGTCCACTATCTACAGTTCACTGCTCACTCTCCTCCTCAATCTTCCTCACCACCTCCACCACCTCCCCCAGCCCCTCGATCTCGAAGCACCTCTCCCGTCCCGCGCAGTCCATCTCCACGTGCTCGTGGCTCCAGGTGATGTGGTAGGGCACGTGTACCGCCCAGCCGCCCAGCTCCAGCACCGGCAGGATGTCGGAGCGCAGCGAGTTGCCCACCATCAGGAAGCGCCTGGCCCGCACTTGCCGCCGCCTGAGAATGTCGGCATAAACCGACGGGGTCTTGTCGCTCACCACCTCGACCGAGTAGAAATATTCCCCCAGCCCCGACCCTTTTAACTTGGCCCGCTGGTGGCGCAGGTCGCCCTTGGTCACCAGCATCAGCGGGTGTGTCTTGCCAGCTGCTTCACCGCCTGCTCTGCGCCCTCCAGCAGCACCACCGGCCGCTGGATCATCTGCTTGCCCAGCTCGAGGACGCGCCCGATATCAGCTGCGCTCACCCGTCCGCCGGTCAGCTCCAGCGCCGCCTCCACCAGCGACAGCACGAAGCTCATGCTGCCGTAGCCGTAGATGGGCAGGTTGGCGATCTCGATGCGGTCGACCACCTGGGGCAGGTCGGGGAAATCGCCGTAGGCCTGCAGGATTTCCTGGAATTCGTCCCGCACCTGGCGGTACAGGATCTCGTTCTCCCACAGCGTGTCGTCTCCGTCGATGGCAATCAGTTGGAATTTCATATTTAACTCACAGCATCCGGCAGAATACTTTCCACATTTCGTGTAGGCGAATAAATCCAAATCACCATCGCCAGCAGGAAATACATTCCTCCCGCCAGCAGCCACATCACTCCGATCGTCCTTCCCGGCCCTGTTCCGGCCATCGCCAGGTAGGCCTCTGCCAGGGGTGCGCCGCTCTCCAGCCAGGGCATGAAAACCCGCTCCGCCAGCGGTCCGCTCAGGGCATAAGCCAGCGGGATGATCGAGAAGGCGATCGTGCTGCGGATCGAAAACACCCGTCCCTGCACGCCCGGCGCCACCTTGGTCTGCCAGATGGCCTGGCTGCAGCCGTTGGAGACCGGCTGGAAAAACATGATCCCGAACAACCCCGCCGCCACCGTCAGGATCGCCGGGCGCAGCCCCAGCAGCAGGGCAGCCAGCGCCGTCAGCGCTTCCGCCGCGATGATGCCCGCGATGCGCCGCTTCGGCCCGCCCCAGGCTGCCATCAGCAGCGTGCCGGCCAGCATGCCCACCCCGCCGGCGGAATGCACCAGGCCGGTCACATCCGGCGCCGACAGGTCGAGCAGCATGGGAGTCAGCAGCGGCCACACCAGGCTGAGCAGGAAATTCATGCTGGCGAATATCACCAGCAGCCCGAACAGCCCCTTGCGCTGGCGGATGTAATGCCAGCCGAAGGTGATCTCCTGCCAGAAACCGGGGATTTTCCCCGGTTGGCTGCTTTCGACGGCGCTGACGGGCTCCGGCTGCGGGAAGCGCACCGCCAGCAGCGTGAGCATGGCGAAGATGTAGGTGGTCACGTCGATGGCCAGGATAGCCGGCAGCCCCGCCACCACGTACACCGCTCCGGCGATGGCCGGCGCGGCCAGCTGGCTGACCGCCTCGGTGCCCTGGGTCATGCCGCTGGCGCGCCCCAGCTGCTCTTTGGGCACCAGCAGGGAGGTGGCAGCCGACAGTGCCGGCCACTGGAAGGCGCTGAAAGCCGAGTTGAAGAAAATCGCCAGGTACACCTGCCAGATCTGCAGCTCGCTTGTCACCAGGATCAAGACGATGAACAGCGAGGCCACTCCGGCGCCGCTGTCGCTCAGCATCATCACCCTGCGGCGGTCCCAGCGGTCGGTCAGCACGCCGGCAAATGGTAAGACCAGCACGAACGGCAGGGTGTAGAGCCAGCATGCTGAAGGCAAACAGGGTGGCCGAGTTGGTCTGCTCGTAGATCCACACCCCCAGTGCGAAGCTGGTCAGCCCCGATCCGAGCTTCGACACCAGCTGCCCAAGCCAGATAATGGTGAACACGCGCATGCCGCTGGCGGGTTGTCTCAGGATGGCAGCCATAGAATCGATTATAAAACCCCCCCTCCAAATCAGTCAATTCACCGCTTACCAATTACCCAAAATCCTAAATCCTAAATCCTAAATCCTAAATCTAAAATCCTAAATCTAATAAATTCCCTCAAACTGCAGCTCCAGCGCCTCGTCCAGCAGCAGCGTCCCGTCGTGAATTTCAATCGTATACGTCCACTCCTTGCCCATCCAGGTCTCGTCGAAAACATCGTGGGTGCGGTTAAACTGGGTCGGGTCAGCCGGGTCCCACATCAGCAGGTAGAAATGCCCGTTGGCGTGCACCCCCAGGATCACCTGGTACGTGGTATTGAAGCGCAGCACCTTCAAATCGCCTTTTAGGGGCTCATCCAGGCGGATATCGAGCTCTCCTTGAAACACCCGGCTGAGAAACACCGCCTGTGGGCGGTAAAAGCCGTACGAACGGTATTCCGGCGTCCCGGGCGTCCCGTTTGACAGCTGGATGCCGAAATTCGTGCCTTTGCCCATCTGGTAGGTGAGCATCACCGCCTGCCCTTCGACCAGCGGGCGCCGCAGGCGCAGGCCCACCGTCCAGCTCTTATTGCCGGTGATGCTGGCGTTGCCGTTGCTGGCAGTCGCCAGCGCCGGGTCGAATTCCCAGATATTGCTGTCCAGCTGGTCAAAAGGATCGCTGCGCAGGATCGTCACACCCGCCAGGTTCTCCGTCACGATGGCAGGCAGGCTGGGATCGCTGCTCGCGACCTGCGGGGTCTGTTCGGCCGGTATCGGCGTGGCCTCGCTGGCCGGCGGTTGGGTCGGTTCGATAGCTGCCGGCTGGGTGGCTTCGGCTGCGGTTGGCTCCGCAGTGGGTGGCGTTTCTGCTTCCGGCGACCCGCAGGCAGTCATGATCAAGAACATTCCCAAGAAGATTCCAACCCGTGAGATTTTACTGAACTTCATTCAAAGATCCTCCAATTCATATATTTTACAAGTGATAACCTGGCGGGATCGCCCTACTTCTCAATAAATACGCTGAATGCGACCAGCGCCCCGATCATAACCGCAATGCCGATTCCCATCCACATGACGTCGATGCTGGCCAGCTCGCCTTCCAGGACGAATTCAAGGAAGCGCACCGCCAGCACCAGGACAATCACGCCGGAAAGCTTGCTTTTCAATTCTTCCAGGTTGTGAGCCACCATCCAGGCTGGCAGCTCCAGCTCTCCGATGAACATGCTGTAGACGCTAAGCGCCAATATCATTAGCACGATGGCGATCAAGATGCCATCCACCAGCTTGATCAGATAAAGGCCAAAGAATGCTTCCTGGTCGGCGCTCCTGAACACGCTAAAGATGATCTCTATGGCTATCTTTGCGTTCCACAGAAACGCCAGGGCAGACATGACCAGCAGCACTGCCACCCCGACGGCGCTCATGTACCTGCTGTTTTCAACGATCTTTTCATTCATTCACCGGTCATACGATTCTGACAGGATGCGGAGGGAACCCAGATCCTAAAAAGCAGGTATCCTTGCCCAGCCGGCATTTCTGTACTATTATATCTGCATCACCTGATCCATGCCATCTAACGGCAGCCTCCAGGCTGGAGAGAAGATCCCGATGCAAAACCGTCGAAAATACCTGCCATTACTGATCTGGGGATTCATTATCCTGGCGCTTATTGGCTTGATCGTTTGGGCAGCCTACCTGCGCCAGGTGCGTCTCTATTCCTGGGCAGATTGGACCGGCATCGGCAGCTACACCTGCTCCCGGCGGCGTCTACATCCGCTCCAGGACGCTGTGGGATTGGGTCGAGCTGCTGCTGGCACCGCTGGCGATCGTGCTGTCGGTGCTGCTCTTCTTCCGGGCGCACAAGAAGCTGACGCTGGGGATTTCGTCCAAACAGAACGCCGTGGCGCAGGAGCTGGCCAGGCGCGAGCGCCACAAGGACCGCGACATCGCCTCCGAGCAGCGCCGGGTTGAAAAAGAAACCGCCAATGCTACACGCCTGGATATGCTGATCCGGGAGTATATCACGAAGATCGAAGACCTGCTCATGCACGAAGGGCTGCGGGAAGCGAAGGAAGACCCCAATTCACGCGTCAGGGCGGTGGCCCAGGCCCGCACGGTCGCCACGCTGCGGCTGCTGGACGCCGAACGCTGCTCCGTGCTGCTGCATTTCCTGCGCAGCTCCGGCCTGTCCGATTCCTTGCTGGTGGGTGCCGCCATGCAGGACCTGAACCTGAAGTCCGCCGACATCTCGCAGCTCAATCTCACCCGCTGCGACCTGTCCCGCAGCGACCTGAGCGAGGCCTCGCTGAACGAGGTCAAGCTGAGCGAAGCCCGCCTGCAGGACGCCTCCCTTTCCCGGGCGCGCCTGACCCTGGTGAACCTGAAAGGCGCCGACCTGAAGCACGCCGACCTGAGCAAGATCCGCCTCAGCCAGGTCAACCTGGCGGGCGCCAATTTGACCGGCGTCGACCTCAGCCAGGCCAACCTGCGCGGCGAAAACCTGAACGAAGTGCGCCTCAGAAACGCCGACCTGCGCATGGCGGTCTTGAGCGAAGCCCACCTGCAGGCTGCCGACCTGCATGAGGCCGACCTGAGCGGCGCGGAGCTCAACCAGGCGGACCTCAGCGCGGCCAACCTGAGCGCGGCGGTGCTGAGCGAAGCCCGCCTGAACCAGGCTGACCTGAGCATGGCGAACCTGAACCAGGCGGTCCTCAGCCAGGCGATACTGAACGATGCCCGCTTCTGCCAGGCCGACCTGACCGGCGCATACCTGAACGGTGCCATCCTGGCCGGCGCTGACTTCACCGGTGCCATTCTCACCGGCGCGGACCTGAAAGACACCGACCTGTCGCTCACCAACCTGACCGAAGACCAGCTTCAGCAAGCAAAGCAGGAGACGTGACAGTCACTTCTTCGCTGCCTTCTTCTTCCCCTCCGCGCTCATCGCCCAGCTGGCATCGCGGGTCAGCGTCTTGATGAACTCCGCCCGCCGGAAGCGCAACGCCGACCAGTCCTCGTCGATCGCCACCTGCCGGACAGGCTCGAATCCGGCACTTCCCAGCGCTTCCCAGCCCGTGTCGCGGTTGAACTCGCACCTGTACTTCTTCGACGTCCCCTTGGGGTAAGCGAACCACACCACGGCGTCGCCGGGTGCCTTCTTCGCCAGTGCTGCCGCTACGCGCTCGATTTCCGCCAGCTTCGTGACGAACGCCAGCGTGAACGCGACTTGCGGCCCCTCGTCCAGGGTTACCAGCACGCTCACATTCTCCAAAGCCGCCAGCTCAGGCTCGAAGCTTTCCGGTGCGTTGCAGCACCAGGATTTTTTTTTGGTCTTTCAGGTTGAGTTTCTTGAAGATCGTGGTCATATAGCTCCTGAATTAATTACGGAGTATTCTAATTCAGACTTGATTATTTGTAAAAATATGATAATATCGCCCTTACTTATCTTAATATTAGGAGAAGAGGGTCATGATTTCGAAGAAACATTCTGCAGCATTATTAATTCTGGTTTTGTGTTCACTGTTCCTGGCTGCCTGCGCCTCGAGCTCATCCGGTTTCCCAACCGGAAAATTTTACGTCTCAGGCAGCGAAAAGACCGAAGGTTTCGAGTTCGACCGGAACGGCTCTTTCAACTTTTTTTCGGGTGACGAGAAAGTCATGGAAGGCACTTATACCGTTGAAGGCGATGTGTACACCGAAACCAGCAACAATGTTGAGGACGCCGAGCCAGCCTGCAAGCTGCCTTCGACATATAACTGGGTGTACGATGGCACAACTCTGCGCTTCACTGTGATCGAAGACAGGTGTCCCACCCGGCGCAGCGCTTATACCGACTATTTGTTTGTGAAATAGAATTTACTTTGTTCCAAAACCAGCCCAGCAATCTGGCTCAATGTAAGATGTCCAGATTGCTGTGTCTTTTAAAGATGGACAGACATCGGTTCTAAATTCATTCAGGCAGCTTTCGGGTTCGGTGTTTGATCGTATATTTTGAGCAATCCGGTTTCCTGCCGAAGACAAAGCAGACAGTCTTGTTGAATTGGATCCCTTCAGGACTCAGGAATGGCTGTAATTCAACAAAAACCTGCTCTTTAAACCTCTTCAAAGCATATGGATCCGAAACCAGTTCAAAATTCTCCCGCACAGCCTTTTTCATTTGCGTCCACCAGGATTTTCTGATCAGCAGAGACAAAGCTCACCCTGTCCACGACCTCGTGCAGTTCGTTGATCTGCTTCGCTCCGAGGATCAACCGGTAACCTGCGGGATTTCCTTCGCATAACATGCGGACCAATTTTTGCCTTCTTTTTCAATTTCTGGGAAAAATGCTTCGAAGCGCTGGTTGATCCAGTCAATATCGTTCTGCTCGACCCATGCGCCGAGTCCAACCTGCCCGCCTGGTTTTAAGATCCTCCAGATTTCAGGCGTGATCTTTTCAGGCTGCTTGAATTCCAGGCGCTCAAAATCAAAATAATCATCCCAGCCGACGAAATTCGCCAGTACGCAGTCGAACCGCTCAGCCTCCAGGCCGAGCGAGTTGGCATCCATCTGTACGAAAGCCACCCTTTTCTGCCAGCCCTTGCTGCGTGCCTGGTGGATCCATGCTGAAAACCTCTGGGATCGATATCAATTCCGATGCCGGTTCCATTCCCTGTGCTCGCCAGCGCCTTAAAGAGCACATTGCCGTCATCCGTGCCGATATCCAGCACTGCTGCCCCTAGAGCTGGAGCCGCCAGGCTCGCCAGCCGCTCTGCAAAATAGGTCCAGTAATCTGGTCCTGGCTGGCCAGTTGGCTCTATTAGGTAAGCCCAACCTTCACACATGACCTTGTTACCTTCAGCCCTGTTGGCTTTCCAGCACAGCCGGCTGGTCCAACAGCTCCTGGATTTGTGCGAAGAACATCCCCATGTGCACGCCGTCCATCAGGGCGTGGTGTCCCTGCACGCTCAAGGGCATCTTAACGCGCTTGCCTTCCTCGAAATACTTACCCCAGGCGAAACGCGGGATGCAGTCGGCGGGTTGAGCTGCATGGGGTGCGTGAAGCTGGTGAAAGACACCCACGGCAGGGCGGTGGAGTAAAACAGGTCATCTTTTCCTGCTATGTTTTCCAGGGTGGGATGTGCGCGGTAATATGCCATCCGTTCCGCCCCGCGCTCGGCGAAAAGTGGAAAATCCTCGAAATATTCGAAATAGCAGAAGGAAAACAGGTTTTCTTCCGCCATGATCGTGGTGGAGGGGTGGATCACCTCGTGCTCCACAACCCCTTCCTCGCTTATGCGGGTGCGGAACTCGGGGATGGCGTTGGCTGAGCGTGCGATCAGGTACAGAATTGCGAGCGTAAAAGGCATCCGCCGCTGTTTGAGCTGCGCCTGCAGTGCGCTGATGTCGACGTTAGCGCACATGTTAAAGTGCGGGTGGTCGAAGGCGCTGAAGGTTTTGTAGTGGACACGGCGCGGCCAGGTTTCCAGATCGATTGTTCGCATGCCTTCCCTCCAGAGACGATGGTGGCATTCAGGTTTGTCGTGCGGGCTTCACTCCGATAGATCGACAATCTCACCATCATACTGTCCTGTGACAGCCAGGCTGTAATCTACATCCCGGGTGTAGGTCAATGTTCCATCTGCCAGCCCGCTGACAGAAACCGTGAGGCTGAAAAGCTCGCTCTCGTAATCAAACGACCCTTCGCCGCTCATCACGAAGCCCTCCGAAAAAGCGCACTCCTGCAGATTGAACACCTCGCCATTTTCAGCTGCCTCGAACTTCAGCGTACCCCCAAACGGGCATCCCACGGCGGTCGGTGTCTCCAGGTCCCAGTAATAATACTCGGGCAGGTAATAGATCTCTTCATCCAACGCTGCCATCGCTTCCAGCGGGTCGGCAAAATCGGCGGCATCCCGCGGCATCAATGGCACGAATTCGTCAGCTACGACACCTTCACAGGTGGTCTGGCGCTCGGGCATTTGATCTTCCACCAGGAAAGCGGTCACCAGCTCGTCCACGCAGCTCACCCCCCAGCCGAAGATGATATGCGGGCCGCCGCTTTCCATCACCAGGTAGCCGTCATCCAGGCGCTCGAACACGTGAACGCCCTGCTGGGTCGGTGTCGCCGGGTCGGCGGTGGAGCCCAGCACCAGGGTCGGGATTCCCTGTGCCTGCAGCGCAGCAGGGCGTGAGGTTTCCGTCTGCCTGTTCGGCCAGAATACGCATGGCAGGTCGCCGTAATAGATCGATGCCATGCGCGGCAGGCCCTGGTCCAGCTCGTCCCCGGCCCGCAGGTAGTTTTCGGCAGCCTCTTCAGGTGTATCACCGGGATAGCCGTAGTCCAGGCATTCGATCGTGTAATAAGATGCGTCGGAATAGGATGGATCGAGTACCGGCTCTTCCGTCTCCGGGTCCAGCACCAGCGAGCTGTACAGCACACGCCCCATCGGCGCCGGGTTGCGCTCGTGCGGCATAGGTTGCCAGGGCGCGGCAGGAAGATCATGCGGGCGCCTTCTGAATAAAGGAATCCAGAGGCAGCCGTCTCCAGTTCCGAGAAGGACAACTGGCGGCTGGCAGTGCCTCCCGATCCCAGCGGAAACTCGTAAGCCTGCGCTTCTTCGCGGAGCTTGCCTGCCAGCGTGTCGTAGATTTCCAGGGCTGCGCTTCCCATGTCCGTCGCGGAGGCCTCGTCCAGGTCGCAGGCTTGCAGGGTTTGCACCAGAACGTCATTGAAAGCGGCAGCCTGTTGCCGGTAGAATTCGTAGCCATCCAGGGTCAAATCGACCGTCCCGTCCAGGATCAGCCCATCCAGCCGCTCAGGATGGGCGGCCTGCGTAGGTCTGCAGCGAATTGGGTCCCGATAGCTCTCGCCGTACAGCCAGAAGTTCTCGTCGCCCATCACTTCCATGAAGGTCTCCAGGTCCTCCACCGCCTGCTCGGTGCCCAGGTAGGGCAGGAATTCGGGGTTACCCATTTCTGCCACGCAGTCTTGGGCGAAGATGCGGGCTGTTTCCACCAGCGCTGCTTCATCTTCTGGAGTGGAAGCTTCCCAATCCGCCTGATAGAAGGCCGCTGCCGCCTCGATGCACTGCACGCCTCCCGACCGTCCGACGCCGCGCTGGTCGAAGAACACCACGTCGAAATGCTCCGGGATGCTGGGATCGAAGGCCGCAGTATAGCCGTCTGCCGCCAGCAAGCCGGAGGAGCCCGGTCCGCCGTTAGCGGTGACGAAGAGCCCTTTGCGCTCCCCGCTCGCCGGCAGCACCGCAAACATTACCTGCAGCGTGCGTCCATCAGGATTGAAGTGGTCAAAGGGGACTTCGAGTGTGATGCAGGTGAAATCGCCCTCTGGGCAAGGCTCGCCGCCCAGGCTTGCCAGCCGCGCGGCGGTATCCTGCAGGATTTCCTGTGTCGCCGTCTCCGTGGGTGGCGCGACTGTGGGGGCGTCTGTCGGGGCGCTCCGTCGGGAGCGAGAGTGGGCGCGCCCGTGGGGGTCGCTGGTAGGACGGCGGAAGTCTTCGGTGTTTGGATCGAGGGTGGGCGCAACCGGAGTGCAGGCGGTCGCTGCTATCAAAAAAAATAGCCAGAAGACGGTATAAATTACTCATTTTTCCCTCCAGTCGGCGTGAGCTTTACTGATAAATTCAATTCTTGGTTTTCGTTCCGATTTTAACCCTTTTTGAAATCCAGTCTGAGCCGGGACTTGAGCTATCATCCTGATCCTGGAATACCCGATTATTCAGGACAGGCGCAGTGCAGGATCTATCTTAGTCGAGATAAGATCTGCCATCCTGATCGCTGGAATGCCCGATCTGTTCAGGCCAGGAAGTGAAGGATCTATCTTCGTCTGAATATGATCTGTCATCCTGAACGACGAGTTCTGGCCTCTTTTGCCAGGAAGTGAAGGATCTCACGAAATCTAGCGCCAACCCACGCTTGCTGTGTAGTATAATATTACAATATTGATACGAATACTGCGAATATCCAGCACTGCCAGATTCTGAATAATCAATCGTCAACCCACCCGGAGCGCACAAGGGAATGCGTTTTCCAGCCTGCCGATCAGGTTCCCGCAATTCCGAAGCGAAACTGGTGGATTCATATCCTGCATCCCAACCAAGGAGAACGAAACATGTCAACTGAGCAGAACAAAGCTGTAGCCCGTCAATTGGTGGAGGAAGTCTTCAATCGTGGAAACATCAGCAAAATCGACGAATTCATGGCGCCCGACTTTGTTGAGCGTGAAGAGCTGCCGCCCGGAATTCCGCGTGACCGTGAAGGCGTCAGGATGCTGACAACCATGCTGCACAGCGCCTTTCCAGACTTCAAAGCCACGATCGAGGATATCATCGCCGAAGGCGATAAGCTGGTCATCCGCCAGACCTGGAGCGGCACCCAGAAAGGCGAATTCATGGGCATTCCGCCAACCGGCAGGAGCGTTTCATTCGGAGTGATCGACATTATCCGCTTTTCCGGGGGCAAATTTGTGGAACACTGGGGCTTGATGGACAGCATGAGTTTGATGCAGCAGCTTGGCGCAGTCCCCGCTCCCGCACAGGGTGCAGGCTAAAGTCTCAGCCGGAACTTCAAGCGCAGCGCCTCGCTCATCAACATAGCTGTCGCCAGAGTCGCAGGCTGGGGGCTTTACGATCGCTGGACCCGGGCTGGTAGCCGGTTGATGGCGGCGCTGCTCCGTGTGATTAAGACCTCACAGGTCTCCGAGACCTGTGAGGTCTTCGAGCAGCGTCTGCCCGGCCGGGACGGCTCCCTTGCGAGCCAACACCATGATCTCCATTTCATCCAGATCGATCCTGCGCCGGCCCCAGTTACCGGCGGTGCCGCCCCAGATATTCAGAACCTGGAGGCCGGCCATCTGGAACAACAGGATCAGCTCGGTGGGAACGAACCCCCGTTCACGCAGCGGGCTGTCGGATGCGACCCCGCTCGGAAGGCAATCGGAACGCTCTGTGAGGCTCAGCGGATCGAAGATGTTCTGCGAAACCTCTTCGTTGCTGTGCCTGCGAGTCATGGCGAAAGCGTTCAACACTGTGAACAGGCATTTCCCCGCAGGGTGCAAAGCGGCGGCAACCCGGCGCAAGATGGCCAGCGGTTGGCCGATCGCGTCATCGCCCTGGCCCAGCAGCCCCAACGCTCCCTCGCACAGGCAGATCACTGCGTCAAACGGCTCCCCGACCACGAAGGTCGTTGCATCCTCGTGTCGCCAGGTGACCTGGACGCCGGCCGCCCTCGCCTTGGTCCTGGCCTGCTCCAGCATCCCGGCCGATAGATCCAGCCCGGTGACGCGGTAACCACGGCGCGCCAGTTCGATGGCATGCCGTCCGCTGCCGCAGCCGACATCCAGAACTGCAGCGCCTGGGCTCAAGCCCAGCGCCTCGGTCAGAAACTGCACCTCGGCGATCGTGTTCTTCGTGAAGCTGTTCTCGTCGTAATACGGTGCGTGCCCATCGAAGAACTCAGCCCAGGGTTTCTCAGTCTTCATGCTCAATGAGGCCTCCTCGCCCAATGGTTTGCATTACCTGCTGTCATGATACCTTACTCAATTGAGTGTTGTTTTTAGGAAAAGTATTCGAATTTCATTCCATCTACCAACTACCAGCGCCTCATAGCGAACGGATTACCCGTCTTTACGACGGATGGAACGTATCCAACCGATGACAGCGGATAGTATAAAAAGATCGACGAAAATGGCTGCCGCTCCAAAAACGAGGCGGCCGCCAACTTGATCTTCACCGCTGCTTTGAAATGCTCCGATTGTCGTTGAGGAAGAATAGGTAACCTGTGGAGCGAAGGCTGTCCAATTGCACACGGTTGCCAGGGATAATACGCCAATCAGGAAGATACCGCTTTTTATCAGGGGAGGCGTTTTTTGCGGGGTCCAAAGTGCAATGCCTCCGCAGAATAGGCAGATGCCAATACTCGCAATGATAAATGGTGGGGCCAGGAATTGTCCTTCTGTGGGGATCAGGCCAATCAGAGCGCCCAGGATAATCATTGCCATCAAGATCATGACAGTGCCGAAGAAAATCGGGATCCATCGAGGCGTGGAGGACATAGGATGTGTTATCTGCGGCAAATCTTTTACACGACCATATACTTACGGCTTTCTACAAATTATACTTTTTGATAAGTTCCTTTGCCTTTTTCCTGGTTTTCGGACTGATGCAATTGGCTTCAGTCTTGATGAATTCGTTGATCCTATTTCGCTCTGGTGCTTCTCCATAGATTTCATCAAGTATTTCCAAAACATCAACCTTGAGAAGCCCTTTCTGCTTCTCAGTATAGTCGCAGCGATTATCGATGTCCAATAAAATATCGATGATTTGTTCCCGTTGTTCAGGCTTGTGGCGATAGATTTTCAGCAGGTTTTTCACACAGCAATTCCCAGTCATAAACTTCTCGTCATTGACGATGCTGAAATACTCGTCTTTGATTTCTGCAAATCGGTTTTCTTGGTCGACTCTGGTCAGGTTACCAATGATTTCCAGTGCGAAATCCCGATGATATGAATTTTCATGATGGAGCAATCCCGCCATCTCTCCCCAGTATGCATAAAAAAGTTCAGGTCGTTCTCGACTGGCTTTCTCTACAACATAATAACAATGATAATAAACCATGATCGCGGCATTCGTTAGCATTTGGCGGACGATTTCATTTCGCGCAGGCTCGTTTTCGATCGCCAGTTGAGCGAACGCATTGATGTCAAAATCCTTCTCTGCTATCTGCTCTATCATTTCTGAAGTGTTCATTTCTTATCTGAGTTTACCGTAATTTGGCAGCCCAACATTCAGTCAACGGATAGTTCGCGCCAGGCGTTGCTCCATCCGCACCGAGGCAGCTTACGTAAACTGGATCCGGCGATTATCGTCTTTCACGGCATGCGCCACCCAGCACAGATGGTTGCAGCTGAGGTCGAAGCTTTCCTGACTGACCTGGCAGTCAATGGTAAGGTGGCAGCATCTCCCTTGGCAAGTGCAACACACTCATCTGGAAGTTCAAGCTAATACGTCTGACTCGCAAAGTTATTCCCGGTCTTCATTGCTGATGCCAGGCTGGGACTGCCCCGCCATGCTTTCGATTTTCCCCTTGCCCTCACGCACAAAAATTCGCTGGAATTCGCACAACCTTTGTTGCGGATAGTATCGCGTAGTTGATCCAGAAGTTTTTTAGGCTTGGATGATGCTGGCTCAGACATAGGAAAATAGCCTTTTGACATTGATGTATAATTTTGGTAGGTGCAGCATTGATCAAGCCAAACCAACTTTATAATCAAGCTGTTATGCCGTATATTACACCAATACATTTTTATTATGCTGCAAAATTGAAGTATAGTGGAAGTCCGTATAATGAATAGTTAGGCGGATTGGCGAATGGACAAAAACAATAACCTAATGGAGTCGATATCCAACTTGTTCTTCCTGGTATTTCTTCTTTTGGTGCAATGTTCACCTACACCACCAGTTCTGCATAACTCATTTAGGAAGAGACACCCTGCCAAGGGACAATGCTTGATCAATACCTTTTCCACATAAGGAGGAATAATGAACAGGCATAATGTCAATGGTGCGATCTGTGTGTTGTTTATGGCAATCTCCTTATTTGCTTGCTCTCGCCCAAGCTTTCCGTACGGCACGTTTTTCTCCAGTTCTGGCTCCAATAGACTTGTGCTAGATGAGGATGGCACCTTCATGTTCTCACAATCCGGGAAAACGATATCTACAGGGACCTTTTCTATCGTTGGTGACAAGCTGACCTGGGAGACGGATAGTTTCTGTGATAAGCTGGACGCTAGCCCGGCGACCTATACCTGGACATATAAGGACAACGCATTGGTTCTGGCGGTCGATGTAAGCGATCGCTGCTCTAGCAGAGTAAGGGTGCTTAACCGTGTCTCGTATCACCTTGAGCAGTAAGCACCCTGGATCGGGTCGATTGGAACGCCGAGCTCATCCGCGGCGATCTGGGGAAAGCCGTTCAGCAGCTCAAGCGGGAGTCGGGTAAGGGACTGTTCGTAGGAGGCGTCACGCTCCCGCTGGCGTTGGCGGAGCTGGGATTGATCGATGAGTACGAGTTCGTGGTGCACCCCAGGCTGGTGGGCCATGGTCCGACGTTGTTCGCGGGGCTGTCGAAGCATATCGACTTGAGGCTCGTCAGCCGGTTGGAGTTCGGCTCGGGGGCGGTGGCGATGCGCTACGAGCCGAGAAGCTAGCCATCCGTCGCAGCGCTGCCCCGTTTTCTAACCCGCGTTCCATGCAAACCTGGAAAACCAGTCCACAATCCTTTTTCGATCGAAATCAATGAGCGTCATAAAGACCTCACAGGTCTCCGAGACCTGTGAAGGTCTTGGCGCAGCGTATGGCTTCCTGGGGTGGGGACATCTCCACTGGCCTCCTTCTCACCGTCCTCCGCTCGGCTGATCCCCTCCCGCTCTCCGACGACGACCGCCGTCGCCATTCCTGGCGCCGCCTTCGTGATCAAACGGAATAATTAATACCACAACAAGAATTGGTTAGCTCCGAATCAACAAGAGTAAAACTCTCTCTAATCCCTCTCATTCAGCTCATCCTTGAGCCTCGAATAATCTCCTCGATTTTTCTAGCTAAGTGGTTATATTAAGCCCTGGTTTTTTTTCCCAACTTACACTTGTCTCATCGAAGAACATCATTTATGTTAGTATAATCAAAATGGCGAGAGATGAGAGATAGCCATACTACCAGACTAGTGAATTTGATTAGTTCAGAGGTAATAAAAATGGCTTTTGAAGATGGACCTTTCATTCAAGTAGCTTGTTTTTGTGAAAATGTTATCGAAGACAAGACCAATGTAATATCATTAATTCGCATCATTGATACATTTACACATACCGCTGCGGGTACTCCCCTTCCTGAGGACATGCCTCCTATCACTCTAAATTTTAAATTAGTATTAATGTTTAAATCCGGAAAAGCTCGTGGTCGTTATAATTCAAAGATTATCCCTGAGTTTCCAGACGGTTCAGCCAAACCGCCGATTATCACCACTGTACATTTTGAGGAGAAGAAAAAGGCCACAATCAAGTGGCCAATTTGACATTTACCTTTCCGTTGGAGGGATTATATTGGTTTGATGTCTTTATCAATGAGGATAAAATTACTTCTTTACCGCTTCGTATTAAAATACAACCGGGTGGTTGTGGGAACTTAAAACTTGTCATTGCATATTCAAACGAGACGTTAGAGAATTGAATATCACTAGTCTTATTGCTCGAACCACTTATTGTTGGATTATCTTGAACACCATCGAAATGAATCAAAACAATCAGCTCTTGTAGGGCATCTTCGAGATAAGATCGTAATTTCTCTTCTGTCCAGTTTTGATTGTTGATTTCTGCCAGTCCTAGTTCTAATGCTGAAATGATGTCAGAATTTGTCGAATTGAAATATTTTAGATAATCGGGCAAAACGGGGTACTATCCGATACCTCCAATTGATCTAGTGTTATTTCTTTATCAACATACTGCATAATCTTATTTCTGAGTTCTGAGGAAATCACTTTAATGACACTTTCTCAACAAGATTTACCGGTAGAATGGGTTTCAAAGGATGAAATTCGGCAGGTTTTCAATCAAGGAAACTATATTGAGCGCATAAAATCAGGAGAGCTTGTTGCCCGTCTACGAAGAAATTCCCATTTAGTTCCACCACCAAAAGGAGAACCCTTTTGTACTCATAGCCAAATTCACTATTATTATACCAAAGAAGATTTGCTTGTTGCTGTTGTCCATCAATATTACCGTCCAGATGGCAAGATTGGTGGTAGCGGTTTACCAGATCCAAAACGTTTAGTTTTACACAATAAAATTATCGCTGTCCGTGCTAAGACTTAATAAGAGTAATCCATTTAAGAGGTGAATCACTAACTGAGAAGCCTCTTCATTTTCACCCAATCCCACAATTTCTCCAAATATCACTACCTCCACCAATTTCTCGGTCGCCTTCGTGAACAACCCGTTGAGCTGAATTTAGTTGTTCCGATCCCTATACACTCACATTAGTTGACAATTGGATTCTTTGAAGTATAAATACGAATATCTATTCAATTTCCAATGTTTTTGGATATTTCTTTCCACGTAGAACTCATAAATTTCTATATATCCGGATCAAGTTATTTGTTCATTAAGACAGTTGAAAAATGATTGAAATATATCGGGTTCATTTTGGATATTCAAAAAGAAGCAAGTATTATCCGCAAGCGATAGAACTCGCTCAAATGGCAGAAAAACATATTGTTTATGGTGAAGGGGAAAACTCTGGCATGTAGTTACATTGACTGATGAGCAAATTGATTTCTGGCGACTTTGTATGGTATTGCATCCAAATTGCCATTGCCAAAAATCTTTGGAGCAGATATTCAATACACTTATGCTTATTGTTTGTCTGACGGAACCTTCAACTACTTTCATGCATCTAACGCTTATAAAAAACGAGTATATGCAGCCGTAGAAAAACTTCAACAGGATACTGGTAAATCTTTGAAGGATTTGGCAGTTTATTTTCAAGAGAAATATCTATCTCCGATTTCACAGGATATGTCTAAGGTTTTGAGAAAACTCGAGATGGAAAGTCGAATTGATTATATTGACCCTATTACCCAAACATGGGTGAGAGCGAAAAAACGAACCTCAAGAGCCAGTAAATCTTTACAATCAAATTCGTGAACTTGTGGCGGCTAAAAAATACACCCAGGCTGTATATAACTATTATTTATCACTCTGGAAGCAGGTATTACGGCGAACTTACGAGTGAACTGATATATTTAAAACGTTTTGCGAATGTACCATTTACAGGTGAGAGATTTGCTTTATTTCAGAAGTCAGTCGTCAAGAGAAGGATTGATTTCATCCAATCTTTCTGATTATGTATTATGTATTGATGAAATTTAACGCACTTAAAGGAGAATGGAAGAAATTCTCCCCTAGAAATATTACTTGAATATGCTCCGACGATGGAGCAGGTTGTTGAAAACCGAAAAAATGATTGGCACATGGGTGTTTATTTATGGGGCGGAGAATTCAAAAGAGATTGTACCCCAGTGACTTTTGACACATTCAGCGCTGTGTTCAAATTCCTGTCCAGAAGGTAGGTTGTTTTGACCGATATCCTGATCAAGTTCAACTATGTCGCATATTTGATTTTTCCCATGATCCAAAATATTCTGGCTTATCGGTTAATTATTCTCCCCTATATTATCAGACAGAAATATTGGATAAGGGTCTTCATCTAAACGGTATTCAAGCCTATCGGCATAAGTCTTGGAGAGAATATCGAGGCAAATGGCGCAATGAACCTGATTTCATATCAGTACACTCACTTGAAGAAATTTCGAAATCGATTATGCTACTCGTGGTATTGAATATACAGGGCGAATGCACCAGATTTAATCGAAAAAACTTCTTTGAAGTCAATCTTCAAAGGCAAATAGATGGCAGAATAGAAATTGATAATCCCTTTATGGAACTCGTTGAAGAAATCTTGAGAGAAGCTGAAGATCGTTTACGGGAGAAAAACAGATTACTTCGGATCGGAGAAGGATGGATTTCAGAAACTCAATTGTATCGATTGGTAAAAAATATTTATCCCAATTCAAAACAACATGCTACGCCTGAATGGCTACGACCACAACATCTCGACGTTTTCGTGCCATCTCAAAAACTTGCATTTGAATATCAGGGAAAACAACATTTTGAACCCGTTGATTTTTTTGGTGGATACGAATCTTTGAGAGCACGGTTAGACACGACAAATTTAAAAGCGCAAAAATGCAAGACAAATGGGATTATTTTAATTGAATGGCACCACACAGAACCAATAGATCAACTAACTCTTATAGGAAAACTTGAACAAATTGGCATAGGTATACCATGAATATTCCCATCTCTCATTTGCGCCAATCACTCAAGAGCAAAATATATTTATATTTATTCTATTAGTGTCTATGCTTTCGCCCAGCGTGACTCTTTACCCTTTCATCCTATCTTCATCCATAAAACAAGTTGTAGAGATAATTTATACCCTACAATATTTGCGTAATTTTCCACAAAAATGCCTCCCCCTCTCGTCAAACCCAACTGCCCCAACTGCCACCGCCCCCACCTCGAGCCCACGCCCGTCTGCCGCTCCTGCCCTCTACTCCATCCCCTACACCCTCCCCCTTCTGTGACTGTGGCCAGCCCGCCATCGTCGTCATCCAGGTCGAAATCTACCCGCTCAACGGCTTCCCCTCCTCGAAAACATGCCCCTCTGTACGTCCTGCCTTCAGGAAGAATTCGTCACCCAGGCCTTAATCCGGGAGACATAAATGGATCGCTCAGCCTACATCACCCAGGTTCTCGAATCGCTCCTGGTCGACACCCAGGCCCCCTCCTCCCGCCAGGTCTTCGATCGCATCGCCCTCATGCTCGGGCTCACCCGGCGCCAGGTCGACGTCGCCTGGCTCGCCAACGAGCGCGCCTCTGACGTCTGCGCCGAGTTCGCCATTGGCAGCGAGACCTACAAAACTCACTGGCAGTCCATCCACAGCAAGCTGGGTACCAACCTTACCACCGCTCGCCGGCTCATTCTATTTTGCGTTTGGTGCTCACTGAAGAGCGCGGAGGTTGATTCTCTACTTTTGTCTGGAGTTTATCCTGAGCGTTTGCGTTTACCCTGGATGTATTTCCAGGGGCTCAGGACCTGGTGCTTTCCGAAGAGCTGGGTGACCGGGACCCGGACTCATATCTCAATAATCCGTTTCCTTGCATTTCAATTCGTGCGTGCAGCAGTTCCATCCTGGTCCCAATAGCGCTCCCACCGTTTCAAGTCCTTCTTCGGCCAGTGCACCTGCAATCATCCTGGCTTTGAACAGGTAGGCCTCGTCGTCGATCGGCAGCTCCTCCTTTAGCCGTTCGCATATCCCCATCAGCATGTAGGCTAGTTCCATCAGGTCCTTTGTTCTGAGCGCCTCCCGGTCCTCGATCAGGTCGTTCATTTTCCATCAATACCCATGATGATATCGTGTTCTTCTTTCCGCAGTTCTCTCATTCTTTTTTTCCTTTCGTTCCGTAATGCAATTCTTCTTTATAAGAACATGTGTTCTATTATCGGATATTATACTTCATTTAGATCCCCAATAATTTCTCGTCGCACAGGCGCGTCTCGGTCACGTGGCGCAGCCTGGCTGCACCAGCGCCCTCAAACACGGCTTCTGCTTCCGCCGATCCGCTCCATTGACATCCAGGACCTCGACGCCCTCAACGTCACCCTGCTGGACGAAATTGCCGCCATGCGCGTCGCCGGTCGCTGGATGATGAAGCACATAGATTAGATCACCGGTCCCATCGAGGCAGTCCGCTGCTACGCGGCCTTCCTTGCCAATAGCAATCTAATTGCCCCGCCTTCCTCACCCTTTGGGTGATTTTTCCCTTCCCCGCTTGACATCACTCGAACATCTGTGCTATATAATAAGTAGGAACCCTCCACAACTCTCCCCCTCCTCCTCTTACCACCGATGACCGGTTACCTGAGCCTCTCTGCCAATCCTCGTGACTGACCACTGACCACTGACCACTGCCAACTGACCACTGCCAACTGCCAACTGACCACTGACTACTGACCACTGCCAACTGAAATCTGACAACTGCCAACTGAAATCTGACAACTGACAACTGAAATCTGACAACTGACAACTGGCAACTGACAACTGATCACTGACAACTGAAAATTGACAATTGATAATTGACAATTGACTATTGATAATTTCCCCCTCCCCACTAAAATGTCCACCTCCTCCCAACCACTCAAAAAACCCCGCACCCGCAACCCCGGCGCCCAGCCCGGCAACCTCAATGCCTACAAGCACGGCTTCTATTCTCGCGATTTCCCCAAAAATGACCTCGCCGACCTGGATTCACTCGAATTCACCGGCCTGCTGGACGAAATCAAGCTCCTCCGTGTCCACATCCGCCGTCTCACCGAGTTGGGCTCACAATCCGACGATTTCGCCATTGCCCTCAACCTGCTGCGCGGCCTCTGCCTGGCCTGTTCCTGCATCAACCGCCTCATCAAGACCCAGCATTTCCTGGGCGGTTCTTCCGATCCGGTTTCAAAAGCCATCATGGATTCGCTGGATGATCTCATAGCTGAGGGCTTTATCAAGGACCCTCATGGCTCTTAAGACTCTGGTGGATAACAGTCGTTCCTGTTCGTTTTTTTCTGGAACGACTGGGCAGTTTCGCACCTTAATAACCGCATATCGATTTTCACTTCCCATCTGGTTGCTGCGTGTATAATACTTCCATTCTCCAGGAGGCAAAATGGCTGAAATCCAGTGCTCGAGTTGCGGGACCATCAACCGTGCAGGTGCGAAATTTTGCCATACATGTGGCGCCGTTCTACCCTCGGATGTGCCCCGTACCGTCCTGGCAGGGGATATCCCTGCGGCCTCGGAAAGCGTCTCCGGAGACCGGCCTTCACCGCCGCCCGCCGCTTCACCAGGCGTCCCACCATACCGTCCTCCACCCAAATCACCACCTGTCACTCCCTACCAGCCCATCTCCCCACCTAAAAAATCCGCTTCGCGCTCCTGGCTGGGTATGGGGGCCAACCTGGCTGCTGTAATCTTGGGCTTCATCTTTGTCTTCCTGGTCTCCGAAGCGCTGCCGGTTCTCAATGTCAGCAGCGACTTGCTGGACGGCGAGAAATACAAGGCCTCCTTGCGCGAGCAGGATGTCTACAACCGCTTTCCCGACCTGTTCGCTGAACAGATGCAGCGCTCGCAGGCTTCGTTGGAGAAGGAAGCGCGGCTTGATCTGAGCGGTGTAACTGCTGCCGACTGGAAATTGATTGCCACACAGCTGGTCACTCCCCAATGGATGCAGTCGCAGGTCGAAAGCCTGATCGACCAGACCTTCAATGCCGCCAAAGAAGACGCTGCTGCGCCAAAGCTGGAATTAAACCTGGCCGAGGTCACCCAGCGCCTGGGCGGCGACGCCGGTTTAACATCTATAAACAGATCATCGCCAGCAAGCGCAGCTGCAGCCTGGATGATTTCTTCAATATCATCGACTGGATGAGCGAGGAGCCCGGTGTCCGGCTGCCGATCTGCAATATCCCCCCCATGCTCACCGAATTTGCGGCCTTACTGGGCGGCTACGAGAACGGCGACGAGCTGATCAAGGATTTGCTCAAAGAGCTGCCGGGTGCCATCCCCGCCACAGTCTCCCTGTCCGACTTTTTCTCCTTGCGCATGGACCGCGTGGCGGGCTGGGTGAATAGCATGCGCATCGTGGCCTGGATCAGCCTGCTGCTGGCGCTGGCGGCATTGCTGGGCATGCTGATCTCGCCCTTCGTCCGCACCTTGAAAGGCTGGCTGCTCTCCTGGGGAGCCTGCCTGGCTGCAGCCGGTATGGTCTGCCTGCTGATCTCCCAGGTGCTGCCCTACACGCTGGGAGGGCTGATCGTCGGCGCTTTCAGCGGGGAAATTGCCCCTTCGCTCGCCAAAATCATCCTGGAGACCGGGCGCAGCGTGACCGCCTCAGGCGCCACCTCCCTGGCCTGGCAGTCGGGAGCCATGCTGCTAGTCGGGCTGGCGATGGCTGGGGCCGGTGCGCTGGTGTGGGGAATAGGGAAATATCGTTCGTGAATCACCCTCATCCCCAGCCCTTCTCCCTTAAAAGGGAGAAGGGAGCCGGTTCTTCCCCTCTCCCTTGAAGGGAGACAAGTCCCGAGGAACGAGGGAGGGTAGGGTGAGGGATTGACCCATGCCAGCGAACAAACTTCCGCGTATCTCCCCAATCATTCGCCAGCGCTCGCGAGAACTCCGCCAGCCTCTCACTCCAGCTGAACAAAAACTCAGGTCAGTCCTCCGCAATCGCAACCTCGGTGGATTCAAGTTTCGACGGCAGCACCCCATCGGTCATTTCATCGTCGATTTTTACTGTGCTGAGAAGCACCTGGTCATCGAAATCGATGGTGACGTTCATTCTCAACAGATTGAATATGATCTTACCAGGTCTGATTGGTTACAAAGCCTGGGTTACACCGTCTTGCGCTACCAGAACCAGCAAATCCTTCATCAACTGGATGAAATAGCATGCGATATCATCCAAAATTGCCAGAATGGACCCGAATAACTTCATTCACCTCACCACCGAACGCCTGCTCCTCAAACCTCACACCCTCGCCAACCTCGAGCGCCTCAACGCCTGGTTCAACGACCCCGAGCTGAGCTATTACGACGGCGACGACCCGCCGCGTGACCAGCCGGAAACGCTGGAAGAGACCCGTCTCGCCCTTGAACGCATACTGAACCCTCCCGATCCACCCGGCATCCTTCATTACGCCGTCCACAAGAAATCTGATGACGACCTGGTCGGTTACGGGATGGTCGCCCATATCGACCGCTACAACCGGCGCTGCGCCCTGGGGCTGACACTGGGCGAGAAAACCGAATGGGGTCAGGGCTACGCCCACGAAGCACTGCAGGCGGTCATCGCCTTTTGTTTCGAGCAGCTGAATATGAACCGTCTCGGGGCTTCCATGTACGACTTCAACTGGCGCTCCATCCGCCTGTTCGAAAGCCTGGGCTTCCAGCGCGAGGGCGTGCTGCACCAGTATGTGTTTAAAGATGGGATTTTTCAAGGACGAGCTGCAGTACAGGCTGATAAAAGAAGAGTTTAGGTTAGCATCTAACACCTTTAGCTTCTAATCAAACGAAACCTCACAGGTTTTCTCAGACCTGTGAGGTTATCCAAAACCTGCGAGGTTTTCTCGGACCTGTGGCGTTCTACATTTTGCTTAAATAATCCAGTACATCCTCGTTCATCTCGGGGACTTTTCGCGAAGCGGCACCCTGCCTCTGCTGTTCTCGAATACATTCAGCCATTTCCTCGGCCGTCGGGTGCCTGAAAATCTCCTCGATGCTCAGGCTGGCACCCATCTCGTCCTTGACTCTGGATGACAGCCCGGCTGCCAGCAGCGAATCGCCGCCCAGGTTGAAGAAATTATCCTTGATCCCCACACGCGGCAGGCTCAAAAGCTGCTGGAAGATCGCCACCAGCTTCTTTTCATTCTCATTGCGCGGCTCGAGATACTCCGCCTGGAAATGCGCCCTCAGCTCCTGGTACAGCCCGATCCTCTGCAGCTTGCCGGTGGATCCTTTCGGCAGCGCCTCCAGGATTAGGACTCGGCTGGGGGATTTCAGGTCCGATAGCCGGAAAAGGGCGTACTGGCGCAGCTCTTTCTCGCTCACGGTCGAATTCTCTCTCAAAACGACCGCCGTAGCCACGTCCTCACCCAGCGAAGGGTGCGGCACGGCAAAGGTGACCGCCTGGAGGACCGCCGGGTGTGTCAGGAAGATCTCATCGACCTCCGCGGCGTCACTTTCTCACCGCCCCGGTTGATCATCTCTTTCAGGCGACCCGTGATGTGCAGGTACAGGTCCTCGTCCAGGTAGCCTTCATCGCCGGTGCGGAACCAGCCGTTCACGAACGCGCTGCGGTTGGCTTGCGGGTTGTTCAGGTAGCCGTCCATCACGTTCGCGCCGCGCATGGCCACTTCTCCCCTGCTGCCGTTTGGTAGAATGGATCCAGCCTGGTCGAGGATGACCACTTCCGGCCCGGCTGCCGGACCCACCGAGCCCGGCTTACGGATTTTGGGGGGCAGCGGGTTGCTGGTCGACTGCAGTGCGCCTTCGGTCATGCCGTACAATTCGATCACCGGCGCCTGCATGCATTCTTCCAGCTCACGCAACACGGTCGGCGGCATGGGGGCTGCCGACGAGCGGATGAAGCGCAGCGGATGTCGTTGGATCACTTCTCTGAAGGGGGCTGCACCAGCGATCACTGCCTGGTGGATGGTAGGCGAGGCCGAATAATAGGTCGGCTGGAAGCGCTCGATCCAACTGAAAAATTGATGCGCATCGAACCCTTCCGTGCAGACAATGGAAGCTCCTGCCATCAGCGGCGCCAAAAGGCAGGACATGAACCCCTGGATGTGGTACATCGGCATCACGTTAAGGCAGCGGTCCGGCTGAGCCAGCTGGAAAGTCTTGCAGATGTTGGCAGCCGAGGCAAACAGGTTTCTCTGCCTGAGCGGCACCATTTTGGGACGCGCAGTCGTGCCCGAGGTGTGCAGGATCAGCGCGAAGTCATCCTCCTGCACCTCTTCGCTGTTGACAGATCCTCCCAGCGGGGTAACCACCAGTCTCCAGGTGGCATCTTCTTCTGCTTCCCGGACCATTTCCAGCACCGGGATGTCCAGCCCTTCTGCTACCCCCCGGATGGAAAATGGGTCTCCAGCTGGCGTGATGACCGCCGAGGCTTGCAGGTCCTCCAGGTAGAATGACAGCTCATTTTGGCGGTATCTGGCGTTCAGCGGAGCGACGCTTGCCGTGCTCAGCACGCCCAGGATAGCCAGCGCCATCTCGATGCCCTCCGGCAGGATCAGCGCAATCCTGGCATGCCTTCCCAGCCCGCATCCCAGCAGCTGACTGCGTATAGCCTTCACCTGGCTGTTCAGGGCATGGTACGTCAGCATCCGTCCATGGGTGTCCAGCAGGGCGGGGGCGTCCGGGTATTTTTCTGTCGTTGCTTGCAGCAGTCTTTCGATCGTTTGTTTCATGATGGTGCACCGGTGCGGAACAGTCTTGTCATGCTGAGCGACCTGTCCTGGCTCACTTGCCAGGGAGCGAAGCATCACGCCCTAATTGTCATGCTGAGCATTGCAAAGCATCTCCTCTCACCGGTGAGAGATCCTTCACTCCGTTCAGGATGACAGGTAGGTGTCATGCTGAGCTTAGCGCAGCATCTCCTCCCTCCGGAGCGAGATCCTTCACTCCGTTCAGGATGAAAGCTGAATTTTACACGCTTTCTCTCTTCGTCCCCCCTCCCATCAGCGGCCGGATCACCAGCCCGGCGGTGTACGTGCCCATCTGCTCCGGCGTGTACGGCCGCTCGTTCTCCACCCACCAGCAAATCATCATGATCAGGGAGGAAATCAGGAATCCCGCACGGACGTCGGCCGGGATCGTTTCGCTGGAACCGGGAGGCAGCTGTTCCATCACCTCCTGCAGTGCCAGCTCCTGCACCGGCCTGAGCAGCGTCATGGTATTGGTGGAGTTCAGCAGCACCTTCACCAGCTCGTAGTTTCCCTGCACGAACTGGAACAGCATGGTGCAGCCCTGCTCGGGGTTGCTGATCAGCCAGCCGGGTTGGAGCAGCGTATTCATCTCATCTTTCATGCTGTGCAGGACTTCTTCCAGCAGGGCGTCCTTATCGCCGTAATGCCGGAAGAAAGTGGCGTAGCCGACGTCCGCCCGCTCGGTCAGGTCGCGGATGCTGACCGCATCGTAGCCTTTCTCGAGCGTCAGCTCGACCAGGGCCTGCTGCAGCAGCCGGTTGGTGCGCTTGAATCTCCGGTCAGTCTTTTCCATTTTGCAAGCTCTAATCCAATTAATATCTGCGCTTCATGAGGGTGTAGTATACTCTTTTCGAAATTATGATATACAATAGATCGTATTATACAACACATCTCATATATTAACCGGACATAAGATATTGCTAAGCACGATCGATCTCGAAACAAACCTGCTCGCCGCGCAGAAGCCGGGAATCCTGGCGCCGCAGCTTGCCGGGAAAGACCTTCAGCCGGGTGAAACCGGTATCTATATCTCCCGGCTCAACAAAAGCTACCATACACCGGCGGGCAACATCCAGGCTTTGAAAGACCTCTCGCTGCAGGCCAGCGCCGGGGAATTCGTCGCGGTCACCGGCAAATCGGGCGCCGGCAAGTCAACGCTGGTGAATATGATCAGCGGCATCGACCGCTCAAACTCGGGAGAGGTGCTGGTGGCAGGCACCCGGGTGCAGTCGCTCAACGAGGACCAGCGTTCGCGCTGGCGCGGGCTTAATCTGGGCATCGTGTTCCAGTTTTTCCAGCTGCTTCCATCGCTCAACCTGGTCAAGAACTTGACGATATCCATGGATTTCTGCGGGCGTTACGATCCGAAAGAGCGCCGGCAGCGCGCGCTGTACCTGCTGGAGCAGGTGGGGCTGGCAGATCACGCCTTCAAGACGCCCTCCGAGATTTCCGGAGGCCAGCAGCAGCGCGTGGCGGTCGCCAGGGCGCTGGCCAACGATCCGCCGGTCATCATCGCCGACGAGCCCACCGGCAACCTGGACTCCCGCACTGCGGAAGAGATCATGGACCTACTGCAAGGGCTGTCGCAGGCCGGCAAGACCCTGCTGGTGGTCACCCACGACCGGGGTGTGGCTTCCACCGCCAGCCGCAGGATCGAATTGGTAGACGGCAGGATCAGGATAATCCCATGGATCTGAGTGCCCGCTGGGAGAAAATCCTGCACGACATCTGGAGCAACAAGCAGCGCTCGCTGCTGGTTGATCTTCACCATCGCCATCGGCATCGCGGCCATCGGGATGATCAACAACACGGTGCGCATGTTGAAGCGCGACCTGTTCGGGCAGTTCTCAGATCGCAACCCGGCCAGTATCCTGATCTACGCTTCACCTTTCCCGGATTCCCTGGCAGATTCGGTCAGCAGCATGCGGGGGGTCGAGCTGGCTGAAGCGCAGCGCACCAGCGATGCATTCGCCACCGATGAAAGTGGCGCCTGGGTGGAGATGAATCTGCTCAGCGTCCCGGATTTCAACGATGTGCGTATCAACCGCACGCTGCTCGAACGGGGTGTGGCTGAGCCCGATCTGCGCGGTGTCCTGTTGGAGCGCAGCGCAGCTTCGGCTTTAGGTCTGGAGCCGGGCGACTCGCTCGACGGTATCTTTCGACCAGGAGAAGGTTTACCAGCTGACCGTGAACGGGATCGTGCATGACATGACGATACAGCCCTACAGCATTAACAAAGAGATTGGTGCTTATGTCAGCATGTCCACCCTGGAATGGATGGGAGAGCAGCCCTACAGCAACCAGCTCAAGCTGGTGGTCGCAGATGCTAAGTCCGACCGGGCGCATGTGCTTGAAGTCGCCGCCCAGGCGCGCGACCGGATCATCGAACCGGCTGGCTACCAGGTGTCCGCCATGCAGATCCCCGGCTCAGACGGCACTCCGGGTGCATTCTGGGCGCGCAAGCAGGTCGACGGCGTGCTGCTGGTCCTGCAGCTGATGAGCCTGCTGGCGATTTTACTGAGTGCCGGGCTGGTGGTGAACACCATCTCCGCCGTACTGATCCAGCAGGTGAAACAGATCGGCGTGATGCGCTCGGTCGGAGCGGTGCGCGGGCAGATTGTGCAGATATACCTGGTCTACGTGCTGGTATTGAGCGTGGCAGGCACCCTGCTGGCGCTGCCCCTGGGGTTGCTCGGCGCCTGGGGACTGACTTACCTGGCGGCCTGGTTCATGAATTTCAACGTCTCCCAGATCGACCTGCCCATCTCCATCCTGCTGCTGCAGCTCGGCCTGGGAATCCTGATGCCGGTGGGTGTGGCCTTGATCCCCATCCTGAGCGGCACACGCATCTCGGTTTACGATGCCATCTACGAGTACGGCCTGGGAGGCGGCGAGCAGCGCGGCCGCCTGGAGAGTTTGTTAGTCAGGCTGCGCCACTTGAGCCCACCCATGCTGCTCTCGCTGCGCAACACTTTTCGCAACAAGCCGCGCCTGGCCTTCACCCTGGTCACCCTGGTGATCGCCGGTGCCATGTTCATGGCGGTTTTCAGCTCCTTTTCCACCCTGAAGCAGCAGATCCGCGAGCTGGGGCGCTATATCGCCTTCGACGTGAGCATCAGCATCCCGGGTGGCGCCAACCGCCGCACGGTGGAACGTGAAGCCTTGCGGCTTTCTGGGGTGGGGATTGCCGAGGGCTGGGGCACGACCAGCGGCTTCATCCTCAACCCGGACGGCAGCGAATCCGACCGCGTCGAGATCG
>CAVOSB010000004.1:0-327031 GCA_963698765.1 uncultured Chloroflexia bacterium
GGGAGCGACGCCGGCGACCTCCAGGTGGGGGCGATGCCGGGTGACGGGGCGCTGCGCAGACGTCCGAGCCCCATCGCGACCAGGGTGCGGTTCTCGCCGACGAGCGGAGCGAGGTCGGCGATCGTGCCGAGGGCGACCACGTCGGTGAACGGTCGCAGCGTCAGCGGCAGTTCGAGGCGCGCCGCGCCCGGCTCGTGAAGGAGGGCGTGCGCCAGCTTGAAGGCGACACCCACGCCCGCCAGGTCAGGGCACGGCGCGCCCGGGAGCTTGGGCGAGACGACGACACAGTCCGGCAGACGACCCTCGATCTCGTGGTGGTCGGTGACGACGACGTCCATGCCGAAGCTCGCGCGCCCGTTCCACTTCATCGCGGGCGCCGATACCGCAGTCGACCGTGACCAGCAGCTTGACGCCTTCGGCGGCGGCCTCGTCGACCGTCGCGGCCGCCACCCCGTAGCCCTCGGTGAACCTGTTCGGCAGGCGCGGAGGGCATCGAGCACGAGCCTGGAGCACCCGGGTGAGGAGGAACGTCGCGGTGATGCCGTCGGCGTCGTCGTCGGGGATGCACGGCGACCGCTGGAGCCGGCGCTGCAGGGCCCGGTGGATGCGTTGGACGCGCCTCGGCGACACCGGGCAGGAGTTGCAGGATCGTGCACGAGGTGGTGGGGCCGGAGAAAGGCCTGCGCCGCGGCCGGGTCGTCGAAACCGCGGCGCACGAGGATCTGGGCCAGCGTATCGCTGACGCCGAGTTCGTCGGCGACCCTGCGAGCGGCTGAACTTCCTGCGTACCTGGTTCGTTACGTATTGTCCTGGTTTCGAACAGCGGCTACAAAGTATTCGATGAGGTGGTTGCTCAATCCGGTCACGTGCGTGGCATCAATGCCAGGGGCCTGGCTGATTACAGCAGGAAACAGCTTGATGAGCTGGTGGAATTTGTAAAGAATTTCGGTGCACACGGCCTGGCATATCATTCCATCCAGCCGGCGGGTGAAAAACGCTCTTCTTTCGCCAAATTTATTCCGGAGAGCGTTGTTCATGATATAGAATTACGCATGCAGGCAGAACCGGGTGATCTGTTACTCATCGTGGCAGATAAGCCGGCCGTGGTATTCGAGTCTTTAGCCCGGTTGAGGGTTTTACTCGGTGAGCGCCTGAACCTTTTAGATCCTGATATCCTGGCTTTCTGCTGGGTAATTGATTTCCCGTTCGTCACCTGGAATGAGCAGGAAAAAAGATGGGATCCCAGCCATCACCTCTTCACGGCACCCATGCCGGAAGATATCCCTCTTCTGGATACTCATCCCGAGCAGGCCCGTGGACAGCAATACGACCTGGTTTTGAACAACTATGAAGTAGGCGGCGGGTCGATCCGGATCCACGACCGCCAGATCCAGGAAAAAGTATTCCAGCTGATCGGCCTGGAGATTGAGGTGGCTCACGAGCGTTTTGGGCATATGCTGGAAGCTTTTGAATATGGAACACCCCCACACGGCGGAATTGCCCCGGGTATCGACCGCATCTGCATGATACTGGCAAATGAGCCCAATATCCGTGAGGTCATCGCCTTCCCGAAGAACCAGATGGCACGCGATGTCATGGCGGGGGTACCTTCAAGGGTTGATGAAGATCAATTAAAAGAGCTGCACATCCGTATAAACCTTGAGGAGCAAACAAAATGATACCTGTCGTGCGTGTGGATCAAATCGCAGATTTTACGGGGAAAGAAGTTACAATCCGCGGATGGGTCTATAACCGGACGGACAAGGGGAAATTGGTTTTCCTGTTGGTGCGGGATGGTTACGGTTTCATCCAGTGCGTAGTTTTCAAGAATGATCTCGATCCGGATCTATTCGAACAGATCATGCGGATTCCCCAGGAATCGTCGGTGGTTGTTACTGGAACGGTACGCCAGGATCAGAGGGCGCCCGGTGTCCCGGGTGGATATGAAATCGGTGTAAAACAGATCCAAATTTTGCAATATGCCGCTGAAGATTATCCCATGGCACTAAAAGAACATGGCGTAGATTTTGCTCTGGATAACCGGCATCTGTGGATTCGCATGCCCAGCCAGTGGGCGATTTTGCGTGTGCGCTCGGCTGTGATCTCTGCGATCCGCGAGTGGCTGGACAATAATGGCTTCATAAATATGGATACGCCTATCCTTACTCCGGCTGCCTGCGAAGGTACAACAACGCTTTTTGAGACGCCTTACTTTGATGAAGGAGTCGCGTATCTTGCTCAGAGTGGGCAGCTTTATAATGAAGCCGATATCTTCGCGTTCAGTCGCGTCTATTGTTTCGGTCCCACCTTTCGGGCTGAGAAGTCCAAAACCCGCAGGCACCTGACTGAATTCTGGATGGTTGAGCCGGAGATCGCCTTCTGCGATTTAGACCAGTTGATGGAGATCGAGGAGCAGTTTGTCTCCTTTATCATCAAACGCGTCCTGGAGACTCGTTCGGCTGAATTGAAATCATTGGGGCGCAATACTGATTTCCTGATGCAGGTTCAACCTCCATTTCCCCGCATCTCCTACGACCAGGCATTGGAAATGCTCACACAAATGCGCTCTGAAACCGAAGATTCGGAATTAAGAGAGCTGCTTAACATCGATTGGGGAATGGATTTCGGCTCACCCCATGAGACCGAGCTGACGAGCCGTTTTAATAAACCGGTTTTTGTTTATGGTTATCCCACCCAGGTGAAAGCTTTCTACATGGAACCGTGGCCGGGCAGGGCGGAAGTCTGTAAGAGTGTCGACTTGCTGGCGCCGGAAGGGTATGGAGAAATCATCGGAGGAAGTGAGCGCATCTCTGATGAAGCGCTCTTGCTCCAGCGCCTGAACGAACACAACCTGCCGGTCGAATCGTTCAAATGGTACCTGGAATTGCGCCGGTATGGAAGTGTCCCACACAGTGGTTTTGGATTGGGCATCGAACGATTGGTTACATGGATCTGCGGGATCAGTCATATCCGCGAGACAATCCCGTTCCCGCGCACCATTAAGCGGGTCTATCCTTAAAGCGATTGATTATTAATGTTCAGCCAGCGGGATTATTTTGTGGTATAAAATAATTGCCCTGCTGTGCGCGTGTCGCTGCTTATCGGTTTTGAGCCAACACTCTTAAGTAGGGTCCCTATCTTCTCAGTGTGACGCGATAGGCTTGAGCCAAGGCGGATCTCTGGAGGCGGAACCCAACCTGCGAAGGCAGGTTCAAAACTTCTCAGCACACGGCATGGTGGGGTTTTTCCAAGCCCTTCACAAGGCTCGAAAAATGGAGATGCCTCTCACTCAATCGAACGAGAGGCATCGACATTAAATTTTTTTGGGGGTATCTGCAGGCACTTAGCCAGGTAGATTTCCGTTTTATATATTTTCTCTCAAACTAGAACAGGACAGAAGCCAGCTCACTCCGATACTGGCGGGTTATTGGATTGCTCTCACCCAGAGCTTCGAGTATGGCCACCATCATCTGCCTGGCCAAACCGGCTCTAAAGTGCTTGTCTTCTCTGAGTATATCGAGCAACCCATCCATTGCCGCTTCGATTCGGTTATTTTTCACCAGGCGTAAAGTGTTATTAAACGCCGCATCCAGTGGGTTGTCGGAGTCCGCAGCCCTGCCCTTTTCGAAATCGATCAGGGTTTTTGACAGAGGAAGCAATATCTCTGCCGATTGGTATTCACGGCTGGCAGGGAAATTTACCAGGATTGCATAGCTTTCTTGACCCTGACCCTGCAGGACAAGGCTTCTGGCCAGCCCGAGTAAAGCTTTAGAATTATCGGTGGTCTTCTCCAAAATTTGCTGAAAGGTAATTTCTGCCTGCCTGATCTGACCTGTGTCGAGCAGGCTGAATGCTTTTTCCAACTGCAGGTCGCTCTCGGAGGGGGCAATCGCACGCACAAAATCACGCACGCGCGGCTCCGGTTGGACGCCTATAAACTCGGCTATAACCTTTCCATGCCGGAAAGCTTTGACGATGGGAATGCTTCGCACGGCATATCGAATTGCCAGGTTTGGATTCTCGTCTACATTGACCTTGGCGAGTCTAAAGCTGCCCTGTCCTTCCTCGGCTAATCTTTCCAGGATAGGACCCAATGTACGGCAGGGAATGCACCAGTCCGCCCAGAAATCGACCACAACTGGAACATTCTGGGAATACGACAACACCTGGTATTCGAAATCACTCTCATTGACATTTACGATGAAATCTGAGGTCATCAAGTTTGACTCTCCGTTCGTGCGAATTACCTGATTTATTCAACCAATAACCATTTAATTGAAGGTAATTCTACCAAAATTGCGTAAGAATCCTGTATACCTTTTATTAGCGGAGAATTACATTCTTGCATACCGGTTGAATTTCCAGGCTCACCCTGACAATGGCATACATATTGCAATTTGGTTAGTATAACCCGAGTGAGGTGGCTATGTCCCTGGTTCCTTTTTTCCCGAAGATTAATCGATTGGGTTTCCACTATTTTCATGACTCCCTGCATTATACGAATTCGGACCTCGAATTTTGGTCTACAGAGCTGAGAGAGCTTGGTGCCAGCTGGCTGGTGCTTTCTGCGCCAATTGAGAGAGCCATTCCAGAAGAATTCCTGAAGTCCTTAATCGATATTGAAATCAAGCCTATCCTGCATTTCGATACCAGGATCGAAGCGCCGCTCGATAAAAATACTAAAAGACTGCTGCTGAACCAATATTCTCGTTGGGGAGTACAGTATGTCCTTTTTTACGACCGGCCCAATATTCGCACTTCCTGGTCACCTTCGACCTGGTCGCAGGTGGATCTGGTGGATCGCTTCCTGGATAAATTTATCCCGTGCGCCGAGATGGCAGCCGAACATTCGATGACGCCGATATTTCCCGGCCTGGAACCTGGCGGAGATTATTGGGATCTCGCATTCCTGCGATCGACCTTATCAAGTATCCTGCGCCGGGGAAAAAGTGACTTGTTGGAAAATCTTGTTTTAGGTGCGTATGCCAGGCTGGTTAACCGACCTGTTGATTGGGGTGCAGGTGGCGCGCAGCGCTGGCCGGACGCCAGACCCTACCGCACCCAGCCAGGGGTCCAGGATCATCGGGGATTCCATATTTATGAATGGTACCAGGCTGCAGCCCATGAGCTACTTGGCAAGGTGCTTCCGATCGTATTGCTGGAAGCGGGCTATTTTCTTGGCGATCAAGGGCAAGCCAATGAAAGCAACGAATCTATCTTCGCGATAAATACACTGGCATTGTTAAACCGAATTGCCGGAGAAGGCGAAATCAATTCGCAACCGGTTCTTCCAGATTCGGCTGTCGCCTGCTGCTTTCCTTTGGTTCCAGCACATTCTCGACAATTCGTGGCAAAAATGAGCTGGTACCGAAGTGACGGCAGCCCGCGCCCGGTAGTCGATGCAGCCAAACGCTGGGCTGGCGGAATCCATTCGCTTCCCGGTGTTATTCCCCAACCCAAAAGCATGGATGATGGTGTTCAAGATTCCGTTTCTCCAGAAGAATCAGAACTTAGCCCGAATTCGAGCGACACACCGGCTCAATTTTCGACTGATCAGCCGCTCATAAGTCACTACATATTACTGCCGCTGTATGCGTGGGGAGCCGCAGACTGGGATTTTGAGCTGATCTCACCACTGCTGCGCGATTCTCATCCGACCGTCGGTTTTTCGCTGAACGAAGCGAGCCGGGCGGAAAGGGTGACCGTGGTGGGCGGGCCAGGTGTTTTTTCCGATGAGGCATTGGCCCTGTTGCGCGATTCCGGATGCACGATTGACCGGTTGACAGAGAATGGCACGGTTATTGCATCCTGAGTAATACCATACCCCTTTTATTTCGAACCTGAATTTCCGGGAGGCGTACCATGATCCTGACTTCTGAGACCCAACCTTCAATTCTCCAGGATATTATTGCCAGCGCTCCTCGCCCTGTCCTTAAGGTAATTGGACTTGGCGGGGGAGGCTGCAACTCTGTTGAGCGGATGATCGAATCGGGAATGGGCGGTGTTGAATTCATCGCCGCTAACACCGACCGGCAGGCGCTGCTTCTGAATTGTGCAGAGACCAAGGTCTTACTGGGACCCAATACCACGCGTGGGTTTGGTGCGGGAGGAAATCCAAGTGTGGGCGCCGAAGCTGCCGAAGAGAGCAGAGGCGAGCTGAGTGCTGCCCTGGCTGGCGCGGACATGGTATTCCTGACTGCTGGGATGGGAGGCGGAACAGGTACGGGTGCCATATCGGTTGCCGCAGAGGTCGCCCGCTCGTTGGGTGCCGTGACGATTGCAACCGTAACCACACCATTTACTTTTGAGATGGGGCGCCGGCAGAAGAATGCCAATGAGGGATTATCCAGGTTGCGTGAGCACACCCATACCCTGATTGCCATCCCTAACGACCGGTTGCTCTACGCCGCACCGAAAGAGTATTCAGTCCAGACTGCATTCAGGCTGGCGGATGATGTTCTCAGGCAAGCAGTACAGGGAATCTCCGAATTAATCACCGAGACTGGTGTGATCAATGTCGATTTTGCCCATGTGCGCCGGCTGATGCACCTGGGTGGTGGGGCGTTGATGTCAATCGGCCACGGCCAGGGTGAAGCAAAGACTTTCCAGGCTCTGGAACAGGCACTTCACCACCCCTTATTAGAAAGTGTCTCTTTGGAGAACGCAGCAGGAATCATTGCTAATTTTACTGGTGGAGATGACCTGTCTCTGTACGAAGTCCAGGAAACCGTCAACAGCCTGCAAGCCAGGACCGGCTCACGTGCTGAAATTATTCCCGGATTGGTTACAGATAACCGGTTGAGAGGAAAAGTCCAGCTGATCCTGGTGATCACAGGCTTGGGTGCCTCCACCCTGGAAGAAGCCTTACCTGGATTTAGCAAACCCCAGCCTCACGCCATTCCCGTGGTTGAGCATGAGGAAGAACCAGGAGAATTCAAATACATATCGGTAGGTCATGGGGATAGCATCCCAGCATTCCTGAGACGTCGAACAGGTCGTGTAGACGGCAGCAGCCAGTTCCAATATTAACCTGAACTTTCAATATGATCTCCAGTATGTCTGATCAGGATTGAAAGAATTTACCGGCGAGACAGGAAGAAAACCAAGGGCTGTCATGGACCAGGACAAGATCAAAACGATAAACAAAGAAGTGTACCGGCGGTTTCCGGAAATTAAAGGCAAAAAGCCAAAAGTACAGGTTCTCAAGCTGTCCAATAAGCGAGGTCCTGAACAGGCAAAGACCTACTTATTGGTATATAGAAGCCAGGCAAGCACCAGCACCCATCAGGTGCTTTCCCGCATGGTACGGGTGGTCGCGACAGAAGAAGGCGTGATAGTTAAGATCACGACTTCGAAATAACCTGACCGTCCAATCAGGCTTTCTGCTGGAATAAAAAATGACCAATCTCCTTACAACATTCACCACATTAATGGCACCCATGCGGATCAAAATCCAGTCAGGAATTGCCCAGCTGGAAATTTTAATGTGGAAGGGATTCGTCGGTTTCTTGAAATTAAAACCCATGTCCACTCTGCCGCTGGTAATCCTGGCAAGCGGCATGATCCTGCTTCTGATACCGTTGGGATTTGTGATTTACCAGTTAGGGCACCAGGTAATTCCGAGCCGGGCTTCTAACAACGGTGTGGTAATCCAAGAACCGTTGGAGAGTAAAAATGCCACCCTGGGGCAGCACAATCTGCTCCTGGTGCTGGTGGACAGTCTGGACCAACCCAACCTGGAGGGAGTTTGGCTGGTTGTGAATGGCAGCATGAATAATGGCTCAAAATTCCTGCCGGTGGAATTCGCAGCTCCCACCAATATGGGTGAGTTTGCGGAGGATGGCAGCAGCATAATTCTATTTGAGGCCGATGGCACGCCAACTGCGAAATTTGTAAATGACCTCATCGAGCGGGGCCTGTGGTGGGATTATTACCTGGTCATCGATAAGTCTGGGATGGGTGCGCTTACTGGTTGGTCTGGAAGGTCCAGCACCCAGGGATTTTCCTCAACATCAAACGGAATTGAAGGAGATTCAAACAACGATGACCAGGTTGATCCAAAAGGTGTTTACCAGCAGGCTGCGTCCTTAAGGTCGCTGTGTGAGCGAAGTGAATTGATAAACCAGACTCTTGACCCCGGAACAATTCTCTCGCTGCTTGAAGGGCATTTTCAGACCGATTACGATCTTTCCCGCCTGACCGAAGATTGGTATTCATTCAGGCACCGGGGTTTCGCCTGGTATTGTGAATTTCCGACCATAAAGGAAATCAGTTTTCTCGAATATGGCAGCAGTAGTGAATGATATTGCGAGCAGGAGGCTGAGTTGATCCCATTTTCTACCGACATGATAATTCTAACCATGGCAGCGACACTATTTATCGTGGGTTTGATCACATTTATCGCCGGGGTGTTCGTTTTGGTTTTCCGATCCAACAGTGGGGAAGTGAAGAACCTCGCCATACAGACAACCCGGCTGGCGCAGAAGGGGATGTCCGACGGAGTTACCGGATTGGTCGGTTACGCCACGGATTTGCTGGAAGCTTTAAACCTTCTGACACGCACAACCCGCGGTACTGGGATGTTCCTGGCTGTTGCAGGAATGTCGATGATGTTGTTCGCATGCTGGATCGCAATCAAAGTCTATTCCTGACAAAATGCTAAAGCCCAGGTTTTCAGTCCGGTTAAAAAGACAATTTCCCCAGGAGGTCTGGTCCTGGATCTATCTGGCATTAAAACAAGATGCACTGGTCTGGGACAGCATTGAGAACACTGGTCTGGGGGAACAGGCTCTGGAGTCATTTCCAGCCTCTCCGGCAGCCTGGACACCAGGAAATCTGGCTGTCCTGGATGTGATGGGTTCACTGCCCGTCGAAGCTCTGAATGAAGAGCCTTTGCTGCCATTGGAAGAGACGGTCTACGACCGGGCGATCCAGGCGGGGCGTGAATGGGAGCACGGTGCTCTTACAAATTGCGACCTGGAAAAAGCAGGCCTGGTTGCGTTGTACTGTCGCGAGTTCTGGCGCAGGCACCGTTCCTGGAATGAATTAGCCGGACGCTTCCCGAAACAGCATCAGAATCTGGATACCATCCTGGCGGTTCTGTACGGACTGATCCCTGATCCGGTCGTTCTGCTGCAAAACCTGCTTTCTAATTCTAATGAAGGGACTCCGATCAAAGAAGTTTTACATGCAGTATTTAGCAATCCGATGACTGCGGATGTACAGCTGGATGTCCTGAGACTAATAATCCAGCCGTTGGAGTTAGGGAACGCGTTGCAGATGCTGCGCATTGTAAACCTGTCACGCCCGTGGATTTCTCGAACATTGTCTCAGGAGTACTCGCAGAAGGTGGAAACAGGTTTCCCAGAAATCCTCATGGATGAGGAACCTGATAAGCAGTGCGAAAAGATCCGGGATATTCTATACCTGTCAGAATTGTTCACATTTTCTGGGCAAGCAGGTCAGGCGGTAAAGGGGCTGAACAGCACCATCACTGCTGCCCGAGTGCTTCAAGGAAAACTGGCTGCCAGGTATGCCAGAACGATGAATTCAGCAGGGTCTGGTTCCGCTGAGCTGACTGTTACGCAGCAGCTTCAATCGCTGGTTGTGAATGCCTGGAAACATGCAGCTCAACTTGCCCCCGAGATCGGCGAACATAATTCGGGAGTGGTTAAAGCATTGATCTCTGCCGGGCAGCCAGAACAAGCGCAAGAATTCATTTCTCAGCTCCCTGAAAATTCAGGCCAATCGCCTGCTGCTGGGCTCCTGGTCGCTTCGGCCAGCCTGGAAGATCACTTCGGCAACACCTCGCATGCCTTTCAGCTAGCGCAGGAAGCCCTGAATTCCTTAGTATCGGGAAGTTTTATCGAGCTGGATGATGTTCTCATCCTCAGCCGGTTGTTCAATAAACTTGGATTGCCCGAACTGGTGATTCAGGCCGCGCAGCATGCACTCAAACTCTACCCGGCGAACGAAGAGCTATTAAAGCTCTCTGCTCAATCACTGTTAATGAAAGACAAACCTGAGCAGGCCATCATCAATATTTATTCGATCATCGCTGCTGAAGACGCCTCGCTTGAAAATGACAATTCATCGGAGCACAGTGAACTTCTACATAGAATGGTCATCGACAGCCTGGAACGGATGGGGGATTGGGATTCAGCACTCTCCGAAAGATCAGAATTGTTGAGCCATAACTCCAACCCCATTCCAGGGGACTGGCACGGCCTGGCGAATTGCGCACTGCGAGCCGGGCAGCCGGACATGGCGAGTGAAGCCTGCGGCAAAGCCCTCGAAATCGATAAAAATGATGCCATCGCGTACCAGCTTCTGGGTGAGGCCACGCTCGCCCTGGGAGACCTCCCGGAAGCGATTATCCGGTTTCAAAAATCTGTCCACATTGCTCCGACTCTATCGGCAGGTTGGCTGACGCTCGCCAAGACATATCGACTGTCAGGTGAGCAGGGTCAAATGCTTCAGACCCTGCGTTCTGCCAGCCTGGCGCTGCCCAAATCACCGGAGATCCACCTCGCCTTGGGTGAAGTTTATCTGGAACAGGATGAGCCTACACAGGCACTTCCAAGCTTACGCCGGGCGGCAAGCCTGGCGATCACGCCTCAAATTGCACTTCGCCTGGGGCAAACTCTCCTTAAATTGGGTCACCTGGAAGAAGCTCGGAAGGTCCTGGAACGTGCTCTGAAGGTCGGACTACCAGAGTCCCTCGAATTGGTCATCCAATTGCCAGATCAGGGACTGAGTGAGCAAGAAGCGGAATTGCACCTGGTATACGCCAGGACATTACGCGCCCAGGATGAACCCACAAGAGCGATTCCGATTTATGAAAAAGTGGTCCGATCGTTTCCTGACCGGCTGGAGCCCCGACTGAACCTTGCGAAAGCTTTGATTGAAAGTTCCGCAAGCGAAGAAAACTCTGACCGGGCGATTGACTTGCTGCAGGAAATCCTGGGAAAAGAGCGAAATTCTGGTGATTTACTGCCGAATGAGCAGTCAATTCACAACGAAGCGCGCTTGTTGCTGGCTGAAAACCTGGCCCACAAAGGCAATTTTGCCGAGTCTATGGTCCATTACAGGCAGGTATTAGATCGCGCTGATTCGTACAGACCAAATGAGCTCACACGCATCGCTTCGGGTTTTGCCAGTGTAGCCTTGGCGTTGAATGAGCCTGAACAGGCGCTCGCACTCTTGAAGGAAGCAGCGCTATCCGATCCACGAAATCCAATTCTTCTTAAACTGCAGGCTGAAGCATACCGGGCGAACGGGTTTGCGGAGGAGTCGTTCGAGGCAGCCCGAATGGTGCTTGAGCTCACTCCATCTGACCTTGAGAACCTGGTGTGGTTTATTGAGCAAGCCAGTTATCTCCAGGGGATGGGGGGAACGAAAAAAATCCCAATCAGCACAGAAGTGGCACGAGCTTTGGATTATGCTACCCAGCTGGCCCCCACTCGGGCTGATCTTCTCCTCCGGTTGGGAAAAGCCCTAAAGGAGAGTGGTGACCGCTTTGCGGCAGCCGAAGTGTATCGCCGGCTGGCATCATTGAATTGTAAGGAATACCATATCGCTTTACGAGACCTGGTGACTGCAGCACTGGCCTTGCGCAGCATCGGGGATGCCCAGATGTCTGTGGAGCTGCTGCATCGGATCCTGGATCAAATGGAATCCGATTCTTCGTCGCTAAACAAAGATGGTCTGGGAACAAAAGATGAGATATTGAGTGAGCTTTCGCGCTCACAATACCAGGCAGGTGATATCAATGCAGCCCTCGAGTCATTGAATGCGGCTGTCGCCGAACAGCCGGAACATGTCCAATTATTCCTGGATAGGGCAGATTTGCTCGAAGAAATGGGGGTTACAGAAGCAGCTCTTGACAATCTTGCATCTGCGCTCCAACTCGAACCTGCGAACTTCGACGTGCAGTTCCGAATTGCAGCCCTGAATAAACGTATCGGAAAATTCTTGGAAGCTTTGCTCAATTCCGACCGCGCCGTACAGCTCGCAATGCAGCTCCATAACAACGAAGCATTACATTCCGCAAGGTTACTGTCTGCTGAGCTGGCGGTAACACTACTGAGAATTCAACAGGCCTGGGAATATCTGCATGCCGATCTGGCTAGTGATGAGAAATCCTGCGATCATCTCGAGCATGGATTCCTGAGGGCTGAGATGGCGCTTGACGCCCGGGAAGCTGAACTGGCAGAAGAAGAATTGGACAGGCTGGACCACAGGATTGAAGGCGCAACTTCGTTTGAAGTTGCCCAATTTCAAGCAGACCGGTCACGTCTGGCATTTTTACAAAAGGACTTCGAGCAGGCTAATAGGCAATTCGCATTGGCTATGCAGGTCCTGGATGGAGATGCACCAAAAATCGATGCTATCAGCACCGGGAATCAGCAGACTGAACAGGTTGCCTGTCTCAAAGCCGTGTCGCGCGCAGCCCTGGAACTGGGTAAATGGGATACGGCAATGAACATCTCGCGCCGGTTGACATTTCTGGCACCGCACGAGCCGGTATCTCATTTACAGCTGGTCCAGGTGATTGTAAAAAGAGCAGAAGCACAACTTTTATACCAGGACCTGGAAGTAAAGAAAAATGCGGTTGGATCACTGGCGCTGGGTGAAGAGGTACGGAACGAGTTTTACGGATCGATCAATTCTGCCATCCGTAGTTCGAAAAGCCAGGATAAAACCGGTTCAAATTTAGAAAATCCCCTGGGCGATAAATCACTTCCACACCCGATCAAGTTGTGGTATGCCAGAGGCTTGGCTGCTTTTGATCCAGGTTCGAGCTCCGCGTTCTTGTTAGGAAATGAGCTGCGTGAGACGGGATCGAGGCCAGACGAACTGGCTGCACTGCTGACGGTTTTCCGGCGCCTGGGTGAAAATGCCAGTGTGATTAAAGCCGTGGAAAACTTCGAAAAGAAGGACCCTGCTGGTAACAGGATGACATCGGATCCGGTTGTCCAGATCCAGGTGGCACTGGCTCTAGAGGAAGCTGAACCCCAAAAGGGAATCTCAATACTCCAGGATGCCCTGGTCGCCATGTCGGAGGATGACCCACTCAATTGGCCTGCTGCGCCTATGTTGAACTACCTGACTTCCCGGTTGGCGGCACGCACAGGATTTTGGGCTGTAGCTCAGGCAGCAATTCAAGATGCCTTGATGGCCTGGCCGGATGAAGCCAGGTGGCATTCTCAGGCAGCCCGGATCTTCCTGTCAGAAGATCCTGACGGTGATCTCCCTGATATAACCCAGGCGATCCATCACCTGGAGGCTTCAATTCGCTACGAACCCGAGAATGAATGGTCCTATAAAACCCTGGGCCAGATATACCTGGATAGAGAGGAATATGCTCGTGCCAGCCAGCTGTTGGAAAAAGCGGTCCAACTTTCTCCTGGTGATGTACAGGTGTGGCAGGTACTGGCGCGGGTGCAGCTGAGAAGCGGGCTTCTAGATGCTGCGGCGAAAAGTGCGGAATCTGCCCTGAAAATTGATCCAAACTCGATCGAAGCTGCATTATTGCGAGCGGAGATAGCTCTACAGGCTAACAATCCCAGGGGTGCGATTAAACGGCTGCAGGAGATACTCAAAGCCGATCCGGAAAATGTGCATGCCTTGCACCTGCTGGCGATATGTCTGGAAGCGCTTGATCGTAACGAAGAAGCAATGGCAGCCATCGAAAAAGCCATTCAGCTGGATACAGATCCAGCCAATCTGCTCACTGAAAAAATCAAGCTGGTACGTAAACTGGAGGGTTTTGATGCTGGGCTGCATTTTCTCCAGGAAAAGATCCAGCAGCACCCGCGCAATATCCAGCTGGTGGTGATGCTCTCCGATTGGCTGTTTGAGGCGGGGAACCAACAATCCGCAGTTCAGGTCGCGCAGGCTGTGCTTCAATCAAATCATTACAAACTGACCCCGAAGCAAATCAGCGAGCTCCATTTTCGCACCGGCTTTCAAATGCGGCGCACGGGCCAGCTGGACCAGGCGCTTCACCATCTCAGTAAGTCCATCGAGTTCTCGCCGAATTACCTGGAGGCTTATCTTGAGCTGGGCAGGGCTTACCAGGACCAGAGGGCATACCAACAGGCATTAAAAATTTTCCAAAAAGCGATTTCAGTCGCTCCAAACGATTACAGGCCGTATTACCTTGCCGGTCAGGCGATGAAGGAAGGTAAAGATTTCCCCAATGCAGAAGCGATGCTTAGAAAAGCCGCCCATCTGGCTCCGGATGAAGTGGGAGTACACCGGTTATTAGGCGCAGTGGTCGTCCTGAACCTGGTTCACTCGCGGCGGATTGCATCAAATGAGATTAAAAGGCCATGACCCAAATCTACCCAACATTACCAGCGCAAAATCTCTTCAACCGTGAAGTATTCATAGACCTGTTGAGTGCAGGATTGACTGTCAGGAATTATCGCTTCGTACGCGAAGCTGCCATGGTGTGGCTTTCAAATTTCCCTGGAGATCTTAAGATCGGCTGGTTCTACGCGCAGTCTCTGGCAGGAGATGGTAAATATAAACAGGCCATGCCGATATTAAAAGGCTTGTGCAATGCGGATCCGGAGTTCAAAGAAGCAGTTAAATCAATTATTAATGTCATCAACCAGGGGGAAAACGAAGTCAACGGCGATTTTTCATCGTATTCATTACCTGATCTTAAAGCACACCTGTATGCGTTAACCGGGGAGATGCCGTATCCGGGAAATGTATCATCCTGGGGAAAAGAATTATGGCTGGCTCGACTTGCGCTGAGCAAGGGCCGACTGAACCTGGCTGAGGAATCGATTCGCCGCGTCCTGATGGTCGAGCCACCTTTACCGATCGCAGCTGTTACGCACCTGCAGTTCCTGGCTGCCAATCCAACGCTGCGACTCGAGAATAAACTTGCCCAGGCCAAACGGTATCGCCACCAGTGGCCCGATTGCCTGGCATGTGGGATCTATCTGGCAGACTGGTTAATGGCCGGCGAGGACTCAACCCAAGCTGTTGCTCTCATACACCAGGTGGTAGCGCGCGATGTGGCAGGCCAGGTGGCAAACCGTATCTGGGGATCTGATCATCCTTATACACACCTCTGGCCTGAGAAGATGGAATTGGGATTTGATCTTCCGGTACCGGCTGAAGTAGCGGCCTTCCTGGGATGGAACCGCCTGCCTGATATTACTCTTTCGGGACAAGACTCTTTCCGGGAACATCAACCCGAGCAGACCAATTCAGGGAAGACTCTCTCCACAGAAGGTGAGCTGAACGACCTGGGTCAAGCTCCCAATCTGGTGGAAATTCCAGAATTCGCACAGCCACCGGATCCCAAAGAATCTACCCGGGTTATTTCTGAAGATGAGCTAAATTCCTGGATCAGGCGTACTGAAGTGCTGATGGTGGCCAAAACGAAGGAAGAAACAAGCCAATCTTCATCCACTGAAGAAACTCAGAACAGCCTTCCCGATACGGATATTCTCACCGAGTTTCCATCAGAATTCGATTCTGATGCTGAATTCGAGACCTTACAATCGGTGCAGGAAGAGATCGAACAGCTGGCAGACAGGCTGCATATCCGCAGAACTGGCCAATCAGATGGTCGTTTTCCGATCTATGTGGTATTGACTCTCCGCAGCAAGTTGGAAGCATTCTACGGGGAAAATGTTGCCGCGCTGATCCAGGATGAAATGAAACGATTGGCCAGCACAATTTCCAGAAAACGCGGGTGGGGGGCGAGGGTATTTATCCCGGATGACCCGTTGAGCGTTAAGGAGCTGGGCATAAAGCCGCCGCGTCCAGGAGATGCATGGGAACTGAAACTGGCACTGGCAGACCTGGATGCTGAATTAGGGAAAAAGGGGGAGATGATCGGTGCACTCTTGATTGTCGGGGGACCGGAAATTGTCCCCTTTCACCGACTGCCAAATCCTCTTGATGATCCGGATATCGATGTACCATCGGATAATCCCTATGCCACACGCGATGAGAATTACTTTATTCCAGAATGGCCTGTCGGTCGTTTGCCAGGTGGCTCCGATGCAGATCCTCGCCTGCTCGTCGCCGCATTAAGGCGGATCACCGCGCATCACGTGGATCTGTCCAGCGAGACTCCCTGGTACAGGCAGATCGTCGATTGGGTAAACCGCTGGATCAGACCCGGAAGGCGGTCGCAGCGGCTCAGTTTCGGTTACTCTGCCGCCATCTGGCAGCAGGCAGCGGGCAGTGTCTTCAGTGAGATCGGCGAGCCTGCAGACATGTATATCTCCCCTCCATGCGGATTAGTGGGGGATAGCCTGGAAGATTACCTGGATGAGCTGGATTTCGCCGGGAATTCCCACGAAAATATTCCAACTCCAATTGGTACCTTCGGGTACTTTAACCTGCATGGTGTAGTGGATGCCGTTGAATGGTTCGGGCATCGCGATCCACTCAATCCTTCTGATGCACCTGAATTCCCGATTGCTTTACGGCCGCAGGATCTGCATGCCACCCCACTCGGCAAGCAAGGCGGTTTTCCTGCACTGGTCTTCAGTGAAGCCTGTTATGGCGCTCATATCGAAGGTAAAACAATCGAGAGTGCGTTGGCACTCAGGTTCCTGGATTCTGGCACGCTGGCTCTGGTAGGATCGACCTGCATGTCTTATGGTTCAATTATGGGCAGTCTGGACGCGGCAGATTTACTGGGGCTGGCTTTCTGGCGCTATAGCCAGCAAGGCTTCCCGGCTGGAGAAGCGCTGCGACAGGCCAAGATCGAGATGATCAAGCAGATGGACCAGGAGCAGGGGTATCTCGACGGGCAGGATCAGAAAACCTTGCTTTCCTTCAATTTATTCGGCGATCCTTTGGCGCAGCCGCTAAAAAATGTAAAAAGCCGGAAGGCCGTGATCCGCAGAAGCAAACCGATGGAACATTTCGAAATCGTGTGCGATCGTACACCAGATGCAGCCTCGGTCCAGGCTATCCCTGATTCCGTACTTTCCCAGGTACGGCAAATCGTTGCTCAATACCTGCCTGGCATGTCGGGTGCCCACGTTGCCTTCGTTCAGGAGCAGCCGGACTGCGACGGTGCCAACCACAAATGTCCGACCAGCCAGCTGGAACACAGCAAGATTCCAGCTCAAAAGAAAAATCCACCTGGAAAAGACCAGCGGAATGCGGCACTCGAGGGTAATTTATCACCCTCGCGCGACCTGGTGACTCTCAGCAAGCAGGTAAAGAGCGCCCAGGGAACACACCCGTATTACGCTCACCTGACATTAGAACATGGTAAGTTAGTGAAGCTGGTAGTCTCTCGCTGAACCTCCTTGTGGTATCATCCGGAAAATGATACCTGTTTCTATTTTGGAGTGATTTTGAGAGCCAGAGGCTCACTTTCGTTTTTGCGTTTTTTCTCATTAGGCTTGCTGCTGGCAGCGGTTATCCTGGCGACGCTTCAGCTGGTTCGTTTCAGCCGGATTCGCGCATTTCTCCCTGCAGGCTTGATCATCGCTGGTGTGCCGGTGGGTGGTCTTGACCGTTCAGATGCAACTGAGCGCCTGCTCGAGATGTATACGTCTCCCGTCGAGGTTTATTATAACGATGCGGTGATCCACATGGATCCCAACGTCATCGACTTCCGGCTGGACCTGGAAAGTATGCTGGCGGTTGCCGACCTTGAGCGGACCCAAAAGCAGTTCTGGGTTGATTTTTGGGATTACCTGTGGGGGAGGACTGAATTTCCCAGCCAAATTCCCCTCAGCGCCTCCGTTTCCGAAGCCCGCTTACGCGCATATCTTGCCGATATCGCCGCACGCTACGACCAGCCTCCTGAATCGCCGCTCCCAATTCCGGGTTCGCCGGAATTTCAACCCGGAAAATCTGGTACCGCACTGGATATCGACCGCTCGCTCCCACTTGTGGAATTTGCATTAAGTTCGATAGATTCTCGCATGGTTTCACTACCAATTCGCCAGATGGATCCCACCAGGCCGGTCTTCCAGAACCTGGAAGTATTGCTGAAACAGACCATCACAGTTTCGGGCTTCGATGGCCTGGCGGGCGTTTACCTGCTGGATTTAAACAATAATCAGGAAATCCACTTTGAATACCTGGACGGTGAGGACCTGCCTACAAATCCAGATGTTGCATATACCGCCTCGAGTATTATCAAAGTGCCGATCATGGTTTCAGCGTTCAGGCGCCTGGCAGATAATTCGGACCAGGAATCTCAGAAACTGCTGCAAGATATGATTGATTTATCAGGAAACGAAGCTGCCGATTGGCTGATGGACCGGGTGCTGGACTCCGAGCGCGGTCCCTTGATTGTGAGTGAGGATATGAAGTTGCTCGGCCTGGAAAACACCTACCTGGCAGGCTATTTCTCATTTGGTTCTCCCCTCCTGGCTGTGTTTGAAACTCCTGCTAACACACGCACCGATGTCTTCACCGATCCGGATCCTTACAGCCAGACTACCCCTTCCGAAATCGGCATGCTGCTGGAAGATATCTACCAGTGCGCACAGAACGGCGGGAGCGCACTGGTGGCTGCATTTCCCGGCGAAATCACGCGCCAGGAATGCCAGGAGATGAATACCCTCCTGCTCAATAACCGCCTGCCTGTGCTTCTGACCGCTGGACTCCCTGAAGCAACTCCCATCGCTCACAAACATGGCTGGGTGACAGTCAATGGAGTTATCAACACCATTGGCGACGCGGGAAATCATCTATTCTCCCGGAGGGAACTACATCCTGGTAGTTTTCTTATATCACCCCGAACAGCTGGTTTGGGACCCCGCTTCAGCTTTAGTCACCGAGATTTCACGCGCGGTATACAACTACTATAATCTCCCAACTCAGTAATCAGGATGGATGATCGCCATGCGAGCGCTGCTTTCCTTTACTTAATAGGTCACACCGTCCACACGCGCGGATGAGGTCCCATTATCGAGAATTACGTAATCTTTGTCTGGCATGCCCAGGTTGCGTGACATCTTGACCAGGTTATCCGGGATTTCCGGATACTTGTCCATTCTTAATTCCTCTTCTTCTCGGGAAACAAGCCCAAGACGCCGCTCTCTGAAGCTTCACAGATGCCTCTCTCCGTGATCAAACCGCTCACCAGCCGGGCCGGGGTGACGTCGAAGGCGTAATTGGCTGCCCTGGTTCCCCGGCCAGCCAATAAAGCCGGCTTGATTTCCCCATCTATCCAACCTTCGATGGTCAACACCTCGTTTTCATCCCGTTTTTCGATTGGGATTTCACTGATCCCATCTCGCAGCTCCCAATCAATAGTGGAAGAAGGCAGCGCAGCATAGAATGGAATGTTGCAATCTCGGGCAGCCAAAGCTTTGAGATATGTCCCAATTTTATTGGTTACATCGCCGGTATAGGTAGTTCGATCGGAGCCGACGATGACCAAATCCACCATGCCGTGCTGCATCAGGTGCCCGCCCGCATTGTCGGTGATGAGTGTGTTGGGCACCCCATGCTGAGACAGCTCCCAGGCAGTGAGGCGCGCCCCCTGGTTGCGCGGGCGGGTTTCGTCGACCCACACATGCACCGGCAGGTCGCGATCGAAAGCTGCATAGATGGGAGCAGTGGCTGTGCCGAAATCCACAGTTGCCAGCCAGCCAGCGTTGCAGTGGGTCAAGATGTTCACCGCTGCACCGCCTTTCTGCCGGTGGATTTCTTCGATCAATTTGACCCCATGCTCGCCGATGCGCCGGCAAAAACCGGCATCTTCATCAGCAATGGCTTGTGCCGAATAAAAGACATTCTGGATTCTATCCTGGATGCTGCCGCCGTGTTTGATCACCTCCAGCTGCTTCTGGACAGCCCACGAAAGGTTGACTGCCGTTGGCCTGGTTGACAGGAGCGTTTTCGCGTCTTCTTCTAGCTTTTGAATAAATTCTATTTCATTGGAATCGGGAGCATGCAGTGCTGAAAGGTACATGCCGAATCCCGCCAGCGCGCCGATCAACGGCGCCCCGCGCGCATGCATGTCTCTGATCGCCGAAGCCGCATCACTCACATTTCGTAGGTCTTCAACCACGAACTTGAAAGGCAAGAAACGCTGGTCGATGATCTGGACGGTCAGCGGGTCATCGGGTTTCAGCCATACCGAGCGGTAGTGAACTCCATTGATATTCAATTTCAGCCTGCCTCCAGTCCAGGAAACCAATTCTGACGACGCACCGGGCTCATTATAAAATATAACCCCGCACAAATCCCAGAAAATCACAGCAAGGTATCCAGCTGGTGTATAATCATGAACACGCCCTCGTAGCTCAATGGACAGAGCACCTGACTTCGGATCAGGCGGTTGCGCGTTCGAGTCGCGCCGGGGGCGCTGTGTTGTTTCCCCGCTAGTAAAACTAGCTGCCGGATGCTCTCCAGTTGCCCTGCTGCTGCCTTTCTACGGCAAGAAGAGCAACTGCCTTATAAACGTTCTCCTGTCTCGATCAATCCGAACAAGATAGCTATCGCCTTGGGGGCGTTTGGAATACCGCAACTGTGGTGGGGCTGCCAGGTCACGGTTGTGTACCAGGTGTGAAAGATGCGAATGCCATCTACATCCTCGATGAAGATCAAATCATTCGGTCAGGCCGATATGACTAAAACCACATCACGGCCATGCTGCATGCCGAAGGATGATGGGGCTAATCCAATAGGTTGAGCAGGCGGGCAAACAGGTCGGCCAGGGTACCGGAGACAGCGCCGCCCAGTGCGCCGCCCAGTGCGCCGACTACCAGCGACACCAGCACCAGGCTGGCAGATTGGCTGGTGATCCACGCAGAAAACGAGCCGGCTAAATGGATGGAAAGGCTGCCTGCGCCGAGCCAGGCAGCTAGCCGCCAGCCGAGCAGCGCTGCACTAAGGGCGCCCACCCCAGCCCAGATGCGCTCCCAACCGAGCTGGGCGCCGGCCTGCCACAGCTTGCGGCCAGCCTTGAGCCCCAGCCAGGCGCCCAGCAGCAGGCCCAGGAAGACCGGAAAGACTGCCCACCAGCCCAGCGCCAGGCCGATGAATCCACCTAACGCCGCCCCGGCCAACACCCCAAATGCCGGCCAGACACGCTGCCAGCCGACCACCTGGTCGACCCGCAGGCTCATACGATAGCCAGGCTGCCAGCCGCGCAGCAGTCCGGCTGTGGCGCCCCCCAAGAGCCCACAACAAGACCCAGGATGCCATACTTCCCGCGCTCCAGCCGGCCACGCCCACCAGCGCGCCCGGCAGCGCGCCCGCCAGGGCACCCAGCCCCCCGCCGATTGCCAGGCTCTTATACAACCGCGGCCCAGCCCAGTTCAAAAGGCTGTTTGCTGGCTGTGCTGGAACGGCCGCAGGCCGCGAGTAAGCCGGTCTGCCAGGTTGGGGGCTTGCATAAGGCGGAGCAGGCCTGGGCGGTTGGGAGTGCGGAGGGGCGGCCTGTCTGGCTCCAGTTGCTGGTGGTTGAGGCTGTGCAGGCTGGGCTGCAGGTCGTGACGGAGGGGGCTGAGTTTGCTGGCCCTGACCCGATTGGGTCTGCGTATTATGAGCTGGCGTGGACTGTGCAGAAGTCTGCGACGGTTGCGCTAGGCCAGGTTGTGCGTGCCCGGAAGAGGTTGATTCTGGCGGGCGTTGCGCTGCTGACTGGGTTCTGCGCCGCGCCCGGCGCTGCTGTTCCCACTCCGGCTGTATTTTGCTGGGTCTGTGCAGTGTGAGCGCCGGGCTGCTGGGTCTGCTGCGCGTTGCCTGCTCCAGCCGACGGCGTTGCAGAATTTGAACTTTGGGCTGCTCCAGGGCTGCCTGGCGCCGGTTGGGCCTGTGCTGCCGGGCGAGAGGGGGGCGGCTGAGCAGGTTGAGCCGCCTGTGAAGGCGCCTGCGATGGCTGCTGAGCCTGCGCCTGCTGTGCTTGCCAGAATTTCCATGTTTTCCAGGCTGCTTTTACTTGCTGTGCCTGGCGGAATCCCCACGAGCCCGGATCCGGGCCCGGTCTGTTGCACCTGGGCCTGTTGAGCCTGCCAGAATTTGAATGTTTCCCACACCTGTTGCACCTGCTTGAATCCGCTGGCTACTCCACCAGCCGGGAAGGGCCGGCGTCCGGCATAGCCGGAGGAGGTTTGCCCGGCAGGGCGACCCGTGAGTGGCGGATGAGCTGCTGGAAGTATGGCTGCGCCTGCGGCAGGACCGTGTACTGTGAGCGAGGTTGTGCCAGTGAGCCGCGGTGTATGGCAGCATTCGCGGTGCTTGGCGTGCTTGATGAGGCATGGCCGTGTGGAGGTCGCAGGGCTGGATGCAGCCGCCCCAGAGGCGTGAGCTGGCGGTGTCTTGCTGGTTCCGGCCGCAGACGGCGGCGAGCCAGTGGAGGCAGCGTGCGCTGGGCTTGCTGCTGTGCTGGAGGCTGTTCTACTGCTGGTATGTGTTTGGCTGGCAGCCGTGGAGGCCTGCTGGCTGGCTGGTTTGCTCGCCGGAGGTGCGGCAGACGGTTTTGCTCCTGGAGAAGCGGTTGGCTGCCCTGCAGGTACGTTGGATCCAGCCGGGTGGGATGTAGGAGCTGGGCGGCGCGCCTGGGAGGTGGGCCAGGCTGGACCGCGAGCCGGAGCACGCGGCGCATGGCATACGGGGCAGGCCCGCAGGTGTTCTGAGTAAAAGTGCCGGTTGGGGCACTGCACCAGAGCTCTTTTCGGCTTCGGCAATTGCCCATTCCCAGGCTGAAGCTTCAGGGCGCAGGCGCGGGTCACGGTGTCCATCGATAAAGCAGCGCCGTACCAGCTCGGAAATCTCCGGATGGAGCAGGTCGAGGTCCGGGGCATATTTGGGCGGTCGCACGGGCATACCTGGTGTTGAAGTGTAAGGGAAGCCACCCAATGCTATGCGCTCTTCGATCGGCGGTGGATCGCCCTTTCCCAGCCACTGTGCCCGGAAGGGGTGGTTGCCCTCCATCAGCAGTTGGAAGATCAGTACCCCCAGGCTGAAGGCATCTTGCTCAGGGGAGCGAACTGTGCTGGAAAGCGACTTACCCTGCAGTTCGGGCGGGGTGTATTCTGGCTTGGCCACCGGACAGGCATAGGTCACCACCTGGCCGCCGCGCGGTTCCTGCACCTGAAAAGAGTCCGTGTCGATCAGGGTGACCAGCGCTGAGGATGTGACCAGGACGTTGCTCTCATTCAGGTCGCCAACCACGTAGCCGCTTGTGTGCAGCGCGCCAGCGGCAGTTGCCAGGTTGCGGGCAGCGCGGTGCAAGTAACGGCGGTCGAACTGTGCCAGGGTCTCAACCCGCCGGCGGGGGTTGAAAACGACCAGGACGGGGACTGCCTGCTGGATATAAGGCATCAGGTAGCCGGCCAGGCGGTTTCCCTGCCCGTACAATAGCCCCGCGGGCCAGGCCAGCGAAGGATGGTTCAGGGCATGAGTGGGATTGGCTCGGAGGGTGCTCCAACATCCAGGCCAGCTTGGCCGCGTAGTTCGGGCGCGGGGCAGGCTCGTAGATCTTGGCCAGCCAGCCGGGGCGGCCAATTACCCGGTACACGACCGCCTCGCCCCCGCGGCCGACGACAGTACCGATGGATATTGGGTTGCCTTCCCGGTCGTAAATCTTCATCATACTTGAATGTCTAACCGATCTTATTCCGCCGCCCGCGCAATCGTGGGTAGCAGCGCGGATCAGGAACAGTCTGCTTCGCCACCTGGCCGCAGCGCCAGCACCAGGGCTTTATCATCATCGGTGCGTTCGCAGACGCGCGGCGAAGCCAGGAAGGCTGCCAGCGCTTCGCTGGCCTGGGCGCCATCATTGGAGGGCGCCGACGCTTCGACAAAGGCAAACAGCGGTTCGAAAAACGGCAGGTGGGGCTCGTTGGTGGGTCGCTTCAAAGCCAGGCGAGTCAAGCCGTCGCTCATCACCGCCAGGGCTTGCATCGGCAGGTTGATCACCTGGATGGCGACCTGCTCCAGAGCCTGCTCCTGGGTCAGGAAGTAAGTTTCGTTGGCATACTCGCCACGCTGCAAGGTGGTCACCGTGTCCAGGACGCCATCTGCGCCGCGCGCTACCACGGCGCCATCGCCCAACTGCCCGACGATCAGTTGTTCAGGCGTGGCAGCCAGACAGGTCAGCGTGGTGGCAAAGGCGCGCAATGGCTCATCACGTTCTTCCGCCAGTTGTATCAAGGCCGCACGGGCGCTTTCGAAGGTTTCCCAAAACAGTTCCACCCAGTCGCAGCATTCGGCAGGCTGGCTGCTCTCCAGGCTAGAGGCGAGCGAATCCACTGCCGCCTGAACAGCAGCGCGTGCTCCCAACTCGGAGCGCGTGGCTGAGCCGGCGCCATCTGCCAGCGCCACCAGCAGGGCGCCGCCCGGCAGGCAGCGGTATTCCAGCGCATCCTGGCAGGGCAGGCCCTGCTTCTGGTGGGATAGACCCTGGACGGCTGCGCCGATGACCTGCCAATCAGCTTCCATGGCTGTCTCTACTAGGTGGAAGTATCCACGGAACCCCAGATAACGGGCGGCAGAGGTGTCTGCTCGCCGGGACGGGAGTGAGCGATGGCCGACAGGCTCTTGGAGAGCCACATGAACAGGTCGCCAAATGCCAGGCCCTTCAGCTTGAGCGGCGGGCGCTCATCCGAAAAGCGGCTTAATACGCGCATATCCGCTTTTTCGACACCAACTCCATAAAAGATCACGCCCCTGCGCAGCTCATCTTGCTTGACCTGTTCAGCCGCCGCCTCCCAGCCTTTATCGGTGGGCTTGCCGTCAGTAATTACGAACATCCACGGGCGGAAATAATCCAGCCCATTCTGTTTGTAGATCTCTTTGCGCTCACGCAGCAGGGCCAGCGAGCGTTGCACCGCCTCGCCCATCGGTGTACCGCCGTTGGCTTCCAGCACCGGCGGCTCGAACTGGTCCACCGTAACGAATGCCTGGCGGGCATCGAAGGGCACTTCACGGGTCGGTTTGCGCACTGCCAGCCCCAACGGGTTGAAGACTACCACCTCTTTGGCCGGGCTCGGGTCGCTTCCGCGCACATCCAGCGTGCGCACCTTGCCGCCAAAGGCAACCACTGCCACTTCCACGCGCAGCGAAGCCAGCCGGTCAGCTTTGAGCGCGGTTCCGAAGGCACGCAGGCCCTCGTTCAACTCCAGGATTGGCGCCCCGCTCATCGAGCCCGAAGTATCCATAACCAGCACTACCGGGCAGCGTGGTTCTGGATTATCAGCGAATTCAGCCATTTCAAGAAAATTAGGTTCCATCGTTGCTCCTAATCGTGCAAATTCAGAAACCATAATACCACCGGCGGTGAGCAGGGGCAAGGGGCGGGGTTCGGGGGGCAGGTCAGGTAAATGCGACACCGCGATGCGCTCTTTTTTATTAGTTGGTTTATTGTTCGTATACAAAATGAACAGGGCTGCATGTTGTCTTTCCATGTCTTATGCCTGGTGCGACTTCGGATCAGGCGCTTGCGCGTTCGAATCGCGCCGGGGGCGCCTTTTTTACCGCTATTCCCCAGTTTGGTTAAATTTGTGATGGGTCTTTCCCTTATAAAAATGCATTCTTAGCTCACGAAGAAATTGCAGCCAATATGGTAAAATCATTAAAACTAATTAATTATTAATGGGGCGGTTTTACAAGTACTTACAGTTTTTGTAAGTCTACTAAGAGTTCAGCATTGCCTTTATGATTTACAGTTGAATTTCGCTCGCTTCCATCCGGTCACCAATGGAGGTGCAAAATGTTTAGGTCATCCCGGTATGCAATTTCTTTAAGGGGCATCGGCTTAAGTCTCCTCCTGGCTGGGCTTGGGTATTACATGGCATTAAGTGCACCCTCTCCTGTTACGATGGTCGACCAATACAAAGTCCTAGCCTGGAATGATCTCGGGATGCATTGTTACAACCGGGATTTTCGAGACCTGGCTGTGCTACCACCCTTTAATACCTTGTGGGCGCAGGTGATCAAGGTCGGTGATCCGCCTCAAATTATAACAACGGGTATCACGGTAAACTATTTTTTTGAAGACAATACCTATTCCGTTGGAAAATCCAATTTTTGGACTTACGACGTCGATCTCTTTGGGGTTGACCTGCCGGACAATGTTGGGTTGAAAGGCAAAGGACTGGCAGGTCAGATGGATGCCCAGTCCGATCACTTCATTGCCGAAGGCATCCCGTTAACTGAATTTCGTGACAGTGCGCCTTCGATGGCTTATCCCTACCAGCTGGCCACAATTGTTGTCCAGGATAGTCTTAGCTCCCAGGAGCTGAACTCGTGCCGTGGTCGTTGCGCCGGTATCTACTGAGATGCACTGCGACACCTGCCATGATGACTATGGCGAGGCATCCGAGGATATTGCCACAGGTCGTGTTGAAACGAATATCTTAACCCTGCACGATCTTGAAAACGACACCACACTGATGGCTGATCGACCGGTACTGTGCGCCGATTGCCACGCCACGAATGCCCTGGGTACACCTGGAATACCCGGGGTTCCCAATCTCTCCAGAGCCATGCATGACCAGCATAACGGGGAAGTTCCCAACACGCTGGATGGCTGCTACAACTGCCACCCAGGACCCAGGACTCGCTGCTTGCGAGATGTGATGTCACAGAGAGGCATGACTTGCACCGACTGCCATGGCGGTATGGCAATTGTGGCACAGAATCTAAATCCCTGGCTTAACGAGCCGCGTTGTGACAACGCGGCCTGTCACGGCAGCGGTTACGCCCAGGACCAGGTGCTTTATCGCTTTTCTACCAGTCATAATGGAATTTACTGCGAGGGCTGCCACGACAGCCCGCATGCCATCGCTCCCACCACTCAAGCTAACGACTTCATAAAGTTTATTGACCTTCAGGGCAGTGCAGGACCTGTGCGAAAATGCACGATATGCCATGCCACACAGCCAGCTGGTGCTGGACCGCATGGGATGTTACCGTCTCCGATCTTCCTGCCCTTAATAATCAGATAGCCGAACGATTGGGCAGGTCCTCACCGTTTTAATGTAGGTTACTGAAGGCTGGCAGCATTAAATAATATGCGACTGGGCTTGTGTCAGGAATGTCACCATCAGTGCAGAAAGCAGTCCGAGAACCAGCCATAATGCTGCCCCAAGCAAAAATCCCCAAAGTGAGATGATCCGCCTCGGGCGGAGGGGAAGTCGTTGTGAGTTCCTTGACACCCACCAGGCTGCTAGCAAGCCATAACCAACACAGACCAGCGGGACCAGGGTCCAGCAGAGTAAGGCGGTCAGCCACGCGTAGCCTTCTACAACCTGGTCGGAAGTAAGAGTGTAGAGCAATCCCAAAGTTACAATCCAACCAGACAGGTTGCCAGCCAGGCTCGCACTGGTGCCCAGTAAAAGTAACAGCCAAAATGGCTGTTTTTGTGAATTGATTTCATTTTCACCAAATGGTTCTGTCATAATATTTACTATGCCTGCACCAGGGAAATTGCCTGGTCTATTTTATCGTCTATTCAGAGTATGCCAATCTCTGGAATTCACCTGAAAACAACAGGCTTTGAGCCAGTAAGATGAGTATTCAGGGTTCTGTAGAGGCCTGGGACAAAGGAGATGAAAGCTGCGACGAAAAAACCGGGTCTTGAAAACAAGACCCGGTTCTGGTTTGATGGCAAATTATTATCTATCCAGCAAATGCCATGTAGATCGTGCGAATGCTCAGGATGATGATCAGTACGCCAACCATTGCCATCAGGCCGCGGGTGGGCAGCTTTTTGGTCACCACTGCAGCCAATGGAGCAGCGATGGCACCACCGATCAACAGGCCAATTATTATTGTCCAGAATTCTTCGAAAAATGCCAGCCTGAGCGCCAATATGAAAGTGACCGATTTCGGCAAAGGTAACGAAAAACTCCGAAAAATTGACCGATCCGATTGTAAAGCGCGGGTGAGTTCCACGCGCCATCAACGTGGTTGTTACGATCGGACCCCAGCCGCCGCCGCCGATGGCATCGAAGAAGCCGCCGATCAAGCCCAGGAAAGTGATATATACTGGTACGCCTTTGAGGATCTCACCGACACGTATGGCTTTGAAGAGAATTACAACACCCATAATGAGCAGATAAGCAGAGACGATGGGCTTGATGATATCGGCCGGCACTTCTGTGAGCAGGTAGGCCCCGACGACGCCACCGATTACTCCCGGTATCACCAGTCGTTTGACAAGCTCCTTGTCAATATTTTCCAGCTTCCAGTGGGAAAAACCCGAAATCCCGGTGGTCACGACTTCGGCCATGTGGACGCTGGCGCTGGCAGCCGCTGGCGGTATGCCTATGCTCAGCAGGAAAGTGTTCGAGCTTACTCCATAAGCCATCCCGAGTGCACCATCGATCATCTGGGCGATGAAACCAACCAGCACAAAGACCAAGATATTCAGATCCATTAATTATCTCCCGGTACTTTTCTTTTTCTGTTTATTTCTCTGAATATGTTATTAGATCTAGCGTTTTGGTCGACATTTACTTGAAAGAATATTACCTTATGAAGGTATTTCCATTTTCTATTGGGATTGATTTCTTATTGCCCGGACTTTTTCGATCCTGTCAGCAACATCTGCCAGGGAAGTATTGTCCAGGATGTTGGCCATGGCATTGCGGACATCGAACATCACCAGGCGCAAACCGCAGGCCTCTTCATCCGGACAGCCGCAGGATTCATACGCCATCTGGCTGACGCAGCGAATGGGTGCCACCGGTCCATCCAGCACGCGGATGATCTGACCCAGGCTGATCTCTCCGGCTGCTTTCGCCAGGTAATAGCCGCCCCCGATGCCCATTTTGCTGTGCAGCAGGCCAGCATTCTTCAGGGTGAGACGGATTTGCTCGAGGAACTTAGGTGGAATTTTCTCGCGCTCGGAAATTTCTCTGATCTGTGCGATGCTGCGGCCCGTTTCCATTTCCCAGGTCGCCAGGTCGATCATGGCCCGCAGGCCGTATTCTCCACGTTTAGATAAGCGCATAATAATATATAATTGAATCTATAGACCTTATTATCCCAGTAGTATAAGTGATTAGGGGGTTATTTGTCAACCCGTGTATTTCTTCACAAGTAAGCATCGATCTCTTGGATTTTAACCGCCATGGAAACCGTCTCCAATGGGTGAAATAGTATAATATGAAGGTGTCCATAGTCCCTATTACCATTTTGAATTAGATGGTACAAATCTGGCATTTCTTAAGGTACGGCTGATCCAAATATCGATCAACCTGGTTGCAACACCCTTCGAATCAAGGACTGACTCATGGTATCTACCAACAGACGCAATCCCGGAATCCCGCTGGACCTTTCCTGGGTGGTGAGTGCGCGTGTAAACCGCAGCGCGGTCGAACGGCGGGTGGCCACTCTGCCCGCCCGCCGATCAATCAAGAAAGATTGGCAGGCCGCCTGGCTGCTGCGCGCCGTCACCTGCATCGATCTCACCACACTTTCTGGAGATGACACGCCAGGGAGGGTCAGGCGACTATGCGCCAAAGCCCGGCAGCCGGTCAGGCAAGACATGCTGGCCTCCTTAGGTTTCTCGGATAAAAATATAACGGTCGGCGCGGTTTGCGTGTATCCCAGCCGGACGCGTGATGCGGTAGAAGCGCTTAAGGGAACCCAGATACCGGTGGCTTCTGTCGCCGCCGGCTTCCCTGCTGGACAGACTCCCATCGCGCAGCGCGTAGCCGAGATCGAACAGGCTATCGAGGCAGGTGCCAGGGAGATCGACATCGTCATCAGCAGGGCCCACGTTTTGACTGGAGATTGGCAGGCACTTTACGACGAAATCAAGCTCTTTCGTGAGACCTGCGGCGAAGCAGCTCACATGAAATCCATCCTGGCGACCGGCGAGCTGGCTACCCTGCGGCAGGTCAGCCAGGCCAGCTTTGTGGCCATGATGGCTGGCTCCGATTTCATCAAGACATCCACCGGAAAAGAAGAAGTCAATGCCACGCTGGAGGTGAGCCTGGTGATGACGCGGGCTATTCGGGATTACCACGAACGTACAGGCTTCCAGGTTGGCTACAAGCCGGCGGGAGGCATCAATAAAGCCAAGCAGGCCCTGGCCTGGCAGGCACTGATGAAAGAGGAATTGGGGGATGATTGGCTCAAGCCTGACCTGTTCCGGTTTGGCGCCAGCAGCCTGCTGACCGACCTCGAGCGCCAGCTGTACCATTACATCACCGGGCATTATGCCGCACGCCACCACATGCCCATGGGATGATGACTTAATAATCAGGATTGATGTGGATTGGTTTATTGAATTATATTGGAGTGCCGAATGAGCGTAAAAGAGATCTTTGAAACCAATGAATACGGCCCTGCACCCGAATCGGCTGCGGCAGCAAATGCCTGGCTGGATGACCATGGACGGAAATTTGGCATGTTTATCGACAACCAGTGGGTTTTTCCGGAAAATGTCGAGTTTTATCCCAGCCTGGATCCAGCCACCGGGAATAAATTGGCGGATACCGTACAGGCAGGGCAGGAGCAGGTGGACCAGGCCGTTGCGGCTGCCCGACAGGCTTTTAGCTCATGGAGCCAGACTTCCGGGCTGGTGCGTGCGCGCCACCTGTACGCTATCGCCCGTAATATCCAGAAACATCAACGCCTGCTGGCAGTACTCGAATCGCTGGATAACGGCAAGCCGATCCGCGAATCACGCGATATCGACGTCCCATTGCTCGCCAGGCACTTCTATTACCATGCTGGCTGGGCCCAGCTTTTTGAATCTGAGCTCAGAGACTACCAGCCAGTCGGAGTGATCGGCCAGATCATCCCATGGAATTTCCCATTACTCATGCTGGCCTGGAAGATCGCCCCTGCCATCGCCATGGGTAATACGGTGGTGCTCAAGCCCGCTTCGTATACACGCCTGTCAGCCCTCTTATTTGCTGAGGTGGTAGCTGAAGCTGGACTGCCCCCCGGTGTGATCAATGTGGTCACCGGCAGCAGTAAAGCAGGCACGATGATCGTCACACATCCAGACGTGGACAAAATCGCCTTCACTGGTTCGACGGATGTCGGACGCATACTGCGGCGCCAGACGGCCGGTACGGGAAAGAAGCTGTCGTTGGAGCTGGGTGGGAAATCTCCATTCGTGGTTTTCGAGGACGCTGACCTGGATGGGGCGGTGGAAGGTGTGGTCGATGCCATCTGGTTCAACCAGGGCCAGGTGTGCTGTGCGGGTTCGCGCCTGCTGGTCCAGGAGAATGTAGCCAGCCGGTTCCTGGGAAAGCTGAAAACCCGCATGGGCCATATGCGTGTAGGCGATCCGCTGGATAAGTGTATCGATATGGGCGCGATCGTGGATCAGACCCAGTGGGACACCATCGACCAATGGGTGAAAACCGGAGTAAAAGAAGGCGGCGAACTATTCCAACCTGATATCCGGCTGCCTTCCAGGGGACTGTTCTATCCACCGACTTTGATCAGCAACCTGGACCCTGCGGCAGAGACCGTCCAGGAAGAAATCTTCGGCCCGGTGTTGGTCTCCCTGACTTTCCGCAGCCCGGTGGAAGCCATCGCCCTGGCAAATAATACGCGCTACGGGCTGGCTGCCAGCGTTTGGAGTGAAAACATCAACCTGGCGCTGGATGTCGCCAGTAAACTGAAAGCCGGCTCGGTGTGGGTTAATTGCACCAACCAGTTTGACGCCGCCTCTGGTTTTGGCGGATACCGGGAGAGTGGCTTCGGACGCGAAGGGGGCAGGGAGGGTCTTTTCGAATATCTTCGCCCAGCCTGGCAGAAGCGCCCTCGCCCGGACTTTCAGCCAATTGGAGGAGACGAACAGAAATCGAAGTGGGGTGAAGCAATCCCCGGACGACCAACCATTCCGGATGGTCATAAATCGAACGGCTCAGCCATGCCGGCAGTCGATCGCACACCGAAGATGTACATCGCAGGCAAGCAAGTGCGTCCCGATGCAAATTACAGCCGGGCTGTGTTATCCCCGCGTGGAGAGATTATCGGGCAGGTGGGTGACGGCAACCGCAAGGATATCCGGGATGCCGTGGAAGCCGCGCACGCCGCTCATACCGCCAAGCCCGGTTGGGCGATGCGTCACGGCTACAACCGCTCGCAGATCCTCTTCTTCATTGCCGAGAACCTGGATGCGCGGCGCGTCGAATTCGCCAAACGCATCACTGCCATGACCGGCAGGAGGCAGAGTTCAGCACAGGTTGAGGTGGATGTTTCCGTCCAGCGGCTGTTCACCTATGCCGCCTGGGCCGATAAATACGGCGGGACAGTACAGGAAACCACCTTGCGAGGCGTCACCCTGGCAGTTAACGAACCTGTCGGCGTGTTGGGGATCATCTGCCCGGACGAATATCCCTTGCTTGGATTTCATATCCCTGATGGCACCGGGTATTGCACGCGGCAATACCGTGGTGATGATTCCCAGCCAGAAATACCCGCTCAGCGCCACAGATTTCTACCAGGTGCTGGATACCTCTGACGTCCCAGCGGGTGTGGTGAACATCATCACTGGTGACCGCGACCACCTGGCTAAGACCCTGATCCAGCACGAAGATGTGGATGGAGTATGGTACTTTGGCTCAGCTGAGGGCAGCTACCAGGTCGAATTTGAATCGGCGGCGAATATGAAGCGCACCTGGGTCGGCTACGGCATTCAGCGGGATTGGCTGAATCCGGAACAGGGCGCCGGGCACGAATTCCTGCACGAAGCCACCCAGGTGAAGAATATTTGGGTTCCTACTGGCGAGTAAACACGCTTGCCTGTAGAGATTACTAGTTGCCTGGTCCGATTACCGGAAATAATCCCCGCTTTAAATGGTATGCTGCGCAGGCTCGCTGGTGAACGGCAGCCTGTCGGTCGCCAGCACGTACGACAGGATTCCCAGGGTATCGATATCAGTGCGAGCATCCACCGCCTTGCCCAAAGCCTGTTTAAAGGAGAGGTAGTACACGGATCCGAGAATCTCTCCTTCGCGCGTCATGCGCGAAGTGTCGTATTGGGCCAGGCCGAAATACATCAGCTTGATTTTTCCATCCGGCAGGATCATCACGTTTTCGGGTTTCAAATCACGATGAACGATCCCGTAGCCGTGCACTTGCTGCAGCGCATCGCAAACCTGCAGGAGTATCCGCAATACTTCATCAAACCGGTGAGCGAATTTTCTCCGATTGTTTGTTGCAATTTTGAGATGGTGTTTCTCAAGTATTTACGGCCGATATCAGGGGATGAATTTGCCCAAAACAAACCGACCAGGGTTTCTCTCGAGTGCTTCTTACTCTCGTAAATCACCAGGTATGCCATCAACGCCCGGGCAACCTGGGAGGATATCTCGATTTCCTTATCATCGAGTTCGAACGTGAAACTGGCCCAGCAGTCGGACTTCTAGCATCAGATGTGCGCTATGAACCTGAATATTTGCTAAGTAGTGGTATTTGTAATATTCAGATGAAATATATCAGAATTTAGATTCGAGTTCAAGATTAATTAAAAAGTGCCTCAGATACCTTTTTCTAACCTGATCCTTGCCAGCTCGTCGCAAAATACCTCCAGCTCTTCAGCAGTCAGATCATCCGGAAATTTCAAATCGACTTGAGTTAAGCTTTCGACAAAAGTGTCTGCTCGTGGAACAATCTTAAGTAATGTGACTTTATTACCCTGCTCCAGCTGGATTTTACCCAGCATAAAATCCGTGATGAACTTGCTGTCTTTGGTTAATATCCTCTTCCATTCTTGTGGTGTAGCAGTCAGGATGAATTCAGCCTTAGCTTTTGCTTCTGTCTCTGGTACGAAACCTAACTCAAGCAGAACGCCATTTTCGACTTCAGCACCGAAAATCATATCTCCGGCGATTCCCCAGGACGGCTCCGATTTGATGCGCATATAGATGCGCGTGGTGATTTTTTTGAGCGCGTTTTCGAACTTTGGTGTGGATCGGTAGATAATTGCACTCTCTTCCAACCACGCCGGTGAGGGGTAAATATGGGTTGCCATTTCTTTATCCTCCTGATTATTTTCTGCTGCAGCAATTTATGGGTTTTTGGTTTTCATCCGGTTCAGTATTTCATCGCGAAGTGCTTTTTTAAAGACTTTCTCCGTGACAGTCAGAGGCATCTCTGAGCGGAATTCGATGTTTATCGGCACCGCATAGGGCGGGAGATGTTCCCTGCAATAATCTCTAAAATCTTGCTCGCTGATTTTTCCCTGCATATCAGATTTCAGCTGGATCACAGCCATAACTCTTTCACTTCCGGGAATTTCTGGATCAGGCACACCGAATGCAGCCGCCATGCTTACCGCCGGGTGGTGGAAGAGCACTTCATCGACCTGAGTGGTATAGACCTTCATGCCAGAGACGTTCACCATATCTTTTATCCGGTCAACAATTTGAAAATAACCATCCTCATCCATGACTGCGATATCACCGGTTTTAAGCCATCCGTCAGTAGTCAGTCCCGAGCCCTTCTCAGGCCAGTAGCCAGCCATGATCTGTGGCCCGCGCAGCCATAACTCTCCAGGTGTTCCATTCGACGAGTTGATTCCGGTTTCTGGATCGACCAACCGGCATTCCGTATCGGGGCATGGGACACCGATGCCTGTTTTTTCTTTTGACATGAAACCCAGAATGCGTGAGAACGCTGACAAATTTATATGTGAGGAAGATGAGGTTTCTGTCAGGCCGTATCCTTCGGAGACTGACATGCCGGTCTTCTGCTTGATCACCTGTGCAACCTCCTGGGGCAGGGGGGCAGCGCCGCTGAACAGCATGGCATTAGACCGGCGCAATCCTGCCTCTGCCAGTCGCATGAATTGCGTTGGCACTCCTGGAACGAGGAATGGCCGGTGCTCCTGCAGGCATTCAAATAACGCTTGAGTATCGCGTGGGTCAGGCAAGATTAACATGCGCAGCCCCAGCTGTACGGCAGAAACCTGGATAAAGTTGCCGTAGGCGTGGAAGATCGGGATTGCGACCACGACTGAAGCTTTTCCAGCAATCCCACGCAGTAACGGCTTAATGAACCAGGGGACAACCTGCAGGCTTCCACAGAGGCGGCTGTAGTGGGTCAGCATTACGCCTTTCGGAATTCCTGTCGCACCCCCGGTGAATGCCAGCTCACATAAGTCTTCCCTGGGATCAATATTTAATTCTGGGGGCTGCAATTTTTCCTTCGCAAGTAAATCCCTCAGCTCGAAAGCACCTTCAGGTAAATTCGTTGAAATTTCTGCGATATCGTAGCCTTCATCTGAAGTCACCACGATCCATTCAATCTGGCTTTGCGCTTTCACCGCCAGGGCGAGCTCGAGATGCCTTTCGCTGCAGATAATTATGCGGCTATCGGAGCTTCCAGCCTCATGCAGCAGGCCCTGTTCAGTGCGCAGGATGCTGGTCGGTACAACCACAGCACCAGCTTTTATCACTGCCCAATAAACCAGGGGAAACTCCATACAGTTTGGCAGGAAGATGCAACAGCGATCGCCTTTCCTGATACCCAACTCTGCCAATGCACCCGCCAGGTGATCGACCTGTGATTTCAGCTGGAAATATTTGAGCGACCTTCCCTGGTACAAGATCGCAGTCTGAGTTGGGTATAGTTTTGCGCTTTCATCAAGTATATGAAAGAGAGGCACTTCTGGATACGGAAACAGGGAAGGAGCTAAGGAATAGGGTCCCAGCTTATAATTTTTTAACCAGGGTTTATCGTGGAGATCCATAGCACTCTCCAATTCCTCCAGTTGATCTGGTTGAGTCTCTAGGTTTTCCAGAGAAAAGCCGCAACCTCATCGAGTTCAAGCTCAGCCAGTTTCTCCTGCGTTGGGACGCCAGTGGTCAGGTCCCAGCCACGCCTCCGGTAATAGGCGTCTTTCATCATCTCCATCGTTTCCCAATCAATTACCATACCTTGTGCGGGTCCTTCAGGAAGTGGATCCTCCATCAGCCGTTTGGGCAGCACATCCCAGGTGCGATCGAGGCCCTCACGGGCGCAGTAGGCTCGCTCTAGATTGTAGATTCGCTCGCCGCATCTCCGAAACTCAGCCACGTTGAAATCCCAGCCGGTTGCTGAAGCGATCAGGTCGACGATTTCATCCGCGGTGAGTAAAACCCCCATGAATTTACAGCCTCCAACCGCATCGAGAACAGTCAGTGCATTTTCCATATCTACCAGAATTTGGACCTCCTGCGGATTGGCAATAAATGGGTCGCGGATCGAGCTTTCATCGACGATCAGGAATGGTACATCGATGAAGGTTGGTCCCTGGATATACCCTGTCATATGGTCGCCGCCGCGATTGGCGGTGACATAACCCAAACCGGTGATCTTGGCCGCGCGCGGATCATAGGCTGGCAGCTCCAATCCTTTCACCTGCATCGCAAAATGCTCACTGCCCATCCCTAATCGCCGGGCCATCTCCAGGCTGCCTTCAGCTAGAAGGTTACCAATCCCCTCCCTTCTGGCGATCAGATCAACCAGTTCAACTACCAGGTCGCCATCGCCGAAATCGAACGCTCGCCCACCCGTTTCGCCTTCACTTAAGATACCGCGCTGGAAACACTCCAGGGAAAAGGCAATGGTTGAACCAGCGCTGATCGTATCCAAACCTAGCTCATTACAACGGTAATTGGCCATGGTGATGGCATTCAGGTCGCTGATGCCGCACATTGCTCCAAATGTGTCGGTGGTCTCATACTCCGGCCCTTCACCGCTCTTGCCAGCCCATTTCCCTTCCCGGATTTCCGTACCTCTTCCACATGCCACCGGGCAAGAGAAACAGCGCACTCCTTCCACTAGGATCTTGTCAGTCATAGCTTCAGCATTGACTTCGTCGATACCTTCGAAGACGCCCGTCTGCCAGTTCCTGGTCGGGTAGCCTCCACGCACATTCACCATGTCAGCCAGCATATTGGTTCCGAAAGTGTCGAAACCGATCTTGAGCATCGACTCATCCATGTATTCCCTTTGCCGCCTGACCACCTCATTGAATCCTGATGCATCCGATAATCCGATGGACTTCCTTCCGGCACAGGCAATTGCTTTCAACCGTTTCGATCCCATCACTGCGCCCAGTCCACAACGGCCGGCGGCACGATGCTTATTATTCATGATGGATGCATAACGGACCAGATTCTCTCCTGCTGGACCGATGCAAGCGACTGTAATGGACTGCCCAGTTTCTTCTTTGATCAGCTCCTCTGTCTCAGGTACTTCTTTCCCCCATAGCGAGCTGGCATCTATTAATTCCGCTTTCCCATCCAGAATTCGAAGATACACCGGCGAAGGTGAAATACCCTCAAAAATAAAGCCGTCGAATCCGCTGAATTTCATGGCTGGACCAAACGTGCCCCCCGAGTTCGCCAGGCCCAATATACCAGTTTGCGGCGACTTTGCTACCACCGAATAACGGCTGGCGCTGGCTGAAGCTGTCCCCGTGAGAGGCCCGGTCATGAAGATCAACCGGTTGTCCTCTCCGAGCGGGTCGATGCCTGGCGGCACTTCTGAGATCAGGTAACGTGTAGCCAGTCCCGCTCCTCCGAGGTATTTCCTGGGCCAGTCCAGTGGGATCTGTTCCTGGGAGATCCGGCCTGAGGTGAGATTAACTCGCAAGATTTGACCCATGTACCCGGTATTCATATGGCACCTCCGTAATGGGTTTTAATTGGGTATCAGTTTAGATGCTGGTTGCAGGCAACGATGGGTGATAGGCTTGTATTTCGAACAGCTGTTTATTGGTGCCGGCTGGTGAGATGGCAGATGGACATTGTCCAACCAGTCTTCGGGTATTGAAAGAGTAGAGCCACATCAAAAATGGAAAGATACGTAATCTCATACCCTCCTCCCCGATTTGTTTTTCTAAAGCATATTAATTATATCTGCCTCTTTATGTTTGTAAAGCATGTATGACGATTGATCCAGAGCGCAGTTGAGCAGCTAAGGTCATTTCCCAGATAATAATTTGGAAAACTTACACCGTGAATTTTATGCATTGGGAAGGATATTCAGAAGCGCCTGTTCAATTATTACAATGGCCTTCCGACAGGTTCAGTCACAGGAGCGCCGAACTCTATTGACTGTGGCTGGATTCCGAGGACAAAGGTATCTGGCTGGATCTCGGATTGGAGAACCAGTAGAAACAGGTTCAGGCTGGCGCTGTGCGTAGACAGGCCGGAGCTGGCGATGTTATCCATCTCGATAATCGCCAGGCTTCCTGGTGCGGCATCCATGCTGGCCGCGTCCAGGATCAAGAGTGTTTCAGGATTGTCCGTTATCACCGGACCGAGGTAGTTCTCGGGGACTTCTTCGGCATCAATAACGGTAGCGTTCAGTCTGCCAGCCAGCCGCGCAGCCAGCTCCGAACCGGCTCCATCATCCCCCCGCATTTTGTTGCCAATGCCCAGGATCAAGACTTTTTTCCCCCTCAGTCGATCCTCGATCGTCTGCCAGAAATCCACCGGGTTAGCTAACCTTCTCCATGCAAGAATATCCTCAACGGCCTCAGGAAATAACCCAGTGTCAGGATGGCAGCTGCGGCGATCAGGATCGAGTAAGTCATCGAGGCCTCACCGGCTTCGAGCCCCAACATGTATTTACTGAAGAAATTGCCAAAGGGCGGCAGCCCCGAAAGCCACAGGCCAGCCAGCAGGAAAACGATCGCCTGACCGGGCATGCGCTTTGAAAGCCCGTCCATTTCCTCGATCGAGTTGGTGTTCAGCTTGTTGCCGATCGACCCGCAGCACAGGAAAAGTGCCAGGAAAGCTACCGTGCTGCTGAGTAGATGGAAGAGAGCGGTCTGCCAGGAAAATGTAGCGCCCAGGAGGACGAAACCTGCCTGGCTGGTAACCGCAAAGAACAGCAGCCTGCGCAGGTTGCCTTCCACCAGCGCCAGCAAGCCCCACGCAAAAATCCCTGCCAATGCAATTATGCGGGTCAAATTCAACAGGACTGCATTTCCAGGCACGATTAACAGCAGGGCAAATCCTGCTGCGAAAACTATCCACATGACCAATGTGAGTATATTACGGGCGTTCAGCATTTGAACAAACTGACCGGCGACTGCCAATACGCTGGGGATGACTTCACGGTACAGGTCATTCAATGCCTGGTCGATATACTTCGTGACGACCCTGGCGGTCCAGGCGATAGCCTGGGAGCCTCGCACGTACAGGTCGAAGACTCCCCTTTCTGCCCGTTCATAGAGCTGCTTTAATCCGCCGAATTGTTTGATCGGGCCGTAGAACTGGGTACCTGCCACCCGGTATACTTCGGGATCGATCGCTTCACCACCCAGGAAGACATCCGTCTCTACGGCATTCTTGCTCCGCCCACCAAGATAGAAGATCAATCCTGCTGCCAGGCTGAGGATGATCAACAGCGTTGCAAGCCCGGATTGCCATATCCCAGGGATGACAACATTGATCCCACTTTCGCCCAGGATAGGGGTGATGAAAGTTGTGAGCGGCCAGTTGTAGAATACCCCGAACACCACGCACAGTCCTGCCAGTACGATCATCGGCAGGCGCATGGATGCCGGCGCTTCAGATACATCCGGCAGGTCTTTCGGCCGGTCGCCCCAGAAAATCGAATATGTCAATTTCATAAATGAAGCCAGGGTTAATGCGGAACCGAACATCGCTGCCAGGATGAAAAGCGGGAACAGGTTTCCACCGCGATCCAGCAGTCCCTGGTAAATCAGCCATTTCGATACGAACCCGTTCATCGGCGGTACTCCGGAAATTGCCAGGGCAGCCACCAGGCTGATGATGAAAGTCCAGGGCATGGCGCTGGCTAACCCGCCTAATTCTTCGAATTTGGTGCGACCGGTCTGGCGTTTTACTGCACCTGCACACAGGAAAAGACATGATTTATAAATGGCGTGGTTGAGCATGTGGAACAGGCCCCCGATCACACCCACCGGAGTGCCGGTGCCGATTCCTAATACCATGTAACCTACCTGGGAAACAGCGTGGAATGAAAGCATTTTGCGGTAATCATGCTGAATCAGAGCCATCAACACCGCAGCCATGATGGTAATCGCTCCGATTATCATCAGGACCAATCCGACGGCGGGTGACAGGACGAACCAGAATAACGAAATGTTCGCCAGCAGGTAGATTCCTAGTAATTTATCCAGTGAAGCGGGGAGATAAGCCATCACCGGCATGGGAGTTGTGGAAGCGATAGCAGGGATCCAGGAATGCAGGGGTATGGCGCCCGCTTTGGCCATCGCCCCGGCCAATATCAGGAAATAGGCCGCTATCGTCGGCCAACTGGTCAGAACCAGAGGTGCCTGTGCCAGCTCGCTCATTGTCAGGCTGCCCCCCGCCTGCCAGACAAAGATAATCCCAAGCAGCATTGCCAGGTCGGCTCCACCGATCATGAGCAGTGTCTTGTTCGCGCCTGGAATTGCCTCTTTCCCTCCGTGCGTGATCAGGGCGTATAAGAAAAGTGCGAGCAAATCCCAGAAGAAAAGAAAAACAAGCAGGTGGTTAGCCAGTGCAGCACCAGCAGACATCGCCAGTGTCAGCAGCAAGTACCCGTAATATTCCGGCAGGCGCGGTCTACCCTCCATATATTTCAGGGAATAAATTGTAATGAGAGCAGCAAAAGTGCAGGCCCCCAGCAAGATAAAAGATCCAAATTCCCCTGCCAGCAGGTCGAACTGGACCACAAAATCCGTTCCTAGGGAAAACCAGGGAACGGTAAAGCGCAGGTCCTCCTGCATGAATATGACCGCACTTACCCCCAGGCTGAGAATTGTCCCTACCAGCGCAAGGAATTCGTGGATGATATTTAACCCTTCTTGGGATAAATAAACACAGCAGTCCAGCCAGTGTTGGCAGAAGGATGGGTATCAGGAGGATGCTATTCATTGATTACCTCAAGAGTTGCGTCATGATGCCGTTGACCGCAGTCATCAGTGGTGAAACGAGAAAACCCGCAATCACAGACAGGACGGCGAAAACCATCACCACCACTGTCATGATGGATCTGGATTCTCTGCAGCTGAGCCCAGCGTTCCTCACCCAGAAATACCCCGGTAAACAGCCTCACCATATATAACAGGGTCAGGAGCGCGCCAAAAACCGCCAGGACAACTACCAGGGAATAGCCGGTCTGCAAAGTACCCATCAGGATCATCAGTTTGCCAAAAAAGCCCAGGGTGGGAGGGAAGCCGATGATCGTCAGGCTGCACAGAATAAAGGCGATGGCAGTCATGGGCATCTGGCGTATCAAGCCGCCCAGCTCGCGGATGTCACGGGTGTGAGTATGCTGCTCGACGATCCCAATGCACAGGAACAACCCGGCTTTAGCCAGGGAGTGTGCAAGCAGGAAAATCAGAGCCCCTGCCACACCAATCGAGGTCAGTGTAGCCAGCCCCAACAGGATGTATCCTAACTGGGCGATGGTGGAATAAGCCAGGATTCTTTTCGCATCATAGTCCAGCAGCGCTGCTGATCCGGTAACCAGGATCGTCAACAAGGCGATCACGAGGGCTGGAAATTGCCACGCTTCCGGCAGGCCGATCCCTCCAACCAGGACCCGTGCAAAAGCAAAAACGCCGATCACCACCAGCACCGCGGCGTGCAGCAATGCGGTGACGGTTGACGGCGCCACACCAGCCGCTGGAAGCCAGATTTGCATGGGCACCTGGGCTGATTTTGCCAGCATGCCTACCAGCAGGAACCCCAGTGCCCAGGAGCTGACCTGCTGGCCGTGCAGGGCGTTCAGGTCCAGCGTGCCGGTCTCATGCCAGACCATTTCGATTCCTACCAGCATGAGGAAGGAACCGAACACTGTGATTAACATGGCGGTATCGGCGTTCTTCAGGTGCTGGCTTTTCCGGTAGAACCCGATCAGCCGCCAGGAACAGATAGCAGTTATTTCCCAAAAGATATACATGACCAGCAGGTTGGCGGAAAACACCAGGCCCATCATCGCTCCCAGGAAAAGCACTACCAGGAAGTAGTATTCTCCCTGGTGTTCGTAGCTTTTCATATAGGTCAGCGAAAATAAAAGGATGAGCAGGCCAATGAATGAAGAAGTGGCAGCTACATACACGCCCAAACCATCAACAACAAAACTCAGGTTCAGGCCGGGCAGGGATAGTGAGCCTAATTCGAGCGTCTGGCTGGTGCTGGCTTGCGGAATTAAAAACAGCGTGCAGGCAAAAGTTAGCAGCATAATCAAGACAGCCAGGCTGTTTCTGAGACGTTGAGAAAACCTGCCCGCTGCCAGCGTGAGGAATGAGCCGATGATGGGAAGACTGAAAGTGGTAATTGCCAGCATATCGATCCTCGTTTACAAGCCGATCAAAGCCAGGATTATCGCTGCCAGGGAGGCGATCATGATCTTGCCCCAGAACAGGCGCAAAGCCTGGTCCAGCTTAAGCCGGGCATGCGTGATCTTGACCAGGATGCAGACCGCCAGGATTGCCAGGAATTTCAGCAGGAAACCCAGCAGCGAAAGCGGTGTCTGCTCAATGCCCCCCAGGAACATCAAGGCCAGCCAGGCCGGAATGCTGACAAAAGTCATCGCCCTGGACAGTCTGAAGAGAGCCAACCCGCTGCCTGAGTATTCTGCCAGTGGTCCTCCGATCAATTCGCTTTCGGCTTCAGCAATATCGAACGGCAGAAAGCCTAATTTTGCCTGCATGGCGAACATGGCAACCACAAAGGCGATCAACCCCGAAAGGCTGAAAATCATAGCTCCATTGGTGTTCTGGTAGGCGATGATATCGCTGAATAATATTGATTGCGTCTTAATCATCACGGTAATCATCGAGAGCAAGAATCCCGCTTCATAGCTCAATATCATATTCATTTCGCGCCCGGCACCGATCGCTCCAAATGGGCTGCGGGATGCTGCTCCTCCAATTACCAGGGCGATTGAAGGCAGCGCAGAAAGATAGATCAGAACGATCAGGTCCCCCAGGAAACCGCTCTCAGGATTGAGTACCGCCAGCAAGACAATCACAGCTGAGAGAGTCGCTCCGGTGACAGCCAGCAGCGGCGCAATCAGGAAACCGAAAGCTTTGCTGCCGTGGGGTATCAGCATTCGTTTGGCGAGCAGTTTTCCGATGTCTGCATAAGGCTGGTACCACGGTGGACCTTTTCGGCTTTGGACGATGGCAGTTACTTTTCGATCGACCCAGGTCAGAAACAAACCAACCGTCGCAGTGAATAGAAAGCCGGGAAATACCAGGGTGTAGAATGTGCCAAGCAGAAGTTGTCGTGCGTCCATGACTATCCCTCATTCCTCGATATAAGCCTGGGCTTCCACTTGCTTCGGTACGATTCCCAGCGCCTGGGCAACTCCATACAGGATGGCCTCCGGTCGCGGCGGGCAGCCTGGGATATAGATGTTCACCGGTAAGACATTCCCCAGTCCCCCACAGGTGGCATACGAGTCATGCCAGATGCCTCCCCCGGATGTGCAGGAACCGACGCCGATGACCAGCTTCGGATCAGGCACCGCATCATACAGTCGCAGCACACGCTCGCGCACCTGGCGGGTAACCGGTCCGGCGACTAAAAGCGCATCGGCATGGCGTGGTGTGTGCACCAGCCGGATACCGAAGCGTTCGACATCATAGTATGGGCTGAGCACGTCCAGGATCTCGATGTCGCACCCATTGCACGATCCAGTATTGACGTGATAAACCCAGATCGATTTTTTGAAACACCAGTTTAATAATCGGTTGGTCATACGCTTACTTCCTTGCTCAGCCCGGGACGCTCAAGGGCTGTCTGGCGTTTGCAGTCCAGACACAGGTTCAGCCATTCAATTTCGTCCGGGTCGATCTCGAGTTTCTGGGCTAATTCGTCTTTGACCCGCGGGCCGCCCGCCTGGTGCCCACCACCTTACCGCATCGCCGGCAGTGGATCAGCTTGAGTTGAATGTCTATGTGCAGGTCAGATAGATCGGGTGTGGCGGTCTCGAACTGTCCGGTCAGGGTGATCGCCTGCGTGGGGACAAACGTCCCGGCAGCGAGCACAATATGTACAGCGGGTCAGGTTGAAATCCAATCGCCGGTAGCCGTCAGTATCTTCCAGGGTGATCAGGCGGGGTGGGCAGGCATTGGCACACGCTCCGCAGCCGATGCACTTTTCCATATCCAGCCGGACCAGTCCCCTGAAATTCACCTTCAGGAGAGTGAGGTACGAAGGGATAACCCAGCGTGACCTGCCCCGCTTTAAGGCAAATCAATGTCTCTTTAATTCACTGACCAGGTGTTTGAACATAATTGATCACCACCGCTGATTATTGAACTTGGCTTAGAGAAGCTCATCCTGGGTATAGATCTGCAATTTCCCAGTCTGCTTGTCGATGACAGTGACCCTTTCCGTGCAGGAGAAACAAGGATCAACACTTCCGACACTGATCGGGGCGTCGGCAATGGACATATTTTCCAACAGGGAAGGGATGGTCTGCAAGTTGTTATAACTCGGCGCCCGCACCCGCCAGCGGAACGGCCGCTGACCTTCACCTGTGAGCACATAGTGGTGTACTTCGCCGCGCGGCGCTTCCACCGACGTGCTGCCAACTCTTCCCACCGGGATCGACTTCACCTCTGCCATCACCGGACCACCAGGCAGGCGGTCCAGTACCTGCCGCACGATCTTGATCGAATTCAAACAATTCTCGGACGCGCACCAGTGTCCTGGCCCAGATGTCGCATCCTTCTTCAACGCAGATATCGAAGTCCAGTTCATCATAGGCGGCGTAAGGGTGGTCGATCCTGGCATCGATAGCTACACCAGAGCCGCGCGCCGTCGGTCCAACCGCACATAGCGCACGTGCATCTTCATTTGTCAGTATCCCTGTACCAATTAAAGGCGCTGCTTAGTGAACCATCCTCCAGGATGGCATCCACTACAGCCGTGGTTTCCTTTTCGACTTTATCGATCACCGGCCTGATCCGGCTGACTGCATCCTGCGGAGAGATCACGTGATACACCACCGATCAAATTCATACCGTAAGTTTTTCGGTTTCCGGTGATGTATTCACTCAACCACATCACAGGCTCGCGAATGCGCCAGGCCTGCATGAACAGGGTATCGAAACCGATGAAATGGCAGGCCAGGCCGATCCACAGCAGGTGGCTGTGGATGCGTTCCAGCTCCAGCAAGAAAGTCCGGATATAACGCGCTCGCTCGGGGATTTCGATTTCTGCGGCTATTTCAATGGCTTGACAGTAACACGTACTGTGTACGCACCCTCATATGCCGCAAATGCGTTCCGCCAGGAAAGGCACCTGGTTGTATGTGAGCACTGCGTCAGCTAATTTTTCCACTCCCCGGTGGTTGAAAAAGCCCCGGTAATCCATGCCCACGATCTTCTCGCCTTCCACGAACAAATTGAGGAAAGTCGGTTCTTCGAGGGTTGGGAAGAAGGGGCCAATGGGCAGCATGGAGCTTCCCTCAGGTGGCAGGTGGAGGTCGGGGCGGGCACCGGGATTGGCCGGTGGTTTTTCATCGAAGCGGAAATCCTTGCGCAGCGGATGGACGCCTTCGGGCCAGTCATCCGGCAGGATCAGCCGGCGCGGGTCCGGATGACCGGTGGGTACTACGCCCAGCATGTCCCTGACTTCTCGTTCAGCCCAATTTGCTCCTGGAATCAGTGGTGTAAAAGATGGGATTTCAGGGCAGCCGGCATCAACTGCGGTTTGCAGGACCAGGAAGATTTTCTCCTCGTCCAGCCCAAAAATATTTGCTGACCTCGTAAGAGCCGGTCATTTCACGCTTATCCATACCTGCTGAAGTCACAAAACGCGCTGCGAAGTGATCTCGCAGATGCTGCACTACATCGAACAGGTGCTGGGGTTCCACATCCGCGCGGTATGATCCCGGGCTGTGTGGCTTCGATCCGGACCTTACCGGCTAATTCTGATACCAATCGCTCTGCGATGCTCTCTTGATTCATGCGTTCACTCCCTAATCTGAGCTGATAGAATGTACAGTTTTTGGATCTCTCCCATTTCCAGGTAAAGTGATCAGCGTTCCACTGTCTCCTCCTGCACTGTGGATGATTGTCACTCCGCTTGTTTTGCGAATATCAACCAGAAAATCATCCAGCTCCCCAAAAGCCAGGGCGCGGTGCCGAGCAGGTCGCCACGCAGGCGGGATCCAGACCAGCCTCGCGCCGGTGAATACACAGGTCGCATTTTCTAGCGACTTTGTTGAAGGTGTCAGGCCAGATCATGCCGAAGGGGCAGGCCAGGTTGCACAGCTTACAGCCGATGCAGACCATTGTGTCGACGATTACTGCATCGGGACCTTCCCGGTGTACAGCCTGCGTCGGGCACACCAGTGTGCAGGGGCTTGTCTCGCAGTGGCGGCAGTTCATCGGTACGGCATAGCGTTCATCGACCAGCTGGACAAACATGTTTGAAATGCCGTTGTGCTCTTTTTCGCAGGCTACTTCACAGGCCCGGCAGAAAATGCACCGGTTGAGATCCATGTAGATTACCCTGGTCTATTGAGGCTGCTTTCCTTCCTTACCCTGGGCAGGCGATATCAGGCAGGCAGCCACCTTGTATTCGGGAATTTTTGCCCTGGGATCCAGTGCATCTGTGGTCAGAATATTGGTGTCAGGGAAGTGGAACGGCATGAATGCCACCCCTTCGCCGATCCGGCGTGTAACACGCACTTTTGCCTGGGCTTGGCCTCGGCGGGTGCGAACGATCGCTTTTTCTCCATCCTGTACGGCGTATCTATGGGCTGTCGCCGGGTGAATTTGTACGAATAGCTCGGGTTCACGCGAGGATAATGCCGGAGACCGGCGGGTCATGGCTCCCGAGTTGTAATGCATCACCACTCTACCTGTCGTAAGGACCAGCGGATATTCGGGAGAAGTCTCCTCGGCAGGCAGTTTAAACTCCACTGGTGTGAAAACTCCCAGCCCATCTGGTTTACTAAATTTTTCGGTGTAAAGAATTGGCGTTCCAGGGTGATCTATAGAAGGACAGGGCCAGGGAATACCTCCTGTGGTTTCCTTCAGGCGCTCGGGGGTGATCCCTGAGTAGCTTGGAGTGAGCCTGTTCATCTCGAGCATGATTTCTTCGATGCTTTGATAGCGGAAGGCATATCCAAGACCAAGGCGTTGCTGCCAGCTCGCAGATGATCTGCCAATCGGGTCGAGCTTCGGCAATCGGAGGGATGGCCTGTTCGAACCATTGGACGCGGCGATCCGTGGTCGTCTTCGTGCCGCGTTTTTCTGCGAATGACGCTGCAGGCAGGACGATGTCTGCCAGCCGTGCGGTCTCAGACATGAACAGCTCGATGATTGCCATGAAATCCAAATTTTGCAGGCTTTCCCAAACATGGTTGAGGTTTGGATCCCCAACCGCAGGATTTTCGCCCATAATCAGCATGGCTTTCAGCTCGCCGCGGTGCGCTGCATGCGCCATCTCCACCAGCGTCAGCCCGACTTCAGTCGAAAGTGACTCTGCTGGCAGCCCCCAATTGGAGGCAAACTTGTTCCTGATGGCAGGATCCGTAACAGTCTGGTAGCCCGGATAGACATTCACCAGCGCGCCCATGTCGCAGGCGCCCTGGACATTGTCCTGTCCTCGCAGTGGATTCACACCAGTTCCCGGACGCCCCAGATGCCCGCACAACATGGCCAGGTTGGCACAGTCGATCACCGTCTCGGTGCCGCAGGTGTGCTGGGTGACTCCCATGCAGTAGATGATGGTTGAAGCCTGTGCGCTGGCATAGGCCCGGGCAGCCTGCCGGATCAGCTCCGCGGGCACGCAGGTCATCTCTTCGGCTCGTTCTGGTGAATAGTCGTGCACGTTGTTCCTCAGCTGTTCGAAGCCCGTTGTGCGGTTATTGATGAATTCCTGGTTCTGCAGCCCCTCTTCGATGATCACATGCATCATGGCGTTGATCAGGGTGATGTCGGAACCTGGAATCAGCTGCAGGAAAATATCTGCGCTCCAGGCGGTAGGAGTAAAGCGTGGGTCTGCCACGATGATCCTGGCCCCACCTCGTTTGGCATCCAGCACCCAGCGTGAGACGATCGGGTGGTTCTCGGCGAAGTTAGAACCAATTACCAGTAAGCAGTCGGAGTTGGCGAAATCCACGATTGGATTGGTCATCGCACCCGAACCGAAAGTTGTGACCAGACCGGCCACAGTTGGGCTGTGTCAGAGACGGGCGCAGTGATCGACGTTATTGGTCCCCAGCATGCGAGCAAGCTTCTGAAACAGGTAATTTTCTTCGTTCGTGCATTTTGCGGAAGATAAGAATCCTAAAGCCTGTGGGCCGAACTGGGCCCGGATGCTGGCGATCTTCTCGGCTGTGATTATCCAGCGCTTCATCCCAGGTGGTACGAGTAAACGCCCCATCCACCTTCTTTTGTGGATACAGCAGCCTTTCCCGGTTGTAAACCAGCTCGAGCGAGGCGTTGCCTTTCGGGCAGAGTGCGCCTTCATTGACGGGATGCTCATTTTGATACTCCAATCCAAGCAGCCTGCCATCTTCTACAGACAGGTAAAAACCGCATCCTACGCCGCAGTAAGGGCAGACGCTGGGCACCAGGGCTGTACTATTCATATTTTATTCTCCGAAAACAGTGTGATTGCCTCCGGTATCAAGTATTGGACGGCAGATTTACGATGAATATATGTTCATCGGCAACAGCTTCAGGGATATGAACGGATAATCCTGGATCCAGGCTGCGCATCACGCTGTCGCATAAACTCCGACGCCGAAATGCGCCAGCTCCACATCGCTGAGCCCGCTCTGGATTGAGGCTGTATTTAGCGGACATCGTTCCATGATAAAACGCAGCTCTTCTGGATTTTCCTGAACCGTGAAATTGACGTCCATCGAGTCCAGGATACAGCTCATGGCACAGAATGGAACATCACTGCGATCTACTGGTGGACATATCCGGTCTTTAATGTAATGTGCCAGTCTTTGCCCGAAGATTTCGCCAAATTCCTTCATGCACTGCAGACTGGCTTCTTTGCTGCCCAATGCCTGGCAGTTCAGCGAATATTCCAGGAAGATCTCGCACAGGTTGGCTGCCGATACTTCACCGATTTCCAGGATTTCCGCCCAGACTCGAAAACAAGTCCCGTCATCTGTTTGGATGTAAATATCGCGCCGGTTCGCTTCCGAATAATAAAGGTCACCACTGGCTACAATATAGCTGAGCAGCTTCTTTGATTTCAATTCAACCGCATTGGAGATCATGCACGCACCTCCTGAACAGTAAGAAAAAACACCTGCAGAGAAAGCGTAGCATACCTATAACCTGGCAGGTCGTATTATCTTCCATTTTGAGTTTAGCAATTTGCGGTAACAAACGATGTAGTCGCGGCGTGACAAATTGGTTATAAATTTCACAAATGGAATTGTGAAATTATACACCAACTTCGGTTTTCGGTCACTTTTATCTGTAGAACTAAATCTTTCTTGATCTTGCGATAATGATAAGTATTGTCTATAATAATTCAATTCAATTCCTATGCACCGAAGAAAGAAATGGGCATCGCCTCAAGCCGCTCATTTCATATCCGAATTACCCACGCCTGTCGCACCAGAGACAGGTAAGGGATTTATTCCAGAGGAGGTGAGAATTTCAAAATAACACCCCGATCTGCCGCGTCATCCGTCCACCCACAGTAATCGACACACATATTGGAGGAGAACAGAATGAAACAGCGACTTTTTACCTTCCTGGTTTTCTTAACCCTTTTAACATTGACCGTCTCAGCCTGCGGTCCAGCTCCTACTTCCGCTGGACCTGTGGAAACCCAGGCGCCTGGTGTACAGCCGGAAGTGGTCAAAGAAACAGTCATCGTTACGGTAGAGGTACCTGCTGCACCTGGTACTCCACAGGTACAGGTGCAGGTTGCCCAGGCTCCCGGTTTCGGTGAGACTCTTGAAGCCGTGAAAGCGCGCGGTAATTTGATCTGCGGCGTCAACGGCCAGCTTCCCGGCTTCAGTTTTCTCGACCCGGATGGGAATTTCTCCGGCTTCGATGCCGACTTCTGCCGCGCTTTGGCTGCTGCGGTCTTTGGTGACGCAACCAAGGTCGAGTTTCGCCCTGTGACTACCCAGGAGCGCTTCACTGCCCTGCAAACCGGCGAGATCGACGTCCTGATGCGCAACACCACCTGGACGGTCACCCGTGATACCGAGCTGGGTCTGAATTTCGTCGGCACTACATTCTATGATGGCCAGGGAATCCTGGTACCGGTAGACAGCGGAATCACCACGCTGGCTGACCTGGAAGGCGGGTCAATCTGCGTTCAGAAAGGCACAACTACCGAACTTAACCTGGCCGATGTCATGGCGACCAACGGCATCAACTACACTCCAGCAGTTTTCGATGACGTCAATGCGACATACGGCGCGTATGCCGAAGGGCGCTGCGATGCTGCCACCTCCGACAAATCCCAGCTGAGCTCCGTCGCCAAAGGACTTTTACCTGAACCTGACCAGCACGTGATCATGGATGTCACACTCTCGAAAGAACCCCTCGGACCGGTCGTGCGTCACGGCGACGACCAGTGGTTCGACATCGTTAAGTGGGTGGTCAGCGCCACCATCGCTGCCGAAGAATACGGCGTTTCCTCGGAAAACGTGGATGACTTGCTGGCCAATTCCGAGAATCCCGAGATCCGGCGCCTGCTGGGGGCTGAAGGTGACCTGGGATTGAAATTCGGCCTGGAGAACTCCTGGGCATACAACATCATTAAGCTGGTTGGAAACTACGCTGAGATTTACAACCGCAGCCTGGGTGAAGGCACGCCCACCTACATCCCACGCGGACTGAACAGCCTTTATACGGATGGAGGCGTGCTGTACGCACCTCCTTTCCGCTAAGATGATCGCTTAAATTCCCAACCCCAGGGCAGCTTATCATTCCCAGGTGCTGCCCTGGGTATTTAAAAGATAATAATTCCGAGTTTCAGTGCAAACCCCGAAAAGGTTGCCCGTCTGGCGGGATGAGCGGATTCTGAGCTGGTCGGTTCAGGTCCTTTTCCTGGCTCTCGTCATCGCTTTATTTGCCTTTTTAACCCGCAATTTGCTGCTAAACCTTCGGCAGCAGGGCCTGGGATTAGGTTTTGGTTTTTTAAGAATCACCGCAGGTTTTGATATCGGGGAACATTTTTTCCCTTACGATCGCAGCCACAGCTTCCTGGATGCTTTCATCGTGGGTCTGCTGAACACGGCAGTGGTGGGTTTTCTGGGTGTAATCTTGGCAACCCTGCTGGGAGTGATATTCGGGGTAGCGCGGCTTTCATCCAACTTTATTGTCCGCCAAATTGCACGCTGGTACATCGAGTTTCTGCGCAATATCCCGCTGTTGGTCTTATTAATCTTCTGGTATACCGGCGTTTTCCTGAAACTGCCGCGCGTCAAGGAAGCCGTCACCCTGCCAGGATCGATTTTGCTTTCGAACCGGGGTATCGCCATCCCGTGGGGTATTCCCACCGAGACATATTACCAATACAGGATTATCTTTATCATTGGCTTGATTCTGGGGTTGATGGTGACCCTGTTGCTCAACTGGCATGGGCGGCGCACAGGTAGACCACCGTTAGCCCTGCTGTGGGGGAGTGTCACGTTCATTTCAATTGCCGTCCTGGGGTGGTTCGTCCTCTCAACGCCGCCCCTGACGATGGATGTTCCAGCAGTTCAAGGATTGCGCATTGCGGGTGGCCGGCCGTTATCCCCGGAGTTCATGGCTCTGCTCTCCGGCCTGGCAATCTACACCTCTGCCTTCATTGCCGATGTGGTGCGAGCTGGCATCCAGTCAGTGACTAAAGGCCAGGTCGAGGCTGCCAAATCCCTGGGATTAAATGGTTCCCAGATCCTGCGCATGGTCGTTTTTCCGCAGGCATTACGCGTAATTATCCCTCCATTGACCAGCCAGTATCTCAACCTGATAAAGAACTCCTCACTGGCGGTGGCTATCGGTTACCCGGAGATGTTTCACGTGTCGGGGACGATTCTCAACCAGAGCGGCAGGGCAGTGGAGATGATTGCCCTGGTCATGGCTGTATATCTTGCCATCAGCCTGCTCACTTCGGCAGTAATGAACTGGTACAACCGCAAAGTCCGGCTGGTAGAGCGCTGATAGGATGGCCAAGGTCATGTCTTCCACGGCTGCTGTCCTCCCACCCCCCACCGAGCGCTACAGCGTATTTGGCTGGCTGTATAAGAACCTGTTCAGCACCTGGTACAACGCGATCCTGACGATCATTTCACTCAGCCTGGTCGTCTATGCTGTGCGCGGGATGCTTTCATGGCTGATCAACGAAGCCCAATGGGAAGTCATCCAGGTGAATTTCAGGCTGCTGATGGTTGGCCAGTACCCGGTTGACCTGGTCTGGCGTGTCTGGTTGTGCCTGCACCTGCTGGCGGCTGTTATCGGCCTGTCCTGGGGAGTGTGGGTGCGCAGCAGGTGGATTCAGCTGTTCCTGCTTGTATCCATCCCTGTATGCCTCTCATTTTTACCGGGCATCGACCAGACTGTGCGCTGGCATCTGCTTGCCCTGGCTGCAATCATCCTGGGTGGATATTTTCTTGGGCGAGTGGGAGGCCGCCCTCTTGGCCGCCTGGTGGTAAATCTTTGGGTGCTGTATTTTATCCTGGTGATCCTGATAATCCGCGGTTTCGCTCTCTCCGAAGGCTGGTTTCGCATTGTGCCATCCAACCTGTGGGGCGGCTTGCTGCTTACCTTCTTATTGACAGTGACCGGGATCGTGTTCTCTTTCCCCCTTGGAATCCTGCTGGCGCTCGGTCGTCGCTCACGACTGCCTGCAATTCGCGGTATTTGTATCACCTACATCGAAGTCATCCGCGGCGTTCCACTTGTGACCATCCTGTTCATGGCGCAGGTCATGCTGCCGTTTTTCCTGTCCACCGGGACCCCACCCGACAGGGTGCTGCGTGCAATTGCCGGCATCACGCTCTTCAGTGCGGCCTACCTGGCAGAAAACGTCAGGGGTGGTTTGCAGGCTGTCCCTCAGGGACAGTATGAAGCCGCTTATGCGGTTGGGCTAAGCGGCTTCAAGACCATGGTCTACATTATCCTGCCCCAGGCGCTGCGCACAGTCATCCCCGTGCTAGTGGGTCAATTCATTTCATTGTTCAAGGACACAACATTGGTGTCTATCGTCGGTCTTCTGGACCTGCTTGGAATCTCGCGCAGCATCCTGGCCCAACCCCAATACATTGCCCAACAGCGTGAAGTCCTGCTGTTCATTACAGCCATATACTGGGTATTCAGCTACCTGATGGCTTACGTCAGCCAGCGCCTGGAAATTTCATTAGGCGTTGGTGAGCGTTAGTCACTCTGGTTCATTCCTCAATTTTCGAATCAACAAGGTCGATCGCGTCCAGGCTGATCAAATCTCCCACGGCTGGAATCTCGGGCATACGTTCCAGGTCAACGGCGTACCCGGGTTCTTCGTAGATCTCCACATGACCATTCTGACGGTATTTCCTTCCTGCAGTCAACCCGGATAGAATCAGGTCCAAAAATGCCTTAGGACGGGTGAAGGAATCTTCGATGATGCCTGCTTCGTACCCGCTGTGCATCGTGCAGGAAGCGCAGCGCGGGTCTTTGCCGAAACCGTACTTCTCCCACACCTCGTCCTGCATCAGCTCTCCAAGATCCTGTGTGTGTTCATCCGCCAGCAGGTAGCATGGCTTGCGCCAACCGAGAGGAGTGTAGGTTGGATTCGTCCAGGCACGGCAGGGATACTGCCGCTCACCGCGCAGAAATTCCAGGTAAAGCGGGTTGTTATAGAAGCGGAAACCCTTGGTCGGATCGAGAGCCTTGCTGAAGGACCGGATCGACATCTCCCTCTCCATGTAGATATCCTGGCTCGGGGTTGATATGTATGGGTAGCCTGCCGAAACCATCATCCCTTCGACCCCCAGGTCAGTGAGCATGCGGAAGAGCTCATGCAGGTCGTTCACGTCGCTGCTGCGGAAGAGGGTTGTGTTCGTGCACACCCGGTAGCCTTCGTTAAGGGCGCGCTTCAAGGCGTTCATTGCCTTATCCCAGGTTCCTTTGCGCTCTACCCAGAAATCATGCACCTCCGGCATACCATCCAGGTGCACCACCCAGGAGAAATACTTGTTGGGTTTGATCTTTTCAAAAGCTCGTTCCATCAGGATGCCGTTCGAGCATAAGAAGACATAACGCTTTTGTGCGATGATACCGGCCACGATCTCATCGATCTTCGGGTGGATCAGCGGTTCACCGCCTGCAATTGAAACGATGGGTGTGTCGGCTTCAGCTGTAATTTTCAGGCACTCTTCCACCGTCAGCATTTTCTTTTTCTCGATCACGCTTTCCCGGTACTCCCGGATGCGCCCACAGCCTTTACAGGTCAGGTTGCAGACTTCCAGCGGTTCAAGCATGGTTACGATCGGAAAGCGTTTATTTCCTGCCAGGCGGTTCTTCCAGACATGCGCCATGAGTTTCATACCAAGTTCGATGTTCGTCGTATTCACCTTAATATCCTCCAATTGGTTATTACCGCTAAAGATGTTTTCGAATTCTGGATAGATCGGACGAGGAGTCCCACATCCTCAAATGACTGGGTTAGGGGAGCCGTTTATTCGACCAGTCGTTTGTTCGACAAGCAAATTCACCTCACTGCGGCTCAGTTTGCTGCGTCCTTGCTGCATGGCGTCCACGCTGGCATATGCCAGCAGCAGTGGAATCTTGCAGAAATCCTGAACCGGTCCTACCGGAAGTCCCTGCATGTAGGCATCCGCGTATGCCAGGTTGCGGCGGGCGTAGGCTTGCATACAGGATGTATCCCAACCGCAAGGGAAAAAATCAACTCCGCGCGCCTGGTCCGCTTCTCGATTTCGAAGGATGTTCACGGACTGTAATCCGCGGCCGAAACCGATGGCGTTGAAACGGTCGGTGCGCGTCCCGTCATACCAGGCCCAGATATCGGAGAGCATCAGGCCGACCGCCCCGGCTACTCCAAATGTGTAGCTGTCCAGGTCAGATTCGGTTTGTATGGTCCAATTGTTCGCCACCCAGCTCGCCATGCGATCGGCCATAGCTGCCGTCGCGTCCCAGATACGGGCGGCGATGGTATTGGGCGCCAGGCGCACCCAATCACCCAGGCGAACCGTGACTTCAGGGAGCTGCTCCCTGAAAAGTGGATCAGTGACCAGAAAATCTTCATTCCTCACGCTATTACCAGCAGACTGCAAAGTGCGGCTGATGCTGCGCAGCAACAGTTCTTTGCTGTTGCTGTCCAGTTCTGGATGGTCTTCGATTTCGTCAATGGCGCGCATACAAAGATATCCCGAACCAACGGCTGCCAATAATAAAGCCGGCAGTCGGCTGATTGGGATGTAAAAAGTCCGGCTGGTGGTTTCGAGAATCCGCAGAGCGTCTTCGGCCAGTGGATCAGGAACATTCTCGACCTGGAATCCTCCGAAGGAGAATTCAGATTGTAACTCGGTCCGCTTGTCAGAGATCATCTTCGCACCTCAATTCGATTAGGTTGACTTCCAGCACCCGGATCTAAAACCTTCCAGCCATTTCTGTAGCGTGAAAGGGCCAGCAGTGGAAAGTAATTCCGGTAGAGATCGTAGCGCAGGTAGAAAACACGCGGGAACCCGGTGCCGGTTGTTTCGGCTTCATCCCAGGAGCCATCAGGCTTTTGTGTCTGCAACAGGTATTCAATGCCTCTACGAGTCTCAGGGGCATGCAGCCGTCCAGCACCGATCAGACCGGTCACCGCCCAGGCGGTCTGAGATGCAGTGCTGGACCCAGAACCACGCCGGCTGGGATTCTCGTAAGTCTTGCAGCTCTCCCCCCAGCCTCCGTCCGGATTTTGAACAGAGACTAACCAGTCAACTGCTCGCTGGATCGTTTCCTGCTGAGGGTTTTCTCCCGCTGCACCCAGCGCTGCCAGAGTAAGTCCTGTGCCGTACAGGTAATTTACTCCCCACCTTCCATACCAGGCGCCATCCTCTTCTTGCGAGACCTTCAGGTATTCGATTGCTTTCCGCACCACCTGGGGGTGTGAGCCTTCGTCCACGAGCATTTCGATGATATGCGCCGTCACATCGGGGCAGGTCGGGTCAAGCGGTGACATAAATTCTGCAAACGGCACGTAATTCAAGAACTGCATGTCGTTGTCTCGATCGAACGCCGCCCAGCCGCCGTCTTTTGACTGCATACTGAGCACCCAAGCGATGCAGCGTTGGATGGCCTGTGCCTTATCCCTCTCCTGTACTTCAGGAAGCCGGATACTCCACAGGGCTCTGGGAACCAGGGCGCTGTCGTCCAGGTCAGGATATAAATCATTCTCGAATTCGAATGCCCACCCGCCCGGCATTGTGTCCGGGTTCTTGATCTTCCAGTCCCCATCCACCCTGATCTCCTGGTCCAGCATCCAGATGGCAGCCTTTTGGAGCATTGGGTGGTCGGGAGGTAAACCGGACTCACGCAGCGCGAGAGCCGCCCAGGCCGTGTCCCAGACCGGTGAGACGGCTGGCTGCAGGATGAAATCATCTTCAGTTTCGAGAATGAAGCCTTCCAAACCTGCCATTCCGAGTTGGATGACAGGCTGTTCCAGGGTAAATCCCAGGCTCTTAAGCGCAAAGAGCGAATAGATCCACGGCAGCATGATACCCCCCCAGCTGCCATCCGGTTCCTGGTGACTCACGATCCACTGCTCCACTTTTCGCATCGCCAGCTGCCTTCCAGGCTTGAGCGGAGAGCGTTCGTAAACCTTAAAAATCCGGTCGAGCAGCAGGAAGAAGCTCTGCCAGCTGAAAAACCGGCTCGTTTTGCCCACCCGGTACTTGCGTTCGCCCTCCGGTTCAAGGTAGAGCTCATCGATTCCTGCATTGGGCGGTACTTCACAAACCGGCCGGGTAGTTGTGACGACAGCCAGCGCCATGATCGTCTCGCGCGACCAGCTGGCGAATTCATAGATGTTGAAATAAAACCAGTTCGGCAGCAGGATGATCTCAAGAGGAACCGAAGGTGTGCCGCTCCATTTATACTGCCCAAATAAGGCCAACCAGATTTTGGTGAAAACACTGGCCTGGCTAACTCCGCCTTTTGAGCGGATTAAAGCTGCCGCAAGCTGCATGAAAGGCTCGGAGGCGCTCACACCTGCCAGCTTCAGCCCAAAATAGACCTGGATGCTGACGTTCAGGTCCCCGTCCCCTGCGTGGTACGCGCTCCACGAACCGTCCGGATTCTGTTTGCCTTTTACAAAGTGAATGATTTTCCGAACCCTGACCTGATCCACTTTTCCTTCCATGAAATACATCAGTGGAATATAGCCAGCCGTCACGCTGGCATCGGCTTCTAAATCACCAACCCAATAGCCATCCGGATGCTGCAGATCCAGCAGGTGTGTTTGTGCCTTGAGGATTGCCTCTTCTAAAATATCCGGATTCAATTCACGGATATTGGTTTCAGCCAGGTTCAGGGCTGGTTCAGTGAGCATAGTGCGAAATTCCCCTTTCCTCGAGGAGCAGTGGATAAAAAGCGCGGAAGAATTCAACCAGGCTTTTTCTCGCCATTCGTGCATTCTGATAAAGGCGTGGGAGAGATTTGATTTCATGGGGATGCGCGGCGAAGTGCTGCAGTCCACTTTTCACTGGCATCTTGCCCTTGGGATCCAGGATATTTATGAATTCAGGCAGAGTGTCCTGTGTTCCATCCGAAATTGCACGCACAGCCAGAAGTCTTACACCGCTCTGGCTGGCCTGTTCGGCTATCCAGAAATTTTCCATATCAACGATATCTGTGTTCCAACTTTTGGATATTTCCTGCTTCTGGTCCGGTGTAGAGATGATCCGGTTCACCGTCAGGCAGTTCTTGATCCATATGCGCCTGTAATGCCCGGCTTCAAGTTTTGAAGCCATTTCAATCATCCCGGCATTCGAATGGTAGGCTCTGTCCCCTGCTTCTTCGCAGCGCATTGTCTGGCAAATTACCAGGTCCCCGATTCCAAACTGCGGTGACAGGCTGCCTGCGAAACCCAGAACCAGAAGGGATTCCACCTGGAAATCCTTCAAAATCTCAACCGTCGCCCATTGTGCATTCTGCATGCCGACTCCGGATACCACCCAGGTAAGGGGAGATCCTTGAAACTGGCCGTGGAAGATGCTCCCACCAGCATATGGTGCATGTGTTACCTCCAGCATGTCCCTTTCTATGCCTTTCAGCTCTTCTCGCAAAGCACTAATTACTACGAGCAAAAGAACCTCTCCAAAGGTCTGATTCTGATAACATAAATTGCTATTAAAACTCGCGGTTTGACAGGAATTCGATCAATTCCGTGAAACAGGCGCGTCCCGTCGCACTGACCTGCGCCTGTCCAATTTCCATCCTGGCATCCTGGCAGTATTTGTCGATCAGCTTCTGGGACTGTTTTCTCGCCCCAGTTCTGTCGAGGATTTGCAGCACGTGACCTTTTCCGTCTTCGTCTATCTGTTCGTGTTGGTATAGCCTGGACAGGGTTTCTCTTTCACCGTCGTTTGAATTCTGCCAGGCAAAAACAACGGGATAAGATTTTTTCCTGCGCAGTATGTCGCTTCCAACCGGCTTGCCGGTAACACTCTGATCCCCCCAGATTCCAAGCATGTCGTCCCTCAGCTGGAACGCGAAACCCAGGTTTATTCCGAAATTGACCAGGGGTTGAATCAGGCAGCGATCCTCTACTACCAGCATCGCTCCCAGCTCGAGAGCACAGGCGATCAAGGAAACCGTCTTTAACCTCACCATGTTAAGATAATCGTCCGTGCTTATGTCCTGGCGCTGCTCGAAGCTCAAATCCAGGTACTGCCCTTCAATCAACCTCAGGCTGGTTTGATCCAGTAATGCCATAGCCCCCAAAAGAGTGGCAGAAGATACACCGCGCTCGTTCAGGCGCATCATGCTCACATTTGCCAGCACACGCATTGCCATCCCCGCATTGATTGCCTGCGGCTGGCCGTGAATTGCCCACACGGTCGGACGGTGGCGGCGTTCCCGATCGCCGTCCTGAATATCGTCATGAATCAATGAGAAATTGTGAACCAGCTCGAGTGCCGCCGCCGCGGGCAATGCACGCTGGAAGTCACCGCTGACCGCTTCACAGGTCATCAGGCACAGGGTAGAACGTAGTGCTTTCCCGTTGCTGTGAGATGATGGGTTTCCATGGACGTCGAGATATCCAAGGTGATAACGCAGCATATCGTACAGTGGGAGCTGATAACCATCCAGGATGCTCGACAGTTCAATGTCGATCTGGTTTCGATAGTGTTGGAAGATATCAGGCAGCATCATGGACGGTTGGTTTTTCTTGGGAATTAGCTGAATCATTCTGGCGAACACCGTTAAAGAATAAATCGGTGATCTGTCCAGATGCTTTGTTGAAATCCATATTTTGATAATAATGGACTTCCCCGAGAACGAACGACATCAGCAGGTTCATTAAATAAACGCTTGTCAACTCCAGGTCCAGGCTTCTGAAAATCCCGCTGGCGATGCCGTCCTGGATAATTTTCCTGGCCAGGTCGTTGATGGCCTCAAATTCTTCCATCACCCGTTCGGTGCTCACGTTCGATAAATTGGTGGAGTCCTGCAAGAACATCCCTGGATTGAAGAAACCCCGGGGAAAGTGCACCAGGTAAAACTTGATAAAGACTGCCAGCTGCTTTTCTGGATTGCCTTCATCGGAAATGGCGGAGAGCAGTGCGATACGAAAATCCTTCAGGCTGAGAGTTTTGCGGATTACAGCCTGGAACAGACGGTCTTTATTCCCGAAATAGTGGTAAATGGTAGGAGGTGTGACACCGGCCACATCGCAAATGTCACGTATTGAGACGTTGGCGAAACCACGCTCGGAAAACAAGCGCGCTGCGACCGAGAGGATCTGGTCGCGTGTACCTTGTGGGCTATCCACCTGTTTTATATACATAAATAATACCTTATTGCTCTTGAATTGTATATAACGATAATTATACTGAGGGCGGTTGATTTGTCAACCTTGAACAGGCCGCAGGAGTACAAATTGACTATGAGAGAATTTTGAAGGTCAGTGGGAAACTGCCATCCCGTGTCCATCCGGCAGAATCAAGGGAGTGCCGTATTCCGGATGTGGGATCACATGTACCGGCATGTCGTACACTTCAGCCAGATTTTCTTCCGTAAGAACTTCCTTTGCCGAACCGCTGGCCTGTATCTTCCCACCTACCAGCAAGGCCACACGGTCTGCGTACAATCCTGCCAGGTTTAGATCATGCAATGCCATCATGACGCTCAGGTTTTTTTCGCTCACCAGCCGGCGAATCAAGTTTAACAGCAGTGCCTGGTAATGCAGGTCAAGGTGTGTGGTCGGCTCGTCCAATAGAAGGACTTCCGCTCCCTGTGCCAGCGCGTGGGCCAGTAGAACGCGCTGCTGCTCACCCCCAGACAGCTCGCTGACCCGCCTCTCAGCCAGCTTCCCCAGTTCCACTCTTTCGAGCGACTGCTGTGCCAGGAAGTGGTCCTTTGCTTTGGTCTGACCGAGCCAGCCGAGATAAGGTGTACGACCGAGCAGGATGGTCTGATATACCGTAAAAGCCGGCGGCAGGCTGCGTGCCTGCGGTACAACAGCCAGGGAACGTGCCCGTTCTGAAGTTGAAAGACTCTTCATATCCTGCCCACCGATGCAGATACTCCCGCTTTTGGATGGTATCACGCCGCTGGTAGCCCGGATCAGGGTTGATTTCCCCGCGCCGTTCGGACCGATGATCGCCAGGACCTCGCCTGGATTCACTTCCAGAGTTATATTTTCCAGGGCAGTGAATTTTCCGAAATTGACTGTCAATGAATTGATCTCTAGCATCTTGCCGCCTTTTTCACCAGAACGCCTGGCCTTTTGCGTTCCTCAATACCCACAGGAAAAACGGCGCACCTGCCAGGGCCGTCACAATCCCAACCGGTAAAACCTGCGGTGCCAGCAGTGTGCGTGCCAGCAGGTCAGCCATAAGCAGAAACCACGCTCCTCCCAGGATCGAGAGTGGCAGCAAGTGCCGGTAGTCCCCTCCCCACAGGATGCGCACCAGGTGGGGTACGATCAGTCCGACGAAACCGATGATTCCGGTGAAGGCCACCGCTGTCGCCGTAGTTAACGAAGCTGCAACGAGAATCAAAGCTTTGGCCTTCTCGGCAGAAAGACCGAGCTGCTGGGCCTGCTCTTCGCCGTATTGCAGCACATTCATTGCATGTCCCGAAATCACCAGCGCTCCCATGCCGAATACTGCATAAGGCAGGGCGGCCAGAAAAGGCGCCCAGCCGGTCAGGACCGAGCTGCCCAGCATCCAACCAATCGCCCTGCGCAGCTCGCTGGTGGAACGAAACATCAGGAAAGAAGTGAGCGAGGTAGCAAAAGAGCTGACAGCAACGCCAGCCAGGATGAGCGTCGTCGTCGGCAGGGATTGACCTACCCTGGCAATGCTGTAAACCAGGGCGATGGTCAGCACTGCCCCGAAAAATGCAGCCAGCGGTATGGGGTAGAGACCTCTCCATTCTGCGGGCCAGCGTATCGACATGGCGATTACCGCGCCAAAGGCCTGCACCCGAGGCTACTCCGATCAGGTAAGGGTCTGCCAGCGGATTGCGGAACACTCCCTGGTAAGCCGCACCACTGCTTGCCAGCGCGGCACCAGCCAGCGCCATGAGAGCGATATGCGGCAGGCGTATCCTTAACAGGATGGTCTCGAAGGCCTGCGGCCAGTCTGGCTGCAGCGCAATGCCCGGCAGCTGGTCTGCCAGGATCCGGCTCACCGTTCCCGGGGGAATGAAAACCGGTCCGGCCGCGGCGCTCAACAGAAAGGCTGCTGCCAGCAGGCTCAGGTTCACCAGGTAAGGATGATTTCTGAATCCGGTTTTCATCAATGAGCGCTGATTTAAACAGCTCCGGGTGCAGCAGTCTGGCCATGGCTTCCAGGCCATCCAGCAGGCGTGGGCCAGGCCGGCTGACCAGGTTGTCATCGAAGGTATAAACCTGCCCTTCTATGACTGCCTTCAATCCCTCCCAACCGGCGCGCTGGGCTACCATCTCTGGTGTCACACCTCCCAGGGTGTAATCACCCAGGATGATCACTTCCGGATCGAGACGGATCAGCTCTTCCAGGCTTACCTGGATCCAGAATCCTTGCAGCGTCGAACCCAGGTTTTCGCCTCCGGCCGTGCGGATCATCGTATCGATGAAGGTCCCGGGTCCGCTGGTCCAGGGTGCGTTCGGGTCGGTCACATCCAGCTCATAAAACACCAGTGGGAGTTCGCTGGCTACTGAGATCGCACTTTCGACCACCTGAAGCCGGCTCAGCAGGGCATCCGACAGAATCTCGGGTTTCAGTTTCTCTTCCCGTAAGGACTTCCCACGGTTTTACAATTATCGAATAGCTCTATCGAATTCCACCGGATTTTCGAGGGTGAAGACCGTCATGCCCAAGGTTTTCCAACGCCAGGATCTGTTCGGGCGGGAGTGATTTCTGGAGCCAGCACCAGGTCGGGCTGCAAGGAAACGATGGCTTCGGTGTTCAACTCACCGAAACCGCCTCCCACATCCGAAAGGGCCAATGCTTCCTGGGGGTAATCCGAGAAGGAGTCCCGTCCGACTGACCTGCTTCCCAGCACCAATGGCGAACAGGATTTCGGTGTTCGACGGTGCCAGCGAAAGGATGCGTTGAGCGGGTGTTTCCAGCGTAATCTCATGTCCCAGCCCATCGACTATCACGATACGGGTGCAACGGTCGGCGCGATCGTGGAAGTTGGAGACAAGGTTACAATTTGGGTGGAGAGAGCGTGTTACAGGAGGAAAGCAAGATGGTGTATACCAGCACGGCAGCCAGCCATTGCATTCTAATTGAAAATTTTTATTAAAATATTCCATTCATGTATCCTTGTATCTGAAACCCTAAGATTTCCCTGAAATCTTTAGGGTTTTATCATCGTAAAAAAAACCCTGCTTCGAAAGCAGGGGAGGTGTTTCTTGGTCGTGCAGGCATCCACCTCCTTGCCGCGAGGCATGTGGGTGCAGCGATGCAGGCAGTCGACCTGGCTTTCCGCTTACGGGCGGATTACAGTTGCGGGACAGCGCCGGACTCTCACCGGCTTCGCCTTTATGCCCTCCCATCCGGGGGTAGGGCGCCTGGATCGTTATATTCTAAAGATATTAATGTACCTGGTACTTGAAAATACGATTGTAAAGTCTATATTTCCATTCCAGAGAAGCAAATTTCCATTTGTCGCAGTTTGAGGATAACACGAAATGCTGGAAATGTGTAGTTATGAGGTCAAACATTTCATGGTGGATTGTTCGCTTTATTTGTCTGCTCGCAATTTTTCCGTCTAATTCCTTTCACTTTATGCACTGAACAGTAATGTCAGTCTCAATATGGTAAACTTGAGTTTTGGAATTTTCCCATAGAAATCATAATTTTTCAGGAGAAAATGAATGTCAAAAAAATGGGTATATCTTTTAATGAAGTAGAAGCGGCAGAGACCGCTGCCGGCGGCACGTGGGATGGCGTTCGCAGCCTGCTGGGCGGTAAAGGCGCTGGCCTGGCCGATATGACGCGCGCCGGTGTGCCCGTACCCCCTGGCTTCACCGTCACGACCGAAGCCTGCAACGCATACCTGGCGGAAGCGAGAAAATTTCCCGCCGGCATGTGGGATCAGGAGCTGGCCGCCATGAAGACTGTGGAGCAGCTGACCGGAAAAAGTTCGGCGATCCGAGCAACCCGCTGCTGGTGTCTTGCCGCTCCGGCGCAAAATTCTCTATGCCAGGTATGATGGATACCGTGCTGAATATCGGCATGAACGATGACACCGCCGCAGGGATGGTCAAACTGACCGGCGACGAGCGCTTCGTCTACGACTCTTACCGGCGCCTGGTGGAGATGTTCGGTTCCGTCGTGCTCGGAATCCCCGATGAGGCTTTCGAGCATCCCCTGGCTGAATACAAAGCGAAAAAAGGTTACAAGAGTTGACACCGAAATGACCGCCGACGACTGGAAGGCCATCACGGCGACCTTCAAAGTCGTGGTCAAGAAGAGCAGGGCTTCGATTTCCCGCAGGATCCTTACGAGCAGCTGCGCCTGGCGACTGAAGCCGTCTTCAAATCCTGGAACGGCAAGCGTGCCGTGGATTATCGCAACGCCGCCGACATCGCTCACGACCTGGGCACTGCGGTCAACATCGTGACGATGGTCTTCGGTAACATGGGCTGGAATTCCGGCACCGGTGTGGCCTTCACCCGCGACCCCGCCAATGGCGACGAAGCATGTATGGCGATTACCTGCTCAATGCCCAGGGGGAAGATGTGGTTGCGGGCATCCGCAACACTGAAAAAATTGAAAATATGAGGTAAAGAGCTGCCCGCAGGCTTACAATGAGTTCGTGGAGATCACCAACAAACTGGAAAAGCATTATCGCGACATGCAGGATGTGGAGTTCACCATCGAGCGTGGCAAACTGTGGATGCTGCAGACCCGCACCGGCAAGCGCACCGCCAAAGCAGCGGTCAAGATTGCGGTGGATATGGCGAATGAAGGCCTGATCACCAAAGAAGAGGCGCTCAAGCGTGTTACGCCCGAGCAGGTCGATACGCTGCTGCACCCGCAGTTCGACGAGAAAGCCAAAGATGCTGCCAGAAGCCGGCCGCCAGTATGCCAAGGGCGTAAATGCCTCGCCGGGCGCGGCAGTCGGGCAGGTTTATTTCGACGCCGATACGGCTGAAAAGATGGCCAAAGAAGACAAGCAGGATGTCATTATGGTGCGTCCTTTCACCAAGCCGGACGACGTGCACGGTATGTTGGCTGCCAAGGGCATCCTGACCAGCGAAGGCGGCGCTACGTCCCACGCTGCGGTCGTCGCCCGCCAGTTCGGCGTCCCGTGCGTGGTTGGTGCGGCCGAAATCCGGATCGACCTAGGAACACGCCAGATGACCGCCAACGGAGTAGTGGTTAAGGAAGGCGATTGGATCTCCGTTGACGGTACCACCGGCGAGGTTTTCCTCGGCAAGATCCCCACCTCGCACCCAACCTGGAAGAGCAGACCGACCTGCTGACCCTGCTTAATTGGGCGGACGAAATCTGCGCCACCCCCGGCATTCGTGTCGCCCCCGAGGGCTGGCCGACCAAGGGACTGCAGGTGTGGGCCAATGCCGATTACCCGGCAGACGCCCGCCGCGCACGCGCCTATGGCGCGGTGGGTATTGGTTTGTGCCGCACCGAGCATATGTTCTTCGACCAGAGCGACTGCCTATCGTGCAGCGCATGATCCTGGCCGAGACTCAGCGGAGCGCACCGCCGCGCTTGATGAGCTGCTGCCTTACCAGCGCGCGACTTCGATGGCCTGTTCAATGCGATGGACGGCCACCCGGTCATCATCCGCCTGATCGATCCCCCACTGCATGAGTTCATGCCTGATGAAGAAGAGCTGCTGGAAGAAGTGATTACCATGCGCGTGAAGGGTGAGACAGATGGCCTGGAAGCAAAAAGAAAAATTGCTGGCAGACATCCGCCGATGCACGAAAGCAACCCGATGATGGGGCTGCGCGGCGTGCGGCTTTAGATCTACATGCCCGAAATCGTCGAAATGCAGGTGCGGGCGATCTTTGAAGCCGCCGCCAACCAGACCATGAAAGGGGTGGTGGTCAAGCCTGAAGTGATGATCCCGCTGACCGGAACGGTCAAAGAGCTGGACTGGATCCAGCCACGCCTGCACGGATTGCCAAGACTGTGATGCATGAAAAGGGCGTGACATTCGAGTACAAATTCGGCACGATGATCGAGATCCCGCGTGCCGCTGTGACTGCCAGTCGAGATCGCCAAGGTGGCTGAGTTTTTCTCCTTCGGCACCAACGACCTGACGCAGATGACTTTCGGCTACAGCCGCGATGACGCCGAGCGCAACTTCCTGGTCAAGTACGTCGAAGAAGGCATCTTGCCCACCAATCCCTTCCAGACCCTGGATCGTGAAGGGGTCGGCCGGCTGATGAAGATGGCGGTCGAAGATGGCCGTAAGGCGCCGGCATCGATTGGAAGTCGGCATTTGCGGCGAGCACGGCGGCGACCCGGCCTCGATCGAGTTTTGCCATCTGGTTGGCAACAACTACGTCAGCTGCTCTCCGTTCCGAGTCCCGATCGCTCGCCTGGCAGCAGCCCACGCAGCCCTGAAATACCGGCCAGGTGGGGTGGACATTCTGGAGGATAAATAGTCACTCGTAGTTTGTCTTGAGTGCCAGGCTGTCCTTGCTTTCAGGGATTTTAAGAGCCAATCACCTCCTCATCTGTGACCAGATGGGGAGGTTTAATTTTTCTTGGTACCTCAAATAAAATGAGTTCCTCCCCTTATTTACGAGGGGAAGCAATAAACATCTTCGTTACGATTAACAAATCTTCCCGAAAATCACCCTTGCCAATATCAGATTTCGGTTATAATTTGCATAATTAATTGTAAATCATTGTTTATTTCACAATAAACAGTGCTGTTCGACTTATTGTGGCAAAATATATTGTATTCATGATTAGCGATTTCACATATAGGCGTTGTTTTTCCGAAATTGCAATAAATAATGTGCGAAAAGATCTGCCAGGCTTTTTCCCGGGTCCAGCACGATAGGGATATTTTGACTTGACCACTCTTAGCGCACCTGCTCGAAACTTTATCGAGGCAATTCTTTCTCTCCGTTTGCGCCCCATCAGCAAGGCCCTGGTGATCGCAGAATTGCTCGACCTGCTGACCACTGCAGCCGGGCTCTGGCTGTTCCCGCAGATAGCTGAAGCCAACCCGATGTTGGTCGCTATGGGCGGATGGCTGCCGCTTCTGGTTTCCAAATTCCTGGCGACCTTGTTTGTGGTTTTTGTTTTCGAGAAGATAGCAAAGTGGTCTCTTTTTGTCTGGGTAGTGCCATCAATTGCCACTTTACCGGTTATATGGAATATCTTTTGCATTCTGGCTGAAGCCCTGGTATATTCACTGCCGTAGCCATTTACCAACAGGTGCGTGCATCGTGGGCGCTTCTCAAAACAGAGACAGTGGTATTTCGTTTTTTGAGCTAATTTTAATCATCATCCTGGCAATAATTGTCGTGATGATTTTGTCCTCGCTTCTTGGCCCATCCTTTCGCCAGTGGCTGTCTGAATTCTGGGCTCAGGTCAGCCAGCCTACTCCGTGAGACTGCATTAACCTGTAGATTCCCCCAACAAACCAACTCGCTTCCTCACCAGCCACAAGGGGATGACAGCACATGCCAGGCAAAAAGGACCTCCTAGGAGCAGGCCAATGGTTTGCCCGATGATTTCCGGTGCCCTAAGGATTTCAGCCAAAAAGGGTAAAGCAAAAAACAGCAGCAGAGACAAAGCTAAATAACCCATCGACACGAGTGCACCCAGGCAGCTCATGCTGCCGCGCTGCATCTGGCGCGGGTCTTCCCAATCCAACCGGGCGCCCGCAATGCCGAATGCCAGGTTGATGCCTGCATTTCCACAAATGCTGAAGGCCACTACTACCATGGAATACAGCAGCAATCCGAGAACTCGCCCTCTGGATCAACATAATCGCCACCAGGAATCCCCATCCCAAAGCCAGCACCGGCAGAAATGAAACCAGATATTTAGCAGTTACCAGCTCCACGGGTTTGATTGGGGAAGTCTTCAGCAGCCAGTAGTTTTTACCTTCCTGGGAAAATGCCATCCCTGCCAACCTACCCAGCAGCATCCAGCCTACGAACAACGAAAGGCCGATATTCGAATACACGACAAAATTACCCATCAAATCCATGTACCAGTCTGGAGCTTCGCCGCGCCCGGCAGGCACCTGCCCTCCACCCCGTAGGAACATGACCGCATAAATGATCCCAAAGATCAGCGGGGTGATCAGCTGCGACATGTTGCGGATGTCGCGCCGTAAAACCTTCCAATCTTTGACCGTGACTGCCCATGCTGCTGGTGAGATTACCCGCTCCATGACAGCAATTTTGGGTAATGAAATCCCGATTTTCTCGCGCCGAGGGCGTTTAATTTTTTGCACGCGCGCCTGCATACTTGCCCAACCGGAGTAATACAACTTCTCCGCAGTCACCATGGAAACAGCAAATATGCCTCCTGCGGCCAAAACTGTAACGAGGACAAGTCCAATTCCTTTCAACCAGTCTCCTGCACCAACACTGACCAGGCCCTGTCCAGCCCAATACAAAGGGGACAGTGGTGAATCGAAGCGCTGGAATACCGCCAGTACCTGGCTCAAGTCTCCAGGTGATAAATTATCCCAACGTGCCAGCTGACCTGATTGAGAGCAGATAAAAGACAATGTTGCGCCTGTAAAACCGATAATTTCTGCCACCCGGCGGGCTGGAAAGACCCGCACCACAGCCATTACCAGCAGGCTGGAGAATCCAGCAGCAGCCAAGGACAGAACCACAAGCTCCAGCAGCACAAATGGGTAGAACAGCAGGGAATAACCCTGTGCCAGGCCCAGGCCAAACAGGATCGGTAAGGCTATTGCGCAGATCAAGATAAAGCTGGGCAGGACTGCCTGCAGCATTTTGGCGATGAACACGGCCCGGATTGGAACCGGCCGGCACAGCAGGAAATCCATATCTCCTGCCAGGTACAAGGCCTGCAGCAGTACGCCGAAACTGGTCACCAATATCCCAATAAAGGCACCGGTAGATTAAAACACTTGGGACGCTGTTCAGGACTGCTTCCAGGTTTCCAACCCCCTCGACCAGCAGTGGATTTTTTAGGAAGCTTAAGAGATACCGGCTTAGATAAATGATGGCTCCAATTCCCCCAATAGAGATGATTACGATGAAGATGACAACCAGTTTCCGCACCCAGCTGGCTCGTCGGAAACCGATCATGAAAATCATCCAGCGCAGGCGCAACAATGTCCAGACTGATGAAGAGACACTGACGCGGATCGATTCCCCCGCAGTTTGATTCAAGCCAGCACCTCTGCAATTTCCGAGTATTCCGCTCCACCAGTCAGGTTGATGAAAATATCCTCCAGGCTGGTTTCTCCCTGGCTCATCCTGCGCAGGTCATCCATGCTGCCAGCTGCGATCAGCCTGCCCTGGTTTATGATGCCAATCCGGTCGCACATCCGCTCAGCGATTTCCAGGATGTGCGTGGAAAGAAATATAGCCGAGCCGCGCTCCGCCATCTGCTTCAGGATATCCTTAATCAAGCGAGCAGATCTTGGATCCAAGCCCACGGTTGGCTCGTCCAGAACCAGGACTTTCGGGTCATGCATCAGGGCTGCAGCCAGCGATGTTTTTTGCTGCATACCGTGGCTGTATGAATCGATCGTATCATCTGCAGCCTGCTGGAGATCAAAAAGTCTCAATAACTCATCGATGCGCCGGTCGACCTGCTTCCTGTCCATCTGGTACAGGTTGCCCACGAAGCGTAATAATTCCCTGCCAGTCAGCTTGGCATACAGATTGGGCTCATCGGGCACATACCCGGTGATGGATTTCGCCTGGATCGGCTGCGCCTGCACATCGAAACCACCGACACGCGCCGCTCCTGTCGTGGGCTTGAGCAGACCAACGATCATTTTGATCGTGGTGGTTTTACCAGCCCCGTTCGGTCCCAAAAAACCGAAGATTTCTCCACCCTGGACCTGGAAGCTGACTGCTTCCACCGCAGATTTCGCCCCATAGCGTTTGGACAGCTGCTCAGTTTCAATAAGCGGAAAATTTGTATTCATATTTTTTCCTGGAATGGATTCCATCATACAATAGGAAAGCAAAGCTGGCAAGCATGCACGGCTTGATTTATGGGCTTGCGTGGGTTAAAGTCCTTCTATGCATTTTTCACGTCGCGATTTCCTTAAGTTGAGCATGTTAAGCCTGGCAGGCACTGCCTTCCGGCCAGTTTTTCCCTTCCCTGAAGAACGTGACCACGGCATGCTGGTACGGGTGGCGACCAATCAGGTCGATGTGCGCAGCAAGCCGAACGACCAGGCTCCAATCGTCGGCAATCGATTTCGAGACCAGATTATGCATGTGTATGACGCATTGAACCCGCCGGATGCTCCTCAGTTTTACAACACACTCTGGTACCGTGTATGGGGTGGGTATGTTCACAGTGCGCGCTTACAGGTTGTACAGGTGCGCCTGAATGAGCCTGCCAGCTGGGTACCCGAGTCTGGACAGCTGAGCGAAGTGACCGTGCCTTTTACCGAAGCCTACCAGCTCCGCAGGGATGGGACCTGGGCTCCCTGGCGTGGTTCACGGTTGTATTATTCTTCTGTCCATTGGATCACGGGTGTGGAGAAAGGTCCGGATAATGAACCCTGGTACCGGCTGGTCAGCGAGCTGACTGCCACAGAAGTGTATTATGTACCTGCCATCCACCTGCGTATCATCGAACCACGCGAGTATGCGCCGATCTCTGCGCATGTGCCCGCAGAAGAAAAACGCGTGGAAGTCTCGCTGGCGGAGCAGACACTAAGGGCCTACGAAGGTGATGAGCTGGTGTTGGAATCCCGGATTTCTTCCGGCATACCCAATAAACGCCTGGCTGAGAATGTCCTGCCAACCGGAACGCCCGAAGGGGATTTTCGAATTTATTCGAAACTGCCGTCCAAGCACATGGGGAGCGTGGCTGGCGGTCCTGAAGTGGAAGAAAACGGGGGATTTTCCTTACCTGGTGTGCCCTGGACCTGTTTCTTCCGCAGTCCGGGAGGTTATGCCCTGCACGGCACCTACTGGCATAACAATTTCGGTCTGCAGATGAGCCACGGCTGCATCAACATGCAGAACGAAGCTGCCAGATGGCTTTTTCGCTGGACTACACCGGTGTTCGATCCTGGCAGCATCGAGAACCACCAGGATTGGGAAGTCACCGGAAACGGCACCCGGGTATCGGTTTACTAGAGCAACCGGTCTACCATCAAAATTAGAAATAAAAATGCCAGGTACATGCTGGAATAGCGGTACATCTTCCAGGCCAGTTTATTGCCACCCTGCTTCCAAACCTTCCAGGCTGCGCCCAATAACCACATCCCCAATACAAATGCACCTACCAGGTAGATAGCCCCCCCTAAACCAAAGGCAGGCAGGAGCAGGGTTAAGATAACCAGCTCGATCGTGTAAATAAGTATCTGCCAGCGCGTCTCGAGCTCACCCCGGATGACCGGCAGCATCGGGACACCAGCCCGGGCGTAATCGTTCTGCCTGACCAGCGCCAGTGCCCAAAAATGGGGAGGGGTCCACATGAAAACTACCGCAAAAAGGAACAATGACGGGATGTTCAGGCTGCCCGACGCCGCCGCCCACCCGACCAGCGGTGGGATCGCTCCCGCCCCGCCGCCGATGACGATATTTTGCACGGTGGTTTTCTTGAGGAAAATGCTGTAGATCAATACATAGTAAATAATACCCGCCAGTGTCAAGAGGGCTGCCAGCCAGTTGACGAAGGCCACCATCAGGTAAAAAGAGGTCAGAGCCATCGCAACGCCCGTTGCCAGGCCTTCCGCGGGTGTCAGGCGACCGGATGGTATAGGCCTTTTCTGTGTGCGCTGCATTTTGGAGTCATCTTCGCGGTCGATGTACTGGTTTATCGCCCCCGAGCCACCGGCTGCCAGGAATCCGGAGAGTAAAGTCCAAAAAAGGATCTTGCCATCAGGCCATTCCTGTGCACCGATCACCATCCCTGTGAAGGTGGTCACCAGCAGCAGCGCTACCACAATCGGTTTGGTCAGCATCAACATGTCTTTCAGCAAGCCGCTTCGTCCTGGTAAATTGATTGGTTCAGCTTGAATCCCAGCCTGGTTGGAATACAAGATATTAACGTATGAGACCAGGATGACCAGCACGCCCCAAATCGCCGCGGCGGTAGACTGGTGCAGGACAAGCATGTACAGCGGGTAGCCCGCTACTAGTCTGCTGCCGAGCAGAGACTGTGCGAAAAATAAAACCACGGCTGAGGTGGATGCCACCAGGATCACGGTCTGTGTGCGCTGTGTGCGCCAGGATTGGAAGAAAAGAGCCAGCATTAATATGCCCGCTGCAGCAACGATCAGGCGGTGAGAAAGCTGCAGCCAGCCGCCGGCGTCGCTAGGTATCAATTCCGGCCCGCACAGCGGCCATCCTTTGCATGACTCCATTGCGCCAGCAGGAGCGATCAACGACCCGCTGACCATCAGGATCAAGACACCCGCCAAAGTAAAAACTGCCAGGCGCCGGAAACCAGCACCAGGAGAATGAGAAATATTTCCCTGCCGGTTTCTCAGGATCGACTGCACAGTCGCAGCCAGCACTACAGCCTGAGAGGCCAGAGCAAGGGCCAGGTGCAGGGGCGAATTCCAGCTTGCTTGATCCCCACCAGTGCCGAATGCAATCCAAACACCCAGGGTGATTTCAGCTGTCAGCAGGACGAGCAGAAGGACCATCTCTTTTCTCAGTCGCCGGTCATTCTGTGAGTGTGTCCAGACCCTGAAGGCGATCACCATTACCAGAAAAGTCATGATCAGTGTGGAGAATCCGTGCAACCAAAATGAGGGTAATTCCTCGAGAAAAGGAGTGTCCAGGTTGTCTCCGCAGGTTAACCAGACCGGGCAGCCTGCCTGTCCGCCTGTAGAGCGCATGACCCCACCAGAAACGATCACGGCGAACATCAGCAGGCTGGCAGCCAGGAGCAGCTGGCGAGTATTGGTGTTTTTTAGCATGGCATGTTTCATTTTCACAAATCAGAGTTTAGCTATCATTGGAATGAAGAACGGCAGCGGGCAGGCTGACCTTCAGTTGTTTTTCAGACTTTTCCAGGCGCCTGCGATCCTGGCGCTGGATGAAGAAAGGGTAGCCCAATCCCAGAATCGTGGCAAAGGTGAACCACTGCAAGGCATATCCGAAATGCGGCCCTTCGGTCAGGTCCAGAGCAGGTTGGTAGCGGTAAGGCAGTGAAATCCAGGAAGGGTCAGGGGCCTGCTGAATATAGGCCGGTAAGAGTGTTGAGGACATGAGAACGGATAAGCGCTCTATATTCACAAAATTCCAGGCAGTTGCAGGTACATCCCCAGACTTGAACTTGTGGATCACTGCGGCTGCCAAAATCAGCCTTTTCTTGCGAACGGCGCAGTATTCCGGTTACGGTCACCACACCTGGCTCATCAAATTTTGACCAATCCCCGGACTGAAAATCTTCTGCCGGAATCCAGCCCCGATCTACCAGGATGGTCTGGTCGCTTCCTGATATCAACAATGGAGTGACCAGGTGCACGCCCCACTGGTTGCCCCAATATTGGTTGCGCAGGGCGATTTGATTGCTGTGATCGTAAGTACCGCTAACAGAAACTTTCCGGTACTCCATCTCGGCTAGGTCCGGGACTGCTGCCTCCTGGTTCAGATCGAGAGGAGCTGCTTCGACCTGTGCCTGCACCCGTGTATTGAAACTGCGCCGGCTTTCCAGGCGGTCAAGCTGCCAGATTCCCAGCCGGATTAGCACACCCATGGCACAGATGACCAGGACTGTGGTCAAAATCCAGCGCCGGCTAAACATTCGCAGGATGATCATGTCACACTTACTACGCTGGCATTGTTTTCATTGATTTTTACAGGGTAGACCAGCAGGCTGTAAAGGAAAAGCAGGGTAGCCACAGTTGGCGCAGAAAGGGAAAGAGCAACAATGCGGGTACCTAAAGTAGTGGGCGGGCGGACATCCAGCCCCAGGTACTGATCAGCTTGAAAGGAGCAGGTATACGCCAGTTTCTCGGCTTTTTCCATCACCAGCCTGCCGGTGGCTCCCGGCGGCACCCAGATGGGTCCCAGCTGGTGAGGTGCACTGTCCATGTTGACTACTTCAAGTACGTCACCGGTGACAAAAACCATCTCCTCGGGAATCGAAACTGGATTCTGTCCCGCCTCAACGAGCTTCGCAGCGCCATCCGGGATCACCAGCTGGATCGTACCTGGAGCACGGTCAGCCTGGTCTTTCTGCAGGCGGTAAGTGATCTCGTTAAATGAGAGCGCAAATATGATCGAGATCACTCCGATGATTCCCAGTCGCAGAAGATATGCTTTATAAACCTTCGCCTTCATAATTCAGCTTTCTCTCAAAAGGTGAAGAAGATCCTGGACGATCTGGCCGGCTTCCATCCCGAATGGGTAATTCAAGCGCCAGTCGCCGTTCGTGTCGATCACGTAAATACGAGCTGTGTGATCCACCAGGTATCCCAATGAGCCTTCGACTTTCTGCTTCTCCCGGAAGACGCCGAAGCTTTTCCAGACACGCTCCATTTCCGGCAAATTTCCCGTCAGGCCAGTGAAATCAGGGTCACTGCGTTCCAGAAATCTCCCCAATTGAGCCGTTGTATCTCTCTCGGGATCCACCGTCACCATCACGAATTCCACCTGTGAAGCTCTGGTTCCTAACAATTCCTTAATATCCATAAATTCGTTCAGGGTGATCGGGCAAACATCCGGGCAGTTTGTGTAGCCGAAGAAAATCAGGACCACTTTACCCTTCTGCTCGCTGAGCCGGAAGGCCTGGTTCGATTGGTCGGTCAGCTCGAAATCTTCAGCCCTGGCAGGAGGATCGATCAGCACGCCGTTATAAGCGTAACGCGCCTCAGATGCGAACCAGGCTCCAACAGTCAGGAGCATTCCGAGCACAATCCCGATGCCAACCCACAAGAATTTCTTCATTTTAGAGCGGCGGATTCCCGATCAGGTACAGTGCAGGATAGAAGAAGACCCACACAACATCGATAAAATGCCAGTACACAGCAGCAGCTTCTACTGGCCAGTGGCGTTCGCTGCTGAATTGTCCCTTCCGGCCTTTGCGATATACCACAGCCAGGAAGATCAATCCCGTCAGCACGTGAAATGCGTGGAAACCCGTCATGGCGTAAAACAAGGACCATGAGGCGTCTTCTCCCGGACCATAGGGAGCGACCTGCCATTCGACGCCTATTACGCCGATTACGAACAGCGTGCCCAGAACCAGCGTGATCATAGTGCCGTTCAGGAATGCTTTCTGGTCGCCATGTGCGATAGCCGTCTCTGCCCGGTTCATGAAAAAGCTGCTGATCAGCAGAATTGAAGTGACTGCCAATCCCAACCACTGGCTGACTTCGGGCCGGGTGGCTGTGCCCAGCAGGTAAAAGCGGGAAATGAAAAGCCCTGCAAAAACAAAAGTATCCGAAACGATAAACAGCCACAGGCCCAGACGGTTCATGCCTGTCTTTTGCCTGTAGTTTGCCATCTGAGTAGTTCCGGTGGTCATGGAAGCACCTCTTCCTCATCCGCACTAAACAGACGTCCGATGTGCATGTAATCACGCACGATCAGAAAGGCTTTGAAAACTGCAATGCCAAGCAGCGGCATCCACCACAAAGACGCCACGACGCCGATGAAGAACTCCCCGATTGTCAGCACTGCCAGCAGGAGGAAAACAACCAACCCCTGCCGGTACGCCATTTTTTTCTTTTCATCCATAAGGTTCACTCCGTTATCTCGATAATTCAAGTGAGCTGTGAGGTGATGGTGCTACCCCAACCTCGCGTTTGTGTCCAATTAATCTGCGCCAGCAGGTGCAGGGGCGGCCTCAGCCAGTGGAATCGCCCGACCCCTTGTACGCTCCTCATCAATGCTGACGTAGGCTGATCCTTCCAGCCCATAATCGTATGGTTCCCCGATCACTTCAAAAGGCTGCGCATAATTATGAACTGGCAGAGGGGAAGGCAGCTGGAATTCAGGGGAGCGCGAGCGCCAGGGATTTTTCACTGCCACCGGGCCTCGACGGGCGCTGTATACCAGGTTGAGGATGGCTAACAGCACACTGATGCCAATGATATAGCCTGCAATGGTGATCCACAAATGTGTGGTATCAATTCCCAGCGCTGGATCGTAGTCTCCGATCCGGCGGCGCATCCCCAGCAATCCGACCTGCATCTGCCCCAGGGACTGCACATAAAAAGCCGGCAGCATCAGGTAGAAGTGGATCTTACCCAGCGCTTCGTTATACATTTTCCCGGTGAATTTGGGAAACCAGTAATAAATGGCCGCAAAAAACGGGAAAATGAAGCCGCCAAACATGGTAGCGTGGAAGTGGCCGACGATCCAGTAAGTATCCTGGAGGTGAAGGTCGGTCGCCACCGTCCCGTTTGGCGGTCCGCTCAATCCGCCCAGTAAAAATATCGAAATGGCCCCCAGGACGAAAAGCGAGGGTGTCTCGAAGGACAGTTTTCCCTGCCAAATGGTGGCAATCCAGCTGAAGAATTTCACTCCGGTCGGTATCGCCACCAGCAGGGTGCTGTACATGAAAGGCACACGCAGGTAAGAAGCCATCCCACTGGTGAACATATGGTGCGCCCACACCAGGAAGCCGACGATGGCGATCCCAAACGAGGACAGGGCGACCCAACGGTAACCAAACAGCGGCTTGCGTGCGAAAACCGGCAGCAGCTCGCTAATCACGCCCAAGCCAGTAAGGACGAAGACGTATACCGCTGGGTGTGAATAAAACCAGAACAGGTGCTGAAATAGGATCGGATTGCCTCCCTTGTTGGGATCGAAGAAACCCATCCCAAACACCCTCTCAAAAAGCACCATCTGGAAAGATAGCCCGATCAGCTGGGTGGCTGTCAGGCCGATTACAGCCGTCGCCAGTGCAGTCCACACGAAAATCGGCATGCGGAAATAGGTCATTCCTTTAGCTCGCATGCGCAGGGTTGTGACTATAATGTTTAATGAACCGAGAATGGATGACATTCCTGCGAAATAGACCGCAACGAAGAAGAAATCCATACCCAGGGGAGCTCGTGCACTCAAAGGCGGGTACCCTGTCCAACCGGTATCGAAGCCGCCCAGGAACAATGACATGAGTAAAAAGGTCGCTGCAGGTACGTTCACCCAGAAGGCAAAGGCATTCAAACGTGGGAATGCCATGTCGTTCGCACCGATCATGAGCGGTACCAGGAAATTCGACATTGCCCCTACTCCCAACAGCATCGCCACGATCATCATGATCCCGTGCAGGCTCATGAAAGTGTTGTAATCTTTCAACTGGAGAAATTGAATGCCAGGCGTGACCAGCTCTGTCCGAAAGACCAGTGCAAATGAGCCAGCAATAGAAAGGATCAGAAGGGAGGTAACTCCGTATTGCACACCGATGGCCTTATGATCATAGGTCGCGCTCAAGTAGCGCCGGATCCCGCTGGGAAAAGCATCCTGCGGGTGATCTTCGGTATCCTTCCCTCTCATCCAGGACAGCCAATCGCTCATTACACCCACGCTGAGCATGAAGCCTGCAAAACCGAAGATTGCTCCTACCACCCAGGCTAACTCGTAGAATCCAAAGTGGTTCGATTCCGGTCCCCAGGACCACACCGGCAGGCCTGAGACCAGTCGAATAACACTCACCAGTGCAATGCCCACAACCATTCCCAGGACCAGACCTAAAAGACCGCGAATAATCCCCACCGAAAAGATACTGCCTTGTGTTTTTTCGTTCATCCAGAACTCCTTGCCGTATATCGATCCGGCATGCTTATTTCAATGACATGATGAAAGCGATGATGTCTGCGATCTGCTGATCGTTGAGCTGCTCCCCATAATTTAGGGGCATCACGTTTGTGGGATAGCCAGCAACAATCTTAGCAAGTGGTTGAATGATCAATTCATGTAGATAGGCTTCATCGATCGTGACAGTAGTACCATCGGTCATAGTCTCCGTGGCGCCGTAGATCCCTTTCCAGCTCGGTCCGACAATCCGTGTGCCATCCAGGCTGTGACACGCCACGCAACCGTATCTTTGAACCAGGGTACGACCGCGCTCCACCGGGTCTTCAGACACGCCGGTCTCCTGGATGACCCAGGCCTCGAAGTCTTCCCTGGACACCACTTTTACAGGGCTTTCCATGGTCGCATGCTGTAAACCGCATAATTCTGCGCAGCGCACTTTGTAATCTCCGGTCAGAGTCGGTGTAACCCGCAGGTCGCGCACGAACTCGTTCCCTCCTGGCAGAGCATCTTGCTTTACCCGGAATTCTGGCACCCAGAAAGAATGCACCACATCGTTCGAAGAGAGTTTCAGGATCGATTGCTGGTTCACCGGCATCATTAGCGTATCGGTAACGATCCCATAATCAGGGTACTCGAAGCGCCATGCCCACTGCTGGCCGATGACTTTTATCTCCAGGGCTTTCGGATCGGCGCGCATGGTTTCTGCCAGTGCGTCGCCTCCCAGGTAGGCAAAGAAAAGCACTGTTATCAGGGGAGCGATAGTCCACGCTACCTCGAGGCGAGTATTTCCTTCCACATGGCGGGCATCGCTCACATCACCTTTCTTCCGCCTGAAAACCAGGATGCTGTAAAGCATGAAAACAACAATTAGCGAAAAGAGAAAGGCTATGACTTTAAACTCCAGGTCAAACAGCTGGTCAATTGGTATAGCCTGTGCGCTGGCCTGCTCAGGCAGCAAACGAACCTGCCCAAGACCCAGGATGAGCAAGGCTGTAACAGCCACGACCAGCAGGCCTGCGATGATAAGATGTCTCATAGATGATCTCCTGTGTTTGGCTTTTTGCTGCATCTCCGTATTTTGCATTGGTATTTTTGGTTCATCATTGACGGCAGGCCATTCCTTCAACCAGTCATCGATTTGAGATGCAGCCAGAGTGCGGCGGTCATAAACCAGGGCTTCTTTTGCACTTTGCAGAGAAAGAAGACCACGCGTATTTTTTGATCCCCTTCAACGAAGCGGGCCAGGAATTCATCCCGGTTCAGTTTTTCATCATCGTAATCGACGATGATCAGGTCGGGCTTCAGGCGCTGCATGGCTTCCAGGGCTTCTTCCAGGTTGGAAACCATACCCACCACTTCTGCTTGTAAAGATTTCTTCTCATTGAGAAGGCGAACCAATCCCTGACCAAATAAGGGATGGCTGGACGCTATTAAGACCCGGCGTGATTTAGATTCCTGGTTGTCAAGCATTAAAATTCCCTCAAATAGTCCTTTTCGCCAGGATTTAATTTACCAAATCTAACCAAAATTGTCATCAACTCGGTAATGGATGGGTGTGCTATTTTATTGATCCAGAAGGATGATTCTATGATCACCCTTACCAAAAGCTTTACGGTATTTCATCCGACAGCGTGGTATAAGAGATTTGTTCTCTCATCCCTGATGAAGCAGCCTTTGTTTTATGAAGTCACTTCGTACCAGGTTGGTCAATGAACGATGATCCTTTCAGCTGAGATTCTCCATTCTTTCCGCCAGAAAACCTTCCGGATTTCACCAGCTATGCGGGTGAAAAACCTTGATGAAGCGATCGACTTTGTGAACCAGCAGGGATTCATCTTCTTCTGGCCGATCACCGGTATCGTTTTTCCAAGCCTGTGGTCTGCCGTGGCAGGCGATCGCCCGGTCGCTGATGCCCATGATGATCCGGGACATGTCACCTGGGGTTGGAAAAATTCGCTGCTTGGCAGCCGGCAGTGGTACTATGCCAAAGTTCTAAGGCGGAAAGCCACCATGATTTCCTTCGATGTGCTGCCTTACTTTTATGCCCTTTCAGAAAATTATGGTTCGCCAGAAGAAGACTATCTCTCCCTGTACCAGATGGGCAGGATGACGCAGGAAGCTAAATCAATATACGAGGCTGTACTCGATGAGGGTCCTGTAGACACTGTCGCCCTGCGGAAGAAAGCTCGTTTGAGCAGCCCATCCAGTGAGAGCCGGTTCAATAGGGCGCTGGCTGATTTACAGGCCGATTTCAAAATCCTCCCGGTTGCGGTCACACAGTCTGGAGCCTGGCACTACGCATTTGCATATGACATCGCTGCCCGCCATTATCCCGAATTAGACGAGCGAGCGCGCAGCATCGATGAAAGGACTGCCCGGCTGGAATTAACCAGGCACTATTTCCTGGCAATCGGGGCAGCTCGTCAAGAAGATATTAGAAAGATGTTTGGCTGGCGCCAGCCTGCAATTGAAGGGAGTCTGGACTCCCTGGTTGAAGAGGGCTTCTTGAGGCGCGGATTATCCCTGGAAACCAAAACCGGAGAGGTCGCAGCCCTCGCCTCGCTTCTTGAAATGGAATAATGATATGCACGCAGGATTAAACGCTAATAACCTGCCCCGTCCCAGTCTGGTCGTGCACGCTGACTGGAGCCTCGATCCCAGGAAACGCTGGATGGCGATGGCTGTCCTGGATTCGTCTGGTAATTATTCTGTCGAATACCTGGAAAATGCTGGGGATGCCCGGACATTATCAGCGCGCCTGAGAGCGGCTGCGGGTGAAAAGGGTTGCGTGCTGGTTGGCTTTGATTTCCCAATCGGGTTACCCCTGGCTTACGCACAAAAGAATGGGATAAATGGTTTTATTGAGTTTTTGACCTCGAACACTCAAGAAGACTGGCGGGAGTTCTTCAATCTCGCCAGTTTGCCTGAAGAAATCAGACAACGGCGCCCCTTTTATCCCCATCGCCCGGGCTCAGCCAGGCAGATCCATTTGCTGGATGCTCTTGAGATGGAGCATATGGATCAATTGAGGCGAACTTGTGAGCTCGGAAGCTCAACCAGACGACCAGCGTGCCCACTATTCTGGACGATGGGAGGGCAGCAGGTTGGTAAAGCAGCGATCCACGGCTGGCGTGACGTGTTGATTCCCGCGCTGCTCGATAGGCGGACAGCAAATCAAACGAAGATCTGGCCATTTTCGGGATTTTTCAATGATCTCCTATCTACCGATGATACAGTAATAGCTGAGACCTATCCGGCTGAATTCTATACCCACCTGGGTATTGATTTGCGGGTCGCAGATCCTGGATTACAGGTCTCTGCGACTGCCTTGAAACATGCAAAATCTGGCAAGCGCTCTCAAGCCAGCCGTAAAGCGAATGCTGCCGTTCTGTTGGGCTGGGCGGAAAGCCATTTCGTGAGGATCCATTCGTCCCTGGAAGAATATATTGGAAATGGTTTTGGTCCCCGTGGCAGTGCGGAAGATGAATTCGATGCCCTGGTCGGGCTGTTTGGTATGCTGAATATCATCACAGGCGATCGACCAGCGGGTGATATTCTAGAAAAGAACATTACTTCCATCGAAGGCTGGATTTTGGGACAGGTTCCCCGACAAAATCCTGTATAATCTCGAGTGACTTGTGCAATTCTGGAATTTCCAGCTAAGAACCTTGAAGTCCCCACACTAAGGAGTCAAACAATGGCTACACATACCGACCAGCCGTGGATGATTACGACCATCGAGAAGCATATCCTCGACGCCCAGCGTGACCATCCTGAAGCCACCGGAACGCTGACTCAGCTCTTATATGATATAGCCCTGGCAGGAAAGGTCATTTCCAGCAAGACGACCCGCGCAGGTTTGGCAGAAATCCTGGGGGCAACGGAAGAAGTCAATGTCCAGGGCGAGATGGTGCAGAAGCTCGACACCCTGGCCGACCGGACGATCTTCCGGCTCAACGATCACACCGGGCGCCTGGCAGTGATGGCCTCCGAAGAACATGCCGGGCTGTTGGATATTCCCGAGCACTATGCGACCGGCAAGTATGTTTTACTCTACGACCCATTGGACGGCTCATCGAATATAGATTTCAATATCCCGGTCGGGACTATTTTCTCCATCTACCAGCGTAAAAGCCTGGACGGTCCGGGAACAATGGAGGACTGCCTGCAGCCCGGGTCTGAGTTGGTCTCGGCGGGGTATATCATTTATGGTTCCAGCACCATGCTGGTTTATTCGACCGGCGATGGAGTGCATGGGTTCACACTGGACCCTTCAGTCGGTGAGTTCTTGCTTTCGTACCCTCACATCCGGATTCCCAAGAAACCCGTGTATTTCAGTGCAAACCTGGGCTACCAGCGCTATTGGAGCGATGGTGTGAACCGCCTGACAGATTATCTCCAGGGACTGGATGGACAGATCAAGGGGCTTTCCCTGCGCTACGTGGGCTCGCTGGTGGCGGATTTTCACCGGAATTTGCTGGCTGGCGGAATTTTCTATTATCCAGCCGACGGCAAAGACCCGCGCCTCCCCAACGGCAAACTGCGCCTGCTATATGAAGCTGCTCCACTTTCTTTTCTTGCAGAACAGGCCGGGGGATGTGGCTCCGATGGTCGCCAAAATATCCTGGAGATCGAACCGCTGGATCTTCACCAGCGCACGCCTTTGTTTATCGGGAACCGGGACCTGGTGCTCAAGGCGCAGCAGTTTATCTCCGAGCTTGATCGTTGAAGTATTCGGCAAAGCCGGTAGAAGAAAGCCGGCTTTCGGTATCCGGCTCTAGTGAGCCGGAGATGCCGGTAATTGCCTGTCCTGGGTTTGCCTCAGGGAGTATAATACGATGGATTTTATCAAGTATCTGCGGCGGATAACCTGAAGGAGGAAAAAATGGCGCACAAGAAGTTTTTTCGCTGGATGTGGCTCTTCAGCATCCTGGCTATCGTCACCATGTCTTGCAGCCTGTTAGGAAATTTTGTCGAAGACCAGATTGACAAAACTATCGAGACACAGGCAGAAGCAATCATCACCGAAATTGACATTGATTCCATCATCACGGAAGTCGATCTGGAAGCCATTGTCACTGAGATCAACTTGGAATCCATCGTTACTGAAATTAATCCAGAAGAAATCCTGGATACGGTTGGCACTATGATGCCCGAGCCTGAAAACACAGGGGAGAGGCCGGAGGGCATCCCAATCCTGGAACCAAACTCGGATTTCATCACTTCGAAGACACATGTCGAGTTTACGGTAGAAAAGATGGTCAAAGAAGCGGCTGATTTCTATGAACAGCAGATGCCGTCGAACGGCTGGACCAAGGTAGCCGCTGAGTCGAAGGTGGAGACAGATGTTACAACCCTGGTATTCACCAAAGACAACCGCAAGGCGACGATTAAGATCGAGGAAGATTTCCTGTTCGGTGGCACCGTCGTAACCATCGATATCGTTCAGACCTGAGTACTGCCCTCAAATAAAAGAGAAAAGGCGTGCGGATGCCAAATATCCGCACGCCTTTCAATTTCTAATTGTGGTGAGTTAGCTCGCTAGTGCTACAAAATCAATCTCCAAAAGCACTTCATCTGAGACGTCCGCCACGCTGGGAACACTGGGGATAATTAATCCATAATCTGAGCGCAGCACGGTTGTTTTTCCGGACCCTTCCAGCCGCGACGTATCCACCAGGGTGGCGGTAATCTCGAAGGTCACCGGTTGGGTCACATCACGGATCGTTAAATCACCGGTGATTTGGAATTGAACCGTTTGACCAATACCCACTTCCTGGGGTAATCCGGTGATTTCAGTGGGGACGAATGTGATGAATTCGAATTCGTCGGTTTCCAGGATCTCGTTGTTGATCGCCCGGTCGCGGAAATCACTGTCAGTTTCCAAAGTACGGGCGTTCACCTGGATTGCGCCTACCTGCGCCTGTTTCTGGTCAAAATCAAGGCTGATCTCACCGGCGACCTGGTTTGTTACACCCACAGGCGTGAACGGCTTCCCGCGCAGGATTTCGTCCAGGGAAAACCTGACCTCTGATTCTGCCTGGCTGATCTGGTAGGTGGTGGTACCTGTTAACCCCGGCTCTAAAGCCTGGATACCCGATGTTTCGGTTGGGTCGGCTTGAGCTTGGGTAGCGGCAGCAGGCGATGGTTGAGCCTGGGTGGCGATGGGAGTTGCCTGGATCGGTGCACTTGCTTCTTCACTGGGCCGCAGGATGTACGCGCCGATGGCGATAATGCCCAGAACCACAATCGCGCTTATTACCAGGAATGTCTTTTTCATTACCGTCCTTTAACATACAAAGTTTATCTTGATTGTAAAATTATCCCATGCGTGGATTAGAATTTTGTATGAGTTAACTGAAAGAAGCATGAATATTTTGAAAGGTGAAAAGCGAGTAGAATTTCGATTAACCACCAATGGTGAGGTAAAAAATGAACAGTCTGGATGCAATCCGCGCGAAACGTGCAGTGCGCCAGTTTCAGGACCGGCCGCTGCCTCTGGAGACGGTGAACCTAATCCTGAATGCAGGTCGACGGGCTCAATCTTCAAAGAATACGCAGCCCTGGCATTTTATTGCCGTTCAAGACAAGGCAAGGTTGCAGAAGCTTTCGGCCTTCGGCACCTACGCTGGACACCTGGCCGGCGCGGCGCTGGCTGTGGGGATTATCACTCCACCGCCTGAAACACGCTTCAGCGTGATGTTCGATGCCGGGCAGGCAGCGGCTTATATGCAGCTGGCAGCCTGGGACCTGGGAGTTGGTTCTTGTCTGGCGACGATTTACCAGCCAGACCTGGCTCGCCAGCTTTTGGGATTTCCAGACGAAATGACGATGTTGATTGCAATATCCTTCGGATATCCCCAGGACCCTGGTGTGTTGTCCGCAGTCCCCCAAAAAGGAGGCCGCCGGTCATTCGAAGAAACCGTGCATTGGGAGATGTGGTGAAAGACAGCCCGTTGAAATTGTTCTTCTCCGAAAGGCAGGCACTGCCCCTACCGGAAGATCACCGCTTTCCAGCCTCTAAGTATTCCCTGCTGCTCGATCGATTGAGCGAGAATGGTTTCTCACAGCAGTTTGCGCTCCTGCAGGCTGAGCCTGCATCTTATGAGCACCTGCTTTCAGTCCACACTCCGGATTACCTGGATCGGATGCTTGGTGGTCTCATGAGCGACAGAGAGATGCGCCGGATCGGTTTCCCCTGGTCTGCAGCCCTGATGGACCGTGCGCGCAGGTCGGTTGGAGGGACGATCGCTGCCTGCCGCGCAGCTCTTGGAGAGGGTTCAGCCGCCAACCTGGGTGGAGGGACTCACCATGCTTACCCTGACCACGGTGAAGGTTACTGCGTCTTCAATGATGTTGCTGTTGCTGCACGCATTATGCTTAATGAAAAGCACCTGGAGCGGATCATCATACTGGATTGCGATGTTCACCAGGGAAACGGCACGGCCGCTGTTTTTTCGAATGAAACATGCGTGTTCACTTTTTCCATCCATGGCTCCAAGAACTTTCCCTTTCACAAGCATCCTGGCGACCTGGATATCGCACTACCGGATAAATGCGATGATGCGACCTACCTGGAATCCCTCGAGACGGGTTTGCGGGACTCTTTGGCACATGCACGCGCTCGAATTTGCCATCTTCATCGCTGGAGCCGACCCATTCGAAGGTGATCGCCTCGGACGATTGGCCTTGACAAAAGGTGGGTTGGCCGAACACGACCGGCTAATTTTCTCACACTGCAGCCAGCAGGGGATTCCGGTGGCGGTGGTGATGGGAGGTGGATATGCACGCGACGTCGAGGATATCGTCGAAATAAACATGCAGACACTGCTGATCGCGGTGGAATTCCAGCCTCAGTTTTCAAGCCGGCTCGACACTTAGCAACCTTTTCAGTTCTTCTACGTAATTTAAAGTGAAGTCAGAATGATATTGATGGAGGTAAATGTGTCCGAAACACGCCGTTCACTTCGCCGTTCTCGCCACAACCGGATCATTGCCGGTGTTTGTGGTGGTTTAGCCGATTTTTTTGGGATCAGCTCGTTCTGGTTCCGCCTGGCATTCTTGCTCGCCCTGATCCCTGGAGGTGTGCCGGGCATTCTGATCTACCTGATCATGTGGATCATTATTCCGACTGAATGACCGGCTCACGTAAGCCATAGGAGCAGGCAGCGGTTCAGGCTGCCTGTTCTTGTTTAAATCTTCTTGCCATCTCGATGCGTTTACCCAGGGCTGGATGAGAATACAACAGTAGCTCGACCCACGCTTCAGGGTCAGCCTCCGCCAGGTTCTGATTCGCCAGCCGGACCAGCGCGCTGGCATAAGCCGTGCCGTTGCCCGTCGCCTGGAGCGCATAGACATCGGCCCGTCTCTCGCGCCAGCGGGAAAAAGCGTTACCGAGGGGCATGGTGATCAGCCCATAGCCCCCCATCACCAGGACCAGCAGCGGCATGGCCGCAGGATCCCAAAGGCTATCGAAGCCAAAATAAGCCACACCCCAATTCAATCCCAGGTTCGCCAGGTATAAACCAACGAAAGTCAGCATGGTTTCGACAGCCATTCCCAATGGGATGTCTTTGTTCACCTGGTGCCCGAGCTCGTGTCCAAAAACCGTTTCGATTTCATCCGTCGTAAATTCCCTTAACAATGTATCACCCAGGATGATCCTGCGTGTATTTCCCAGTCCGGTCAGAGCGGCGTTGGCTGCCTTGGTGCGCCGGCTCATATCGATCTGGAATACCCCCCTCACACGAGTGCCCGCCCGCTCAGATAGCCGCACCAGGCGTTCACTCAATTCCCGGTATTCCTCTGCCAGGGGGGTGAACTTGAAGAATAAAGGCATCAACAGAATTGGTGCCAGGTTGGCGAGCACGATGTTGATGGCAAAAATAAAAAATCCTGCGATCACCCACCAGGCTTCGGGTATAGTTCGCAAAAGCCAATAGATCACCTCAATAATCAGCAAGCTGAATATCCCACTCAAAGCCATGCCTTTTATCAGGTCGCCAACCCATCCCTGCAGCTTCTGGTTGGATAACTGGAAGCGATGAGGCAAAATAAAGCTGGAGTAAAAGGAGAGAGGTACATCGATAATCAGGTATATTCCCGGAAAAATTAAAGCGAAGACAGCAACTTCCAGCCATGGATTGTTGGATAATTGCTCGATGCGACCTGTGAGATCAATCCCCCAGCCGAAGACCAGCCAGCTGGTCGTATACAATCCCCCGATAACCAGCTCAAGCAGGGTCAACCTCCTGCGGATGCGGGCATATTCCTTCGCCTGCACTTGCTTGCTTTGATCAAGCTCAAGTTCATCCATGGGGTGATTCTAATACACCTCAGTCCTAACCCGTGTTTCATTCTCAGAATCCTCCCCTGGGGAATTGCAACCATTACGCTTCAGGATTAATATTTTCATAGCATTGCGAATCCGAATTACGTCAGCTGTGGTTTAGTAGATCCAGCACGGATTCACAGGTTCAATGGGTGCCCTGAAATGAATATTAAACCGGTGTGCAGCAGCTGTAAACGGCTTTTTTTGGTGGGTAAAAATGGCGTCTGCCAGACCTGTATCAAACCAGGTACCAGGTACAAACGACTGCACTGCTATTGCGGCAATCTGGCTGTGCATGTGGTCATCCTCACGGTGTTGAATCCCGATGGAGTCGCGCGCTCGGTACAGCTTGCGCTCTGCCGGGACTGCCTGGAGCTGGAACGCGATATCGAAATCCTTCCTGCAGAATCGCTGAAAATCGGCTTTTTAAATCCGATCAAGATCCTGATTGTAGACAGGGTGCCGCGCGCCGATATTCCACCCAAAGGTCGCAAGATTGCCTGATGCAGCTTCCCTGCACGAATAGTGATTTTCAATTTGTGGGATAAAATTGCTGGCACCGCGAACTTTTTGATCTTGTGGGCTTTGTATTTACAATTCAAAGCCTCAACGTATAGAAAGTTGGCATTGAATCAGGAGGAACCACAGATCAATCTATGGATTTAAAATGGCCCAGGCTGCTCCAGCAGCTAAACGCTGAATTAGGCTATACCGTCCAAGAAGCCAGGACTGCCCTCGGCTACCAGCTCTATACGATCGACCTGTCATCCTGGAAGCTGCGTTTATCGCACGAGACCCCGGTCATCTGGGTCCAGGGCTCAGACCTGGAAGGTGTATCCGCGCGCGACCTGATGCAGAGCCTGGCGGACGTGGTTCGTGAGCGTAATTTAGGTCGCCAGATCACATTGGTCCTGGTGGATGGCAATTCTCAGCCGCTGTTACGGCTAAAATCCGGTCTGATTAATAACTGCGTGCTGGTGGGGGCCGATGAGCAGAAGGAGATTTTGCGGTCTCGCCGGCCGAGTGGAGAGCTGCTCGATATGATCTCGGCGCAAATACCTATTTCGAACCTGTCTCCATACGAAACGCGCGCCCCGGTAACCGGAAGCCGGTTCTTCGGGAGGGAAGCTGAGATCAACCGCGTACTATCGAGCACCGAGAGCAACCATGCCATTTTGGGCATCCGGCGCATCGGTAAGACCTCCCTGCTGCGCGAAATCGAGCGCGTCTTGAAAGAAGAACAGGACCAGGCACATGTAATCTACCTTGAATGCAGCGATCTGCTGAGCACCGACGATTATGTGCGTGAGGTGGTCCGCAAGCTCAACCCGCGCGAGCTCCCCCGCGTGCACATGCAGAAATATGTGTTCTTCTTTCCCGATTTCCTGGAGCGCATGAGCCGCTACTTTAAGTCGAAGATTATCTTCCTGCTCGATGAGGTCGACAACCTGGTGATCATGCAGCGTGGGGATTGGGAGCTATTCCGCATGCTGCGCGCTTCAGCCAACAAAGGCGCCTGCCAGTACATCATGGCTGGTTTTCGTGAAGCCATGAAAGAACAGTATATGCTCGACTCCCCTTTCTATAATTTTGCCCAGGAAATCCGTCTCAGTGAATTCACCCGCCAGCAGGCCCACGACCTGATCCTCGTTCCAATGGAAAATTTACGCGTGCGCATCCGCAGCCAGGAGGAAGTGGTGGGACGCATTTTTGATGAAACAGCCGGACATCCGAATCTGATCCAATACTACTGTACCATCCTGCTTCGCAAATTGGACCAGACTGGTGAGCGGGAGATCACCCCAGACAGCCTGATCGATGTCTACAACGACGAAGGCTTCAGCAGCCACCTCCTGGCATCCTTCATGCAGAACACCGAGAACCGGGAAAAAGCACTCGTATATGCCCTGATCAAAAGCCTGGAGAACGAGAAGCAGGGTTTTTCACTCGAGCAAATTGACGACAGCCTGCGGCAGGGAGGTATTATCCTGCCCGTGGATGAGATCGACGAAGCCTGCCAGGTGTTGTCGTTAGTCGGGATCGTGCATCGCAAAGGTCAAAACTACCATTTTCGCTCTCCGGTTTTTTCCAAAGTCCTGCAACAGAACTACGACCTGAGTTATCTCTTCCGCAAGTTAAAGGAAGAAGGGATATGACCATTTCCGAATCGATCGTTGAAGCACCACTGACCGCTAAATACCATCGAGAAGCGATCGACCAGATCATCCAGTGTGTCGAAGACGGCGTGTACTGCGCGCTGTTAGGACCGCGGCTGTGCGGGAAAACCGTATTGCTTCTATATGTACAGAAAGTATTATCCGGTATGGGATGGACCTGCGCTTACGTCGACCTGCTGCCGATCCGCGCGCCGACCCTGCAGGGCTTCTTTGCGGAGCTCACAATCCTGGTTTCCAGCTCGATCCGTGAAGAAACCGGCAGCGAGCTCCCACTGCCCGATCCTGCCGAGGCCAGCAGTGCCGTTTTTCGCGCCTTCCTGACCGATACAGTGGCTGCTTTGCACCGCGACCTGGTGTTGATTATCGAACACCTGGAAACCGTCCCCACCGACCTGGCCCAGTCGCTATTGACTTCTCTGCGTGCGGCATACATGGACCAGCAGAACCAGGAATTCCGGCTGGTGGTGATCGTTTCGGGCGCACTCAGCCTGGCGAGCCTGACGGTTGGCAAATCATCGCCTTTTCGCGGCATTACCCGGCGGGTCTTCGTCGGCGACCTCTCACCGGATGAGAGCTGCGACATGATTGCCGACTTTTTAGTAGAAGAAGGGATTGATTTCACACCCCACGCCCGCCAGCTGCTGCAGGAAGACACCAGTGGGGATACATATCTGATACGCACGCTCTCGCAGCAAAGCGCCGAATCCATAATTCTGCGCGGGACGCGTCGATTAGGCGCCAGGGAAGTGCGCAAAGTAACCAATCGCTTCTTACGTCGCGATGTTTACCATTATGCGCCCCTGCTGGAAGCCGTCCGGATGATCGAGGATGATCCGGACCTGATGCACTGTATCCTGGTTTTGTTGGAAAAGGAGCTGGTTCGCAAGGCAGACCTGCCCCTGCCGCTCTCACCCGACCTGGATCCTCTCTACCTAACCGGCGTGGTCGAAGCAGTTGATGGAGACAGCTACCGGCTGCAGAACCTGATTTACCGCCGCTTCCTGAAGAGCCATTTCAATCCGGGGCGGGTGGGGCATGTACTGGCCATGGCCGGGCGCTGGGATGCTGCCATCGAATTTCTTGAGACCAGCTTGCGCCAGGGGATCGCCGATTTTAGGCTCGACCTGCTGCCGGCCACGATCAACTCGATGTATGCCTCCGACAACCTTGATAAAGCTGGCAGCTACCTGACGCGTGCCCTCTCATCGGCTTTCGACGTCAACGAAGCGGAAGTCTGGTATGCGCCGCCCGGCGAAAAGGTGCTGCGCCTGATCCGCTTCATGGGCGAGTTTGACGATTCGGAGTTCCCTGCTGTGGTCGAAATCCCCGTGCAGGCAGACCAGCTTGAAGCCCGGGCATTCCGCCAGTCCATTGCGCTCCGCGGCCAGGAGGATGGTATCTGGCTGAAGCGAGCCTTTCCTCTGCAGGTGCGCGGCAGCAAGCCCCTCGGTGTGGTCTCCCTGTGGGACCGCCTGGCGGAGGGCAGGGCCCTGGAACAGCGGCGACGGGATTTGCAGCTGGTGGGTTTCCTGAACCAGGCTGCCAGGGCGCTTCAGGCAGTCGCACTCAGCCGCCAGGAGCTGGCTATAGCCGGACGCATGCAGGTCAGCCTGCTGCCCGATGAGACCCCGCAGATCGAGGGATGGGATTTCGCGGTAGCCTGGCAGCCGGCACGTGAGACTTCGGGTGATTTTTACGATTTCATCCCCCTGCCTGGCGGAAAAGTAGGCATCATCATCGCCGATGTGGCCGATAAAGGTATGGGCGCCGCCCTGTACATGGTGCTGTGTAGGACCTATTTACACAATTATGCAGGAGATTTTCCGGAACATCCGTTCATGGTGCTGCAGGAAACCAACCGCCGCCTGATCCGCGACGTTGGCAGCCGGAACTTCGCCACCGTCTTCTATGGGGTGCTTGATCCAGTTACTGGCGAGCTGGATTACAGCAATGCCGGTCACAACCCGCCAGTTCTATTCACAGGTGACCAAGCAGGCCAGAGTATTCAGCTCCATCGCACGGGGATGGCCCTGGGTGTGGCGGAAGATTCCCAGTGGGAGCAAAATAAAATTCAAATGATGCCTGGCTCGGTATTGCTGTTGTACACCGACGGCATCACCGATGCGCATAACCGTCTCAACGAGGCTTTCGGTGAGCAGCGCCTGACCAACCTGGCCCGGCTTCAGATAGAAGACCAGGCAGAGATGATCTTATCGAATGTCCTGAATTCCGTGAAATTCCACGCCAGTGATGCCCCCCAGTTTGACGATATAACATTGATGGTTGTGAAAAGATTGAGGTAATTCCAGTCGGGGCGGGCGGATTTGAACCGCCGTCCTCACGGACCCGAACCGTGCGCTCTAACCGGGCTGAGCCACGCCCCGAACACCTGGATTATAGCGCAGTGACTATTCTTATGCAAGTGCAGTATCACGTATCTCCTGCTGACCTGTACTTACAGGTCAACAGGGAGGGTATAATTAGCCATTCCAAACCATAAAAAATCACTGCAGGAGCCATTCATGACTGAAACCAAAAAAGTGCGCGTTGCGATTATCGGTGTGGGTAATTGCGCGTCCTCTCTTGTCCAGGGTGTTACTTACTATCAAAAAGCTAAGCAGGATGACCTGATCCCGGGCATCATGCATGTCAAAATGGGCGGGTACCATATCCGGGATATCGAATTCAGCGCTGCCTTCGACGTGGTGGAGCCAAAGGTCGGAAAAGACTTAAGTGAAGCGATTTTCGCCTATCCCAATAACACCCAAAAATTCTCCGATGTACCTAAACTGGGGATCCCGGTCTCGCGCGGCATGACCCACGACGGGCTGGGAAAATACCTATCCCAGATCCTGACGAAAGCACCCGGACCGACCGATGACATCGTGGGTATCCTGAAGAGTACCCAGACCGATGTGGTGGTCAATTTCTTGCCGGTTGGCTCCGAAATGGCTACCAAGTGGTATGTCGAGCAGGTGCTGGAAGCCGGCTGCGCCTTCGTCAACGGCATCCCGGTATTTATATCCAGCTCCGAGTATTGGGGCAAGCGCTTTTTTGAACACGGTTTGCCCATCATCGGGGACGATATCAAGAGCCAGTTCGGCGCTACCATCCTGCACCGCGTGCTGACCAGCCTGTTCGTGGATCGCGGCATAAGGTTGGACCGCACTTACCAACTGAATTTCGGCGGTAACACGGATTTCCTGAACATGCTGGAGAGGGAGCGCCTAGAATTGAAGAAAATATCTAAAACAAACGCCGTCACCAGCATGCTTCCTTATAAACTTCCCGATGAGATGGTGCATGTAGGGCCGAGCGACTACGTTCCATGGCTGTCCGACCGCAAGTGGTGCTACCTGCGCATGGAAGGTACTACCTTCGGGGATGTGCCGCTGAACCTGGAAGCCAAGCTCGAGGTGTGGGATTCACCGAATTCTGCCGGTGTAATGATCGATGCTATCCGCTGTGCCAAGATCGCTCTGGATCGCGGTCTGAGCGGCCCGGTGATCGGACCGTCTTCCTATTTTATGAAGTCACCCCCCAAGCAATTCAAAGATGAGGCAGCCCGGGAGATGACAGAAGCGTTTATCCGTGGTGAGAGCTGAAAAATAGCCGAGTGGTATAATAGAAGGTCTGTATAGGAGAACAAGGTATGTCAGGACATTCACACTGGGCGACCATCCGTCGCAAAAAGGAAGCGGTTGATGCCAAGCGCGGTGCGGTCTACACCCGGCTGGCACGAGAAATTGTGATAGCAGTCCGCGAAGGGGGCGGTGATCCAGACACAAACGTCCGCCTGGAGTTGGCTATCGATCGCGCAAGGGCGCAGAATATGCCCAAGGACAATATTGAAAGGGCCATCAAACGCGGCACCGGAGATGCGAAGGAAGGCTTCGAAATTGAAGAAGTCACCTACGAAGGATTTGCTCCGCACGGTATCGCTATGCTGATCTCTTGTGTCACCGATAACCGCAACCGGACTGTGGCGGAAATCCGTCACATCCTGAACCGCTACGGCGGCAGCATGGCGGAGGCGGGTGCAGTCGGCTGGCAATTCAAGCGTATCGCCTATTTCAATTTTCCTTTAGGGCAGCACAATCCCGACCTGATTTTTGAATTAGCGGTGGAAGCCGGTGCCGATGATGTGACTTTTGAAGATGATTGGGTGGAGATCCTGGCGCCGGTCGAGGCATACAATGAAATTAATGTCCGCTTGAAATCTGCCGGCATCTTGCCGGATGATGCCGGGTTGAAGTATTCGCCGAATAATGAGCTCGAGCTGGAAGACGATGAGGCTATACAGGTAGTCAGAGTGATCGAATCGCTCGAAGATTTGGATGATGTCCAGGAGGTATTTTCGAACCTGTCGATAACCGACAGCGTCATGGCAAAATTGGAAGCTTGATAGACCTGGAATTCATCCCACAATGTTGGTGATCGGGATCGACCCCGGAACCGCTTCGACCGGCTTTGGTCTGGTGAGGGAGGATAGCGCTGGAAACCTGTCAGCGGTCGAATACGGTGTGATCCAGACGCCGACGGGGCAATCGATGCCTGACCGTTTGCTCAGTCTATACCAGGATATTCAACAACTGTTGACTCTCCATCGCCCTGAAACCAGCGCGGTGGAGAAGTTATTTTTCCAGCGCAATGTGCGCACAGCAATGGCTGTCGGACAGGGGCGCGGCGTTGTATTGCTGGCCCTGGCTGAAGCCGGCATCCCGGTGGTTGAATACGCACCTTCGGAGGTCAAGCAGGCCATTTCCGGATACGGCAGCGCCGATAAGAAACAGGTGCAGGAGATGGTGAAAATCCTTTTAAATCTGACAGAATCTGCCTCAGCCGGATGATGCCGCAGATGCCCTGGCCCTGGCGATTTGCTGCCTGCACTCCAGGCGCATGCAAGCGCTGGTCGAGGAAGGATAGAGTGTGAGGCATGATCGCCAGCATCAACGGTCGGTTACAGGAAAAAACAGGCGAAGGCTTAATTATCGAAATCGGCGGCCTGGGCTGGCTGGTACATGTCCCAACGCCTGTGCGTGACAGGCTCAATCCCAGCGAGCTGGTCTTCCTGCACACCTGTCTCATCGTCCGCCAGGATCTCTGGCGCTTTATGGTTTCGAAACCCGTGAAGAACGCGAGTACTTTACCCTCTTGCTCAGCGTCGATGGCGTCGGCCCTAAGTTAGCGCTCTCTATGCTATCGGTTCTGACTCCGGATGCAATTCGCCGCATGGTTTATCAGCAGCAGCCTGACCTGTTCACACACGTGCCAGGAGTGGGAAAGAAAACCGCCCAGAAGATTTACTTACAGCTTCAGGATCGATTACCGGCTTCAGCCGGATTTGAAGGATATTCCCAGACAAGTGAGGTAGATTCTGAAATCCTGGCCGCCCTGACGACCTTGGGATACAGCGTCGTCGAAGCGCAGCAGGCACTGCAGTCCATCCCCCGCGATGCTCCGCAGGATGCAGAAGAACGGCTGCGGCTTGCGCTGCGCTACTTTGGGTAATCCCCCAGCAGGCTTAATTTAATACACGCATTACATGGAATCCGGAGAATGATCGGAGGTAGAGGTGATTAATCAAAAAACTATTGCATTCATCGGCCCGGGAGTAATGGCTGAAGCCATGATCTACGGCCTCATCCAGCACCAGGTCGCGGGAGCGGACGAAATTGTCGCCGCCGGCCCACGCCCGGAGCGCCTTGACCAGCTGCGGGCAGATTATCATATCGCAACGGTACCAGACAATCGAGAAGCGGCAGCACACTCCGATGTCGTGGTGCTGTCGGTAAAACCCCAACGCCTGGATCGCGTCCTGGCTGGGTTAACAGTGCCATCCAGCCGCAGGCACTGGTAATTTCGATTGTCGCTGGAGCCCCTATTGAAAAAATCACCCGGGGATTGGGCCATGACCTGATTGTGCGCTGCATGCCGAACACTCCGGCGCAGATTGGCGAAGGGATCACGGTCTGGACGGCTTCACCGGGTGTGCGCTCGGAGCAGCTGGATATAACTCGTCAGAATCCTGGGTGCCCTGGGGAAGGAAATATTTGTCGAAGAAGAGAGTTATCTCGATATGGCGACGGCCTTATCTGGCACAGGCCCGGCATATGTGTTTTTATTCATGGAAGCGCTGGTAGACGCCGGAGTACACCTTGGTTTCCCGCGCCGTATTGCCGAAGAGCTGGTCATCCAGACCGTGCGTGGATCGGTCGATTATTACCAGAAACGTGATGATCCCAAGCACCTGGCACGATTGCGCAACGAAGTAACTTCGCCCGGGGGCACTTCCGCAGCAGCCCTGTATTACCTGGAGAAAGCCGGATTTCGGACAGCCATTTCCAGGGCTATCTGGGCTGCCTACGAAAGATCGCAGGAACTAGGGCGGGGAGGCAGGAGCCATGTGCCCGAGCGACCTTTGGATAGCGGCTCAGCGTAGAATTGTGAACAACTGGACAATTCAAGTTCTTTCAGGTATCATTTTTCATCTAAAGAATTCATTTTCAATGATTTTGGAGGGAATATGTCCGATCTTATCAGCCAGATTACCTCGGACCTACAAAAACAGATCGACGCCTTCAAACCCGAGCTGGAAATCCGGGATGTCGGTACAGTCGTCGAAGCCGGGGATGGGATTGCACGCGTGCACGGTCTGGCCGATGTTCGTTCGCAAGAGCTGGTTGAATTTAGCGATGGAACGAAAGGAATCGCTTTCAACCTGGAGAGAGAATCCGTCGGTGTGATCATTATGGGTGAATACTCCGGCATTGCAGAAGGGATGGAGGTGCGCTCCACCGGCCGGATTGCTTCTGTCCCGGTCGGCGATGCCCTGGTAGGCAGGGTGGTGAATGCTTTGGGAGAGCCGGTCGATGGTAAAGGACCGATCAAATCGAGCCAATACCGGCCGATTGAGCGCATCGCTCCGGGAGTCGTCGCGCGCAAAGATGTGGATAATCCCGTCCAGACCGGGTTGAAAGCCATCGACTCGATGATCCCGATCGGGCGCGGGCAGCGGGAATTGATCATTGGCGACCGCCAGACCGGAAAAACAGCCATCGCCATCGACACCATCATCAATCAGAAGGGCAAAGACTTGATGTGCATCTATGTAGCCATCGGTCAAAAGAAGGCAGCCATCGCACGCACGGTCGCAATCCTGGAGCGTTTTGGAGCGATGGATTACACCACCGTGGTTGTGGCTGCTGCTGACGAGGCGGCTGCCCTGCAGTACATCGCACCCTACGCAGGCTGCGCCATGGGCGAGGAATACATGGAATCCGGCCGCGACGCACTGGTGGTGTATGACGACCTATCCAAGCATGCCTGGGCTTACCGCCAGGTTTCACTCTTGCTCCGCCGGCCTCCTGGCCGGGAAGCCTACCCGGGAGACCTGTTTTACCTGCATTCCAGGCTGCTCGAACGTGCTTCACGCCTGGCGGACCAGTATGTGATTGTCTCGATGGAGCACCAGGGTGGACGTGCTGAAGAGAAAGACAGCGTGGATGGAAAGATTTTTGTTGGTCCGCGGGCATTACACGACGCTGAGGAAGCACTCAAATCGATGCCCGAGGCGGAAAAATTCAAGCCGGTCAAATTTGCTCATTCAGGCGGCTCACTGACTGCTTTACCTATTATCGAGACACTTTTAGGTGACGTTTCAGCTTACGTGCCTACCAACGTGATCTCAATCACAGATGGACAAATCTACCTGGAAAACAACCTGTTCTATGCCGGCATCCGACCTGCCATCAACGTCGGAATTTCGGTCTCGCGTGTAGGTGGAGACGCACAAACCCGGGCCATGCGCCAGGTTGCGGGCCGGCTGCGGCTGGACATGGCAGCCTACCGTGAGTTGGCGGCTTTCGCCCAGTTTGGTTCAGACCTGGATAAAACTACCCAATCGCAATTGAACCGCGGCCAGCACATGCAGGAAATTCTCAAGCAGCCGCAGTATGAGCCGATGTCACTGGCAGACCAGGTGATGGTGCTTTACGCCGGTACGCAGGGCTACGCCGATCAAGTACCGTTGGAACGCGTGCATGCCTGGGAAATTTCCTTGCTGCGTTATATGGAATCATCCAATCCAGAGATCGGAAAAGACATCATCGAGAATAAACGCATCACCGAGGAAACGGAAGCAAAATTACGCTCTGCTCTCGATGCATTTACGAACGCCTGGCAGTAATTTTCGATTATTTAGCCAAATCCAAGAATCGAACATGCCAAATCTACGCGAAGTTAGATTACGGATCAGCAGCATCAAGAATATTGCCCAGGTCACACGTGCCCTGCAGGCGGTCAGCGCCAGCAATGTGCGCAAGGCAATGCAGGCAACTCTGCACACCCGCCCATATGCCACCAAGGCCTGGCAGGTGCTGACTCATATCGCCGCGCAGCCCGGTCGCGATACACTTCACCCGTTATTGACCCGCAGGGAACAAGTAAATAATATCCTGGTCGTGATGGTGACAGGCGATCGCGGGCTGGCTGGTGCGTACAACTCGAACATCGTCCGCTATGCATTAAATCGCTTCCGCAATTCACCGGTGCCGGTGAAATACGTCGTAGTTGGGCGAAAAGGCCGCGATATGATGCTGCGCCGTAGGCAAAACATCATTGCTGAATTCAGCAATTTACCTCCCGCGCCCACCTTCGCCGATGTCTCTGCTATTGGACGCCTGGCTGTGGATGACTACCTGGAAGGTATCGTGGATGAGGTGTATCTGATCTATACCTCTTTTATCAACATGGTGAGGCAGGTGCCTGAAATCCGCAAGCTGCTGCCCCTGGAGCTTGGGGAGGAGAGCGGGCGTGTAATTTCTTTTGGCCGGGCCGAGAGAAGCATGGCAGCTGCTTATATTTACGAGCCCGGACAGGAAGCCATCCTGGATCAGATCGTGCCCCGGTTCACCGCGCTACAGGTCTACCAGGCGATCATGGAATCGCTCGCCAGCGAGCATGCCGCGCGCATGCTGGCCATGAAGAATGCCACTGAGAGTGCGGTAGCCCTGGCAGATGTGCTGCAGCTGGAATATAACAAGGTTCGCCAGCAGTCGATTACCAGTGAGATGCTCGATATTGCTGGCGGTGCGGAAGCGTTGGCCCAAAGTTAGGTATTGGAGGCGAGTATGGCAAGAGTGCAAGGTAGTGTAGTACAGGTGCTGGGTGGGGTGGTGGATGTGGAATTCCCATCCGAACAGCTGCCTGATATTTACGAGGCAATCGAGGTAACGCGCGAGGGAATGTCTCCCCTTGTGCTGGAAGTACAGAAACACCTGGGAAATAATTGGGTCCGGACGGTGGCGATGGACGCCACGGACGGCCTGCAGCGCGGCAAGGCTGCTTATGCCACCGGAGCGCCGATCATGGTGCCGGTCGGGCAGGAAACCCTGGGACGTATTTTTAATGTGCTCGGCCAGCCGGTGGATCAAAAAGGGGATGTCGATGTAAAAATGCGCTACCCAATTCACCGCCCTGCTCCCGTTTTCTCCGACCAATCCACGCGGGTCGAAGTGTTCGAGACCGGCGTGAAAGTCATCGACCTGATCGCGCCTTTCACGAAGGGTGGCAAGACCGGCATCTTTGGTGGAGCGGGCGTCGGTAAGACAGTCATCATCATGGAATTAATTCGCTCGATTGCTATCGAGCACCAGGGCAACTCGGTATTTGCCGGCGTCGGAGAACGCACCCGCGAAGGTACCCAGCTGTACCGTGAAATGCTCGAATCCGGCGTCATCAAAGATACCGTCATGGTTTTTGGCCAGATGAATGAACCACCCGGTGTCCGCCTGCGCGTGGCGCTTACTGCATTATCGATGGCAGAGTATTTCCGCGACCAGGGCCGGGATGTCCTCCTGTTTATTGATAACATCTTTCGTTTCAGCATGTCTGGCTCGGAAGTTTCCGCACTCCTGGGGCGCATGCCCTCTGCCGTTGGTTACCAGCCTACACTGGCAACCGAAATGGGTGAGCTGCAGGAAAGGATCACATCCACCCGCAGCGGATCCATCACCTCCATGCAGGCAGTTTATGTCCCGGCAGATGATTACTCCGACCCCGCCCCGGTGGCAACATTCACGCACCTGGATGCCACGATTGCCCTTGAACGGGCTATCTCCGAAAAAGGTATTTATCCAGCAGTCGATCCGCTGGCCTCAACTTCCCGCATCCTGGACCCGAAAATCGTCGGTGAGGAGCATTACACCACCGCACGCGAAGCGCAGCGTGTGCTCCAGCGTTATAAGGACCTGCAGGATATCATCGCCATTCTGGGAGTGGATGAGCTGAGCGAAGATGATAAGCTGATCGTTTCGCGTGCCCGCAAGATTGAACGCTATTTTTCGCAGCCCATGTTCGTCGCTGCCCAGTTCACAGGCCGCGAGGGACGTTATGTGCCTTTGAAGGAGACCGTACGAGGCTTCCGCGAAATCCTGGATGGGAAGCATGACGACCTGCCCGAGAGTGCATTCATGATGGTGGGTTCCATTGATGAAGCGGTGGAACAGGCCGAGAAAATGGCGAGGGCATGATCGACGAAGGAATTCAGGAGTAAATATGCCAATCCGGTGTGAAATCGTCTCACAGGATCGAATGGTTTGGGAAGGGGAGGCGGACATCGTCATTTTACCTGGAACTGAAGGCGAGATGGGTGTCCTACCGAACCATGCCCCGCTGCTCTCAACACTCAATATTGGGATTCTTACGGTTCGCAGCCACGGTAATGAAGAACACTTTACCATCGCTGGTGGGATTGTCGAGATCCAGCCAGACATCATCACCGTGATGGCAGACGCAGCTGAAAATGTCGAGGAGATTGACATCTCACGTGCCGAGGCTGCCCGGCGGCGGGCAGAGGAATATCTCAAGCTGGGACCACCACCCGACATGGACAGTTACCTGGCGATGGAATCAGCACTTAAGAGGTCGAACCTGAGGTTGGAGGCAGCCAGGCGCTTCCGGAAACTCCCGACTTAGTACCATGGTGGGGAAGGCAAATAGGGGATGGCACTCTTTTCCAAGGACCTGGGGATCGATCTGGGAACCTTTTTTATTCGCGTAGCCGAAGGTAACCAGATCCTCACGCAGGAGCCGACCGTGGCAGCCATCGTTGTGGATGAGCAGAAGATGGTCGCCTGGGGGCAGGAAGCTCTGGACATGCTGGGGAAAGTCCCTGAATCCCTGGAAGTCAGCCGCCCAATGGTCAACGGAGTCATCGCCGATTACGAAGTCGCCGAATATATGTTGGAGGCGCTGCTGCGCCGGGTCAGCGGTCCGGTGCGGCTTTTCCGGCCGCGCATCATGGTGACCGTCCCATTTGGAGTGACCAGCGTTGAGAGCCGGGCCGTGCACGAGGCATCTCTGCAAGCCGGCAGCCGGGAGGCGTACCTGATCCAGCAGCCGTTGTCAGCCGCACTGGGTGTGGATTTACCCATAGGCACTCCATCCGGCAATATGCTGGTGTGCATGGGAGGCGGCACCACGCAGGCTGCCGTGATGGCGATGTACGGCATCGTCGTGGCAGAGACGCTGCGTGCCGGAGGCATGGCCCTTGACGAATCAATTGTTACTTATGCCCGCCGGAAGTACGGTATTATCATTGGCCAGTTAACAGCTGAACAGATAAAGGTGCGAATAGGTGCTGCCGTCCCTCAAGATGAAGAGCAGACTATGGAAGTCCAGGGACAGGACCAGGTATCCGGATTGCCGCGCCCGGTGACATTTACAACCGGGGAAGTCGTTGAGGCGTTGAGCGAAACCTTACGCAGTTTCGTCGAGACGGTACGCCGCGTGCTCGAAAAAACACCTCCTGAACTGGTTTCCGATATCATCGATCGTGGTGTCGCACTTACAGGTGGGGGGGCGTTACTGCGCGGAATCGATAAGCTGATGACCAAAGAGCTGGGGGTGCCGGCTTACCTGGTCGATAACCCGACAACCTGTGTTGTTGAGGGTGCCGTGCGGGGATTGCAGTTGTATCCCCTGATCCGGCGCAACCTTCCTGCAGTCTGATTCTCTATTCCAGATAATAGGTCATGCGCTGCAGGTGCGTGGATGGATCGATATACTGCACCTTTACTTCAGGTGGGACATTCAGGCTGATCGGCGCATAATTCAGGATGGCAGTTATTCCAGCCTTTACCAATTGCTCGGCTACGTTCTGTGCATCCGGGGCAGGTACGGCGATCATCGCAATCTTCACCCTGGCTGCTTGAATCAATCGTACCATGTCAGCGCTGTCTAAAACCTGGAATGGTCCCACGCGCGTCCCAATTATTTGAGGATCGTCGTCAAAAATCATTGTGACGCGGAATCCCCGGTCGATAAAACCCTTATAGCGTGCGACTGCACTGCCAATATCTCCAGCTCCGATCACAACCACATCCCAGTCATGGTCGATTCTTAAGATATGGCGGATTTTTTCGATCAAGAACTCGATGTTATATCCCGTACCCTGTTTGCCAAACTCACCAAATTGCGAGAGATCCTTTCGGATCTGAGCGGCGGAGATCCCTAGACGCTCACCCATTTCTTGTGAAGAGGTTACTTTGCGGTTTTCTGATGCCATGCGCTGCAAGGAGCGCAGATACACAGGAAGGCGACCGATAACGATGTCAGGTATTTGATCCTTCGCCATATTGTCCTCCTCTCGGCTGAGTGATCAAAATTTACCACAAATCGGCGGTTTGTGCAATCCCACACAATAAGATCACAAATGCAGTGCGAATGCCATGTTGGAAAAAGATCAGCGGAAGCTGAATTCTTCGTAATGGATGCTGGCAGCGGGTACTCCCGCAGCCAGCATTTGCGACTTCAGCGAGAGGGTCATCGGCAGCGGACCGCACAGGAAGATTTCTTTGTCAGAAACGACTCCGCTCGATTGCACAATTTTCTCCAGTGTCAGGCGCCCATCTCGATTAGAAAAATGCAGGTGCAGGTGGAAATTTTTATTTTCCGATTGAGCCTGTTCGAGCTCATCCAGGAAAAGTGCTTCTTCCGGGACTCTGACGGTCAAAAAGAAATCTACAGTCTCCTCCAAAGCGCCGCCGAATCCACGGACCCAGCTCAAAAAAGGTGTGATACCGATTTCCTCCAGCGATCCAGACTTGCTTTGATTTGGCATGCTTGTAGTTGAACATCCCATAACCGCCCTCAATCCTGGCTTCTTTACCAGGCTCCAGCAAATCGTACAGGCGCTGGGTGAAATCCCCGGAAGCCTTAATGGTCAATTTCAGGTGTTCGCTATTTGGAGCACTGCTGATGGTAAATGGATGCGGTTCGGAGAGGCTTTTTTCTCCGCGGAAGTCGATGAACATAAACTGGCCAGCCAGGTGGGATAGCGCCTGTTTAACGGGTTTCAGGGAAATTTCGATTACGGTGCCATTTAACCGGCTCACACTCTGGACGATGTAGGGAAACTTCTTTTTGACAAGGGGTTGGATCAACTCTTTATACCCGTACAGGGCTACCCCCGAATATGCGATCGATAATACGTAAATTTGAACGACTGGAGTGGTCTGTAGCAGGTTTTGGATCCTGTGCATGTGCAACAAGGCGACGATGAAGAAAATCCCGATGAATTTATGGATGAATTTCCATTGGTGATATTTGAGATTGATTCCGGCTCCGATAAAAGGTATACGTGGAGCCAGGGCCAGCATGGCTGAGACGAGCAGTCCAATGAGCGCTATTTTACCTAATGAGATACCAAGGCTGAAGGCTCCACCCAGCGACATGATGAAAAAATGTGTCAGCACCAGCACAATCACCATGATGGCATTCTTTTTGTGGGTCTGGTACATCTGGTCCAATCCCCCGAAGTAAGGCTCCAGGAAGCGCGGGCGAAGCGAAAGCAGGACATTGCAGGCCATCAACAGAAGTGCGCTTGTGCTGAACACTTCACCCAGATATTGGATGTGGAAATTCTCCCTGTGGTCATCGATGGGGGGGAAAAACAGCCATAATGCTACGTTAATGACAATCAAGGCGACAATAGTTGCATTGCCAAGTTTTTTCCTGCGCATCCTGTTTGCTCCTGAGGTATGATTAGAAAAAGGATTGGTATATATCGAACAAATTATTATCCAATATTATAATTATAACCAAATATGTCCAGAATAGTTTTTTTGACAGCACTCCTGTAAGCGCACAGATCAAGCCGTGTTATTGTTTATCCGCACATTCTTTTCAACAAATTATTGTCCAGGTAGTGAGGTGCTGGATGCAGATAATCAAATCTGAAGTCACGCAGGTTATCCTGCAAACAAAATCCCCCATCAGGATTGCCGCATTCAATGAGATTTCAAACGTCACCGCATTTTTCGTCCGCATCGAAACAAAAGACCGCAAGATCGCCTGGGGTTGCTCAGTTGCTGATCCTGCCCTGACGGGTGAGACACCAGAGCATGCCCTGCGCGCATGCCAGGCTTGCGCAGACGTCGCGTGCGATCTGAATCCGGTTAATTTAGAATTTTCATTAGCAGAGCTAAAAATGGTCGCGGGTGATTCGTTGGCAGCCCATTGTGCCTTCGACCTGGCATTTTATGATTTACTTGGATTGGTTTCTGGGATGCCGCTGTACCGTCTGCTGGGCGGCTATCGCCACCAGATACAAACTTCGGCCACGATCCCGCTGGCATCCATACCGGATGCTGTGGAAATCGCCCGCTCACGTGCCAAGGCAGGTTTTCGCATTCTGAAAATCAAGGGGGGGATGGATCCTGATGAAGATGTCCAGCGCGTGAAAGCGGTGCACAGGGTGCTGCCAAATCACCGCTTGTGGCTGGATGCAGATGGTCACTATCAAATTCAAGATGCATTGGATGTCTCTCGAGCACTTAAAGATGAATTGGAGATGCTGGAACAGCCAACAGCGGCCGAAGACCTGGCCGCCCTTGCCGAAGTAACCCGTCACAGCCCGATTCCAGTCCTGGCGGATCAGAGCGTTACAGATCCGACCTCGGCACTGCGGTTGGCTGCGGAGCGGATCGCGGACGGGTTATGCGTCAAGATGGCGACCTGCGGGGGATTCGGCTGCGCCAGGCAGATCGATGCCATCGCTCAGGCCGCCAGGCTGGATACCCTGGTAAGCTGCGTAATCGAACCCGCCCTGTTAGCCGCTGCTGGATTGAGCTTTGCTCTGAGCTCACCAAACGTAAAGTACTGCGATCTGGACGGGTACCTGGATTTACATTGTGATCCATCCATCCCCGGTTTCCGACTGGAGGAAGGCTGCCTGGTTGCATCAGATGTACCGGGACTTGGGTGCCAGGTTGAGTTGTAAATTGTGGAATGTGGATGCGAGACATTTTGCGGTCGCAAGCCGTAATCCCCAGGAGCCAACTGAATACCCCCGGTCATACACCGGGAATGGTTGTTGAAGTATAAATTACCATCGGATCGCTGGATTCTTGATCAGTTTTTTGATTTAAATTACGACATTATTTTATAATCGATAGGACCTGGCTGAGGAGAGCGTCGTTCGTAGCCAGCCCTTCGTCTGCATAAATCGTCCAGTTCCCGTGCCAGTCGCCGAAATATCCTCCGGCTTCTTTTAATATCGGAATAAACGGAGCGGCATCCCAGGCGCTCATCACCGGATCGAGCATGATTTCAATTCTGCCAGTTGCCACCAGGATATAACCATAAGCATCCCCCCAGCCGGTTTGAAAATAACAGGAGCTTACGAGCCTTTCCCAGGCAGATTGGCGGTCATATTGGCTGAACTTCATGGTTGTCGTACAGGCTACGATCGCCTGGTTCAGGCTAGATACAGACGACACCCGTGCGGGTTTGCCATTCCACCAGCAGCCCAGATCGATACCGGCAGCCACCAATTCATCCAGCGCCGGGAAGTAAGCCGCACCGACTTTCACTTCACCATCGATTTCCAGCCCGATCAGAGTCGCGTACAACGGCACGCCGCGAATGAATGATTTTGTACCGTCGATCGGGTCGATAATCCAGCGGTGGCTCTTTCCGCTTTTTTGTTCCCCCAGCTCCTCTCCCAGGATATCGTGGTCAGGAAACTTCTTATTGATCTGGCTGCGGATGTACTCTTCAGCTGCACGGTCGGCTACCGTCACGGGACTGCCGTCTGATTTCAGCTCTACGTTCAATTGCGATTGGTAGTATCCCAGCGTCATCCTTCCGGCTGAATAAGCTGTTTGCGAGGCAAAATCCAGGTAATCCGAGATGAAATTTTTTTTCATGTCCGCATCATATCATACGCTTTAAGAATCGATTAGAATAAAGCCCAATCATGAGCGGGATTTGATGAATGATTTAAACCAATTTCCGAACTCGTCGCCTAAAGCTGCCACTAGAGCAATAGCCTGGGTTGTGGGAGGCCTGTTGCTTATTTCAGCCTGCCGCTTTGTGATGGAAAATGAGCAGGCGGTTGCAACCCTGGTAGCGATTTGAGTCCAGCAAACGCAGCTGGCGGGAACCTCCTCCAGCCTTGAGAAGCCAAATACTACCCAATCGACATATATCATCCCGACACAGGCACAGGTAGATCCAGTCCTGCAGTTGACGGCTTCCCAGGTAGTCCTGACGCCTGCCGCTGGAATCCTCGGTCCTGGGAACGATATCCCGAATTTTGAGCGCCGCAGAAAGGCTGCCAGGATCCTGCTGTTTGAGAACATGTCTGCGTCGGGTTATGTTCGTTATGTGAAGGAAGCACTGGACCTCGAAGGCTATTTCTACCTGGATGTCGGCAGCGCAACAGGATGGTTCAGGAACCAGCTGCTCTCCTCGACGGAATGGGATTTGGTTATTGCGGCAGCAGAAGCCAGGCGGGAATTCGGTGGTGAATACTTCGAGCTGATTAATCAACATCTTGAGGCAGGGGAAGCTGCAATCGTCGAACATTGGGACATCGATTTAGCTCCAAATGGAAAGGTTGCAGGTTTATTGACCAGCTGCGGCTTGCAATTTGATACAGACTGGTACGAGCCAGAATTACGAGTTTTCTTCTGGCTGGTACCCGATCATCCAATTTTTCACACTCCACATGAAATCCCGATGTTCACAAATGCGCACTGGCTGTGGAAAGGCGATATTGGCGACCTGCTCGATATCCAGTATCAATCGGGACAGCCAAAAGGGGATGCCGTCTTGCTGGCAGGCACAAATCCGGGAATTGGTGACCAGCATGGGACTCTGGCCGTTTGTTATGATAACCGCCTGGTTTTGCAGACCTTTTCATCACATGAATATTCAAATTATGATGTGATCCCCCTGTGGCAAAATTACATCTATCACACCCTGCGAGCCAGGTTCGCCAGCCAGGAGATTCTTTGATCCCGACCCCGCTGGCAGAAGAATCCCTTGCCTATCCATCAATTGCCACTCAAACCGGCAGCCCATCCACTTCTGCTGGCAGCGAGCTTGATTGTCAGGGGATCCTCTCAGGCCAGCTCGCCAGGCCGGTACGCACTCAGCAGCAGCTCTTCGAGCACAATGCAGAGGGTGAATTCGTGATCGTTGATCTGCAGCTGGAAAACCTGTCTCGGAATCCAGTTCAGATTTGGGATGATGATTACGTGATCGAAGGATTTATTGGTGGTGCGCCCGTGTCTTATCCAATCCAGAAAGCGGCTACCGGCTATTTATACATCCAGGATTCCAGGAACTTGTGGCAGGACCTGCTGCTCACCGGTCAACCCTGGGAGACCACCCTGGCGTTTGACGTTGACCCGCGCTCAGAGCGGTGGGAGCTGGTTCTCTCACCTGGTTCCGAAGTCAACGAGCAGATCTGTGAATTAAGGATTCCACTTTCTTGAGCCGAGGAGAATGGATATGAAGAAATCTATGGCAGTCATGTTTCTGATTACCTGCTCAATCATTGGAGCAATTCTGGCATGCGGCGCGCCAACCCAGCTGGTCACGATAAATGTGAATGAGGACCTGGCGGATCAGACACTTGACGGATCTGCCGATTCATTCAAGGGCACAGATTGGGTTTTTAACTATGATCGTGTTGATTTACAGAAAGACCTGATGCGCGTGCATGGTTCCTTCAAGTATGAAGAACAACCTGCGGTCAACGGCTACCTGGATACAGCCTTTTCCGTGGCCGTTGGCTCTCTGCAGACTGAGCTGCTCAGTGCAAATTTTGGGGATTTTCACCCCACTGAAGAAGATCTCATGGTTTTGATCGATACCATTGAGCAAGTTTTCAAGGATGCGATTGCGGGTGACAAGAACGCTGTTATTTATGTCTCAGTTGAGATGATAGAAGACCTGATTAAGGTCCAGATCAGGTTTTTACCATGATAGACACCAACTGCGAAGAGAGATAATCCATTGCAGTTGGAAAATACAAGCACGCTGATGCGGAGATTCAAGCGAAATAGTGGATTGGTTCTCATAAATTCATTACATAATGAACTACCGTCTTGAGATAACAAACAAAGCCCGTCAGATATTGGCATTGAACCCGATCTTCCTGGATACCGAGACGACCGGGTTAGGAGAGCGAGCTGAGATCGTTGAGATAAGCGTTGTTGATTCGGCGGGAATTAAACTGATCGATACTCTCGTCCGGCCCAGGTCCCCGATCCCACCCGATGCTGTGCAGCTGCATGGCATCAGTAACGAACAAGTCGCTGGAGTGAGAAGCTGGCTGCAGGTATGGCCTGAGATCGAAATCCTGCTGAAAGGGAGGTATGTTGGAATTTATAACACTGAGTTCGACCTGAGGATGATGCAGCAGAGTCACCGAGCGAACGGTCTCACATGGAGACCGCCTGGCGCCCAATTATTTGATATCATGAAGATGTACGCCGATTTTGCGGGTCACATGAAATGGCAGAAACTGGAAATCGCGGCCAGGCAGTGTGGTCTTGTTACGTCACAGGCTCACAGGGCTTACCAGGACACATTGCTCACCAGGGGGGTATTTATGTTCATGGCAGGTGGGAATCCTTCCTGAATAACAATTTGTGACTCTGGCGAACTTTGCTTGACAAATTTCGCCCACATTTCAAAGAAACCTTTCGGAATATTAAGTATTTCAGTACAAATTGTCTGGTTTTTATGCACTTAACTTGACTTACAGTATCGCCCCAAGTAAAATCACTTTTGCTCTAGTTGAGCCTAATATGTGCCAATTCGGACCGAAGAATGATTTCGGGTAGAGAAGGCGTGCTAATGGTTTAGTGGGATATGGCTATCCACCGTGTGGGGAAAAGTGAGATAGTACATATCATATTTTTTTTACTGGACCGGCCCACACCGGTTTACGAAAAATGCGCTCGATCCGGGTTGGAATGTCGGAAGGGCGGAGCGCGCCTGGAGCAATCCAGGCCTGAGCAGAGCCTGCGATCATGGTTGAAAAACAGCAAGGTCCATTAAGTCTTTACCTTTCGCGTCAGGCCAGCTCGTTCTGGCGGTATTTGCTGGAGCAGACGCTGATGTTCTTATTTGGCTGGATGCCTACGATTGTGGGTATAGGTCTGCGCGGGATTTTCTACCGCCTGATGCTTAAAATGGACGGGACCGCTGCCATCGAAAAAAATGTTCGCCTGCGGTTCGCAGATCAGGTCCGCCTGGGACATGGGAGCTATTTGGATGAGGGCGTCTATATCCATGCCTGTCCTTCTGGGGTTGAAATCGGGGCGAATACACTGGTGATGCACGGCGCTGTGCTGCACGTTTATAATTTCAGGTCTTTGCCGCATGCCTGGATAAAAATCGGAAGCGAAAGCCTGATCGGCGAGTATTCGGTCATACGCGGCCAGGGAGGTGTTACAATCGGTGACCGGGTGTACACCTCACCGATGACACAGATCATTGCGGTGAACCATGTTTTTGATGATCCAGGCAGGCCGTTCATCGAACAGGGCATCACCGCCAGGGGCATCACCATTGAGGATGATGTCTGGCTCGGCTCAGCATGCGTGGTGACCGATGGTGTCAGGATCGGCAGAGGATCGGTGATTGCGGCCGGTGCGGTCGTCACTGACGATGTGCCTCCGCATACAGTGGTCGCCGGTGTACCTGCACGTGTGATCAAACAGATCGATGGATCGCAGAATGAACAGGGACAGGCGGTCTATTTCTAGTCTCCATTGGGCTGGAAGAGCGCATTAGCATTATGGAAACGATCAAACAATCGAACGGCGTCCCCAAGAAACTCTCGATTGTGATCCCTGCCCTGAACGAGGAAAACGGCATATCAGCCATCATCGACCGCGTCCTGGCGGTGGGTCCGAAATTGAATTCTTGCGGGATTGATCCACTGGAATTGATCGTGGTGGATGACGGCTCCCAGGACCACACCGCTGAAAAAGTCTCACTCTACCAGCAAGTTTCCCTGGTCCGGCACGAACATAACCGGGGGTATGGAGCAGCCCTGAAATCGGGTTTTAATTTTGCCACGGGTGACTTCCTTGGTTTCCTGGATGCCGATGGGACGTACCCGCCGGAATTCTTGCCGGAATTCTGCCAGGCTTTGCTGGGCGGTGCAGATGTGGTGGTGGGCTCCAGGCGTTCGGGTGCCGCCAGTGAGATGCCCTTCGTCCGCCAGGTCGGGAATTTCATCTGGTCTAACCTGCTGACGCTGATCGCAGGTAAAAAAATCCATGATCCTGCCAGTGGAATGCGGGTGTTCAAACGCCAGGTGTTAGAACGCATCTACCCATTGCCCGATGGTTTGAACTTCACGCCTGTGATGAGCACTCGCACCGCCCATGAAAATATGCAGGTGGTGGAACTGCCGATCCCCTATAAAGAGCGCATCGGGAGATCCAAGCTCAGTGTTATGGGGGATGGGATGCGCTTTCTGCGCACCATCCTGTGGACTGCGCTGAATTACAACCCGGTGCGAATTCTGGGTGGGATGGGCGTGCTGTTGGTTGGCATCGCACTTTTGATATCAGGCATCCTGGTCGGTATACGCCTATCAGGCGTCACGGTGCTCGGTCCGTGGGGAGTGGCAGCCACCTACACGGCAGTGGTGTTTGGGATTGCAGGAGTGGATTTGTTTGCATTGGGTGTGACTTTCAACTACCTGGTATCCCTTTTTCACAGGCAGCCAATACGCCAGGGACTCTTCGGTAAGCCAATTCTCAAAACACCTATTGACAGGCATTTCTGGTGGATGGGCTTGTTAATGATCCTATGCGGCGCTGCCCTGGGCCTGGCCAGCTTTATCCTGGCCTTGAACGAGTGGCATATCGAGAGATTATGGTTGTATCTTTTAGCCGGCAGCATGGGCACCCTGGTTGGTTTCCAGCTGGTAATTTTCTGGATCATCGTGCGCATACTCGAGGAGCTGAGCCAGCGTGATCTACAGAGTCCGCGATGATTTAACGCCCAATAATTCGTAGGCGAATTATGCAGAATGATACATTTATTGGTGATGGATTTCTTGGAGATAAACAAAATGGCAAGCGAATTTCGTGAAAATCTAGGTACCAGGCGAATACCCAAGTTGCCGGGACCGAAATTCCCCGACGCCGATCAGATCGTTCACGATCAGTCAGCTTCAGGCAGGAACCGGAGCAAGGTTGATATTTTACTGGTCAATCCACCCTCTCCAGATGGTGGGATCTGGATTCGCACCCAACACCGGGTAGGCCGGCGCAGCCGTGAAAATATGATCTGGCCCCAGGTCAGCCTGGCAACCATGGCAGCGTTGCTCTATCCGGATTATTCCGTGGAAATCGTCGACGCAATTGCGCTGCGCATGTCCTGGAAAGAGTTCGAAGAGATTCTAAGGGACCGCAGGCCTGAAATATTACCTGACTCAAGTCACCGCTCCCACCCTGACGAATGACATGTACGGTGTTTTTCTGGCCAAGAGCCTCAGCGCGGTCACGATGGCATTCGGCACCCATGTGACTCCACTGGCTGGCGAAACCCTGCGCGGATTTCCGGCGTTGGATTTTGTGCTGCGTGGTGAACCGGAGATGACATTCCGCGAGCTGGTCGATACTTTCGAGGTGGTTGCCGGCCGCTGGATTGTGACCGAGGAAGGGAGGCTGGTCGACAAGCAAAATGGACAGCCTGCCCACGGGCACCAGTTCACCTGGAAGATGTGGGTGGAATCCAACTCAGCCTGGAAACCGGCCTGGACTTACCCCAACGAAACCCAAACCAGGGATTCCAGGATCGAAAGCCAAAAAATACCCATCCCGGTGCTGACCGTCCCAGCTGGGGGCATCGTACCTTGGCCTGGAGATGAACAGATCAGCTCCATCAAGGGTCTGGGCTGGAGGCGATCTGGCCAGATTGTGATTAATTGGGACCGGCCTTTTTTCCTCAGCCTGGACGATCTACCGATACCCCTGCACCAATTCCTGCCGTTTGAGAAATACCGGATGCCGATGATCAAAGGTCCATACTCGTTTATTGTGACCAGTCGCGGCTGCCCGGCAGGCTGCAAATACTGCATCAAACACGTCAGTTACCAATATTCCGTCCGGCTCAGGTCCCCCCAGAAATTGCTGGAAGAGATCCAGATGCTTTATGACATGGGTGTTCACCATATCCACATGTATGCGGATTTATTCACCGTGAACCGGGACCAGGTTGTGGAGCTTTCGCAGCTGCTGATTGAAAAAGGTCCGAAAATTACCTGGACCGCCAACAGTCGTGTGGATTACGTAGATGAAGAAATGTTGATGCTGATGGGAAAGGCGGGCTGCACGCTTATCTCCTGGGGGATTGAAAGCGGAAACGAGATGATCCTCAAGAAGGCCCATAAGGGCTACCGGATGGAGCAGGCTTTCAATGCTCTGCAGTGGGCCAAGAATGCCGGTATCAAGAATTGGGGATATTTCATCATCGGGTTACCTGGCGAGACGGTTGAGACCATCCGAGAAACGATCGACTTCTCAAAGAAGCTGCCTCTGGACATCGCATTATTTCATGTCGCGGCACCTTACCCTGGCACTCCGTTTTTCTTTGAAGTGGTGGAAAACGGCTGGTTTCGTGAAGGGACAAATTGGGAAGAAGTGGATATGGACCAGGGAACCGTGCTTGATTATGACAATTTGAAAGCCGAAGATTTGTTAGTCTGGCAGCGGCGAGCGTTCCGGGAATGGGCGTTTCGTCCGGCTCCATTGCTCACTTTCATTAAAAGCATGAACACCTGGGAAGGTTTCAAGAGTGCGTTGGATATCGGGATGCAAACTCTGGGGTGGTTGAGGGGATAAGAACCGGTTGGGAACTGCGGCCTATTCGAAAATGAATTCGGCATCACAATTCATCCAGTGGGGGTTAATCATCGCCGCTCTGGGTCTATTCACCATCAGGGAAGAATTTGACTATTGGGTGATCCTGGGCCTGGTGCTGTTGGTGATATTCTTTTCCGTGCGCATTTTGAGTGGGAATTTTTGGCCGCGCAGCACGGGATTGGAAGGTCCAGTGGGTCTGTTCGTTCTCAGTGCCGCACTGGCCACCTGGATTTCCTACGATTTTTCGACGGCATTACTGCAGTTTGCCCGCATCCTGGCTGCGGTCGCTTTATTCTCATTGATTGCAGAAGGACATCCGGCATTTCAGAGGTGGTTAGCCGCTGGATTCCTGGCGGCAGCCTTTCTCCTGGCGTTGTATTGGCCTTTGCAGCATGATTTCTCTGCCTCGCAGGGGAAATTCCAAATCGTTGATAAAATCGGCAGTTGGATTGAGACTTTTGGCCCAGAATTCAAGATTGAAGGGCTTACAGGACCTTTCATCCATCCAAATGTAGCCGCCGGTACCCTGGCATTGGCGGTTCCCTTCGGGATTGCCTTCATTATCGATGGGTGGCAGAAGAGAAGTATCTGGATCAGCGTCCTGGCAGGACTGGCGACGCTGGCAGTGGCAGCCGGATTGCTGCTCACGGGAAGCAGGGGAACGTGGGTTGGATTAGCCTGCACTGCTTTTCTCTTCTGCCTGGCATGGATCCAGAGGCAGTGGTATGGAACTCCAACCAGGAAATATGCCTTTTGGGGAGTGGCATTGGTTGTAGGCCTGCTCGGGATGGTCTACCTTTTCGCTTCCTTCGATCTCCAGCGCCTGTTAGGTTCGCTTCCCGGTCCGTCCGGCACAGCACAAACCAGGGTGGACCTGTGGCGGCAGGGATGGGGGTTGGTACAGGATTATTTCTTCACGGGCAGCGGTTTGGGCACTTTTTGGATGGTGCATGCTTTCTACTCAATTCTGCTGCATGTACCCTTCATTGCCCATACGCACAATACCTTCCTGGAAGTCTGGATCGAGCAGGGTGTCCTGGGTGCGCTCGCTCTCCTGTGGGGTTCGCTCGTTATTTTGACCTGGTACTGGCGGGCATTGGATCGCAGGCCACTTCCTCTGCTCGGCGTTGCGGGTATGTTTGGCCTCGCCAGCATGTTCATCCACGGGATGATCGACGTTGTTTTCTACATTGAACGCACTCTGCCTTTGGTCGGTTTCACCCTGGGATATGCCTGGCTGGCAGTCCCGAAGGCCGAGGCTGCTCAGGCAGCCAGATTGCGATCCAAACAGGCCGGTCGAATATTGGTTCTGGCAGTCTGTGTGGTCCTGGCATTATCCTTGTTCCTTTTCCGAAACTCTCTCTTTTCTACGTTATATTCCAATCTGGGCTCACTTCGACAAACCAGGGCTGAGCTGAGTGCTTACGATCCCAACAACTACGAAAAGCTTTCAGTAGACCAGGCCAGACAGTCTATCGACTATTCCACGATCACGGGCGATTTTAAACGATCTCTGACCTATAATCCAGCAAACCAGACTGCACTTCAGAGGCTGAGCATGATTGCTCTAAGCCGTGGCGATTATGCCTCCGCCTGGGATTCCATGCAGGTCGCCTGGGAAGGGAACCAGCGTGATCTCACCACTCAGCTATTGTATGCAGATGCCGCAATTGCCAACGGCTTTCCAGAGAAAGCCGCCGCTGCACTGCAAGGCAACCCGTGGGCCGAGATGCACTTGATGGGAAACGCCTGGTCGCGTTATTGGACGAAAAAGACTTTCAAAGAGCGTATTATTCATACCAGGCAGTACTGCTGCTCAATCCCGCCAACACTGAAGCGCAAAAGCAGGCAACGGCTGCCAGGGAAAAACTGGGTCCATAGATGGTAAAGGTTCTTTCGGTTTTCGGCACGCGCCCTGAAGCGGTGAAAATGGCACCAGTTGTCCTGGAGCTGAAGCGCCATCCGGAGGTGGATGCCAGGGTGTGCGTGACTGCCCAGCACCGCGAGATGCTGGACCAGGTCCTTGATATATTTAACATCACACCTGATATCGACCTTGACCTGATGCGCCCGGACCAAACCCTGGCGGAGATCACTGCGGCGGTTTTTACTCATCTCGACCCGGTGCTTGAGAAATTTCACCCACATTGGTTATTGATCCAGGGCGATACAACCACCGTAATGGCCGCATCCTTGCTGGCATATTACCATCAGATCAGGGTCGGCCATGTGGAAGCCGGTCTGCGCACGGGAGATAAATGGCAGCCATTCCCGGAGGAGATCAATCGCCGGGTGGCGAGCACCGTGGCAGATCTGCATTTCGCCCCCACCGAATGGGCCAGGGGAAATCTGCTGCGGGAAGGCGTCGCTGAAGATAGGATCTTGGTCACAGGGAACCCGGTGATTGATGCCTTGAAGATGGTGGCAGACATGCCACCGACGTTCGAGGTATTGTCTCTCCTGGAAAAGTTGGGCCAGACCCAAATCCTTTCCAATCGCCCGCGGCTGGTAATGGTGACCGCCCATCGCCGGGAGAATTTTGGACAGCCCCTGGTCGATATCTGCGATGCTCTGCGCTGCCTGGCGGAGATTTATCGGGATGAAGTCCAGTTTGTTTATCCAGTGCATCTGAATCCCAATGTGGTTGAGCCGGTATACCGTCTGCTTAAAGAAATCCCGAATATCACTCTGCTCCCTCCGCTCAATTACCTGCCAATGATCCACCTGTTAAAGCACACCACATTGCTATTGACGGATTCTCGGCGAACTCCAGGAAGAAGCCCCTGGACTTGGAGTGCCGGTGCTTGTGATGCGCAGGGTAACTGAGCGCCCGGAGGGGATCGAGGCAGGTACTGTCAGGCTCGTCGGGACTTCCAGCGAACAGATCATTTCGGAAGCGAAAATATTACTGGATAATCCGCAGGAATATACCCGGATGGCACAGGCCGTCAACCCGTATGGTGACGGTCATGCAGCCGGACGAAATCGTCCGGGCGATCATCGATTACAATTAAACCCATACCGCTGCTTCATTCCCAGCGGGGGGTATTCGGCTACACCTCATCTAAGGATAAAACGTTGCGATTAACACATATTGCCATATTACTTAGCCTGATCTTTGTTTCAGTTGCGAGCCTGCCTGCCTCAGCCAGCAATTCTCCGGCGCTCCAGGCTTTCGAGGAGAACACTAAGTTCCATTCTGGCAGGCAGTCGCCACTGGCACAGATCACCTGGAGCCCGCCGGCGAACCTCTCGCGCTCGGGCGCCGCCAGCCAGTCTCGCCTGGTTGCTTCTTCGAATGGCACGAGCCAGGCGTTTTGGATGGATAGCTTCGATGGCCTGGTGACTGCAGTATACAACGGCAATGTCTGGTCTTTGCCGGTTCTCGTGCCCATCCTGCCCTCCTAACCCGAACCAGAATCCAGCAACGCCACCCTCTCCTCCCGAGATGATGTTGGACGGATCCGACCGGATTCATGCCTTCTGGTTTTCACCGCCCGACCCGGCTACCGGTCAGCCAGCGTTAATCGAAAACTTGATGTTACTGGGAACTACAACCTGGTCTGAACCTGTGCGAATTGCAAAATCGGCTTTAGTCTACGATACCGCAGCGCTGGCAGCTAATGAAATCTACATGGGTTATATTCGTAATTACAAGTCCCTGTTATTTGAGCCTGGAGTGTACGTACGGAAAACAGTCGGGGGAGTAACCTGGCAGTCGGCTGTGTCGGTTCAAAATTCGATCTACTACCGGAACCTGGCAGCTCCGCCTGCTCTCATCAAAACCGCATCTGCGGGCAGCCTGGTTTCCATGGCGTGGACAGAGCCCCGCCTGGGAATGATTTATTCAGCCAACTCGTTCGATCAAGGGAACACCTGGACCGAACCGAAGTTAATTGAATTTGCCGGAACGGTGCCATCCAATCCGCTGGTGCTGCCCTTGCCAGAAGGTGGCTTGCTCCGTACCTGGCAGGATGCCTCCCAAACCAGCTGCACCCTGTATCAGCAGCGCCTGGATGCTGCTGGCACTGTCGTTCCGCAGCAGCCCGCCGAAACAGCGACTACCAGCCCGGCTGGCACTCCTCCGATTCCAGGCCCGGTAATCCCTGCAGCGGAATGGAGCCAGCCTGTACGGATTTTCGCTGATTTGCAGACCTGTCCCACCAGTTCAAAGTTCATCCTGGATGGAACGGATTTGTACTGGTATTGGGGAGAAGGCACCTCCACCATCAACCTGACCGCCTGGGATGCCGGCAGCTCACAATGGTATGAACCCCATGCGATCAGCCTGAATTTTGAGGACGCAGAGACCCGGCGTTTTGTCCAGCTGGATGAATTAAGCCTGGCAATTGCTGGTGGGAGGATCATGGTTGCCGGGACGGATTTAACTGGTGGAGAGGTGTGGGCTTCATCTGCGGATATTTCGGCGCTCGAATTTGTTTCCGCTCCTCCTTCACCCTGGTTGGAGCCGGTCTTGGTATCGCAGGCCGGAGAGCAGGTCCGAGAACCCGCGGTTGCTGTCGACTACCAGGGATGGGAACATTTTGTCTGGAGCCAGGAGCTTGACAGCTCAGGTTCATCGTTGTATTACTCCCGTTTCGATAACCTGCAGACACTCCAGCCAGTCGAGATCTTTAAAGGCGGGGATGGCACAATCAGCAGGCAGCCGTCAATGATTGCTGACTCCCAGGGTCAGCTGCACCTCAGCTGGAGTGGAGGTACAAACGGTTTATTGATGTATTCGCATGCCATGGCTGATATGGCAGGTTCAGCATTCGGATGGGTTCCATCGCAGAACCTGGATGAAAACTCAACCGTATCACGACCGCAAATTACCCAGGATCCCTCCGGCAGGTTGTATATTATTTATGCCATTCCAAGGAACGAACAGCGCGGTGTTTACCTGGTCTACTCGGATGACTCAGGAGAGAATTGGAGTGCGCCGGTAGTTGTTTTCGATGCAGTCAGCGCAGGTTGGGAAGGTGTGGATCGACCGGTTTTAGCCGTTTCACCGGACGGTGGTGTACATGCCGCATTCTCACGAGTAGTGGGGACTGGGGCGTTGCCTACGGACGGCATCTTTTACACCCGCGCACTCCTGGGAAGTGATTCATCTGGCTTTGATTCGGTTGCCTGGAGTGAACCTTTCGAAATCGCTCCCGACGGCAATGATTGGCCGCGGCTGGTGTTCATTGCAGGTCAGCTGCATTTGTTGTTTTCAGATAATATTAGCATTGGTCACCGCTGGCTAAATACCAGCCAGCAGCAGGCAGATGGAGCGGGCTGGGGTGATGTCAGCAGGGTGCCCGGCTGGTCGGATTTATCTTTCTCCGGAGAGCCACCTTTTTCGACGGCAGTGGATGCCTATAACCTGTACCTGGTCAGTGCCTCGACCGGTGGAACAGGCCTGTATTACAGTGTGTGGACTGTTGCCCCCCAGGATCCAACTGTGGGTCGCTGGAGCCAGCAGGAAGTCTTCAACCCGGGTGGGCAGTGGACTAACAGCGATTCAACGGCTGTGGCTTCGACAGTGCCAAGCGGTGGAAAATTATTAGTCGCGTGGCTGGCATCAGCCATCGCCGGCGGGCAGGCCACCCCTGTTCCTGAAAATCCTGGCATCCTGTTTTCGATCCGAAGCCTGGATGCGGTTCAGCCCCCGGCTGCACCAACGACGGAACCGGTAGCGGACACGAGCGAGCAGCCAACCCCCTCGGCTGAGCCGACCGCCTCTCCCACACCATTGGTCATTTCGAATTCGGACTCTGAAGGGTCCCAGCTCCCCGTTTCACCTCAAGCCCTGGGCGGGGGACTGGCGGCTATCATCGTCATCATCATCTTTGTCGGAATCTTGATGCGCGGCCGTACTCACACACCCTAGGCGAATACGCTCATGTCAGAACATGTCCTGGTCACCGGAGGAGCCGGTTTCATAGGTTCGCACCTCGCAGACGCCCTGCTCGCAGCGGGGTATGAAGTGCGAATTTTCGATAATCTTGAGCCACAGGTACACGGGAAGCTGGCGGAATCCAGGACCAGGCCCGACTACCTGGACACGGCGGCGGAATTCGTGCTCGGGGATATTCGTGATCCGGAGGGTATTTCACGCGCTCTCGAAGGTATCGATGTGGTATTCCACCTGGCAGCCCTGGTGGGTGTCGGGCAGAGCATGTATGAGATTGCACGCTACACTCAGGGAAATACCTATGGAGCGGCAGTCCTGCTCCAGGCGGTCGTGAATACTAAAAACCGCCCCCGCAAACTGGTGGTGGCGTCGTCGATGTCCATTTACGGCGAAGGAAGTTACATCTGTCAGGAACACGGGACGGTGTATCCGAAATTGAGGTCGCTCTCGCAGCTACAGCGCCAGGAGTGGGAGATGCTTTGCCCACTGCAGGGATGCTGGCAGGGCGTTTCTCCCTGTCCGACCTCTGAAGACAAACCACTGTATCCGACTTCAATTTACGCCATCAATAAGCGCGATCACGAAGAGATGTTCATGGCAGTCGGTCAGGCTTACAACATACCAACCGTCGCTCTAAGATACTTCAACACCTACGGCTCGCGGCAGGCGCTCAGCAATCCTTACACTGGTGTGGCAGCCATTTTCTCCAGCCGGCTGATCAACCGTAAACCACCGGTGATCTTCGAGGACGGCCGGCAGCTGCGCGATTTTGTGCATGTATCCGATATCGCCCAGGCCAACCTGCTGGTGATGCAGGACCCCCGGGCGGATTTTGAGGTTTTCAACGTAGGCACCGGGCGCGCGCTCAGCATTCAGCAGGTAGCACAGGCTTTGCTCGCGCATTTCGAGAAAACTGTTCCCGAAATGGCTATAGAGTCTTTGAGCCCGGAGATCACGCAGCAGTTCCGCGCTGGCGATATCCGCCATTGTTTCAGCGACATATCCCGGCTGGTGTCCCTGGGTTACCAGCCCAGGGTGACTTTCGAGCAGGGTGTCGATGAGCTGATCGGCTGGGTGGAATCCCAGACTTCCAACGACCATTTCGAGGTGGCGCGAACTGAGTTGAAAGAACGCGGCCTTGCGATTTGATCAGGTACCAGGGCGAAGTTGGGGGAAATCCTCGGCGAAGTACTTTCAGGGAGGCTTCTGGTGATTAACGAAGTATCTTTTCTGCTGTTTCAGGTTCGATGACAAAACTTGCCGAGATTATGGACCAATACGATCGGCAGCGGGTCTTCTTCGAACCTGTCGGGGGAAATCATGGGGATACGCTGATCGAATTGGGGTCGCGATATTTCCTCGCAAAATACCAGCTGGAATATGTCGACAGGCCAGAACAAGCCCAATTGCTTATCGTCAACGGCAGCGGCAGCTTCGCAGTCGAGCTGTGGAGCCCCGGGTTGGTGGGGCTGAAGCAGCTGTCCGCAAAATTCCCGGCGCTGCCGATGATTGTGCTACCATCCAGTTACCAGTTCCTTCAAACAGACTTTGCCAGCGCCTTTCTTGGACGAACTGCTCCTACCTTCCTGTTTGCGCGTGAAACGGCCAGTTACGCTCGCATCGCAAATCTGGATTACCCTGCTCCGGTTTACCCTTTACTTCATCCAGACATGGCGTTTGAATTGAGAGATACTCCTTTCCTGGAAGTTCTTCAGAAATCTGCCCAATCGAAACACGTTTTATTGATCGAGAGATTCGACCGGGAAGCGACCACCCAAACCGCATATGAAATGAATGTCTCCAGTTCGGTGAAGAAAGCAGTTCCAGCCCCGGTGAAGAGATTTCTCAAGAAAGGGCTGCACCGTATCCGGCGCCAGAAGAGCGGTTTCACTACCGGTGCATTGAGCAGACTTTATTCTGAGCATCCCGAGTTCAGGGGCTTACCGGTCATCGTGGAAGATGTCAGCTCGAATGTCGGTTTTACTTTCGAGCAGTTCCTGCAATTTATTGCCCAGGCTGCGGTGGTGATCAGCAACCGCCTGCACGCCGCCATTCTGGCGGCCATGTTGGGTAAAACCACCATCGTATTATCTGGACACCCGTACGGGAAATTAGAAGCGTGCTTCGAGTATTCATTGAAGGATTATCCAAACACCAGGCTCTGGTGAGTCACCGATCCAGGAACAAGGGAGCATTTTTTTATGGATAGCATGTATCTGCGCTGTCAAAAATCCGAGACCAGGGGGGAATTTACTCGCCGGGCTTGCGTAGTCGAAAGACAAACGGACGAGCTCAGCACTTCTTTGGATAACCTTTGGATTGACGTACCGGTCTTGCCGGTCTTACCGGCGGAGGAGGACGCCGAGCCATTCTTGCTCATGGCGCTGCTTCCGGCAATGTCCGAAGGCCGGGATCTCTGGGTCGAAGGGGCGGTATCAAAGAAGCTGCTTTCCAACCTCAAGGAGTTCCACGATATCTGGCACAGCTGGAATCCGAAGCGTTTCAAGAAGATTGAGATCAGCGTCTGCCAGCTTCTCGACCCTCAGGATGAAACCAGGAGGGCAGGGTGCAGTAGCGGCATTCTCGGGAGGGGTCGATTCTACTTTTTCCGTATGGAGGCATCAGTGTGGGGCAGTCGGTCAGCGGTCGTTAGATCTACGCGGCTGTCTGATGGTGCATGGATTCGATGTGCCGCATTGGAATGAGGAAGCTTTTCAGCGGATTTTTTCCCGCTGTGCAGAGACCTTGAACACCCTGGATCTGGTCCTCTACGCCATGCGCACCAATTGCCGCAGCATCTTCTCGCTCAATTGGGAGATCTGGCACGGTCCAGCGCTGGCAGCCTGCCTGCAGCTGTTTAAAGGCCAATATGCGAGCGGTATTATTGCCAGCACCTACGACAGTAAGCAGCTGGTTTTCCCGTGGGGATCCAATCCGATCACCGATCCCCTGCTTGGCACCGACGGGTTCGAGATCGTCCACGATGGGATCGCCTCTTCCAGGATCCAGAAGATCACCGCCATCTGGCAATGGGATGCTGGGTATAACAACCTGCGAGTTTGCTTTTCCGGGATCGAGAGCGGGATTATAAAGGATAGGCAACTGCGGTAAATGCCCGCGCTGCCTGATCACGCTGTTGAGAATCCAATCTTCCGGATTGCCTGTACCACGATCCTTTCCCGGCCCGCCTTCTGCTCTCGCCATATTCAAGCAGAAGCCTTCCGCATTCTACGCTCATTTTTGGCGTGCAATGCTTCAGCATGCACTGAAGACGCACCAGCGGTTCTCACTAATCCTGGCGCTGGCCTGGATTAGTCTTGTTTCCTTCCTCGCATTGGTGCTAAAGAAATCCCTCCAGGCGGCAGGCATTTGGGAACCATCCTTTTGATAAGGTCTTGACCACTCGCCACTCCATAATAATCGATGGATAGCATACTTCTGCACTGCCAGCTCCCAGTGACCCGGGGAGAATTCTTCCGCCGGACCTGCGTGATCGAGCGTAAAACGGATGGGAAAACTACAAATACAGACACACTGTGGATCGAGATGCCCAGGCTGGCTATTTTGCCCGAGGAAGACGACGCCGAGTCTTTTCTGATTATGGCGCTGCTGCCTGCGATGGCTGAAGGTCGCGATATTCACATAGAAGGAGCAGTTTCTCAAAAGCTGCTATCAAATTTATGCGAGTTCCGCGACATCTGGCACAGCTGGAATCCTGTGTTTTTCAAGAAAATCGAGTTCAGCAATACCCGGCTGTTGGAACACAAGCTGCCTGCTGAGAGGACTGGAGCGGTGGCGGCGTTCTCGGGCGGCGGCGATTTCAACTTTCACTACCTGGCGGCATAAAACCGGGGCAGCAGGACAGCGCTCATTCGACCTTCGCTGCTGTATCATGGTGCACGGCTTCGATATTCCACTCAGGAAGGAAGAGACGTTTAAACGGGTTTTCGTGCGCTGCCAGGAGACTCTGAAAACGCTGGACCTGAAGCTATATCCACTCCGTACCAACTGCCGGACTATCTTCACTCTAAATTGGGAGATCTGGCATGGTCCTGCAGTGGGGGCCTGCCTTCAGCTGTTCAAAGGGGAATGCAGCGCCGGACTGATCGCCAATACATATAATAGCAATTCAATGGTCTTTCCCTGGGGTTCTAACCCGATTACGGACCCGATGCTCTCAACGGAAGGTTTTGAGATCATCCATGATGGGATCGCATTTTCCAGGCTGCAAAAGTTCGTCGCACTGAGAGAGTGGGAAGCTGGATACAACAACCTGCGTGTCTGCTTTACGGGGATTGATCGAGACATTATCCAGGAAGGAAATTGCGGAAAGTGCACCAAGTGTGTGCGCACGCTCCTGGTTATCCAGTTTGCCGGGCTGCCAATTCCGGCCTCCTTCCCGGGACCGGTATCAGCGAAAGATATTATAAGGATGCGGCCATCCGCAGCACTGGCCCATGGTTGGAGAGTGACGTTGAAAGAGGCGATTAAATTAAAACAGCCCTTCTCGATCATCCTGGCAGTAGCCTGGATCTGGTTTGCTTCCTCCCTGGCATCGGTATTAAAAAGGCTCTCCAGGCAGCCGGTATCTTGGAGCCATCCTTCCGATTGAACCCCATAAATATGGTTTACCAACGGCATTATCGTAGCAGTCAATTTCGACATGTGTTCCCAAAATAAAGTCGCAGTGGTCAAATGGTCGGAGCATGATGGCTTGTCTGAGGTCATTTGTGATGAATTGATGAGGATGGATTTTGAAGTTGCCTGTTTTTTATCGATTGATCCAATTCCTAAAGAGGCGGATCTCGTTTTTTGCTTTGGACCTTACGACCGCTGGACGCAAGTGGTTTGCCAGGCTGCACAGCGAAAAGCGAACTCTGGGCTCAAAATCCTGCATTGGAACACCGAAAATCCTCCCGACCTAAGATTTCCCTGGAAATTCAATGCCGCTCTGGGTGATATGCGGGCTGCCTTCGATCGATTAAACGATTCTGGAAACTGCCGTACAAGGGGTATTATCTCTGAATTCCCTTTCTCATTCCTGAATCAAAAAATGCATAAATTCCGCTACCTGGGGGAATATAGACATGCGTATGCCAATGGGTGGCTCGACCTGCTGGCCAGCTCTTCGAAGATTTACGCAGACCTTTTCACTAAAAATGGCTTACCCACCCGCTATGTGCCGTGGGGTACTTCACCAAAGTGGTATGCGCCGCTAGACTTGCCGCGTGATATCGATGTGCTGTGGTTCGGCAAGAGGACGGACACGCAGGCGAAATCGACTGTTGGACCAGGTCAAAGATATGTTATGCTCGAAGGACATCAGTTTCTATATGGCTGACGACATCGAACATCCTTTTATATACGGTGAAGAACGCACACGCCTCCTGAACCGTGCCAAAATCACCTTGAACCTGCTACCTACCTGGTACGACAACGCCTTCCCTTATCGATTTCACGTGGCAGCCGGCAACCGGTCGATGGTGATCTCTGATCCCATCCTACCTCACTGCCCGGAATATCTGCCCGGAGTACATTACATCTCGGCGTCTCTCGAAAAGCTGGTGAATACGATCCGGTACTACCTGGATCACCAGGACGAGCGAGAACTGATCGCAGAAAACGCGTTCCGCCTGGTAACCGAGCGGATGACGATGGAGAGCAGTGTGCGTTCACTGGTCGGCTTGCTGCATGAGTGAATTCGATCCAACGTTAGATATGTTAGGGTGACTCATACATTCCCTGATATATTCTTCAATCCACACGATGAGAAAATATTGCTGCAGAAGGCTCAAATGATCAGGAGATTCAGCTATTGCGTCCGTCAGAAGGCATGGATGAAGTCGATTTTCCTCACGGTTGGAATTGTGTTCATATTCGCCACTGCCGGGTGGAATCTCTACCAGGCTCTTTTATGGGGTGCTCCGGTAAATATCTCCTACACTTCGACCGAATCGCTCGCTCCCACACTGGTCGCTGATTCTACGGGTACGCTGCACGTGATCTGGGCGGAAGATTCGCAGTTGAACGGCCGCAGCGGCAATTCGCTGATATATACTTCCCTGTCACAAGGATTGTGGTCCAATCCGATTGACATCGTCTATACAATTGGAGAAATCTCGGGTTCACCTTCAATGGATATCGATACGCAGAACATTCTCCATCTTGTATGGCTGGGTGGATACAACGACCGCCTGGTATACAGCCAGGTGGCGGCTGTCAAAGCGGGCAGCGCCAAGAATTGGAGCTCCCCTGCCATCATATCACCCATCACGAACCTGGTCGGGCAGCCAGATTTGACCGTTGGGAAAGATGGGACCTTGCACGTGCTTTACCCTGTTTTAGCTGGTGAGCTTTCCGGGGTGTATTACATCTCGTCCCTGGATAATGGTATTTCGTGGACCTCTCCAAATTATGCGTATTTGAATGACTCAACCACCAAGATGGTCACGAATTCCAGGATGGCGGTGGATGAAAATGGGGGCATCCATGTCGTGTGGACTGAGACGAACTATCCTGAAACCTTCCCTCCTATCGGCATCCGGTACACTCATTCCTTCGATGGAGGATCGACCTGGTCACGACCCCGGAATATCGATGGCCCGTACGATTTGGCCGATATCCTGGCGATCGGAGAAAATGAAATTCACGTCGTCTGGAGCGGCACTTTGGAAAACCGCCATAAATTTCACTTTTTCTCTTCTGACCGCGGGGATACCTGGTCGGCTCCTGTAATTACAATTGATACGGGAGGCTATCATGGCCGACCCAGCCTGGCTGCAGACAGCCAGAATACCGTTCACCTCGTGCAGGTATCAAATGCTCCGGGTACCACACTCGAGTCCCTTTTCCACCAGAGCTTTCAAAATCAACGCTGGTCGCTTCCGGAGCGCCTGGTGGAGCGCGATGCCAGTGCGCCCTTCCATCCAATTGATCCGAACATTGCAGTTGGTTTAGGAAACCAGGTTCACGTCGCCGTTCCGGTCAGTATTCAGAACCGCACTGGAGGTTGGGCGTACGACATCCTGTATTTCCATGCCGAATCGAGCGCACCTCCCATTGAGCCGGAAGCCCCGGTTCCGGCAGCATCCCCAACAGTAGAAGAAGGTGAAGCTGAGACTGCGCCACCTGCAACCGGTTCGCCTGCTGCCGCTCCAACCATTCTTTCTCCGGTTTCAGGCTCTGAAGATGTGCAGGGAGAGGTTCGAATCCATTATGGATCGGGATCGTCCCCGTTGTCGTGTTGATCGTCGTGGTATTCGTCTTCCGCCAATCGAGAAGGATTCGTTGAAGAATCCAGGAAGAAATTCGATAAATTCAAAATGATACCAAATCTCATCCGCCTGTCGAACTACCGCTACTTTTTATTCATGTGGGTCGTTCGCGAAATCAATCTGCGCTACAAACAGGCATTCCTGGGTGCGACCTGGGCGATTTTGCAGCCTCTCGTCATTAACCTTCATTTTCACAGTTATATTTTCCCGTTTTCTCAAGGTCCCGACCGACGGTATCCCTTACCCTTTATTCTCCTATACTGCATTACTGCCCTGGACATTCATCGCCAGCTCGATCACGTTCGGAACCTCCAGCCTGGTCAATAACATGAACCTGGTGACAAAAGTAAACGTCCCGCGTGAAGTGCTCCCCATTGCTTCCGTCGGGGGCAGCCTGGTAGATTTTGCAGCTTCCAGCCTGGTCTACATTGGTTTGCTGCTTTTTTACCGTGTGCCAATTTACGCGACGATATTGTGGATCCCTTATCTGATCCTGGTTCAGATCTGCCTGGCTATTGGTGTCACGCTGCTTTTATCGACGCTGAACGTTTTCTACCGCGATATCCGTTTTGCCGTTCCGCTGGCCATCCAGATCTGGATGTATGCTTCTCCTGTTATTTACCCTTTGAGCGCTGTCCCCGGAGGAGCTCCAGCCGCTCTACCTGTTAAATCCAGCCGCAGGCCTGATCGAGATCCTACCGCAGCGTGATATTGAGAGGTGAACCTCCTACGCCTGCTATACTGGTACCGATGACCGTGATCTCGGTTCTCCTACTGGTCTTCAGCTACCTGTTCTTCAAACGCCTGGAATGGAGATTTGCGGACGTAATATGAGCGAAGTCTATTGCGTCCGGGTGGAGAAAGTCGATAAGCGCTATCACCGGCGCGGGGCAGTCCGTAGCCTTAGGTCATCGCTATCCAGGGTACCGCAGCGGTTCGGCCTGGGAGCTCCACTGGAAGACGACCGTTTTTTTGCGCTGAAGGATGTCAGTTTTTCGGTTAAACCGGGGCAGGCATTCGGTATCATCGGTCCGAATGGGGCGGGAAAGACCACCATGCTGCGCCTATTGTCTGGCATCACCCGACCGACGAGTGGGAAAATGGAAATCGACGGCCGGGTGGCGGCGATCATCGAGCTGGGAGCAGGCTTTCACCCGGAGCTCAGCGGGCGGGAAAATATCTATCTCTATGCCTCGATCCTGGGAATGAAGCGCCAGGAAGTTAAGGCAAAGTTCGACGAGATCCTGGCATTTTCTGAGCTGGAAGAATTCCTGGACATGTCGCTGAAGCATTTCTCATCCGGTATGTACATCCGCCTGGCTTTCTCAGTCGCCGCATGCCTTAACCCGGATGTACTGCTGATTGATGAGGTCCTGGCTGTTGGCGATGCTTCATTTCAGACAAAATCCCTGCGGCGGATTCGTGATCTGAAAGACGCGGGCACGGCGATCATATTTGTCTCGCATAACTTGCACCAGGTGCGGGTGCTATGCGATCAGGCGATGCTCTTGAGCAAGGGAGAGCAGCAGGCGATAGGTGAATCGGAAAGCGTGGTGGCGGAATACCTTAATAATCCCCGCTACCAGGCTGAATTGAAAGAGACTTACCAGAGCACCAAAGTCGGGGATGGGAAGCTGGAACCGAAGGAAGCCGAGATCACCCGGGTAAGCCTTCTCGATTCCCAGGGAAACGAACGCTCGGAATTCAAAACTGGCGAATCCCTGGTGGTGCGCATCGAATTCAATGCCCACCAGCGAATTGACTGCCCGACATTTACCATCGCATTCTATTCCTTCGACGGCACTCTCTATGCGGCCCACCAGACGAACTGGGATGGGTTCGACATCGATTTCATTCACGGCAAGGGTATGATAGAAGCTGCATTTGACGAACTCTCACTCCTGCCAGGGGGATTCTTGCTCAGCATTTCCATCTCTGACAGCCAGGGTTTCAGCAAGTACGACTGGCACCAGAAAAGTTACCGCCTATTCGTGATGGCTGGGCAGAGAGCCTCCGGCATGATCTTTATCCCTCACCGCTGGCAAATATCGAGGGATAGTCAGTTTGACAATTGAATATGGAAAAAGAGCGAGTTAATCTCTTTTGAGGCCGACTCCAAATTAATACTTATAAGTTACCTGAAGGAACTTGAATCCCTGCGCGGCTGGCGACCAGCTTACGGCATCAGTGCTTCAGCTGAATATACAACAGTAATGTCCTCTTGTTTTGCTCTCTTCATCTACGAGCTAATGGGAGACCTGCGACAGTTTTCCATTACAGATCGGTCTGAATGGGCCGGCTTCCTGCAGTCTTTTCAAGATGAAAAGAGCGGATTGTATCTCGATCCACTGGCTCGCAGGATGAATTTGCCAATCGGAAGCATAACTGGCAGTACTTCACCTGGCAGACGACTTTCTTCTGCCTGTCGGCGCTGGATGCGCTGGGAACAAAACCGCTTCACCCTCTTTAAGTTCATCCAACCGTACCTGGGTCCTGCCGCAATTACTGCGTGGCTGGATGGGTTGAACTGGCACGATCCCTGGCTGGAAAGCAATAAGGTCATGTTCCTGACTTCCTTCCTGATCCACTGCGGCGAACTGGAAGCTGCTCACTCGATCTTCGACTGGCTGGACGTGCACCAGGATCTGCATACCGGCTATTGGGGTACTCAGCATGGAGCTAACCTGTTGAACGCCATGGCCGGGGCATTTCATTTCTATTTCCTGTACCTGTATCTCCAGCGCCCTTTCCAGTATTTGGAGCAGATCATTGACAGCACGCTCAGCCTGCAACAGCCGGACGGGCTGTATGACCGCGCGGCGGCGGAGGCGCCTGTCTGGACCTGGACGCCGTGGACATCCTGGTCAAGGTGAGCCTGCTGACGATTACCGGGCTCTGGCAGATATTCAACGGGAGCTTGAGCGAACTCATCAGGCTATCCTGGCAAATCAGAGGCTGGATGGGCTTTTCTGCGAAGCCGTGCGATCCGATCCCCGGAAAAGTTTTAAAGAGGATCGCAGAAACTTATCTTATTGATAGAGTATTGAAGAAACCTTATCGAGCCCCGAATATTTATTGAGCGCTATACCGGTTGGGAAAAAATGGCATATCGAACAGGGAGGGTGATCTTTGGTCCGGATGGTTCCGATTATTGGCGCTGGCATTAATCAGCACAAGATATCCTGAAAATAAAACCTCAGACAATAAATGGAATTTTCGAAGCAGTGCGGTTTTGGTGCATGATGAGTCAATAATATCTTCTGTTCGAACAGGCAAAAACCCGAAATAACCCATCAAACCAATATGGCCTTAATCAGTGTCGTGATGTCGGCATATAATGCTGAATTTTTATTCAACAAGCGATAGAAAGTGTGCTTACACAGAAGTTTGATGACTTTGAATTGATATTGGTAGATGATGGTTCTATTGACAAAACTGCGTTGATCTATGGGGCATTCCAAGATCAGCGGTTGAAAATTTTAAAAAACGAAGAGAATTGCGGACAGACCTTTTCGCTAAATCGCGGAATAAAACTGCGCTACGGGAACATATATTGCCAGAGTGGATGCGGATGATATTGCTGCCCCGGATATGCTGCAAAAGATGTTTGAATTCATGGAGAGATCACCACAGACAGCAATTCTGGGTACTTCAAAAAAGTTCGTAGATCCCACGGGGAGCGTTATCAGGGAATTTAGACCTCCCGTTGATAACCAAGAGATCCAAAAGACTTTGCTGACCTGGAATTGTTACCTCATAATGGAATGATTTACCGGGCTGACTGTCTTAAAGTTATCGGCTGTTATGATGAATCGATTAAATTAGCTCAGGATTATGATCTGGCGCTTCGCCTGAGTGAACCATGGGATGCCGCTAATTTACCCGAGTTTTTGTACGAGTATAGATGGCATGACCATATGATTTCTGTTGATAAGCGGGAATACCAGGATTTTTCGTCAAAAAGGATTAGAGAAATCGCAATCATAAGGCGATTGCAATTGGGCAAGAATTTACTATTTAATAAGGAGTTAGCTCCTGATGTCTTCAAATCGAAATCAAAACGATGGCTAGCAGATCGTTTTACCTGGTGGTCAATGAGTGTACGAGGCCCAGGAAGTTTTTCTCTAGCTTTCAAGTTTCTACTGTTATCTCTTTTCATGAATCCCACAAATCCAAATTCATGGAATTTTATTTTCGGGGCTTTCAAAAGGAAGATTTTGTTCAAGCCCCATTCTTAGATTGGATTGATTGATAATTTTCTCGGTGATCATCTGCACACGCAACCGGGCCAGTTCCCTGGTCGATGCCATCCGCAGCTTGTTAGTGCAGGATTTCCCATCGGATGCATATGAGATCGTTATTATTGATAACGGCTCGACGGATAATACACAGCAGATCGTGCTTGGATTTGCCGAGGAGGATGTCACCTGCCGGTACGAATTTGAATCTGTATTAGGTCTGCCGCGTGCCCGCAACAGCGGCGCGCAGGCCAGCCGGGGTGAGCTCCTGGCTTATATCGATGATGACGCCCTGGCTGATAGGGGCTGGCTGAAAGCGATGGCAGCCGCACACCTGGAAGCACTCGGGCAGCTGGCAGTCATCGGCGGTAAATCCGAGCTGCTTTGGGAAGGGGAGAGGCCGGGCTGGATCACAGACGATCTCCTGCCTTATCTGAGTGACAGCTCCCACCTGGGAGAAACGAAAAGAATCCTGAATGCGGATGAATTTCCGGTAGGGGTCAATTTATCGATTCGAAAAGACCTGCTGATAAATATTGGCGGCTTCGATACCAGCTTGCCCCCCTACGGCAATGACGAGGTTGAGCTGTGCACTCGGCTGCGGGCGCTAGGGGGTGCAGTAAATTATGCGCCCGAAGCGAGCGTCAAGCACCGTGTGAGTGGGGAGAGAGTAACCCTCAAATATTTTGTGGATCGTTTTTTTAGGCAAGGAGCGGCGGACGTGCTGATGGAGAACCGTCTTCTGAGAGCCAGTAAAGCTTCTCTCTTCCGTTCATGTATTGCACTGGTAATTCAAATATCCTGGGATGCGGTCAGGTACTTCTTTTTGAGATTGAGCGGTCATCAAACGCTGGCCAACCATCGAATTCTATCCCTGGCTGGTAGGTTGGGAAGATTGAGATGCCAGCTGGAGCTTGTTTAACGGATAAGCTGTTATGAACTTGCTGCTGGTATATCTTGAATTTCCCTACCCTCCCAATGACGGCGGCCGTGCGCGCATGTACAACCTGCTCAGGCAGGCTGCCAAAAACCACCAGGTGACCCTGGTCTGTTTTAAAGGCCAGGATTATAAAGAAGAAAATTTCCGTTTTATAAGCGAGCTCTGTCAGGAAGTGCATCTGGTATCCAGGCCTGTTCCTGCTCCCCGCAGCTGGGCAGATAAGGTCCGGGACGTTTGGAGTGCGTCGCCGGTCGGCCTGAAAAGCTGGTATTCCAGTGAAATGGAAGAAATTCTTCGTGAACAGACCAAAAAGAGGACTTTTGACCTGGGTCATTTTGATCAAATTTTACTGGCCCAATACAGTCCTTCGATCGGTCCTTTACCCTGGATTCTCGTCCACCATAATTTAGAAGCCTTATCTCAATCCAGGCAGCTTGCCGCTGCGCAGCCGCGCAGTTATTATCAAAAATTATCCGGTGCTCTCGAAAGAAAACGCTGGCAGCGGTATGAGATTGCCATGTCGTGCCGGGCCAGGGGTATAGTGGCCGTCTCGGAGCAAGAAGCGCAATATTTCAAGAAGCACGTGCCATCAGAAAAGGTGTTCGTCGCCCCGAACGGCGTTGACCTGGATTACTTCAAGCCCGTCGAGCGATCTGCACCTGCTCCCTGCTTGCTTTTCACCGGGCGGATGGATTACCCTCCGAACGTGGACGCCATGGGCTGGTTCTGCCGGGATATCTGGCCTGCACTGCGCAGAGTAAAACCAGGACTGCAGCTGCAGATTGTCGGCCGTGACCCAACCCCGGAAATTGTAGAACTGGGTGCCTTGAATGGGATCACGGTGACCGGGATGGTCGAAGATGTCCGGCCGTATTTCGCCCGCTCAAGCCTGTTTATCGTACCGCTGCGCTCCGGCGGCGGCACGCGCCTGAAAATCCTGGAAGCCATGGCGATGGGTATGCCGGTGGTATCGACCAGACTGGGATGCGAAGGTCTGGATGTGGAAGACGGTCAGCAAATCCTGGTGGGCGATGGCGCGGCACATTTTACCGCGCAAGTCCTGAGACTGCTGGATTCGCAGGCATTGCAAATGGCGTTGGGCGAGCGAGGGAGACTGCAGGTGGTTGAGAAATATGGCTGGGAGAAGACCGGCCGCTGCATGCAAGCCGCCTATGAATACGCAGTGCGAACTCGGACAGAATGATCAGCATTGTAATGCCGACCTATAACCAGGCTCACTTCCTGGGGGAAGCCCTGGATGGGATCCTTGCTCAAACCTGGATGGATTACGAGCTGATCATTGTTAATGATGGCTCCACCGATAATACCCGGCAGCTGCTCGCCGAGTATAAGCAAAGACTGCCTTTTATACTGCTGGAGCAGGAAAACCAGGGACTTCCGAAAGCTTTGAATAATGGCTTCAAGTTAGCTACTGGGGAGTATTTCACCTGGACCTCTTCCGATAACATCATGCTTCCGGACATGCTGGAGACACTTCATTCTGCACTGCAGCGTGACAGGAAAATCGGGGTTGCCTATTCCGACTGGTACTTCATCAACGGCGACAATTCCCGGCGGATCGAATACCGTACGATCGATTTCGACCGATCCGTGATCCTGAGAATGAATTACGTGCATTGTAGCTTCCTGTTTCGACGGGAATGCTTCGAGCGTGTCGGCGGCTATGACCCGGATCTGATCTATTCAGAAGACTGGGACTTCTGGATTCGGGTCTCGCGCTCCTTCCGGATGGAACATGTTCCCAGCTCATTGTATTTATACCGAGTTCATGCCAGCTCGATGACTTCGGAAATGCTGCAGGGGTCCGCCAGGCGTAAAGTTCAATACCGTGATTTTGATATGCACCTGAAGCACAAATATCCACTCGAGTGGTACCTGGGAAAAATTAAGCTGCGCTGGATGCGGTATTATAAAAGCAGCGATCCGCAGAATAACTGGCAGCAAGCCGTAAATTCCTTATCATAGATTGGTTTTCTGGCAATCAATTTTAAAGGTGAATCATGAAAGTACATATCACATCGGCGGAAACCGGGCTGGAAGCATGGCACCAGCATGAAAGAAAATTAACATATCTGCATTCCATCTCGGATCAAAAACATGTCTTGGTTGATGATCCCAAATCCGCAGATATTATCTTGATCGGCAATGTGCGCGAACAAGAGGACTCGGGAAAGAAGGTTATCTCGAATGAGATGATATCCAGATATCCACAGAAATCCTTTTCGATCTCTATCGACGATAAGCCTCTCTACCTTCACCATGGGATATACGTGAATGGATCATGTGGAGTTATGACCAAGAACCGGGTAAAAACAGCCTCCTACACTCTTTCACCGGAAAAGTTTCAAATCCATTCGTGGATAAACACTTTGAAAACCGGACGGTAGTAAAGGAAAAGCAATATCTGTTTTCATTCAAAGGTAGGGATTCGCATCCAGTTCGTAATAAGCTGTTTCAAATGAAATTTAAGAGGCAGGATATTACAATCATCGATTCTTCCGAGTTCAATTTGTGGTCTGAAAAAGAATTCGATAAAGAAAAAATCTTCGAGGATTACTGTAATTTGATTTTGGATTCGAAATTTACTTTGTGTCCTGCGGGGAGTGGTGTTAATTCGATCCGGTTATTCGAATCGATGCAATTGGGAGTTGCACCGGTTATCATCTCTGACCGCTGGAGGTACCCATCGGGACCTGACTGGCAGGATTTCAGCATTATTATTCCAGAAAGCCAAATTCATAATCTCGAAGAAATCGTCTGTGGATACGAAGCCGTGTACGCAGAAATGGGTCAAAAGGCACGCCAGGCTTATGACAATTACTTTGCTGAACCTGTTTGTTTTAATTATATGGTCGATAACAGCCTTGAGATCCTGCGAACTCAAAAGATCCCAAAATCCTGGTATTGGAAGGCGAGATACCTGATTGTCTTTGCCAAACAGGTCAAGGACATCGTCCGTCTTAGAAGTAGAATGGACTGGTCCTGGCGGAAATCCTTCATACCTGAATCATGAGTACTCGGCCTGTGCATGCAACCGTTTGTTTGTAACCATTATCTGATTCACCCGCCATAAAAACGAGAAGAAATAATCGCATGTATAATAGCATCCTGGTTCCTGAATCCTTACCCACACAATTCTTGATTGCTTTCGAACACAAATTTCACAAGTCACCCTTTTCAAATGAACATTTTCCGAGTTGATATCAAGAACAAATTATCACTGGCAATAATCCTGGGTGTGCTGTTCCTGAGCGGCATCATTTCCTATCGTTTTGCCATGATGCGTGCGGTAGTCGGCTCAGAACAGGTCCAGTTCTTTTTACTGGCCATCGTTTTACTGATTTTAGCGATCATTGCCTTTCGCAACATGCAGCTGGCACTGACTATGATGATCCTGAGCAGCGTGGTGGTGAATTATTCGATTGACACCGGGACTGAGAGCTCGGTCGTCCTGGCTGTGGTATGGGTGATCCTGCTGGTAGCAGTCTGGGCTGTACGCATGTTAATTTTCGACCGGCATATCCAACTGCTGCCATCCAATATGAATATTCCCTGGATCGCACTAATGGTCACATTGGTCGTATCGTGGATTGCCAGCTACACGATAACCAGCTGGGATGTCCACCTGCCGCGCAATATCCTGGTAGTTCAGGCAGGCCAAGTGGCATTGTTTGGCTTATCAGCTGCTGCCTTCTGGTTGTTCGCCAACCATGCGGTCTCTGATAAGACTTTGAAAATCTGGACCGCTGCGATCATCGGATTCGGCTTCGTCTCATTCGCCTTTGAGGCCTTTCTACGGAAGGATTTCTATGCCAGTGGAATGACCGGGGCGATGCTGATGTGGCCGGTAGTGCTGCTCACCAGCCAGTTGATCTTCAATCCAAAGTTGGATCGCAGGCTGCGTCTGGTGGGATATGCTTCGCTCGCCGTGTGGGGAGTATGGGTAGCGAGATGGTCCTTTAATTTCAAGGGCGGCTGGATGCCTGCTGCCTTAGGGATAGGCATCCTGATCTTCCTGAAAAATGCACGCCTGGGTATTGTGCTTGGGTTACTGGGGGGCAGCTACCTGTTATGGAGCAATTTCGGACAAGCCTTCTTTTCCGGCGAGGAAGCTTCGCTATACCGCCCCCTCATCTGGTTGGACGTGATACGCATGGGTCTGCGTTCCCCAATTTTAGGTTTGGGACCAGTGGTGTACATGTTTCATTGGGCTGATCCCAGGTTCGAATCCCTGACCTTCCAAACCAGCCAGACTTATGCCTGGAACCGGTTTAATTTACTCGCCTCCATCGCACAATTTATTCGTGGACATATTTGCCCAGACCGGCATCGTGGGCACCATCTTCTTCGTGTGGTTGATAGCAGCGGCGGCCGTCTTCGGCTGGCGTATGTACAAATGCTATAAACCCGGATTTCACAGCGCTTATACCAACGGTGTCTATGCCGGTTTTGCAGCCATCGCCATATCATCGGCTCCGTTCGCTGACTGGCTGATACCTTTCGTCTATAACATCGGCTTAGAAGGATTCGCCCACAGTGTTTACTCGTGGATCCTGTTGGGTACGCTGGTCGCGCTGGACCACCGCATGAAGGATTGCCCGGAAGATGCCCGTTATTGACCTGTCGATCGTGATCGTCAATTTCAACACCAAAGACTATACTATCCAGAGCATCGAATCGATCCATAAAGATCCTCCTCCGTAGCTTACGAAATCATCCTGGTTGACAATGCCTCCTCGGATGGCAGCGCCGGAAATCCTGGCAGCAAAATTTCCGGGAATTGCGATCATCCAAAGTGAAGAAAACGTTGGCATTGCCGGCGGTAACAACCTGGGCATAAAAGCCGCCAGCGGCAGGTTCATCCTGCTGTTGAATAATGACACCATCGTCATCCCGGGCAGCATCGACCAGACTGTGGAATTCCTTGAAATCACATCCCGAAGCTGGCGGAGTGGGAGGGAACCTGGTCAACCCCGACGGCAGCTTCCAATCAGGCTATTACAATTTCCCAAACCTGGGCAGGTTGTTCCTGATCACGACAAAAATCGGCCAGCTGATGCACGACTATTACCCGTCGAATCCGCGTGCCAATTCCATTATCGAAGTGGACTGGATGAGCACTGCTTTCATGACTTTTCGCCGGGAGGCGTTGTTCGGCATCGGCCTGGTGGATGAACAGTATTTTATCTATTCGGATGAATCCGACCTGCAGCTGCGCATGAGAAAGGCAGGGTGGAAGATCTATTACTTACCCGACCTGGAAACCATCCATTTCGGCGGCAGGAGCCTCAATCCCTGGAGGCGCAGGCGGTTGGTATATAGGGGGTATTTGCTTTTCTTCACCAGGCACCGCGGAGCCTTCCAGGCCATGCTGGTAAGGATGATGTTTACGATAATTTGCCTTCTCAAGCTGCCGTTCTGGATTTTCAATTACCTGTTGCCTGCCAGGCGTAATCTGGCTGGTGAAGAAGTGCGGTCGAACTGGTCGATCATTCGCATGTGCCTGAATCCCGGAATCGAACCCGTCTGATTAGGGAATACATTTTTGGAATTTATCCTGATAGTCCTTCTCGTATGTTGCCTACTTCCTCTTAGCTATCTATACCTGTTACTGCTGGCCAGCCTGCGAAAACTACAGACTGTAAACAACTCGTCGAGCCTGAGTTTCGCAGTCGCAATTCCTGCCCACAATGAAGAAGGAGTCATCGAAAGTACGCTCAAAGCCATCCGAGCAGTGGATTATCCTGCCGGACTGGTGGATATTTACCTGGTCGCCGACCACTGCGCAGACCAGACTGCTGACATCGCCCGCCGAACAGGTGCCATGGTTTACGAGCGCACAACGCCTGAGAGGGATGGGAAAGGTCCCGCATTGGCCTGGTTGTTCGAACGCATCTTCGATTCAGGCCAGGCTTATGATGCCTTTACTATCCTGGATGCAGATACTCAGCTTGATTCTCAATTTTTCAGGTTTATGGCTGCGCGCCTGGAGGGGGGTTCGCAGGCCATTCAGGGCAACCACATCATTCGCAACGCTCGAGCAGGATGGTTCCCGGCGCTAACCTGGGCCATGTTCCGCATCGATAACCGCGTCCAGAACCTGGGCAGAGCCAACCTGGGATTTTCTGCCAAGAACATGGGCGATTCGATCTGCTTCAAACCAGACATCATCCGCTGGCTGTGCTGGGGTAAAGGACTGGTGGATGATTATTCATTCCGGCAGGATCTGCTTCTACATGGCGTGCATATCGATTTCGAACCACGCGCCATCGGTTATGGCCAGGCTGCTGTCAATTGGAAACAGGCCAGGTCCCAGCGTTCACGCTGGTTGATGGGCACCTACCAGGCCAACCAGCAGACTGCCGGGAAGATGCTGAAACAAGGCCTGCGCAACCGCGACCTTACCCTGCTGGAGGGCGCGCTGTCCGCCTACCTTCCGTCTTATTCGACCCTGGCACTCATCGTAGCTCCTGTGACAGCCTTTTCCTGGCTGGTCCGTTCCGGAATCCCTGCCTGGCTCCCGGCAGCGTGGAGTGCGGCTTTGGTCCTGGTGATCATCTACCCACTGATATCGCTGTTTCTGGATCGTGCTCCCTTGATTGCATTTCTTGTCATTCTCACCGGTCCCGTTTATATCTTGTGGCGGACCGGGGTAGCATTTACCACGCGCTACATTCGAAAGGACGCCGAGTGGATCCGGACACCACGGCAGGTAGAGAATTCAGCGCCCGTAAATAAACCGGAAAAATCCTGAGCTGAATTCATCCTGGCTTAATGAGCTCAATCCTTTTCCTGACGCAATTATTACCTTATCCCCTGGACGCTGGTCCGAAGACACGCGCCTACTACACCTTGAAGCATCTGACCCGAAAACATAAAGTCACCTTGCTATCTTTCTCACGCCCGAATGACCCGCCAGAAGCCTTCGAACATTTGAGAGGAGTGTGCGGCGAAGTAATAACCGTCCCTATGCCCCGCTCCAGGATCAGAGACGTGTTCGCGATGGTTCGCAGTATACTGACTAACCAGCCATTTGTTATTACCAGGGACACGGTTCCGGAAATGATGCGTGCGATCGAGAAAATCTTAAAGGTCAAAAGCTTTGATTATGTTCATGCTGACCAGCTGTGGATGGCACAGTATGCGTTACATGCCCGGCGTTTCACCGATTCCGAAAACAAGAAACTCCGTGTCACATTGGACCAACATAACGCGGTGTACCTGATCCCCAAAAGAATGTTGGCGAACGCCAGGAATCCAATAATGAAGCTTTTCTTGGGCGCGAATCCAGGCTGCTGGCTAAATTTGAAGTCAGTGTATGTCGAAAATGCGACCACGTGGTATGGGTTACGGCTGAGGACTTTAATGCTATCAAGCTGTTGGGGAATGATGGTCTTGAGAATTCAACCATCATCCCGATTTGTGTGGATCCATCCGCAGTCTGGTTTCCGGCTGAATTATCCAGACAGCCCAGAATAATTTTCCTGGGCGGGATGCATTGGCCACCGAATGCGGAAGGTGTTAAGTGGTTCGTGCGCGAAGTCCTGCCCATTATCCACCAGCAGCTGCCGGAGGCGCAAGTGGTTGTAGTCGGGAAATCTCCTCCCCAGGAGATCATCGACGTGGAGAACGTGCATGCGGCAGGTTTCGTGGAAGATGTGAGCACTTATTGGCAGGAAAGCCGGGTATTTATCGTTCCGATCCACGCAGCCGGCGGGATGCGTGTGAAGATCCTGGACGCCTGGGCGCATGGTTTGCCCGTAGTTTCGACCAGCATCGGGGCTGAAGGGATCAGCTACCAGAATGGGAGGGACATCCTGGTTGCCGACGATGCGGTGGAGTTTGCAGGCTGCGTCGTTCGGCTGATAACCGACGACCGGTTAGCCGATTGTCTTTCACACGCAGGTCGGGAAACGCTGGAAGAAAAATACGATTGGAAAAAAGTTTACCGTTCGTGGGATGAGATCTACCAGCCTGCAGGCTGATAACAATGACGCGCATTGCGATGCTGACCCAGGGTCGCCTGGCCAGGCCGCTGATGGATGGGTTTGCCGCCAATGACTGCCAGGTGAGCCCGGTGGCAATTGGCATATCGGATTTTACAGGATTCGACTACCTGCTGCTTTACGGACCGATGGCGCCGATTGGCGGGTTGATTAAGCAGCTTAAGTCGATCCCAAACCTGCCGCCAGTGATCTTCTGGTACACCGAGCAAATGCCGGATCCCGGACTGCCTGCCTGGCTGGCACTGATCCTAGCTCGAGGCAGGTTCCACAGCTGGAAATGGTACGACGAATTCCTGCTTAAAAACAATTCTCTCCGGTTGGGAGGTCGGTTGCCATTACCCGCCATGGGCAGGCTGCGAGGTGTGGGTGAAATTATCGAATTGCATAAATCGGGTCTGCTCAAGATCGTTTGCACCTTCAGCCAGACCAATGCCCGCTTCCTGGCCAGGTTTCAACTTCCGGTGGTTGAGATTCCGATCGGCTTCCACCCTTTTTTTGGCGAACATCTTGGATTGGAGCGGGATATCGATGTGGTCTTCCTGGGCACAACGCGCGATGCCAGGCGCCAGCGATGGATTCCAAGGCTGGAGCAGGAACTTGGAAAATTAAACATACGCTTCGTGATCAAAGACGGCAGCCCAAAGCGGGGTTATCTTTTTGACCGTGAACGCACGCAGCTCCTCAACAGGACCAGGATTATGCTGAATGTGATGCGCCAGCCGTGGGATGATGCGCTGTACCGCTTTTTACTGGCTGCCGCAAATGGGGTGCTGCTGCTTTCAGAGCCGCTGCGTATCGAAAGCAGGGGGCCGCTCATGCCCGGAATCCATTTCGTAGAGTCCGGGCTCGATGAAATCGTTCAAAAAATCGTCCAGATCCTGGATTCTCCTTCTTCCCGAGAGACGATCGTCGAAAATGCAGCCAGCCTGATCGATTCTGATCTGACCATGCCGAAAATGACTGCCCAATGCCTGCAGCAAATGGCGTGAGAAAAATCTCATGGTTCGCCGCAATATGACTTTGTATGTCAACCTGAATGGGAAAGACTGACATTTCAGAAAAGGAAATTCTGATTTATTCTTCAATTCCATGAGAACACAAACACGGAGCTTTCAGAAATTCAAAATCGAATACAAAGCTGCATTATGGATAATTTTCGTACTGGCCCTGGCAGTGCGGCTTATTGCTCTCGTCCTGAGTTCTCTCATCCCTGCTCTTCAGCGCTATGTCTTCTGGGGTGATGCAGTCGGATACACTCAGCTGGCAGTGAATCTCCTGGCAGAAGGGTCATTCAAGTTCAATGGGGGAGAAGCCACAGCATTTAGAATGCCAGGTTATCCCTTCTTCTTGGCGTTGACATATGCGACCGTCGGATCTCCGTTCATTACGCAGCTCCTCCAGATCATCGCGGACCTGGTTGTGATGCTGTGTACACTGCGCATATCCGAATTTCGATTTAAAGACAGGGTCATAGGATTGCTCGCGATGGCTGTGATAGCTTTTCACCCGGTATTTATCCTTTCTACTGTCACTCTCTATCCAGAGTCACTTGGAGTTCTTTTCACGACCCTGGCTCTCCTGATCCTGGTTAGATCTGATAATTCCATCAAGAGCGGCTTGATGGCGGGTACCTCGCTTGGTGCTTCAATATACTTAAAAACAAATATGCTTGCAGTAGCCTTGTTGATGCTTCTGGTGGTTGGACTGAAATGGTTTACCTCACAGGGAATCAAGGGATTTTTCAAGTCGACTGTGCCCGCAATTCTTATGATCGGTTTGATGATGCTCCCGTGGATCGTTCGCAACTGGGTGGTGATGGGGACATTCATCCCGACCACCACCAGCAACGGGGTAAATATGTACCGTGGGAATAATCCTCTGGCAGATGGAGGCGCTGCATCCAACCAGCCCTATGTCCTCCCTGGAATGTCGGAAATCGAAAGCAGCAAGGAATTTTCGAGGCAGGCCCAGGAATGGATCAGGGCGAATCCAGTGACTTTTATGCGGCTCCTGCCAGCCAAGGCGGGTCACTTTGTCTGGCTGCTGGCGCTGGCTGCATCCGGCACAGTCCAGGTGAACCCGCTGATTTTCGTCATTTTATCGATACTGACAGTGACTTTTTATGGCCTCGTGGCGGTTGGGGGGTGGGTGACTTACCGGCTAAAGTTGAGATGGGAGCTGGCTTTATTGCTTTCACCGTTTCTCTCGCTTCTTTTCCTGTCCCTGTTATCTTACGGTGGCATCCGGTTCTCCTTGCCTGCACTGCCTGGCATGGCAGTATTAATGTCGGTCGGGTCGATGTACCTGGTTAGGCGAAGATTTCCCGAGTTTTCAGGTGACAGTCTTACCCAACAAGCAAGCATGATGAATTTCCCTGGATAATCGAGAGCAGTTGCATATGAAAACCAAGAATTGGTTATGGCTGATTCTGGCAGGCAGTGTCCTCTTGAGAGTAATTGCAGCACTGCTCCTGGGGAACCAGGTGCTGCCGCTGCCGGGAATCTTTGACCAGATTTCATATCACACCCTGTCGACCAGGGTTCTCGAAGGTCACGGCTTTACATTCGCGACGCAGTGGTGGCCGATGACCAGGGCCGGTGAGCCGACTGCGCACTGGTCCTTTCTCTACACGCTCTACCTGGCTTCCGTGTATGCTGTCTTCGGGATCAATCCGCTGGTCGCCAGGATTATTCAGGCGATCATCGTCGGGTTAGCCGGACCCTGGTTGGTCTATCGGCTGGCATCGTCTACATTCCAGAGTCGTGATCCCGTGCATTCCTCCAGTGATTCCGCGCCGCAGGTGGCGCTTCTGGCGGCTGCCTGGTTCGCTGTATATGGCTATTTCATCTACTATGCTGCGGCATTGATGACCGAAGCCTTCTTTATCATCAGCATACTCTGGTCTCTCGACTGCGCTGTACGTATCGTGAAGGAAGGTAAGCCTCTTTTGTTCCTCGAATTGGGTCTGGCTTTTGGTATTACTGTATTGCTTCGCCAGACCTACTTCATAATCATACCCTTCCTGTTGATCTGGCTGTTCTGGGCCAACAGGCGCATGAGAGGCCATCCAATCGCCTGGCGCACTCTGGTGTGGGGGAGCCTGGCAACCATCCTCATCCTGGTGTTGCTGGTTGCTCCATTTACTTACTACAATTCTCGCCGGTTCGGGCATTTTGTTTTGTTGAACACCAATGCTGGATTTGCATTTTTCTGGGCTAATCATCCGGTGCACGGTGTGAAATTCGAGCCCCTATATACGACTGAAATGCCGAGCTACCAGGAAGTTATCCCAGTCGAATTGCGCGACCTGGATGAAGCTGCCCTGGACCAGGCACTTATGAAGGTCGGAATTAAGTTCGTTCTCGATGATCCAGCCCGTTTCTTTGTCCTTACACTGAGCCGCATCCCAGAACATTTTCTTTTCTGGCCTCTACCAGGCTCCAGCGTTCCGAGCAACCTCACCAGGGTGCTTTCTATCGGACTGGCGCTGCCGTTTATGATCGCCGGAGGGTGGTTGTGGTTCCAGGATATTCGCAAGGGTTCAATTTTCCTGGAAACCGGCCTGTTATTGGTACTGTTCATCTGCATCTATGTCGGATTGCACCTGGTGTCATGGGCTTCTGTTCGTTACCGCTTACCAACCGATGCAGTTGGTCTGGTCTTTGCTGCCCGAGCGTTGCACCAATTGTTGAGGCGGCTGAAAATTCCGCTTTTCAAATACACTGCTTTTTGAATCATGAAAATCCTATACCTGGTGCCGTACGCTCCCACGCGTATCCGCACGCGGCCTTATAATTTATTGATTTCGCTAGCCCGAGCCGGTCACAATGTGACCCTGGCAACCTGTTGGGAAAACCAGCAAGAAAAGAAAGCCCTGGATTTTTTCGACTCTTTTGGTATCCGGGTGATCGGACAACCTCTGGGAAGATTCCAGAGAGTGAGGAATCTCACAAGGGCGGTGCTTTCCGGGATGCCCATGCAGAGCCAATATTCGTGGCAGCCGTCGTTGTTTTCACTGGTATGGGAGGAAATCCAGAGGCATTCTTATGATGTCCTGCATGTGGAACACCTGCGCGGGGCAGTTTATGGTTTGCAGCTGCGCTCCCGGTTGCAAAAGGACGAAAAAAGTATCCCTATCATATGGGACAGCGTCGATTGTATTTCGTATTTGTTCGAACAGGCCGCTGCACTCGGTCGCAGCGCTTTCGGTCGCACCGTCACGCGGCTGGAGCTAGCAAAGACAAAGAAATTCGAAGCTTCAATGGTGCAGGACTTCGACCGCATTCTCTTCACTTCAACCGTTGATGCCCAGGCCTATGCGAAGCTCGAAGGCTTTGAACCGGCGCATCCAATTGTCGTCCTGCCAAACGGCGTGGATCTTGGATATTTTTCTCCAGGTTCCTCTACTCGCAGTGAGAACATCGTGATATTTTCTGGTAAGCTCAGTTACCATGCCAACATAACCGCGGCACTGCACCTTGTCCAGGAAATCATGCCTCACGTCTGGCAAAGTAAACCGGATACCCTCGTTCAGCTGGCTGGAAAAGATCCTGACCGGGCGATCAGAAAATTGGCTGCAGCCGATGCAAGGATCCAGGTTACAGGGACTGTATCCGACCTCCGGCCTTACCTGTGCCAGGCAGCGCTGGCGGTCGCACCGATGCTGTACGGTGCAGGCATACAGAATAAAGTTCTGGAGGCAATGGCCTGCGGTACTCCGCTGGTTGCCTACCCGTTGGCAGTCTCAGGTCTGCCGGGTTTGACCCCAGGAGTTGAAATGCATTTGGCCCACAATTCAGCAGAATTCGGGAGTTTAATTCTGAGGCTTTTGGCGGACAAAGAAGAAAGTGAGCTGCTTTCAGAAAATGCATATCATTTCATTTCTACGTGCTATAGCTGGGAAAAGATAGGTCGTGACCTGGAAGCAGTATATCGGGATGCCATCAATCACCAGAATTTGTGATCTTAAGCAAGTTCCCAGCTAATCGTGAGATAATTGGCGAGATGCAAAAAATGGAGAAATATATCTCAATGGAGAAAATGAATTGGGGTTGAACTTGAATTCCAGCAACTCTAATTCCAACAAATGGAAGAAGGTTCACAGGCTGGTAACGATTATTAGTGCGCAGCTGGTTTGGCTGTTTATTCTCAACCTCAACCCGGTGTATGCGATGCCTGGACAGTCAGAAAACTCGTTTGGGATCCAGGATTGTTTCTCATTTAATGCTGCCGCAACTGATATACCGGTAGAGGTTGATCGATTGTGCGGTCAGCTGATAATACTTAAAGATATAAAATTCGAAAAATACTACCTCGGTCTACAGGTGTGTGGAGGGGGGGATATTCTAATTTTTCAGACCCGCCCGAGGGAATTACTCAAATACTACCAGCTGCGTGAGCCAAAAATCGGTAAAGGTGCGAAAATATCAACGGAATTAGGTGATTTCACCCATTATATAACGACGTTTAAAAGCTATATCCCGATTTCTGACTGCAGCGAATGCGGCAAAATCCTGACGCCAACGCCACGGGAGCTGGTGGGCACCCCTGAAGGGACGCAGAGCCTGGTGTTTCCAACTGCCACGATCGGTCTGCCAACTGCCACCTTCACCCGCACGCCTGTTCCAACTCCGACTGTCCCTTCTCCGACACCCACCATACAGCCGACAAAGACCGGTTCCACGGCTACTGCCACACTGACCGAGACATTTCCACCGCAAGCCAGTGCAACCATCGCCACGCCGACCATCGAGAAGACGCCGCCAGGTGAAAACCCTTCCGAAGTTCCTGATAATTCCAGGTTTATCTTTTCCGGAGTTGCTGTTGCTTTTATCTTAACGTTGGGAGTCGGTTTCTTCTATTTACGAAGGAAACTTCGCTAGAAAAATTAAGCAAGACTGGTCAAATTAAGGGTGATTTTTTAAGTACATGCAGCCGGCTGTATTCCTCGACCGGGACGGAGTCATCAACAAAAATCCTCCCTTCTATGTGAAGTCCTGGGAGGAATTTTTGTTTTTATCGGGAGTCCTGCCTGCCTTCAATCGGATGTCCGCTCTTCCATGGCCGATCATCATTATTACAAACCAGTCCGCAGTTGGCAGAGGCATCATCAAAATGGATGTTCTAAATATCATACATACGCAGATGGTGCGTGAGATTGAAGAGGCAGGTGGGCGTATCGATGGGTTGTATGTTTGCCCGCATCACCCCGACGAAAGATGCGCTTGCAGGAAACCAGAACCAGGATCTCCTTTTTAAGGCAGCAGCCGAGTTAGGTTTGGATTTGGGACAATCGGCATTTCTTGGGGACAGCCGCAGCGATATATTGGCAGCGGTCAATGCAGGTGTCCTACCTGTCTACAGGCGAGGAGAAGGAGAAGCAAACTTTCCCTCTGAAAACGAATGGTCCACGGAATTGATAGAGGTACCTGTCGTTAAGGACCTGATGGAGTTTGCAGAAATGCTTATTTTCCTTGCCTCAGAGAATAAGCATCCAGCGGACATGATATACTACTTAGCTGCAAGAAGCACGTTCTCTGCAATCCAGGACCGCTAATACAGGATTTGTGAGTGAAGACGCTCATTCGAGAAGATTTATCTCGATTTAACAGGCCCACCCGGACAATAGTTCTTACCAAAAGGCAGCGGAATTTCTTTACGGTCATTTCGCTGCTAATTTTTGATACCCTGGCGGTTGGAGCAGCCTTCTTACTGGCTTATATCATCCGCTTTATCTGGCTGCCGTACGGCTCCCTGTACACGCTCAATATGTATTCCTCACTGGTCAGAATCGTGATTCCGATCTGGCTGGCAATTTTTGCCAGTTTTCAGCTCTACAACCAGCATTTCTTGTTCGGCGGCTTGAGTGAATACTCCCGGGTGTTCAATGCAGTAACTTTTGGCACGGTAGTGGTCATTGGCCTGGTATTCTTTATGCGTGACGAGGACATCATTTCTCGTGGCTGGCTGCTGATCTCCTGGTTTCTGGCTGTCACCTTCATGATTGGCGAGCGTTTTTTCATCCGCAGGATCATTTATTACATGCGCAACCAGGGGCATTTCCTATCGCCTACGCTGGTAGTAGGGGCAAACAATGAGGGACGGGCAATTGCCGAACAATTTAGAAATTGGGGGACCTCTGGGTTGGATATCGTCGGTTTCATCGACAAATCCCTTTCGCCTGGTAACAGAGTTGATAATAATTATATTATCCTGGGCGGCTTACAGGATTTGGACAGGATCGTAATCGAAAATGAGATCGAGGAAATTATCATCGCGCCCACTTCACTGACGCGCGACCAGCTCTTATGCATCTTCCAGGATTATTCGACCTCACCGGATGTCAAATTGCGGTTATCAAGCGGGTTATTCGAGATATTAACGACTGGATTGAGAGTCAAAGAAATCGCATTCGTTCCTCTGATCGAACTTAAAGAAGGCCGGATTTCTGGGATGGAGGCGATCATCAAATTCCTGCTGGATTATGGCCTCACCATCCCGGTACTGTTATTAACCCTGCCCATCTTGCTGGTAATCGCCATCGCCATAAAAATCGACTCACCTGGACCTATAATTTTCCGCAGGCGGGTGATGGGGTTGAATGGGATCCAGTTTAACGCATTCAAATTCCGCACAATGTGTCTTGAGGCAAACGAGATGTTGAACGATCGCCCCGATCTGCAGGCTGAGCTGGCGGAAAACTTCAAACTTAAAGACGATCCACGCGTGACCAGGGTTGGGGCTTTCCTGCGAAAGTGGAGCCTGGACGAGCTGCCTCAGATGATCAACGTAGTTTTAGGCCAGATGAGCCTGGTTGGACCCAGGATGATATCACCTCCTGAGATGGATAAATATGGCGATTGGGGCATGAACCTGCTGACTGTCAGGCCGGGTATCACCGGGATGTGGCAGGTGAGCGGGCGCTCGGATGTCAGCTATGAAGACCGGGTGCGCCTGGATATGTATTACATCCGCAACTGGACGGTGTGGCTGGATATTTTCCTTCTTTATAAAACGCCTCTCGCTGTAATCCAGAAAAAAGGGGCGTACTGAAAAATGCCCGGCTTGCTTCTCACACAAACCCCTTTAAGGATCAGTTTTTTTGGTGGCGGAACAGATTTCGCCGAATTCTACCAGCAAGAAGAAGGTTGTGTTCTCAGCTCAGCCATCGATAAAGCTATTTTTGTGATTATCAAGCGCAGGTTTGACCGTAAGATCCGCCTGGGGTACACGCGCACTGAATTGGTGGAAAGCGTTGACCAGCTGCAGCATGAGCTGGTGAGGGAAGCCCTGCTGGTTTCGGGAGTCAACTCCCAGATAGAAATCGGTACTCTGGGTGATATTCCTTCGACGGGTTCAGGTCTGGGTTCTTCAAGCACGGTAACCGTGGGGGTGCTGAATGCTCTCTACACATTGATGAACGAACCAAAAACACAGGAAGAACTTGCCCGTTTGGCTTGCAACATCGAGATCAACCGCCTGGGAAAACCGATTGGTAAGCAAGACCAGTATATTGTCGCCTACGGCGGTATGCGGTTTATTCGCTTCTTAGGCGATGAGTCCGTAATAGTTGAGAAGGTAAATATTTCCGACAGCGAACGCCGGCGTTTCAACCAGCTGCTGATGTTGTTTTATACGAACAAATCACGCAATAGCGAAAGCATCCTCAAGGAACAGCGTGCAGGTATGCACGATCATCTGGACGTGCTGCGTGAACTGAAACGGATGGCACATTCAGGCAGGACACTGCTCGAATCCGGTGATTTTGACGCTTTCGGCTTGCTCATGGATGAAGCCTGGAAAATAAAGAAGACGCTTGCACCGAAGATCAGCAACATTATTATTGACGACATTTATTCAACGGCGAAGAATGCAGGTGCACTCGGAGGGAAGATCACAGGAGCGGGCGGAGGGGGATTTTTATTGTTATACTGCCCAGCGCGAGAAGCAATACCAGGTGCGTGATGCATTGAACGGTCTGGTCGAGCTTCCATTTCATCTGGAAAATGATGGAAGCAAAGTGATATTCAATTACTACCGTGAATAGTATATGACTGCGGAGAAGGAATAGGGACATAAATTGGATCCTGTAGATGAGTATTTAACGTTACTGGCTGGCACGCTTGGCAAAATCTCTCGCCAACAAGTCTGGTCTGCAATCGAGGTCTTATTCGAAGCCTGGCATTCGAAGAAGCACGTTTACATTATTGGTAATGGTGGGAGTGCTGCAACTGCTTCGCACATGGCCAATGATTTGAATAAATTCACTATTGTTGAAGGAATGCCGCGTTTTAAAGCGGTTTCCCTGTCTGATAACATACCACTGATGACGGCCTGGGCGAATGACAGCTCCTATGAGTCGATTTTCTCCGAACAGTTATTGAACCTGGTGGAATCCGGCGATGTGGTTGTCGCCATTTCCACCAGCGGTAATTCACCAAATATCCTACAGGCACTGAAAGTGGCACGGCAGAAGCAGGCGACGACAATTGGATTCACCGGCGATGACGGCGGTATGCTCAAAGACCTTGTTGATCACTGCGTATTCATTCCCGATGCCTATATTGGCAGGCAAGAAGATGGGCATATGATCCTGGATCACATGATTGCCAGCCTCTTGCGGAAGTTAATCACGGGAGAAATCGAAGCGATTCCCGGGCGAGGAGACATATGAAAATACTGGTGACTGGAGGAGCTGGTTTTATCGGTTCCCACGTGGTGGATGTTTATATCGAAGCCGGGCATGATGTCGTGATTGTTGATGATCTTTCATCGGGACGCCTTTCGAATGTCAATCCGCAGGCGCGTTTCTATAAAATCGATATGCGCAGCCCTGAGATGAGGGAGATTATCGCCACCGAAATGCCTGAAGTCATTAATCATCATGCAGCGCAGATCGATGTCAGGCTTTCGATGAAAGACCCACAGCACGACGCTGATTTGAATATTCTCAGCCCAATCAAGCTGGCTGAACTGGCAATCGAGTTCGGCGTCCGCAAGTTTATACATATCTCCAGCGGCGGCGCTGTTTACGGCGAACCCGTCTATCTGCCGTGTGATGAGAAGCATCCGGTCCGACCCGTTTGTTTTTACGGTGCAAGTAAATATACATTTGAACTATATCTATATATTTTCAAAGAGAGTTCTGGACTGGATTTTTCAATCATCCGCTATCCGAATGTGTATGGACCCAGGCAGGATCCCAATGGTGAGGCCGGTGTGGTGGCTATCTTTACCGGCCAGATGTTGAGGAACCAGCCGGTCACAATTAACGGCACTGGTGAGCAGGTGCGAGATTTTGTATTTGTGAGAGACTGCGCACGCGCAAATCTATTAGTTCTTAAATTCAGGAAGCGGGAAAGTATATAATCTGGGGAGCAACCAGGGAACGACAATCAACCAGGTTTATTCACATCTGAAAAACATCACAAATTATCCCAGGGAGGCAGCCTACGGGCCGGCTAAACCTGGTGAGACCTTCAAGATCTATTTGGATAGCAGCCTGGCTGAAAAGGAATTGGGCTGGTGCCCGACCGTGAACCTGGAAGCAGGCTTGACCAGCACGGTTAATTACTTCAAGGAAATGGAATTAAGTTGATAACTGCGGACAAAATACGCTTGCTGGACGATTGAGATAAACTATGGTAAATTAGGTTCAACTGGGAGATGATATGGAGCTGCGTAAGTTATTCAACATAGTTTGGAAATGGATGTGGCTGGTCGTCCTTTCGGTGACGATTGCAGCTGGCTCGAGCTATATTGCCAGCAAGACAGCCACACCTCTTTATCGTACCAGAACCACTCTGATGATCGGCAAGATCACCGAGAATCCTGATCCGAACACGATGCAGTTGTATACCAGCCAGCAGCTGGCCTACACATATATCCAATTGGCTCAACGCGAACCCGTTTTGAAAGGTGCGATCCAGAGCCTGGGATTGGACATGGATTGGCGCTCGCTGGCTGGAAGGGTGAGCGCGAACAACGTTCAGCAGACACAGCTGCTGGAAGTCAGCGTCGTTGATAACGATCCGAATCGAGCGAAAGCATTAGCCGATGCCATAGCCCAGCAGCTGATTCTGCTTGGTCCTGGGATGGAGAATAAAACCGGCATAAACCAGGGAGAATTCACCCGCACACAGATTGAGGATTTGCGAGTCAAAATTGAGGACGGTCAGAACGAGCTGATCCGCCAGAGGCAGGAATTGGACGCTGCCAACAGCGCCCGCCAGATACAGGATTTAGAGAACCAGGTATTAATCCTGGAATCGAAGGTTAGCAACTGGCTTGATACTTATTCACAGTTGCTGCTTTCTTACCAGGGTGGTGATGTAAATGTACTCAGTGTTTTGGAAGAAGCCCCAGTTCCGACATTTCCATTCAGCCCGAACGTTCAGAATAACGTGATGGTCGCGGCGATGATCGGTTTCGTGCTGGCGGTTGGCGGCGCGTTCCTGATGGAGTATCTGGATGATACGGTCAAGAATCCGGATGATGTCTCCCGGGTGACGAATCTGCCTACCCTGGGAACAATCCCGCAGATCGTTGGTGAAGAATACTCTGAGAAGGTTATCTCCATTTCCCAACCTCTCTCTCCAATTGTTGAATCCTTTAGAATCCTGCGCACAAACCTGCAATTTTCGACTCTCGATCGACCTCTTCGCTCTCTACTGGTAACCAGTCCAGGTCCTAGCGAAGGTAAGAGTATCTCCATGGCAAATCTGGCGGTTGTGCTGGCACAATCGGGTTTGAAGGTCATCCTGGTGGATGCGGATTTACGCAGGCCAACTGTACATAAGATTTTCAACCTCACCAACCGTCACGGTCTGACCGATGCGATACTGCATGTTTATTCCGCATCAAAAGAGAAACTCACGGCAGATGATGCCAAGTGGAGTCCTGGAAGAAGGGATGCTCCAGCTCATGGCAAAGCGGATCGCATCGATCATCTATTCCACGATCTTCAAGTTAAGTCGGAGCCCAACCAGGAAATACGCGAGCCTTATACTGCCTTCGAGATGGTGGATGAAAGCGAAGCCTACGGCAGCTTCAGCCAGCTGGAGGGATTCCTTCAGGACACGCAGGTCGAAAATCTGAGATTGCTGACCTCCGGTGCTTTACCACCCAATCCTGCCGAGCTGTTGGGATCGGAGAGAATGAAACACCTGATCAGCATTCTGCAGCAAGACGCTGACCTGGTCCTATTCGACAGTCCACCTTGCCTGGTAGTGGCGGATTCGGCGATCTTGAGTGTGAATATGGACGGAGTTTTACTGGTCAATGACGCCGGACGGACTCGTACGAACGAAACCAGGCGAGCAGTGGAAGAGCTGCGTCGAGCGCGCGGAAATATCCTGGGAGTTCTATTAAACCGGGTTTCGAAGGCAAAAAGCGGTTACAACTACTATTACTACTATTACTATTACCAGGATGGCGAAAAGAAGCGCCGCAAGAAGCCGCAGAACCTGCTGGAAAAAATTCTGTTCAGGGTGAACAACAATCATAAATCACCTGCCGCGGTGGGCTCAACCGAAGAATAAGCCTTCAGGTATAAAAATCGTGTATAGTCAGACGACCCACAGGGTATCCTGTGGGTCGTTTTTATTGTTGTAGAATTAAATTTTCAGATCAACTTCCAGTATAATCATTCAAGCGTAATAATTATTTTTTAGTGAGGAATGCATGCCCGAGCCGACACACACCATATTCACGAATATCCAGGACACTATCTCTGAAATTCAACCAGACAGTAATTTAAGCCGGACAATTTTCTCGAATGACCGGCTAAAAGTAATCATGTTTGGATTTGCAGAAGGCCAGGAATTATCTGAACATACCTCCTCCAAACAGGCGATCCTGCATTTCCTGGAAGGGGAAGCCAGGCTGGTCCTGGGCAAAGATGAATACGACGCAGGTCCGGGAACCTGGGTTCGGATGGATCCCAATCTACCGCACAGCGTATTTGCAAGCTCGCGGGTGACAATGCTTCTAATTATGCTGGAGTAATCCGTTTAAGGGGTCAAAATCCCCGCTGTATTTGATTTGGATGCTACATCTATTAAGACGACCAGGTTTCAGTAAACATCCTGGGCTATTTCGTCTCAGATGTGCAGATCAAAACCGGGTTGAAGCGATGCTATGCGGTTCCTCCCCTTATTTTTCGCAAAATACATAGCCGAGTCAGCTCGATCCAGCAATGCAGCAAGCTCCACATTGCCATTCATTGTGCAGGTAATGCCCATGCTGACTGTAATACTAATCGGTCCCTTGTCGGTATCGATCGGATTCTTGGCGATGCGCATGCGCAGCCTTTCAGCAACCTGGTGAGCCTTTGGATATTGGGTATCGGGAAGCAGTATTACGAATTCCTCACCGCCGTAGCGGCCAATGATATCAATTTCGCGCAAATTGCTCTGACAGATACTAACCAGTTTTCTTTAAAACCTGGTCACCTATTGTATGGCTGTAGGCATCATTAACCAGCTTGAAGTGATCGATGTCCAACATGATAGCAGACAACGGCCTCTTTAAGCGTCGCGTGCGGTTCAGTCCGCGCTGGCCGGCTTCGAATAATCCACGCCGGTTGAGAATACCCGTCAACATATCTGTCACTGCGACCTGCAGTATCTCACTGTACAGGTGGGCATTGTCGATGGCGATGGCTGCCTGGTTGGATAGGGTCTGGCACACCCTGATTTCTTCCTCGTTCCAAATCCGGTCTTCTCTGCTTTCCCAGATATCGGTGAAACCCAGGATCCTGCCGGAAATCATCATGGGGACTTCCAAGGCGCTCTTTACACCATGTGCAACCAGCTCATCACGGTCTTTTGGATCGATTTCTGGATCGGTTAAGCGAATAACCTGGGGCTTCCCGCGCCGCAGCAAATCGATCGAGCGTGGATAATCGAACAAATTGTAGGTTTTAGTAATCTCCGAGACCCGTTCCTCAGGAGCAGCTTCCGGGCTGAAGTACTCTGCCCGAGTTTGAGTAGTACCGTTTTCGAGGTCGCATGTCAGGAGAAATGCGCTTGTGGAGTTAACTGCTTTGCACAGCTGCTCGGCTGAGATTCGAAATACGGTATTCAGATCCAGCGATTTCGTAATTAAAGCGCTGCTCTCGTACAGGATACCTAATTCTTTAGCGCGCTGCGTTTGTTCCGCGTACAAATGCGCATTTTCGATAGCGATTGCTGCCTGGTGAGCAAATAGCTGCAATAATCGCTGGTCGTCATCGGCGAATGAACGGGACTGGTGTGTGTCCACGATTCCCAGAGCTCCCAGTATCCTGCTTCCGATGCGCAGGGGAACTGCCATCACCGCATGCCAGTTGCCCTCCGAGTACTGGTGCGACCGTCCTTCCCAAATCGTGTAATCCTCGATGACCACGATTTCGTTTTTAGCAACCGACAATCCCATGGCTCCTTCACCGAGTTTCATTCTGGTTCCAGAGAAATCCTTGCCCATATTGTGGCTGACCACGATCTGGATATCCCCATTCTGAGGATCGTAGAGAGCCAGGTCACCACCAGTCGCGTTCAACAAGGTAGCTGCGCGCTGCAGGATGGCGGTCAGCAGCAGAGGTATATCAAGCTCTCCAGAGATATCCGCCACAGTCGCCCGCAGAGCATCCAATTCATCGGCGCGATGCTGGGCCGACTCAATCAGGCGGGTCTTGTCCATTGCCAGCGCAACCTGTGCTGTAGCCTGTTCACACAGTTCTATCTCTTCCTCGCTGAAACTATGAGGCCGGTGAAAGCCAATTAGAGCTGCACCGAAACGGAACTCACCAGCTTTCACGGGAACTGCGATCATACTGCAGATAACCGAAAACTGCTGAGCGATTACTGGGCTGACCAGGGGTGAATTTTTGTAATCCTCGGCGACGACAGTATTCCCGGTTTCCATTACTGCTTTTGCCATCGAGGCTTCCTCAGGCGGGAATATTTTTTGTTCGAATTCATGCTTATAAGGACCAAAAGCTGCTCTTGGAATAACCTGCTTTTTCTGCTCGTGCCACAGCTCGATAAAACAGGAGTCTGCGTTCATCAGTTCTCCCAGGCGGTCGGTCAGCTTATTCAGAATCTGCTCCTGGTCATCCATCTCGAGGGAGATGCGTGTGATTTCATTGATAATGGCAAGTCGTCTGGCTCGCAACTGCATGGTTTGCAGCGATTGTGCGCTTTGCAGCGCGATCCGCAACCTGGTTGGCAAAGAGAGATAGCAGCGTCAGATCTTTTCCTGAAAAGCGGTTGGGTAGCGAATCATGCAACACATGGATCACACCCAATATTTGATCCTGCCAGGTCATCGGTGCGCTGATCACGGAGATAAATGGTTTATCCTCCTCAAAATATGAAGCCCTGCCTTCCCAATTCCGGTAATCGTCGATGATCAGGGGTTTGCCGGTTTGCGCTACCTTCCCAGCAGCACCCTCGCCAATTTTCAGCACACATCCGGTTAAATCTTTTTTAGTCTGGTAGCTGACCATGCAGATCAGCTCTTCACGTTCTGCGTCGCGCAGGTACAAACCTCCGCTGGTACCTTCGATCATTTTGACAGCCCGGGCAACGATCGTGCGAAGCAGTGCGGGTAAGTCATGTGGCGCAGCGATCTCCAGGGAGGTCTGGTGAAGCGCATCCAGGATGGCCAACCTGTCAAGCAACTGCTCCTCCATCTGCTGCCGTTGGATACTCGATCCAATTGTGCTGGCAGCAGCCCCAAGCGCGTCGATCTCCGCGTTGCTCCATACCCTTTTTGACAGGCAATCGTCAAATCCAATGAATCCCCAGAAAGAACCCCCCACGAAAATTGGCATCACCATGATGGAAAAAACTCCGAGGCGTTCAAGCAATAGGCGCTCGCTTTCTGGGAGTTCATCCACAATTCCATGAACCGGTAAACCCTGGCTCATCAGCTGGTGCCACCTGGCATAACCCGCCTTAAAAACCGGCAAATCTCGCAAATCCGGATTGTCGAGCTGAGATTGAATCCCGGGTGCCGTCCATTCATGTAATTTGCTGGTTAGTTGATCGCCATTTGAATCCAGGTGGTTCATGAAAATATAGGCTCGACTGGCCTGGAGGACTTCGCCTAGCTCTGCCAGGATACCCGGGATAATCTTCTGCCAGGCAGTGCCTTTCATAAACTCCGAGGCCGCGAAGCGGATAGCATCCAGGATGGCATCCCTGCGTTTCAAGATTTCTGTCGTTTCGATCCTTTCGGTGATATCTCTCAGGACGACCATTTTCCCACTCAGTCGTTCCCTTTCCGAATTCAACGGAGAAATCCGCAGCTCGAAAATGCGCTGGTTCCCCAAAGTCAGGTCGGAAAAAGCCACTTCTGCTTTGCCATCCCGAATATTTTTGATCTTATTTATAAAATCTGGATACTGTGATAACGCCAGGGATACAGGCAAGGTAAGCAGCTTATTCAATGGGAATTTAAAAAGGCTCACGGCAGCAGGATTTACCTCCACGATGCGTTCCTTGTCATCCAATACCAGCAGCCCATCAATCATATTCTCTATCAAAGATGAATGAGCGACCGGCAGGATTTCCAGGAAACGGTAGCGGAGAAGAGCCAGGGAAATAGCCAGGCCAGTGATGGTGAATCCCAGCAGCGTCAGGTCGAAGTTGGGGAGAGGGTCCATCCCTGTCAGGTAGAGCAAATTGCAAATCCAGGGTGCCAGCAAGCCGATCAGTAGTGCAACCATCTGGCTGCGGAACGCCTGTTTATAGCGCAGCAGGAATTGAACCAGCAAGATAGAACCTGCCAGCATGACCAGGTAGGTATAGATCGCATTAAACCAAAAAGCCGTGCCATAATCATAATTTCCCAGGCGCAGCGGGCTGGAATCTTCGAATTGGACGTCCTGCCATATGAGGTAATGATATTTATTACTCCAAACTATCATCAGGAAAATGACCGGCTCGATCGATAACAGCAGTAAATTGCGCCTGGTGAGGAATTTCTCCTGGCCAGTGAACCGGGTGACGAATGCCAGCCAGGTGATTGGGATCATTACGATGCCGAAATATTCGAAATTCGCCCAGAAGGTGAATTCGAAAATGTTAGTCGACTGGACCTCATAATAGTAACCGATCGACCAGATCGCTAGAGAAATCATGAGCAAGGAAAAAGGGCGCGCTCCCGGTACATTCTTCTTCCTCCAGAAGATGATTGCCAGGGTAATAAGGGTGATGATCGAGAAAACCAGCAGGATTAAATAGAAATGCATCAGTTCCCTTTAGATGTTGGGAATTATTTCACATCTTACCTGGAATAAAACTTTCAAAAATGAGAGTGAGCAGCTAAATTAAGCTCATCTGGCTCGCCTTGCATAACAGATCCACCAGAATTGCACAAGCAACGATGGATCGCGACCTGGGATCCGGGATGGATACCCAGCAAAAGGGCAAGAGAAGAAGTATGTAATTGGGGTAGATTAATTGACCTGGAGGCGGGATGAAATTTGGGAGAGGTCCTCAGCGTTCAATTGGTATTCAAGCCAGGCACCCGATTTTGGGATTGCCTGCCATATATTTTCGAACGGCTCGTGATTGAGCAGGATTTGCAGGAGTGCCATCACAAAACCGTGGGTAGCAATGGCGACGGTTTCATGAGGATGGCTGGGTATGAGATCCGCCAGGAATGAAATCAAGCGTTCACCAACCTGGTACACCGTCTCTCCACCCGGCGGAGCCACCTGGAGCGGACTTTTTTCGCGGGATTGGAACTCAGATCGATAATTGCTTTGAATTTCAGTAATTCTCAATCCCTGCCACACGCCCTGGTGAATTTCGCGCAGGCGAGCATCGGTTTGGACCGGTAAATTGAATTTTCTGGCCAGGTAACCTGCTGTTTCGCTCGCCCGGAGTAAATCGCTCGAATATATGGCCGTGATAGGGACATGGACTAAAGAATTTGCCATTAGCTGCGCCTGGTGGTGCCCATTGGCGTTCAAAGGCACGTCAATTTGACCCTGCCACCGGCCTTCGACGTTCCAATCTGTTTCCCCGTGGCGAACAATGATGAGTGTGGTCATGGTGTGTTCCGATTGATATAAGCGGGAATTTCGTTCATTGGCGGGCGTTCCAATTCCGCAATTTCTTCAACTTCGAGAAACAGGCGACCGGGAGCATAGCGGATTAATTTCATCGTCTTGTTTACTTCTTCCAGGAAGCTCCGATTGAAGCGGTGCTCTAATTTTCTGCTGACTGCCTGGATGATCGCAAATGACATCTTTCCCAGTGCTTCCAGGGGCTGGTTGTGATGTATCCGCTCCTGGAGATCGACCTGGGCGATGGAATGCAGTCCGTATTTCTCATACATATCGATCAGTAAGCCAATTTCTACACCATAACCTGAAAAGAAGGGCAGGTTCTCCAGTGCAGTGCGCCTGCCGCCATATTCACCGGACAGGGGTTGGACAATACCTGACAGCTCTGGAAAAAACAGGTTCAGCAGCGGCCGGGCTGTTAACTCGGTTACACGCCCACCACCGCCCACCTGGAGTTTATCTCCCACTCGCAAGGGTCTCCGGTAAAATCCCTTAACAAATGATATTTGGGGATTATTCAAAAGCGGGCCCAACAATCCGTAAACGAAACGCGGGTGGATATTGGTGATATCCGTGTCAATCCACAGGATGATATCGCCTCGCGTGACGAACAGGCTTTTCCACAGGGCTTCACCTTTTCCGGAGCGTGGACCGCATTCCGGCAGCAGGTGCTGGTGGATGAACACGGGAATTCCCAGGTTCTGTGCGATTTCACGCGTACGATCGCTCGAATTCGAATCGATCAGCACGATCTCGTCTACCAGGGGAACCTTCTGCATCGTTTCGTATTTCAGCAGTTCAATCACTTGACCCACAGTCGCTTCTTCGTTCAAAGCCGGTAAAGCCAGGCTGATTGAAATGTTCTGATTTTCTTTTCGGCGGATCAAATGGCTGAGTTCGGAAAATTCATTGGCATGGTATGTGTTTTCTGCAAACCACTTATCTACCAGTACGGAAATCGCGGTACTTCCAGCGCTTTCATGGGAAAATTCTGTGGGTGGAGCACCGCCGGTCTTAACTATTACAACTCCAGCCGGGCTCTGCCGGATGACTTTCTCCGCCACGCTTCCCAATGGAAGAGAATCCGGTCCGCGTTGTGCGGTAGCTCCAATGATCAGCAGGTCGTGTTCTTGAGAGGCCTCTAAAATGACTTCGGATGGGTCATTAGTCTTGATCTCTTTTCTTTCAATTTCGGGCAGGTTTTCAAGCACGCGTGCCAGCCCCCTGTAAGCCGCTTCCTGCGCTTCACTGGGTTGTTCTGCCAGGATGTGCAAGGATGTGATGCTAGACTTGCTGGTTTTTGATAGGGATAATGCCAGCCTGAGAGCCAGCTCCGCATACAGCCCGCCGCGTATCGAGATCAGTACCTTTTCTGGTTTTTCCAGGATTGGTCCTCGGAATAGGGCGGTGTTGCAGGGAGCTTCTCGCAGGATCTCTTCAACGGAAATTCCCAAAGCCGTACATGCATGTGGCCACTCCATGACCAGCAAATCCGGCTTTTCTATGAAAATGGTTTTTTTAAGCTCATTCCAGCTGCTGCTGGAGACGAAAACCTGCGGGATTTTGTGAATATTGTGCTTCTCGCTGAGCTTCTGCAGCTGGAGGCGCAGTTTCCTGGCAGAAACTGCTGCGCCGCTCAGAGCGCTGTTTTCCGGAACCGGCACCAGGCCGATTACCTGGATGTTCTGGCAGTCGGTGATGGCACAGGCGAGAATCACGGAAGATGTGAAATCATAGCCGTACACGATAGGTACGAATACTTTCTGGAAAATGGATTGCTTTCTCATATCGCCATTTACAATCTATCCAAGGAGTAATGGAGCGATATTCTCCTGGTAGATGCGCTCCCAGGTAAATTCCCGCCTCACCTTCATCTTCAACTCGAAGCCTGGATTAAATTTGATGTGAGAATATATCAAGTTAGCAATGCTTACAGGGTCGCCATCAGGGGGAAAATAGGTAACTGCTTCATCTCCCAGCTCTCGCAAAGGTGGAATGGATGAGCAGAAAACTGGCATACCAGCCAGGCCAGCCTCCAGGAGAGGTATGCCGAACCCTTCTTCCCGGCTGGGAAGCAGTAGGGCGTCTGCCAGGCGGTAGAGGTCGAAGATGACCGGATCAGGCAGGTATTCACTCGTAATTTCTGCCAGGAAAACTACCGCCTGGTCTAATCCGAGTTCGTCGCGCAGCGAGCGCAGCATGCTGAAGTAGTACTGGTTGGCTGGATTGTGCGGTCCGGGAGGGCCGCTGACAATCATTTTAATGTCTGGATACCTCGGGCGCAGCTCGTGGATAATTCGCAGGGCAGTCTCGATGTTTTTCCGCGGGGTGATCCGAACCGGGAGAAGAAACAGTGGAACCGCCTGGAGCAGCTGGTGTTGGACGGCCAGCTGCATGGTGAATTCATCCAGTTTGAAGAATTGGCTGGCATCGATGCCGTTGGGAACCACACGGATACGCTCTCCAGGTATCCCAAACAGCGCTGACAGCTCGGCCTGGCGAACCCTGGAGACCACCACCTGGGTGACACCAGGCCAATCATGGCTCAGCAAATTCCAGGGATACCCTTGGTGCAGCTCGTCTCGATAGCGCGCTGTGGTCCAGGCCAGGTCGTGATGCCATAAGATCAGATGCGGTGGATGTGCGGGTCGGTTCAGGCGCTTCAAAGCTGCAGTGAGCGCCAGGTTTTTATTCAAGGAACAGACGTTATGAGCAATCAAGAAATCCGTCTCGCAGGTCAGCTCACGGATCTGGTTCTCTATCTCTTCTACAGCCAGCTCGAAATCATCAGGCACCTGTCCCTGGTCCAGGACGGATTTTATGCCGAGAACCCGGCTGTGGAGCGAATCGGCCAGAGGGATTTGGATAAAAGGAATGCCCTCATCCTCCTGGGCGCCGCGTCCTGCCATGAGACGGACAGTATGGCCCGCTTTGACCATCAAGCGTGCATGGTGCCCGATGACCGCCTCCACGCCGCCCACCACCGGAGGGACGGAATAATGAAGGATATCGATCTTCATGGAGATTTCCCGCTTCCGGAATTGTTTTCCCGGGTCACCTGGATGGCCATGTCGATGAATAGGGCTGCCGACCATCCGAAGATCGGCGCCGCATTTGGAGGATTATCCCCGGTTTGTGGGTGATAATACTCGTAGAAGTCTGGCCGGGCCATCAGGAGCTCGAGAGTCCGGCGCCGTAATGCTCGGGCCAGGTCGGCATACCCCGATTTGAACAAACCTTCAATCAAAAGATAATTAACATTGACCCAGGTTGGACCGCGCCACATCTGCTGTGGGTCGTATTGGGATTGGTTGGCTGCCACTGAAGGAATGGGATATGCAGTCCAGAATTCATCCCGGTTCTGGAGGTGCTGGATGAGCTTGCGGCAAATGTGTGATGGCATGCGGCCAGTAATCAGCGGAAACAAGTTAAAGGGGTGAGTACATCCAGTTTTTTTCCTCGAAGGGTGGCATTGAAAAAGCCAGCCTTCGGATTCCAACTCTTTTCGATCATCAGTTTCAGCAGCACTTCCGACTTTTAAGTCCACATTCGGGCATCGTCCAGCTCACCGATCTCAGCTGCAATTCGGGCCAGGACTTCCATCTGCAAGTAAAGATAGGTATTCAGATCCGGCAATTCGACCGGCATTCCCGCGTCCCACAGCGGGCTGTCATCCAGTCCGGAAGAGAATGGATGCTGGTATTCGCATAAGCCGTTATGATCCTGGTCATTCTTTTCGAACCACCAGCCATTCCACCTGACAAGCGATCCGTATATCTCGTCCAGGAATTCGCGATCCTGGTCGAGCTCATATAATTTCCAGGCTGCCCAGGCGATCAGCGGCGGCTTGGTGACATCAGCATCGACCGGGAAATCCAGGTGCGTGATGGTGCCTTCATCGTGAATTGCATCGGGGATCATCCCGTCTGTCGCGCTGGTGGTCAATCAGGATGCGCAGCTGGTCCTGCGCCAGGCGCCCGTCAACATGACGGTACGCCAGGGCATGGAAGAAATTGTCCCACTGCCAGGAGCCGACATAGTAGTTTTTCGACGGAGACATCACCTCGCGAGTGGTATAGAAGCGGGTCGAGAGCAGCCCTGCTCGCATGATCCACCAGGCATACAGGTACTGGTCTCGATATTCCTCCAGTACCTCAGGTACGGAAGAAAACCATTTGATCCAGCGATTGGCTGCATCCTGGCGCAGGCGGGTGGGGTCTGGAATCCAGCGGTTGAATCCCAGGCGTGGGGTGATGTTTAATAATAAAGCCTGGTTTCCTGCGGAAGCATCCATTTTCAAATGGATAATTTGCGAGTTTTGCTCTGCCAGAATCGGTGGTGTTCTCAAGAATTTTTGCATTCGTCGTATAGGCAATATTCCTGCGAATGTCCCCGGTCAGTCGCAAAATGCCGCCGCGCCGGTCAACCTGGCAGTTATCCAGTCGTGCGTGGAAGCTGATACCGCAGATGACCGGAGGTAATAAAAGGCATATAGTCTCTGAATCCTGGAACAGGAATTCGAATAATCCAATTGGGGTGCGCACCTCGATCGAATCCGGAAAGGTGGTCACTTCCACCGGCAAAGGATTGCCGGAATGGTCATCCAGGGTTAATTGGTCGACCAGTGAAGGGCGCTGGCGGTAATCTGATAATTTGCGGCTGACTTTCGTCCAACGTTCTGCCAGGCGGATGGTGAAATGCTGGTTTTCCTTAAAGAACAGCAGGCGAGAACCGCGCTCGCTGAACGGGATTTCCGACAAATCGATACGGTTCTTCAACTGGTTGAGATACGGTGATAAGGGTTGTCTCATAAAAGTTAGTGATTCTCGCGTCAATTATGGTCTATATAGTTCGTTCGAGATGGATTTGATCACCATCCATCAATTCAATAATCAACATTCGATCTCGCCCAGGCATTCTGAAAGCAGTGTCTCCAGCCGTCTTGCCAGGACCTTATACGAATAATACTGCCTTCCAAGATGGAAATTGTGTTCGACCATGTCATTTCTAAATGTTGGATTTTCCAGCACTTCATTGACATTTTCTACGGTTAAATCGGTAATGTATCCATCAAATTCGACCACGCGAAATCCTTTAGGTTTGATATCGATTGAGAAAATCGAATAATTATTAACCATAATCGGTTTTCGGAAATAGATAGCTTCCAGAAAAGCGTTCCCGAAGCCTTCAATAGTCGATGGATAGGTCACGAAATCTGATTGCTGGTAGGTGTCCCACAGCGTGTAAATCCGCGATCCATCCTCTGTAACTCCCCGCTGATCGCGGATCAAATCTGTCACAAAATTAGTTGGTACATTCAGCAGCTGCGCATAATTGCGAACTCGACTTTCGTAATTATCTCCTTCATCACCGCTGGCGTGGGAGATGACCAGCCTGGATTTTTTCCCCAACCGGTGAAGCATCTCGATGGCGTGTTCGATGCCTTTGCGCTGGACGATGCGAGTTGGCTGCAGGATGAAATATTCGTCAGGAGCGACACCCATGTCAGCTCGCAGCGAACCCGTATAATCGTCCGGGGCAGGAGGCGGATTGTCGAAGTCCATGACGTTGGGAATCAGCATCGCTGATATGCCAGTGCGCAAGGCGAGCTGGTTGGCGCCTGATGAGTTGATCACTACGTGGTGAATGGAAGGCAGGTGCGGGGGAAACGCCATGTTAAGGTAATCCCAGACGCAATTTACCAGGAAGTGTTTGCGTTCCCAGAAGAAATCGTGGTGGTGGGCGATGGTCGGGATACCTGTTTCCGCGATGAATTCAGTGATCGCAACGCCCAGAGGCAGATTCAGGGGTATGGTCAACGCATTTTCGATGATTAACAGCTGGATTGAAAAACGCTTGACAAACTGGTACAGGTGCGCTTTCAAGTGGTCTTTATGGAGCTGTATTTGCCGGGATAAATCCGGGGAACGAATTGGGAGTGTGAAGGCTTGGTTATATATAGCCTGGATATCTGGATGTTTGAAATGCGCTTCAGGCACTAAATAACTGTATTCGATTTCCTGCTCATCACAATCACCACCGAACAGAAAGCACTGGAAATTCATCCGCAGAAGGATGTCCAGCCATTTCTCTGTTTCCAGCGAAACCCCATCGTTACCCTGGAAGCGGGTGGATACAAATCCGATATTGCAGCGGTTGTCAGGCATGCTCTCCACCTCTTGAATCACTTTCTTAGTTAATTGGCGAGACCGATCCAACGAACCTGGTATGGATGTAAGGTGATGATCAGGATGTTGGTGTTCTGGAAATCCTGACCTGAAATCAAATCTACCAGATGTCGATCTGGATAATTCCAGAGTTGCGCTGGTTGAATCTCCAGCTGCACAGTTTCTGCCAGGACATTATGGAGACACAGGATGGATTCTCCCTGGTCTTCGGTTACCCGCAGCAGTGCAAAGCATTCATCGCCATAATCGAGAACGTGCTGCTCTGCATGAGGTGCGAATGCCGGGTGTAGCCGCCGGATCCCCAAAAGCTTCGACAAACCGGTAAACACTCGCCAGCGGATGGAGTGTTCATCTTCCAGCTCAGCTTCCAGCTGCTGCAGGCTGAGCTTCTGGCGGTTGATAGTCCGGAAGCGGCCGCTCTGTTCGACACCTGCGAACCAGCTGCGTGAGCCGAACAGGCTGTGGAAGTAAATCCCCGGCACGCCGACCAGGCACAGCATGATGGCGTGGGCTGCCAGGAAGCGTGCCACAGCTATTTCCAGCGGCTCCTGGCTGTTGGGATTGGACAATGCATCGAAGTAGCTGATATTCAGCTCATATGGGCTGCGGGAGCCATCGGGATTATTCTTGTATGAGACATTTCCTCCGTGTGCGAGGACCCTCTCGACCAATGCATGATAATCTGCATCAGGAACCAATCCTTTACACGGTGTAATCCCGATTCCATCGTGTGAAGCCAGGAAGTTGAAGAAAGTGACCTGTTTGGAAGGCAGGTGCAGGCTTTTTACCCAATTCGAAAGCGTACGGGCGCTCTCTGACAGGAAGGTATGTAATACAAGGGGAGGCAAAGCAAAATTGTAGACCAGCTGGGTTTCATCCGTGCCACTACCAAAATAGGAGAGGTTGTCTTGATGTGGAACGTTTGTTTCGGTGATCAACCGGACTTGAGGTGCGTAGATATCCAGAAAGGAGCGCAGCAGCTTTACAATCCGGTGTGTCTGGGGGAGGTGAATGCACGATGTGCCGATTTCCTTCCACAAGTAGGCGATGGCATCCAGGCGGACAAATTCAGCGCCGCGCTCGATATAAATCAATAAAACCCGCAGCATTTCCAGCAGCACGGCAGGGTTGTTGAAATTTAGGTCGATTTGATCATCGCTGAAAGTCGTCCAGACTTGCTTTTCCCCGGATTGGGTTTTGAAGGTGGTCAGCAACGGCAGGGTGCGCGGCCGGGTTACGCTAGAAAGGTCAGGCTGGCCTTCGACGACAATGAAATAGTTTGTGAATTTTTCGTCGTCCTGCAAGAAAGCCCTGAACCACGCACTTCTGGAGGAAACATGGTTGATCACCAGGTCGAACATCAGTCTGAATTTTTGTCGTATAGCCGAAATATCCTCCCAGGTGCCAAGTTGGGGATCGACCCGGGTATAGTCGATCACTGAAAACCCGTCATCCGAAGAATAGGGGTAGAAGGGCAGAATATGGATCATGCTGACGATTTCGGAAAGCCATTTTTCGGAAAATTTGGCCAGCGTTGCCAGCGGTTTCTCATGCTCCGCTTGCACCTGGTCGCCGTAAGTAATCAAAATTACATCACGCTGGTCCAGCTGGCGCATAATAGGGAGAGCATTGATGGGAAATTTTTCAAGAAGAGACTTTAATTCTTCGAATGCTATTCGCCCGGCGCTTGTTCCATACAGGAAAACCAGGTGATCGTGTAATTGAGCGTTGTTATTATTCGTTACAGGTATCTCGGCCTGGTCAGGCATGCATTGTCTCGTACTCCGCATTACTTATACCATTTTTACTGGAAAAATCGCAGCCAGCCCGGCATTTATTACTGCGGTGATAATATACTTGGTGGAAAGAATTGACGAGAAGGAGCGCGCTCGGCTATGCGGAAGCGTGAAAGTCTGGTCACTGAATGTATTTTGACACTCTCTTTTCAATATGCCGATTCAACTTATTGCAAACCTGACTTTTCCAGGTCTATCTTGATTATTCTCGCCAATCAAGGATCGCCCACGTGTGAATCGGGTAGTGACTGTAAGTATCCAGCCTCAACCGTCGCCGGAAGCGTAATTCAACCGTGAAAAGTTCTGCGGGGAGACCCTGAAGGAATTCTATGAGCTGGTGGTGGGTTGAGGCAAGCAAATCCTGAACTTCAGAAAGTGAAAGACTCCGCTTCTGTTCCGACATTAAAGCATTGAACGCATCGATGCCACCGTAGAGCACCGAATAACGTGCAGGCCTGCGGCCTTCCAGGATTTCAGGAAGATGTTTCACTGATTCCGCCTCCCAGGTGTTGACGTGTGCCAGGATGTCCTTGATCGACCAGACACCCGTTACTCCGGGCATTAGCATCTGTTCCGGCGATAAGCCTGCGTAGGACTGCTCGAAAGCAAACCAGGAATCTTCCAGTTTCTGCACCAGCTGTTGTTTTTTCACCGCTTAATCCACATAGAGCTCAATTAATCAAGAAACCGCAGCCGGTCAGGCTGCGGTTTACCCAGTAGCGGGGCTCAGATTCGAACTGAGGACCTTCGGGTTATGAGCCCGACGAGCTGCCACTGCTCCACCCCGCATCGTTTGTTAAACGCTCAATTCCCAGAGCGCACGAGATTGTATCATGTCCAATCTCCACAGTCAAGGCGAGACTGGTTCTGAAGAATTAATAAACAAGGAGAGCCAGCTGCCCAGCTTGCTTGTTTCTACTGTTCGAGGCACAGCTGTGGGAATAGGTGTTGGTGTGCTGTGTGCTGGATTGACAATAACGACTGGAACATCGCCATCCTGGTACTTCCGGTTTTCGTAACCGTACTCACGTACGGCTGGAACCGAAGTGGCATAGCTGATTTCTGTCTGCAGGGCGGATTGGGTTTGCTGGCGGAATGATTTTTGAGAGGCAACCCTCTCTCGCTCAGACAGTAAGCGGCTGTATTGGGCCGCGCGATTGTTGTAGTCCAGGAATAAAAATGCCAGCAGGATGAGGACGAAGATGACGATGACGGTTCGTGTGGCTGTTTCTCGATGAGCTGCCAGTTGATTCATAAATTAAATCATACCTTAAGCCGTGCGCGAGTGCAAGAGTTAAAAATCAAATTCCCCTCTGGATGTGCAATTCTTATGCCAGAGAGGATTATGCCGAAGGTGGGATTTGAACCCACACGAGAGTAATCTCACTACGCCCTGAACGTAGCGCGTCTGCCAATTCCGCCACTTCGGCTTGCGACGGATATTTTACCTTGATTTGCAGTGTTGTCAACCTGCATCCCGAAACCAGCCCAAGACGGTCTGCGGATTACCGCCGCTCACATGCTATAATCACAATATCAGGATCGCTGGGAATGGAAATATTCTTCAGTCAGGTCTTTACGTTGTTGACTTCTGAAACGGGAAGCCTGGCTTTCCATCTCGTCTTGGCGTTCTCAATACTGGGTGCACTGCAAGTCACTTTCAGTCACAGCCGGGGGGAGTTCAATCCAGTCTCGCTGCGTCTGGCGTTGGGGTTGGGAGGCTTACTCTTGCTGCAGATGCTGTTGTTCGTGATCTCGGGCCTGGGATGGCAGGGGTTGGTGGATTCAGACAAATTACTGCCACCTCTGGACCGGACGGTCATGCTGCTCAGCACCATCTTAATCATCTGGATGTGGATATCGATTAATCCCTCGAAGCTTGCCGACATTGTCATGCTCGTACTTCTCGTGTCGATCGCCACAGCTTCAGTCCTGGGGTGTGTCTGGTGGATAAACCAGCCGGAGGGCATGAGTTTTAATTATTCAACTCTTGATTTGATCGCCATGTTTATCCAGATTCTTTTATTATTGGCGGGAGGTTTCTTGCTCCTCGTTCTGCGGCCGGCAGGGTGGGGAACCGCCATCTGCATGCTGGGGATCATGCTGCTTGGACCGATCATGCATTTCGCTTTCCAGCAAGTCCAGGGGGATTATTCTGGAGCTGTGCGGTTGAGCCTGATGGCGGCGTATCCATTTCTCCTGTACCTGCCGCAGCAGATTCCTGATCCTGAGAAGAGAAAAGGTGAGTTAACCAATTTAGAGGCTCCATTAGCGGCTGCCACTGGGGAAAGTGCGGGCTCAACTGACACCCAATTTCTTCAATTGACCAGCCAGATGGTTCTCGAAAATGATCCGGATCAATCTGCCAGGTTGTTAGTCTCTACCATGGCCGGTTTAGCCGGATCGGACATGTGCTTGTTGGCCAAAGTTATTGAAGAAGAGCAAGTCGTCGTGATCACATCCGGGTTCGACCGGATAAAAGGGTCGTACCTGGAGAAAATGGCTATCCCCATCCAGAAAATACCGGCATTAGCCTCATCTTACCGCCTGGGTAGAATGCGTAAATTGAAGCTGGCTGGCTCATCACCAGAAATGATACACCTCACCCGGGTGATGAATGTGCAGGAGCTTGGGAATGTGTTGTTTATGCCTATACTTTCCCAGGACGGGCAGCCTCTGGCTGGCCTGGTGTTTTTGAACCCGTATTCCGAGGTCGATTGGACTCCTGAAGAGCAGTCTGAATTACACCAGCATGCCAGGTTGTTGGTGTATTTATTGCAACGTACGGAAGAGAGGCTCACTTTCACGGAAGAGATCGGAGAAAGTCAGACGATGCTGCGCCTGGTTCAAGAACAGGCTCAGCAAAATAGCAACGAGCACCAAAAATTACTGGATCAATTGCAGGTGATGCAGCTAGAAAGCGGGATGGTACTGCCCATTTCAACAACACTGGTAGAAAATTTGCCTGCTGACTATAACGGTGAGCCGCTCACTTCTGAGATGCATTCTTTGTTCAAGGAACCCAGCGAGGATTCGAAGTTAGAAGGTGATTTGCGTATGGCGCTGGAGGAGATTATTCGGCTGAGAGGAGAGCTGGCTGAGGTTGAAGGGAAGCTGGCTGTTGGGACAGGCAATTCCAGCAGTCTGCCGCCAGGTGCAGCAAAATCCGAAACGATTGGCTCGATCGCTGAAGATATCCGGGATTCGGCCAGCTCGATCGCCGAGAACAACCGGGTTCTGCTCGCAGAGACATCCGACCTGTTGGATGCTTCCCAGCGTAAATATCTTGAAAGGGTCAATATCACTGCCAGCCGCCTGGAACACCTAGCCGGAGAGCTCATGCTGCACAGTGGAATGCAGACCAGCGTGGATATTACCAGCATGCAAGACCTGGATTTGATCGAACTGGTTGGCAATGTTCTACTCGAGATGACTCCACTCGTGGAAGAAAAGAAAATTCAGCTGGAACAGGATTTCTCCCCGGAACCGCTGCACATTCACTCATCAGAACCTATCCTGGAGAGCATTTTTTCGGATTTACTTAAGAACGCAATCGAATTGGCAGGTGATGCAGGTAAAGTCGGATTGAGCTTGAAATTCGAGCGTGCGGAAGGAAAACAAGATTACATCTTGGCGCAAATCTCCCATTCAGGTGAGGGGATCGCTGTGCAAGAGCTGGCTCTGTTGTTCTCCCCAAGTTTAAGAGAAAGCCAGATAAAAGCAGTAGAGGGAGTCAGTTTTGCGGAAATTAGGATGCGTGTAGAATTATTGAACGGTAAAATTTGGGTGGATTCTGAACCCGGACAAGACACTACGTTCAGCCTTCTGCTTCCGACCTCCGTTGACACAAACTTCGTGTCACCTGATAAGGGATCCGGTCCTTGAAAGAGCGTCAACAAGTCTTGTGGGGTATTATTCTGGCGGCGCTCACCAGCCTGATAATTCTGGGAGGCGTTTTATTGTCCTTCGCAGAGAACCGTTTTAGCCAGGAAGCCTTCAATACACCTACGAAACTCGTTCTCGAAGAAGAAATGCCCACCCTGGTCTTCATACTGCCAGTCATTTCCAGCCAGACATCAGAGCCAACAATCCCTGTGACCTCTTCTCCAACCCCAACGTTGACTCCAATACCTGGATGCCCAATTCCTGCCGGCTGGACAACTATCATCCTGCAGAATGAAGAATCGAGCGGCGCTATTGCTTTGCGATATGGAATTTCTGTGGATGAGCTGGCTGCAGGCAATTGTTGGGATTATCCACTAAACAAGATGCTGGCAGGTACAAGTATCAATGTCCCGGCTGGGGATGTCGTAGTATCTCCCACCCCGGGATTGTGGTGCCCACCGCAAGACGATCAGCCATGTGTACCTGCAATCGTTCCAAGCCCTTCGCCGACTCCAACTGCCACCAAAACCTGCCAGAAGCGAACAGATTGGATGCGATATACCGTGCGCAGCGGCGATACCCTTTATTATTTGAGCCGTATGCTGGGAGTTCTCGATATATGCCCTGCAGCAGGCGAACTGCATGGGAAGCTCCACTATACTGCGTGCCGGGCAGATTCTGTATGTCCCATTCCTGCCCCCGCCTCCACCTCTCCCTACCTGGACGCCTCACCCAACATTTCCACCGGTCCGCTCACCAACCCCGACATTCTGGTATTATCCGCCAAGTATAACTCCGAATCAGCCGCCGATTATCTTACCCACCGTGGGGCCGACCCTGCCGCAGCACCCTGCTTCTCCAACACCTGTGACCAGCCTGCCTCCGCCTCCCCCTCCACCACCCCCTCCGGTGATTCCCAGCCCGGGAAGCACGCTGCCAATCCATCCTCCGACCGTGACCGCAGAACCTGTGCCGCCTCCTATCCCGGCGGCTTATACTCCAGCCCTAATTGGGACAGGCTCGCAGTGGAACAGGCCCATCTGAATATGGCTCAAATCAAAAAGACTATCCTAATCCTGCTTTTCATCGTGATAATTGCCGGGTGCGTTTTTCCTGCAGTCTCACCCTCCTCGGATTCACCCGCCAATCCAGCACAGATCACACTGGTTATGGAAATGCCTGGATCTCCGCCGACGCCAACCCCATTTCAACCGCTTTCCCCTACACCAACCGGCATGGCGGTGGCAGCGCCATTATCCACCGAGGCTGGACTGCCCCAGGCTACCGCAACCCCCGGCAGCGGGGTCCCGCCGACTTAGCTGCCCGAACAACCAGCCATCGACCAGCCGTTTGGACAGGTTAACGTGCTGCTGCTCGGAGCTGACGCCCGGCCGCGCTCAAAAAATTTCCGTACCGATACCATTATCCTGGTCACGATGAATTCTGACCTTGGGAATGTGAATGTCACTTCCTTCCCGCGTGATATGTGGGTCAGTATCCCTGATTATGGACCAGGACGCATTAATACTGCCTGGTATTTTGGGGGATACCAGATGTTGGACAAAACCTTCAAGCATAATTTCGGTGTCAATCCCGATTATTACGCGCTGATCGATTTTTCGTCCTTTAAGCACATCGTCGACAGCCTGGGTGGATTGAATGTAAAGGTAACACAGCCCCTGTCGGATTACCGGGCGGGCTATTGGGTGACGATACCAAAGGGGGAAGTGCACATGGATGCAGATACCGTGTTATGGTATGTGCGCTCACGAAAATCGTCTAACGATTTTCACCGCAACCGCCGCCAACAAGAAGTCCTGCTGGCACTTTTCCAGAAATTCTTAACCCTGGATGCAATCCGCAGGGCGCCAGAATTTTATGACATTTTCAAAGAGAGTGTCACCACCGATATCGGCTTGATCGAAATCCTGACCTGGCTGCCACTGGTGGCACACGTTGCCGAGACCGGGAGTATTAAGAATTATTACATCGGCCCCGGCCAGGTTTATGATTGGATCACGCCGGACGGGGCGATGGTTCTGGTACCAAATCAGGGTGCCGTGATGCAGATCATCAACAAGTCGCAGAACGCCCGCTGATTTTATTATCCCTAATTTTCGTTCTTTAACCTGCCTTTACTTGGGGCAGGTTTTTTTGTCTTCTGCACAGGCTGGCTGCTTGCTTTTGGCGGTGTTCTGCCTCCTCCTCCTGACTTTGGTTGAGGGGTGGGTTTCTTCTTTAAGGTGGTAGCTGTCCCCTTCTTTTTGGGAATCCCTGGAGAAGATTTCATTGGTGTGTGCGCTGGTTTCGCTACAGATTTCTTTGTACTGCGTGCAATAGTCGTTGGTTTCCGGCTGGAAACGGTCTCTTTAACTGCCGCCGCCTGTTTTGCTGGCGGGCTTTTTGATTTACCGGTTCCACCGCTTACTTTTGCAGTTTCATTATGCGCTGCAGGCACTCTGCTACCCGCCGGGCGCGCGGTTTCCCAGGCCAGGGTCAGGTGGGTGACATGGTCGCCAGGCTTCAATTCCAGCAAGGATTTCCCGCGTGCCGCTCGCGCCTGTAATGGGGCTTCATCCAGTCGGATTGTTCTCGGAAGAAGCCTGCTGATAGTGACTGTCACTTTCTGCGTGCCTTTACCAACTGCCATCCCGGCAAGAGCCTCTCTGGGTGCCAGCTTCCAGGTCTGCACTCCCAGGCCGTACCGACCCTGGATTGGAAATTGGCTGGCAGCCAATCGTTTTGCTCTGCCAGTTGTGGTGATCAGGAACACATCACCCGGCCGTGGCAGGATTTCCATTCCGACCAGGCGATCTTCACCTGTCAGCTTGATTCCCATCACTCCAGCAGCTACCATTCCCATGGGACGGACTTCATCTTCCTTGAAGCGAATAGCCATGCCGGAAGAAGTGGCGAGCAGGAGCTGGTTCTTACCACTGCTGATTCGCACCCAACCCAGCTGGTCGCCTTCATTCACCCTGACCAGCGTGAATAAATTAGCCGAAGGGCCAGGCAGCTCGCCAATGGCGGTTTTCTTGATCATCCCTTGCCGGGTAGCAGTTATAACGAACCATTTTTCCAGGCCGGAAGAATCCTTGTCATTTCCATTTCGCAGCGGGATGGAAAAAACTTCAGCTAACCGGTGCTCATCTTTCAGGGGAAAGATCTTTGTTACCGGAGTCCCCAGCGAAGGATCATCTGATTCAGGGATGGCATGGACGGGTTGTGCGGCGCACAGTCCCTGTTCGCAGGCCAGGTAAATCGTATCGCGTGTGTTCACCCGTGCCAGGAGATATGGAGCGTCTTTGCCGCTCAAGCGCGGTAACTTATCTTCCAGGCTGCGGGAGATCAGCCCATCAGGCGTGATCGAGACCCACACCTCTTTTTCCGGCACCTGCTCTGCGCTCCTGGCCAGGGAAGCGCTGGTCTGACCCGCTTTCAGCACTACGTTGTGCGTTCGACGGCGGTCGTTGAACATTTCCTTAATTGAGAGCAGTTCTTCGCTCACCACCTGGCGCATTCTCTTTGGGGAACGAAGCAAGGCCTCCAGCTCCTTGATTTGGGCGAGAATCTCCCTGTATTCCTCTTCAATCTTCTTGCGTTCCAGGGCTGCCAGCCTCCTGAGCTGCAGGTCCAGGATTGCCTGGGCCTGCAGCTCGGAGAGCTTGAAGCGCTTCATCAACCTGGTTCGGGCCTGGTCTGCATCCGGAGCCTTGCGGATCAAATCAATCACTTCATCCAGGTTCTTCAAGGCTATGCGGTACCCTTCCAGGATATGGAGGCGCTGGCGTGCCTTTTCCAGATCAAATTGGCTGCGGCGCCGGATAATCTCCAACCGGTGCTCCAGGAACACCCGCATGCACTGTTTCAGGCTCAGCATCCTGGGTTCCCCGTCGACCAGGGCCAGCATAATGATGCTGAACGTGCTCTGCATGGGAGTATGGCGGTACAGGTCGTGCAGGACCTTGTCCGGATCGGCTGTTTTGGAGAGCTCTATTACGATCCTCATGCCCTGCCGGTCTGATTCGTCCCGCAGATCGGCAATCCCTTCGATCCTGGATTCACGCGCCAGCTCGGCAATTCGCTCTATCAATGAAGACTTATTGGTCATATATGGCAGTTCAGTAACGATAATGCGGCTGCGCCCGCGCTCCATCTCCTCCTGGTGCGCGCGTGCCTGGATGGTCACCTGGCCGCGGCCGGTGCTGTAGGTGCTTACCAGGCCTTCTCCCTCCGGGCTGTGGACGATCACTCCGCCGGTCGGGAAATCTGGTCCTTGCACGAATTTCAGAAGGTCTTCAACGCTGATATCGTCCAGGTCATCCCAGCGGCTGAGTAAATACTGCATCCCATCGATGATTTCTCCCAGGTTGTGCGGCGGGATGCTGGTGGCCATTCCAACCGCGATGCCTGTTGCACCGTTCACCAACAAGTTTGGGATGGAAGAAGGTAGTACGCTAGGTTCGGTCAGTGTGCTGTCAAAATTCTCGACAAAATCGACCGTGTTCTTGGCGATATCCGTCAGCATCTCCATAGCAGGCCGCGCCAGCCGCGCCTCGGTATAACGCATGGCTGCAGGTGGGTCTCCATCGATGCTGCCGAAATTTCCCTGACCTTCGATCAGGGTGTAGCGCATGGAGAAATCCTGCGCCATGCGGGCCATGGCATCATAGACCGCCATGTCCCCGTGCGGATGGTACTTGCCCAATACTTCACCGACGATGCGGGCGGATTTTTTCGACGGCAGGTCTGGACGCACGCCCATGTCGTACATGGCATACAGGATCCGCCTGTGAACGGGTTTCAACCCATCGCGGGCGTCCGGCAGTGCCCGGGCGACAATCACGCTCATGGCATAGTCGAGATATGCTTGCTGCATCTCTTCGTCAATACTAACTTTTTGGACCAGGCCTAGTTCCATGTAGTTTTTCCGTCTAGCTGAGTTCTTCCCCTGCGGGATCGAGTTATCCTAACGGGAGTGCGTTTCATGTATAGTTGTGCGCTCGCCTTGGAGCTATATTAAAGGCAAAGCGGAGAAACGTCAATGGATCAGGTCCTTGCGGGAATGATCCCGATCAATTATTATCAGCGCTGAATTCATGGTGAGGTATGGACATCCATCCGGTTACTTTGACTGGTCGAATCATCCGCTTAGAACCACTATCCGAACTCCACTGCCAGGAATTAACCACAGTTGGAGCAAATGAGAATATCTGGCGGTACATGTTGTACGGGAATATTCAGACTTATGAGCAGATGCTTTCCTGGGTGAGAGATTTGCTCAGGTTTCAGTTAGAAGGCACTGATTTACCTTTCGCCGTGATCTATTCGAAAAGCGGGAGAGCAATTGGCGCCACGCGCTACTTGAATATTAATTCAAATCACCGCCATCTGGAGATCGGCGGCACGTGGTACGGGGTGGAATACCAGGGAACTGGAGTTAACAGTGAGGCCAAATATCTGCTGCTCCAGCATGCATTCGAAACCCTGGGGTGCGTCCGTGTCCAGCTGAAGACCGATGCACGCAACCAGCGTTCTCAACGGGCGATCGAACGCCTGGGGGCTACCCGAGAAGGCATCCTGCGGCACGATATGATCACGCCGGATGGTTATTTGCGCGACTCAGTCTACTACAGCATCCTGGAAAGCGAATGGCCGGATGTAAAAAGCCGGCTGGAGCGCCGGCTGGAGAAGTATTTACTGGATACCGTTTAATCGCCTGGTTTCTCAAGTTCTGGGTGCTGGCGTTCCCATTTAATCACCCGCAGCAGCGAATCATCCAGCCCATGCTTTGGTTCATATCCGATCAGGCTGTGGAGTTTCTTGACGGAAGGCACCCGCCTGCGCATGTCCTCGAATCCAGGGGCATAGGCCTGGTCATAGGGCAGCAGCTCCACCATCGATGAGCTCCCTGTGTGCTGGATTACACGGTGAGCCAGCTCGAGAATAGTCACTTCCTCCTGGCTGCCGATATTGAACACCTGCCCGACCGCCTCCGGAAGTTCAGCGAGCCGGGCGACTGCGCTTGACACATCCTGGACGTCTGAAAAGCAGCGCGATTGCTGTCCGTCACCGTAGACGTGGATGGGGCCATTTTGCAGAGCCCAGCGGACAAAACGCGGCACCACCATGCCGTACCGCCCCGTCTGGCGTGGTCCAATCGTATTAAAGAAACGCATGATGACGACGGGTAATCCAAACTGGTGGTAATAGGCCAAACCCAGGAATTCGTCGATCGCCTTAGAGGTGGCATACGCCCAGCGGTTGTGCGTGGTGGGGCCGATCAGGCAGTCGTCTTCTTCACTGAAAGGCACCTTACTTCCTTTTCCATAGACTTCGGATGAAGAGGCGATCAGTACTTTGCACCCGTAGCGGTTTGCAGTGCGCAGGACCATCTCGCTGCCCATGATGTTCGTTTCGATGGTGTGGACAGGATCTTCGACGATTAATTTAACACCCACCGCGGCAGCCAGGTGGACGATGATGTCAGCCTGGCTTGCAAGACGGTCGAGTACCTGGGCGTTCAGGATATTCTCACGTACGAACTGGAAATTCTCGCAAGATTTCAATGCTTCCAGGTTTTCCAAACGCCCGGTTGATAAATTGTCAATCGCAACTACCTGGCAGCCATCCTCAACCAACAATTCGCAAAGGTGGCTTCCAATGAAACCAGCGCCTCCAGTGACTAAATATCTCATCGACACCCCGTTCCAATCGCCTGTATTGAAGAATTCTCAAATACAACAGTCCAATATGTCCTGCCTGGTTTACAATCCTGAAATCCGGGTCAGGCTGACCATTATATCAGCATCGGAGAGCGGTATAATGAATCAGGCTGGATAATGATCATGCAATTCAAGAATCAATTATATGAAACCTTAGGTCTTATCCTGTTCCTGTCCCTGGCAGGCTGCAGCAATCATGTTGCGGCCGCTTCTCTTCAGAAGGAACCTGTTGAAATCCGCTCGAACTCTGAAAGTTCCCCGGTATCGGTTTCAGGAATGAGCTTAGTCGAAACACCAATTGCGATTCTTTCTACTGCCTCCTCGCCCAAACAATCGAATGCGGAATTTCTGCGTGAGAGTTCTACCCCCACCCCAGAAAGCCTCCAACCCACACCTCTCGCTTCCCTATCCAGGATCCAGATCGAAACTCCAAATCCGGAGTTTAAGGTTTGTTCTCCGATTGCGGACGTGGAGCTGAATTACCTCAATAAGATCATCTCCGATCCATATCGCCCGCCGCCACCTGGCTCGGATGACCGCCACGAAGGAGTCGATTTCTCCTACTACAGCCTGGCCGGAAAAAGGACATTCATCGCCGGCGTAGGAATCCAATCTGTATTGCCAGGTATCACAGCGGCAGCTATTACGAACTCATTTCCATACGGAAACTTTGTGATTGTAGAAACTCCGCGTGAATGGCTCCCAGTCGCCATACGGCATCGTTTGGATATCCCGGAAGGATCTTCCTTATACTTGCTTTATGCCCACATGCAATCTACACCATTAGTTTTACTGGGCGAAGAAATTGATAGCTGCCGGCTGATTGGAAAAGTCGGTCGCACCGGGAATTCTATGGTCGAACATTTGCACCTGGAAGCACGCACAGGTCCCTCGGGTGCATTTTTTGAAATGATGGCCGCCTTCCAACCCACGGTTTCTCCCGAGGAACGCGCCAATTATAAGCTCTGGCGCACTAGCGGGCTGTTTGTCCATTTTGACCCCATGCTTATCTTCAAAATACAGTAACCGGCTTTTGCACTAAACTGGCATTGCGAGGATAAATTCCGTGCGTTCTTTGTACGGGAGGCGTCGTTAACCCCGGATTTTCTGGTGCGGCGAACCTGTCCCGCGTGTCCTGGACGACATGCCGTGCTCATTTGCGGGAATAGACGGTCCAGGGCTCAGTCCTGGCGGTCCTGGCCAGGGCCAGTGTCCTGGCGTACTTGGCCAGGGCAAGTCCTGGCGTACTTGGCCAGGGCAAGTCCTGGCGACTGGCCAGGGCAAGTCCTGGCGAACTCGGCCAGGGCCAGACTTGTTACTTGCAGCCAGATATGATGGCGAAATCAATTCCCCCTGAGGGATTGGCTTCGATCGTTGAATGATCCAGGCAGCAGCATGATTGCCGGCAGCGACAGCAGCGCCAGGAACACGCTCCATTCAAATACCTGGCGCAGGCCAATCCGGTCTCCTAGAGTCCCGATCATCAGCGTGACGAGTGCTTGCAGGAAGAACATCATAACCATGAAGATCCCGTTAGCCATTCCGCGATGGCTTGGAACCTGTTCCTGAACCAATGCCAGCATCACGGGTGTGTTTGAAAGTGTGGTAAATCCCAGCAGGAGCAGGATGGGGATCATCATCCATCCGCTGCTGTGAAGAAAAGCGTACATCAGCACGGTGGATGAAACGACCGAGACAGCCATGACCATTTTACGACCCAGGATGTCGGAGATGGTTCCACTCATCAGGGCGCCAGCCACGCCTGCAAATTCAAGAATCGATAAAGCCGCACCGGCTACCAACAGGCTGGATCCTTCGATTTTCAATAGTGTCGGCAGGTAGGTTGTCAGGCAGATGAGGCTGAACAAGCGGAAGAAATTAGCGACCGTCAGGGGGAGGAATAAGCGGCGAAAAAGTGGGAGGACTGCTTTTAAGCCGGTGGTCTTTTCGCTCCTGGCGGATACTGTCCTCAGGCGGAGGAACAGGATCAGTGCAGTGAGCCAGCCGATGGCCATCAACCGGTACATACCTTCCAGCGTCCAGACGGAGATGGCCCAGGCTGCCAGGATCGGCCCGACCGTCCTTGCCAGCTCACCACCCGCCATGAAAAGGCTCATCCCAAATCCAATTCTCCTGGCGGATAACATGGAAATCATGGCTGGAGCGGGAGCATGGAAACAGGCTATGCTGATACCGGTGATGAACAGCATGACCGCCAGTGCCAGGGTGCTGTTCGCCATGCCGAGCAGGCTGATGATTGTCCCCGTCACGGCCGGCGCCAGAATGACAAACAGCTGCAGGCTGAGGCGGTCGGCGTAGAAACCGATGAGGGGGTTAAGGATGGCAGGCAGCTGCATGATAGCTGTCAGCGTACCGATCATCGTCAAAGATAAGGACAGTTTTTCCATCAGCACCGGAAGGGTTGTGGGGATGAATCCAGTAAAAGTATCGTGAATGAAATGAGCTCCAGAGATGTGCATTATTTGAGAGGTCTGGAATTCTGCTTCTACCGGTTCGGTGAGATTGAGGGGCTTTGTGGTCGCGGTGTTCATCCTGGCATTATAATCTGAGACCTGGCAGGCTTTAGAATTGCGTTCTAGCTGAAGAAATGGAATAAGTTATGCGCACAGTATCAGGGAGCAGGTATTGGGTCCTTCCAGGCAGGCTCCTCGCCGGACCGTACCCGGTTTCATCTGGTGAGACCCTGAAGCAGGAGATGATTGAAATCTTTGAACAATATGGAATCACCCAATTTGTGGATCTCACACAAGAAAACGAGACAGTACCTTTATACGCAGATGTGGTTGATGGGCTTGCTGTCAGGAGAAGCTCTCCGGTGAAGCATACTCGCTTCTCAATTCCTGATATGGATATTCCCAGCTTGGCCAATATGAAAATGATTTTGGATTATGTTGATTCCTGCCTGACTCAAGGAGAAATCCTTTACCTGCACTGCATGGGCGGTCTGGGGCGAACGGGTACAGTGGTTGGGTGTTTCCTGGTGCGGCATGGATTATCGGGAGAGGAAGCGCTCCACTGGCTGGCGTACTTAAGGCGGGATACCGACAATCACTTGAAGCTATCTCCGGAAACGGAAGCGCAGCGCCAGTTTATACTGCATTGGTCTGAATAGCCGTACCTGCTGTGATGCAGATTGGGATTGCCAGAAAGTAGACTCCGCGCTATAATGTGGGCCGGTCAGGCGGGGCGTGGCGCAGTCCGGCTAGCGCGGCTTGCATGGGGTGCAAGAGGTCCCGGGTTCAATTCCCGGCGCCCCGACTGGAAGAAAAAGGCTCTGCGAAACGAATTCGCAGGGCCTTTGGTTTATAAATATGGCTAAAAGTGCGAATTCCCGGGTGAGGGGGGCACCCGGAAATTCGCAAGGATATGTTAGCATATTCAAGTACAGAATACAAGAAGGAAACTTTTTCCTTCAGCCTTGCTTCTGGCAACCGTTTTCCGTGAAAATTGTCACGAAACCGGATTTTCTAATTTTTTTAACATGCACTTGAGTGTAGAATCCGACCCGTTTGCGAGGAAGTTCGCCGTGCGGGTTAAAGTTTTTCCCGTACCGTCTCTCTTGAGGAGGAGTATATAAAAGGCGGGCAACGAAACCAGGTTTCGTTGCCCGCCTCGGTTTTTTAGGGGTAGCGGATCACTTCTTCCGGCTTAATACATCTCCAATTGGATGTCCATTGATCGTGATGACCATACCCAGCACCAATGGAAATTGCTTGACCGTCAGTTTAATCTGATCTCTGAAACGTGGTGCATCGCACGGTTCATTGGTAGGGATATACTCTCCGGTCAGGTTCACAAACGCCGTCCGGTTTGCATCGATCGAGACATCCCCTACAGCCAGGCGAGAAGCGTATCCAGCATGGTACAGCTCGCCCCAATACGGTTGATAGTAAGTCAACAGGCGGTAAAGAGCCAGTTTGATATCGGCTGGCACATCTTCTGAGCGTTTCTGTCCAACCCCTACCCAGCGGACCGCTTCATTACAGCCGTACGGTCCTTTTTCATCCAGGTACATGTAGTAAATCCTGATCTGTTCATCCAGGGGTATCGTCGGAGAGGGCATGGGTGGGGGGTGTAAAGGGGATTGGCGAGCTGGTCGGCGAGGGCATTAAAGTCTCGGTGAAGGTGGGTGTCGGCGGCAGCGGTGTCTCAGTTGGGACAGGCGTGTCGGTAGGCAGCGGCGTATTAGTTGGGACGGGGGTAGGCGTCGGCGCAGGAGCAAACACATCGCAGCCGGTCACCACCACCGCGATCAGAATGGTCAGGGTTATTCTGAAAATATTCTTGCGTCTATAAATCACGAGATCCTCCTTTTCAAACATCCCCATTTTAACCTAAAAACCGGCACTCCAAGAATCCTGGCGGCCGGTTCAATTGGATCTAAAAAATGCCTTACGCGCCCGTCACCAACTTGAGATTTTTCCTGGCATGCTCCGCCCCTTTCTGCAATGCCTGGAAGTTCATGGGGAGCAGATGCTTGTGGCGCTCTGGCAGGTGCGCCCGCAGTGTAGCTTCCAGGACAGGGATTGGTAGAATCGGCAGCGCCTGCAGCAGCGCGCCGAGCATGACCATGTTCGTCAGGCGGCGATCCCCCAGTGTTTCGGCGATTTCATTCGCAGGCACCAGCACCGAGTTGATATCCATTCGGGAAAATTCCCGGTTAATCAAGGAAGCATTGGCAATCAGCACACCTTCCGTCTGAACCAGCGGTTCGTATTTATCGAATGAAGGAAGGTTGAACACCAGTGCTGCTTTGGGATTGCGAACAGTTGCAGAACCGATCTCCTCGTCAGCGATGATCACCGTGCAGTTTGCCGTGCCGCCGCGGATTTCAGGCCCATAAGAAGGGATCCAGGTGACTTCGAAACCAGAATCCATGGCCGCATAAGTCAGCAGCTGGCCTGCAAACAAGATCCCCTGTCCACCAAAACCCGCCAATATTACTTCGGTCTGCATGCTATCCTCATTAAAAATTTTGGGCTTTATGTGAAATAATCGGACCTCACAATTTCAATTCGGCCAGGGCGGGATTGACTTTATAGTCTCCCAGCGGATATACCGGGATCATGCGATCTTCGACCCAGTGCAAGGCCTCAATCGGGGTCAATCCCCAATTAGTCGGGCAGGTGGACAGCAGCTCCACGATGGCAAAGCCCAGTCCGCGCGGCTGGGTTTCGAAAGCCATGCGCAGTGCCTTTTTTGCCAGGCGGATGTTCTTGGGGTCGTGCAGGCTGCGCCGTACGGAATATCCTGTACCTTCCAAGGTTGCCAGGGCTTCGACCATGCGAATTGGAAAGCCGGCCTGTTCGACATCGCGGCCTTTGGGAGTGGAAGTCGTCTTCTGTCCCGGCAGGGTTGTGGGTGCCATTTGGCCGCCGGTCATCCCGTAGATCGCGTTGTTGATGAAAATGACAGTGATATTCTCGCCGCGCGCCGCCGCGTGCATGATCTCTGCCATACCGATCGAAGCCAGGTCGCCGTCGCCCTGGTAGGTGAAGACGGTACGCTCCGGCAGCAGGCGCTTGATGCCCGTCGCCATGGCTGGAGCCCGACCGTGAGCAGCTTCCACAAAATCGCAGTCAAAGAAATTGTAGGCGAACACCGAGCAGCCTACCGGGGCGACACCGATGGTGTTCTCGCGCAAATTCATTTCATCCAGGACTTCTGCAATCAGCCGGTGAGCAACTCCGTGCGTGCATCCCGGGCAATATGTGGTCGGCGTCTCGGAAAGCGAGTGTGGTCTGGAATAGACGGTAATAGCAGGTGCGGAATTTGTCATTCTAATTTCCTATGCGGCTAATTGGTGATTTCCTTCAGTCGTTTGAGCCAGGCGATGCGTGGGTCTGTCTTTCGGATACTGGCTCACGGCTCACACGGCGAATCTCTTCCAGGACTTCATCCGGGAATGGGACCATACCGCCCAGCCTGCCGTAGAAATCTACCGGCTTCTTTCCTGCCACCGCCTTGCTGACGTCTTCGAACATCTGGCCGGCGTTCATCTCGACCACCAGGAATGCCTGGATCGAATTCGGCCAGTTCCGCTATGGCCTGGAAAGGGAATGGATTCAAGGAGATGGGTCTGAACAAACCCACTTTGATGCCTTCAGAACGTGCTGCTCTTACAGCTGACAGGGAGACCCGGCCTGCGGTTCCAAATCCTACCACGACGATTTCTGCATCTTCCAGGAAGTAACCCTTATAGCGGATTTCGTCAGCCTGGATCAGGTTCCAGCGTTCGATGATGCGGATATTGGTGACTTCTTCATCTTCGGGCTTGATGTATATCGATGATAAAATGCGGCGCTCCCTGCCCAGCGCTCCAGTTACAGCCCATTCGGGTCGTTCTTTGCGGATGGGCTGCATGGGTGGTAGTTCAGCCGGTTCCATCATCTGGCCGATATTTCCATCTGCAAGCACCACCACGATCGAACGGTACTTCTCAGCCAGGTCGAATGCCAGCACAACCAGGTCGATGGCTTCCTGGACGGATGAAGGCGCCAGGACAATGGGGTAATAATCCCCGTGACCACCACCATGTACGATCTGGTTGTAATCTCCCTGCGAAGGTGCGATATTTCCCAATCCAGGACCGCCTCGCATCACGTCGATAATGACGACTGGCAGCTCAGTGCCGGCAATGTAGGAGATGCCTTCCAACATCAGGCTGACCCCTGGGCTGGATGAAGAGCTCATCACGCGTGCGCCGGTGCAGGCCGCGCCGTAAACCATGTTGATGGCAGCGACCTCACTCTCGGCCTGCAAAAACACCCTTCCAAGCTCGGGCATCCTTTCCGCCATCCATTCCAATAATTCTGTTTGCGGGGTGATCGGGTAACCGAAATAAGCTTCGAGACCTGCCCGGATGGCTGCCTCCGCCATCGCCACATTGCCTTTCAGGAGCTCTTTAGCCACCTAAACCTCCTACGCAGCTACCCGTGCCACCGGTCGGACAGGTGCCTCACGAAATACCGTGAGAGCGGCTTCCGGACATACCAGGGCGCAAATTGCACACCCTGTACAGCCTTCCTTGATCAGATAAACGGGGTGATAGCCCTTTGGGGTGAGTTGTACCATGTCAAGTGCCATCACCTCTTGTGGGCAGTTCTGAACACAAAGCTCACATCCTTTACAGAAAAGCTCATTGACCTCGATCCAACCTCTCACCGCCATAAGTACCTCCTGGGCATTTTTACCAGCTAAATTTCTACATTTCTTATCTTATTATGCGCGGTTGAAGGCGCTTTGGCTAGTGCCAACTGTCATGCTTCATGATTACAAAAATCATTGATTTTAATCCGGTTATTGAGTTCGGCAGAATGAAAATTATGGGGTAGGAGTTACTTCTGCGAGTGTTAACTCTTTAAGAATGGCAGCTGAGGCCTGGTTCAAGGCGGCGCTGGCTGAAAGCCCATTTTCAAGATAGGACCGGATCGCCAGGTCCATGTGCAGCAAGTAGGTATCCATCACGGGCAATACAGGGTAGGCGGTGCCGTCCGCCATGGCAGTTATGGACTCTGCGATAATGGAGCTCATCTCGGTGTGAGGCATGTCCAGGTAAAGAAGAGCTGGAATCAGAGGTGACCTCCACCAGGTGCGACTGGGCGGTCTGGCTTATAAAGAATTCCATGAAGGCTTCAGCCGCATCCTGGGTATCCTGGTTTACATTCGAGTTCAGGAATAAATTATCCGAGTGGACGAAGCCGGACATGCGGCCGTTCTCCACTTCCGGCCAGGGATCCACCGTCAGACGATCGGCGCCGATGGCTTGCGCCAGCTCTTCCATTTTCCAGCTGCCTTCGATGATCCACCCGGCCCTGCCTGTTTTGAACTCCTCTAAATCCTGGTCTGAGTGGAAGGCCGTTTTTCCGGCGAATTCGAAAGCTCGTAACAGCCGCAGCCAGGCTTCACCTTCAGGGGTTGCGAATGCCGGATAACCATTTTCGTCCATCAGGCTTCCGCCTAAGCCGTACAGATGTCCAGCAGAGAAATAGGAGCTGCGCTCGAGAAATGCTCCAGCGATCTCTCCCTGGCTGGCGGCTTGCGCCAGCATGACCAGCTCCTCAAAGTTATCCGCACCGATGGTCATAATGTCCTCGTTGCGGTACAGCACGACGCCGTGGATCGCATACGGCAGGCTGACCAGGCTCCCGGCATAATGAGACGCTTCTACAGCAGCCGGGTTGAGATTTTCGATGATCTCTGGATCGATCAACTCTCCCAGTTCGCGGATCAAGCCGGCATCCACGAAGTTGGGACCCCATTCTACAGGACCCAGCAAAATTGATGGTCCCCTTCCTTGCGCCGCTTCATCCGTATATAGATCGCGCAGCTCATCTGCAGGGATGTAAGTGACATCAAAATAGATATCCGGATATCTTTTGCTAAATTCGCGCAGGATGGCGTTTAATGCCGGCCTGTTTTCTTCTGCCCAGGAATGAAAAATCGACAGGGTTGCTTGAAGTTCTACGTTCTGTGTAAAAACTGGGAATCGAGTCTCAGCCGTGGGGAGGTTGGCTTCGGGTGTGGTTAAGCCAGCGGGCGCTGAATCGCTGGGTATCCGGCTGCAAGCTGATAGTAGAATACCTCCCCCCAGGATCAAAATATACACGCACCTTTTCAGCTTTTTCATATACCGTTTGGTGAATATCAGCAAAGACCTGCGAGAAATTTTACTTCATTTCCGGACCGGCGCCGGAGCAGGCAGATCATGCATCCATTCTAACCCGGGATAATCCTGGCTGTACTCCCTCGGGGGTTTGGGTATAATCTGCTGCAAGAAATGAAGGTGTACATTCGTTGTGGTGGTGGAAATGGAACCTGTTGAAACAGAGAATCTAAATGCCAGGCAGGCTGCAATGCCAGTCCCTGCCATGCGGGTATGCCCTGACTGCAATCAGGAAAACCGGCTGGAAGCAGGTTTCTGCCGTTTCTGCGGTGCCGCCCTCTCAGGTCTATCTCCGGTAAACAGCAGCAGTCATGATTTCCAGCTGCAGCCCGGAATGCTCATAGAGGGCCGCTATACGGTCATCAGGCAGATCGGCGAAGGGGGAATGGGCAGGGTCTTCCTGGCAGTTGACAACCAGGGCAGGCGTTATGTACTCAAGCAGGTGCGAGAGCTCCCGGAAAATGCAGATGTCGAGGACTACGAGGTATATATCCGCAGCATCCAGCGCGAAGCACAAATTCTCTCATCGCTGCCTCACCCTTACCTGCCAATCGCCAGGGACTTCTAATCACGCCGCAATCGTTCATCATTGCCATGGACTATATTGAAGGGCGCACACTGGCCGACGTCCTGTCGGAATCGGCTGAGGCGCTGCCAGAAGAAAGGGTGCTGCGCTGGGCAGTCCAGATTTGCGACGCGCTGGCCTATTTGCACAGCAAGACTCCGCCCATCATCCACCGCAACATCAAGCCAAAGAATATCATCCTGGAAAGCGGGGAAAATGAGCGGGTGCGCCTGGTCGGATTTGGCCTGGCGCGCTATTATGTGGATGGTCTCGATCATGACGAGGAATTTTTTGGCACAAAAGGGTTTTCACCACCCGAGCAATATGGGGCTGCACAGACGGATGCACGCAGCGATATTTTCAGCCTGGGTGCTACCATCTTTGCCCTTCTGACCAAAGCAGATACGGACCAATTCATCCAGGATATCGACAGCGAGCATATCAGCCTGGGATTCCCCGAAATCGATGCACTCAATCCAAAAATCTCTCCTGCTGCCAGCCAGGTTGTCAGGAAGGCATTAAATGCATCACCCGCCGACCGCTTTCAAAGTGCGGATGAGATGAAGTCTACAATCTTGCAGCGTACTGTCCCAGGAAACGGGACAGAAGAGTATAGAAGCATACGTATTAAACCAGCCTGTGACATTGGAAGAGACAAAATTCTGCGAGTTCAAGGAGGTAAAAGGCGCTCACCCTGTCAGGGCTATCTGGCGGATAGTAGACCAGTACGTGGTGGCCTTTCTGAACAGCGAAGGAGGCCGCATCTTTTGGGGAATCCGCGATTCAGATCGGGTGGTGGTTGGCGTAAAGGCCAGCTACCGCAACCGTGATGAGATCGGCGCGCAGTCATGGATAAAATCATCCGCATCCAGCCAGCGATTTCACCGAGTGCATATCGCATAAACTTCCACCAGGTACTGGAAAACCAGACTCCCATCCCGGATTTATTTGTCATCGAGGTGGTTGTCCCGCGCTCCCTGACACGCTTTCTCTACTTTACTGCCGAAGGGGAGGTTTTTGTGAAGACGGAGGCTGGAAAGAAACACCTATCAGGATCGGAAATTCAGGATGAAATCATCCGCCGTTTGCACCCTTAATCGATCTTTAAATCCATTATAATCAGGCGATGGCTACCAACCATTCACTTTCAGGCGTCTATGCGGCGGCGTTAACACCGCTATTAGCAGATCAATCCCTGGCGAAGGAGGATGTTACCAAGTTATTGGATTTCCTGGCCAGGCGTGGATGTCATGGTGTGCTGCTGTCGGGCACCACTGGTGAAGGACCTTCATTTTCTGCTCCTGAGAAAATTGAGCTGTGGAAGACCTCGCTCAGCATTCGGAAATCTCACCCGAAATTCCGTCTGCTAGCAGGTACAGGCACGCCCAGCCTGGATGAGACGATCGATTTGACTCGCACCGCATTCGACCTTGGCTTGGACGGTGTGGTTGTGCTGCCTCCTTATTTCTTTCGCAATGCCTCAGAGGAAGGCCTATTTGCCTGGTACAACCAGGTGCTGTTGAAGGCCGTCCCGGCCGGTGGATTCCTGTTTGTTTACCATATCCCCCAGGTTACAGGTGTCTCACTGACACTTGAACTCTTTGCGCGCCTTAAAGACGCATATCCGGAAAGATTTGCCGGCTTGAAGGATTCATCCGGTAACCCGGAACATTCCAGGCAGCTTGGTGAAAAATTCGGTAAAGACCTGTGCGTGTTCACCGGTAATGACCGCCTGTTCACCACAGCGTTGCGAAACCAGGCCAGCGGCTGTATCACCTACCTGGCAAATATCCGTTCCCAGGACCTGCGACTGGTATGGGATGCTTTCGAAAGAAACGAGGAAGAAAAGGAAGCCCAGGCGCGGCTGGATACCGCTCGTGCGATTGTGGACAAATACCAGCCTGCTGCAGCATCTTTAAAAGCCATCATCGCCAGGTTGTACCACTTCCGGCGCTGGACAGTGCGGCCACCGCTAGTCCCGATTTCTGAAGAACGCGAAAAGACTGTGCTGGATGAATTGATAGAAGCCGGGATCACATCTGCCAGATAATTTCATATTCTGCACGGGTCTTCCCGGCAATAATCCATGTCAGAAAAACTAACTGAAAACCAGCGGCTTCAGTGGATGCTTCTCAGCCTGGTCTTGATTCTGGGCCTGATTATCGGGCTGGCGCTGCTCATTTTCCTGAGCCCCAGGCTGATTACAGCAGGCCGTGAGAAGACTTCCTCCCCGACCAACGTAGAGCCATCGATTGTGCCCACATTCTCACAGCAGCCTTTTCCTACTCCGACTCAATCTTTCACCCCTCGCCCGACTCAATCTCCCACCATTACTCCTTCGCCGTCGGTGACCACGACTCCGTTCGATACTCCTACTGCCACCGGACCGCCGACGTTGACCCCAGCCAGGCCGCTGGCCCAGAGCGCCAGCTATGTGCTGGCGACCTGGTCTCCGGAAGAAGCAGATCACATGATCCTGTTGATGGAGGATTACCCAAACACGCAACCCGGACTGTCACAAGGAAATGACCCGGGTGCATACTTCGATGCTTACAAATATGCTGGCATCGCGCTTCAGGAGAGCCTGATTTTTTTTCCGGAAGCAGACCAATTCACTGAGTGGCAATGGCAGCTGGCCTATAACATGGCCCAAATGGGCGATGAAGAAGCAGGGAAACTGTATGCTGACCTGATTTCGGCAGCACTCACCCAGGGGGATGTGGAGCTGAGCGAGCTGTACATCTGGTTCCAGGAGCGTGAACCGCGTTTATCGCTCTACATGGCCGCAACCCAACCCCCGCAAGGCTACCTCAGCAGTTACCTGGTTGAGATTCGTGGCCCTGGAAGCGCCTTTATATGGCTGGTCGAAACAGCAAGCGCTTACCAGGCTTTCTCCCTGGTCAGCCATTTTGATTTTGTTAACCAGCCGCAGGCCGGCTGGATCCTGGCCGAGCTGAACCAGGGTGCCCAGGATGGAGATGAGCTGGCGGTCTATTTCTCGAACAACAAGGGTGATTACCTGCTGGCTCCGCCGCAAGTTTTCAATCTTAATAAAATTCCGGCTGTAGAGATGCCGTTCTATCCTTCCGGTAAGCTGTTTGACATTGGAATGGAGTTTTCGAACAGGTGGGTGGTCGTGCAGAGCACCGGAGATCGCAATGACCTGGCATTTCAGAGCCAGGTTTTTCCTACCTGCCCGCTTAAAATAACGCTTCTGTACCGCTGGAACGGATCATTTTTCGAGTTTCTGAGCGAGCGTTATGACCTGGTCAAAAAACCGGAGAACCTGGCCAGCTGTGAAGTCCTGGCTGAGCACGCAGCAAAATTCTGGGGTCCTAAAGCCGCTGTCAGCGTGATGGAGCCCCTGCTTTCCAGCTGGCCACCCGAGCTGGACCTTAATGGACAACCTTATCCCCTGGATGCCTATGATGAATGGCGCTACCGGCTGGGTGTATATTATGCATTGCTGGGAGAAACCGAAAAGTCGATCGGCTGGATGAAAGAGAATATCTATTCTCCCAGCCTGCCATTGAGCAGCTGGATCGAACCCTCGCAAGATTTCCTGGAAATTTATAAGACCAATGAAGATCTATACCTGGCATGTGTGAGTGTCGATTTCTGCGATGCGAACCTGGCGGTCGAGAGGCTGGCTTCCAGTCTGCAATCATCCCCGGAAATGTTGAGTGATTTGTGGGACCTGGGTGTAAAAACTCACGCCTCGGGCTATTTTGATTTCGAGCTGGATGACCAGACCGAACGCTGGTTCACCGTGCGGCACCGTCCATTGGAAGCGCTCCAGTTTTGGATCCTGGGTCAGTTCACCCAGGGGGTGAAGGCTTTGTTTACGGGGGAAGTGGATGCCAGCCCACCCCAAATGTATATTCTTGACCAGGCATATGTAAGCGAGGAGTCGATTCAGTGGTCGCCGGTTACTTTCCTGGATAATTACCTGGCCTTCAGCTTGCAGAGGATTCCGGGCAGCCTGGAACCGTACCTGTTGAATATTTCTTTACGGCAGGAATACCCGGATAAGTTCCAGGAGGCGGTCGACGCAGCCGAGGCAGACCTGTTTGCGGGAGCACCTCCGGGGGAGATTTTCACCCGACTGGTGGAGCTGCAGCAATACCCGGGGCTGCTCTGCCAGAACGATTGGAGCTGCGACCATTATTTTTATTTACGCGGGCTGGCAGCTCAGCTGGATGGTAACAAGCAGGCAGCCATCGAGGCCTACCACCGCGTGTGGCTGGATTATTCCAAGAGCCCATTCACCACGATGGCGCGCCTGAAGCTGGCTGGTTCGCCGGTGTTCATTTCACCGACGCCGACCAGCAGCCTGACGCTCACCGGCACCAGCATACCTTCTCCAACCATTTCACCCATTTTCACGGAGACACCTACGCCTGGAACAACAACGCTAACTCCCATACCAACTACTCCTTATCCTGCTCCATAAGAAATCGAGACAGATCAACCTGGATGGTAGCCCACCGGATGAATTGGCGAATAATATACTCAAAATCTTCGCATGGCCCCTGGAATATGGCCGTGGATGAAGCAATCCTGGAATCGGCTGGGAGTGGATTGGTGCCTCCTACTCTTCGACTATATGCCTGGGAGCCGGTCTGCTTGTCTTTGGGAATGGCTCAACCGTACTCAGATGTTAACCAGGCAGCCCTGGCGGAAAGAGGCTGGCACCTTGTCCGCAGGCCGACCGGCGGGCGGGCGATACTGCATACTGCTGAGTTAACCTATTCTATCTGCGGTCCGCAGACAGAGCCCAGCCTGTCCGGAGGGGTGCTTGAGAGCTACCGTGTGATCTCTGCAGCACTGCTGGAAGCGCTCAAACTGCTGGGCGTGGAGGCCGTATCAAATGAGAAGCCCGACCCGGGAAGGAACTCCCCACATGGCGAGCAAAGTGATGCACGGAAAGAGATCGACCCGGTGTGTTTTACCGAGCCCTCTAATTATGAAATCACTGCCAGTGGAAAGAAGCTGATCGGAAGCGCCCAGGCCCGGCGCGGAAACGCAGTCCTGCAGCATGGCTCTCTACCCCTGACCGGCGATCTGCTGCGCATCGTCCAGGTGCTGAATTATGCCGATGACACAGCCAGGCAGTCCGCCGCCAGGCGGATCAACGAGCGGGCGGCTACCGTAGAGCAGCTGCTGGGTAAGAAAGTGAGCTGGGAAGAAGCTGCCTTGGCCATGCAAAGCGCTTTCGAAAAAATACTTGGCGCTGGAGCTGGAAGTCCGGGAGCTGTCACCTGTCGAGATCAGCCGGGCAGCCGAATTGGTGAAACAGAAATACGATAATCAGGAGTGGACCGCCAGAATCTGATTGGCAGGTTTTCACACGATTCCAATAATTATGGCGCTGACAGGAGTGGGCTGGATGAAAATGATTTCCGGGTAGCCCAGCTCGCGCAGCAGCCGGTACAGGGTTTTCTCTCCGTTCGTGCGAGCGATCTCCAGGATGCCGTCTTCGACGGCAGCTTTCTCGATCTCCGATTCTGCCGCCCGCCGGGCATTCGTCTCCAGGTTGACATCTCCCTTGGTTAAAAGACCCGTTTCCCGGTTGTAGACATAGGATTTTTCATTGTCGAGGGAGGCGATAAAAATCTCGGGTTCCGGGAGCTGGATATAAACCACGCCGTCCTTCACTTCGATGTCATCGGGTCCCAGCATCGCCAGGTCGATCCCGGCGATTACATCTCCGTGCCCGACAAACAGCAGCCGGTCGCCGAGCAGCGATCCCAATACTCCCTGCCCGGTTTCAGCCGTGATCACCTTCTCGATCGAGAACTGGATAGTTTCCAGCCGTGCCAGGTTGCGGACTTCGCGCAGTACGGTGATCGGAGATGGGAGAATTGTGGGTGTAGGATTGAGGATCTCGGATACCTGTGTGCTCAGGTTCCTTCCGAGCGATTCGACTGGCTCAATCGTGCGCTGCAAGGTGTTCTGGACCAGGAAGTAGATCGACGCTGTGAAGACCGTACCGATCAGCAGGACGCCAATCACCAGCACCCAGGCTTGATTTTTATTCATGCCTCAGATTATACTATGCACACCTGCGAGAGATAGACATGGCGATCGGTTTGCTTACACTTCAAATCCATTTGCCTGGATGCACTTCGCTCAAGGAGAAACGCAGCCGGCTGAAACCGCTGATCTCCCGTCTGCACAAAGAGTTCAATATCTCAATCGCTGAAGTGGAACAAAATGATGCCTGGCGTGAAGCAGTCATCGCCTGCGCGATAGTCAGCAACGATCACAGCCACGCCCAGCAGGCTTTGCAAACTATTTCGAAGTGGATCGATGTGTACTGGCCAGATATTCAGGTTGAAAATGAGAGACTGGAATTGATTTGATCTGGAAAATCTTTCGGGATTAAAGAGGTGCTATGGACTTACATTTAGCAGGCTTGCGCGCCCTGGTCACCGGTTCGAGCCGCGGACTGGGGTATGAAACGGCTCGCACCCTGGCGAGTGAAGGCTCACAGGTGGTCATAAACGCGCGCGACCCGCAACGATTAACAACAGCAGCCAGCCAGATTCATTCTGAAACAGGGGGACGCGTGGAAGCGCTGACTGGCGATCTGACTGACCCGCTGGTTCCCGGGATGCTGGTTGCCAGGGCGGTTGAAATCCTGGGTGGCCTGGACCTGCTGGTGACCAACTCCGGCGGCCCGCCTTCGGGTAAATTCGAAGCACACAGCGACGAGGCCTGGCAAAAATCCATCGACCTGAACTTGATGGCCCATGTGCGCCTGATCCGTGAAGCTCTGCCATACCTTCGCCTATCGAAAGCCGCCAGCGTTCTCACGATCACTTCTTACTCTGTCAAGCAGCCGATTCCAAACCTGGTTTTGTCGAACAGCATCCGGATGGCTACCATCGGATTGACCAAATCACTGGCCTTGGAGCTGGGACGTGAAGGGATCCGTTTCAATTCCATCTTACCGGCCTGGACAGATACCGAACGGGTGCAGGAGTTAATGGAAGCGCGCGCCCAGATCAATTCCACAACTGCAGAAGATGAGATTGAAAAGCAAGCCAGGGAGAGCCCGATGGGACGGATGGGCACACCGCAGGAATTTGCCAACATGGCGGTTTTCTTGCTTTCCCCCTGCGCATCGTATGTGACCGGTGTGATGCTCACAGTCGACGGGGGGATGTATAAGGGTACTTTCTAAGTAGAGAACCTGCTGCGGTGGACCATGTAGATCCCTGACAGCACAGCAATTCCACCCAGGATGTGCCAGGCGGTGAATTGTTCTCCGAACAGCGGGATGGCGATGAAGGCGGTCAGCACGGGCTGCAGCAGCAGCGTTGGGGAGACAATGGAGGCAGGCAGGTGCCCCTGGACATAGTTAAGCAGCAGCCAGCCGGTAACCTGCACGATCAGCGCGGATGCCAGGAAACTGAACCAGGTAATGGGATTATAGCCGGTCAGCGGTTCACCAAATAAAAGGCTCAAAAGGAGCAGGACCAGGGCCGAGCTGGCTGTGGATATCCAGTAATAGCTGAGCGTATCGAGCTGTGATCGACCAGCCTGGGTGACCAGGAAATAAGCCCCATAGAAGATTGCCGCCAGCAGACCCAATAAGGAGCCAAGACCGAATTCCAGCGCCAGGAGCATGTCCTGGCCAAGGACCAGCATCACCCCCGCCATGGCAATCCATAATCCTATCCAGAAGGTCCTCACGCGTCGTTCGTGGAAAAAAACCAGCGAACCGAGTCCAACCCACAGTGGGGCAGTGTTCGCCATCAGGGTCGGATTGGTGGCTCCGCCCAGCACTATTCCTGAAGACCACAGTGCCAGGTCAGCGGCAAACAGCAATCCTCCTGCCGCAGCAATCCAGGCACTGCGTTTTTGGATAATGTGCGCTTTTTTACGCTTGTTGATAATAAAGGGGATGAAAAGCAGAATTGCAGCGATGGCGGTCCGGTAGAAGCTGGTGACAACACCCGAAGCCTGTGCCAGGCGCACGAAGATCGCGGCGGATCCGCAAAATCATAACTCCTGCCGCCAGCCCCAGGTACAGCCATATGTTCGACCTTGAGCTGTCAGGCGTGTTGTTCTGGTGTTTCATATAGCATCAGGTTTTTACCGGTGAATATTCCCACAAGGAACTTAGATTCAGATCGAGACATCGCTATCCAGCGGTATCTTGATAATCTTTACAATCAAGAAGCTAAACTTCTCCTGAGAAGTTTAGCTTCTATTACTGGCTGGGAAAATCTCTCCTTTTTGAAAGGCAGTTATATCCCACGGATTAGCTTGCAATGTCGGTTCGGATCAGGAAAGCAGGATCTACTGGATCAATGCTTGCAGCCGGTCGACATACCCGGAGAGAATCTGGAAAGTTTCTTCCACGGGTTGTGGAGTCGCCAGATCAACACCTGCTTGCCTGAGCACATCGAGCGGATATTTTGAGCTGCCTGCCTTCAAGAAACCCAGGTAAGCCTCGACTGCGCCTGGCTTACCGGATAATATGGCGCGTGACAGGGCGTTGGCACCGGAAATCCCGGTCGCATATTGGAAAACATAATAATCCTGGTACAGGTGCCCAAAGGTAGCCCAGGTGATCCCGTAACGCTGGCGGTCAAGCTTCACATGGTCGCCATAGGCTTCCTGCAGGAAGTCTGCCAGTATTTCGTTCGCCTCCTGGGCGCTCAGGCCTTCGCCGCGCTCGGCTCGCCGGTGGGTTTCCAGCTCGAAGCGTGCCAGGGTTGGCATGGTGAAGAAATAGCGGTAGAAGTTCGCCATGGCTTCTTCGATGACAGCAATTTGAAACGCCGGGTCTTTTTCGTTCTCCAGAAGATACGCCCTGACCATGGCCTGGTGGAAATTGGAAGCCACTTCAGCCAGGAACAGCGAATAGCCTCCATAAATGATCGGTTGGGTTTTCCATGTCAGGTAAGAATGCATGGAATGACCGAGCTCATGCGCCAGTGTGCTCAGGCTGAAGATTTCATCGGTGTAGCTCATCACGATAAATGGATGAGTTCCCTGATCCCCGTACGAGAAAGCCCCGGAAGTCTTCCCGAGGTTTGGATAAATGTCCACCCAGCGCTCTTCCAGGCAGCCCCTGCGCAGGGTTTCGACGTATTCGCTGCCCATAGGAGCCAACCCGGCGCAGATGTAATCTACCGCCTTTTTGAATGGAATTTGCGGACGAGAAGTAGTCAATGGCGCCCACATATCGTAGACCTGCAGGTCAGCCACTCCCAAGGCCTTTGCCCGTAGAGCGAAATAACGGTGCCAGGTGGGAAGGTTCTTGCGAAAGGTCTCGATCAGGTTGTGAAAAACCTCAACCGGGACATTATTGGCGAACAGGGAGGCTTCCAGGGTCGATGTGTGCCGCCGGGCCCTGGCCTGGAAGACATTCTGTTTGAGCGAAGTATTCAGATTGGAGGCCAGGGTGTTTTTAAATCCCAGGTAGGCATCCTGGTAGTTCTCCCAACAGGTCCTGCGAGCCTGCCGGTCGGGATTGGACATGATTTTATTGAATGTACCCTGTGTGACTTCCAGCTCCTCGCCCGTGGAGGTCCTGGCTGGCTTGAAACGCAGGTCGGCATCCGTGAGCATACCGGCCGTGTTTTGCACGCTGGAAAAAGGATCAGCCAGGCTTCCCAGCAGCTCTTCGACTTCTCCCGACCGGACATGAGCCTGTTTGCGAAACAGGTCGTCGAGGTACTGCGAGTAGACCACCAGGCGGGGCTCACTCTTCAACCAGCCATCCAATGTCGGCTTGCCAATTTCGATCAGTTCTGGTTCTATGAAAGCCGCGGCGCTCAGCGCTTTTCCCAGAGTCGATTGAGCCTTGCCCGGCATCACGGCAGCCTGCTGATCGCCCTTATCCACTTCATGGCTCATATTAGCAAACATAAATGCCACGCCGGTGCGGTTCAGAATCCGGTCCCTGGCTTCGAGGATTTCCGCCAGCTTCGAAGGGCCGTCTTTCAGGTGGCTTTTATAACTCGTGAAAAGGGTATACTCACGATCGAGGGCGGATAATTCCTTTTCCCAATCTGAAATAGATCTGAAAACACTTTCGGAATTCCAGGTGAAATCCTTGTGAATTTCTTGCCGGGCAGGGACTTTCGTTGATTCCATTCATTCACTCCTTGAAAGGTAAGTCATTGCCAGGATGCGTCGTTTTCCCCGGTGATTGAAATTTATCCTGGCGAAGCCAGGAGGGGCGGCGACCCACTTCCCTTTTTTTCGTGATCGACCAGGTCGGGTCAGCATCCAGTGTTTCACCACTCTTTTCGATCCGTAATCTTATCATAAACACCTCCCGTCCAATATTGATTCTGCGATTCCAGCGGAAATACCCATTAATCCCCAGGGGACCAAACCTCACAGGTTTCCAAAACCTGTGAGGTCTCTGAAAAGCTTACTTCACCTTCAAAAGTTTATGCTTCTAACCAAACCTTAATGGCCCGGTGAATTCATAATCATTGACCTCAATATCTTTTGAGATTATGCTTAACATTCATCGAATCACAGCATATGACAAATTCGCGAATTTCGTCCTCAAGATTGAAGCAACCCGCCAGGATGGGATTGTCCCGCCGGGAATTTCTCGTATTAATGGGGCTCAGCCTGGGTGGGGTCGCATCCAGACCCTTTTCAGTATTCAACCTGCCGGAATTTCCACAGGCAGAACGTTTGGGAAGGGTGGCAGTCGGCATGGTTGAGCTCAAAGCCCGCCCGGATCCAGATAGCCAGACGGTGGGTGTACTGTATGAAGATGCAGTCCTTCCCTGGCTTAAAGAAGCGAGCGGTGTCAAGCCGGCTCTGATCTTTAATAACCAGCGTTGGGTTGAAACGCCGCAGGGTTACATTTATGGTCCCTATGTCCAGCCGGTCAGGAACCTGCCCAATCTGCCCGTTGCAGATCTGCCGGCTTCCAGCCGGGGACCAGGAATGTGGTGCGAAGTCACAGTCCCTTTTGCGGAAACGGTGCTCGATAAAGGGGAGCCATCCTCGAATTCCTGGGCAGAAGCAAAAGTGGAACAGGGACTGCCATTGAGAGTCTATTACAGCCAGGTTTTTTGGGTCGATCAGATACGCACCGACTCCCAGGGCAGGAAATTTTACCGGGTGAATCCCAATTATTACGGCGGGGTCGACATGCTGTGGGCAGCCGCGGAAGCATTTCGACCTCTGACGGACGCTGAACTTGCTCCATACCATCCAGATGCTGCAGATAAGTCGATTCAAGTCGATATACGCCACCAGAGCCTGACTTGCTTCGAGGGGGTTCAAGAAGTCTATTTCTGCCGGGTATCCACCGGGGCTAAATTCAATATGTTCGGAGAGGTCGTCGATAAATGGGTGACACCGGTCGGACAGCATTCGATCACACGCAAGTATATTTCCCTGCAGATGAGCGGCGGGACGACGGGTGCCGGTTACGACCTGCCCGGGATCGGGTGGACTTCGATTTTTGCCACCGGTGGAGTGGCCATTCATTCAACTTTCTGGCACAATAACTTCGGTGATCCCGTATCACACGGCTGCGTCAACGCTTCGCCAGAAGATGCAAAGTGGATATTCTTGTGGACAGCACCGCATGTGCCGTATGACCCGGGAAGCGTCGATGTCACCGTGACCGGTGAAAGCAGCACGGTGGTCGAGGTCGCTGACTTATGAATTCTAATTTCTCCCGGCGTAGTTTCATGAAAGCAGCTGGCCTGAGCCTGGCTGGCCTGGCATTCAAGCCGTTCCAGGGATTTTCAGCCGCACAGCACGCATACCTGCCCGGTGATTACCAGCCTTCCGACCGGTTGGGAAGAGTGCTCGAACCGCAGCTGGAGATAAAATCCCGCCCCGATGAAAACAGCCCGACGCTGGGGACTTATAATGTGGACGATATCGTCCTGTGGCACGGGCAGGCAGTAGGGCCAAAATTGAACTATTATGCCCAGAGGTATATCGAGACTCCCGATGGATATGTCTATGCACCCTACCTGCAGCCGGTGCGCGACCAACCCAACCAGCCCCTGGCAGCGCTTCCACAGCCCGAAGGGATGTGGGTGGAAGTCACGGTGCCGTATGTCGACCTGGTGATAGCCAACCCACCGGCTCGTTCTCCCTGGCTGGGATACACTGCCCAGCCGCGCTTATACTTCAGCCAGATCATGTGGGTCGATGGGATTCAGACGGACGAAAGCGGGCAAATCGTTTATCATGTCAAGGAACGCTACGGTAGTTATGGAGACGAATTCTGGGCTGCTGCACAGGCATTCCGCCCGCTGAGCCAGGATGAGATCACCCCTATCCAGCCTGAAGTCGAAGATAAGCTGGTGGTGGTCAACGTCAATTACCAGACTCTATCTTGCCTGGAAAACGGCAGGGAAGTCTATTTCTGCCGGGTATCCACCGGGCCACAGGTGAAGAACAACGATTCAAATCGCGAAAGTTGGGCCACACCGCTCGGTAGACACACCATCTGGCGAAAGATGATCTCCGTTCACATGACCGGAGGGACAACCGGCGGTGGATACGACCTTCCGGGAATCGGGTGGACGACCCTGTTTTCCGGGCAGGGGATGGCCATACATTCCACTTTCTGGCATAACAGCTACGGTGTGCCAAAGTCGCACGGCTGCGTAAACGCCTCCCCCGATGATGCCAAGTGGATTTTCCGCTGGACGATGCCGGTCACTCCATTCGAACCCGGCGATATCACCCACCAGGGATTGGGAAGCACAAAAGTACTGGTTGAAGAATAGATAGGTGGAGTAAATTAGATGGATTTTACGAATATCACCTTCACATTCGCATTTCTGGCAGGGCTGGCGTCCTTTCTCTCCCCGTGTGTCTTTTCACTGGTGCCTGCATACATCGGCTATCTGGGCGGGCGCTCAGCAGCCTACGCGTCCAGCGGAAGGGAAAGCCGCTGGCTGGCTCTAAGTCATGGAATTGCGTTTGTCCTGGGTTTTACAATGGTCTTTATTTCACTCGGCCTGGCTGCTTCGGCGATCGGCGGGTTGCTCTACGACCTGCGAGCACCTCTGGCGCGCATCGGCGGCCTGGTAGTCATCGTCTTTGGCATTCACATGACAGGCATTTACCGCATACCATTCCTGGAATACGACCTGCGGCCGCAAACCACCCCCGACCGGCGGCGTGGATACCTGGCGTCATTCCTGATGGGCATCTTCTTCTCCGCAGGTTGGTCTCCATGCGTCGGGCCGATCCTCGGTGCAATTTTGACGCTGTCTCTGAATGGCGGCTCATTGACACAGGGAGCCCTGCTGCTTTCGGTCTATTCTGCCGGGCTGGCAATACCATTCCTGGTAGCCTCTACCCAGATCGCACTGGTAACCCAGCTGATCCGCCGTTACCGCAAGGCTTCGCATTATATCGAAGTGGCAATGGGTGTCCTGCTGATTCTCGTCGGCGCTCTGCTGTTCTCCGGCCGCTACGCCCAATTGGCTGGCCTGGGGTCCTTCTTCGGCGCTTATGATGAGCTTTCTCTCGGCCGTGTCCTTCTGATCGTTCTGGCGGGATTGATTGTATTGGGGATTATCCCGGCAGTTATCGCTTACCGCAAAGGGCGCAATTTCTTCGATTGGTGGTTCTTTGGCGCCAGCCTGTTTCCGATCGCACTCGTGATGGCGATCCGCATCAAGCCGCCCCTGCAGGTAGAGTCCCAGTCTGCTCCCATCCTGGTTAATAAACCAGAAGAGACCCAACCCACTCCAGGCGCCTGAATTCCAGTGAGCCAGCCCACATGCAAGAAACCCTGGCTGTTCATCATTTCGGGTTTCCTGGCCGGAACGTTGGCGGGATTGGTGCTGCTGGATATCATCGGCGTGCTGAATATCCGCTCACTCTTTCCCGGTTCGACCGGCGGGAGCCAGGTGGGGGCAGAGTCATCTGAAATCGGCAGTCCAGCTCCAGATTTTGTGCTCGAAGATTTATCCGGAAATCCGGTCAAATTATCGGACCTGAAGGGCAGGTTGGTGGTCTTGAATTTCTGGGCTACCTGGTGCACCCCGTGCAGGACGGAGATGCCAGAATTCCAGGAAATTTACCAGCGGAATGAGCAGGATCTGGTGGTGCTGGGGATAAACCTGGAAGAATCGCCTGGTGATATCCAGGACTTTGTTTCGCCGCTGAATATTACATATCCCATCTTGCTCGATAAAGAAGGCCTGGTCTCAAGGCTATATAAGGTGATACAGCTTCCGAACACCTATTTTATTGATCGTCAGGGGATTCTCCGCATACGGCATATTGGTTTTTTGAGCTCGGATCAATTTCAAGAATACCTGGATAGGGTTGGAGTGTCTGAATGATATTTGTGACGTTATTTACCCGCGAAGGCTGCCATCTGTGTGAGAATGTAAAGCGCGACCTGCAGGAATTAAGGGTTGAATTTCCGCATGAACTGGTGGAAATCGATATTGATTCCAATCCTGAGCTGACTGAAAAATACGCCCTCGAAATCCCTGTCGTTGTAATTGGACCTTACACGCTGAAAGCGCCCATCAGCCGGTCTGAGCTGAAGATGACGCTGGGTGCGGCTTCTGACCGCCAGGACCAGATTGCGAAATTGGAATCCCCTTCTTACCGTTCTAACACGCGCTTCGGTGGAAAATGGACCGATGCGGATCGTATTTCATACTGGATATCACGCCACTACCTGGCTGTAATTAATATCTTCGTCCTGGTGTATATCGGGCTGCCGTTCCTGGCGCCAACCCTCATGCAAGCCGGCCTGGAGACACCAGCCAGGGTGATTTACCGGGCATACAGGCTGGTTTGCCACCAGCTTGCCTACCGTTCGTTTTTCCTTTATGGAGAGCAGCCGATCTATCCCAGGCAAGCTGCAGGATTTGAGGATTTGCTGACATTCAACCAGGTCAGCGGGATAAGTGAAGGGAACTCAGCCAGGGAAATTTTTGCGGCTGAAGATTTCCTCGGAGACCCCGATGTGGGGTTTAAGGTAGCCCTGTGCCAGCGTGATATCGCCATTTACCTTGGAATCGTCTTGTTCTCATTGGTGTTCATCCTCAGCCGCAGGCGTTTGCCGCAGCTGCCCTGGTACCTGTGGCTGGCGTTTGGAATCCTGCCCATTGCACTCGATGGGTTCAGCCAGCTGTTCAGCCAGCCGCCGCTTGGTTTCATCCCTTACCGCGAAAGCACGGTCTACCTGCGGGTATTGACGGGCGGGATGTTCGGTTTTTTCACCGCCTGGTTTGGCATCCCGATGCTGGAAGAATCGATGGCAGAGACCCGCAAATTTCTCGATAACAAACGCAGCGCAGCCAGTAAAATCAGCGCCTGAGCCATGCCTTATCACCATTCCAACGGCCTTAAATATTACCGCTTCCCTTTGTTCGAAGGGCACGCTGTGATCCATGCTGCTCTTACCCGGCAGGGCGGTACCAGCCCTGCTCCCTGGGATTCGCTTAACCTGGGTGGCACAGTCGGAGATGACTCCACCCGGGTGTTCGAAAATCGGCAGCGGGCATTTGATGCCGTTCAATTGAGTTTTGACAGCCTGTTCGATGTCTGGCAGGTGCACAGCGACCGGGTGGTGGTAGCGAATGCGCCGCGCCTCGTGAGCGAGGCGATACAGCAGGCAGACGCCATCCTGACAAACAGACCTGATGTGACCTTGTTCATGCGCTTCGCCGACTGCGTACCTGTCTATTTATATGACCCCTGCAAGCAAGTCGTGGGCCTGGCCCATGCCGGTTGGGTGGGGACCATCAAGCGCACTGCAGGCATGGCTGTCAGGACGATGGTCGCGACTTTTGGGAGCCAGCCGGATGAGATCATTGCCGGCATTGGCCCTTCCATCGCCGCCCACCATTACCCGGTGGGAGCCGACGTGGCCTCGCAGGTCCGGGCCGCCTTTGGAGAACATGCTGAGAGCCTGTTAATACCAGTCGAGGGCGATCTGCCTGAACCGGGGGTAAAATTCGATTTGTGGGAGGCAAACCGGTTGATCCTGGAGCAGGAGGGTGTGAAGCAGGTCGAGCTGAGTGGCCTGTGTACAGCCTGCCATACGGAGGACTGGTATTCGCATCGCGCAGAAAATGGTCGAACTGGCAGGTTCGGAGCCATTGATCGCCCTGCCGAAATGACTGTGATTCAAAGACCTCACAGGCCAGTCAAAGTCCCAGTCCTGCGTACTGGGCAGGGCCTGCGTACTTTGCAGAGCCTGGCGCACGGAGTTTACACTGGTGTCTTTCCAGTGCCAGGGTCTTCATAATCCTGTGAGGTCTGGTCTACATGACTGGATTGATTTCATAAAACGAATATCATGAATAGGGGTGAAAAATGGAACAGGCTAGTATCCTGGAAAATTACCTTGAAATCAAACGCCGGATAGCATTCGCAGCCGAGTCAGCCGGCCGCGATCCGGCAGCCATCAAAGTCGTGGTAGTGACCAAAGGACATCCGCCCGAGACAGTCCAGGAGGCATTTTCGGCTGGAGCAAGGATATTCGGGGAGAATTACGTTGAGGAAGGAGTGGCAAAGCTCCAGGCGCTTCAACTGACCGGGGTCGATTGGCACATGATCGGGCACGTGCAGAGCCGGAAAGCACGCCAGGTGTGCCAGTATTTTGATACCCTGCATTCCCTGGACAGTGAAAAACTGGCGCGCCGGCTGGACGGCTTCTGCGCTGAAATCGATCGTTTATTGCCGGTGTTCCTGGAATGTAATGTGAGCGGAGAAGCGAGCAAATTCGGCCTGCCAGTCTGGGATGAACAGGGCTGGGAAAATTTGATACCAGGCATCAGGTCAATCACAGGCTGCTCAAAACTGCATGTACGCGGCCTGATGACCATGGCGCCGTATTCACTGGATCCCGAAGACTCCCGCCCGCATTTTCGAAGGCTGCGCGAATTCAGCCAGTACCTGGAACGCAGCATTCCGGATGCCAAATTCGATGAGCTTTCGATGGGGATGAGCGGGGATTTTGAGATCGCCATTGCGGAAGGTGCTACAATTGTTCGTATCGGCACGGCAATCCTTGGTTCTCGACCCAATATTTAATAGGTCAAAATGGTAATCATCGCAGAAATCATCTACCGGTTGGCTCAGCTGCTGATCCTGGTTGTCCTTATCGATATCATCCTTTCCTATTTTGTCCCACCGTGGAACAGGGTGCGAGAGATTTTGGATAAAATTGTTGAGCCACTGCTGAGACCAATTCGCAAGGTCATCAAGCCAGTTGGGGGGTTGGATTTCAGTCCCATCGTTCTGGTGGTCCTGATCCAGATCATTTCGTCCTTGCTGCGAAATTTTCTGCTCTCCCGCTGAACTTAGTAACAAAAATGGCACGTAAGAAACCGGCTGAGCAGGCTATCAGGTATGGTGACGCCCTGGCGGTGCGTGTCCTGCCGCGCTCCAGGAAAAATGAAATCTTGGGACTGCAATCGGACGGCAGGATTCAAATCCGGCTGAAGGCAGTTCCGGAGGGCGGAAAGGCAAACCAGGCCCTGATCGAATTCCTGGCTGCAATCGTGCAGGTTCCCCCTTCCAGTATTCATATAATTACCGGTACATCCAGTCAGAATAAACTGGTACTATTTGATGGATTGGACTCGCGGGAGGTAATTTCGCGCATTATGGGAACAACTGGCTGATTCATGCCATCCCAAAATAGGCAGGAGATGGCAGTGATACCCCTGTGCTCGCCAGGCGCTGCAGTGCGAGCGAAGCCATCTCGCGCTTCTCACCTTTGCTCGAAAAATATACCTGGTAAATCGGTGCGATCGAACCTTCATCTCCTTTGAACCCGAGATAATGCAGCGCAGATAATATCTGCTCTTCAGTCCCCTCTTTGAGTGCCTTGTGAATTAAATCCACAGCTGCCTTCCCGGCAGGTATTACCATATTGCGATCTGCTGCAAATCCAATCAACCAGGGCAGCCGGGAGACCTCCGGGAGTGGTCCCGGTATGCGCGGGTCGAGCTGGTCGAATTCTGCCAGGACCTGCGCGGCAGCATCCTTAGCCACCCACTGGGTGTCGCCATCCCTGATCCTTTGAAGGATTTCGACGTTCCAATCCTGCTTGATCCGCCTCAAGCCGAACACGACTGCCCTGCGTACCAGGGGATCAGGATGTGTACTGCCTTCTTCCAGAGTCGGGTATCCTTCCTCGGGGTCATTGGAAAGAGCCTCCGCGCAGGCTCTGCGTAAAGCTTCATCGCCGTGCAACAAGGCTTCCGCCAGGGCATCCATGGAGGCCTTGTCGTGGATGGCAACCAGCGCCAGCACGGCCACGTTGCGGAGATGGGGCGAACGGTCGGATAACAGCCTCTGGATTTGGGGACTCGCCTGCTGGTCTCGCAGCATGCCGCTTCCAAGTATTCCAAGCTGGCGGATCTCATTGTGGGTAGAATCGAGCATCCGTCGAAATAAAACCTGGACGGTCGCATTTCCGGAAAGCACCAGGGCAGATAATGCTCTTCCTTTGAGGCTGAAGGGCAATTGATCTTTTTGCAGGCAGGCTGCCAGCTGGCTCATCACTTTCTTAACCCAAAAGGCGCTTTCAGGCGCGTCATTTAACCACCGGGCAGTGGTCAGCAAGCCTTTGAGCAGAATGTCCGCGCTCTCCGTCTGCAGGACGCCGTCGATAAAATCGAAATCAGCCTCTTGAGAACAAAACCGTTTCAAAGCCAATGATTTTCCGCACCAATCCGGCTGCAATACCATCTGGGATCCCTCACCAGACCGCCGCAGCGCTTCCCCGGCCAGGTATCCGGAAATCACAGTGTGGCATATCCCTATATGCCCACTGGCGTACTCAGTGAGGATCCCACATTCGATCAGGCCCGGCAGTGAACCAGGCGCCTTGACCGCCTCTTTATCAATCCCCCTATGTCCAGCAGAGCTGGCAGCCGGCACATTGTATTCACTCTTTGAGCTAAAATGCTCTGAACCAGAACCGGATAACCAGGTTTCAGCCTCCTCACGCGGGATAATTGGCTGCATGTAGTGCACCATCTGCAGCGCCAGGTCTTCCAGCGCCGGTCGCGTGTGGGATTTAACTTGCAGGTCAGCCGCCGCAGGTGGGCTTCGATCGCATCATGCGGCTGCGCTCCCAAGGCGTCTCCAGCGAAAGCCGCCCAGGTCCGGAGGGTAAACTCAAGCGGTGAATGTGGGGTGATTTCGTTCGCTAACCAGCCCTGCAGCAGCCAGGGATCTGTTGTTTTTTGCGAGCTGTTCTCTGCTTCGGCGATCGATTTCGACCAGGCACTGCTCCAAAGTCGCGTGAAATCCTGCCGGTGAGCCCTGTTCCAGGCGGCCAGTGTAAAAGCAAAGAAATCAAGTCCGTAGAGACCATCCAGGTAATCCGGGGATGCGGAAACCGCCATCCGGACGTTCGGGTAGCTCTCTCTTACACCAGAAAGGTATTCCACGCAGGGATTCACCTGCAGTGGCGGAAGCTCGTCCAGCCCGTCGAGTATCAGCACTGCCCGACCGTTCTCAAAAAGTGCAGGCAGGATGTTGTGCAAATGTTTTCGGGTTCCGGGTGAGGCGTATCCAGCGACCGCCTCGACTAACGGCGCCAGCAGGTTTAATGTTGCATCCTGAGGGAGTGCCAGGTCGCCGACACGCACCAGGATCGGGATGCGGCCTTCAAATTCCTGGAACCCCGTGCTTTTTCGAATTAGCTGGATTGCCAGCCAGGCCAAGGCAACGCTTTTTCCTGTGCCGGGCTGGCCGGTGATGGCCAAATTACACCCACCCATGAATGCTTCAGGCACGGAATGACTGACTGCACCGTAAATCGATGCCATCTCCGGCCAATCAGGCATGTATGGAACTGCCCAGTCGGTGATGTCCATCTGCAAATCTGCCGGGTCCTTATCAGGGGAAGCCGGTGGTGCCAACAGGCGCGGCTCGACCAGGATTTCATCCAGCGGAAACATGCTGGCTGCAATATGCCAGCTTTGTGCATACTGGAGAGTATCATTGTTCAGGCGCAGGATATCCGCCAGCATCGGATCGATCCCGGGTGATTGCTTTTCCACCCTTTGCCCTTCCGGTCGCCTGAGCATCCAGGTTCTAATTCGGGTGATAATAAGCAGGAAAATTACGCCAGTCAGGAATCCGATCCAAAAAGAAATACCATCAAAATCCAGGTCCTGGAAAGTTTCCCACATGTTATCCGACGTATAGAATACGCCCGCACGTATCGCAGCGGTGGACCTCGTTTTGAGACCTGGCAGCCTGCAGGAGCATGGCGTTTAAGGTCGTACCGCAGGCCGAGCAGGCGCGATCGCTGACTCGCGCAACCGCAACTCCCCGGCGGTCTCGCCTCAGCTGCTCGTAAAGCTGGTAATCCGCCGTTTCTATTGATCCGACACCCACCACACGTTCATTCTCAAGGTGCACCAGGTCATTTTCCAGTCGTTTTTGCTCTGCTCGCAGCAGTGCCAGCTTTGTCTCCCGGCGGTCGCGCTGCTGCTGGAGAGCGTTCGCGGCTGCTTCGCTGACCTCGACTGCCTGCTCTTCACCGTACATGCTTTCCAGCTGCCTGTCTTCCAATACGACCATGTGGCGTTTCAAAGCCGCCAACTCATTCTGGAGATCCTGCAGCTCTTTGGGATTGCGGATTTTCCCACCATACAATGATGCATCCGTCTGTTCGATCTTCACTCTAAGCTGGGCTGTTTCATAATCCGCTTTCTGAACTTCTTTTTTTGCCTCATGCAAGGCTTGCTTTGCGCTTTCCGCTTCTTCCATGGATTTCCGCAGTTCGTGATCATCGTTGATCAGTGCCTCGATTTCCCTTAATCTTGCTCGTGACGTATCGATCTGGGTGTCTAGCTGCTGCAGGCGGAAGAGCTTGAATGGCTGGCTCATTGAGTTCGAGTTTCCTTAATGATAATTGGGCGATGGGTTTCCTTCCTTATTATAGAGGCGGAGGGAGAGGATGGCAAGAGGCCGGTAAAATGACTGAGGAAAGTGATAGATAAATACTGCATCGCTTGACACCCTAAAATGCTGGTTGTATAGTAACCTGACCCGTTCCCATTCGAAATAAACCATCCATGCGGCGTAAGCTCGTCCTTCCCCTGGTAGTTTTTTTTGGCCTGATCCTGCTTCCTTATATCTTTGCAGCGATCTCGGCAGGGTCAGAATACTATTTTGGGGGTTTCCTGTTCAATGTCTATGATGGTAATTCTTACCTGGCGAAGATCTATGAGGGCTACCGGGGCGACTGGCGTTTCACGCTGCCATATACGGCTGAGCCGGGTGCAGGGGCTTACCTGTTCTTGTTCTATATCCTCCTCGGTCACATCTCACGCTGGAGTTCTATCGCTCCCATCTATATTTTCCACCTTGCACGGATAATCAGCGCTGGACTGCTGGCTGCTGCGCTTTACCTCCTGGTTGTTAGAACCAGCAGCAGGAATGCCGGGTCAATTTGGGGTTTTACACTGCTGCTGCTTGGATCGGGCAGCGGCTGGCTGCTGTCGCTCTGGGGGCAGCTCGGAGCCGATTTTTGGGTGGCTGAGGCATATCCATTCTTATCCTCGTACGCAACCCCGCATTTTGCCTTAGGACTCGCACTGCTGGTATGGATTTTCCTCGAAACGGCTTGCTACCGACCAGGGGTAAGGGGCTTGCTGGTAGTCTGCCTGTCTTTTTGCTTATCGATCATCGCTCCATTCGCAGTGGTTGTGGCTGCCGTGGTGCTGGCTGCAGTATCAGCCTGGGAAATTTATACCCATATACAGAACCAGCCAGCACGCAGTATGACAACAGAAGAGGCAAAAATAAATCAAACATGGCTGCCTCCAGCTTTTTATGCGCTGGTGAAGGTGCTGATCGGTGGAGTCCCATTTTTAATCTATCAATTGCTGGCCATCCGTTTTGACCCGGTCCTATCCGGTTGGAATGCCCAGAACCTGACGCCTTCTGTGCCTGCGTGGAATGTCATCGTTTCTTTGTCGCCAGCCATTCTCGCAGGGATGCTGTGGTTGTTCATCGCCTGGCGCAGGAAACACGAAATCAATTTGCTGTGCAGCATCTGGCTTCTGTCTGGTATAGCCCTGCTGTACATCCCCTTCGACCTGCAACGGCGTTTTATGATGGGGCTGTTCATCCCGGCTGCTTGCCTGGCTGGGTTGGGCATCCAGGCGCTGGCCGGAAATTCACCCAGGAAGGCGAATCTTTGGGGGATAGTGCTGGTTCTATTTTCAATAATTACCAACCTGGTAATCCTGGCTTCCACATTCCATGGAATCTCGAGCCGCGATCCGCTCATCTACCTCTCTCGGGACGAGGCAGCAGCTCTGGAATGGATCTCAGTGAATACCGGAGAAAGGGCGCTGGTCCTGGCCTCACCGGAGATGGGATTGTTTATCCCCGCCCATACTGGCAGGCGGGTGATTTACGGGCATCCCTTCGAGACAGTCAACGCGGTGGAAGAGAAGCAGGCCGTAACTGCCTTCTTCTCCAGCTCCGCAGATATGGATCGCCAGGCTTTCCTGGAAGAACGGGATATAGACTTCGTGTTCCTGGGAGCAGCGCGAACGCAGCTACCAGCCGCCGGCGATGCCGGGTTCCCTGCTGCCCGTCTACTCTAGCGCCGGAGTGGTGATATACAAAGTCACCGATGCACTGGATTGACAGTCCCATGGAACAGCTTTAACCCGTGAATGTGAATAAATCCGACTCCCTGCAGATATCCAGACGAGGTCCCTTTGCGGATCGTTGGGTGGTTCTCTGGCTGCTGATACCCCTGCTCATGCTCGTTCCCGGAATGCTGGATTTCGCTTACCCCGCCAGCGATCCGACGCTTCTCGGATATGAGCCTGGCGCACTATCCCTACGCGGTCCTGCAGAAGGATGCGCTTATCCATGAGCAGCGCCTGAGGTTGTGGTCGCCGCTGATCCTGAGCGGAGCGCCGTTGAGCGCCAATCCGCTGGCTGGTCTGTGGTATCCACCCGGATGGCTGGCGTGGTTGCTGCCCGTACCCCTGGCTTTCAACCTGCTGGTGATGCTGCACCTGCTGTGGGGCGGCCTGGGGATGCAGCGCCTGCTGCGGCAGGAGGGATTGAGACCTGCGGCCGCGTTGCTCGGGGCACTGGCTTTCAGTATGATGCCCAAGATCTTTGCGCATTACGGAGCCGGGCACGTGACATTGGTTTTCGCCGTCCTGTGGACGCCCTGGCTGCTGGCTGCTGCTCACAGGCGCGCAGAATGCCCAGCTCAGCGGCTCTTATTTCTGCGTGAAGCTTTCATCCTGGCAGCCATCTGCCTGGCAGATATCCGCTGGGTCCCATTCGCTGGGTCAGCCTGGCTGCTGTATTGCGTATTCTTGAATTCTCGACCGGGTCATCCACACAGGAAATCCATTTACCAGCAGGTTAAGGAGCTGCTAAAACCAGCTTTTCTGGCGGTTTTACTGTCCGGGGTACTGTGGCTTCCCCTGCTCGAATTCACGCCGCTCTCCACACGCGCGCAGCTCGCGGTCCAGGAAAACCTGACCTATTCGCTGCCCTTCCAACGCTTATTCGGGCTGCTTTTTCCGGACCTGGGTGGTTTTCATGAGTGGGTGGTCTATTCTGGAGTCGTTATTTTCATGCTCAGCCTGTTAGCCATTTTGGCGCTGCGGCGTGAACACATGTCGAATTTTTGGATCGCACTGCTGCTCGGCAGCCTACTATTTGCGACGCTCGCGCAGGTCGAGCTGTTTCACTTTCTCACCCGGTTGCCCGGTATGAGCCTGCTGAGAGTGCCAGCCAGGTCGCTATTTCTATTCGGGATGTCACTGGCTGCCCTGTCGGCCTGCGCGGTAGACCGCCTAATGGACGATAACGATCGGCACTCTCTCCAGAAAAGCAGGCGGTTAATCCTGGGTCTGTGTGGTTTTACAGTCATATTCCTGGCAGGTCTGCAGCTAATCAGCGGGAATTTGCCCCTGGAATTCCTGTGGGGCGGGGTGCTGCTGCTGGCCGGCAGCCTGTGGGTGTGGCTTAGAATGAACCAGCACGTGAGCGGTTTTTTGTGGTTTGCAGTCCTGCTGGGATTGTGCCTGCTGGACTGGGGAGTGATGGACCGCTCATTGTTCACCATCCGCTCACGAGCTGATGTGCTCGCAGAAGGCGCGGCGGCGGCAGGAGAGCTGGCGGGCGTGCCTGGTGAATACCGCATCTACTCGCCCAGCTACAGCCTCCCGCAGCAGACTGCCGTGAGTGACAGGCTGCAGCTGGCTGACGGCGTGGATCCACTGCAGCTGCAGGCATACGTCGATTTCATGGAACGCGCCAGCGGTGTCCCGCAGAACGGTTATTCAGTCACCCTGCCTCCGTTCAGCAGCGGCGAGCCGCACAGCGATAACGCTGGGTTTTCGCCTGACGCTGAACTGCTCGGCTGGCTGAATGTTCGCTTCGTGGCCTCCGAGTTTGACCTGCAGTCCGAAGGCCTGGTGCTTGCGCGAGCTGGTTGGAGGAACACGCCTGTATGAAAACCGGGATGTAATGCCGCGCCTCTGGATCCAGCCGCTGGAAGCTGAAATCGGGCAAAATATCCGGCCGGTGGAGGTTATCCATTGGAGCCCCGAAAAGATCGAGGCCGAAGCCGCGGGACCGGGGCTGCTGGTGCTGTCCGAGATCATGTATCCGGGCTGGCGAGTGCAGGTCGACGGTAGCCAGGCGACAATCCTGGAAGCAGCCGGACTGCTGCGCAGTGTGATTTTGCCGGCCGGCAGCCACCAGGTGCTGTTCTACTTCCAACCGGTGAGCTTATACGTGGGTGCCTCATTGAGCCTGGTGGGGGTTGTGCTTGCCGGGCTTTTCTACCATTGGTTCTCCAGGGATGAAGCAAGGGAATAAATCAGGCTCTATGGAAGCTGTCAGCCGGGCGGAAAGATCCTGGGTGTTCAAGGTTTCGATCGTGGTCATGCTGCTCACCAGCCTGCCTTACCTGTTGGGCTATGCCATGCAAGGGGAAGAGCTGCGCTTCAGCGGATTCATCTTCGCCGTCGAAGACGGAAATTCTTACATCGCAAAAATGTTGAGCGGAGCGCATGGATCCTGGTTATTTCGGACGCCTTACACCCCCATGCAGCAGGGCGGGGTGCTCATGTTTGCACCCTATATTCTGCTTGGCAAGCTGGCCTCATCTCCTGGCATGCACGACCAGCTGGTAGCGCTGTTCCACCTGTTTCGTATCCTATCCGGCGTGCTCTTTCTCCTGGCGACCTACGAGTTCATCGCTTTCTTCGTTCACTCCCAATCCCTGCGTCGTTTTGGGCTCTTCCTGGCAGCTTTAGGCGGCGGGCTGGGATGGGTGCTGCTCCTGTCTGGTGAAAGCGGTGCGTTTGGCTCGCTGCCGCTCGAATTCTATTCGCCGGAAACATTCGGTTTCCTGAGCCTGTACGGCGTGCCTCACCTGGCAGCTTCACGGGCCTTCCTGCTGTGGGCCATCTTGTTTTACCTGCGCTTCGTCAAATCCGGTGAGCTGTCGATCGCCCGCTCGGCAGCCCGTGCAGGACTGTGCTGGCTGGCGGCAGGTCTCCTGCAGCCGCTCAATGCACTGCTGGTCGGGTTAATCCTGGCCCTTCACCTGGCAGTATTGGGTGTCTTGCAGCTTATATCCGCGCGGCGGGGAAAAGCCGGATTGGCAGCAGTGGCGTAGATCTTTCGTTTTTGTGCTTTCAGCCGGAATCTTGCCGGGTATCCTGGTCGTCTACCTGGCCTGGATGCTCAGCCAGGACCCCTTTCTGCAGGCCTGGAGCAGCCAGAATATCCTGCCCTCACCGCACCCCTGGCACTATTTGCTGGCATTTGGCCTGCTGCTGCCGTATGCTTTTATCGGTGCTCGGCGTATTCTTCGCCAGGATCGTATGGGTGGCCTGCTGCTGGTCGGATGGGCGCTGGCGCTGCCTGTGCTGGCCTATTTTCCGGTCAACGTGCAGCGCCGCCTGCCGGAAGGCCAGTGGCTGGTATGGGGTATCCTGGCTCTGGTGGCCGTCGAAGGGTGGTGGGCAGCGCCGGCCTTTCACACTCGTGTCCGTCGAGTTGGTCGTGGTTCTTCCGCTGTGTTTCAGCTTCATTTCAACGATCACACTTTTTGCCGGGGGTCTGCTCACCGTACAGGCCAAAACCAGCCCGCTGTACCAGGACGCTGACGAAGTCGCCATGTTTGACATCCTGGAAAAAAGCGGAGAGCCAGGCTGCCTGGTGGTCTCTTCTTTCAGCACCGGCAACGCACTGCCGGCCTGGGCTCCCATGCGTGTGGTCATTGGGCACGGGCCGGAATCCGCCGGCCTGGCAGTCCTGCAAGAGCAGGTGAAAAAGTTCTACAATCCCCAGGCCGATGATTTCTGGCGCAGGGAATGGCTGGCTCAGCAGGGTGCCTGCTATGTATTTTGGGGACCGGCAGAACAGGCGCTGGGGTCCTGGGATCCCCGCCAGGCAGATTACCTGGATTTTATGAGCCAGCAGGGAGAATACTGGCTCTTCAAGGATGAATTTGAGTAGAAAAGGATCAGGAAAGATGTCCTTGAGGGACTGGCTGGGGGACAGCCGCCACTTGCTGCTGGTGGTGGTTGCTGCACCGCTGGCATTGTTTCTGCCGGTGCTGCTGGCTGGAAAAGCCGTGTTCTGGGGCACTCCCCTGCTGCAGTTTGTCCCCTGGTGGGATCTGGCCTGGAGCCAGCTGCGTGAGGGCCACCTGCCGCTGTGGAATCCCTACTCCGGCATGGGTGCTCCCCTGCTGGCCAATTACCAGAGCGCCTTGTTTTACCCGCCGCACTGGATCTACTTCCTGCTGCACCTGCTGGGCGGCCGGCCTTTGATGGCCTGGGGCATGGCCCTGTTAATGGCTGCCCACCTGGCCTGCGCCGGGATGGGGATGGCAGTGCTCGTCCGCCGGCTTGGCCTGGGCAGGCTTTCCCAGGTGGTCGCCGGGTTGGGGTTTGGCATGTGCGGCTACCTGGTTGCCAGAGCCGGTTTCCTGAGCATCAACGCCGCTGCCGCCTGGATACCGTGGATCCTGCTGTGCCTGACTCCCAAAAAGCCAGGGGCCAGGATAGCCATTCCTCAGCGCCTCGCACTGGTGGTCGTCCTGGGTATGCAGCTGCTGGCAGGGCACGCCCAGACTACCTGGTACACCTGGCTGCTGGCAGGCATGTGGGTCTTGTTCACTGGGCTGGATCGGAATCTATGCAGATAAAATGAATCCTTTATCGGGTGCCGGTGAGCAGACCCAGCTTTCAAGGACGCACCAGGCAGCTGGCCTACGCAGCCGGATTGCTGGCACTTGGGATTCTCCCAGCCCTGGCTCTGGCCGCGGTACAGCTGCTGCCGACAGCCGAATACCTTAATTTTTCCCAGCGCTCTGCTGCGGTCGACTACGATGCGGCGATGACTTATTCACTCTGGCCCTGGCGCCTGATTAGGGTTGTTCGCCCCAGACCTGTTTGGAAATCCTGCCCAGGCTGATTACTGGGGTTACGGAAACTACTGGGAGGATGCCGTCTATATCGGTCTGCTGCCTGCCATCCTGGCACTGGGCGCCTTGCTGGCAGCCTTTCACAGAAAAGCCGCCTCTAATCCAGGTCAGGTTGCTTATACCGACCTCAGGGGAATGGTGCTCGGCCTCGAATTTCGGCGGTTTTTGGTTTTTATTTGTGCTGCCAGCCTGGTCCTGGCATTAGGAACAAACACTCCTGTTTTTCCCTGGCTGTACCGGCACGTCCCGGGTTTTGATTCCTTCCAGGCACCCAGCCGCTACCTGATCTGGCTGGAAGTCGCCCTATGCCTGGCGGCAGCGCTGGGTGCCGAAACCTGGCGCAGGCCGGAGCGAAGCGGGCTGTACTGGACGCGCCTGGCTACGGCAGGTGCATTCGCAGTGGCGTTGGGTGCCGGACTTACCTGGTATTTACTGGGCGAGGTGCAGCCGACTTTTATCCGCGCCACTGCTCTGGCAGGCCTGTGGGGAATGGGTGCTGGACTTCTTAGCCTGGCGGCTCCCAGGTCGCGAGGGGAGCGAGACAGTCCAACGGGATTTCTCTCTACCACCTGGCAGTGGCTGGTGGCAGGCTGGATTGCAGCCGACCTGCTGGTCGCCGGGATGGGTCTTAATCCGGGGATCGACCTGGATGCCTACCGCAGCTCGCCGGCTGCCCAGGAGCTGAGCCAGGAATTGGATGGTCACCGGCTGTATCTCTCCCCCAATCACGAACAGCAGCTGAAATACGACAGCTTCCTGCGTTTCGATTCTTTCGAGCCGGCAAAAAGGTGGGAGCTGCTGCGCTCCACGATCCTGCCGAATACGAATATTTTTGAACATATCTCTTCGGTCAACAATTTCGACCCGCTGCTGCCAGGCAGTTACGCTGTCTGGATGGCAACAGTTGACCAGCTCCCCCCGCAGTACAGAATGAGTTATTCCGGCTGATGGATGTGGGGCTGCTCCAGCAGCCAGGTCCCCTCCAGCCGGAACATATGCAGTATGTTCTGGTTGGAGGGAAGCGAATTCGCTTTGCCAGTTGCGCGCTTGCAGTGCGTGATGCGCAGGAAGCCCTGGAAAAAACCACCAGTGGAGAGGTAGATTTCAACAGCACGGTTGTACTGGATGGCGCAGGTGGAAGTCCAGCTCCATGTGATGCAACCATGATCTCAATTCCCCTTCAAATCATCGAGGAAAATCCCCTCTGAGATTGTGGTCGATCTGGATGCGCCTGGAGCAGGCTACCTGGTGATTTCCGACCTGTGGTACCCTGGTTGGAAAGCCTGGGTGGGGGAGACAGAAGCTCCGATTTTGCATGCCAACTACTTGTTTCGGGCTGTGGCGGTGGGAAGTGGAAAGCAGCAGGTAACTCTGCGCTACCAGCCGCTTTCCTTCTACCTGGGCGCCGTGACCAGCGCTGCAGCACTTATTATCCTGCTTGTGATGCTGCGAAAGACTGCCAACTCAGGAGATACATCCGGATGAAACGACTTCTGGAGATACCCGTTGCTCCGGCTGCTGTGACCTTGCTCCTGACCACCATACTTCTGGTCGTGGTGTTGCTGAATTTACAGGGTGACGCCCTGGCCCTGGCACGCCTGGGAACCCACTTTTCCGGCGGGGTCCCAGGTGGGACGGCAGGATATGATGGGCAGTTTGTGTACTACATCGCCCGCAGCCCCAATCCCTCGCAAGTTGCTCAATACCTTGACGTGCCAGCCTACCGCTACCAGAGGATCCTGCTGCCATTATTGGCCCGATTCCTGGCATTGGGGAATGTGCCGCTCATCCCTTGGATGCTGGTCTTGCTCGGAATTCTTTTCCAGGCGGTTGGGACCTGGGCAGTCAGTGAGCTCATGCATGGTTGGGGGGTGAGCCGCTGGTATGCGCTGATCTACGGTTTATGGGTGGGTTTTCTTCTGGCATTGATTGTGGACCTACCCGAACCGCTGGCATATGCGCTGGTGGCGATGGGATGGCTAACCCGCACGAAAGAAAAAAGCTGCTCAGTGCGCTTTTCTTCGTTCTGGCGCTTTTTGCCAAGGAAGTCACCGTGCTTTTCGTGGCAGCCGCCTGGATTTCCGATTTTTTCAAAAGAAACTGGACTTCCTTCTGGTTGATATCCCTGGCAGCCATCCTGCCTTATGCCATTTTCCAGCTGTGGCTGTTCGAGCTGTTCGGCCAGTTTGGGATCGCATCTGGCGGCGATATGGCCACTCCATTTGAGTGGATTCCTTTCATGGGTCTGTGGCGAATTGCTTCAGCCAGCTGGCAATACCTGCTCGCCATGCTGGTCGTATTCGCTGCTGGCGGTCCTGCTCCCGGTTACCTGGGGCATCTGGAGCGCGATCAAGGCGCATCCTGGATGGGAATTTCGAAGACCTCTCACTTGCATTGTTGGTCAACTGCCTTGTCATTGTTTTCCTGCCATTTTCGACCTTTCGGGAAACAGGGGGACTGCTGCGCTTCGCCTGCGGACTGGTCCTGGCTGTGCTGCTCTTTGCCAGCCGCCAGAACCTAAAACCGGTTTTGAACTATTGCTGGTTGTGGCTGGTACTTAATGTGTTCTTGCTGAAGCCCTGATTTCTCGAGCCGGGCAAGGGTCCAGGAGTGGGTTCGCAGTCCAGGCAGAACCGGGAGAGAAAGCCGTCTACCCTGCTCAATCCGTAATACAATTGACTTCCTGTATAGCCTGCTTCCGATAATTCGTTCATCTTGGAGAGGATCATGACAGATGTCCAGAGTTTTGCCAATCGAGTCGTTGAGAATATCGAAAAAGTGATCATCGGCAAGCGCCAGACGGTAGAGCTGGCGCTGGTCGGATTATTATCCCAGGGACACCTGCTGATCGAGGATGTCCCCGGGGTCGGTAAAACCATGCTGGCACGCAGCCTGGCAAGGTCTCTGGGATGCCAATTCAGCCGTATCCAGTTCACTCCGGATATGCTTCCGAGTGATGTGACCGGTGTCTCCATCTTCAACCAGGTGACGCGTGAATTCGAATTTCGCGCCGGTCCCATCATGGCGCAGGTGGTCCTGGCCGATGAAATCAACCGCGCAACTCCGAAGACGCAGGCTGCTTTATTGGAGGCAATGGAAGAGCGTCAGGTGACGGTGGATGGCGTCACCCGCACACTGCCTCGCCCGTTCATGGTCCTGGCGACGCAAAATCCCATCGAATATGAAGGCACCTTTCCGTTGCCAGAAGCTCAATTGGACCGTTTTTTAGTCCGGGTGCGCCTGGGATACCCAAGTAATGAAGATGAAATCAAGATTTTCGATAACCAGCAATTTCGCCACCCTTTCGAAGAGCTCTCCCAGGTAGTGAGCGTAGATGAATTAACCGGCGCCCAGGAAGCGATCAAGGAAGTGTTCGTCTCCCCTGACCTGAAACGCTATATCATGGAAATTGTGGAACAGACCCGCAAGCATCCTGAAGTCTACCTGGGAGCCAGCCCGCGCGGCAGCCTGGCGTTATACCGATCATCCCAGGCGCGTGCAGCCATGGACGGCAGGGAATTCATCCTTCCGGATGATATCAAGGCGCTGGCAGTCCCAACCCTCTCTCACCGCGTGATATTAGGTCCCGGCGCCAGGTTGAGGGATATCAACGCGGAACAGATCGTGAACGAGATCCTGCAGTCAGTGACTGTACCCGGCGGTGATCCGGCACGTGTGCAGCGCGAGAGTTCCATTCCAGGCCTCCAATCCCAGGCAGTAGGATAAGCGCCCGGATGCCCGCAGCCCGGCGGTTCTTAATCTTCGCGCTGGTTTTCAGCCTGGTTGCTGGACTGGTGTCCAGCAATCCGATTTATTCGAGGCTTTTCTTCCGCCTGTTTTACCTGTGCGCGGGATTGGTGATCGTCAGCTGGCTCATCTCGAAGTGGATGCTGCGCGGCATCCAGTTTAAGCGCTCTTCCCGCACACTTCGCTCGCAGGTCGGCCAGATTTTCGAAGAAAAATTTGACGTGCTCAATCCCGGCCGGCTGCCGCGCTTGTGGATCGAAATTCGAGACGAAGGGAACCTGCCAGGAGCTCACTCTTCACATGTGCTGACCATGGTTGGCAGTGGAGAGACTCATACTTACGTTTCTCGCACACGCCTTATGCTGCGCGGCGTATTCAACCTGGGTCCTACCCGGTTGATTTCGGGTGACCCGTTCGGTTTGTTCCCGGTAAGCCGGACGATCTCGGGAGAAAATTCGCTGCTGGTCTACCCGCTGCTGCTTGAAATTCACAGTTTTCCCAACCCGCCGGGTATGCTGCCCGGAGGCGAAGCCCTCCGCCGGCGCACCACGCAGATTACCTCCAACGCAGCAGGAGTACGTGAGTACGCACCGGGCGATCCATTGAACCGCATTCACTGGCTGAGCACAGCCCGGCGGAACCGCCTGATGGTCAAGGAATTTGAGCTCGATCCACTGGCAGAAGTGTGGATTTTCGTAGATTCTTCCCGGGATGTCCAGGTTGACCAGCCCCACCCAGTGGTTCAATTTGAACCGCAGGAGGTCTGGCGCAAGAAATACCAGTTCAAGCTACCGCCGTCGACCATCGAATACGCGGTGACCATCGCAGCGTCGCTTTCCAGGTATTACATCCAGCGCGGGCGAGCGGTAGGATTGGTCTCCACCGGGCATTCTCTGCGCATCTTGCCTTCAGATCGCGGCGGCCGGCAGCTGGGGAAGATCCTGGAAGCCCTGGCGATGCTGCAGCCGGAAGTCGATTTGCCTCTCCACGCTATGGTCGAAGCCCAGGCGTGCTACCTGCCGCGTGGCAGCACCGTGGTCGTCATCACACCCGGCAGCTCGGACGGAGTTTACCTGACCGCCGATATCCTCAGGCGCCGGGGACTGCGTCCTGTGATGGTCCTGGTCGATGCAGCCTCGTTCGGCAAGCCGGACTTCTCACAGGAGCGCCTGCTGAACACCCTCACGGCACTGCATTTCACCTGCTGCCAGGTCAAAGATGGTGATGACCTGACCGAGGTCTTATCCAATACTCTGAGCCGCACATACTGGACCTGATTTTTCCTTTATACTTGGGTAATTGCAGCACTGTACATGGAAAGGGAATTAATCATGGCTGAAAAACGCGCGTTGATAACCGGTATCACCGGTCAGGATGGATCTTACCTGGCAGAATTCCTTCTTGAGAAGGGATACCAGGTGATCGGCATGGTTCGCCGGTCCAGTACCATCAATTTCGAGCGCATCAAGCATATCCAGGACGACCTGGTTCTCGCCTCGGGAGATTTGCTCGACCAGGCTTCGATGATCGATATTCTAGAACATCACAGGCCACAGGAGGTATACAACCTGGCAGCGCAGTCTTTCGTTCAGACTTCCTGGTCACAGCCTGTTTTTACGGGGGAAGTGACAGGGCTGGGGGTGACCCGCCTGCTGGATGCCATTCGCCTGGTCGATCCGCACATTCGCTTCTACCAGGCCAGCACCAGCGAGATGTTTGGCAAGGCGCGCGAAGTGCCGCAGAACGAGAACACACCTTTTTACCCGCGCAGCCCTTACGGCGTCGCAAAGGTTTACGCGCACTGGATCACGGTGAACTACCGGGAAAGCTATGGACTGTTTGCAGTATCGGGAATTTGCTTTAATCATGAAAGCCCACGCCGGGGGCACGAATTCGTCACCAGCAAGATCACACGCTGCGGCGGCGCGCATTAAATTAGGTCTGGAAAAGGAGCTGCGGTTGGGGAACCTGGATGCCCAGCGCGATTGGGGTTACACACCCGATTACGTGCATGCCATGTGGCTGATGCTGCAGCAGGAACAGCCCGCTGATTTCGTGGTGGCCACCGGGCGCACCCATAGCGTGCGCAGATTTGCCGAGCTGGCATTTCAGGCTGTGGGGCTGGATTACAGGGAATACGTGCACCAGGATGAGCAGCTGATGCGCCCGGCCGATGTCGACCTGCTGGTCGGCGATGCTTCGAAAGCGAAGGTAATCATGGGCTGGGAGCCTGTCACCGGCTTCGAAAAACTGGTTGAGATCATGGTCACCTCGGAGCTGCAGGCAAACCGCCAGTAAGTGAGCCGGGAACTTCCGCAAAATGATCCACTTCGAGCCATTTCCTTACGATCATGCAGCCAGCCTGGTAGGAATGCGACCGTGGGAGGTCTCGCGCAGCCCCCAGCTGCTGTACCAGGCATTTACAACTGCCATTGAGCGTTATCACCTGTCGCATGTCGTTCTTGGAATTGATATCTACAACCTGGAAGCTGAGACACTGGGTTGTAAAGTCGCCGAGCCAGATGGAAATGGTTCTCCCCTCATCTCGGGGCCAATCTGCTCATCCCACGCAGAGATCCAGCAGCTGAAGTTAGAGTTCAACTCTACCAGCCGCTTTCCCTGGCTCCTGGAGACTGCTCGGCGCTTACAGCAAAATCACCCTGCCTGCGCCGTTAAAATCCCCATCAGCGGTCCTTTCACCCTGGCCGGGCACCTGCTGGGTCTCGATAACCTGCTTTGCGACTGCCTGCTCAGGCCCGTAGAGACCCGGGACACGCTCGATTACCTAGCTTCCTTTTTGATAGAGATTATCCGCAGGGCGGCAGAGAGCAATCTCGTGGTGACGGTTTTCGAATCTTCTGCCAGCCCCCCGATGCTCTCACCAGGACTTTTCCGCACACTGTTGAAACCTGTCTTGCAGCATTTGTTTGATGAGGCAGAGTTGATGCAGGGTGTGCGCCCAGCGCTTATCATGGGTGGGAACACCTTACCAATCCTGGATGGGATTGTCGATCTCCGCCCTGCTTACATGATTTGCCCAATTGAGACCGACCAGCCGAGGTTTGTGGGCAGGATGGTTGAATTGAGCGGGGAGATACACCTGCGTGTCAACATGCGCCCAGAGGTGTTTACTCACGATTCCGCTCAGGAAGCCCTGCAGGAAGCCAGCCGCACCCTGCAGCTGGCATCGTTGTGTAAAATTTCTTCTATTGGGACGATTCTGCCTTATGGTTCAAAACCTGCTGTGGTAGATGCCGTCTCGGAATTCACAACATCTCGACAGTGAATTGACAAGGTGAAATGAGTCGGTTCGGTTATGGATTTCAATCATTGATTATCGGATTTTATGCCTGGTTATTACCTGTAGGACTGGCCTCAATCCTGGCCTTTCTTGGAATGATTGCGTATTTCCGCCCAAATTAGGATTGGAAATTTCAGAAAAAAAAGCGCTTTAAAAGTTTTGAAAAGACAGATTGCACTTTGTCTTCGGCTGGGATCAATTGTCAGAATTGTTTGAATTCTTCTCTAATAACGAAAGCGGACCTGTCTTGATATTTATACTACCGGCAGCCATTTTAATTCTTTTGGGCTGGTTGATAAAATACAGGCAAGTGACCTGGTTGATTTCCGGTTACAACACTGCATCCAAAAAGGAAAAAGAGCGCTACGATATTGATAAGCTGTGCAAATACATGGGGAATTTTATATTCATACTGGCGAGTATTCTCTTGATGATGGCAATCGCAATCATCTTGTTCAACAGATACATCGACATTGTTATTCCGATAGGTTACAGTGTATTTGTTGTTGTGATTGTGTGTGGCCTGGTGTATTTGAATACGGGGAAGAGGGTTTTAAAAGAATGAATGGCCGCCAATTTTCTCGGACTGGCAGCTTCCTGCAGGAATTTTACTCGACTAAACCGGTACCTGCCGCTCGTTAGAAAGAACCAATTTATCTCTGTTCATAGGACCAATTACCGGGATTATCCGGTATCCCGTAAATTATCCTCGGGTTATCAATAGCCTATTCAGAGCATTGATCAGGCGGTCAACATCTTCAGTTGTGTTGTATCCCTGGATCGATATCCGCAGGAAATTCTGACCGTTCCAGCGGATGGCGGGAGCCTCAATGTGAAACTCTGCGTATAGCCGTTTTATCATTATGTCCATTTCCACATCATCAGGAAGGCGAACGGCGAACATCTGGCGGAAGGAATCCTCACCGCAGATGGGGGCCAGGCCGGTCAATTCGCTGATGCGCCGGCGTGCCTGCACCGCCAGCTGATGGCATTCCCCACGCACCTTCTCCCACTCGTTCACCCGCTGGAATTCAATCGCGGCCGGAACGGAGAGGTAGGCTGCGATATCGCGGGTGCCCTGCCACTCGTGCAGATCTATAAATGCCTGCCCACTTCCATAGCCGGCTTCCGGTTTGTATCCCCAGCTGATGACCAGCGGATCGAGCATTTCCTGGAGCTCCCTACGTACGTACAGAAACGCGCTGCCCTTGGGCGCCATCAGCCATTTGTGGCAGGCGCCGGCGTAGATATCGGCGCCGATTGTCTTAAGGTTCAGCTCGATGTGTCCCGGTGCGTGGGCGCCGTCGATTATCGAGAGGATGCCAGCCTCTCTTGCCCTGCTGCGCAATTTCCTGAACGGGAAGGATCAAAGCGGTGGGGCTGGTGATATGGCTCAGGTAAATCACGCGTGTTTTTTCAGTCACCCCGTTCCAAAAGTGTTCAGCCAGCTCACCGGGCTCAAGCAGGGGGATGGGCAGCCTGCGGTTCACATAAGATATTCCTTTTTGTGCGCAGATATATCTCCAGGTGCGGTCGAGGGCGCCGTATTCGTGGTCTGTGGAAAGAATTTCATCTCCGGCTCGCAGCGGCGAGCCAGAATATCCTTCTACCAGGCGGGCAATGTTCCTGGCAGCCATGTTGATGGCAGTCGTCGGGTTGGGAAAATAAACCACTTCGCTCGAATTTACACCCAGGTAGTCTGCCAGCTTCTCACGCGCTTCCCCCAGCAGCCCGCTGAATTTGCGGCCCAGGAATTCTACCGGCTGGCGTTCGAGCAGTCTCTGCCAGTCCTGGTATTTTTCAAAAACCGGGCGCGGGCAGGCGCCGAAAGAACCGTGATTGAGAAAGGTGATTTCAGGATCCAGCAGGAAGTATTTCTTGTAGTCGGGCATCGTAACCACTGTTCAGGCAAGGGGCATTGTAATATATAATTATCCGGAGCAGCAATTCTAGGAACCTGGAGGTAGGTTCGCATGGCGATTTATATTCTGCTGGGTACCCTGACGGACGAAGGAGCCGAAAACTTGCGGATCAATCCGGATTGGATTGGAGAGCTCAACCGCGATCTGGAAGTGATGGGGGTGAAGATGCTGTCACAATATGCGGTTTTAGGCCCTTACGACATTGTTTCACTCATCGAAGCACCGGATAATAAATCGGTCATCCGCGTGTCAACGGAATTGACCCTGCGCGGCAGCTTGAAAATTACTACCCTGCCGGCAATGCCGATCGAGGAGTACCTGGCCACGCTGAGATAATTGGATGGTAGACCTCACAGGTCTCTGAAGACCTGTGAGGTCTGAATCGAGCTGCATATCCGCGATTAACGAGATATGAAATATATTGTTGTGCTCGTGATCTGCATGCTGGGCTTACTGCTATCAGCCTGCAGCTCGGCAGCAACCCAGCAGGTATTGGCGACCTCGTCGTTGGCTGAGCTGCCGACACCTGGTCAGGAAAATACTACAGGACCGGATCCTTATCGCGATCAGCGCCTGCAGATGGTCGAGAAGACAATTGCAGGCCGTGGGGTGAAATCCGATAATGTTCTGCGGGCGATGCGTGAAGTGCCGCGCCACGAATTCACCCCGCCGGAATTCCTGGACCAGGCTTACGCAGACCACCCCTTGCCGATTGGTTACGGCCAGACCATCTCGCAGCCTTATATCGTCGCCTGGATGACCGAGCTGCTGGCCCTGGAGAGCGGCGATAAGGTGCTGGAAATCGGTACCGGGTCGGGGTACCAGGCGGCGGTCCTGGCTGCTTTAGGTGATGTCGAGGTTTACAGCATCGAGATCGTACCGGAGCTGGCAGACAGCGCAGCAGGAAGACTGGAGGCGCTGGGATACCAGGTTGAAGTGAAACAGGGGGATGGGTATTACGGTTGGCCGGAAGAAGCGCCGTTCGATGCCATCATCGTCACCGCCGCACCGGACCACCTGCCGGCGCCGTTAATCGCCCAGCTGGCATCCGGAGGCAGGCTGGTGATCCCCATCGGTCCTCCGGGCAGCTACCAGTCTCTATGGAAATTTGAGCTGGACCAGGATGGTGAGCTGAAAGCCTATAATATGGGCGGGGTGGCCTTTGTTCCCTTCACCGGGGAAGGTATCCAGCAGGCAACTGCCGTTCCGACGCCGTGACGACCAGCCAGGCAGCCAGGTAGCAGAACATTCCCAGCCTGAGGACAAATCCGAAGCCGAAAGACAGTGACAGCAGGGCAGCCAGTATGGCTGAAATGACCGAGGCAGCTCCGTTGATCGCCCAGATCCATGGAATCCACACCTGCATTCCGGATCGCCTTACCATCCAGCGAATGCCGCCCGGGAAGGCTGTCCCCATGCACAATCCAAGTGGGGCGAGCACTATGAAAACCAGTGCCATCCGGGTTTCTATGGGCCATCCAAGGGTTTTCTCAACCAGCAACGGCCTGATGAACTGCAGCAGGACCAGGTAGAAAGCGATCAAAGCCAGCCCGACCGGCAGCCGGATCCGCTTACCCACCAGGCTCCCGACTCCGGATGAGGCCAGCAAGCTGAAAACCACCAGGGCGAAGGCATAAGCCGGGCTGCCCAGGTACAGGATGAAGCTCTGAATCAGGGGAATTTCCACCAGCAAGAAGGCCAATCCCAGCAGCCCAAAATAGATTGGATAGCGTATGGGCAGTCTTCCGGCCGATTGGGTTCCAACTGCCCCACGCTTCCAGATCCCCCCGTGCTTTGTGATCCATACCGGCAGCAAGATCACCATTCCGGACAGGCCAACTGCGATCAAAAGCAGCGCCAGCAGGACAAAATAACCCGCTCCTCCGAACGGCTGCCAGGTCATCCCTAATTCGGCGAATACCTGCGGTGCCTGCGACCATTTGAAGTAGTGACCAAAGAATGGGCGGTCATCCGTGGCTGGCTCGACTGAATAAGGATAAGAGCGATAAAAAGCGTTTCTATCCAGTGAGCGGGCCAGATCCCTGAAAGCCAGGAAATCTTCGGGCTCCGGCAGGATATTGAAGCGGTTGGTTTCTTCGATTTCCAGTCCTGGCAGGTAGACCAGGTCGAAAGCTGACTGCTCCGCGAACTCCCTGATCTGTGCCACCTCCAGAGGGGTGTAAGGCTGGTTCTTGACCAGGAAGGTGATGGTGTTGTAGCTGCGAAATGCTGCGACCTGTTCTTGCGGATGCCCTCCCTGGGATTCGAGGGCGGTCAGGATAGTCGCGAAAGCACGCAGGCTTTCACTGGGGGGCGATTGGATCCAGCGCGGTGAAGACCAGGATTCCAGCCGGGTTGAGGCGCTCCAGGTAGTTCTGGAAAGCCTCGACCGTGTAGCGGTAGTCTTCAGACAGGCTGTACGCGCCGGAACGTACCGGGTGAAACGAGCTGTTCAAGGAAAGGATCAGGACATCGTATTCCTGTGTGTTGCCCTTCGTAAAGCTGCGCCCACTGCTGACGAATATTCGTACCTGCGGCAGGTCGTAACTTGTCGCAGCCGCCTCGAATATCAGCGGATTGGCGTCCACGGCAGTAACCGACTGTGCCCCACCGGAGATGGCAGTCAGGATATCCAGCCCGCCGCGCGGCTCGAGTACCAGCACGCTGGCACCCGGCCTCAATTGCAGGGCGATGCTGGCAGGCAGAGCGTGTGTGAAATTCAAATCTTCACCTGGCCTGACTACCGGGCTCAGGTCGTCCCCGTCGATGAACAGCCCATCCTGGGCAGGCACAGTTTGCGTATAGTTGAAACTCATGCCGGGAAATGAGCGAATGCCGCCGCTGCGCACCACGTCCAGGCGCGAAATGGAATTCCAGCGCTGGTAGATTACCTGTGAGTCCGGGTACTGTCGCGCGTAAGACAGGCTCTTGTAAGGAGAAAGGCGCAGCTCCAGAACGGGGAGGATAGAGCTGCCCTGGATCCGGCTCACAAGCTCGGCTGTACCGCCGGCCAGCAGAGCGAGGGCAATGACAACCGCGCCTGCAGCGAAGAGCGTGCTTCCCTTATCACCCAGGTTGCTGAGCTGGCCAGCTTGACCATCTGGGGACTGGATAACAGCAGGCCCCTCGAAATTTATACTGTCTCAGGAAAATGAGCGCAGCGCCTGCTGACAGCAGGGCGGCCAGCACCACAGTCCCTTCGCCTCCCACCAGAACAGGCGCCAGCAGAGCCACCAGGCAGCCCAGGGCAGAGCCGCCCAGGTTGGCTGCGTATGTTTGATTGGCTTTTTCCGGGGCAGTCGAAAGCACCAGCCCCACCGCCAGGCCGCAGAAAAAGAAGGGCGTCGAAAGCACCAGGAAGTGAAAAACCAGCAACACCACCTGCCGGCGGTCCCAGGCCATGCTGAAGGAATCAAAGGGCAGCCAGTTGACCACCAGGTAGCTGCCCAGGATGGAAAGTGCAGCACCCAGGGAGGCCCAGCATAAAATCTGCGGGATAGACTCGCGCTTTCTCTGAGGGAAAATAGCCAGCGCGCTTCCGGAAGCGCCGTATCCCAGCAGCGCGATGCTGACGATCATAAATGCGAAGTGGTAGAACTGGGAGACTGCAAACAGGCGTGTCAGGTTGATCTCGAAGCTCAGGGAAGCGGCTGAGAGCAAGAATATACCTGGCAGCAGGCGGGCTGTTCGCACCTGGATAACCTGTTGAGAAGCTAGTTCAGGATGTGAGGATTGTATGACTGACTTGCCTCTTCAGGATATTATAGCTGCCCGGAATCCCCCCAGTTATTAAGCAGCTCCAGGTAGTCGGGTCTATGGTAGCGCTCCAGCTCGAATGCTCGAGCATAATCCGGCAGTCCACTCCCGGCGATGTGTTTGGATAGTAGCTCACCGGCGGCGCAGGAAGCCATGATGCCGAATCCCGACAGGGCGCCGATCACGTAGGCGCCCGGCACCGGCAGTGGTCCGATCAAGGGCCGGTTTTCAGGTGTTTTCGTGTAATAGCCACCGTCTACGATCGGCCTGGTAAACTTGCCGGAATATTGGCGCATCCCCGGGATTAACCGCCCCAGGCCGCGTACAGCAATCTCCGCGTAGAATGGATCGATTGGTACTGGCCAGGCAGGTTCCAATGCGGCGTTGCTGTATTCCCAAAGGACCAGGATCATCTGGCTGCCCGTTCCCCCTTCAGGTCGAGTGTGTACACCAGAAGGCATCTCGTCCAGCAAGAACCGGTAATCGGGATCGGCTTCCAGCTCTCGGCGCTCTTCATCTGACCACTGCAGCGTCTGTGGCCCGGTGTAAATCACCAGCGGCGCGCGACGAGGCAACACCGCCAGGCTGTCTTTGAAATTCACTTTCAGGTGCAGCTCGTGCTTCACCGGGAGATCGACTCCCAGCATTTTAGCCACTGGCTTTACGAATGGTCCGGCTGCATCCACGAAGGCAGCGGTGATGATTTGATCGCCGCTGGCCGTGGTTACCCGGAATTCGCCATCTGGCAGGATTTCAATCCCGGTTACACGTTCGTTCATAAATCGGACCCCAAGCTGGCGGGCTTGTTCCAGCAGGTACATTCCCAGCTGCTGTGCGCTCAGCCAGCCGGCGCGGCGGGCATGTAAAACCGCACAGATATCATCCGCCAGGAAAGGGAAGGTTTGCCGGATCAACTCGCGATCGAGCAGCAAGTCGGCGCCAGCCGGTTGGTGGAAGAAATCCTCGCTGTCAGCCGGGAGGTAAGTGCTGTGATCGCTTTTTCTTTCGTACACTCGGACAGGTCCCGCACCCAGCCTTGAAATCTCCTGCGCATCCCGCAAGATGGCAGGCAGCTGATGCCGGATCGGATGAACAATACAGGTACCCGCGCCGGTTTAGCTGGAAGACATTGTTGCTTTTTTAAGCCAGTTCTTCCATCAAATCGATGCTGCGGTTCATAAAACGGACCATAGCATCGCCCGGGCCCGGCCACCAGTTGCGGTAGCACTCGGTTGACTGGTCGCTGGTGAGGCTCAAGGGGAATCCATATCCAGCAAAAGGACGTCACTTATGCCTTCTCTGGCCGCCAGGTAGTAGGCGCTGGAGATCCCTGCGATCCCCGCACCGCAAATCACTACCTGCGCCTGCCTGGAGGTGGTCATTCTGCAGGACCAACCTCGATGTACAGGCGCTTGTTTATTTTCCCCTTGCTCTTATAATCCGTCACCCGGATGCGGCCGATCTCACTGGTGTTGTTTACGTGGGTTCCGCCGTCTGCCTGCAGGTCGAGCCCGACGATTTCAACCACGCGCACTTCTTGAATGCCCTCTGGCAGCAGGTTGATCTTGGTGCGAATCAGGTCGGGAATTTGGAATGCCTGTGCGCGCGGGCAGGATCTCAACCCGCACCTGGTGAGAACGTCCAATTTCAAGGTTCACCGCAGCTTCGATTTCTTCCACCAGCTCCTTCTGCATGGTCTCGAATTCAAAGTCCATGCGTCCTTGGAGTGGTTCCATGTCGCCCCCTGTCACCAATGCGCCGTAATCCCTGAACACTACACCGCACAGCACATGCAAAGCGGTGTGCGTGCGCATGAGCTGGAAGCGGCGTTCCCAATCGATAAAACAGTGGATCGGTTCGCCAACGGCAGGCAGGACTTCATCACCATTCACATAATGAAAGGCGTGGACTCCGGTTTTCTTGACACGGTTTACGGCATATACCTGCTTGCCGCAGGTGAGAGTACCGGTGTCGTGGGGTTGTCCGCCGCCGCCTGGATAAAATACCGTCCGGTCCAGGGCAATTCCCCGGTTGTCTGAATCCAGATCAACCACTCTGGCATCACATACTTTTTGATAGGCATCAACCTGGTAGATCAGCTCAGTCATAAAAATACCCTTTCCAGCTTGGATGGGGTAAAATCATATCACGATATGAAAAAATCGGCCTGTATTACTCCACAGGGCACGAGGCCCATTTTGAGAACGGCCATCCTGAGCGGCCGGAAAGACTGGAAGTGATCAAAGCAGCTTTCCAGGACTGTGGGATTTGGGATTCCTGCGCGGTACTCGAACCTTATCCACCGCCTTTTGAGCTGCTGGCCAGTGTACACACCTCCGCATACCTCGACCAGCTGCAAAATTCCTGCGCAAGCGCGACACGGCTGGACATGGACACCTACACGACTGCGGCTTCATGGCAGCTGGCCCTGAACGCTGCCGGAGGGGCTGTGGCAGCTGCTGAAGCGGTGTGGACGGGAGAGGCAGATCGCGCCCTGGCGTTGACCCGGCCTCCCGGTCACCATGCCACTCCGGGACGGGGGATGGGTTTCTGCCTGCTGAACAACATTGCAATCGCGGCGCAGCACCTCCTGCATCCGGCCCATCCAGGTTTTGAACCTGCCAGACGGCTGGCGATTGTGGACTTGGACCTGCATCACGGTAATGGCACCCAGGATGTGTTTCTCCGCCGCCAGGATGTGTTCTACCTTTCGACACATCAATCGCCGCTTTACCCGGGATCCGGTTATATTGATGAGATCGGTGAGGGCGATGGAGAAGGTTTCACAGCCAATTTCCCGCTGCCTCCTGGTACCGGCGACACCGGTTTCAATACCGTGATGGACGAGCTGATCCTGCCCCTGCTCGATGACTATGCTCCAGAGATGGTCCTGGTGAGCGTCGGTTTCGATACGCATTGGAGAGATCCATTAGGTTCCTTATTGCTCTCAGCCGGCGGCTATTTCCAGCTGATCGATAAATTAGTGCAATGGTGTGATCGAAACTGCCAGGGCAAGATCGCATTGATCCTGGAAGGGGGTTACGATCTGCAGGCTGGAGAAGCCTGCGCAATCGCCTGGTGGGATGCACTGGCCGGGGTTCCCTTTTCAGACAGCCTCGGGGTGTCGCCGAACGCCGAGCGATCGCAATGGAATGTCGTCGTACGAGCTGCACACCAGGTGTGGGACGGCAGGCGGCGGTCCTGAACCGCTGATCAGTTTGCCCTTGACCGGCACCTGTAAAACAAGAAATAAATCAAAGGAGTAAAAAATGAATGACCAGATTGCGGTCTTCATTGATTTTGAGAATATCGCCCTGTGGGCGGAGCGGGAATTCTTCGATTTTGAAGTTACCGGCTTGATGGAATATCTGCAAACCAGGGGTCCGGCAGTGGTAAAACGAGCCTACGGGGACTGGTCACGTTTTTCCCGCTATCGCGATGAGATGATGAATAATTCCATCGACCTGATCCAGATTTACAGCCTGCGCTCGGGCAAGAACCGCGCTGATATCCGCATGGCGATTGACGCGTTCGAGATTGCCATGACTCGCCCGACGATCCGCACCTACGTGGTTGTTTCCGGCGACAGCGACTTCAGCCCCCTGGTGGCCAAGTTGCGTGAATACGGGCATTACACGATCGGGATTGGACCGCGCAGTATCACCCATGGACTGCTGGTGAAGTCTTGCGATGAGTTTGTATACCTGGAGACCGCCCTGGGTGAGCCGGCCGATGTGGATGACCAGTCTTGCATCGAGATTGAGCAGTCCCGCAACCTTTTGGTGAAAGCCCTGCAGGCGCATGAACAGAGGGGGGATGTCCCAGTCCTGGCAACCCGGCTGAAGCAGACCATGCTGATGATGGACCCGGCTTTCAATGAAGTTGACTTTGGTTACTCCCAGTTCAAGGCCTGGCTGGAAGACAACCGCGACCTGGTCCAGATTTACCTCAAAGACCTGCAGTTATTCGTCGCACCTCTGGATTACATAAGGGAGGAGGGTCAGGAAATCCCGCTGGTTGAAAAATCCAGCTCGCCTGTGTCTGCGCGGGTACGTGAAGTGGAACAAAGCCTGCGCCTGCCGCTCGATGCCCAGTACCGGCAGGTTTTTACACGCCTGAAAATGATGTCCCTCGATATGACCACGCGGCGCGATGTGCTGCGTGATATTTACCGGGAAATCAGCGATCGTCCTGGAGAGTTGAACACGGATGATCTGCTAAATTCGCTCTTTGAGCGCTATGAAGCCCAGGGTTATGTCCGCAGCCGCAACGCGTTGAGAGAAATCATCCAGCTGGGGATTCACCAGCAGGTATACGAATTCCAGGAACAGCCGATCACATTATTCAGCCCGTTGTGCCTGGCAGAACAAATCAAGAGTGAGGCGGATTTCATCGAGCGCTGTGAAACCGACTATGTCTTCATCCTGATTCGCAATGGGCTTGAAGTTGACATGGAAGAGATAGCTTACCTGCTCCTGAACGACCGGAATCAAGTCGACTATGTTCAATTGCTGCTCAGTGACCTGCAGAATCGCGGTCTGGTGATCCTGAAGGGAACACGGTATGCCCTACCCGGGCGGGGTATCCCACTGTTCGAAGATGAGCCAGCGCTGCAGATCCTGTGCCGGGATATCGAGCAGACACCTGTACCGGCAGATGTTCCTCACGGTGTGGATTCTGCCCGGGCATTAGCCAGGAAAGCGATGCTTCAACGCTCCCAGGATTTCGCTGCCTCGACGCATACATACCAGCTGGCCTGCCGGCTGCAATGGGATGCGGTCATCCTCGGTGAGTCAGGCGCCACCGTCGACGAGCTGCGCTGGTACATGGCCTCCTACGCTTCCGCGATTGCCGGAAAGCTTTCACAGGTCAACCGGGATTACACTGCTGCACGACCATACTACCTGGCCTTTTTTGCACTCGTCCAGGAAGAAGATGCTTTGTGGAGCCGGATGCGCGGGCTGATCAATCCGATGCTATCTTATTACTGGTCGAATGCCGGGCGGGAGCTGGATATCAACGTGAGCGCCTGGAATCAGAGCATGGCCTCCCCTGCTCAAATCGCTGTTTTTGCAGCCACGCACCCAAATCCCGACTTGCACAGGCTCTGGCGCCATATCACAGAGGAGCTGGCCCGGGTCAATCCCAGGCTGCTGCACCGCATCTCCGCGCAGCTGACGATGAACCGCACTGACCATCCTGAAAACCTGCGGGTAGCCGAACAGATCGAAGAAATCCTCACGAATGTCAATTAAGATCTCGGAACCAGTGAGGTAAATATGAGTGCGGTGACAGTGCGCTGGGTCGAAGGAACCATGCAGTTAGCCAGTGATTCTAACGGCACCTCGATTGTGATCGGCTGGTCACCTGATCCAGAACACAGGTGGGCAGGTGTGAAAGCATCGGATTTGCTCCTGATCTCCGCTGCCGCCTGCGCCGCCCATGATGTCATCGAGATCTTGAGAAAGCAGCGTGAGCCGCTCATCAAATTAAAAGTTGTGTGCTCTGGAGAACAGCAGCTCGATCCCCCGTACACCTTCACGCATATCCACCTGCATTATCTTGTACACGGGGCTGTAAAACCAGGTCAACCTGGAGAAGGCAATCGACATTTCAGAAAACAAATACTGCTCGGTTATCAGCACACTCCGCCCTGGGGTGCCGATTACCAGTGATTACGAGATCATTGAGTGAGGGCTGGCTATTTTAACCGATCGGTTTTCCCGTGCGCTGCTCCTGGCCTTTGAGCTCCACCGTTCTCAGCGGCGAAAAGGCAGTGATATCCCTTATTATGCACATCTTTTGGAAGTCACTGCCATCGTGCTCGAAGATGGCGGCGACGAAGACCAGGCGATCGCGGCCCTGCTGCACGATGCGGTGGAAGACCAGGGGGGCCTTCCGACTCTCAAACGTATCCGGAGTGAATTTGGCGAGCGTGTGGCGGAAATCGTGGAAGCCTGCTCGGACAGCACATCCATTTTCAAGCCACCCTGGAAATTCCGCAAAGAAGAATACCTGCGCAAGCTGCCTTCCCACCCTCCGGAAGTGCTGCTGGTCTCCCTGGCTGATAAGGTGCACAACGCACGCACCATTCTCGTGGATCTCCAAAGACAGGGAGACGGCATCTGGGAGCGGTTCAATGGAGGGAAGGCAGGCACGCTCTGGTATTATCGTGCGCTCACCCAGGTTTATGACGGATTGGTTGACCCGTTCCGCCTGCGTGAATTGAAGCGCCTGGTGGGTGAGATCGAAAAGATCGCAGGCCCGACAGGTGAGTGAATGGTATAATTCTGCTGATACAAACGGATATATTGCCATGCAGGAAGAACTCCACTGACACCGCCCGAATTGACTCCAGGATCGACCGAGATACCGGAGGGCATGACACCGCAGCAAAAACGGGCGGTCGTGATTACCCTGCTGGTGCTGGTGCTGATCGTGACGGTGATCAGCCTGGCACTCTATTATCTTCTCACGGCTAATCCCGACAAGACGGAACAGATTAGAGATGTCTTCATCATCATCCTGGCAGTCCAGTCATTGATGATGGGCCTGGTCATGGTAATATTGATCCTGCAGTTAGCGCGTTTGATTAACTTGATCCAAAATGAGATCCGGCCGATCCTGGATTCGACCAGCGAGACTGTCAACCACTTGCGTGGTACGACCATGTTCTTAAGTGAAAACGTGGTCGAACCGGTCATCAAGATGAATGAATACTTGGCTGGTTTTACGCAGTTTTTTGCGACTATTGGCCTGGTCAGAAGATCAAGCAAGAAGAATAAAAAAAACGGAGAGTGAGCTATGTCAGATAGTAACGATTTTGGAAATTTCTTTGCTGGCTTCATCATGGGCGGCCTGGTTGGAGCGGCCGTTGCCCTGTTACTGGCACCCCAGTCGGGTGAGGAAACACGTGCGATCATCAAAGATAAGAGCATCGAGCTGAAAGACAAGGCAGTTGAATACAGCCAGGATGCAAAAGTTCGTGCCGAGCAGGCAATGCTGGATGCGCGCACCAAAGTGGGAGCCGCAATCGATGATTTACGTGTCCGCACAGATGAGTATCCGCGCGACGAAAGAGCGCATCGCGGGAATCCAACCAACCGGACCGGTGGTGCTCGAAGAGCAGAAAGCCCCAGTTGAAGCGCCGAAGGCCAGCGATAAGCCGTCCGCTGCAGCTGGCAAGGCCACGAGTTAGGCTTTGTTTCGGTCAGATAATGATAAATCCTTAATGATCAGTCATTAAGGATTAGCTTTGAAATCCATTCGGGACTTACTTCGAAAAAATCTTGCGGACTTGGTCCGCAAGATTTTTATTTATTGCAGCTCGGTTAGTACCTGGCTGACCGAATTGAGCACGTCACCAGCCAGGACAGAGGCGGAATTTCCAATCTGACGTGCAGCCCACATTCCGGCCTGGGCGTGGATCCAGGCGCCGGCAACAGCTGCTTCGAAGGCCGGCACTCCCTGTGCAAGCAGTCCTGCCACCAATCCAGCCAGGACGTCGCCCGTGCCGGCGCGCGCCAGGGCTGGAGTGGCAATTGGTATCACGGCTGTCGCTCCATCCGGTGCGCTGATCACAGTAAAAGCACCTTTCAGTATCAGTACCTGGTTCCATTCTTTGCTCATACGCCGGGCGAGCTCCAGCCGCTGAGACTGGATTTCGCCAGCCGGGATGCCGGTAAGCACCGACATCTCACCCGGGTGCGGCGTCAGTACACTCTGTGGAGGCAGCAGGTCGGGCCAATTGTCTATCCGGGTGAGCAGTTTCAAGCCGTCTGCATCGATGACCAGCGGTGGCAGCTTACCACTTGTCAGTAGGTCCCGGATAAATTCGCCGGTTGATTCTGCCAGCCCGAGACCAGGTCCAACCAGCAGGCTGGTGGCTCTGTCCAAATTAGCCCTGATGATCGAGGCCGCCTCCCTGGATACCACACCGTCTTCTTCCGGCAGCGGCAGCCAGGTGGCTTCGGAGAAGTTGCCAGCCAGGACAGCATGCAATGAGCGCGGGACAGCCAGAGTGACCAGCCCGGCTCCAATTCGGTAAGCTGCCTGTCCAGCCAGCCAGGCTGCACCGGTGTATTGAATCGAACCAGCGGCGATGACCGCCGTGCCAAAGCTGCCCTTATGGGCGGAGGCAGGTCGGTCAGGCAAACAGCCGCGCACCCACTCCATCTCGGGGATAAAACTGCGTACCTGCCTCCATGCACTCAAGGCTTCCCCATCCCCGGGCAGGCCGATCGGGACCAGCCAAATCTCGCCCGCCAGCTCGTGCGCAGGGGCCTTGAAGAGCCCCTGTTTGTATGCCGCCATAGTGACTGTCATCTCGGCAGGCAGGCATTCAGGAGCGCTCTCGCCGCTATCGCAGTCCACTCCGGATGGGCAGTCGACTGCCACCACCGCCGGTGGATTGGACATTAACTTCAGTCTTGAGTGTGTGGTTCTCAGGATTTGTGCCAGCTCGGGTTTCAGAGGCAACCGAAAGCCTGTGCCGAGTATACCGTCGAGCAGCAGACCGTGGGAGTCGAGCAGCTCGCATAGTGCCGTGCCATCCGGATCATTCGCTCCAAAGTAAGTTTTTCCACCGGATGCCAGGAATCTCTGAATTAGAGCGTCATCATCCGGACACGACCGGACGAGGTACGCGCTGCACTTCCAGCCTTCGTGTGCCAGGCAGTCCAGAGCGATCAGGGTATCACCTCCGTTGTTGCCGGAGCCGATCAATCCCAGCGCGCCTTCTTCTTCCAGGTATCCGTATTCTTCGAGCAGGACATCAGCCAGAGCTCTTCCGGCGTTCTCCATCATACGGTCGTAACTCAGGCCAGCAGCATTCGCCTCCTGTTCGATAGCAACCATCTCTGCGACGCTCACAAATTTCATCACGCTTTTTCCTCATCTTTCCTTTCGAAGACCTCACAGGTCTTCATAGACCTGTGAGGTCTGACCGGTACTCACCTGCGCCCGCTCCAGACCTCACAAGTTTTCTCAAACCTGTGAGGTCTATATCATTTACCTGAGTATGCACTGCGAGTGATTGAGCATATCAACTGATACAAAAATCTAAATCCAGCTCGTGCAGCTTGGAAGCATTTGGGACTCCCGTCACCGGATCCCAATCACGGGCGCGGTAGTAAGCCGCCAGCATGCTTTCCAGGTCCGGGACGAAATTATCGTTCACACCGTCGGAATAAGGACGCAGCATCGCCTTTGGCAGCCTGTCGTTCACCCTGCTCAACCCGAAGCGCGTGTTGATCATGCGTTTCAAGTTCCAACCCCGTTCCCCACTGCGCATCAGGTCGTCGATCGACCAATCGTAACCGCAGGCTGCATTGATCAGCTCGACAGCTGAAGCGGGGGGGACATTCGAAAAGTAACACAGGATCATGGCATTGCAGGCAGTCCGCCAATCCTGGTGTATGGCCACATTGGCAGCCTTTTCTGCGCCGCCCAGGGGGTGAAAATTCTCCATACCAAGGCAGGTGTGCAGCTGTCCGGTTTCCGCCAGGAAATAATCCGACTGGTTGTGGCAGGCTCCGCGGGGGGAGGTGGCATACACCAGGGCATTCCCGGAGAAGCCACGCGGGTCGTGGTACGCCGCTTCCAGGCCGTTTACCTGCACCGCTTCATCTTCCGCCTTGTATCTCCTGGCCAATGCCAGGGACCCACCAGCCATGTGCTCTCCAAAACCCCGGTGCTGGACTATCAGGTGGATCAGCGTTTCGACGGCCTGTGCATCTCCCCAGGCCAGCTTAAGCCCCCCGGTGTCATCTTTGTTTATTTTGCCCATCTCGAACAGCCGGAAAGCCAGGCCGATCACATTGCTGGTGCTGATGAAATCGATACCATAGCGGTCACACAGCTCACCCATCCGGGTGGCCACTACCGGATCGTTCAGACCCAGGTTAGGACCAAAACCCACCAGCGTCTCGTATTCCGGGCCTTTGCGTTTCACGCCGTCCAAAAGCCTCACCACCCTGCCGCAGGCGATGACACAGGCATGGCAGGCCTTGACTCCAACCAGGATGCTGTTGGCGACCGCTGTGCCAGTGATCTGCAGCTCTTCGAATGATGATCCATCCTGGAAGTAGCGCTTGGGCATCTCTCCCAGGTAGTCGTAATAATCGGCCACGCTGGCAGTGCCCAACTCGCGCGCCACGATTGTCACTGGATCGTCTCGCAGTGCCTGGTTGGCCTGCGTGCGCAGCTGCTTGTAGCTCGTTTCATCCGCCAGGGGTATCTTCTCATTACCGTGCACTGCGATTGCTTTGAGGTATTTCGAGCCCATCACAGCCCCCATACCGGTTCTGCCGGCCACCCGTCCGTGGTCGCTGAGGATGAGGGCGAAAGGAATCAGGGTCTCACCTGCTGGACCGATTGCCGCCACGCGCACCTTTTTAGCTTCGAGCTCGGATTCAACCGCTTCGATAGTCTGGTAGGTGTCGTCTCCCCACAGGTGGAATGCCGGGAGGAATTCCACCTTCTCAGAATCTATCGAAATGTAAACCGGTTCGCTGGCCCGCCCTTCGATCCACAGCCCGTCATAGCCCGCTGCCCGCAGCTCGCTGCCCCAAAAACCACCGATATTCGATTCACCCCACAGGCGAGTTGCCGGAGACCGTGCGCAGATGACTGTGCGGCCAACCGCCGGCCCGGATGTGCCTGAAAGAGGACCATTCAGAATCAATAATGGCGCTTCCGGAGAGAGCGGATCGAGCCGGGGAGTGAGAACTCTCATACAACAGTCGAGCTGCCAGGCTGGCGCCACCCAGGTACTCACGCTCCCACTTCTCAGGAATCACCATGCTGCTCGTCTTTCGACGGGACAGGTCAATTTTCAGGATTTTCTGCATGCTGAGCTCCTTGGGATGGGCGGGGTGTTGGTCGCTGGGTTCAATATCGCAGTGATTGGAGCAACTGTATCTGTCTCTCAAGATTATATCGCTGATCCAGGCTGCACGGATTGGCGTGATCCTTGCATCTTCAAGTTGGGAGAACTTGCTATGGGTCGATTTCGCATCATATCACTGGATGGCGGTGGGATCAAAGGCTTGATCATGGTGATCATCCTGGAGCGGCTGGAAAGAGCTGTCCCGGGTTTTCTCGCCAAAGCTGATTTCTTCGCCGGCACATCGACAGGCGGTTTATTGGCGCTTGGACTGGCTTACGGGAAATCCCTGACCGAAGCCAGGAAATTATACGAAGAAAGGGGGAAAGAAGTATTCAGCGATAGCCTGGTGGATGAAGTGCGAGACCTGGGAAGCCTGGTAGGTGCGGATTATGATACCGGACCCATCAAGGAAGCATTGACAGACGAATTTGGCTCAACCAGGCTGTCAGAGCTGTCAAAAAAAGTGCTGGTTTCCGCCTTTGACCTGGACAGGCAGCTGGAGGGTAATCCTTCGTTGAGATCCTGGAAAGCGAAATTCTTCCATAATTTCCCGGGCCCTGAGTTTGATGGTAATGAAACTGTAGTGGATGTTGGTCTTTTTACCAGTGCCGCTCCCACTTACTTCCCAATCTACAATGGGTTTATCGACGGGGGTGTGGTGGCCTGCAACCCCAGCGTCTGCGCCCTGGCACAGGCGCTGCACCAACCTACCGGCGGGCAGGCATTGGATGAGATCGTTCTATTGTCGCTGGGAACCGGGCGCAACCCGCGCTATGTGGATTCGATGGACGGTGATTGGGGGCTGATCCAGTGGGCGCCTCAGCTCGTTCACCTGGTGATGGAGGGCAGTACCGACCTGGCGGATTACCAGTGCCGCCAGATCCTGCGCGAGCGCTACCTGCGGTTGAACCCATTACTACCGTACCCGATCGGGATGGACCGGGTCAACCAGATTCCACTCATCACTCAGATTGCCGACCAGTTTCCACTGGAAGGCGCCATCACCTGGTTGAAAGAATATTTCTAGAGAAATTTAGAATATAGGGGAAGCCATTCAGGAAAATCCAGATTGTCGAAGCCAGGACGGCAAGGATCGAACCAGGATTTTCAGAATCTTGTAAGCTTTTTCCTCGAAGTAATTCAGGTTGTCATAAGCCGGGCTGCCTGTGCTGTTCACCAGGTCGGTCACGCCGCGCAGGATCAGTGTATGTACCCCATTTCGCCGGGCTGTAAATGCAATCGCCCCCGATTCCCAATCACCCGCCGCCGCGCCGTATTTACTTCTGAGCACCGGGATATCCTGCGGCAGCAGATCGCGATCCCCGGAAACCAGCAGGCTGCGGAATACGGGCAGGGGAAAGGGCTCTGACAGCCACTCCAGGTCCAGGTCCGTGGTGTAGTGGTGGATATGAGCTTCAGAATCCCCCATTTGTTCGATGATGTCATAAACAACGGTTTTTTCCACCAGCAAGATCGTACCGCGCTCGATTACCCCTTCGAACCCACCGCACGTACCCAGGTTTACCAGCAAGGCAGGGTGCCAGCGGTCGATTGCATACTGCGTGGAGGCGGCGGCGGCGATCTTGCCCCAACCACCGTGAAAGAAGAGGACTGGAATCGCCTCAGCTGAACCGCGGGCGTTATCTTCGTAGGCTGCTTCGGTTAGATCCGATACGAACCACTCGCCGTAAGGGCTGCCTTTGTAGTCAGCATCCGGAAACAGCCTTCTTATCCCTCGCCACTCTGCATCAGCAGAAATGAGAATTAGGGCTTTCCCAGGAGACTGTGAATCGATCAGGAACCCCCTCCCGACCAGCCTTTGTACCAGTAGCTCAATAAGTCCATCACCGGTTTGCCGTAGGCGGAATCGGTAGTGTCATTCAAGGGCACCGGCGGGTAGAAGCCGCGCGAGCTGAAACCCGTGATCCAATCGCGAGCGTTGACCGCCGCCAGCATCGCCTGGTACGACTTGTACTGGCCTTGTGGATCAGGTTCGGCCGGGCTTGAGAACGCCAGGACGATCGGCTTGTTTTCCAGGATTTGCAGCGTGAGTGCGGTATTATCCAGCTGCTGACCGAATTCGGCGCTCAGGTCCGCCCCCTCCAGGCCCGCCTGGTTGATTTCAGGTGTCGAGGAATACATCAAGTATATCCCGTCGACGCTGTCGATAAAAGAAGGCGGTTTGGCAGCGTCGGAAAAGGGCAGCGCCCACAGCACCTTGCCGGGGAACTGCTGGCGCACCTCTGCCAGTAACCCGGTCCACAGCGTTACAGCATTCGCCGGGCTGTTGGAGGGGGAGCCGTCCGCCAGCTTCCCTTCGGGCAGTGATGGCTCGATCCATTCTCCGCCGATGATCAGCGCCGAGACATTTTGCTGTGCTGCGATCACCGCCTGGTTGAGGATGTAGCGCGAAAGCTGTTCGAACCATACGCTCCACCAGGTTTCATCGCGAGCTGCAGCGGTCCACCATTCATCCGGTGGAAGGGGGAAGTTAGCGCCGGGAAAGAGCGCTATCTTCAGATTTTGCAGGCGAGCCATCGAGATCACTGCGCCCAGCTCCGGTTCAAGCATGTCCTGGCCGGGCAGTGCATCGAGAAGTGGATAGCTGCTGCCTGGATTTCCCTGGTCGAATGTCCAGGTGGGAGAAAGGACCAGCCAGTTTGCCTGGCTGAGGCCGATTTTTTCCATGCTGGCGGGCATCACGGATATCCAGGAGGGTTGGAATGCTGCCAGGTGTTCGAACCCCATCCAATACTCGTCGTTCCTGGGAGCAATCACCGATTTCAAAGATCGGATACGGGTTTGTGGACCAGGGTAGATTCAACCATTCTGTGACCTGAACACTGATGGTCTGCGCTCCACCCATGAATTCTACCGGGCGTCCCTGCCCGTATTGTCCCGGTGTAAGGATATCGTCGGCGGTGCCGCACTGGTTGTTGCGGCAGAAACGGTAGCTCAGGTTCCCCGGCAGGTTGAGCGGGCTGTAGAGTACGTACGCCCACCTGGTCGCGTCCAGCTTCCAGATCGGGATGGGTTCTGTCCAGCCGAAGAGCGGATTCAGCTGGATCGAGACGATCTCGTTGGCAGGTGTCTCTGCCGGGACGGTGACGTCGAAAGTGATGCTGTCCGTGGAGCTGCTGAACCAGATGGCAACTTCTTCTTCCAGCAGGAAATCCCTACCCGGCACGACCACCTGGCGCAGCTTAAAGCTGCCATCCGGGTTGTGTTCCGCATTCCAGAACCCATCACCCAGAGTGTACTTATAACGAATATCGGCTCCCACCGGCAGGCTCAAGGTCAGCATATAACGGTCATCCGGCAGCAGGGTCAGCTGAGGCATTGAGCTGGCCAGGCTGCTGACGCCCCCGGTCAGCGTGGCAAATGTATTCCCCAGCTGGTGAAGGTTTCCGGCCATGCGGATCGGTACGATAGGTGGTGTGTTTTCCGGCACCCTGACCACGAAGATGCCTTTCACAAACTGGGCGCTTTCCAGCTGCAGGAGCGCTTCGGTGGATGATCCTGGTGCCACCAGTGCTCCCTGTTGGAAAGGCTGGTATGCCCCATCGATTGAGTACGCCACCAGGTTATGGACTCCTTCCGGCAGTCCATCGATGCGGAAGCTGCCGTCGGCGCTGGTGATCACCTGGTCGCCGCCGGCTGTCACCAGGATATTGGGGAGTGGGTCGCCGGTGGCTGCATCCACGGCTTTACCGGTAATACGGCCCGACGGTTCCTGGTACGAGGTATCCGTCCAGCGGCTGACAATATCCTTTACTGTGCCAGGTCCGGATGCCGTATACATGCGGTAGCGCACCTGCTGACCGTCCGAAAGGTGCTCCGACACCCTGCCCTCACTTGTCTGGCGCTCGTATCGGTACTTGATCACTGTCCCCATGGTGACCGGCAGGCTCACGGAGTAAGTCTTTTTCTCACCCGGTGCAGGGGCAGGAATACCCTGCATTGAGAAATAGGTTGGATTCAACGCTAATCCGGTCACTTCATCCAACACGCTCAAAAATACTTCTTCGTCCGGAGTATCTGTGGGGACTTCGACCTGGAAATTGATGACCGTCATATTGAGCGCAGGTAGAGGCTCGGCGATCGGCAGATCAGAAATTTCTCCGCCTTCGACTTCGGTTCCACCCAGTCGAGTAGGCATGTTGCAGCCCGCCAGCCAGCCAAGAAGCACCAGGTATACCAGTAGTTTATTCAGGCGAGTGGTCATGATGGATGAATACCTATTTTTCGAAAGAATTCTTCAACCCCGGCTGCGAAGGTTTTAGCACCGCCGTGTGATGGGTGCCTTACCGGAGTGAAATCTAGAGAGAGTCGTGTCATTGACATCTGGGCGTCCTTTCCCACAGCCAGGATGCCTTCTGGTTCCAGGTTCTTGATGACTGTTCGAAGTATAGGATCGAAGCGCATAATTTCGCCGGTTGATGCGTGGCGGTTGGAAGCCGGCAGACCGGGTTTGTAAGGATGCAGCGGCAGGCAGTTCCATGCCAGGAAATGGGGGTAAAAAAGGCGCATGACTTTCCAAAAGATGGTCGCGCTCGCTTCACTCTGCGGCTTCCCCAATCTGCTTGAAAGCTCACCACTGAAGGGTAACTGCCCGGATTGGAGCTGGGATTCACTTGTGAATGGAATGCCCGAAAACCGGCAGCCTCTCCAGCCTGGAGCTTCTCCAACCACCAGTGTCCTGGGCAGCTGCGAAAAGCTGGAGAAGTAGCTATGCAGGTTCTCCCTGCGAATCCTATCGGCTTCTGCCTGGTCGAGGCCTGGCTCGAAACCGAAATAAGGATTGAACAGTGGTTTACTTCCATACTCTCCTGGCAATGAAAACAGTTCAATGTAAAGATAGTTCCACAGGTGTTTTATCCGTTCTTCCATCTGATTCTAGCGATCCTGTGGATGATAGACCATCAGCCTCCGTTTGGACGGAAATACTCTATATCCAGGATCGAACCGCTGCGCTCGGCGGCTGGCTTGAAGACCGCCTCCACTGGCATGCCGATGTAAATTTCGTCGATGCTGGTCTCGCCGATGCGGTGCACCAATCCGCCGTCTCCGAGCCGGACAAATGCGATCAGTTCTGCGACTTCTTTGGGCGATCCATCCACGTTCACATAAACCAGGGTGAAAGAATGCACCTCCCCGCTGCTGCCGGCTTCCACCCAGTCATCGACCGGATTTAAGCAGCGTTCGCAAAAGGCCACACCGGGGACGTAATTGATGTCGCATTGATGGCAGGTCGAGCCCATGATCCGGCCATTGTCTTTGATTTCTCGGAAGAAACGCTCGCCCGCAATTCCAAATGTATAGCGGTTGGTAACAGGCAGGTTCCCTCGCCAGGACTGCACATCATTGTGATTGCGTTCCAGAAGTGCCATGTCAGGCCTCCTCGCCGGGTTTGAAATACAGAATATCGGTGATGGCACCCTCCCGTTCTTCTTCAGGCTTCCAGACTGCCTGGACACGCATCCCGATGTGGACTTGTTGTGGATCGACTTCGTTGACCAGGTGCAGGATTCCATGACTGGATGAAGCCCCATCGATTTCGATCACTGCCGGTATGAGCGGTTCTTTGATGCGTTGGACGTCCCAGGTGACGTAGCACAGCGAGAAAGTCATGATCTTGCCCGTATCCTGGAGGGGGACGTAGCGATTCATTGGGCGGAAGCACCATTCGCAAACCGTCCTGGGAGGCACGACTGTCTTTCGGCAGGTGCTGCAGTAAGAACCAAGGATCACCCCATCTTTTAAAGCTGACAGGTAGCTGCCGATCCCGACGCCGGTATCCCAGGCGAATTCGGCATGCATTTCATCCGTATTGTACAGGATTTTCCCCTCTTCGAAGTCTTTTTCGCTCAGCGAAGTACCGGGAAGTTCAATTTTTTCACTTGACATAGTTTCCTCCAGGTTCATCGGTCGAACCATGCGGGTCACGATTGGGATGGTTCTTCAGCGTCCCATGATCACAACTGTCCCAACCTGCATCAGGTCTCCCCAGGCTTGAGCCAGGCCGCGCCGCGGGTGACCCGGGACCTGGCGCTCGCCAGCTTCGCCCCGCAGCTGCCAGAACAGCTCGGCGACTTTCATCAAGCCCGCGGCAGCAATCGGGTTACCAACTCCCAAAAGCCCGCCGGAAGGGCAGATCGGCAGGTCGCCGTCGCGCCCGGCGGTTCCATCGATATACATCTGGACCGCCTGTCCGCGTTCGGCCAGCTGTAGGCCTTCCAGGTGGTGCAGGGCTTTGTAATCGAATGGATCATAGGGCTCGGCGATGTGAATTTCTTTTCTCGGCTCGCGTATGCCTGCCATCTCGTAAGCCATCCTGGCAGCATACTCCACATAGCGCGGGTAAGCCAGGTCGCGGTTTGTCCAATAGGAAGTATCCAGGTGCCAGCCGACACCTTCGATCCAGACTGGCTTGTCTGTCAGGCGCTTGGCCACATGCTCGGCTGCCAGGACGATGGCTACCGCACCGTCGGAGACCGGGCTGACATCAAAGCGCTGCACCGGCCAGGCCAGGACCTCGGAATTCAGCACATCCTCCACCGTGATCTCGGCGTCACCCAACAGTGCGGCCGGATGGTGGGCGGCATTGCGTTTATGCTGCACGGAGACCCGGGCGATATCCGCCTTGGAGATCCCGTAGGTGGTCATATAGCGGTTCATCTCCAGCGCGAAAATCCATAGCAGGTTCGGCTTGAGCGGTCTTTCCGTTGTGTGGTCGAAAATCGTCAGGAATGCGGCCTGTGCGTGTGGATAATAGCTGGACATCTTTTCTTCCGCCACCACCAGCACGACATCGAAAAGGCCGGAAGCGACGTGGTACCAGCCCTGGATGGGTACGAATACTCCGGTGCCGCCGCCCACGTAGGATCTCATATAAGGTTTATTCCAGCCGCCTGAGCCGTCGCTCAGGTACTCCCCGTTCATATGTAAACCGTCGAATGAATCCGGGGCGGTTCCCAGGCAAACCGCTTCGATATCATCCATGGTCAGCTCGCAAGACTGCAGCGCCATGTGGGAGGCCTGCCAGGCCAGCTCCTTGGGAGTCTCCAGGGCACGCCGGACGAATTTGGTCATGCCTGCCCCAACTACGGCGACTTTTCTCATTCCCATGTTCGTCTCCTTTAATTTCCCAGTATTGCTACGGCGCCGCTGGTGGTCGGCACGCCGCGCCACGATTGAACCAGGGCAATCTCGACCTCCGGGACCTGGTTTACCCCAGCCTGGCCGCGCAGCTGCAAGACTGCTTCCAGGGTGCGTGCCAGTCCGGTGGCATCGAACAGGTGGCCCATTCCAAGGCTGCCTCCGGAAACGTTGACTGGAAGTTCACCGTCCACAGCTGTGAATCCTTCTTCTGTCAAGATTCCAGCTTCTCCAGGTGAGCACAATCCGAGTGCTTCCAATGTCTGCAGCTCTTTGTATGCATAGGTGTCGTCGATCTCGGCAAAATCCACCACCGATCTCGGACTGCTGATCCCCAGCTGGTTATAAGCCATGCGAGCCGCTTTTTGGATATATGGCAGCTCTCCCCACTCCCGGCTTTCCAGGGAAGGCGACCCGTTGCTCCAGCCAATTCCGAGGATCCAGACCGGCGTGCACGCCAGGCTGCGCAGCCGGTTTTCGCTGCACAATACCATCACTACTGCTCCATCTGCCGGCCTGGAGGTTTCACGCTCACCCAGCGGCCAGGAGCGCGTCGCCCCGTTCAAGACATCATCGATGGTCAGGTCTGCGCCATAGGGTGCCCTGGGATTATCGAGTGCGTTGCGGCGGTTCTTAACCACCACCTGCGCGCACTGCTCCATCGTTGTACCGGTCTCGAACAAATAGCGGTTCATTTCAAGACCAGCGATGAAATCCGAATTCAATCTCAGCGGCCGGTTCAATACCGGGTCCTGGGCGTAGGCAGTGATCTCTGGCAGGGTCAGAACATTGGAAGCCTTGCTGTGACCTTCAACCACCACCATGTCATACTGACCGGTGTTGACCAGCATGCAGGCGGTAGCCAGACCGTGCAGTCCATCCCCGGCAATGGTCTGCATGGGTTTGAGCGCCGCTCCCAGCTGGTCAGGGGTATATTCATCGAATATGCTCGTGCCTTCCAGGAAATCTTCTGCCACCGTGACGAAGCTCTGCACATCCGGCGCGGGTCGATCCCGGCATCGGCGTAAGCTTTCACTGCAGCCTCATAGGTTAGCTCTTTATAGGAAACCTCAGGTGTCGAGGGTCTGTATCCCGCCCAACCCACACCCGCAATTGCCACTCGGTCCATAGGATCTGCTCCTTATTTTATCGGTTTATACGAGCGACTGCCTATCATCCAATTTTAACCCGGATGAAAACTTCTCAACGACCAGCTGATTTCCGTGTATTTGGATTGGTCTATATTGCTTGTTTCTCCTGAGTGATTCCTCCGTGTCGATATACACTACTCGATCCGGCCTGCCGCCCTGGCTTTGACCAGGATGCGCTCGGCTGCACGAATCATGGGGCTTCCACCATCTTCCCGTCCAGGGTGACCACACCCTTTCCTGCGGATTGGCCTTCTTCGAAGGCACGTATCAGGCGCAAAGCCCGGTCGATCGTTTCCTGGTCGGGCGTGAATGCTTCTTGAACAGGCTCGACCTGTGCAGGATGGATGATTTGTTTGCCCGCAAAACCGAGCTGTGCTCCCAGGCGGGCTTCTTCAACCAATCCCGGGATATTTTTGTAATCGACATACACCATGTCGATAGCTTGCAAGTTATAGGCCGAAGTATAAGTCAGAACTGCACTGCGTGCATATAGAACTTCCCAGCCCTGCGTGGAGCGTGTCGCTCCAACCGAGCTGGCGAAATCCTCGGCGCCGAAGATGATCGCTTCCAGGCGCGCTGAGGCGCGACGATTTTATCCAGGTGGACAATTCCCAGTGCTGATTTACCGCCGCTAACAGCCGGATAGCTCCTTCCGGCCACCTGTGTTCTTCCTCAACCTCTGAAATCGACCGGTGTGCCCATTCGATCGTCTCCGCTGTTTCGACTTTGGGTATTACGATCCCATCTGGCTTGCCGCTGAGGGCTTGTCTCAGATCCTCTTCCTGGAAACCACTTCCCACGGGATTGATGCGTACCAGTTTTTCGGAACCAAGAAAATCAATTGAATGCAGGGCTTCCAGGATCGTACTGCGTGCCTGTTCTTTACGATTCAGCGCCACGCCGTCTTCCATGTCCAGGCACACGCAGTCCACCCTGAGGGTGGCGGCCTTGTGGATCTTCTTCAGGTCGTCGCCTGGGACATACAGGATGGCTCTGCGGGCTCGCATTGGCGGCATCTAGAATCAGGTTTTTGCAGCTAAGCGCCTGGAGCGGCCGATCTGGGCAAATTTCGCCAGTAAGATGCTTAGAAAATACAGGACAATCAGCGGTCCCATCACGAGTGCCATGTTCACTGGATCGATAGTCGGCGTGATCAGCGCAGAGATGACCGCAATGACCACGATTGCTATCCTCCACTGGCTGAGCAGCAGCTCCGCTCTTACCAATCCCATGGTAGCCATGAAGTAGATCACGATTGGGAATTCAAAAGCCATCCCGATCCAGAAAAGCATGCCGGTGGTGAACTTGATATACGATGAAGGGCGTGGGATGGTCTTTATTCCCATGAAATTCAACAGGAAGGGTAAGGCCGTCGGCAGCATGACGAAGTAGGCAAAAGCCATGCCCGCATAAAAGAAAGCCGTAGCGATGGGGATGGTGATCAACGACCGGACGCGGTTGCGCAGCTCGATCATCGCAGGAGCCACGAACAGCCAGACCTGGTAAAAGATATATGGAAAGGTGACTGCGAATCCGGTCAGCAAAGCCACCCGCATCACGGTTCCGATGGGCTCCGTCGGATCGATAGCCACCAGCTCATCCATACCTCCGATTGGCTTTGCCAGGAATTCAAGTATCCAACGGTTGTAAGTTAATGAGAAGCCAGTAGCCAGAAAAAGCACAACTACCACGCGGATCAGGTTATCCCGCAGCTCCGCAAGGTGGGTGAGCACTGCACTGGGCTGCTGCACCACTTTGTTCACTACTTCCGGGAGGGTTGTGTCTTCGGTGTCCTCCGTTTTCATCACCTCGATAAAATCTTCGATGCTCAACAACCAGATTATCAGGCGAAAAGGCAGGAGGATGATGTTTGCTATTTTGCGGAGAAATTTTCGCATAATTCTATCGATGTTTTGCTGTGATGTCTATTCTTCGGGCTGCTGAAGCGCCTGATCTTGTAATTCACCGGATGGGATTTCGCCGCCCTGGACTTCAGTTACCTGCCCTTCTCCATTCTGAGTTGGGGAAACTGCTGCTCCAGCTTGTGGAGTGATCCAGGCAGTCAGGTCGGGTGGTTCGCCAACCTTTTCCTCCTTCGCATCCGGCTCGACATCCCCCTGGATTTCTAGCTCATCGATTTCCAACGCCTTTGGCAGCTCTTTTTGGATATCGTTGAGCTCTTTTAGCCCTTCTTCCAAACCCGCTTCACGCATCAGCTGGTTGGGCAAAGTCCTCAGCCGGGTGATTTCCCGCCAGGCGTCCGAAGTCACTACTTTGCGCATCATCCGCCCCAATGTGCGGCCGGCTTTTACCATGTCCGTAGGGCCAAGGAAAATCAATGCGATCAAGAAAATAAATAATAATTCAAGCGGGCCAATACCTAGGATATCCATTCAATTTCCAGGATCTTTTGTGGTATTTTGTTCCGGATCGAGGCAAGATTCTGTTTTCTGTTTTTCCAAGATGGATTGGAGTGATTCCCGGATCTCATTTTGACGCGCTGCCAGGCTTCCCAGGACGCCGTTGACGAAGCGCGGGGTGCTGTCGGAGCCGTAGGCTTTTGCCAGTTCGATGGCCTCATTAATCGCAACTTTGATGGGTGTATCAGAATAGACGGCGAATTCCCACAGTGCAATACGCAGGATGTTCCGGTCGATGGTTGCTACCTGGTCGAGCGGCCATTCGGGCGCGTGTTGAGCGATGAATTGATCCAGTGTCTCGAATAACGGGTTGACGCCATATACAATGCACCGGATAAACTCCGAGAGCGAGCTATCCAGGGACGCTTCTTCGATCCGCTCTTCGAGGACTTTCCCCGGCGGATGTCCAACCATATCGATTTCGTAAAGTGCCTGCAGGGCGACGCTGCGCGCCCTGGTTCGTGGTTTCATAGGTTATCCGCAACTCAAGGGTTTTCGCTCTCCGCTGGAAAATCGATATCTTCGATGTGTATATTGACCTTCCCGATATGCATTCCAACCATTTCAGAGATGGATCTGGCAATTTCTGCCTGTACCTGGCGGCTGACTTCCAGGATATTGACGCCGTTGTTCAAGACCAGGTATATGTCGGCGAAGACTTCGTCTTCCTGGATTTCCAGCCGAACACCTTCATTTGCCCCGCCGCCAGCAGCCGGTTTGCCGTGCGCGGTATAATCGCCATCCTGCTCACTCCGGGCACCTCCAATGCGGTCAGGCGGGCGATTGTAACCAAAACCTCCGGCGCGATGGTGGTTCTACCGATCGTCCGGTAATCCTCTTCGGGTTCTTGCACGGCTTTTTTCAAGATCCCTCCTGACCAATCACATCATCATCATCCCGCCGTCGACGCTGAGCACCTGACCGGAAATATACGCGGCTTCGTCTGAAGCCAGGAACGCTACCGCATATGCGACCTCTTCGGGCTTTCCCCACCGACCCACAGGGATGAGATTCATCATCGAATCCTTGAGATCCTGGGGTAAATCGTTGGTGAGCGCCGTGGGGATGAAACCCGGGGCGACTGCGTTCACTGTTATGCCGCGCGAGGCGACTCGCGTGCCAGGGACTTGGTGAGTCCGATCAAACCTGCTTTGCTGGAGGAGTAATTGGTCTGGCCTGCCTGGCCCGCCAGCCCTGAGACGGAAGAGATGTTAATGATCCGCCCGAAGCGCTGCTTCATCATCGATCGGATGACTGCCTTCGAACAGCTCCAGGCGCCTTTCAGGTTGGTGTCGAGCACATCGTCCCAATCTTTCTCATCCATGCGCATGATCAAAGTGTCACGCGTAATCCCGGCGTTATTCACCAGGATATCCACGTGCCCGAAGTCTGAAAGAGCGCAATCCACCATCGATTTGGCGCTGTCAGCATCCGCCACATCTACCAGGCAGGCCTGGACGCGCCTCCCGGTCGTCGACATGATGCTTTCGGCTGCTTGCTGGGCTTCCTCTCCATTGCGATCGCCGAGCACGATATCGGCTCCGCGCTGGGCCAGGATTTCTACGATCGCCCTGCCGATCCCGCGCCGTCCTCCCGTTACGATGGCTACTCGTCCTTCCAGGTTGATCATCCAGCTCTCCAACAGATAGAATTTGCACTCGGGGCGCTGATCATTATACCGCAGAAGAAATTGATCATCTTCTGATGATTGTTTATGCTTTACAGTTGGGGCAGCTGCTCAAAATCTTCGGGATTTCCAACCGCGTATCCTTCCGCCTCGGGCAGGATGCGCTTCAGCAATCCGGTGAGCACGTTCCCGCTCCCGATCTCGATGAAGGTTTTTACGCCGTTGGCAGCCATCATCTGGATCAACTCGGTCCAGCGCACGCGGGAAGTCAGCTGCAGCTGCAGGTCTGCCCGGATGGCGTCCAGAGTCGGCAGGGGTCGGGCGGTGACATTTCCAACCAGAGGGATGAGCGGTTCGACGAACGGAGCTTGGTTTACTGCCAGGTTGAAATCCTCCTGTGCAGGTTCCATCAATGGGGAGTGCGCGGCGATGCTGACAGCCAGCCTGCGCACCCGGCGTGCGCCGCGTTCCTGGGCCAGCTGCATGGCGCGTTCCAGGGCCTGGCTCGAACCTGAGATCACCACCTGTCCAGGGCAGTTGTCATTCGCCACCTGGACAATTTCTTCACCCTGGCTGGCATCCGAACACACCAGTTCCAGCTCGGCGACGCCCATTCCCAGGACTGCCGCCATTCCGCCGGGAGAAATCTCTCCCGAGCGCTTCATCAATTCTCCACGCCGGCAGACCAATGAAAACGCCTCCTTATAAGCCAGGGTACCGGATGCGACCAGCGCACTCAGCTCGCCCATCGAGTGCCCGGCGACAAATGCTGGCTTGAATCCAGGAAATTTATCGTTAAACACTTCCCAGGCTGCAATGGAATGCACCAGCAGTGCAGGTTGGGTGTTAATCGTGTCATTCAGCGATTCTTCAGGGCCTTCCCAGGCAGTTTTAGAAAGTGGGAATCCAATCCAGGCATCCGCCTGTGCGAAAGATTGGCGCGCCTTTTCGTAGGTTTGTGCCAGGCTCATACCCATACCGACGGATTGCGAGCCCTGGCCAGGGAAGAGAAATGCGGTGGTTTTAGCGTCCATAGATATACCTCTAGAACAAGCTACATTTTAATAGAAGAGAGGGGTTTTGCAGCTTGAAAATGCAAAACCCCTCCACGTTTTCGGATTCGAAGATGCTATTTTTTCTTTTCTTCTTTGGCGATGATTTCACGACCCTGGTAATGACCGCAATTGGGACAGACCGTATGCGGCAGGCGCATCTCACCGCAGTTGCTGCACGCGACCAGGTTGCTGGCTTTGAGGGCATCGTGCGCGCGCCTCCGGTCCCGGCGTCCCTTGGAAAGCTTGCGTTTTGGTTGTGGGGGCATGGCTTACTCCTTCTATCTGGTTCTCCTGTTATTGAATTCTCACAGGAAAACCGGTCAATTTCCAATGAAATGCCTGCCGTTTGGCAGGCGGAAGGATTATAAGTGCGAACAGGTTGCGTGTCAAGGATTCACGAGCCAGTGGGAGGCTCGAGCTGCATATCATCCGCTAACCTGCCAGCCATAATAACCAGCCTCAGCATACGCTCGTAATGCGAACCCTTCCAGTAAACTTGATTGCAGCCAGGGCACAGGTGGAATTCGTCGAAATATTGGATGGTCAGCGGTTGCAAACGATCCAGGATGACCTCTTTCTCAACAGGCTGCAGTACATGGTTGCATAACAGGCAGCGCTGGAACGGTTTGATCCAGTGCTTCAATGCAAAACGCTGGATAATCTCGGTAAATTGGACACCCGGATCCAGGCTGCGGAGCAGGCAGCCATGTTGGATGGTTTTATGCATCAACAGCCGGCGGTCGCGCGTCAGCAGGATGCGGCCTTCGCTCACGCTGACCTGAACCAGCTCAGGATCGGTGTAATCATTACGATACAGGCAATCCAGGCCCAGCATTCTCAGGTAGGCGGCAAGCCGTCCCAGGTGTCCATCCAGGACGAAGCGCGGTTCACCAGGGGTCTGGTAGATAAGGGCTTTGTTTGCAGATTGGGAGAAAACCTGGATGCAGTCGCCATCCTGTACCAGGTAATCGAGGCTGCAGCTCTCTCCGTTCACCCGGATAAAGCTGACCTCCGTGTGTGGAATACCGAGTGACTCCACCAGGTGCTTGGCGGATTGAGGCCCGGTGAATTCCAAATCGAAACTCCCAGTCCGCAGCGCCCGTTTGAGCAAAAATCGCAGTTCCGGTGGAATTTCAAACCTGGCATTTTTTACTGGTTCTGCCATGATACGAGCCTCCAAAATGATGGTTGGAGACTGTGCAGCCTTATTCCGTTGATTCCGCAGTCTATTTCAATTGATGCCGAGAATCCAGTTTCCATCCTTTTGGTAAAGGGGAGTGAAAAACTTTGAATCGATCAGGGCTTTGGGTGACAGAGCCCCACCTTTAGCTCCGATGAATATGTAACGCAGCTGGTTGGCGATCATAAAGTCTCTCAAGGCAGCCGGGTTGCCGCTGTTATCATATGCTCCCCTGGCCAGGCTGTCTGTTTGCCGCTGGACCTCGAGGGGATTGCTAAAACTGTGCAGTACTGGCGGGGGCAGGGACTGCATTCCGGCCAGAGGAGCAATCCAATACCCGCCGTCGCTGCCTGCCAGCTTGTTGTATCCCCACAGAAAAGAATTGATCACCACGGTTTCACCAGCGGGCAGATTGTCTTCCACCCACTGCAGGGCCTCCAGGTCAGGCTGCCGGATCAGGAAAGTCCCCTGGTTGAGGATCGGCATGAGCGTACGGGCCCCAATGAATGCTGCCAGGATTCCTGCTGCCAGCACGATGGGACGGAAAATCCAGACCAGAGGTTTCGAAAGCCGGCTGTCGGCGAATTCGATAATTCCGGACAGCAGGTAACCTCCCAGCAAGGCGAGCGGCATGAACAGGATGATTTCTACAGAAGTATTGTTGAGAATCCTGAGCCCCGGAACTCCAAATGCGCCGGGATTGGCGAACAGGAACATCAAAAATACCCAGATTAGCAGGGTGATTGGAAACGATCGCCGGCGCAGGAGCGCCAGGATCCAACCCACTCCAGCCAGAGCCATCGCCTGCTTTCCCAGCGCTGTGTTCAGGTATCCCCAGGCGAAATCGTCGAATGGCCTGGTGCGCTTTCCAAGGCTCGAGATCACCAGTGCGGCCCTCGGGTACACCAGCGAGCGGATCACTACCGGCCACCAGGGCAGGCTGAGTAAGACTGCCAGGCAAATGGAAGCGCTGAGAACCGAGAGGTGTACGGCTGCTGTCATTCCCAGCTGCCTGCGCCTGGCAGCTTGCATCCACTTCACCGCCATGTAAGCCGCCAGCAGGCAGGCCAGGAATGCCAGGACACGGTAGTGAGTCAATGCCAGGCCGGCCAGGGCGAGTCCCAGCAGGGTGAGCTCAATTGAGGCCGGGCGGCGAAAGATCCTGGCCGGTGAAATGTGTTTGCTGTGTTCCAGCCGCTCCGTCAGTCGCACGAAGAACGCCAGACAGACCGGCAGGATCAGCAGCCCTGCCAGCTGTGTGAAGCGCCCCCAGCTGGCATAATATGCCGGCATCGGGGTAAAAACCCCGGCGATCAGGGCTGCCAGGACACCTGCCAGGCGGTTACGTGTGAATGTGGTTGTGAACAGGTAGACCGGGAAGATGCACAATGCATTCAGGACCTGGCTGAAGAGCAGAAAACCCGATGGTAGCGGCATGCTTGAAAGCCATATGAAAAAAGCATTGGCTGCATGAAAACCACTGTGATAAGTCGCATACTGGCTTTCCATGGCTGGAAGGTAATTCTGTGGAAGCATGCCCAGCTCGAGAATCTGGCGGATGATCAGGGCGTGGTGCACCGAATCGACCCAGGCTGGAGCTGCCAGGTCACGGACCATTGCCAGCCTGACACCTGCGGTCAGCAGGAAGATACCCACCAGGGCTGGAACTGTCCAGTCAGGCTTACTCGTACTGGCGCTTGCCTCGGGGGTATTCACCTGATTGCTTTTCGAGAGCCTGTCTTTGACCTGAGTTACAAGGTGCAGCAGCCAGTGGCGTTGAAGCCAGATCAGCAGCAGCAGCAGTCCAACCACAGCGATCCAGGCAAGTGCCGGCGTCCATTTCAATCCGAATGCTGTCGTCCACACGATAATGACAGAAATCAGAGATAGGCTCAGTCCCAGGCTGAATGCGACCCGCTCGCCCCAATCCAGGGCCGGAAGATCCTCACTTTCCACCTTTCCAGCGCGCTGCTTCCCTTCCAGGATAAATTGAAGCAATACACGGCCAGGCAGCCAGAACACACCCATGAGCGGGAGGACGAGCCACAGGTTTTTAAATACGATTGCCAGGTCAGCGAGCATACCCTGGAAGTCGTACAAATATGAAAGCCGGAAGCTCAGGTCAGCCTCCAACTCTTCACCTTCAATGGAAAGAAAACCATCCGGATAAGCATTTTCACTACGACCGTACAGCTCCAGGTCGAAACCTGCCGGCTTCAATACGATCGAATATTCCTGGTTCGGCCCATCCTTGAGAGCAGGCATGGAGACCAATACCGGGAATTCCTCTTCCAGGCGTTTTTGATTCAATTGGGTGATAAAAACTGGCTGGTTTCCGGTTGAACCCCGCTGCAGTTCTACCCGCAGGTAGGCTCCAGGAGGGATTTCCTGGTCAGGGGCTGGGCGCAGCCAGAGCTGGATACCATTCAATCCAGGCCGCCTCGAGATGAAACTCTGCCCGGCCTGGGAGCCAGCGGGCAGCTTTGCGACTACATCTGTGCGGTATTCCTGGCTGGATTTCAGGATCTTTCAGCGTGACACAGGCTGATGTGAACAGCAAGAAGGCTGCCAGGATCAGGATCCGAGACCGGCTCCAGGGTCTTGCAAGTCGCTGGATCCTGCTATTCCTTCCCATTCCCCATCTGCTGGCGCAGGTAGGCCTCTATGAAGCCATCCAATGCGCCGTTCAATACGGACTGCGCATTGCCCACTTCGTATTCCGTGCGGTGGTCTTTCACCATCTGGTATGGGTGCAGCACGTAAGATCGTATCTGGCTTCCCCATTCCGCTTTTATATAATCCCCGCGCAGCTCGGCTATCTTTTCTTCCAGTTGTTCCTGCCGGATATCGTACAACCGGGCGCGTAAGACCCGCATGGCATTTTCGCGGTTTTGAGCCTGAGATCTTTCGTTCTGGCAGGTGACCACGATGCCGGTGGGCAGGTGAGTGATGCGCACCGCGGTGTCATTCTTCTGGACGTTTTCGACCTCCTGCTCCAGCTGAGCGGTACGTGTCGATGCGCAGGTCGCTCGAGTTCATCTGCACTTCGGCGTCATCCTCGATCTGCGGCAGCACCTCCACCAGCGCAAAAGAGGTATGGCGACGGTGGGCGGCATCGAATGGCGACAGGCGTACCAGCCGGTGCACTCCTTTCTCGGGCCGCAAGTAGCCATAGGCAAATTGCCCGTCGACCGAGATCGTGATGCTCTTGATGCCCGCTTCTTCGCCGGGAGTCAGGTCCAGGACTTCGGTTTCATAGTTGTGGTTTTCACACCAGCGCAGATACATACGCTGCAGCATTTCCGCCCAGTCCTGTGAATCGGTGCCGCCGGCGCCGGCATGGATGGCCAGCAGGGCATTACCGCGATCGTAGGACCCGGAAAGCATGGCTGCGAATTCAAGGTCGTCGATCTGCTCCTCGATCGCTGTGGTCTCTTTATCAAGCTCAGAAAAGAGAGCCTCATCGTCCAGCTGCGCCAGCTCAAGCGCGTCGGCGATGCGCTGTTTCAGAACCTGCCAGCCGTCCACTTCGGACTGCAGGTTAGCATGCGATTTCATCACCTTACGGGCGTACTCGGGCTCTTCCCACAGGTCCGGCAGTTCGGATTGCAGGCGTAAATTTTCAAGTTCGATTACTTTTTTGGAATAGTCAAAGACGCACCAGCAGGTGCTGGATTTTTTCCTGGCAAATTTCTAAACGGCGTATCAGTTCTTCCATTCTCGTTTCTCCAACTAAAAAAGCCTTCTACAAGAGGCAGTGTCTGGCTATTGATTTCAGAATCCCGTCTACGAAAGCATCCGGGTCAAACGGCTGCAGGTCATCGGGCTTCTCACCCAGTCCAGCGTACAGCACGGGCAATCCAAGGGTCGACCGGATAGCGAAGGCCATACCACCGCGTGCGGAGGAGTCCAGTTTCGCCAGGATCACTCCGGTCACGCTGACTGCGTCTTTGAAAGCGCGCGCCTGCTGGAGGGCATTCTGACCCGTGGTGGCATCCATCACCAGCCACACGGCGTGAGGTGCCCCGGGTAAGGCTTTCCCAACCACCCGGTGCACTTTCTTCAGCTCCTCCATCAGGTTGAAGCGGGTGTGCAGCCTTCCAGCCGTGTCGATGAGCACAATATCTGATTGTCGTGCCAGGCCGGCCTGCACTGCGTCATAGGCAACCGCGCCAGCATCTCCTCCCAGCTGGCCCGAGATAACCGGCAAATTCAACCGCTCAGCCCAAATCTCAAGCTGGTCGACCGCTGCCGCCCGGAAGGTATCGGCCGCCCCCAGCAGCACGTTCTTACCTTCGTCCGCGAATCTCCTCCCCAGCTTGGCGATGGTGGTGGTCTTCCCGGAGCCGTTCACCCCGACGATCAAGATGACGGCGGGCTTTTCGCTCCACTCGATGGCAGGTGGATCTGCCAGCAGCGATCTGAGCTCGCTGCGCAGCCCTGCTTTGAGCTGGTCCGACTTGGTGAGACCTTCTTGATCGACGCGCTTCTCAAGCGCTTCCAGCACGCTCTCGGTCGTTTCGACGCCCAGGTCCGCCTGGATCAGCAGTGCCTCCAGGTCGTCCCAGGTCTCGGGTTTGATCTCGGTAGCGCCCAGGATCGTGGCAATCTGGCCGAAGGTAGCCCGGCTGGTCTTCGCCAGCCCATTTTTCCATTTGTTGAAAATGCTCGCCATTGTATTTTTCTAAGCCGGGGCGAATTATAACACGCCGGTTTTATTGCCAATTTCGGTTAATTTAAGAGATATTTGGTGCAATTACTTGATTGCACCGGTGAAAGCCAATAGTATAATTCTCTTATGACTGAAAAACTAACCCATTTGGACGCCGAAGGCCGGGCACGCATGGTCGATGTCAGCTCCAAGCCTGACACCGAGCGGGTCGCGATCGCCAGGGGTGAAGTTGTCATGCTGCCTGCGACGCTGGCTCTCATCCGGGAGGGTGGAATTAAGAAAGGTGACGTGCTAACGGTCGCCCAGCTGGCGGGTGTCATGGCAGCCAAGAAGACTTCAGAGCTGATCCCGCTTTGCCATCCGCTGCCCATACATCAGGTCGTGGTCGATATCCAGGCGGTAGAAGAGCTCCCAGGATTGAGAATCACCGCCACGGTCAAAACCTTCGGTAAGACAGGGGTTGAGATGGAAGCCCTGACTGCAGTCTCAGTCGCGGCTCTGACGGTATACGATATGGCGAAGGCGGCTGAAAAAACGATGCGTATCCAAAATATACACCTGGTGGAAAAACACGGCGGTCGCAGCGGCGACATTTTCCTGGAAGATTAATCCATTCCGGATTTACTGGTGAGCAGAATGATCCTTAAAGTCATGTTATTCGCGAATTTTCGTGAGCTCGTAGGCTCCAGGCAAGTCCAGGTATCGTTAGCAGAAGGCTCAACGGTAAAAGATTTACGCCTTCAATTAACGAAAGACTTTCCAATCCTGGATAAAGCGATTGGGTCTGCCTTGATTTCTGTCAACCGGCAGTTTGCCTTCGATGAGGATGTCATGCCAGCTGAAGCGGAAGTGGCGGTTTTCCCCCCGGTGAGCGGCGGGAGCGCGGGTGAGCTGCCCACATTCTTTGAGATCACCGAATCCCAGCTTGATGTGAACGAAGTTCTTAGCCGGATCACGCTTCCCACCAGCGGTGCTGCCTGCGTGTTCAGCGGGATGGTGCGCGGGATTACCAGCCGGGTTGACCCACATCAAACCAGCTACCTGGTTTATGAAGCTTATAAGCCAATGGCAGAAGAAAAGATGCGCCAGGTGGCGCAGGAGATCCGGCTGCGCTGGCCTCTTGTGGAAGGGATTTATATCGTCCAGAGGATCGGCCGCCTGGATCCTGGCACACCTACGGTATTGATCGCCTGCAGCTCGCCGCACCGTGATGATGGAGTGTTCGAAGCCGCACGCTATGGTATTGACCGGTTGAAAGAAATTGTACCGGTCTGGAAAAAAGAAGTCGGCTCGAACGGGGAAGAATGGGTGGAGGGGAATACACGCCTGGAAGAGCTGACTGAGCAAACCTGCCATCACGGATGACGACAAATCCATTGATTCTCTGCACGAACTGCCGGCGCCCTTACCCGGAAGCTGGCGTCCCTCATCGCTGCCAGCACTGCGGCGGAGTTTTCTATTTCGATTCACATCTGGTCTTCGATAAAAGGAAAATCGAGCCAGGATTACCTGGCATCTGGCGGTACCGGCACAGCTTTCCGCTTCCTGCTGGGGCTCCGGTCATCAGCCTGGGAGAAGGTAACACGCCTCTCGAATGGCGCGAAATTTTGGGCCGGCGTGTGGCATTCAAGCTGGAATATCAGAATCCGACTGGCTCCTTCAAAGATCGCGGCGCAGCGCTCCTGCTGAGTTTCCTGCGCTCACACGACATCGAGACTGCAGTTGAAGATTCCTCCGGCAATGCCGGGGCAGCCTTCGCAGCGTATGCCAGTGAAGCTGGGGTAAAAGCGCGCGTATTCATTCCCGATTCGACATCAGCTCCCAAGCGCATGCAGATCGAGAAATATGGGGCACAGGTCGTGAGGATCATGGGACCGCGTTCCAACGCCAGCGAAGCCGTGCTGCGGGAAGCCGCACAGGGGATTTGCTATGCCAGCCATGCGTACTTGCCGCAGGCTGTAGCCGGTTATGCGACTGCCGCTTATGAAAGTGTCGACCAGCTGGGTGGTTCCCCCGGAACGGTATTACCCCCGTGGGACAGGGAAACTTATTACTCGGCATGCTGCAGGGATTCCAGGCGCTGAAGCACGCCGGTATAACGGACAGCGTACCTGTACCGGTTGGGGTCCAGGCGCTGGCTTGCGCGCCGGTGTGGGCGATCAGGCGCTACGGTGCATCTGGATTGGGTTGGGTTACAGAATCGCCGACCGTCGCCGAAGGAGTGAGGGTGCGATTTCCGGTGCGTGGAGACACTGTGCTGAGAATGCTCGGCGAATTTGGTGGTGATATGATCGCAGTAGATGAAGAAGACATCCTGAAGGGGCGCGACCAGCTGGCTGATTTGGGGTTTTCAGTAGAGCCCACATCCGCAATTGTCTGGCAGGCGCTGCAGGAAATCTTGGGAAAAGTTCCCGATCCAATCCTGGTGCTGCTGACTGGTGCGGGGTATAAAAGCCCTTAAATTTAGCTTGGTGGAGGATTTCCATGCACGAACGCGTGGTTGTTACTGGGACCGGAACGATAAATTCACTCGGTCAAAACGCGGCTCAGACCTGGAAAAATGCGATCAACGGTGTTTCAGGGGTTGGCCTGATCACCCAATTCGACACGAGTGATTATGGTGTGAAAATCGCCTGTGAAGTAAAGAATTTCTCACCCGAAAATTTCATTTCTGGGCGCGAGGCCCGGCGCCGAGACCGGTACGAGCAGTTCGCTGCAGTTGCCGCTCAGGAAGCCATCGCTCAGGCCGGACTGGTTATCACGGAAGAAAACAGCCGCCGGATAGGCGTTATCGTTTCCTCCGCCATTGGCGGACTGAACACCATCACCGAGACCGTCAGGCTGATTGACCGGGAGGGACCGCGACGCATCAGTCCATTTGCTATTCCAATGTTAATGTCCAACGGCGCTGCTGGCCTGGTCGCCATCGATTACGGCATTAAAGGGACCGTGCTTCTCGGTCGCTTCAGCCTGCGCTTCCGGCATCGATGCCATCGGAAATGCCTGGATGCTGCTGCGTTCCGGCATTATCGACTGTGCGATCACAGGAGCTTCCGAAGCTACCATCTCCGATATCGGGGTCGGAGCATTCGACCGGCTGGGCGCCATGTCCCGGCGAAATGAGGACTTTTCGATGACCCCTCAGCCATTTGACCTCAACCGCGATGGGCTGGTGGTCGGAGAAGGGGCGGCCATCCTGGTGCTGGAGACTGAGAAGCATGCGCGGGAAAAGAGGAGCTGAAATCCTGGCTGAAGTTGCTGGATATGCTGCGACAGCAGATGCCTTCCACATCACTGCCCCGGCGGAAGATGGCGCCGGCGGCGCCCAGGCCATGCGCCTGGCCCTGGCAACAGCCGGGCTCAATCCTTCCGATGTCAGCTATCTGAACGCACACGGCACTGCCACGCAGTTGAACGACGCAGCCGAAACCCGGGCTATCAAGGCTGCGCTGGGGGATTTGGCTTATAATATTCCCGTTTCGTCGACCAAATCAATGACCGGTCACATGATGGGTGCCACAGGCGCACTGGAGACAATATTCTGCGTCCTGGCGAGCAGGGAGAACATCATCCCTCCGACTATGCATTACCACACTCCTGACCCGGATTGTGACCTGGATTATGTGCCGAACGAGGCGCGCGATTGTGAAGTGCGCGTAGCCGTCAATAATGCCTTCGGTTTCGGTGGTCATAATGCAGTGCTGGTGGTGCGTAAAGTATCATTAATCGAAATAGAATTTACAAGTCAATGAACTGATGGAGCGCCAAAGGCGGTCCGATTATAAGAAACATTCAGTAATGCTTAAGAGTGTTTCTTTGGAGGGCCTGTGCCGCTCCCTGGGTTCTGGGAGAAAGTGAAATTGAAGAAAGTAATTCAGGGAGAGCCGAAGGTTGAATTACCCGAAGACCTCGCCAGGCGGTTAAATATCCCTTTCTCGAATCTATCCATTCTGAGACGAGCCCTCACCCATCGCTCTTTCTTGAACGAGAATCCCGATATGCTGGAGGATAATGAGCGGCTTGAGTTCCTGGGTGATGCCGTGCTCGATTTTCTGGTTGGGGCCTGGCTGTATAATAATTTTCCCGAGCTGGCGGAGGGTGACCTGACCCGCATGCGGTCTGCCCTGGTGCGTACCGAACAGCTGGCAGAATTTGCACGCGTCCTGGATTTAGGAAGCGCCTTGAAACTCGGGCGCGGTGAAGGCCTCGGCGGTGGTCGAGACAGGCAGATCCTGTTATGCGGGGCTTTCGAAGCCCTGGTTGGTGCCCTGTATCTCGACCAGGGATTCCATATTGTCCAGGATTTTATCGAGCCGCTGCTGGAGCCCGCCGCCAGGCAGGTGATTGAGAAACACAAGGACCGCGATCCAAAAAGCCAACTGCAGGAAATTGTCCAATCGCAGGGGTACGCTGCCCCGCAGTACCGGGTAGTCGCCGCCAGTGGTCCTGATCATGAAAAGTCCTTTGAAGTCGAAGTGGTAATTGGAGGGAAAGTGCTCGGTTTTGGTCAGGATCACAGTAAGCGCGGCGCGTCGAAGTTGGCTGCACAGCAGGCGCTGGAGAACCTGGGATTCGGTGAGTGAATAGATGGCACGGCGCTTAAATTTTCTCGAGCTGCACGGATACAAGACATTTGCCAACCATACTCCTTTTGACCTTTCAGCGCGCATTACCGCCATCGTCGGGCCAAACGGGAGCGGTAAGTCGAATATAGCCGACTGCATTCGCTGGGTGCTGGGTGAACAGTCGTTCAGCCTGCTGCGCGGCCGTAAAACCGAGGACATGATCTTCTCAGGTTCAGAAGCCCGCCCGCGCCTTGGTATGGCATCGGCTACCATCACTTTCAACAATGAAGATGGGTGGATGCCCATCGATTTTTCTGAAGTGGCAGTCACTCGCCGCGCCTACCGGGACGGGGATAATGAATACCTGATCAATGGGCAGCGTGTGCGTTTGAAAGATGTGTCGGAGCTGCTGTACCCATCCGGTCTGGCAGAACGAACCTACACGGTCATCGGACAGGGGCTGGTGGATGCTGTGCTTTCGTTGAGAGCCGATGAACGCCGGCGGTTATTCGAAGAAGCCGCCGGGATCGGTTTGTATCGTTCGAGGCGGGAAGAAGCCATACGCCGCCTCGACAGCACCCGGCGCAATCTGGATCGGGTCCAGGACATCCTGCTGGAGCTGACGCCTCGCCTCACCAGCCTTGAGCGCCAGGCCAGGCGCGCCAGGGAACATGCACAGGCTGTTGGTGAGCTGCGCAGCTCACTGCGTGAATGGTACGGATACCACTGGCAGCTTGCCCAGACCGAGCTGGCAGCTGCCCAGGATAACGCGCGAGTCCAGGAGGGAAAATTACAATCTGTGAGGATTGAACAGGTGGATCGCGACCGGAAGACTTCTGATTTCCGCCGTAAGATCCAGTCCCGGCGGGAAGAGCTGAATGCCCTGCACCACGAATTATCCGGGCTGCACAGCCAGCGAGAAACGACCAGCCGGGACCTGGCTGTCGCAGAAGAGCGCAGCCGGCTGCTTGAAAACCAGCTGCTCACTTCGGATTCGGACCTGGTCAATTTAGGGGTCCAATTCGACCAGGCGCAGCAGGATCTGCAGAATTCTATTGTCGAGGTCTCGAATTTTCGTGTGGAGATCGAAGAAGCGAATTCACAACTATCTGCCGTCCAATCTGAGCTCGACAGCCTGAAATCCAGGCGTGAGGAGATAGAGTCGGGAATTGCCGCAGCTCAACAGCTGGTCTCCGATTTGATGAACAACCAGGGACAAATCAAAGCCCTGATAACTGGAAATCAGGCTCGTATCTCACGCATCCAGCTGTCGCTTGAAGAAGACCAACAGAACCTGGCATCTTTAAAAACGAGTTTGCAGGAGCTGAAGTCCGGGATCGAAACCGCACTTGAATCGGCAGCCCAGGCAGAATTTGGATTCCTCGCCAGCCAGCGCCTTCTTTCTGCCCACCAGGAGAAAATGGACAAAGCCGAAGGACAGCGCCAAAAATCCGTTGATGAGCAGGGCCGGAAAGCCGCAGAGCTGGCTGGAATGCAGGCGCAGCTCGAGGTTTTCCAGCAGGCAGAGGCATTATTGACCGGTTATACCCAGGGGACACGTCTGCTGCTGGAAGCGTCCCGGAAAGGTGAGCTGCCGGGAATCGTGGGGTCGGTGAATGACATCCTGGAAGTGCCGCCCGAGCTGGAGGTTGCCATTGCTGCGGCATTGGGCGAATATATCGATTTCTGTAGTATTGGAGAAAGGGGTGGATGAAGCTCTGGATTTACTTTCCAGCGAACACAGCCGTGGGATACTCCTTCCCCTGGGAAACCTGAATGCAAGCCGTGGCCACAGCCCAGGAACGGCAGGTTCGGATGATTTTATCGGAGTGGGCTCAGACCTGGTGCGGTGCCCGCAGCACCTCCGCCCGGCGGTGGAGCTGCTGCTGGGTAGGGTTCTGATCGTTCGCGATCGCCGTTCCGCCCGGAAATTCTTATCCCAACCTCTGGATGGAGAACGGCTGGTTACATTGAGCGGGGAGGTATTTCATGCCTCGGGTGCAATCCAATCTTCGGCCGGGGATTCCAGGCCGGGAAGCACAATTCTCGGAAGGACACGCCAGCGCAAGGAAACCGAAAGCCAGGCTGCTGCAGCTGAAAAACAGCTGGAGAAAATCGAAACCAGACTCCGGGCGTCTGAGAAGCAGCTGATGGAGCTGAAAGTTGAAAATGAGAAGCTGGTGCAGAAAAGAGAGGCTCTCGAGAGCGATTGGCGAGCAAGATTATCTGAAGCGCACCAGTTGGAGCTGGCATACGAAAGAGGTGTTCAGAAAGCCGAATTCCTCCAACAGCAGGTGAATGGACATGGCATCGAGCTCCAACAGGTGGCAGAAGAAATTCTGGCCTATGAGAGTGAGCAGGAAAAAATCGGGCAGGAATTAGTTAAAGGGAAACAAGAGCTGCGCAGCCTGCAGGTCATGCTGGGTGAATTCTCCCTGGATGAATTTGGATCCCGCGCTTCATATTGGAGCACTCAGTTGGCAATGGCCAACGCACGCCTGACATCTGCCAGTGAGCGCTCGGATGAACGCCGGCAGACGCTTGACCGCCTGTCTGCTTCGCGCCAGATGCTCGAGAAGCGCCGTGCGGAGCTGGCTGCCGCCCTGGAAGAGCTGGCGGCTGCCAGAGAACGCCTGCAAAACCAGGAAAAACAAATTGGCGAAAAAATCAAGCAGCTGCAGATGCAGATCGATCCGGCAGAGGTTGAGCTTTCGAATCTCGAGACGGAACTGGGAACTGCGCTCGAATCGGAAAGCCATTTCCGCCAGCGAATGAGCATGGCCGAGCAAATGAACGCCCAGATGCGCATCAATCTCGACCGCAGGCAGGAGGCGCTCGAAGTTCGCTGCGCCACCGCATCGAAGATGACTTTGGACTGGTGGCGTTTGATTACGCTCAGGAGATTTCAGGGCCCACCCCGCTCCCACTGGAAGGTATGGTGGAACAGCTGCCGCAGGTGGCCAACCTGTCACCAGACCTGGAGGATTTGATCCACCGCCAGCGCCTGCAAATTCGCCGACTTGGCCCCATCAACCCGGAGGGCGCAGGTGGAATACGATGAAGTCAGCGAGCGCCACAATTTCCTGACTACCCAGGTCACCGATCTCAATAAAGCCGATGAAGACATCCGCCAGGTGATCAAAGAGCTGGACGAATTAATGGAGCGCGATTTTCAGAAGACCTTTTATGCGGTGGCTGCAGAATTCAAAGACACCTTTACCCGCCTGTTTGGCGGCGGCGCTGCCAGGTTGGTGCTCACCAATCCCGATGATATCAGCGCAACCGGGATCGATATCGAAGCACGCCTGCCCGGTCGTCGCTCACAGGGACTGGCGTTGCTTTCCGGAGGCGAACGCAGCCTGACTGCCACGGCTTTGATTTTCTCGCTCATCCGCGTCTCTCCCCCGCCTTTTTGCGTCCTGGATGAAGTCGACGCCATGCTGGACGAATTGAATGTCGGCCGTTTCCGTGAAATGCTGAACGAGCTGAGTCATAAAACCCAGATTATCATCATCACCCACAACCGCAACACTGTGCAGGTTGCGGATGTGATCTACGGCGTGACAATGGGGAGAGATTCCGTCAGCCAGGTCCTGAGCCTCAAGTTGGACGAGCTGGGCGACCTGGTAGAGTAGAAATCCTGCGGCGAAAGAAAACCATTTTGACTGAAGGCATCTCCAGGGCGTTTCGAAAAACCAGCCAGACCCTGGCACCCGCCACTGCTCCAACTCCTCCTGAAAGCCGCTACAACCTGTACCCGGCGTTTTCGATCTCAGGAGCAGAGATCCTTTCTGGCTACAAGGCCATCGCCTCGCTCCTGGCGGGGCAGCGCCAGGTCGTGATCGATGGGTTTGCCGGCGTGATGTGGGATTTCTTGCGAGCGAGCCTGGAACGGGAATTAAACGAATTGGGCATCCAGGCCAGGTTCCAGGATATATCCCAGGCTTATAAAAGCCAGGCATCGATCGAGAATATGATCGCACCTTACCTGGGCGGGGATGATCCGGTGTTCGGTTCCAGGTTCCCGGGTGAGCTGGCAGACTTCTTCGATCTGGAGAAATTAGCCCAGATCCACCCGGAGGAGAGCAGTACTCTCAACGTGCTCTACGGCTGCGGAGCTGTACTGGCAGGTTGGGATGGAGTCCTGGTGTATGTGGATGTCCCTAAGAATGAAATCCAGTTCCGCATGCGAGCCGGGAATATCCAGCTGCTGGGAGTCTCGCCGCCGGAAGATCATAAATTGACATATAAGCACCTCTACTTTATTGACTGGCCTGTCCTCAATCGCCATAAATCACAGCTGGTAGCAACCCTCGACTGGTTCATCGACGAGCAGCGCCCCGCTGAGCCGCTGATGATATCCGGAGACGGCCTGCGGTCGGCGCTCGCGGAGCTGAGCGTTTCAGCATTCAGGGCTCGGCCCTGGTTCGAGCCGGGTCCCTGGGGGGGCCAGTGGATCCAGGAAAATGTCCCGCAGCTGACCCGGGATGTGCCCAATTATGCCTGGTCGTTCGAATTGATCTCGCCGGAAAATGGGATATTGCTCGAAAGCGGTGGGCGGCTGCTTGAAATATCCTTTGATATGCTGATGTTCTACCGCCACCAGGCGGTGTTGGGTGATTTTGACCTGCAATTCGGTTTTGAATTTCCGATCCGCTTTGACTTTCTGGACACTTTCGATGGCGGCAACCTGTCCATCCAATGCCATCCCCTGGCCCATTACATCCGGGAGCATTTTGGGGAGAATTTCACCCAGGACGAGACTTACTACGTGCTGGACTGCAAACCGGGTGCGAGAATTTACCTGGGATTCCAGGAAACGATCGACCCTCGGGCCTTCCGCCAGCAGCTTGAGCTCAGCGCGTGAGAGGGCATTCCGGTGGAGATCGACCGGTATGTCAACAGCGTTCCCGCACACCGGCACGACCTGGTCCTGATCCCTGCCGGGACCATCCACGGCTCTGGAAGAGACAACCTGATCCTGGAGATCAGCGCCACCCCTTATATTTTTACATTTAAAATGTACGATTGGCTCAGGCTGGACCTGGACGGAAAGCCGCGCCCTTTGAATATCGAGCGGGCCTTCGACAACCTGGTCTTCGATCGAAAGGGCAAGAAAGTGCAGCAGGAGTTGGTTTCGACTCCCAGGATGCTTTCTCAAAGCGATGATTGGAAAATCATTCACCTGCCGACCCATAAAGAGCATTTTTATGACGTGGTCCGCATCGAGTTCGACCACCAGGCAGAATGGCGGGCACGAGGCTCACCTCTGGTGATGAACCTGGTGGAAGGAGGGCCGGTGGAAATCCGGACCCCAAATGGACGCCGGCTACAAGTAAACTACGCTGAGACAGTGGTAGTACCGGCCGCGGCAGGTCACTGCCAGTTTGTTAACCTGGGTGAACATCCGGCAAAACTGGTGGTGGCATTCCTGAAGGCGGGCTGGTTTACCCGGCCCGAACACCGCTGGCTTACAGCAGCGAGTACCTCAGGATCAACAGTATAGAAGGAGAAAAAATGGCTTATTGGAAACAGTACCTGGAAAGCATGATTGCAGCCCAGCAAGGGATCATCGAACGCCAGGCTGCCGAGATCGAAGAAGCCGCACGCCAGGTCACCACCTCCCTGCGCGCCGGTGGGGTGGTGCACCTGTTCGGATCCGGGCACTCGCATTTGCCGGTTGAGGAAGCTTTCTACCGCTCGGGTATGCTGGCACCGGTCAGTCCGCTGCTCGATCCCAGCCTGATGTTCCACGAGGGAACCGAAAAGTGTATCGTCCTGGAAAAATGGGAGGGCTACGCCACGCGTTTCCGTGGCGCCTCGCTTTGACCTGCGGGTAGGGGAAATCATGATTGTGTTTTCGGCTTCTGGCAGGAATAATGCGCCGGTGGAGGTCGCGTTAGAAGCCAAAGCCAGGGGCTTGTTCACGATTGGAGTGACCTCGCGCCGCTATTCTGCCGCATTCGCCTCCCGGCATTCCAGCGGGAAGCACCTATGCGATGTGGTTGACCTGGTTTTGGACCATGACGTCCCTCCAGGGGATAACGCAATACCGATCTCTTCCCAGCCAGAATTAGGCACCACCGGCGCAATGTCGACGGTGCTGGCGATGTTGATGATCCATGCAGTTTTCAGCCAGGTAATTGAGAATTACCTTCAGGCAGGAGAGATACCCCCTTTGATGCGCTGTCCGAATGTGGGCTCCGAAAAAGAAGCCCTGGAAGCCAATAAAGCGACACTGGACCAGTACCGCTCCCGGCTGCCTTTTCTATAACCCCCCTGGCGTGCGAGACAGGACATTGCCCACCGGCAATTTCCTGCCTCGCGGTAAAAACAAATCAGAGATCAGGGTCTATCAGTCTTCTTCCTGGTGATACTTGAAGGAGACCCTGATTTTTGCCCGGTACAGCACGACCTTCCCATCGTCAATCTGCATATCGAGCTCTACCACTTCGGCGATGCGCAAATCGCGTAGGGATTTGGCTGCCGTCTCAACTGCTGCCGCGGCCGCCTTTTCCCATGATTCTGGGCTGGTGCCGACCAGGGTGATTACTTTATAAACTGTCTCAGCCATTGTTCCTCCTTGATGGAATTGTTCGGATTAGGAAATGCTTGGTTTTCGGATCACGGGATTTCCTGGGGTAGCTGTTCACTTTGCTGGCTGTTTGCCAGTATGAACTGCAGGATTTCGTTGGGAAGGGCAGGTGTCTCTGGAACAATGTCTATCCACCAGTCGCGGATTTCTATTTCACCTGATTTCGCGCGACTTCGGTCAACCAATCCTGGAATTCCTGTTCTCGATTTTGCTGGTAAACATCCGTCGAAACCGGGACTTCATCATGCCCCAGCACGCGCAGGATATGCCAGCCGAATTCGGTCTTAATCGGTTCGGTAGTTTCACCGATCTCGGCGGCGAAAGCCGCATCCTCGAATTCCTTCACCATCTGACCGCGACCGAACCAGCCGAGATCGCCGGAAGTGTTTTTGTTGCTTTCGTCAGTCGAATAGGTGCTGGCCATCAATGTCCAGTCTTCGCCCTCCTGCAGGCGGGTGGAGATATCTTTAGCCAGCTCTTCATCATCGACCAGGATGTGCTGGGCCCAAACCTGTTCCTCGGTCGCCGAGACCTCGCCCAGGACCGTGTCCATCAATTTTTGCCGGTAAAGCTGGGATTCAATCACCCGGCGCAAGGTTTCCTGTTCGATACCGTAGTTTTCCTGGAGCTGTGTAAAGGTATCCGCGATCAGGGTGGCGTAGCCTTCGGTGGTGAATGGTGTCGGCGTATGGGTGGCGGTCGGGCTCAACACCGCTGTAGGAGAGCTGGTTGAGCTGGGAGCCAGGGTTTCGGTGGCAGGTGGCAGCTCTGCAGTTGCCGATGGGGTGATCCCGGGTGCCAGTGTCAGCGTGGGAGTCAATGTGGCTGTCGATGTAATCGTGGGAGTCACGGTCTCGGTGGGCGTTGGTGGGATCATGGTGAGCTGAAAGTCGGAGAAGGTGGAGGTTGGGGCGATTTCAAGCGTGGCGGAAGGGGTCGGTGTGCCGTCGGGATAGAATCCAAAAGCAGCCTGGAATGCCTGTTCAACCTCTGCATCTGTTACGGTGATTCCCAGTTTTTCTGCCTCCTGGCGAATGAGGGCATCATCGACGATCGTATCCATCACCTGGTTCCCCATGATCGATGGGGTTAGCTGGGCTTGGACCTGCTGCAGCTGCTGGACAAAGTTTTGAGCCATAGACGGGTCCTGTCCGAAATACTGCGCCATCTGGTAAGTATTTTCGGCATTACGGACCATTACATAACGCACATAGCGCGCTTGTTCCTCAAAAAAGGAGCTGCGAATGGGTTCACCATTCACCAGCGCCACCGGCCGGCGTTCTGCCAGAACAGTCTGATTGAGGATGCCGAAGATAATCAGGGCCAAAACGGAAACCACTACAACCGCGGCTGCGATCATGATGTATTGTGTCTGGCGGCGTTCTTTTTCAAGGCGTGCCAGGTGTTTTTTCGTTGGTGCTATTGGTTTTTTAGGATTATTTGCCATTGTTAAACCTGAATATCCAAACCGGCGGCTGTTTGAGTAGCCCGGAACAGCGGTGAGTGCACAACCGGGCACTCCTGATAAGCGCCGGTTTGGATCCGATTATCGCAGTACCTCTCCGGAATAGGGCAGCAAGGCGATGTGGCGAGCACGCTTGACCGCTGTGGCCAGGGCTCTCTGGTGCCTTGCGCAAACTCCGGTCTGCCGGCGAGGCGGATTTTTCCATCATCGGTCACGAATTTGCGTAAGACATCTTGTTGTTTATAATCGATCTTCATGTTTTTTTCCGAGCAAAACGGGCAAATGCGAGGTCGCGGAAAAAACCGCCTGCCACCTGGCCCCTGGCCTTCACCTGTATCAATCTGGTTGTTCACTTTCTTTCTCCTGTATAGCCTCCAAGACCAGGAGGCTGGTGATTTTATTCTTCGTGATAATCATCGTCCAGAACTTCTGCGGAAGATGATTCCCTTCGTTCATCGAGCATAATCATCTCGTTGGCAACAATTTCGACAGCGGAATGCTTCAGACCTTCGTTATCTTCCCAATGTCGTGTTTGAAGCCGGCCTTCAATGTAGACCTGGTTGTCTTTGAGGAGATACTGTTTACAAATCTCAGCCAGGCTGCTCCAGGCAACCACGTTGAACCATTCCGTTTCAGTCCGTCTTTCACCATTGGCAGTATTCCAGCTGCGGTTGGTTCCGACACTGAAGGTCGTGACCGGACGCCCTGATGGTGTGTACCGCATTTCAGGATCGCGGCCCAGACGCCCGATGATCATGACTTTATTCAATCCACGGTTCATCTTCGCTCCTTATCCATTACCGGTAAGAACACGGCCTCTTGCAGTGAAATCCTATTTGGCGACCAGCATATAGCGTATGACTGGTTCCAAAAAGCGAAGGTTGCGGTCGAGCTCAACGCCAAAGGTTGGTGCCATATTCACATTTAGCAGAAAATATTGACCTTCGGTGTACTTGCGAATGGGATACGCCAGCTGGCGCTTCCCCCAGACTTCAGTCTTGCTTATTTCGCCACCGCTGTCTTTGATCCAACCGGAAATGCGGCCGACAACGTCAGCAAAAGCGGTATCGTCCAGGTCAGGCTGGACTATTACAACAACTTCATATTCGCGGATGGGGATGCCTCCTTTCCTCGGGATTGTCCCTGGACAGCGCTGTAAGCGCGCCAGAAACGGAAAGGTTATCTGAATTTCAGTTAACCAGGGGTGAAGTTTAGCATACTGCCGCCATTTTGGGTAGGGAAGATTATATAATCGATGTTGGCTTGAATTCGCCTCTTGACGCCCGGTGCTCCACTAAGTAAGATGAACGGGATTGCCTGGGATTGAGGAGTTTTATTGGACATAACAGATCAAATCGTTGATCCAGAAAGTATGCGACGGGCGATGCGCAATTGGGCCACGGGCGTTACAATCGTAACATCGATTTATAATGGTACCCGTCACGGGATGACTGTGAGCTCGTTTACTTCAGTCTCCATCGATCCAGCCATGGTGCTGGTGTCTTTGCAGGATAATGCCCGCACCCATAGGTTGGTAAAAGAATCCGGTGTTTTCGCCGTAACTATCCTCGATCAAAGCCAGAGTGCAATTTCCGACCGGTTCGCAGGCCGGCAAACGGAAAAGCTCGACCGTTTTCTGAGTGTGGACACATTCACCCTGGTGACAGGTGCACCCCTGATTCGCGGCGGCCTGGTCAGCTTTGATTGCCAGGTGTGTGATACTTATGATATTGGCCAGCACACCCTTTTTATCGGCCAGGTCCTGGCGATGCAGAAAGGCGACGGGAAACAACCGTTGATCTATTTTAAATCGCCAGTATCATTCAATTATTAAAACTTGATAACGTTCAGCCGGTTTCCTTAGGATCAATATGGATGACCAATTGCAGGAAAATGAGCGCGTGCTGCTGTTGACGATTGCCCGCCAGGCACTGGTGGACGCTGTTAGCGGGAAGCGCCTGAGAAAGCCGGATTTAGATCGGCTGCCGGAAAGCTTACGGCAGCCCGGCGCGACTTTCGTCACTCTCACCGAGGGGGGCTCGCTGCGAGGCTGCATCGGCGCCCTCGAAGCCAGCCAGCCACTGGCCTGGGATGTGCAGGAACATGCGATGGCTGCTGCCCTGCAAGATCCAAGGTTTCCACCGGTCCAACCTGTAGAGCTGCCTGGGCTCGAGATCGAAATTTCACGACTGACGGCACCCCAGCCTCTCCCGTACGGCGACCCGCGCGAGCTGCCTGGATTGCTGCGACCGGGTATTGACGGGGTAATCCTCAGCCTGGGACGCCGCCGGGCAACATTTCTCCCGCAGGTCTGGGAAGAGATTTCCCCAGCCGGAGGAGTTCCTGGATCATCTGTGCCTGAAATTAGGGACTTCGGCTGACTTCTGGCTGCACAACAAATTGGATGTGTTTATTTACCAGGTTGAAGAATTCCACGAGCAAAGCCAGCACTGATCTAAATCTGTTCGAAGCTTTCTACAGGTATTACAAACAGGGTAGCCCTTTTCTGATTCGCTTCCACCTGTGGAGATAGGCTTCTGCGGATTTCCTCGATTGCCAGGTCCAGGCGCTCGTCCCTGACCCCGATCACGAAGGTGGTCGAGCCGCGCCGGAAGAAACCACCTGTAGAAGCAATCCGTGTTATCCTGAATTTCCCTTCGACCAGGGCTTGCGAGACTGCATCGCTGTCTGTGTTTTGAATAATGGCGATGATCAGCTTCATCACATCTCCTCGTAGCGTTCAACTATTACGCTGAACAGGGTCGCGCCTCCAACCGTAACGGGTGTCGAAAGCGGCAGGTGAAAAGGAGAGCCATCGATCGGCGTGGCGACATATTCGATCCTCCTACGGCAGATCTGAGTCAGAATTTCGTGCACCTGGTTTTCCTGACCTTCATCCGTGCCTATCAGGAGGGTGACATTCCATCTGCCCAGGAAGCCCCCTGAGCTCGACATGCGTGAAACCGGGAAGCCGGCCCGGTTTAATGCGCTTGTTGCAAAATCCGCATCTCGCATCTGGATGATGGCTGTTATCAGTCGCTTGACCATAGAAGTTGTTTTTAGCTGAATCAGGCCTGAGACTTACTGCGATGCCCTGTCGTGTTCTCAGGTAGTTTCCTTCTCCAGGGCGATGATTTGAGGAGCAGGGTCCTCGACATTTACCGTCTGCCCATCCGGGAAGATAACTGTTGTTTTGTCCTTCTGTTTCAAGACCGTTAATCCTCGATATTTTACCGTAATTGGCCAAGGAAATGGGTTGAATCCTGCCACGGCTACCCTGTGAGGTGAAATCAGCCGGATGCCCAGGGTGTTCAGGAAGAAGCCGAGCGGCGCCAGCCCCGTCAGCGCATCTCTCTCGCCCTGCCCCTGGCCGGATTTACGCGGTACATGCGTCGAAAGGCAGCTTCGCGCTTCAGGGTCTGGATAATGGTATCGATTAACCTGGTACACAGGTCCGCAGCTTCCTGTCGATAGCCGTAGCTGAGTAATCCCTCTCCGATCAGGGCATTCCAGGCCGGGTTGGCGCAGTCGCAGACCGTGGCGGCTTCGCTGGGAGGTACTGCACAGGCCGGGATACCGTGCGTCCGCCAGAATTTAAACGGGTTAAGCAGGCTTCCTTCTACCAGCTCGACAGCGTGCTCGCGTTGGGGGATGCCGCCCCATAAAGGCATCAGAGAACTGTAAAAGACCTGGTGGAAACCGACGCTGTAAACATTCAGGTAATCACTGGCACCCAATCCCTGGACTTCGATTTTTTCGATGGATGAATACAGCAGCTCACCGGTCATCCGTCCCTGATCGAACATCCAGCGGATCTGTGTATCCGCCAGGTGTTCGATCCTTTCACGCTCTGAAACTCCCTTGCCGTGAATAAAAATATTGGGAGTTGGCCTGGAGCCTGAATTTGACTGGACATGAATTAACAGCCGGACCGGGTGGTTGAATTTCTGTTCGATAGTGATCATTCCCGGGCCGGTCTGATTGCCCAGCCAGGAACCGATCGTACAGTAATGCGATTCACGGTCTCTATCCAGGTAACCTGCTTCGACTGAATCCCAGCATTCTTCGACAGCCTGGCGCAGCTGCTCGGCAATGATCTGGATCTCCGCCAGCTCTTCTTTTTGTCCCAGCTGGCGCCCGATTTGCATCAAGGACTGGCATTCACGGTAAAGATATGCACACATAGCCGGATTCTCGGCCGAAGAAATCTCGGCGCCTTGGGACCAGTTTAGCCAGGGAGAATAAGCCGGGTGGTCTTCCATCCCGCCCTGCGCGGGGTGATCCCATTCGGGGAAGCCGTCCTGGTCTCTATCGTGCCGGGAGGTGAACCAGGACCTGAGAAACGCCAGCAATTTTGTAAAAACCTGTCCCAAGAATTCATTATCTTCTGTCCCTTCAAAGATCATCCATGCCAGGCTGCTGAGGACCGGCGTTGCGTTCAGCCTGCCCCGCTGTCCCGCCAGTCCTGGTTTCCAATCAATTTCACCACCTTCTTCCTGGACGGATAAGAAATTCAACAACAACCCTTTAGCCAGCTGCGGAGCCGCCGGCAGGATGATGCTTGACAGGTAATATGCATCCAGGGCGGTCTGTCCATTCCAGAGATGGTTGTAATCACTACCATCCCCCCTGAGTGAATAACCCTGGTCTGGTGTGCGTGTCATCACAATCGATGGGTAAGGCAGGTGCTCTGTAGGACCGGTGAACGACTCGATTGCTTTCTTCTGAGTGAGCATGAACACTGCATCCCAATCCGGATCACCGGTCAGGACCTCCACCTGCTGGGAATTCAGGCTTTCTAACCTGGATCGCTCCGCTTCCCAATTCCTGCCCGCGATCGAGCGCGCCAGGTTGAAAGAATCGGTCGTATCCGCTACCGCTGCCAGCACCCAGGTCGCCTGGCGTTCTCCATTGGCTGGGATTTCCAGGTTCAGTCCCAGGGAGGGATATATGCCGGCGCCAGGCTTCGGCCCGCCAGTCATAAAAAGGACCGGTTCAAGCGAATCCGTTTCACCTGACAGCACATTCACAGACTGGATTTCTGTGAATGCCATGCGCTGACCCTCCGCTGGAGTGAGCTGTGCGATCCATTCGAATTTAATGTGCGCCGTATCTCCGCTCAGGTTCATCATCCGAACTCGGCCTGAAATCACGTGTGATTCTGGAACCCAATATTCAGTGATAACGTCTATACCCTGGAAAGGACTGTATTTGAGCATTAAGAAGTTCGGAAACAAAAGCTGGATTACGGGCTGGCTGTGAAAAGTGGCAGGATCGATGCGGGTGGATTCCTGGAATGTGTAGGAAGGAAATTGTCGCATTGAACGCGCTCGCAAACCGTAAGTGGTTTGTAACGATACTGCCGGCGGTGAGCCTTTCCCAAAAACCAGCTCCCAAATATGGTCGTCGGTGTAATCGGTCGGTCCTAACCGTACATCAGCAGCCAGGGTCAGGCTTAGTGGGTCATCCTGTGTCAGGTTCCAGGTTCGCATATCTACATTTTATGGCATCTTGCTCAGCAGGTCAAAGGGAACTGACCTTTTTATGCTAGAATGAACCATTAACAGGCAATCTCGATGGAGGAGAAGATGGATTTATTTCGAAGGCGGCCTCGCGGCCTGTATTTCGAAGAATTTGAAACCGGCCAGAGCATTATAACGGCTGCCAGGACTATCACTGAAAGTGATGTGGTCAGTTTTGCCGGGCTGACCGGAGATTTTAACCAGATACATATTGATGCCGAATTCAGCCAAAATTCACCTTTCGGCCAAAGGGTCGCTCACGGACTGCTGGTCCTATCCATTTCCATGGGTTTGGTGGTGCAAACAGGTGTGATGGAAGGTACAGTTTTAGCCTTCCGCGAGATCCAGGAGTGGAAGTTCAGCAAGCCGGTTTTCCTGGGGGATACGCTGCATGTGGAATTAATTGTGGTCGAGACCAAGGAAATTCCACGCCTGGCGGGTGGGTCGGTGCTGATTGAAGCTAAGGTGATCAACCAGCGCGCTGAAATTGTCAATAAGGGGGTATGGAACGCGCTGGTGGCTGCGCGCCCTAAAGCAGATTAGCACGTGACCCAAAAAATTGACTTTCAGCATCCGTTGCCTGGAATTCCAAAACGAAGAATATGAGTGACAATAATCCAATCCCGATTCGGGATGATTCCGAAAGACCAGCCCAGGGAGACACCCAACCTGTGCGGGCAAACCGTAAGGCTGAAAAGGGAGCGGTAGAAGGCGGATCCGCAGATCAAACCGCGGCGCAAGTAAGTGGGACACCTACGGTCAAACCACAGCGCGGGGAAATCCCACCCGAATGGCTCAAAAAAGTACCCCGTGTTGACAGTGATGCGACGCAGGTCAGGCCCTCTGCCTATGACAGCAAGGTCATCAATACTTCCATGCCGACTTCACCGGGTCCAACACGGCGCCGGCCGATTGCTCCGCCGACGGCTCGCACTCCCTCTCACCCGGCACGCCCGGTGTCTTCGCATCGACCTCGCGCCGCCTCACCTCGCTCTGGTTGGACGAACATCTCGGGCTGCTTCCTGCGCATATTTTTTATCGGAACGCTAATCTTCCTGCTCACGGGACTGTGCCTGGTTTCATTGATGTTTTACCAGTACTACCGCATCGCCTCCACATTGCCCAGCATCAGCGACCTGCGCGATAGGGCTTCGCAGTTTGAAACTACCCGTATCCTGGATGCCAATGGGAATACTCTTTACGAGATCCTGGACCCGAACGCCGGGAGGCGAACGTATGTACCGCTTTCGCGCATCGATCCTGACCTGGTTGCGGCGACCATCGCCACCGAAGACAAGGAATTCTACCAGCATCCTGGATTCAACCTGATGGCGATTGGGAGGGCGTTCTGGCAGAATTATCAATCCGGTGAAACCGTCTCCGGTGCATCGACCATTACCCAGCAGCTGGCGCGCACACTGCTCTTCACCCCCGAGGAGCGCACCGAGCAGTCGTATGACCGCAAGATTCGCGAAGCGATTCTGGCTGCTGAAATCACCCGCCGGTATAGTAAAGATGAGATCCTGGAGCTCTATCTCAACGAAATTTATTTCGGAAACCTGGCCTACGGCATCGAAGCCGCAGCAGAGACATATTTTAGTGCCCGGGCCAGCGATCTGACCCTGGGACAGGCAGCCTTCCTGGCAGGATTACCGCAGGCTCCGGGTATCTATGACATCTATACTTCGCCCGAGATCGTCTACCAGCGCCTGGATGATGTCCTTTTGCTGATGTACCAGAACAGCCAGGAAAGCGGCTGTATTTACGTGAGCAACAGTGCGGAAAGAGTATGTGTCGGTCCGGTAGAAGTCACCAACGCGGTCAGTGAGATCAAAAATTATCCATTCAAGCCGCCTGCCATCCAGATGCGCTACCCGCATTGGGTTAATTATGTGCGCAGCCTGCTCGAAGCACAATACGATCCGCAGACCATCTACCGCTCTGGTTTCACGGTCTATACCACTCTCCAGCCGGCTATCCAGGACCTGGCACAGGCTGTGCTGCGCAAGCAAATCGACTCGCTGGCGGGACAGGATGTTTCCAGTGGTGCTGTGGTGATACTGAGACCCGGAACCGGTGAAATCCTGGCCATGGTCGGCTCCGCCGATTTTTACAGCGAGGCCATCTCCGGTCAGGTGAATATGGCGGTCAGCCCGCGCCAGCCTGGCTCTGCCATTAAGCCGCTTACTTACCTGGCAGCCTTCGAAAAAGGTTGGACTCCGGGCACATTGATCTGGGATGTGCCTTCACAATTCCCGCCATCCGGCGTCCCGGGTGACCCCAGCCCGCCGTACGAGCCGCAGAATTACGACGAGCGCTTTCATGGGCCTGTCACGGTCAGAACAGCCCTGGCAAGCTCGTATAACATCCCGGCCGTAAAAACGCTGGATTTCGTGGGGATTACAGACAATCCCAACACTGCAGAAGCGGATGGTTTCATCAATTTCGCCCGGCGTGTGGGAATCTCCACCCTGAACCGCGGGGATTACGGGCTGTCCTTGACCCTGGGTGGTGGTGAGGTCACACTCTTAGAGCTGACTTCAGTATATGGGACGATAGCCAATTACGGGCGGCGCCTGCCTCCGGTGGCAATCAGCCGCATCCTGGATCATGATGGCAACCAGGTGTACGCTTACCAGGCACCTGCTGCCGAGCAGGTGATCCGGTCGGAACATGCGTTCTTGATTTCATCCATTCTCTCCGATAACCAGGCGCGCACGCCGGGTTTCGGGCAGAATTCGGTGCTCAAACTGCCGTTCGCGGCGGCTGTCAAAACCGGGACCACGAACGATTTTCGTGACAACTGGACTATCGGTTATACCCCGGATGTCGTGGTCGGTGTGTGGGTTGGCAATGCCGATTACACTCCCATGAAAAACGTCAGCGGCGTGGTAGGCGCAGCTCCAATCTGGGCGGAGACGATGCAGTCCCTGGTTCAGCAGTTTGCTGGAGGGGTCACATCCAGTTTTCAAAAGCCGCCTGGCGTGGTGGAATATTCCATCTGCGAAGTCTCCGGGTCACTGCCTTCCGAATGGTGCCCGCGCCAGACCACCGAGCTCTTTGCAGCCGACCAGCCTCCTCTACCCAAAGATCAGGACCTGTGGAGAAAAGCCGTCCTGGATACCTGGACCGGGCTGCTGGCTTCTCCGGCCTGCCCGGATTACCTCGATGAGCAGTTTGTCATGAACGTCAAGGACGATTGGGCGAAAAGATGGATCAACCGGACCGCGGAGGGAAAAGCCTGGGCGGAACAGATGGGTTTCGAAGACCCGGTATTTTTCGTGCCGGAGCGCGAGTGCCGGGCAGATGACCCGCGGCCAATCCTGGAGTTCATTTCTCCCCGTGAAGGAGACCGCATCGAAGCAAATACGGTCGATTTCTATGTGATGGCTGACGCCACCAATGGTTTTGAATCCCTGGAGCTCGAATATGGGCGCGGGGAAAAACCTGACCGTTGGGAGACGCTTTTTAGAGGTCGCGATCGCATTCGGCAGTCCGGGGTTCTGGCAACCTGGGAGCTTGATGGATTGCCCGACGGTTTGTATACCTTCCGGCTGCGCATCTACAGCCAGCAGGGAACGCATGCAGAAAAACTCATGCGCCTGGTTGTCCAGGTTCCCACACCAACGCCGGCCCCGACCGACACACCGTATCCTACACTTACACCATTACCAACAAATCCGCCGTTCCCAACCGAAACGCCTTACCCGACCTGGCCTCCCGTGCAAACGCCGATCCCGGGTGCCACCGCAACCCCAAATCCACCGGCTCCGTTTCCGACAATCCCCTGGCCGTTTTTCCCCACACCGTAACCTTAATCCTTCTTGTCCCAAACCTACAGGTCTTGGAGACCTGTCCCGGCAAGTAATGAGCCGGGACCTGTGAGGTTTGATATCTTAGCTAGATCAATGGAATTTGGGGATCCTTATATGCCAGGGGATCCAGGTCAAAGAGCTTTTCCAGCAGGCTCAGCTCATATCCCTGGTTATCCGCCAGGCGGTGGACCAGCCTGAACTTCAGGAGGCGCCAGCTGCTTTCAACTGCCCTTTTTAGCTGCAGGTCTTCTTCCAGTTTGAATAGCATCAACCCGGAGCGGCTGCCAGGCATCACGAGCACATTTCTCTTGTGAGAGTCGATTAACGGGGAGAAATCCTCTTGAGGGGCTGATGACTGCAATGCGACCAGTTTGCTGCAGGTCGTGGACGCCAGGAAGAAAAAAGTGTAAACGATCTTCCCATTCCGGTCGCGCCACTGGACCGGGGATTGAGCGAAATCTTTAACAGCAGCGTATTCAACCTCATTCACCTCGAGCGAAAGTTGTCCTCCGATAATTTTGACCCGCGTGGAAATGGTATTCAAATCTTCACGCCGGGAGGTTGGGTCATCTTGCGGTCTCAAATACCAGCCGCCCCCGGAGGTGTCCACCGGTTGGCCGTAAGAAGCAAGACACTGCAGGACCAGGTCTCTATTTGGTGTAAAAAGCCCATCGAATGCGCGGCAGGTTACCTGGTCGACCTGCTCAAAGCTGCATCCGGGCGAGGCGACCAGGTAGCGGACGACGGTCATTTCCACTCGATCGGACAGTGAATAGCCGTCCACCTCGTCGCTGGTCGAGCGGGTGCGTCGGCCTGAAGTCAGCCACCATTGCCCGGTTTCGGCAGATTTCTCGCTGGCGCCCAACCGTTCTAACGCACTCCGTTCGTTGAAAGCGTGGTTAGCTGCTGCCTGCAGCGCGGACAGTTTTTCCATGGGTGAGGTCAGCAGGGCTGGCTGGATATTCCAGCTTTTCACCACTCCAACCAGGGCGGCAGCAGACAGCTGCCCAAAGCTGGCAGGTTCCCTGCGAGTTTTCAGGTGCTCGACCGCAGTCTCCCGGCAGGCGGACTGCAGCTGCTCCGGGGTCTCTATTTCAAGCCTGGAGGCACGTGAGCCGTGCCCGCCAGTTACGATCCATCGGGCCTGCGCCTGGTCTACCTCTTCCCGCAGGGCGAGACCATCAAGTTCGAAATTCGCCAGCTCGGCCGCGACCAAAGCAGCAGCTAGGAACCCGGTTTCGCATTCGCCGATGTTGACCCAAAACCGCGTGTTTTCACCAACTAAGTTGTTCAGGCTTTCGAATGCTGATGCTAAAGCGGCGCTGTGCCACTGCCAATCGTACCTCCGCCTTCGTAATACGCTCTTAAATACGGCGGTAGCCTCCTGGCCCCACAACCAGCCGGCCCATAACGCCGAAAGAGTCCAGTAGGCCTGGTTTGGACGGGGGAGGGCAGCCAGGATGCCGTTTATAGTGTAGTTTTCGCCTTGCATCCTGTTCAATTGCTCCGCCAGCTGCCGTACAGGTCCTGGAAAGAGACAAATTCCACCTGTTTCTGGCGGTAGGTCAGGCCATTCGGTCAGGTTCAGGTTCTGAACCGCCTGTTCCGGAACGCTCCAATGGTCGATGCTTTCTTCCAGGGCCAGCCAGATGTTCTTCTCTATATAGAACGGTGAACTTTTTAGCTGGCGCGGGCGTTCCCGCACGGTCGTAAAAGACCACAGCGAGTTTGCCTGCTCGAATGCTGCCAGCAGCAAGGCTCGCAGCTCGCGCTGGCGAACGGCTGGAAAACGGTCGAGCACATTTATCAGGTTCACCAGGATATTTACAGCCCGGGGTGTATAAGTTTCGAGGGCTTCTTCGGCGTGGGTGCGGTCCGGATCGTCCTTGGGCGTGACCCGCTCGATGGCTCGAAACCAGTTCAATCCTCCTTTCTTAAATTGAGCGGCATGCTCCATATCATCCTGGGTGGCTGGACGGCTGCCCGAGTCATTACAAAATGGGCATTCGTAAATTCGTTCCTGGATCCTCTCCGCTTCTCGCTGCCAGACAAATGCCTGAACTTCGATCCTTTCTCCGCAGTTCGCACATTCCGTGGAATATAGCGACCTGATATGCGCTTCTATTCGCTCCTCGCCTTTCATAATCACCGAAAGGTCAGCCAGGGCAGCTTGCATCTCATCTCGCCTGAGCGGGTGAGCCGCCAGATCGAGCAAAAATCTCTCGATTGGATTGTTGCAGGTCACCAGGACACGGTAGCCAAGCTGCGCTGCTTCGATCGCCAGCCGCGGTTGGGAACCGAATGGGTCCAATACCAGGCTGCCTTGGGGCAGGCTTTCAGTTAACCAGGAGGAGACCAGGCCATTGGGGAAAAGCGGAAGAAACCTGCTTAAGGGCTGTGAGGCAGCAGGGATGGGAAATGCTAAGAAGGGGAATAAATCAGGCAAGCGCCCTCTCTTATCAATTTTCGATTGCTAGGCCTCGGTCCGATGTGCTTTCCGAATGCGAGGCTCTCAAATCTCAATTTCAGCAGGACGATGAGTCGATGGAATTATTGAAAGTATATCCGGTTTTTAATACTGAAGGTCGGAGTTCGTGCAAATCAGCTGTCGTTACTTGTGAGGTTTGTACGGCAAATAATTTCTCTTAAGCTCAGAAACATAGCTCTTTCCAAGCTCCTTCCCGTGCTCTTTCAGCCAGTCTTCCAGCCTGGTTTTTCCCGCTGGCGGATGTTCGGAAACCAGCATTTCATCCATCAGCCCATGCAGCTCCTCGCTCGTCAACGTTATGTCCTGGGTGATCCACCCCACCAGGCGCGAAAACCCCAGTGCCAGCGCAGCCGGCAGCTTCACCAGCCGGGCTGAGCTGCCGGTGTGGATCTTGAGCATCCTGACTAAATTCCCGAAAGTCAGGATATCCGGGCCGGCAGCATCTAGCTCCAGGTTCTGGTCCTGCTGTGCTGCCCTAACGCACAGCTCCGCCGTCTCTTCCGACGAGATGGGCTGCAGCCGGTAGCTCCCGTCGCCAGGTATGGCAAAGACCGGGAACCGCCTCAGCAGGTAGGCAATGTTGTTTAGCAGAAGGTCTTCCATCCCAAAAATGAGGGTAGGGCGTACGATGGCATAGGATAGCCCGCAGTTTCTCACCAGCTCCTCAACCGCTGCCTTGCCGCGAAAATAGGCCAGTGGTGAATTTGCCCTCGCATTTGTGACGCTGACATGCACGATCCGCCGGACACCGGCATTTCGGGCAGCTTCCAGCAAGAGGCCGGTGTTATTTACCGCCTGGTCGAACTTCCAGCTGCTGTAATTGAACCGGATCCAGTAGGTATTGAACAGGGTCCCGGCTCCAACCAGGCTGGCTGAGAGTGCCGAATGGTCTTCGAAGCTGAGTGTGGCTGAGCGCAGCTGGCTGCCAAATTCGTGCTCCCGCCCGGGATCGCGGGTCAGGTTGAGCACCTGTTTCCCATCCGCCAGCAGGCGGCGGGCGATATATTTACCGGTATAGCTGAAAGCGCCGGTGACTGCATCCAGGTTCGTCTGCACTATTAATACGCTTTATCTGATGATTACCGAATTCTGATCGTCGATCCAACGGTGTGCAGCAGTGCCATGTTAGTCGGTCGGGTTTCCGAGATCGGGTACCCGCACACCAGCACCACCTGCTGCCCGGGCTGCACTCTCCCCGTCTCAAGGATCGCTCCTTCGACCGCTCTTAACATCTCTTCAATCGTGTTGGCTTCCGGCACCAACTGAGCCTTCACACCCCAGTATAGATTGATACGTGTGTAGGTGTGGGGGTCCGGCGTAAACGCCAGGATGGGTATTTCCGGGCGAATTTTCGACAGCATCAGTGCCGTCCGTCCCGACTTGGTGAAAACGGCGATGGCAGCCACATTCCGGTCGTGAGCCAGCTCGCGGGCCGCCAGCGTCATAAAGTAGGTATCGTCTACCTCTGTGTCGGGCTTGATTTCCCCGTGCCAGTGTCCCCAATCGTGGACGTTCGATTCCGCCTGGCAGATGATGGAGTGCATGGTTTTGACAGTGACCACTGGATACAGTCCTGTAGCGGTTTCACCAGACAGCATGACGGCATCGGTGCCGTCGAAGATCGCATTGGCCACGTCCGACGCCTCGGCGCGGGTGGGACGCGGGTTGTGGATCATGGATTCGAGCATCTGTGTGGCTGTGATAACCACTTTGGCATGCGTGTTGGCGGCGGAGATGATCCTCTTCTGGGCAATCGGAACCAACTCTGGCGACATCTCGACTCCCAGGTCACCGCGTGCCACCATCACGCCATCCGCCATATGGATAATCAATTCCAGGTTGTTTAGGGCTTCCGGACGCTCGAGCTTGGCGATGATGGGTACGAAATATCTCGTTCCTGGATGGCTGGATATTGCCTGCCGTACAACCTGGATATCCTGGGCGGAGCGCACGAAAGAGACAGCCACGGCGTCGATTCCCATGTGCAAGCCGAAGGCCAGGTCTGCTCGGTCCTTGTCTGTAAAACCTGGGATGCGGATTTTTGCGCCGGGCAGGTTAACGCCTTTATTTGGCTTGAGCACCCCCCCAGGATGACACGCGTCACCACCCGGCCGTGATCCACTCCGGTGACTTCCAGCTCCAGGTTACCGTCATCCAGCAGAATCCGGTTTCCGGGAGAGACGCTTTCAGCCAGGCCCGGCAAATCCACGGACACCAGCTTTTCATCCCCCATCACCTCTTCCGTCGTCAGGTTGAGCGTCTGGCCGGGTTGGATGAATATCCCTCCACCCTGTATTTCACCGGTGCGAAATCTTGGGGCCTTGCAGGTCCTGCAGGATGGTGATGGGTTTATTCAGCTGTGCAGAAATTCGCCTCAAGCTCTGGAAAATTTTGGATTGTTCTTCGTGCGTGCCGTGTGAGAAGTTCAGGCGGGCTACATCCACACCTGCCTCGACCAGCTCAAGCAATGTCTTCTCATCCTGGCAGGCAGGACCCATGGTAGCTACGATTTTCGTCCGGCGTGTCATGTCTTATCCTAGATATAATTCAGCTCTCGCGCTCGCTGCGTGAGCTCAGTACGAAAGTCGGGATGTGCGATTCCGATCAGGGATTGTGCACGCTGGCGTATAGTCCTGGCATATAGATCAGCCACACCAAATTCTGTCACAACATAATGGATGTGATTGCGTGTGGTCACCACCCCGGCCCCATGCTTCAGCATGTCCACGATCCGGCTGACGACCGTGCCGTCCTGCAGTCTGGTAGTGCTGGGCAAGGCTATGATGGGCACACCTTCCTTCGAGCGGGCGGCGCCGTACATGAAATCCAGCTGCCCGCCGACGCCGCTGTATAGTTTAGGCCCGATGCTGTCAGCGCATACCTGGCCGGTCAGGTCGATTTCGATCGCCGAGTTGATTGCCACCTGGCGCACGTTCTGGGCGATTACGAAGGGATCGTTTACATATTCCGTCGGGTGCAGCTCGATCAATGGATTGTCGTCTACCCACTTGTAAAGCCGCTGGCTGCCAAGCACAAATCCAGCGATCATCTTCCCGCGGTGGATGGTTTTTCGAGCGCCTGTCAGCACCCCGGCTTCCACCAGGTCAATTACACCGTCCGAAAACAGCTCGGTGTGTATGCCCAGGTCTTTCTTATCGTATAAATATTTCAGCACCGCATCCGGAATGGCGCCGATCCCCAGCTGCATGGTCGCTCCGTCCGGGATGAGCTCGGCAATGTGGGCAGCGATCTTATCCGTGGTGGCATCGATTTCCCCTTCGCTCATCAACAATTCCGGCAGGGCGTAATTCACCGGTACCATGTAGTGCAGCCGGCTGACATGGATGAACGAATCACCCAGCATGCGCGGCATCTGCTGGTTCACTTCGGCAATGATCATCTTTGCGGATTCAGCCGGCGATTTGGTCAGTCCGACTTCGATGCCGAAACTGCAAAAACCGTGCTCGTCGGGCGGAGAGACATGGATCAGGGCCACATCAACTGGCAGGTGGTGGTTTTTGAACAGCAATGGAAATTCGGATAACAGCACAGGTGTAAAATCTGCCCGGCCTTCATTCACAGCCTTGCGCACATTGGCGCTCACGAACATGGTGTTCACGTGCAGGTGGCCCTGCATTTCCGGCGAAACGTAATCTGCCGGGCCGACTGTGAGCGACTGGCAGATCTCGACATTCTCCAGCTGTGGAGCGTAATTAACCAGTGCTGCCAGGGTCTTTTGTGGGACAGAGCAGTTTCCGGTCAGGAAAATGCGGTTGCCCGAGTGAATCTGGCGAACGGCTTCTTCTGCAGTCACCAGCCGGGAGTGGTAGCGTTCCGAAAGGTTCATCATTTACTCCGGGTCTGCCAGGGGAGATAAGCTGGATATATTCCGCACTTCACCGTCGATCGTTGCTGCGCCGCGCTGGATGGAGGGATTGTCTGCAATAGCCTGCGCAATCCCCTTGTTCGCCATCTCCAGGATGAACGGAAACGCGGCGTTCAGGTAAGCGTGAGTTGCAGTTCTGGCAACGATGCTGGGCATGTTCGGGACGCAGTAGTGGATGATGCCTTCTTCAATAAAAGTTGGATGCTCGTGTGTGGTCGGGCGGGAGGTCTCGATGCAGCCTCCTTCATCGATACTCATGTCCATCACAATCGAGCGTGGTTTCATCAGCCGGATCATTTCCCTGGTGACTACTACCGGCGGGCGCTCCCCGGGCACCAGCACCGCTCCGACCACAACATCGGCAAAAGAACACACCTTCGAAACATTGATCGGGTTCGAAACCATGGTCACCACGCCGGGGAATCGGTCGTAGATCGTTTTCAGGCACTGCAGGTCGGTGTCCAGGACGGTAAGGTGGGCGTTCATGCCGCGAAAAGCCCTGGCGGCATGCGAACCGGCAATGCCAGCCCCAATAATCGCCACCTCAGCCGGGGGAACACCGGGGACACCTCCGATCAATATTCCCTTCCCGCCGGCGTTATTCTGCAGCAGGCGGGCGCTGATCTGCGCCGCCAGTATGCCCCCGATTTCGCTGAGCGGCTTGCGGATCGGAGCTTCGCCACCTGGCAGGGTGATCTGCTCGTAGGCTATTGCTGTCACTTTATTTTCAATCAAGGCTGTGATCTTATCCTGGCGTGCAGAGCCGAGATGCAGCAGCCCGGCGACCGCGCTCCCGGGCCGCAGCCAGCTGATTTCCTCGATCACAGGGCGAGATACCTTCAACAGCAGGTCGGCGCGGCCGAAGACTTCATGGGCTGAATAGGCGATCTTTGCGCCAGCCTGCTCGAATTCGCTGTCTCCAAATCCTGCTCCCAGTCCGGCATCATGCTCCACGTAAATCGTGTGCCCCTGGCGGCTCAGCATCGTGACATACGAGGGCGATAAACCGACGCGGTATTCAAAGGACCGTCTTTCCTTAGGTATTCCAATGTTCATTAGAGCCTCAAAAATTTTCGTTTTTCTTACTTTTATTCGGAACAAGGTCAGCTGGTAGGACTGAAAAATACGAACAATACACTGCCATATTTACGCTGCTCGAATTCTCCCAGGTGTTCCAGCCTCAAAGCCTCGTATTCTACCGGGTGGATCTGGACGATGACCCACGCGTCACCTGACAGCCAGCTCGAATTGCCGTCCAATTCCCGGATCGCCTCGAGCCACAGGCCTTTATATTGCGGTGGAGCGATAAATACATAGTCAAACTTCCGGTCGGGGTGGAGAGCCAGCATCTTGAGCGCATCTTTGCGCAGGACTTCTGCCTGGTTTGACAGGCCGGTCAGCCTCAAATTGCTTTTTACTGTATCCAGCGCCAGGTTGTTCTTGTCAACGAAGCGGCAGAATGAGGCTCCTCTGCTCAGTGCTTCGATCCCCACGCTGCCAGTCCCGGCGAACAGGTCCAGGAAGGCCGCTCCTTCAATATCCGGGCCGATAATATTGAACAGAGACTCTTTCGCGCGATCGGTTATCGGTCGGGTGACGTCTCCCGGGACGGAATGTATCCGGCGACCCTTGGCGCTTCCGGCGATCACGCGTAATCCAGGCATACTTGGCTAGGTACGAAGCGTCGCCGGATCGCTTACCGCCAGCAGGTTGCCGTGTGGTGCAGTAATCGGCACAACACAGCCGGTGCCCAGGATGAATTTGCGGCCGCCCGTCTGCCTGATCGCCTCACGAGCTTCCGCCTTGATCTCTTCGGGTGTTCCCAGGACCATGGTCTGGATGCGCTGCAAGCCGCCGCACACCGCCCCGGGGAATTTCTCCCTGGCTTCGGATAAAGAAGGGCTGGTTTCCTGGTCGTGCCAGTTGAGGACCTGCACCGGGTAATCTACGAACTGGTCAAACATGATTTCAGTACCGTGGATGTGCAGCATATTCAGCCAAAAATCCTGGCAAGATTCCAGCAGCTGTAAATCGTAATGCCGGCCAAATTGCAGGTATTCAGTTTGAGTAAGCAGGCCGTGCTGGGCGTGCTGGACTGCGAAGAACACCCCCGCGATTTTGAGTTCGCAGATCGCTTCTATGAACCGGAGCGTGCTTTCGCTGATGATTTTCAAACCTGCATGCAGGGCATCCGGGTATTTGCGCAGATGCACCAGCAGGCGTCCTTTGCCGACCAGGTTTTTTGCCTGGGAGAGCGGGTTGAAAATTGTCTGGATCACCGGTATATCCGAGCCGAATTCCTTCACCAGAATCTGGAGGCACCTGAGCTGGTCAGCCAGGAATCCCTTGTGCGGATCCAGGACCGGCAATCGACCCCAATCTTCGGGATCATTGATAACTGCCCTGGTGTAATCGCGTGTCCCTTCGGTGTCGCCACGCCAGACATCCTGGACTCCCCAATCTTTTATGCAGAATGAGGAAGCAGGTGTCACTTTTACCAGGTCATACTCATAATTCTTTTGAAATGCGATTACAGCACGAGCCAGGGTCGCAGGATCCTGGTCGTCAACCGGGAAGTGCCGCCAGAGCGCGGCTGGCGCCCGCTCCATCACCACTCCAGACAGGCTGTTTTCAATGGCTTCACGATGGGTTGGCATCAGGTTCTCCTTTGAAGGACTTCCAGGTGGTCTTTCGCCAGCCGTCGCAGCATGGAAAGGCGGATCTGATCTTCTTTTTTCGCATCCAGGCCAAGGTACGAAAGCGTTTTTTCGAAGGCTTCCATGGCTTCCGGGTATTTGTGCAGCTGCTTCAAAGTCACCCCCAGGCCGAAGAAACCCTCCGCAAAGCGGTTGTTCTTGGTCAGCGCCTGCCGAAAATCAGCCTCTGCACTGGCAAAATCATTCTGTGTCAGGTGAATCCAGCCACGCTCGTGAAATTCCCGCACGTTCTGGGGTATATTGGAAGTGGCGACTTCGATGTGGAGGTTCTCTTCCATCACTTAACTCCTGGATTCATTTTGGATATCCTGGAAGCGAGCAGGGGATTAATCCATATCATCTTGCAGCAGGTCGAAACCCATTGGCGGCAGCATGTCGGGTGCCTCGTCCAGGACATCGATCAGATTTTGGGCGATTTCCGCCATCAGCGGTGCCAGCGGGACCCTGGCGGGCGGTCGAATCGCGACTGGCGGAACAGGTGGGACCAGGCGCCTCTGGTCGCTGCTAAATTCTCGCTCGCGCAAGATGCGTGGTTCCTTCGTGATCCTGCCGACATAACTTCCACGCACTGAAAACACTTCCTGGTCTTGAGTTACCCAGCCGATCCATTCACCTTCTGGATTGAACAGGTGCGGGTACTGCAGGAACCCACCGACATCTCCCCTCGAAGTATAAATCGGGATTAACCTGGTGCTTTCCAGCATTTGGACATTATACCTGTATGAGATAAACTGTGGCTTTTATTCGATGTCACTGTAAGTCCAATAACGATTGGCAAAGAAATTCCAGAACATTACGATGATCACCGCAATCGCCAAAGTGAAATTCGTTGCCAGGACTTCATCTGACAGGTGCAGGAATTCATTTGGCAGGTGCTCAAACATGCGCAGGGCGATCGGCTCGACCAATGCCAGGATAGGCAGGCGGATCAGCAGTCCTGCCACGCTCACGAGGGAAAATTCCGTCAGCTGCCTGACGACTGGCTTCGAACGTGAATCCGGGTAGGTCCACACACGGTTCCACGAGAAATTGCTCAATATTGCACAGATAAAAGATACCGTCCCCCCCACCACCAGCGAAAGATGAAAGTAGTGCACCAGGATATTCGCCACGCCAAAATCGACCAGTGCGCCGATGATCCCGACCACCGCAAAGCGCATAAAACGCGTTCGTTCTTGTGGTTTGGAGAAAATGGCGGTCATCTCAGTCCAAGCTTCTCCTTAAAATCCGGTATCGTTCGCAGCAAGCCTTCTTCCAGGCTGATCCTCGGCTGCCAATCCAGCTGGTCGATCGCACGCTGGATGTTGGGCCGCCTGCGTTGAGGATCGCTCTCCCCGCGCAGGTCAGCCTTGAAGACGATCCCGGCAGGATTGCCGGTGAGCCGGTTGATAGTCTCAGCCAGCTCCAGGACGGTAGTTTCGACCTGGTTTCCGATGTTGACTGGCTCGTGAAATTCAGAGACCAGCAGTCGAAAGATCCCTTCCACCAGGTCGTCGACATAGCAAAAACTCCGGGTCTGTGATCCTTCACCGTAAACCGTCAGCGGCTTCCCGGAAAGGGCCTGGGTTAAGAAGTTCGGCACTACACGGCCGTCGTCCAGGCGCATGCGCGGGCCGTACGTGTTGAAGATGCGCACGATACTGGTATCGATGCCATGAAAGCGGTGATATGCCATCGTCAGGGCTTCGGCAAAGCGTTTCGCTTCGTCGTATACCGAGCGGATCCCAATCGGGTCGACATGACCCCAATAGATTCGTTCTGCGGGTGTTCGAGCGGATCTCCGTAGATCTCGCTGGTGGAAGCAAGCAAGAAACGGGCCTGGTTTTGCCTGGCAACTCCGAGCGTATTGTGAGTGCCGAGTGCTCCGCCTTCATCGTCTGGATTGGCAGGTTGACATAACCGAATGGTGAGCCAGCGTTTGGGCTGGCTGGAGATGCAAAGTGCAGCACGAACTTCAGTTTCCCGGGGACAAAAATAAAACTGGAGACATCGTGGCGGATGAACGAGAAACTTTCATGACCTGCCAGGTGTGCCAGGTTATCCGGGTTGCCGGTGATGAAATTATCCATTCCAACCACCGAAAAACCCTCCTGCAGCAGGCGGTCACATAAATGAGAACCCAGGAAACCGGCAGCTCCGGTGATCAATGCGCGCATTTTTTTAACTTCCTGATGATAGATAATTCGGTATCGTCCAGATCAGGCGGGTGGTTAATTGATCACCCGTCACCTGGACAGCGTTGCTCAGCGTTAAATCCAGGATCCACAGATTTCCCTGGTACAGGATTCCCAGGGCAGTACCACCGCTTTCGGGCAGTGTAGCTGGCGCCCAGGCTCCCCAAAATTGGTCGGGTGCCATCCCTGTGTTTTCGTCGGCCGGGAAAACCAGCCTGCGGTTTGTGCCGTCCCTGTTCATCACACCGACCCGGTAGCGGCTGGTTTCGCTCTGACCCGGAGATAGAGCCTGCAAATAGGCGACCTGGTAATCCTGGATGCCGCTAGGAGATTCCTGCAGTGGGGAGGCGAGCGGGTATGCGAACATGCCGGCTCCCGAAACCATCGGCAGCAAGAAATTTGAGGAGATTGGAGCTGCTGCCAGGTCGAAGCGCTGAGATGCTTCCGGTGAGATCGAGCTGCCCTGCGCCGGGTGCGCTACAGTAAACAGGGTCTTCGAGTCCGGGCTCCAGGTTATCCCAGGTACCCAGGCCCAATCTCCGCGTGCCTGCCAGGGAGTGATATCAATTGTGTTGGTGTAGGTGCTGGTTTCGAAATCTACCAGGCCGATCCCATCCGGGCGGTTGTAAGCCAGCTCGCTGCCATCCGGCGACCACTGGAAATCCATACCCCACCAACCGTAGATCCCTCCGGAGTTCGCTTCCACCAGGATCGACCAATCTGTCGTCCAACCGGTATTGCTGTAAGTCAGGGCGACCAGGTCGTTATTCGCCTGCCAGCCTGGAGCAGCGGTCCGCGGTTCGACGGTTGAGAAAATCACCCGATCTTCATAGATTGGCGAAAAATCCGCGAAATGGACCACGTTTGGGACTTTCAAATCGATCAGGTTGGCTTCCTGCCCAGCTTCACTCTCGATGATTTCCTGCAAATTCACCACCCACAGAGAATTGATCTGCCCATCAGTGGTCGATCGGCGGGAAAATAACAGCCATGCCCCATCCCTGGAGAGTGTGAATATCCGCCCATCCAGGTCACCGGTAGTGAGCAGGGCGCGGCGGTTGGCGGTTGAATTCTCCATCATCCAGACACTGCCATCTCGCAGATATACAATCCGCCCTGGTATCTGGAGGGGCGCAAACGGCGCCTGCACGCCCACCATGCGGATCTCCGGCACCGGCTCTTCCAGGATGACCGCTTTTACGGGAACCGGCTGCCCGGTTATTTCGATCCCGTTTTCGAATACCCGGCGGTAGGTGATTTCCTTCAGCCCGTTTTTACCTCCCTGAACCAGGTACTCCTGGTCCTGAGGCAGGGCTTCGTTCTTCAGCACCTGGCTTTCAAAAGGGATTATCTCCTGCTGTACTTCGAATGATTCCGTTACTCGGATAACCTGGATTTCATCCCCATCGTTTAAAATTGTCAGAGGGGCAGGCACGGTCCGGTCGCGGGTCTCGAGTTCTACACCTGCTTGCTGCAAAGCTTGTTCCACCGTGCCGCCCGGTGCAAGATTGTATTCCTGTGTCTGACCGTCGGCTGAGATTTGAATAGAGAATTCGGTGGAAGCAACCTGCGGCTGGCTGCAGCCAGCCGCAAGCTGTATCAGGCAAAAAAAGGTGCACAGGGACCTGGAGAAGCGCAAGTGTTATAATCCCGTTCCAGACATGCCGATAACCGCCCAGACCTGCATTGGCCTTGCGCTGGCAGTGGATTTATTGAAGTGTACCGATTACGGTCATTTTTCCATCATCGATGGAGATTTTTTCGACGACCAGCTGCTTACCGCTGGTGCTTATCTGGTCGAGCAGGTATTTATCTAGCTGTGCGGTCAACTGGTTGAGCATGTCTTCCGGTATGGGAAATGGGCCGACTTTTGCCGAGACTACCTGTGAGTACGGCTTCCCTTGTTCGTCGATGTTGATTTTCACGTCGATCGCAGCGTTCAGCGAAAGACCGCTTTCATTGACCCGCCCGGTGATCTTTACCAGGCCGTCTCTCAGTCAAATCTGTATGTTTTCGATTTCTGTGCTGCCAGAATTCTGCATCTCCAGGGCTGCCAGGGAGGTCAGCTGTTCTTCGGTGAGTACTATGGTGACTGTTCCACCCGCGGCAGCGGTCGCCCTCGCATCTTCGAGATTGGTAACCAGCTGGTCCACCGACTGGGAGGAGACAGGCACCTGTGGAGTTTCTGTGCTGCCAAACCGAGCCAGGTTGACCAGGTTGCAGGACAGGGTGGCGAGCAATAAGCCTACCAGTAGCACGAGCCACACCTGAACTTTTTTTGAACTTTGCTGCATGAAAATCACGCTCCTTTTGGATTTTTACCTGAAATTTGGAGGTTGTATCATAGCATGATTGGCTTTTCTTTGCCAGTGACGGAGTTGAGCCTGACAGCGCTGTTAGAAGCGCTGTTATTCGCCGCACCCATGCCGGTCACGCCAGCGCAGCTGGCTGCAGCCATGGAACGCCCGGTCAGCGAAATCGAGAACGGCTTGAAGGAGCTGGAAGATCGCTATGCCACTTCGCAGCCATCGGAGCACGGGCTGCGTTTACAGCGGCATCGTGGGCGGGTCCAGCTCACCACCGCCCCGCAGGCTGCGCCCTTCATCGAGCGCATGTTAGGGCTGGAAGCCAGCAGCCGCCTGAGCCGGGCAGCCCTGGAGGCCCTGGCGATTGTGATGTACCGGCAGCCTGCCACGCGCCCGCAAATCGATGCGATCCGGGGAGTAAACAGCGATGCGGTGCTTAAGAGCCTGCTATCAAAGGGTTTGATCCAGGAAATCGGGCGGAGCGAAAGCCCGGGCAGGCCGATTCTTTACGGGACGACGGCCGAATTCCTGCAGTATTTCGGTTTAAATTCCCTTGCGGATTTGCCGCCCCTGGGCCTGGATGAGCAGGGAAGAAGCGATCTCTGACCTTGATACTAAAATCGCCAGCCAGGCACATAGATAACAGATTTCTAATCTCACCTTCAGCTTGAGGCGACTCGATTATAATACCCGCCTGTGGAAGAACGTTTGCAGAAAATTCTGGCGCAGCGCTGGCCTGGGTTCGCGCCGAAAATGCGAGGAATTGATCTCCTCAGGTCGGGTGCGCGTAAATGGGCAGGTCGCCAGCCTGGGCTCCAAAGCGGATCCCGAGCACGACCGGATCCTGTTCGATGGCCAACCGCTGGTTTCAGCCCAAGATTTTATGTATATCGCAGTCTATAAACCACGCGGTGTCGTCTCAACCACTGCGGAGGAATTAGGCCGGCAGACTGTCCTCGACCTGGTTCCCTTCTCACACCGGCTTTACCCTGTTGGGCGATTGGATATGGACAGCGAAGGACTGGTTTTACTCACCAATGACGGCGCACTTGCCAACCAGCTAACTCATCCACGCTTTGGGCATGAAAAAGAATATCGCGTGCTGGTTGCGCGCCACCCCGATAACGAACAGCTGGAAGCCTGGAAACACGGTGTGGTGCTCGAAGATGGAATTCGAACTTCACCAGCAGCCGTCCGGATCGAATCCAACCACGGCAAGGGCTCCTGGCTGCGGGTCATCTTACGTGAAGGCAGAAAGCGCCAGATCCGCGAGATGGGCACCCTGACCGGGCTGCCGGTCGTACAAATCATACGCATCCGGATTGGAGCGCTTTCGCTGGGAAACTTGAAACCCAAGGAATGGCGTTACCTGACACCGGCGGAGATCAGTGCGCTTAAAACCCCTGCCGTTCGGGAGAAATCGACCAGCCGCAAAAGTCGACCAGAAGCTCAGACACCAACTGGTAAACAGGCCCGAAAATACCCGACCCGCACCATTAACTCAAAGCGAGATAGTACTCCGGAGACCCAACTGCATGTCGTCAATTCAGGAAGAACACCAATCCTGGCTGGACCGCCCGATCCTGGCAAGCCTCTCATTAAAATCCAGAAAAAATCATCTTCATCGTGATTCTGGTACTGACGGTCATCACACGCCTGTATGGCCTGGGCGATCGCGTGATGAGCCATGATGAAAACACCCATGTCTATTATTCCTGGCGCTTTTTTAAGGGGATGGGCCTGCAGCATGACCCCTTGATGCATGGACCCTTGCAGTTTCGATTTAATCGCCCTGACATACTTCTTATTTGGTGATAACGATTTCACGGCCCGACTTCCACACGCGCTGTTCAGTATCGCGACCGTTGGGTTCATGTGGTATTACCGGCGCTACCTGGGGCGGGTAGGCGCGCTGCTGGCAGCCGCGATGATGTTTGCTTCCCCCTACATGCTCTATTACGGCCGGTATGCTCGTAATGAAGCCCTGGTAGCCTTTTTCGGAGTGGTTGCTATCTGGGCGATCCTGCGTTATCTCGAGACCGGCCGGCCCATTTTCATGTATTCCCTGACTGCGGCAACCGTGCTGCATTTCACATCGAAAGAGACTTCATTTATATACGCCGCCCAGGCGCTGCTCTTCCTGGGGATCTACGTCATCGCTCGCATCACCCGGTTGCCCTGGAACCGGCCCGTCCTTCCGCGAGCAATTCCTGGTCACGCTTTTTCTCCTGGTCAGCCTGATGACCATCCTGGGCGGGATCATCTTCTTCGAGAAAAACACAGCTGATGTCTCCCCACCCGTGTTGGGAGAAGTACCGACACCCACCACTGAAATGCAGCCGCTGGAGCCGGCAGGATTGCCGCTGGCTCGCACGGTCCTGATGGGATTAAGCGCCATCATGGCCGCGCTGGTAGTTTTCTTCTTACTGAGAGGCTACACCTGGAAAGCCCTGTGCCACGAACGTTCTTTTGGAATGCTGGTCGTACTCGGTACACTCGTCTTGCCCCAACTTTCCGCATTTCCGGTCTCGTTGATCGGAAAGCTTTTAAATGATACCGTTAACTGGTCCATCCCAACCAACGCCACCCAGGTGATGGCATTGAACCTGACCAACGTGATCAACATCGCCATCCTGGTGGTACCGATGACGATCGTTTCGGTGGTATTTGGACTGCTGTGGAACAAACGAGAATGGCTGATCAACGCCGCTATCTGGTACGGATTGTTCACCCTTTTCTACACCTCCACTTTCACCAACGGGGCGGGATTTTTCACCGGCCTGGTCGGCTCCCTGGGCTACTGGCTACAGCAGCAGCCCGTGCAGCGCGGCAGCCAGCCCTGGTATTATTACGGCGCAGTCCAGGTACCCATCTACGAATTCCTGCCACTTTTAGGCACCTTCCTGGCATTTGGGATCGCGGCCGTGCGGGAGTGGAAGAAAGCTTCTCACCGCGGAGATGAAAACCTGGACGACCTCCCTGCGGCTGTGGAAACCAGCAATGGCCCGGTCACTCTACCCGAAATCGTCACCCGGGTTGATGAAATCGAAACACCTGCAGAAATTTCGGAAGATGTGTTCCTTAACCCTGAGAGAGCCTGGTCCGGATTCAATCCCGGAAGCTCCAGCCGAAGAAAAAGCGCCTGCACTCCTGCTGTTCGGTTTCTGGGCGGTCACCAGCCTGGTTGCTTATTCCATCGCTGGAGAAAAAATGCCCTGGTTGACGGTGCACATTGCCTTGCCTTTGATTCTGTGCGCGGCCTGGGGCTACGGCCAGCTGATCGAAGGCATGGATTGGACTCTCTTCCGCGAAAAGCGCGGCTGGCTGCTGTTGGTGCTGGTCTTCCTGCTGCTGGTCAGCACCGCCGGCGTGCTGGCTGTGCTGCTCGGCCCCAATCCGCCGCTGCAGGGACAGTCTCTGGACGATTTACAGGTGACCAGCAGTTTCTTGTTGAGCCTGATTGTGATGGTCCTTTCCCTTTGGGGTTTGTGGAAATTTTCGCGCCACTGGGAGATCGGCAAGGTGCTGCATCTGCTGGTGATTTCGTTTTCTGTAATTCTCGCTGTCCTTAACCTGCGCACTGCTTACCAGTCTTCGTTCATCAATTATGACAATGCCAATGAGCTCCTGGTTTACGCGCATTCTTCGGGCGGCGTGAAACAGGCCCTGGCGCAGATCGAAGAGATCTCCCAGCGCACCACCAACGGCCTGGGATTAGCGGTCGGTTACGACAATGAAACCACATACCCGTATTGGTGGTATTTCCGCAATTTCACCAATGTCAGGTATTTTGGAACCGAACCCACCCGCAGCCTGAGAGATGTGACGGCGATTCTGGCGGGCGACGCGAATTATGGAAAAGTGGAATCAGTCATCGGCAATAACTTCCACCATTTCGACTACATCCGCCTGTGGTGGCCGAACCAGGATTATTACAACCTGACCTGGGAGAGAATCTGGAACGCCTTGAAAGATCCTAACATGCGGGAAGCGCTTTTTCAGATCTGGTTGAACCGGGATTACACCCGCTTTGGTGAAATCACCGAGCGGGACATGAGCCTGCCGAACTGGTCGCCGGCGGCCCGGATGCGCCTGTATGTGCGCAAAGATGTTGCCGCGCAGTTATGGAATTACGGGGTGGCACCATCTGAGATCGACCTCGGCCCGCAGGACCCATTCACAGAAGACAAAAATCTCGAGCTGACTGCGGACCGCATCATCGGAATCAACGGCAGTGAGCCCGGCCAATTTCAGCGCCAGCGCGACCTGGCTGTAGCACCCGATGGCAGCCTGTATGTGGCCGACAGTGAGAACCACCGCATCCAGCATCTAACGCCAGATGGAGAAGTGCTGCAGGTCTGGGGTCAATTCGGTGATATTACGCAGGGCCAGGCGCCCGCCGGTACCTTCAACCAGCCCTGGGGCATCGCTGTGGCTCCTGACGGTTCGGTTTATGTCACGGATACCTGGAATCACCGCATCCAGAAATTCAGCTCCGATGGGGAATTCATATCCATGTGGGGTTATTTTGGCCAGGCGGAAACCCCCCAGGCCTTATGGGGACCGCGCGATGTCGCCGTAGACAGTACCGGACGTGTTTTCATCACCGATACAGGCAACAAGCGGGTGGTGGTCTTTGACGATCAGGGGAATTTCCTGACCGAATTTGGCACCATCGGCTCGAACCTCGGCGAATTCGACGAACCGGTTGGCATCGCCATCGACCAGGCCGGGCGGGTGTTTGTAGCTGACACCTGGAACCAGCGAATCCAGGTCTTTAGCGAGACCTCTCCGAATCTCTACACGCCTTCCTCTTCCTGGGACCTGGTGGCCTGGTTTGGACAGTCCCTGGATAACAAGCCTTTCCTGGCAGTCGACGATAAGGGGAATGTCTTCACCGTCGAACCGGAAGGCTACCGCATTCTGTGGTTCTCGGATACCGGCCAGGCGTTATATTTTTGGGGTGATTTTGGGGTTGGTCCCGGGCAGTTCGGGCTGCCGGGATCGATTGCCACGGATGGAAAGGGTGGGGTATGGGTGAGCGATACAGGCACCAGCCGCCTGATGCACTTCACCCTGCCCGCCCAGGAAGAACCTTGATGTCGAAAATGCTAGAACAGACCGCGGAATACCAGCAGGATTCCTGCCACGAACAGTGGTATCCCGACGATCAATCCGACCAGCGTCAGGCTGGCCACGACGCCGGTTACCATCATTGCCAGGCCAAGCACGACTGCCACAAACCTGCCGGTCAATCCAACGATCCAGGTAATCAAGCGCCAGGTGGCCCAGAAAGGCCACAAATACCAGGGTACCTGGCGTTTCTTCGCTTCCTCAGACATTCTAATTCTCCTTCCAGCTCAAGAGATTTAGTCACACAACTGCAGCTTGTATAGACCTCACAGGTTAAGAAAACCTGTGAGGTCTTTATATCGCTCTGCAGCTCAAATGACCTTGTTATATATACGCTGTCTGAGGCAAACAGTCGCGCAGCTTCAATCGGCCAGGTCGGATACTTCTCCGGCTTCGACTTCCACTCCAGTATAGGTGCTCATTGCAGGCGTGACCGCCGCGGGGCGGATGGTCTGCTCGACATGCACCCGGCTGTCACGAATCCCGAGCAGGTTGAACAATTTTGTGAACTGGGCTTCCCACGCCTTGCCAATCGATGCACGTTCATCCACTCCCAATCCCCAGGTCTGGCTTTTGAACTGACCGATGGCGTTCTTGCGTGTCTTGTAATAGAACTGTTCGTCCGTCATGCCCGGTTTACGATCGCTGGCGTATTTTTCGTCCAGGAAGGCGTACATGCTGGCGCGCAGGGTGGCTGGCACCAGGTCGAAGAGCATATTCTGGAAATTGGTCGCCAGGTGGATTTCAACCGCTTCGGCTTCGACGAATTTCCCAAAGGCCGCTTCTGGCAAGGTCGAAGCGCCGTGCTGGACCGCGCCGCCCAGGCCGTATTCCGTCCGAGCCAGGCGGCTCAATTTCAACATGGTCTCGAAATCCACGCTGACTTGCGCAATGCTGCCGTCTGGCAGGACCACTCCGCCGTGGGAGGTCCCGGTCTGGATGCTGATCTTGCTGATACCGGTCAGGCCTGGAGAGATGGCCTGCAGCTCGGACTTGAAGCCATCCATATAAGCCCGTAGCTCGGCTTCGGTGGAATTTTGTCCCCCAACTTCGCCGATTTCACCTCCCACCGAGATAATGACGCCCTGCGGCTCGAGTGATCGCACATAGGCGGTCAGCTTGGCAGACAAATAAGAATTAAGGAATTGCTGCTCCGCAATGGATCTTTGGACAGGTCCACCAGTGTGGAGGTGTCGATATCGATATTGAAGAAGCCTGCCTGGATCGACTCCTCGATCAATTCACGCAGTGCCTGGATCTCGGCATCTGGATCGTTGGAGTAGCGCTTGGCCGAGATCTGGAAATGATCTCCCTGGATGAAGACCGGTCCTTTATAACCTTCCTTGATTGCGGCAGCCAGGATGCTGGTCACATATTCGGCCGGGCGCTGGTCGGTGTAACCCATCTCTGAGCGGGCAATCTCGAAAATAAAGGCGCTGGCATTCATCGCCACGGCAGTACGGAACACCGCCCGCGCTGCCTCGAAAGTCAGCGCGCGCAAGTTTATCGCCGGGACGGTAAAACTGGTCGGAAGCTGACCGCGCCCGCGCGCCAGGTAAAGCTCGTGAATCGATGCCGGGGCTGTGCCAAATGCCAGGGCTGCCATGCGGGTCACATAGCGTGCCATCCCCTGTCGCTCCCCTTTTTCAAGCGCGGATATCTCGGCCAGGATGTGGATGTTCTGGCGTAATTTTTGTTCGTCCAGCAATTCAACGCTGCCGTTTTCAATGGAGATGCTGTTTTCAAGCAGCGCAAGCATTTCATCTAATACTTTCTGACTCATTTTCGAACGCTCCTGTCGGTAATTTTGTCCTCGGATTATATCATCGACACAGTACACGCAACTTTCTTGGATGTCCTGCGTAGAATTATAGTGGAGCACGTGCCTCCTTTATCGGGAGTGTAGAATCAGAAGAAAAGTTGCACTTCTGCTGAACACAAGCTATAATCAGATCAAACTGCCTCCTACAATGGTTTTCGGGTTCACAAGGAGATACCAATGACCGACCAGTATTATGATAAAGTAAGCGCCGATATTGATCCCTTCAAGAAAATCCTTTCCGTCATCCCGGGATTCAAAGGGTATATCGAGCGGCAGAAGAGACGAGATTCCGACAAGATACTGCGTGAAACGGTTGCCAACCGCTTCGATCAACAGTGGCAGCGAATCTCAGCTTTGCAGCGCGATTTTATCAACCAGGGCGAGCTTCAATACGTTGATGACCTGGAAGCAGCCGCGATCAAGCTGCGCACCTTCATCGACCGCATCCGCCGAGCCCGGCGCGGTTATTCGGGATTATTCGATGCGGAGAAAATCAACGAGAAAGAGCTGGCTCTTTTATACCAGTATGACGCATCGCTGCTCGAGATGAGTGATCTGGTGGCAAGCGCGATCGATAACGTGGAAGCTTCGGTCGGCAGCGACGGGCTCCCGGCTGCTATCCGCAATCTGACCAGCGTTTCCCAACAATGCATCGATGCCTACAACCGCCGCGATGAGGCCATGCGGGCGCAGAACCCGGCCTGACACGCTGGAGCCCCCACATATATTTATCCAATCATATTCAAGATAAGCAGGAGTAAAAGCCATGGCTAGAGTGTTTGATGTCGTCGAATATCCGGATGAGATGAAAGATGAGATCGTTCACCGCTTCCCCGAGACCGGTCCAGGCAATTTTCGCATCGGCTCGCAGGTAATCGTGCGTGAATCTCAGGCTGCGGTATTTTTCAGGGATGGGAATGCGCTGGATGTGTTTGGACCGGGCAGGCACACCATCGTCACAGCCAATGTGCCGCTGTTAATCGATGTGCTGGATAACCTGTTCAATGAGCGCTCTCCATTTCCCGCTGAAGTCTATTTTGTGGCGATGCGCGAGTTTGCCGATCGTAAATGGGGCACACCCCAGCCGATCATTGTACGCAATCCGAACATGGGACTGGGAGTGGCGCTGCTGCAGGGTTTCGGCAGCTACAGCTTCCAGGTTAACGACCCCCAGCAGTTTGTCACCCAGGTGGTCGGAGCGCAGGGCATCTACCGCACCGGTGATATCGAATCCCGTTTGCGCTCGATGCTGCTTTCCAGGCTGCAGGACCTGCTCGGAGAGACTGCCGCTAAAACCAGCGTTCCTGAACTGATCGGGCTGACCGACGAAATCAGCGCCGGTGTGCGGGCCAAGACCCAGGATGACTTCCTGGCACTGGGCCTCACCCTGAAGGTTTTCTATGTCGAAAACTTGAAACCCTCCAGTAAGTCGGCGGAAGAGCTGAGGGCCATGGGTATGCTCGATATGGCCACCTACACCCAGCTTCAGGCAGCCGACGCCTTGCGTGATGCTGCTCAAAATCCCAGCGGTGGCGCAGGGCTGACTGCAGGTATCGGGGCTGGATTGGGAGTTGGGAATGTCTTAAGCCAGTCCCTGGCCGGGATGACCGGTGCGGGTGCTACTACACCGGCTGGGGGTCCCTCCGCCACGCCGCCGCCCGCTGCCATGCCCGATGTGATGACTCCATCTGAAGTTGCTTCCTTTTTGAAGGTCTCCGAAGAAGACGTCCTGGCTGCGATCACGGCTGGTGAGCTGAAAGCGCGGAAAATCGGCAGCGCCTTCCGTATCAGCAAGGCAGCCCTGGAAGCCTACCTGGCTGGCAGCTAATTACTCACCCTACCTGGAGCCAATCATTAAGGCAGATACCGGTTTCGAATTTCTCGACGAGTAAATCTGGATTGATCCACCGTACAGGCGGGAGCTCAGCTCCCGCCTTTTTAATCGGCTGTCCCAAAGTTGTCCTGCAGAAGCTTCAATTTTTCTGGGGAGAGCCCTTTATTTTTCCCCTGTTTGCGAATCGTTTCTTTAAGCTTCCCCAGAGTGACCGTCTCGGCTGGTGCTTCAACATCATCCGGAACATTAATTACAGTCCGGGGATTGGTGAAAACCAGGGCGGCTTTCAGGTCCGGGAATTGCTCTTCAGGGCAGATTCTTCGCCAGGTGGCTCTGCAGGCGCGACATCTCGTTGACTACATCCATTTCCGGGCGTCCGAGGCTCTCTTGGGCGAAGATTTTCAAATACAGGTTGCCGCCGGACTGTCTCCAGCGGCCTTTCGAGAAGGTGATCGTCCCACGCTGGTGGTAAGGCAGCAGCAGCCACATCCCTGCTGGTCCTAAAAGCAGGTGTGAAACGGGTGTCGAATAATGGTAAAGCGTATACTTGCTGTCCAATCCCTTCAGCGAGGCGTCGAGCAGCTCATCCGGGCGCGGCCGGCGGCCCCAGCGGTTGCTGAAATAGATTCCGATCTGCGAGAGCAGGAAACCTACCAGCAGGGCGCCCATCGACAGCGTGACTTGTTCCTTGTATCGGAAGGAAATAAACATCCCGGCTGCCAGCACTGCCAGCCCGGCAACAACCGTTATCTGGGCGATGCGGCCATTTCTCTTAATCAGTTTTTCGTTGCGTATGATATTCATCTAATCCTTATATTTTTTCAAGACCAGGCAGGCGTTTTGTCCTCCCAGACCAAATGAGTTTGAGAGGGTGATGTCGGTAGATTGCTGGCGAGCAGTATTCGGGACGTAATCCAGGTCGCAATCCGGATCGGGATTCTCATAGTTTATCGTCGGCGGCAGGCAGCTGTGGGTGATTGCCAGAGCGCAGGCCATTGCTTCCAAAGCACCAGAGGCGCCCATGGCATGTCCAATCATCGACTTGGTGGAGCTGATCGCTACTTTATAGGCATGCTCACCCAGCACCATCTTGATCGCCCTGGTTTCACCCAGGTCATTCAACGGCGTGGAGGTCCATGGGCGTTAATATAATCGATTTCAGAGGGTGCAATGCCCGCATCCTGCAGCGCCCAGCGCATTGCCCTAGCGGGACCCAGCGCTGCGGGGTCTGGCGCTGCCACATGGTAGGCGTCTGCAGAAGAAGCCTGCCCGACCACTTCTGCGTAGATGCGAGCTTTGCGTCCGAGGGCGTGCTCGAGCTCTTCCAGCACCAGCACAGCCGCGCCTTCAGAAAAAACGAAGCCTTCCCGCAGTGCATCGAACGGGCGCGAAGCTGCTGAAGGGTTTGAATTGTAATTGACCGGCAGGGCTCGCATGGCGCAGAATCCGCCGATGCTGAAATCGCGGATCAGGGCTTCGGTACCGCCGGAGATCACCAGGTCAGCGGCGCCTCTGCGGATCAGTTCGGTGCCTTCCCCTACCGCTTGTGTGCCCGTGGCGCAGGCCGTGGTGATGGTGCTGTTGGGTCCGGTGCACTGGAACTGTTTGGCAATCATAAAGGCTGCCAGGTTGGGAATTCCGGACGGCAGCGTGAAGGGATTCACCTTCTCCAATCCCTGGCTCAAATAGGTCTGGTATCCGTCGATCACCCGGTCCACACCGCCGATTGCTGTACCGAATACTACACCGCAGCGTTCGCCATCTGTGAAGGGAGCAGATAATCCTGCATCGCCGCCGCCTGTATCGCGCTCGGCCAGTGCGATCTGGCTCGAGCGCGGCACGCGCCGCGCTTCCTTGCGTTCCATGTAATCTTCAGGGTTAAAATCCGGGATTTCACCGGCGATCTGGCACGGCATTTCTCCTGGATCAAACTGGGTGATGTGCCGGATTCCAGATACGCCGTTAATCCATCCTTCCCAGGTCTGCTGAACGGAAGAGCCGAGCGGTGAAACCGCTCCTAACCCGGTGATAACCACTCTCCTGCGGCTGTCTGTGCCCTTCATTCCGGCTGCTCCTGCAGTTCTGCCAGCGGCTTGACCTCTCCGCTAGACTTCAGGTTTTTCTGGATTTCCCTCGACAGGCTTGCCAGCAGCCCAGCCTGCACCGCCTGGCGGGCGGTGCGGATCGCGTTCAGCATGGCGCGCGCGCATCCGAGCGCCCGTGACCGATGAACACCAGGCCGTTGATCCCCAATAATGGTGCTGCACCGACTTCGGCCGGGTCCATCATCGCCCGCAGACGGCTAAAAGCCGGTTTTGCCAGCAGCGCGCCGACAGAAGTTCGTATCGTGCTGGTCAATTCCTGGCGTAATATTTCGACCAGCAGCTTGGCAACTGCCTCGCTGCTTTTCAGCAGGATATTGCCTGTGAAACCGTCCGTGACGACCACATCCGCTGAACCGCCAAACAGCTCTTTACCTTCCACGTTGCCGATAAAATTCAACCCGCTGGCAGCCAGCAGAGGATAGCTTTCCTTCACCAGCTGGTTGCCCTTTCCGGCTTCCTCACCGTTCGAAAGCAGCCCCACGCGTGGGATTCCACCTGGCGCACTTCCCGGGAATAGACTGCACCCATGATGGCAAACTGCAGGATGTGCTCTGGCTTGCATTCCGGGTTGGCGCCGATGTCAAGCACCGCGGAGAAACCGTCCTTGACCGGGAAGAAAGCGGTCAGAGCGGGTCGCTCCACGCCTTCCAGTGTTCCCATCCGGAAAAAGGCTGTTGCCAGTGCGCCGCCGGTATTGCCTGCGGTCACGAAGGCATCCGCCTCACCGGCTTTCACCAGGTCGATACCGACTGCCATCGAAGTCTTTGAATCACGGCGCTTGGCTTTCAAAGCCAGTTTCATCCCCTTATCTTCCATCGTAATCGTATCCTGGGCATCCACGACCCTGATCCGCTTCGCAGGATAATCCAGCTTCGACAGCTTCTCGTTTACCAACACTGCGGGTCCGACCAGAATGATCTCTTCCTCCCAGGTCCGGGCCGCTTTCGCCGCAGCCTGGACTTCCGGCTCGGGGCAGTCATCGCTTCCCATGGCATCTACGACGATTTTCATCACTATCTCCTGGATATTGTACGGTGAGCAGTATTAGATTTAATATATCCCAGTCCACGAAAAATCGCTCAGCTTGACAACCTACCGCCTACGATTATAATACGTCTGCGATTGCGCTGGTGCTGGAACTGGCAGACAGGCATGGTTGAGGGCCATGTGCCGAAAGGCGTGTGGGTTCAACTCCACCCAGCGCACTCTTTTTTTAATCCGAATTTCTGTGGGCTCAGCAGCCGCCTTTCAACGTGTATAACATTAATCGAAAAATAGTTCTGGGGAATGGAGAATGCAAAAATGGCAAAATTTCCCACTATTGATTGGGTTAACGCCCTGAATGATAAACTGAATACAGATGAGCAATATGCCCGCATCGCAAGGAATTGGGAGGGAGACATGCTGTGCATTGTCGATCCCGGCGGGCCGCTGGCAGAAAAAACTGAGATCTATCTGGACTTATGGCACGGCAAGTGCCGGCAGGCATTAGTCAGTGACGGCAGCCAGGAGTACACACCGGCTATTACTCTAAAATCACCTTACCCGAATTTTCTTAAGGTTATACAGGGGGAGTGGGAGCCGATGCAGGCGCTCATGACGGGCAAGCTCAGCGTTAAAGGCAGCATGGTTCTCTTGATGAAGAACATCCCAGTTGTCCTGGACTTTGTGCGCTGTGCGCGTGAAATCACCGATGCATACGTGTAAGAAATGATCATCGAATCCATCCTTGCATCACTATCCGATGGCGAGGTAAAGGCAGTCTGCGTCGGTTTGCATTGGACCGCGGTAGTGGCGGAAGTGAACGGCGAGCGCCGGTGTGGCCTGGCTTCAACTCTCTCCAGTGGGCACCATCACGGCAGCGGCCCCCAAATCCCACAGGCGGGTAACCTGGAGAGTTTCTCTGCCCGGCAGCTGGCAGGATTTCAGCCTGCATGAATCCCCTGCCCTGGTCTCGGTTGGTATGGCTGCGCTGAATGCCTTGCTGCCCAGGAATTTTCAATTCACGAGTGAGATAAATGCGGAACAACTCATCCTGCAGCATGGGCTGGGTAAGCGCGTTGCGCTGGTCGGGCATTTCCCTTTCGTCCCTCAATTGCGAGAAAAGTTAGAACACCTGGATGTCCTGGAGCTCGATCCCCAGCCAGGTGACCTGCCAGACAGCATGGCGCCGGATGTCTTACCCCGGGCAGATGTGGCAGCCATCACCGCCATGACCCTGGTTAACGGCACACTGGAGAGCATGCTGGAATTATGCTCACCCGGCGCTTTCGTGATCCTGCTGGGACCCAGTACACCGCTCACACCGCTGATGTTCGATTTCGGCATCGATGTGATATCGGGAGCTCTGGTTACCGCTGAAGAGCCGGTGCTAAAAACCATCATGCAGGGTGGCAATTTCAGGCAGGTTCACCGCGCCGGTGTCAGGCTGGTCAACCTGTCGAAATAATTCTCTATTTGACCAGCAGCCCGGTGACCCACAGGATTAACATCCCTCCCAGGACACCGGAGAAGACCATGGCGGGCATCGGCTGGCGGGCTGTATCTTTTTGGATCAACCGGGCGATTTCTAATACCACTTCGAATACCGCGCCAGTCCCGATCGCCAGGAATAAGACTGCCAGGGTAGGTGACGGAGATAATCCGCCAATCCAGGCACCCAGGATCGCGGGCGCACCGCCGATCAAACCAAGCACTGCCAGCTTGCTCAATTTCGGCTGGTCGCGCACCACCGGCGCGATGATCGCCACACCTTCGGTGATATTCTGGATAATAAATCCGATCACCAGGAATCCTCCCAGGGCAATCTCTCCCACGCTGTATGCTGCTCCGATGGCCAGGCCTTCGCCCAGGTTGTGCAGCCCGATGCCGACCGCGATCAGGGTCGCCACCGACATGCGCTGAGTGGCTTCGCTGCGCCCCAAACCTTTTTCCCGCCGGGAAATCGCTTCCAGCAGCAGGAAAGTGCCCACCGTTCCAATTCCAACCAATCCAATTCCCTGGAAAGGCCCTGGAACCAGGGCGGCCTGTTCGATGGCTTCAGCCAGGGTGTCCAGGCCGAGGAACACCAGCAGTCCAGCGGTGACCGCCAGCAGGAATACCATCCAGCGGCGCTGCAGCTGGCGCAGTGCCGGGTACCACAGCAGTCCCAGGTACACTGGAATCACGCCCACATACAGCCCGATCAGGGCGAAGCTCAGGAAGGTGCTGGTATCCGGTTGGGGCGTGGTAAATGCCACCGGTATATCGATGTCGAAGGGGATGGCATTGCCCGTGAACAGGCGCACGGCGTAAGCTTCAGAATCCGACCAGGGATAATCGATACGCAGCACCGCTTTTCCCAGGCGTGGAATGGTTGGGCTGGGCGAGACTTCGAACTCCCAGAATGCGTCGTTCACGATTACCTGGGCAATGGTAATTTCCTCCAGGCTGGTGTTGCGGATGGTGATTTCGAATTGCCCGGGTTGTAACACCGTGCGTTCGACGCTGAGGCTTTCAATCGGTACCGGGGAAGCCAGGTTCAGGCCCCCGCCGGTTCGCAAAAATAAAACGATCAGGCCACCCAGTATCAGCAGCGGCAGGACCAGCAATACCAGGGTCACAGGGTTGGTGCGTTTAGACTGTCCTCTGGTTTGAGTTTCCTCAATCATGGCTGCACCTCATGCTTTGACCTCGAAATTTCCGGTCCATCCCAGCTCGGCAAATTCGGTGTTATGGGCGTGAAACATGTACAGCCCGGGATATTTATAGGAGAACTCCAGGATACCGCGTTGTGCCTGTGTCTGCATGATGGTGTCGGTGTATTCCGAAGGTACCAGGCTGGTGCCGGTCGGGAAGTATTGGAAGAAATTGGCATGCAGGTGGAAGGAATTGAGCAGGTCGAATTCTAAAATGTTCACCAGGTAGACACGCACCTGCTCTCCCACCCGGATCGAAATCGGGTTGAGCTGGTAGTGAAAGGGGATGCCGTTCACGGCATACGCATCATTTACATCGTCAAAATCCAGGTCGATCCCACTCATCACCATCACGAACTCGCGGTCGACTGGCGGCCTGCCTCCCTTGGGATCGATGATAAACGCTCCGTACAATCCCTTGGCGATGTGGCGTGCCAGCGGGGCGGCATGGCAGTGGTACAGATGCAGTCCGAATGGCTCGGCGTCGAATTCGTACACGAAGCTCTCCCCGGGTGCGATCATGCCGGGAGTTCCAGGAACCCCGTCCATATCGGAGGTATGGATGCCGTGGAAGTGCATCGAATGCGGGTGTGAGCTGCCGTTGCGGAAACGTATGCGGATCCGGTCGCCTTCCGTGCAGCGGATAGTCGGACCGGGCAGTCGGCCATTGTACAGCCAGGCTGGAAAAGTGATGCCAGGCAGGATCTCAAGGTCTTTATTGATGGCGTAAATATCGTATTCCCTCAAGGTTTGCCCGTTTTCAAGGGTTGAGACCTTGCCGTAATCGAAATCGGTGAGCACATCGTCGGGGTTGAAATCCGTTGCTTTGGTGATCCACTTCACCGACCGCCATCGCCATTTGATTCTTGTGTGCGTCGTGATCTTGCGGATGCTCAGATGCCCGGGCAGTTTTATAGTTCTGTGCTGTCCATCCTGCCCCTGCCAGGCCGATAGCCGTCAGCGCCCCGGTACGCAGGAATTCTCTTCGGGAGATATTTCTGTTCATAAATACAACAATCCTTAATATCAGATAATATAGATGTTAATAATCCTAATTTCTATTTTAGGCTAATCAAGATTTTCTGTCAAGGTATAATGGCTCAGATTTGTATTAACATCCCATTCCCATTCAAGTTGAGTAACCTTCAATGAGTGAACAAGTCATTTTCTCGATGGTACGCGTAAGCCGCACCTTTCCCCCTGGTAACAGGCCGGTGATCAAGGATATTTCACTCGGTTTTTTCTTCGGTGCAAAAATCGGCGTATTGGGACTGAACGGAAGCGGAAAAAGCACTCTTCTGCGTATTATCGCCGGTAAGGACGACGGATTCACGGGTGAAGTGGTCTTTTCACCTGGATATTCGGTCGGCATGCTCGACCAGGAACCCCAGCTCGACTCAGCTAAATCAGTCCGACAGGTGGTCGAAGAGGGGGTAGGCCCTATTGTTGCGAAATTGAGCCAGTTTGAGGCGGTGAACGAGCGCTTTTCGGAACCGGATGCGGATTTTGACGCTCTAATTGCTGAGCAAGGACGCCTGCAGGAATGGCTCGATCACCACGATGCCTGGAACCTGGACCGCCGGTTGAGCATCGCCATGGATGCCCTGCGCTGCCCGCCTGGTGAGACCCCGATTGCGATTCTCTCCGGGGGAGAGCGCCGGCGGGTGGCTCTGTGCCGGCTGCTGCTGACAGAGCCTGATATCCTGCTGCTCGATGAGCCGACCAACCACCTGGACGCCGAGTCGGTCGCCTGGCTGGAGCGCTTCTTGCAGGAATACCAGGGTACCGTCATTGCAGTGACACACGACCGCTACTTCCTGGATAACGTTGCAGGCTGGATTCTCGAGCTGGACCGGGGATTTGGAATTCCCTGGAAAGGTAATTATTCCTCCTGGTTGGAACAGAAGCAGGAGCGCCTGCGCCAGGAAGAAGGCGCAGAGAGCAAACGCCAGCGCACCCTGGAAAGAGAGCTGGAATGGATCCGCATGTCGCCCAGGGCGCGCCAGGCGAAAGGGAAGGCGCGCCTGACCGCCTATGAAAACCTGCTCGGGCAGGAATATGAGCGAAGGCGTGAAGACCTGGAGATCTATATCCCTCCCGGCCCGCGCCTGGGTGACCTGGTGGTCGAATTCGATGCCGTCAGCAAGGGCTATGCAGATCGCTTGCTGATCGATAGCCTTTCAATCAGCCTCCCTCCTGGCAGCATCGTGGGAGTGATTGGCCCGAACGGGGCTGGAAAAACCACTTTCCTGCGCTTGCTGGCAGGTCTTGAGCAGCCTGATACTGGCCTCATTCGAAGAGGTGAGACGGTGCAGATGGCTTATGTTGACCAGTCGCGCGATATCCTGGATGGAGGGTTGACGGTCTGGGAGCAGATCACAGGTGGAGAAGACATGCTCCTGCTCGGGACGCGGCGCATCAATTCACGTGCATACGTCGCCAGCTTCAATTTCCTCGGAGCCGACCAGCAGAAGAAGATCGAGGTCCTGTCGGGAGGCGAGCGCAACCGGGTGCACCTGGCGCGCGTCCTGACACAGGGAGCCAACCTGATCCTGCTCGACGAGCCTACCAATGACCTGGATGTCAATACCTTGAGATCATTGGAAGAAGCAATTGAAAATTTCGCTGGGAGTGCAGTCGTGGTCAGCCACGACCGCTGGTTCCTGGATCGCATCGCCACGCATATCCTGGCGTTTGAAGATGAAGGCCAGGTGCGCTGGAGCCTGGGAAACTGGTCGGATTACGAGAGCGAGCGCCATCTCAGGCTGGGTGCTGCCGCTGACCAGCCGCATCCCATTAAATTTCGTCGAATCACCTGAAAGGTATTATGAACACAGTTTCAATAGAAATCGTAATCATCTTCTCTGATGATTCTCTTCAATGGTCTCCTGGCTATGTCTGAAATTGCTATCGTATCCGCCAGGAGGTACCGCCTGCAGCAGCGCGCCAGGTCTGGCAGCTCGGGTGCTGCGATTGCGCTGCAGCTGGCGGAAAACCCTGGGCGATTCCTATCCACGGTTCAAATCGGCATCACGCTGGTTGGGATCCTGGCGGGAGCCTATGGTGGCGCAACCCTGGCGGAGGAGTGGGTGGGATTTTTTGAAGCCTTGCCGCTGCCCTGGATTTCGAATAACAGCGAGGCGATCAGCGTTGGCCTGGTGGTATTGGTCACGACTTTCCTTTCCCTGATAATTGGTGAGCTGGCTCCCAAGCAGATTGCCTTGAGCAATCCTGAGCGCATCGCGATCGCCATCAGCCCGGCTATGAACATGCTTTCAAGGCTCACATCCCCGCTTGTCCGATTCCTCAGCTCAACGACGAACCTGGTGCTCTAAGCTGCTGCGAGTCCACCCGGCTGCGGATCTGAGCGTGACGGAGGAAGAGATCAAGCTGCTGATTGAACAAGGAACGACGGGCGGGATTATTGAACCGGATGAAGAACGGATCCTCGAGCAGGTATTCTGGCTCGCCGACCGGCGCGTGACCTCGATCATGACACCCCGCCGGGATATCATCTGGCTGGACCTGGACGGGCAGCTGGAAGAAAACCTGGTCAAGCTGGGATCTAAAGAGCACAGCTCCTACCCGGTGGCACGCGGCGACCTGGACCAGCTGGAAGGTTTGGTCCAGACCAAAGATCTTATCGCCGATTGTTTGTCGAATCAGCCGGTCGATCTCAGGACAGCGATCAGCAAGCCTGTATTCGTGACCGAGAATCTATCTGTGCTTGAAAGCTGTGCAGGAATTTCGTACGCATCACACCCGCATTGCTTTCGTGATCGATGAATTTGGGGGTATCCAGGGACTGGTGACCATGACCGACTTCCTGGAGGCTATCGTTGGGGGATTCCCGGATGTCAAAGAGGAACCGGAAATTGTCCAGCGCGCAGACGGCAGCTGGTTGTTGGACGGCATGCTGCCAATTATCGAGTTCAAAGCCCTTTTTGAGATCTCGGAGCTACCCGACGAGCATGAAAACCTTTACGAGACCCTGGGAGGATTTATGATGACTACCCTGGGAAGGATTCCCAGGGTAGGTGATATCTTCGAATGGGCAAACCTGCGCTTCGAAGTAGTGGATATGGACCGGCTGAGGGTGGATAAAGTTCTCGTTACTCCGTTAAATCCCACTCCATGATGTTGAAGAAAGGGGTCGGTCCCGAGAGGCGCACGTTTGCCAGACGTGAACGCATTGCCCACAGGTCTGGTTCCTGCCATAGTCCGACGAAATACAGCCGGTCGAAAATCATCTTGCTGATCTGGTGAAATGTCTGCTGGCGCTGGTTGAAGTCAATTTGCGTCAGTTCCAGTTGAAAGAGGGTGTCGAGCTCCTGGTCGCAGTAGTACGACCAGTTTGTGCCGGTTGGGACTTCTTCGGAGGGGATTTCACCGCACAGGAAATCGGTGGTGTGCGGGTCACCAGGATTGGTGGTGGGGGCATATTGGAAGATGTCCAGCTGACCGGTGGCAGCCGGCCCGCCCTCCGCGTAATCCTGGAAAAATGTCTCCGTATCGTACGATGATGGTTCAAGCTTGATCCCGACCTGGGCCAGCTGGGCGACCATTTTTGTCTGTGCGTCCAGCCGCACGGGACTTGTAGTAGTGCCGTAGGTAAATTCGAGGTTAACATCGCCTTTTTCTCGCACACCGTCCCCATTCGCATCCACCCAACCGGCTTCATCCAGCAGCCCCCTGGCACGTTCTGGATCAAAAGCCCAGGGTTGAACGCCTGGGTCGATATATGGCGTGTTATCCCAGTAGGTGGCTGCCGGTGCGGTCTGGTCCAGCAGCACTTCGCGGATCAGGGTCGGGCGGTCGATGGACTGTGCGATTGCCTGCCTCACGCGTGCATCTTGCAGGGCAGGATGGCCTTCGAAAGGATGCATGTAGAAGAAAAGACCTTCGTTATATCCCGAGAACACCTTCTGAATGGTCAATCCCGCTGTCTGCAAGGAGGGCACATCCGGGTAGGCGATGCGCAGTCCCAGGTCGCCCTGCCCGGAGGAAAGAGCGGCGGTTTGCTCGGCGTTATCCGCCATGAAGCGGATGGTTACCTCGTCGATTTTAGGCCGTCCTGCCCAATACCTGTCGTTGGCGACGAAGCGGATGGACTCGCCCTCCAGCCGTTCGCTGAAAACATACGGTCCGCAGCCCACGGTCGGTGCGGTGTTCCATTCGGCGTTGTCCAGCGTCCCGGCGGTGTCGAATACCGGCTGCAGGATGTGGGAGGGCAGCAGACCGTGCCACAGGTTGCCCAGCCACGGGATATAGGGCTGGCTGAATGTGATCACCACGGTGCGCTCGTCGGGGGTATCCAGGCTGGTGATCAGGTTATAAGGGATCGACGTGGCTACTGAATTGTTGGGATTCACCGCCATTTGAAAAGTAAAGCGGAAATCGGCAGAAGTGATTGGCTGTCCGTCTGACCAGACGATGTCATCGCGCAGCTGCATGGTGATCACGCGCCCGTCGGACGAAATCCCGCCGTTCTGCAGGCTGGGAATCTCCTTAACCAGGACCGGGATGGAATTGTTTTGCTCGTCGAAATCCCAGGCCCAGGCATTCCAGATTTGCAGTGTAATGGCAGAGAACCATTGGTCGTTTACCTGCAGGCTGGAATAGAGCGGGTTCAGGTTATCGATCGTGCGTGTATACAGCAGTGTGATCGATTTGGGACCGGAGATGCCGGCTGGGGCGGTGGGTGAGACCTGGGAAGTGATCTGGACCTGCGGGGATGCCAGTGGTACCGTGGCGCTCGGCTCGGCTGGTGTATTGCCTGAGCAGGCAGCCAGTGCCATAGAAAATAGGAGGGCAGCCAGGAATAACTTGTGTAATTGCGGGTAAAGGCGCATATTCTGATCCTCCGGTTGTTTCAATCCAATTCTTATTCCCTTTGTGGTTTAATGTAATTATATTCTATCCTGTGGGCAATCCTGATTGTCAATTTCTCCTCAACTCTCTGAATTCAAGGCAGGCGTGCAGGCCGAGCTCCCGCTGCTGGTTGGAGTGGTGCCGTTCGGCATGATCTACGGCGTGCTGGCTGTGGAAGCCGGCCTCCTGCCTCTTGAGGCCCAGGCCATGTCTGCAATCGTCTTTGCTGGCTCGGCGCAGTTCATCCTTACTCAGCTGGTAAGCGCCGGTACGCCCGCCCTGGTGATGGTGTTGACTGCTGCCATCGTTAACCTGCGCCACGTGCTGTACAGCGCCTCCGTGGCACCGTACCTGCGCAGCCTGAGACCCGCCTGGAAATTGATACTGGCCTATTTGCTGACCGATGAGGCCTATGCTGTCACCATCGTCCATTTCACCGGCAGTCACAGTTCTCCCTCCCTCCAGCGCCATTTCTTCCTGCTTGGCTCGGGACTGGCACTGTGGTCGAGCTGGCAGTTGAGCACGGCAGCCGGCATTTTCCTGGGCGCCCTGATCCCTGCCAGCTGGGCTTTGGATTTCACGCTGCCGTTGATCTTCATCGCCCTGGTCGTTCCAAGAATCACCAGCCTGGCTGCAGGCTCTGCCGCGCTAACAGCCGGCGTGATATCGATCGTTGCCCTCGACATGCCGTATAAATTGGGCCTGGTGGTGGCTGCCGTGGCAGGCATACTGGCTGGCATGCTGGTGGAAGGCAGGGAAACATGATCTGGGTGACCATGTTCGCTGCCGGGCTGCTGACCTTCCTGATGCGGCTGTCTTTTATCTGGTTGTTTGGCAGGCTTGAATTGCCCGGCTGGCTGATGCGTGCCTTGAGTTATGTCCCTGTGGCGGTGTTCTGCGCCATCATCTTTCCGGAAGTATTGGCTCCCGGCGGTGAATTGAGCCTGGCCTTTTCCAATCCACGCCTGCCTGCAGCTATGGCCGCGGTATTGGTAGCCTGGAAGACCCACAATGTGGTGTGGGTCGTAGCAGTCGGCATGGCAGTGCTGTGGCTGCTTTCTTTCTGGTTCGGATAAAACGGAAATGACGTTGGATTACCGGCTCATCCTTGGACACACGCTCACTCCCGCTCAAGCTTCGTTAACCGAGGATCCGAGCGGGAAGCGCTTCATCGAGGGGCCGGCCGGCTGTGGGAAAACCACCGGCGCGCTGGCGCACATTTTGAGCCTGGTGGATTCCGGCATGCCTGCTGGTGAGATCCTGCTCCTGGTCCCGCAGCGCACATTGGCGCTGCCATACCTGCATATTTTCCACCACCCCGCCTTTCCTGCTGGTCGAGTATTAGAAGTCCATACACTTGGCAGTCTCTCCCGACGCATGCTGCAGCTGTTCTGGCCCGTGGTGGCCGGGGCTGCCGGTTTTGCGCGTCCCGATCAGCCGCCCACGTTTCTGAACCTGGAGACTGCCCAATATTTCATGGCTCACCTGGTGCGCCCCTTGCTGGATGAGGGTCTGTTCAGCTCGGTCAGCCTCGACCGCAACCGCCTGTACAGCCAGGTCATCGACAATCTCAACAAATCCGCCCTGGTGGGTTTCCCACTGGAGCAGCTCGGTGAGCGTTTGAAGTCCTCCTGGCTGGGAGAACCGGGACAGCTGCGCGTGTACGATGATGTGCAGACCTGCGCCGGCCTGTTTCGATCGTACTGCCTGGCAAACAACCTGGTGGATTACTCCTTGCAGGTAGAGGTGTTTTTCAAATACCTGTGGCAGCTGCCGTTGAGCAGGGGATACCTGCTGCGCAGTTTCCGCTGTTTGGTTTTCGACAATCCGGAAGAAGATGTGCCGGTGATGCACGACCTGGTTGCCGAATGGCTGCCTGTATTCGAAACAGCCCTGCTGGTGTATGACTCCAATGGGGGGCTGCGCAGCTTCCTGGGCGCAGATCCCCAAAGCGCTCACAGGCTTAAGCATCTGTGCGACCAGGGGCAGGTTTGGGACCAGACGCTGGTATGCCCGGATTCGATCGTGGATCTGGAAAACAGGCTGGGCAGGATATTTTCTTCAGCTCCAGGAGGTCAAGGCACCTTCGCCGCGGTAGAATCGCCAGAGGTTTCATCGATTAAGGGTATGTTGGAAACTTCTGAAACAGGCCCAGGCCCGGACGGCTCGAAAACTGATTTTCGCTCTGCCATCAAATTCAGCTTCCATCGCTTCTTTCCGGAAATGATGGATTGGGTCGCAGACCAGATCGCCGAACTGGTAACAAACGATGGGATTCCCGCAGGCGAAATTGCAGTCCTGGCGCCTTACTTTTCCGATGCCCTGCGTTTTTCGCTCGCCAGCCGGCTCACCTCCAGGGGCATCGCCTCGCGCTCGCACCGCCCGTCGCGCTCTTTGCGTGCAGAGCCAGTTACCGGTTGCCTGCTGACACTGGCTGCGCTCACCTACCCTGAATGGGAAGTCCGCCCGGCCAGGGCTGATGTTGTAAATGCCCTGATGCTGGCTGTTGACGGATTGGACCTGGTGCGCAGCCAGCTACTGGCGGATATCGTCTACCGTTTCCGTTCACATCCGCCTGTGCTCACTTCATTCGAGTTGATCAAAAGCGAGGCGCGTGAGCGTATCACCTATATCCTGGGGCAGCGTTATGAAGGCTTAAGGTCCTGGTTGGAGCAGGCGGCTCAGCAGCCAGCCGACCTGGACCTGTTCTTCAGCCGCCTGTTCGGTGAAGTGCTCTCCCAGCCAGGGTACGGTTTCCACCGCAATTACGACGCCGGGCGAGTGACATCCAGCCTGATCGATTCGGTGCGTGCTTTCCGCCACGCAGTGGGACCCGTCCTGCAGCAGGAAGGCCGACCGGTCGGCAAGGAATACCTGAGGACATTGGAAGAAGGAGTGATTGCATCCCAGTACATACGCGGCTGGCAGGCAGCTGAGCAGCAGGCGGTGCTGCTGGCGCCAGCCTATACCTTCTTAATGGCCAACCGCCCCGTCGAAGTACAGTTCTGGCTGGACATCGGCTCGCGCGGCTGGGCGGAGCGCGTTTACCAGCCTCTGACTCATCCCTATGTCCTGAGCCGCAATTGGGTAATCTCTCGAATTTGGCGGGAACTCCGATGAGCTTTTTACCCAGGAACTGGCCCTGCAAAAGCTGGTTTTGGGCCTGGTCAGGCGCTGCCGGAAGGCACTCTTCCTGGGACTCAGCGACTTGGGCGAGCAGGGATACGAACAGCGTGGACCGCTCTTGCGAACGTTGAATAAACTGCTGACAACCTCATGACCCAGCTGCGCCCCTCCCAGACCAAGATCCTGAAATACCGTCGTGGAAAAATGGGCATCGCCGCGGTCCCTGGCAGTGGGAAGACTTTCACCCTTTCCCTGCTTGCCGCCCAGATCATCTCCTCCGGCGTGCTGATAAATGACCAGGAAGTGTTAATTGTCACCCTGGTCAACTCGGCTGTGGACAACTTCTACCAGCAGGTGAGCAGTTTCATCCAGAAACAGGGCCTGCTGCCCAACACTGGCTATCGTGTCCGCACCCTGCACGGCCTGGCCCACGATATCCTGCGCGAGCGGCCCTACCTGGTGGGATTGGATGAACGCTTCCAGATCGTCGACCAGCGCGAAAGCCTCTCCATGCTGGACGATGCCGTACAGGCCTGGTTGAAAAGCCAACCAGCAGTCATGCTGGAGTACCTGGCTGAAGATTTGGAAGAAGGCAAGATGGATTTCGTGCTGCGGAAAAAGCTGCCGGAGCTGGTGAGCGAGATGGTGCTGGCTGTGGTCAGGTTGGCCAAAGACCGTCGCCTGAGCCCTGTAAAGCTGCGCCAGCGCATCGATGAGATACCATTTCCGGTGCCCCTGGCTGAAATGGGCTGCCAGGTATATGCAGATTACCAGCAGGCACTGGCATATCGCGGGGCAGTAGATTTTGATGACCTGATCCGCCTGTCCCTGGAGGCGTTGGAGAGCGACACAGGGTTCCTGGACAGGCTGCGGCTGCGCTGGCCTTTCATCCTGGAAGACGAAGCCCAGGACAGCAGCCGCTTGCAGGAGCAGATTCTCTCGCTGTTGGCAGGGGAGCAGGGGAATTGGGTGCGGGTAGGAGATCCGAACCAGGCCATCTTCGAGACCTTCACCACTGCCAGCCCGCGTTTCCTGCGCCAGTTCATCCAGCGCCCGGATGTGCGCTCGCTCGAGCTGCCTGGCTCTGGTCGCTCAACATCCACCATCATCCAGCTTGCCAATCAGCTGGTCACCTGGACGCAGGAACAGAGCACCCCATACCAGAAGTACGCGATGCACTCCAATCGCCGCCGTTGATCGAACCGGTAAGTCCCGGCGATCCAAATCCCAATCCGCCGGACGACCCATCTCAGGTCCACCTGGTGTTGGCGAAATACCAGCCAGCCGATGAAATCAAGCAGGTGGTGGATTCGATCCGCCGCTGGCTGCCGGAACACCCGGGCTGGACGCTGGCTGCCCTGGTGCCCAGCCAGGCGCGCGGGATCGAACTGGTGGAGCAGCTCCGTTGGAATAAGATTCCCTACGAAGACAGCCTGCTGGCCAGCTCGAGCCACACGCGCCTCGACTGTGAAACGCCTGCAGACCCTGCTGGAAGCCCTCTCCAAGCCGCTTTCGATCGCCTCCCTCTCGGCTGCCTTGCTGGCCTGGGGCAGGCAGGATGAGCCGGCGGAGGAACAGCGTCCCTGGCTGGATGAAGCCGCGGCTTTCATCCATAAATGCCCGCGGGTGGAAGATTATTTATGGCCGGGAACGGCCGGCGATTGGCTGGCATCCCTGACCCAACAGGGTGCCGATGAGCAAAACCTGACGGTATTACGCGAGTTCCGCTCTTATATGCAGCGCTGGCAGGCTGCCGTGCAGCTGCCGGTTGACCAGCTCGTGCTCACCCTCTCTCAGGACCTCTTCAAGACCTCTTCCGAATTGGCACTGGCGCACAAACTGGCTTTGCTGCTCAGCCAGGCTGCCGGGCTTCACCCGGAGTGGCGCCTGCCCGAGATGGTGGATGAAATCCGATCAATTGCTCGCAATGAACGGCGTTTCATCGGTTTCAGCAGCGAAGACTCCGGCTTCGATCCTGACCGCTACCGGGACACCGTGGTGGTCTCCACTTTTCACAAAGCCAAGGGGCTGGAATGGGACCGCGTCTATTTATTGTCTGTCAACAGCTACGATTTCCCGTCCGGACTTGAAAATGACCAGTACCAGGGTGAGAAATGGTACATCCGGGACCACCTGAATATGACTGCCGAGGCCCTGGAACAGGTGGAAGCCGTCCTGTCGGTCGACGAGAGTACCTGGTATCAAGAAGGCCAGCCGACCCTGGACAGCCGCCTGGATTATGTGCGCGAGCGGCTGCGGCTGCTTTATGTGGGCATCACGCGCGCCAGGCGCGAGCTGGTGGTCACCTGGAATACCGGCCGCTTCGGGGAAATGCGCCCGGCCGTTCCACTGGTGGCTCTCTCCTCTTATTGGAAGGAAATCAGACAGGAGAATACCGATGGAAATTCCTGATGGCTTCCAGTTCAGCTCATCCAGCCTGCAGGATTTTGAAGACTGCCGTTACCGCTTCTGGCTGCGCTATCTCCGGCAGGTTGCCTGGCCGGCAGTCCAATCGGAGCCGGCTTTGGAAAGCGAACGCCGCATGCAGCTGGGAGGCCGTTTCCACCAGCTGGCGCAGGCTTACTTTTCAGGCGTGCCTGCCGTAGAGCTGTCAACTACCATCCCGGACGGCGAGCTCGCAATGTGGTGGACAAATTTCCAGGACCGCATTCCAGGCACAATCCCTCAGCCGCTGGCGGGCGACCGTTCCGCCGAAATCCTGCTCTCGGCAGCCTTGAAGGGTCACCGCCTTTTAGCGAAACTGGATTTCATCTGCAAGTTTCCAGACGGCAGCTGGCGGATTTACGATTGGAAAACCAACCTGAAACGTCCCTCTCGTTCCTGGCTGCAGAAGAGCCTGCAGACCCGGTTGTACCCATACCTGCTGGTGCGCACCTCAACTGCTGTCAACCGGGGCCAGGAGATCCCCGCCGGGCAGGTGAGCATGACCTACTGGTTTCCAGCTTTCCCTGACCAGCCTGAAACCTTCGAATACTCCCATCCCCAATACGAAATGGATGAAGCTTATCTATCCGGGTTGATTACCGTCATTGAAAGTCTCGATGAGAGTGGTTTTGTGAAAACCGACCGCCTCGAAACCTGCCGTTTCTGCGTCTACCGCTCTTTGTGCGATCGCGGCGTCGCAGCAGGTGAATTCGGGGAAGCCTCGGACGAACAGCAGGAAGAGCCAGAATTGAGCTTCGACTTCGACCAGATCGTGGAAATTAGTTTCTGAATCAAGAGTCAAATCCTGTAATTGCATCTGCCAGGAATTGTAGGCGATACTCGAAACCCCGCAATTCGATTTCCCCTCCGGCCTGGCTGAGCTGGTGGGTGGCCACCCGCTGGTCCTCCAGGCTCTCATGCGCCGTGGAATCAAGGATGCTGCCTCTCCGCGCGGCTACCTGGATCCGGACCTCTACCAGCCGGCTGACCCGCTCGAGCTTCCTGGGCTGGAAGGGGCTGCTGCGCAGGTGATGCGGGCGATCCAGGATGGGAAAACTGTCCTGGTGTGGGGTGATTTCGATGTGGACGGCCAGACCGCTACCACACTGCTGGTGACTGCCCTGCGCAGCCTGCAGGCCAGCGTGGCTTATCACATTCCCGTCCGCCAGTATGAATCGCACGGCGTTAGTGAGAAGGCGCTCCAGCAATTCCTTGACCGCGATCCAAGTATCGGGCTGGTGCTGACCTGCGATACGGGTATCTCTGCCCATCCGGCTGCCCGGCTGGCACGTGAGCGCGGCGTGCAGATGGTGATCACCGACCACCACATGCTGCCTGCGCCCCTGCCAGCAGCTGATGCCATCGTAAATCCGCGCTTCCTGCCTCCAGGACACCCGCTCTCGTCACTGCCTGGTGTGGGAGTGGCTTATATGCTTGCCCGGCAGCTGCACCGTCTGGCTGGAGACGTCCAGGCCGCTGAAAACTGCCTGGACCTGGTGGCACTCGGTATCGTGGCCGACCTGGCGGAAGTCCAGGCGGATACTCGCTATCTCCTGCAGTCGGGCTTACACCGGCTGCGAAACCCTACCCGGTTGGGATTGAAGGTCTTGATGGAGCTGGCGGGCCTCGAGCCGGCCACGCTGAGCGAAGAGCACATCGGCTTCATGCTCGCCCCGCGGCTGAACGCGGTCGGCCGCCTGGGCGATGCCAACCCGGTCGTCGACCTGCTCACTTCGGACAATGAAGGGCAGATCCGTCTGATCGCCGAACAGATCGAAGCATACAACGCCCGGCGGCAGCTGCTCACCAGCCAGGTGATGCGCGCTGCGCTGAAACAGGTCGAAGAAGCTCCCTCGCTGCTGGATGACCCACTGCTGCTGCTTTCGCACGCCACCTGGCCGGCCGGAGTGATCGGAATTGTGGCTTCCAGGCTGGTAGACAGGTTTGGCAAACCGGTGGTGCTGGTCTCCACTCCCCCGGGAGAGGCGGCACGCGCTTCGGCTCGCTCGGTGCCGGGCGTGGATATCACCGCCGCCCTGGAAGCCTGTTCAGACCTGCTGGCAAGCTTCGGCGGGCATTCCATGGCCGCTGGATTCTCCCTGGAACAGGAAGACCTTTCCCGGCTGAAACGGAAGCTCAACAGCACAATTCTGGCGGGTGGTGAGGTTCCCGCTCCGCCGCTGCAGCTGGACGGCTACCTGCAGCTGCGCGAGCTGAGCCCTGCGCTGGTCGCAGACCTGGAGCGCCTGGCGCCTTTTGGACCCGGCAACCCGCAGGTGGTGCTGGCCAGCAGGCAGATGCGCCTTTCGGGCTATTCGGCGGTCGGGCGTAACCAGGAGCACCTGCAGGTCAGCGTGGAGGACGAATGGGGTGGGACTTTCCGCCTGATGTGGTGGCAGGCTGCCGACCTGGTCAGCGGATCACTTCTCCCGCAGGGTCCTTTCGACCTGGCTTACAGCGTGCGCATGGGGAATAACCGCGGCCGCCAGGAAGTGCAAATTGAATGGGTAGACTCCAGGGCTTCTGCGGGCGCTGCGGTAGACCTGACCCGGACACCCATTCGCCTCACGGATTACCGCCGCCAGCCAGATCCGCTGCCGATATTGCTCAGTCTCATCACCCAGCCGGGAGTGCAGGTGTGGGCGGAAGGCGACCAGCGCGACGGTTTGAGGCGCCAGCTGGATGCGCCGCTGGAGGGTTCCATCCGACACCGGCACGAGCTGGAGCGAGGGACGACCCTGGTTATCTGGACATCTCCCCCTGGAGGGGCAGAGCTGCGCCAGGTCTTGGAGCGAGTTCAGCCGCAAGAAGTGGTCATGTTCGTGAAGCACCCACCCGAGGATACAGCCCAGGGCTTTCTGAAACGCCTGGCAGGGCTGGCGAAATACGCAATAAATAATCGGGGTGGTGAAGTGTCTTTGCTTGAGATGGCCGGAGCAGCCGCGGCCCGAGAAGGCGCAGTTATCCTGGGATTGCATACGCTGGAGGCAATGGGTCACCTGGCAATCGTTGAATTGCAGGAAGAGAGGGCGGTCCTGGCGGTGGGAAAAGCATCGGGCCAGGCTGCAGGTAAATCTTGGGGGGCAGGTTTACAGGAAATCCTGGAGGAAACGAGTGCCTACCGCCGATTTTTCCTCCAATCCGATTCCAGTATGCTGGGGCTGGATTCGGTATAATACAGTCGAACGAATTACCAGCTTTTCTTCCTGGGAGGGAACCATGTCACAACAGCCAGTCGGCGAAAAAGAAGAGAAATCCGATGAGAAATCCAACGAGAAGGAGATGGAAAAACAGGAAGAAAAATCTCCTGAAGAAAAGAGCTGGGATGAAAAATATCACCGCGATCCATTAGGTTCAATCATCTGGGCGTTGATCCTGATATGGGTAGGGGTGGTTTTCCTGCTGACCAACCTGGGTTTGCTGGACGACTTGCTGCACATCACCGTCTTGATCCCGGGTCTGGGCATCCTGGACAAGTTTATCGGTGCCTGGCCGATTATCCTGCTCGGTATGGGTGTGATCTTGCTGATTGAAGTACTGATCCGCCTGCTGGTTCCGGCTTACCGCCGCCCGGTCACCGGTACGCTCATCCTGGCGGTGGTCTTCATCAGCCTGGGCCTGGGCGACCTTGTCAACTGGAATCTGCTCTGGCCGTTAATCCTGATTGGCCTGGGCTTATCCTTCTTATTGCGCGGGCTTCTGCGCCCTAAATAGAACTGCTGCCGATCCAGCTGGCGACGTATTCGATTCCATGCGAATCGTGAACCGGCTTCGGCTGTAATTGACCCCATATTCCTGCCAGCCCGCTCTCCCGCAGGCTGAGCTCAAAATGGCACATGGCTATCCCCATATCGATGCGCTGCATGTCTGCCACGGTAAAGAGTCGTACCAGTGTGCTTTCGCGATACCCGGGTGTGCGTTTCAGGTAGAAATGCCACGTTTCGCCTGATTTAACCACCCTCCAGGGCTGCTTGTTGGAAGCCGAAGGTGCCAGGCGTACCATTTCCAACGCCAGGCAGTAATCACCAGTCTCGTTTTTGGAGAGGGTGCGGCTGAAATTATCCTGGAAAAAAAGGCTTTCCCACGGCAGGCGGCGTTCGGCGCCAGCCCGGTGGCGGACCAGCCTTTCCATCCAGCGCAGTCCACTGGCAGGGTTTCCGACCGCTGCTACCGCCGGCACCAGCTCTCCTTCCTGTACTGCAGCCTTCTGCCCAAAAGTGCTCTTGGTGAAGGTTCCTCCCAACCAACAGGTGCCTAATCCCATCTCGGTGGCTCGCAGGATCACCTTCTCCATCAGGTATCCGAAATCTTCCAGGTTGTGCTGTTCGTTATGATCTACGGCGCCAATGATAAAACCGCTTGCGTCGCGTATGAAGCCATAGGTACCCAACCCTCTCAAGGCATTCCTCTCAGAGGGGGAAGCGGAAACCAGCGTGAAGCGGCTGCTGTTGCCGAATGGTCCGCAGCCGATCTGGCGCATGAACTTCTCGAGGTCTTCCTTTTTTCCGGTATCGATGGGTTCCAGGTCGTAAGTCCGGCATGAGTAACGGCGACGGATGACCTGTTCGACAGGCGTTGAGTGCTGCATATCAGCCTGCATCTTGATTTTCACCGGGTATGGGCAGCCTGGATGCCAGGATCAGGACCGCCAGGGCAATCAGGTTGAGAACCATGGCAGCCGGATAGATGCCGCGGATAACGGGTACGGCCAGGAAACTGCCGATCACCGGTCCCAGGATCATCCCGCCGTTCACTGGCAGGATCGCCAGGGATAATACCAGCGCGACGTTCAGCCTGGCTGCCGAGCGTGCAATCACCCGGTACAGCAAAGTAAATCCTGCCGAAGCACAGCCTGAGATCAACATCCACAGGAGTATCAACTGGCTGAAATTTCCAGCTTCGGCAGGCAAGATGGACAGCAGCGATCCGCACAGCACCACGAAGAGAAGGACTCCCCATTCACTGAACCTTCTTCCGAGGTGGGTAAGGGTCGAGCTGACCAGGATCCCGGCTGCCCCACCCAACCCCAGGACCAGGCCGACTGCACCTCCCGCGCCGATGTCGGGAGTAAGGCTGGTTACCGAAAGCGGCAGGTAGGCGAAAACCAGTATCCAGGCAGCCACCAGCAGGGTCAATGCCAGGTACAGCAGTGATAAGCGGGGTGACCGGATCACCATTCCCAGGGAGTCCCGTAGGATTCCCATCACCGGCTTTTGTTCTTCCACCACGTTGATACTCTGGATTCTCGTGTGCAGGAGGAACGAGATCAGCAATAACAGGACCAGGTTGAAAGCGATGATTGAACGGAAACCAAGCCGGTCCAGGAAGAACCCGGCTGCCAGTGGACCCAGGAACACTCCCAGCTGCGGCACAAATGCCATCAATGTAATTGCGGACCGGGGCTGCCCAGGCTGGCTTTTCTCCAGGAAGTTCAGGATCAGGCCGTTCGTGTCCATCGCCAGCAGTGTGATCGCCCGTCCGAACAGGAATATCCAGACATTGCCTGCCAGTATCGCCGCCCCGGCCACTGCGGCATTCAGCAAAAACGACTGCACGATCACCTGCTTGCGGGTAAGCTGGTCGGCCAGCTGCCCCCATTTCTGCAGGGCGGGGATCACGATAAACATCGTGACAGAAGCAATCAGCCCGGTAAAATAGCCTGCTTTTCCCGGGTCAACACCCAGCTCTGGCAGGTAGAGCGGTGTAAAGGCGATCAGCTGGCCGAAAAAGGCAAATTCAACCAGGCCGGCAGCCAGGAAAATCCACAGCGACCCCTTCGTATTTCCAGGCTGTATATCAAAGGCCGGATTTACCCTCATAATTGGCCGAGGTTCATAGTAGACAGCTCATCCCAGGCGTAGCGCAGCGGCGTAAACCATTTTTCCCTGCCGATGCAGCGGAAGTAAGGCGGGTCGAAAGCCCGGATCAGGTCGCCAATGCGGTAGCGCGGCAAGATCGGGGTGGAAACGACCAGCCCGCCCATTTCTCCCGGGCGCATCTCGTGCAGCATCTTGATACCCGAGCGTGTGATCACTTCGAAAAAGAACAGGTCGTAATTAGGTGCCCAGGCCCGCTTGCGGTCTCTCTGCTGCCCGAACATGCCTTCAGTGGCCCCGTAAATCTCACGGATTGCAGCCCCTCCGTACATGGCGTTCAGTGCTGGCTGGTGCCTGGTGTTGATTTCCAGCCACGCTTCCCAGGGTCATGATCTGGGTTTTCCATAAATCCTTGGGATACACATGGTGCTTGCTGTGAATGTAGCGGCCGAAACGCAGGGCAGTCGGGCAGACACCGCCTACCAGGGTGACATTTAGCTCCCGGCATTGGTCATATGCCAGGTCGAAGCGGTTCTCCCAGTCGCGAAGTCGATTTTCCGCCCCCCAGGGCGTCGATGTCATCCTGGCTGGGCACCGAGCGGATCGGAGTGAAAGCCGAAACAAACTTGGTGTAGATGCCCGAGCTGTAGCCGTAATTGACCTGTCGGTCGCCGAGCGATAGAGTGCCGACGATGGAGGGGAAGTTCAGGTTCAGGTTTACCCCGGCGAATAGATCGTAGCGCTGCTCTTCGGCTACGAAATTCATCATTGCTCGACCGGCGCTGATGCGCAGGCGTAAATCGGTCGCCGTCATGGGGATGAACTTCGATTTGCCTTGCGTCGTGCCGCGTGTGATGGCCCATCCGAGCGGTGGTTCACAAAGCAGCAGGTTTTCCTCCCCACCGATCACGCGCTGGATGAGCGGTTTGTATTCATCATACGTGGCTACCGGGAAGCTTTTCCGGTAGTCGGCGATGGTATCGACCTGGCCTGCGCCGTGCTCCTGACCGTAATTCGTTTTCGCATAGTCAATCAACAGCGTATGCAGGACCTTCTCCTGGGTGCCAGCAGGGTCTTCGATTGCCTGGCGCCAGGGGGCTAATTGCGCTTGGATCATCTGAGAGGCGGTTGTGGGATCGATGTTCAATGTCCCTCTTCAGTTAGAACTGGAAAGTGGGAGTGAATTGCTGTCCTATCGGATGCGCAGTGGCAGATTATATCAGACTTCAAAAAAATCTCTCGGCGGTGGTAAACTATGCAACACAAGGAAGTTGCAGTCGGGTGGGCAGAAGGCACATAAAGATGCATCTCGATTTTTCCCTTAAACAAATGGAGCATCTATGACCAGAGTGGCTATCGTCAGCGACAGCACAATCAGCGTCCCCGAGCCTTTGCTCGAGGAGCTTAATATCCATACGGTTCCGTACTACATCCACCGTGGTTCTGAAGTGCTGCGTGACCTGGTCACCATCGACCGGGATACATTCTACCGCTGGCTGCCTTCCGCCAGGCAGCTCCCGCAGACCGCCAGCCCTGGGCCTGGCGATTATATTCAAATGTATCGGGCTTTGTCAGATACCGGTGCGCAAGAAATCATCAGCATCCACATGACCTCCAAAGGCAGCGGTGCTTACCAGGCTGCCATGGCAGCCAGGGAGATGGTTGCTGAAATACTGCCGAAAATCCGGATCGAAGTGATCGATACTCTGAATGTTTCGATGTGCCACGGATGGATGGTAATCGAGGCCGCCCGTGCCGCTCTCGCTAACCAGCCCTTCAACGATATCATCAACCGGGTCAGGCAAATGATCCCGGTGACTTCACATGCTGCAGACAGCTGATACGCTTAAGTACCTTTATATGGGCGGACGAATTGGTAAAGCAAAACACCTGGTCGGGTCGCTGCTCAATATCAAGCCGATCATCGGAATGGATAATGGGGTAATTGTTGCCCTGGGCACGGCCAGGAGCCGCCGGCAGGCTTACCAGATGATGGTGGAGATGGTAGGGAAGGTGGTTGGCGGCAGTAAGATAAAAGTCGCCTACGTGCACGCAGCCACCCAGGGTGAAGCTCAAAAGATCAAAGAGCTGTTTGAAGCGCGCCTGGATATCGTGGAATTGATATTCGCTGAGCTCTCACCGGCATTGGGAGTTCATACCGGCCCGGGCACGGCAGGTGTGTGTTATTTTCCGGTTTTCTAATTTTAAGGTTTATTCATCGTCCGGCGCGGCGATCCCTGGTTGGTCGACATCCAGGATTTCTCCGTGGTGGTTGATGCGGATGCGAAAGCCCATCATACCCAGGTAGGCTCGTACTTCCTCCGGGATGCCCGTTTCCAGCAAGGCGTCCAGCTGGTTGGCAAAGTTCTTAATCTGGGATTTCATCGCCGCCAGGGAGAACGGGTCATCCTGCCCGAGCATCTTGGCGGTCTGCTCGCTGACCAGGTCCTCATGGCCCTCGATCAATCCGTCATTGTCTTTAGAACCTGCAGGTCGATATCAGCTGCAGGGATATGCCGGCGAAAGCCGGCGTCGTTCACCACGTACATTGGCTCACTGCCAACATAAACAGCCTCCACAGGCTGGTCATTTTCGTCAAATATTAAACCTGCAAAAATGGGTTGTGACATATAAAGTTACCTTCGATCAAGAAAAAATAGTTTTGAATAGTATCATATTGGAATTCAAATTACCGCTTTCCCAATAATTTTACCTGTGAATATCGATCACCGTACCGATCTTCGCCCTGCGGTACAACCAGGCGGCGTCTTCGGTGCGCAGGTTGATGCAGCCGTGGCTCATCGGAGTGCCGAAATTATCATGCCAGTAGGTGCCGTGCACGCCGTAGCTCTGGTAGAAATACATTACGTATGGCACATTTTCAAGGAAGTAACCGGGACCTTTCATGTTTGCGTAGCGGTATTTTACATAGACTTTAAATTTTCCGGTGACGGTAGGGGTCGGTTTCCGTCCGCCGGAGATGATGAATGCGTTGATCAGCTCATCTCCCTGGTAAGCGTGCAAGCGCTGGGCGGATAAATCCACTTCGATCCAGAAACCAGCCTCCTGCGCTGGTGGAGGGCGACAGGTGCATCGGGAGAGATTGGCATCTGGGTGGGAGTGGGAAAAAGTTCTGGCAGGCTGCTGGGGATGAGTGTGGGAATGAGCGCTGTATCTGGAAGAGGGACAACTGTAGGTGTGTCGGATTCACCTGCTTCCTGGACGGATGTGGATAGAATTTCACTCGTTGGGAGCGGTTCTTGCGTCGCAGTTGAAGGGAACCAGGTACGGGCAGCAGGAATCCAGGCAGATTGGAAAGCCGGGCTTCTCAATGTCGCCTGGGTGAGCATTGCAGCCAGGCAGGTCAATCCAAATCCGAATACCAGGATCATGAGCAGCACCGGCCAGTGATTCTGTACTTTTCTCCTTCTCACTCGCACCGGCTTGGTGTCGGATGCATCCAGCGCGGGATCGGATTTTTGGCGGGAGAGCGCCCACTGCATGGCAGCGGCGGCCTGTGGATTATGCGGGTTTATCTCCAGGAGGTGCTGCAAATAAGCGAGGCTGGCATGCGGGCTGGCTGTCGCTGCCAGCAGCAGCCAGGCATCCTCATTCTCAGGGTCGAGCCGCAGAACATCCATCGCCTTGCGGCGCGCCGCGTTCCGGCTTCCTTCCTGCCAGGACCGCGTTCCCTCCGAGAGAAGTGTTGAATGAGTGGGCTGAACCATCGAGGAGGCCGAATTAATTTTAGAGGGAAACCGCGCTGATGGAATTAAGGTGCGGCAGTTGGAGTAGTTGGGAGGGCACTGGGTGTGCTGAGGGTGATACTCTCATTGTTCAGGAAACAGGTGATCCCGGCTGCAATCCCCTGGGCGGCGAGCTGCGGCTCCTCGGTCAGAAACTGCCGGTCGAGATTAGGAATCCGGTCTCGATAATCGCCGCAGGGGTGATTTCATCGATCTCTCCGAAAGCATGGTAGCTGGTCATATCCAGGGTGATGCTGGCGCTGTGCATGCCCAGGCCAGTGATGCGCGCGTAGCGGTCTGCCAGGCAGCTGGTCAGGCGCGCCGATTTGTCCGGCCGTTTGTTGATCATGGTCTCCGCGACTTTAAAGCCGGTAGCCAGCTCGTTGATAAAATCACAGGAATTGGCATGAATTGAAACCAAGGCGGTTGCCTGGTATCCTTCCAGCCTCGGGTCGAATTCGGCCAGCAATTCCACCGTGTACCCCTGCTCCACGAGCAGCTTTTGGACCAGGCTGGCGATCTGCAAATTCACCTGGCTCTCTTCTAATCCATCCGGGCAAACTGCACCCGAATCGTTTTTCCAGTGTCCAGCCACGATTTCAACCACCTGCGTGGCACGGTCGAAGCTCACGGCAGTCCCGGGGGATCCGGCGGTCGGACCGGGGGTAAAACCAAGCTGGAATACCTGGTCCCCGGGGGAGCTACCTGGTGTCCAGGCAGTGAAAAGTGTGGCGAGCACCAGGGCAACGGCGCCGACGATCGCCACCAGGCCGAAAGTGGATGTGAATCTCTGGCTTGATTTTTCGGTTTTTAGTTTTTTGGGCGTTCCGGCAGGTTCCATCTGGCCTCATCCTACCGCAAAGGGACGGGAATTGCAAGATAGGATGCAAGAAATAGACCCTGGCCTGGCGCTTGCCTTCCACGCATATTTGGCCCGCATGCTTTCAGAGCGTGTGCAGTACACCAAGCGCACCCTGGAAGCTTCTTTGCATTAGCGGTCGAAATTTACTGCCTGGGAAAACTTAAAACAGCCCCCATCCGCGCCAGCGCCATCTTCCATCATCGAAGGATCCCACATTTCCATCCCCAGCTCGATCGTCACCGGTCGCTCCAGGGCTTCTTCAGCTTTATTGCGCGTCATATCCAGCATTGCCGGTCCATAGGGGCAGTAGGGCGTGGTCAGGATCATGTTCACCTCGGCGGTTTCGCCCTCGATGCGCA
>CAVOSB010000005.1:0-100421 GCA_963698765.1 uncultured Chloroflexia bacterium
CCACAAAAGCAAGAGCTCCGTGGGCTAAACGCCCTTCGAAGCTCTCACCAAATTGTCTACGTTTTCCGTCGGCGAGCAAGGCGTTAACCGACGTCCACAGGCTATCAAAACGCCGGACAACATGCAATACGGCGATGTCTATTCTCGACGCGAGTCGCGTGGCCGACCTCAATGCCAATCCGAGTCGCGTCCGCGACTGTTAACCGCGAAAAGTCCACCGTCCGTTAACCCACTGACAAATCGTTCGATCGGAGAGAAGTGGCAGACATGGGTTGGCGGAACGGGACGAGATGCATCGAAGATGAACCCCTGCACAGACCGACCATTGCCCCACCTCCTAGAGGGGCTGCGGTCTTTGCCGCGAGTCTGGAAATGGAAGAACATGCCGAGGGTTTCACCGTTTCTTAGCCCGCAGATTTCGAACAATGCGATCAGGCAAGATCTGTGACGCTGACCCCACCATCATCAAGCCCGTCTCAGAACACCCCGGCGTCATCATCGCCGGTCGCTACAAACTGCTGGAAGCGATCGGGGAAGGGGGGATGGGTTCGGTGTGGGTTGCCCAGAGCAATCCCAGCCGGTGGGGAGCAAGGTGGCGCTCAAGCTGATCAAAGCCGGAATGGATTCCAAAAGCGTCCTGGCCCGCTTTGAGGCGGAGCGACAACGTCCGCAACACCATCGGAAACACGCTGCGGAGTCTCGCGAGTTACACCGCCGCCGAGCCGAACCTGCGGAAGTCGCTGGAGATTCGCCGTGCAGCAGTCCCTGCCGGGCACCCTGACATCGCCACTCGCCTGAACAACCTCGCGGGGCTCCTGCAGTCCCAGAACAAGCTCACCGAGGCCGAGCCGCTCTTCCGCGAAGCGATGGAGATCCGCCACGAGGCCCTCCCTGCCGGGCACTCGGACATTGCCTCCGGCCTGAGTCAGCCTGGCGGCGCTCCTGCAGAGAGCAAAACAACGCCCGCCGAGGCCGAGCCGCTCTTCCGCGAAGCGCTGGCGATCGAACAAAACACCCGCCGGGAACTGGGTGATCGCCAACAATCTGGGAACTGGCTCGCGACGCTCCTTGAAGGGGAGCAAAACAAGAAGCCCGCTGAGGCCGAGCCGCTGCTGCGCAAAGCGCTCGCGATCGACCGGCCGAGGCCCTCCCGCCGGGCACCCGCACATCGCCACGACCCTGAGCAACCTCGGGGTCTTCCTGTGGGAGCAGAACCAGCTCGCCGAGGCCGAGCCGCTCTTGCACAAAGCGCTGGCGATCTCCCGCCAGGCCCTGCCCGCCGGGCACCCGGACATTGCCAGCGACCCTGAACAACCTCAGGGCGCAGCTTCGAGGACCAGGGCATGCTCGCTGAGGCCGAGCCGCTGTTCGCAAAGCGCTGGCAGATCCAGCGAGCGAGGCTCTCCCCGCCGGGCACCCGCTCATCACCTTAAGCCTGAACCACCTCGCGTTGCTCCTGCAGGCCCAGACAGCTCGCCGAGGCCGAGCCACTCCTCCGCGAGGCGCTGCCCAAGGAGAGCCCCGAACTCGCCGGTGAACTCGCCGCGCTCAGCATGACGATGCTCACGCTCAAAGCATGGGACGAGGCCGAACCGCTGCTCCGCGAGGCGCTGAGTTCCTGTACGGCACGACCCTCGCCGCGGTCACGCTCGACCCTCCCGCATAATGCTGTGCAGGATTGCTCAATCTTCGCGATTACGAAGCACGAAACGACTACTCCATACCACAGACGGGCGATTCTCGGCAATGCTTGGAGTCGCATCGCGACGGAGTTGCCTGCACGTCTGTTCACGACGAAAGTCGATGGACCGTTACACCGCTGCAGCTGCCGCAGCCATTCCGATATCTTGCCATGAATATTCCATCGGGCCATGCCTCCTGAGAAACGGGGTGAATAGCGTTCAGACCGTTCAGGCTGTCTCAGGCATCAAGAGTCGCTGTGGTGCAGGCTCACTCCGGATCTGGTGAGCTGCTGCCAGGTTTCAAAGAGTCGCTCACCATGCTTTACAAGACCCTTCGGCGTGAGGTGCGACGTGTCAGCTTTTTCCAGGCCGAGCATGGACAGGAAAAAGGCCATGTGTTTGTCTGCGGCCACAATTTGCTTGTGTCCACTTCAACAACGATGGGAACGTCTACCCAAGGATGCTGCTCATCAATGCCAAGGATGATGGGCAGGTCGGGCTGATGAAGAATCTCCCGCACGTGACGCCGGGGGGCAGGGAGACGACGCTCCTGATAGTGGATGGCCATCGCATCCGTTTGAGCGTCGGACTCGCCCTGTATCCAGGTGAAGCTGCATACTTTGACTTTGAAGTGGCGTGTTTCGAGCAGCTTAATCGCGGTCAGCAACTCACGGCACATCGTGTCTAAGATCCCGCCCTCGCCCGGGCCTTTCCAATCCTTGGCAAGGCTGGTGCTGTGCGCTGTGAAGCTTGAAGATGGCGGGCCGTGCGCCGGCTTGCCGAAGGGCGAGGCGCAAAGGTGATCTCTGGTCCAAAATAACCTCTAGCAAAGTGCCCCCCAGACTGAGGCCCCAGAATTGTCCACTGGCCACCGGAATCACCGAAACCAGGTGAGTTATAGAAAAGGGAATTTGCGCGCTCGCTGAGCACTTCTCCCCCGCTGTTGTAGTTCTTCTGCAGGTAAATGGAATTGGGTGAATTGATAAACAAGCGCAGGCGGCTGCCCCTTGAGATGCGCCTGGAAAAGAAATTGAAGCCGTCGAAGACATAGCGCTCGATTTCTCCGGGCGTTACCAGAGTCTCTCGTTCGAGGGAGCGGCGGTAGCGGGCGCGCAACAAATCCTGCGATAGCTGGATCGAGGAGCCGTCGCTCAAGATTTCGAAGAAGGTCACCAGGAAATCCGTGTCCGGCACATCCAGGCAGATCCATGCCTCCAATCTTAGGAAATCCTGAAATTTCCGTCTCCTGCTCAAATGGCCCCGAGTGATATACCAGCCCGTTCCCGAAGGTATTGAGCACGTAGCGCTGGTCGGTGAGGTAATTTTGAACCGGTGCTGTCTCCAGCTCCGCCGGGCGCATGTCGAGCGGATCGTAGACATAGTGGTCCGGGGAGGAATCTGGAAGCGGAGAAGCCTCTTCCAGGCTGCCGGATTGGAAGACATCATTCGCCTGCCCATCCCTGGAATTGAGATATAACAGGCGGGTGCGGCTGGCGATTTTTTCCAGTGAGGGGGCATATTTCCACTGCTCAGGCCCGTCACGTAATAAGCCACCCGGTCTTTCAAAAATTCAGGCTGCGGGCCGGCTTTGAGAGTCCATCGTACCATTCGCGGTGCAGGTTATTCAGGTCCAGCAGGCTGGCAGGGGAGAATTTCAGACCGCCGAAGCCTTCGGTGGGGGTGCGGGTGCCGGCATGGTCCCAGGGGCCGATGATCAGAAAATGGTTGGCTTTGGCCTGCTCCGTCCCAGTGCTGCATGTGCATGCGGTAGAAGTGCATGGCGCCAGGCTGGTCGTCGTCGTAATGCCCGGTGATGGACAGGATGGGAATGTCGATGCGCCGGTACTCTGCGGGCGTCAGTGCCAGAGACTGCCAGTAGGAGTCCGGGGTCGGATGTTCCACCCAGGTCTGGAATTGTGTGGAGCGGTTGCCTACCAGCTGGTCGAGATTTTTATAAGGAAGGTGTTTCCGGTAGCGCTCCTGGAATTTGGCGATCCAGAAGGCCTGGTCGCCGAACAGGTTGTTATTGGGCGTCAGGCCGCTGGTCAAGGTCAGCCACTGGATTTCGTAGGAAAAGAAGATATTCTTGTAGAAAGGAAAATCGACCCCGGCGTGGGCGGAAGCCGCCGGGACGATGGTCTTCAGAGCCGCGGGATGGCCCTTGAGCGCCATCCACTGGTCGAAGCCGGCATAAGACCCGCCCCACATGCTCACCTGGCCGTCGCACCAGGGCTGCTCTGCCAGCCAGTTGACGATATCGACGGCGTCCTGCGGCCGTCCTTGAATGGATCGAACTCGCCTTGCGAGTTCCCGCGCCCACGGCAGTCGACCAACAAGAAAGCATAGCCGTGCTGGGCGAAGTAGACGGCGCGGGCGTGGTAGGTGTCGGCGATATAGGGAGTCAGGGTGAAAATGGCAGGAACTGGCGGGCTGTCTTTTGGTTGGTAGAGGGTGGCATTCAGGCGGAGGCCGTCTCGCAGCGGGATTTTTACACCCCAGGTGAAATCAAGGTTTTCATTCGGATTAATAGCCGGTAGGTTGGGTGTTGAGGTGCTTTCCATAGGCATTCTATTGCGCATGCGGGTCTCCTTATTGGAAATGAAGACAGGTAATCAGTCGATCAGTCGATTAGTCAATCAGGTGATCGGGCAATCAGGTAAACAGGTAGACAGGTAAACAGTGAACAGGTAGACAGGTAGACAAGTATACAGGTAGATATGGAAAACGGTGAAAAAGGTTTCTGTTTCAGATTTGGGTGGTTACCAGAATTTAGGAGGATCAGGGCATGCCTTCCTGGGAAATATCGTCGCAAAAGACGGGTGACAGGTTGCCATGCAGGTCATGGTACTGGACAGTGATGTAGAACCCAACCCAGTTGATCGCCAGGGGGAATCAGGTGACTGCGAGGCGTTCCGCTGAATACTGCTCGTATTCCCGGTGGATGACGATGTCGCGCACGCGCTGCAGGGCGCGCTGGATATCACAGAAAGCTGGTGTACAGCGGGGCGATGCCCAGCCGCAGGTTGTCGGGGGAACGGAAATCCGGGATGACCCGCACAGCGGGTGGGGGAGCTTCGATCATGGCGCGCACGATGCGGTAGCCCTCGGGATGCCGGAGGGAGACATGAGAGCCGCGCATCTCTGGCTGGCGCGGGGAGCCCAGGCTGAACCCGAGCGGAGCGAGCCACTGGTCTGCCAGGTAGATCAGGTATTCCGTCTGCATAACGCTCTTACTGCGCAGGCGGCCCATGCCTGCCTGGAGCAGCAGGTCGATGGCGGGCTCGATGGCCTTCATCGACAGCACCGGGGGTGTGCCGACCTGGAAGCGGGCCAGGCCGGCAGCCGGCTTGAAATCCAGTCCGAATGCGAAAGGATCGGCCGAGGCAAACCAGCCCCACAGCGGCTGGCTGAGCTGCTGCTGCAGGTCGCGGCGCACATACAGGAAGGCCGGGGCACCGGGACCGCCGTTCAGATACTTGTAGGTACAGCCGACAGCCAGGTCAGCCTGGCAGCCGTTCAAATCCAGGGGCACTGCGCCGGCCGAATGGCTCAGGTCCCAGATCAGCAGTGCACCTTTCTCATGCGCTGCCCGGGTGATTTCAGCCATATCGTACATGTAGGCGCTCTTGAAGGCCACGTGGGTCAGGCAGACCAGGGAAGTGCTAGAGTCGATAGCGGCGATCACCGCCCGGGGATCGATGGTGATGCCATCGCTGGAAGGGATCAGCTGCAGCTGGTGCTGCCCGCCCAGCAGGTCGATGATGCCCTGCAGGATGTATAGATCGGATGGGAAGTTGAATTCATCGCTGACGATCTTTTTACGATCGGGACGTGCCCGGATTGCCGCCAGGGCCAGTTTGAAAAGATTGATGGAGGTGGCTTCAGTGACCAGGACCTCATCCGGCTGTGCTCCAACCAGCAAGGCGAGCTTACTCCCTAATTGGGAAGGCAGGTCGAACCAGCTCTCATTCCAGGAGCGGATCAGGCGCTGGCCCCACTGTTCTGAGATGACCTCCTGCATGTGCGGCAGCAGGCGTTTCGGCAGCCGGCCGAGGGAATTGCCGTCCAGGTAAATTTCCCGCGGATCGGCGATGATGAATTCATCTCTAAAGTCTCTCAGCTCATCCCGGGAATCCAGGTCTTGTGCCAGCGTGGGGTCGGTAGTGGAAAATTGCATGTGGAGTAAGATAGGCGTGGACCGGGGAGCGGATTTGAAGTCAAATCCGCTGTTATGTGCTGCTCGCCGGATGAGGGGGGATATCGATTCCCCACTCCCGGGTGTGAGTTGAGAGCAGCTGCCTGGCGCTGGCGATGATTTCATCCAATTTGTTGATGGCAGCATAGCGCTGCAGCTGATCCCAGACCAGGGGCGTGCCAAAGGATACTTTCGGGGTAACACTCAGGCGGGAGGGTATTACCAGCTGGCGGATCACCTGGGCTGTACCGGCAACGTTCTGCCTGGCGAGCTGGTCCTTCCAGATGCGCATGATGGGAGAATCCATCCATTTTTGTGAAAGCACCCCGCTGACGATGGTGACCAGGACCTGCGCGTCGGGCACCTTTTTAAGCATCAATTCCACGCTTGGCGACCAGGCGCTAAAACGGCTCTCGGCTCCGGGCAGCACTGCTGGATCTGGATCGATATTCCCGCTGGGAAAAATGAGCAGGGCGGCGCCCTCCTGCAGCTGGCGGATGGCACGGCGCAGCGCCATCATGCGGTCTGATGTTTCGCGGCTGGAGAAGATCAGGTGCTGGCGGGTGGCGGGCAGCTGCTTCAGGAATGAAAAACCGGTAGCAAATATCTTCAAATCATCCCTGGGCAGGCTGGCAGCGATCAGCAGGCTGTCGACGGTGCCCGGGTGGTTGGAAACCACCAGCAGCGGACCTTCCGGAGGGACAGTTTCTACACCGCTGGCCTCATAGCCGCTGATAAAATTCGGCAGCAAGCTGCGCATGCCCTGTCGAAATCCGGCTCGCTCGATTTCACCGTCAATCGTGCTCGCTATACCGGCGAAACGCCTGGAAGCAAGCCAGATCAGGGGTTTGAGCACCTGGCGCGACCAGAGCCTGCCAGAAATCACCCATGCTGGCAAAGATTTCATCGACGAGGGATTTGGTCAACGAACGAATAGAAGTGGTTTCATCCATACCTTGCTGCCAGGAGCTTACTATATATCCCAGCCTCCAGCATTAATTATAAACCCTCGGGAAGGATATTTTCCACCAGGTAAAGACCCCGGAATTTATACCTGGAAACTCCGGAACGGGCAGAACTTCCTGGATGAATTGGTGGATCAATAACCACGGGCCTTGCGCCAGGCCAACACCTGGGCAGAGTGCTCCGGTACATGCTGGAAGCTATCGCTGCCGATCCACTCCCACAAGGGGTAGTCTCGCTGCCAGGGGAAGCGCTGGGTGGCGTTAAGATCCTCATCCGAAAAGTCGTTCAGCCGGCGCTTGATCTGGTTGTGAACTCCATTGAAATCTTCCCGGATAGTCTCCAGAGCCCGATTTTTCCCTTGGAGATACCACTGCGAGTTGGTCTGGTCGAAGTGCTCCTGGGTGAAATGCACCGTGGTGGGGGTTTTTCCGCAGCCGCCTGCCACAACAGGGTCACCAGCTCGGCTTCCCATAAGCTGATATGGTACATGATGTCCTTTACCGTCCAGTCGCCGTTGACGCCGGGCTCCTGCATCTGGGCGTCGCTGAGGCCATCGACAGCAGCCAGGAATTCCTGGCGTGTTTCTTCCAATGCCAGTAAAATTTCATCCCTGGTCATTTCAACCTCCAAGAGCCTGAACGAAGGAACGAAGTGCCTGGTTGAAGGCAGAGGGATTTTCGAGGCACGGCAGGTGCCCGGCAGCGGGGATCAGCTCCCACAGTGACCCCGGGATGGCGTCGTGCATGGCATGGGCTTCTTGATAGGGGATGATCTGGTCCTGCTCGCCGTGTACAACTAATGAAGGGAGGTTGATGCGGGCCAGGTCGGGGGTGGAATCCGGGCGCTCTTTCAGGGCCGCCAGGTCACCCAGGATACCCTCCAATGATGTGTTCAGCATGATTTCCCTGACACTCTCGACCAGCTCGGGATTTTTTTCTATGGTATCCGGGGCCAGGATCAGGGGGAGCATTTTCTCGGCGATGGCTCCTACCCCGTCCTGGCGGGCGGACTTGGCAGCCAGGTCGCGATTGGTTTTACCCTGTGGTGTGTCGGCAGAGGCAGCGCGTGGCTGTGAGGACCAGGCCTTTCAGGCGCTCGGGGTAGCGGCGGAAGAAGGCGAAGGCGGCGTAACCGCCCATGGACAGCCCGCACAGGATTACCGGCTCAACAATGCCCAGCGCATCCAGGAACCCCGCCAGGTCGTCGGCGAACAGGTCCATTGAATAAGGGCCGGCGACGGGCTGTGATTGGCCGTGGCCGCGCAGGTCGGGCGCCAGCACGCGGGCCACGTCGGCCAGTCCATCCACCTGGGGCTGCCAGATCCCCCGGTTGAGCGGGTAACCGTGGACGAATACCAGCGGCTGCCCCCTTCCAGATGCGCTGTAAGCCATTGTGATACCGTTAACTGAAATGTTCATGTTTCCTCCAGGTTTTTTTGATTTGACAAACGCCCGCGCCACAGGTCCAGGGAACCGATCACGGCGCCGGTGATGATCAACAGCATGGCAACGGCGGATACCCAAGTGAGACTCTGCCCGCCTACCAGGATCAGAATCAGGGTGGAAGTCAGGGGTGTCAGGTAAGTGAGCGAGCCGATGATGCGCGGGTCGCCGCGGTTAAGCGCTGCATCCCAGGTGAAGAAGGCCCCACCCATCGGCCCGGCGCCCAGCAGCACAAGAGAGAGCCAGTCATTCGAGCTCAACGCGGCCGGATTTGAATTGCCATCGGATAACCAATACGCGCCGAGAGAAAGCAGGCCGGATGCCAGGCAGAAGGCGCCGACAGCTGCGGTGGGAAAACGAGGCAGGCGCTTGGTCATCAGCGAGTAACACGCCCACACCAGGGCTGCTGAGGCAGCCAGCAGGTAACCAGCCAGGTTAGCCATGTCCAGGCTCAATCTGCCCCCGGTAATGATCAATCCGGCGCCCGCCAGGCCAAGGCACGCGCCGACCAGGTGATTGGGATGCAGGCTGTAGCCAGCAAGGAAAAGCGGGGTGAGCAATACGATCAGCAGCGGCCACAGGTAATTCATCAGGTTGGCTTCCACCGCCGGCGCAAAATGGAAAGCCGAAAAATAAAGAAAATGGTAGCCGAAAATGCCGCCGATGCCCACCAACAAAGTGGTCAACGGCACCTTCCATTGCCGTACCCTGACACTCCCGATCAGGCCGCTGAAGCACAGAGCCAAACCAACCACCAGAAAGGGCGGCAGGTGATTGAGGCGGGCTCCCAGGAAGCCCAGGAAGCTCCACATCAAGATGGAGGCGAAAGCCAGCAGAGTGGCTGCAAGCGGCATCAGACTTGAAAGATATCCAGGTCCACAACGAAAAAATAGGTCTCTAAACGTATCTTCTTCTCGGCGCTCTCATAACCAGGGCTGGAGTATTCCAGCGGGTTGATAATGCGATCATATTTTTGACCCAGGATTTCAAGTTGTTCACGAACGCCCAGGAGGAAACCGAAAATGCCAGATGCGGAGGAATATACAGCTTCACGTCTCCAACGAAGCCGAACACTCGTAGGACGGTCTCCCCGGGCTGGACCTCGGCCTGGGTCAGATCCAGGCGAGTGTTGCCGACCAGGGTGTAGATTTCTTCGGAGACAACCTGCCAGGGTCCGGAGCGGCGGGTGTTGTTGAGTGGGCTGAAGTTGACTTGAGCCTTACCGATGACCATGCGCGGGCGGACCAATAAATAGACTCCGACCAGGATCAATGCTACCGGCCAACAGATGGTGCTGAAATCTATTTTCAGCAGCTCGCTGAGCAGGATCAGGATGCCCCACAGGATGAGCAGGCCTCCGGCAATCACAAATCCTCGATTTCTCATACCATCCTCCTACATCTGATTTTACAGGCCCAGTGATCGAGCTATCTTGTGAATAGCATCCAGGTGCCCGGCGGGGGAGCTAAGGTTGAATCCCATCGTATTAAAAGACAGGTGTGTGGCTCCCGCTGAGTGCCAGCTATTTACGGCAGAGAACCAGGTTTCCGGGTGCCCATCTCCATAAGGTATGCGGGCATCGACCCCGAACTCCTGACCGGGACCGGTCGTTTCGCTTCCCAGACCCCGACGCCCGGCCTCCTTCAGGTAGCGATCAAGCGATTCCAGTGCCTGTATGGCGTCGGCGGGGTGGCGGAAACCTGGAATCCAGCCATCACCCAGGATTGCAGCGCGCTTGAGAGCCGGCTGGGAATTGCCGCCAAACCAGATAGGGATAGGGCGCTGTTTCGGCAGGGGATTGAGGCCGGCATCGGGGATCGAATGCCAGCGGCCATTGTAAGTAACCAGAGGCTCGGTCCACAATTTCCGCAGCAGCTCGACCTGTTCTTCGATGCGCTTCCCCCGGTTGTGGAAGTTTTCATTCAAAGCCGTGTATTCAACGGCATTCCAACCCAGGCCTATACCCAGGCGCAGCCTGCCGCCACTCAGCAGGTCGAGTGAGGCAGCCTGCCTGGCAAACAAAGCCGTCTGCCGCTGCGGCAGGATGATGACGCCAGTCGCAAACTCAATCGTTTGAGTGAATGCAGCCATGAAGCTGAAAAGTACCAGCGGGTCGTGGAATGCGTCCTGAGAGCTGTACACCCCCTGCCAGCCTCCCGGGCGCTGGGGGTTGGCACCCAGGACATGGTCATAGGCCAGGATGTGCGAAAATCCCAGGTTCTCAGCAGCCTGAGCGTAGTCGCGGATGGCGTGAGGATCATCTCCAAACTCGGTTTGCGGATATACCAGGCCAATTCTGAGAGGCGGTTTTGATTTCATGTGAAAGGGAGGGTCGGCTAAATCTGGTAGAGCTGCCCGTATTTTGTATTCAAGTAATCGACGTAGGGCTGGATGCGAACCGGCCCTCCCGTGACCCGTTCAACCAGCTCTGGAGCGGTGAATTTATGGCCGTGGACGTAGATATTTTCTACCAACCAGCGGTGCAGTGTTTCGAAGCTTCCGTTGCGCATTTGATCGGGAATCTCTGGGAAGGCTTTCAGGGCTTCGCTGAAGAATTGAGCTGCCAGGATATTCCCGAGAGTGTATCCCTGGAAGTTTCCGCCGATCGTCCCGGCAAACCAGTGCACATCCTGCATCACTCCGTCTCGGTCATCTGGTGGAACGATGCCCAGGTCAGACCGGTAGCGCTCGCGCCAGGCTTCAGCCAGGTCACGCACCGCCAGGGTTCCTTCCAGCAGGGCGACCTCGAAATCGAAGCGCAGCATGACATGCAGGTCGTAGGTGACTTCGTCGGCTTCGGTGCGGATCAACGTGCGGGCGACTTTGTTTATTGCCCGGTGAAATTCATCCAGTGAGGTTCTGCTCAGCTGCTGCGGGAAGGACTGCTGCAGGAGAGGAAAACAGTATTCCCAAAACTCGCGGCTGCGCCCGACGACATTCTCCCACAGGCGGGACTGGCTCTCGTGCAAGCCGGCTGAGGCCCCCCCGGCCAGGGGAGTGCCCTCGAGCGCCCTGCTGATCCCCTGCTCGTACATGCCGTGCCCGGCTTCGTGCACCGTTCCCAGCAGGCATTCCACCAGGTTATTTTCGAAAATGCGGGTGGTGATGCGCACATCTCCAATCGAAAATGCGGTCTCGAAAGGGTGGAGGGTCTTATCACAGCGCCCGCGTTCGAAATCGTATCCCAGCCTTTCGACTAACCGGTTTGTAAATTCCACTTGCAGGGCTTCCGGGTAATTCCGGTGCAGGCAGGAGTCATCGACGGTGGGGCATGCAGTGATCTTTTTGAACGAGTGGGACCAGCTGGCCGCGCAACTCAGTGAACAGCGATTTGATCGAAGCCACAGTCATCCCCTCGTCTTCCAGGTCGATGATTGGGTCGAGGATATGCGCATAACCAGGAAAGAAATTTGAATACTGGCGGCTGAAATCGAGGGATTTCTCCATCATTGTGTGCAGACTTCTTGAAATCATTCGCAGGGCGCGCTTCGCTCCAGGCCTGGTAAAAATCAGCCGCATGGGCAGAGAGCTCGGCAGTAAAGCTGGGCGGAACCCTGACGAGACGTTCATATTCACGGCGCGTCACCCGGATCAAGCTGGCATCATCCGACTCGTACTGCAGGCTTTCTTCGTAAGGACGCAGAGCATCCAGGAGCCTGCCCACCTGTGGTTCGATGAACATTTCATGCGCCAGGCGTCCCAACAGGGCTTCCTGGCGAGAACGAGCTTCAGCGCCTCCAGGCGGCATGTAGGTAGCCTGGTCCCACCACAGCAAGGCGCCAATTTTCTCAAGGTCGTAGACTTCTGAAAGGATGTTTTTAAGTTCTTGCAGTTTTTTTTCCATAGTTTTTTATTATTCTTTGAGCATAATCCAACTCAATGCGCTGATTTTGGGATACTCTCTCGACAGATGCAGGATTTGCAAAATTTATTGGAGGGCACAACCGGAAAGATTATATCAACGAAAACGGATGCCTCGCGCCAGGGATCTGATCTTAAAACGGCGCTTTCAATCAGCAACCGCAACAAGGTTTCCCGGATTATAAAACCTTGATTGACCGGATGAAGGTAGAAGGCATGGCTAATGAAACCCAGGCAAAAGGAGTTCTCCAGTACGGAAAGAAAAAACCGTAAATACGGGAAGTTCTACAGTGAATTCCAGCCGGAGAAATTGGTGAATACTGGTACTTTCGCACACCGTCGCAGGCAGTTCCGCTGGATGCGCTGAAGAAAGCAATATGTTCGCCCTCCGGGAGACTTCATCCGGCCAGATCACGTCACTCCAGTTTTTTTGCAGATATATTCGTAATTCATCCAGAGAACTGGCGTGAGTGAGGAAGGTGAAAGTCTCCTGGCGTGCACGGAGGAAAAGCCCGGATTGAATTACCTGTTCCAAAGCCTCATCCGCCTGGTGATATTCGATGAAGTCATCCGCTTCTTGAAGCTCGCCCAGCTGGTGTGTTTGTCCGGCAGATGTGATTTCGATGAGGGAGGTTGGCCGGTGGGATGGATGTCGACCAAAAGGCCGTGTGGGTTGAGCAGGCTGTGCACCAATTCAAGGGCATGGACCATGCCCTCGGCAGGAATTCATCAGAGCGACCAGGACAGGATGACCAGGTCGTATCGAACTGGTTCGGGCTGCATGCGCCAGGAAGGCAGCAAAGTCTTCAAGGCCCAGATTATGGAAAGCGATCTTGTTTTTTAGACCGGAAGGTAAGTCGGTCATCGCACGGCTGAATTTTTCAGTTTTAGGTTCAATACCTACAACATATTTAGCCAGATGGGCGAAACGCCAGGTGAGCCGGCCATCACCGCTGCCGATTTCCAGGACTCGCATGCCAGCCAGGTCACCGGTGAAATCCAGCAAGATGGCGGTTTCAGCTTCTTCGGGATCTAGAAGTATCGTCATCTTCAGGCATCCAAAAACCGGGTAGGTTAGTTCGTTTGGAAAACTGATTTAGAAAAGAGCTGCAATAAGTATAACTCGTTTGACCTTGGGAAACTTCCGAAGTTTTCGAGACTTCGGAAGTCTATGAACGATATCACAGCTTTACAGAGGATTTTGATAATGAACTGGAGGGACTGATTTCGCACCTTTTGTTCGATTGAGGATTTATCACCTTCCGAATCCACTACTCAATTGCTGAGAGCTGGCTGCGCAGTTTATGCGCGCTTTCCCGGTAACTCTCCAGTTTCTCGCGCTCCTTCTGCACCACGGCGGGAGGGGCTTTCTCAGAGAATGAACCCGCCAGCAGGTTTTCCAGCCGGTCGATCTGAGCGCTGACCTCTCCCAGCTCTTTTTCCAGCCTTTGACGCTCTTCTCCGGCATCGACCAGGCCGGCGAGCGGCAGGTAGATCTCCACCGGACCGACCACCAGGGCGATGTGTCCCTGCGGTTTCTGCGCTATGCTCTCCAGGATGGTCAGGGCCTGGGGATCGATGCCAGCCAGGGCCGCGATGCTGGCGGCCTGTGCGCGCAAGAGTTCAGAAGCGCCGGCAGAGACCAGGGTGGCAGGGATGCGCCGCCCGGGTTTGACGCCTTTTTCAGCGCGCAGGTTGCGGATGGCCCGCACGATTTCCTGCAGCAGGTTAAACTCAGCGATCCTGGCGCTTTCCCAGCCTTCTGGGGGGCGCGAGGTGGGCCAGGGAGCGACGATCAACGCCTGCGGCCAGTCCTGGGCCAGGGTGGAAAGAGGCGACTCAAGCAAAGCCAGGCGCAGGTGACCCCACAGCTCTTCGGTGATGAAGGGCGTGAAGGGGTGTAATAGCCGCAGGCAGATATCCAGGACTCGCGACAGGGTCTCGGCAGTCAAATTAGCTCGCGGACTTCCCTCTGACAGCTGCAGCTTGGCCACCTCGACATACCAGTCAGCGAACTCACCCCAGAAGAATTCATAGATCTGGCGTCCGGCTTCGCCGTACTGGAATGACTGGAAGAGGCGATCGACATCCCGCACCAGGGCCTGCAGGCGCGCCCAGATCCAGGAATTGGCCAGAGTCCAGTGACCAGTAGCCAGTTGCCAGTTGCCAGACTCCCCGTTTTCAGATCTGCCCACTGCTGACTGATTACTGACCACTGAGATCACGAAACGCCCGGCATTCCAGATCTTGTTGGCAAAGTTGCGGTTGGCCTCCACTTTCTTGAGGCTCAGATTGGTGTCATTGCCAGGAGATGACCCGACCAGCAGGGTAAAGCGCAGGGCGTCCGTGCCCAGGTCATCCATCACCACCAGCGGATCGATCACATTGCCGTAAGTCTTGCTCATCTTGCGCCCGTTTTCGTCGCGGATCAGGCCGTGCAGGTAGACCGTATGGAAGGGTATTTCGCCGGTAAATTCCAGCCCAGACATGATCATGCGCGCCACCCAGAAGAACAAGATATCGTAACCGGTTTCCATGATGGAAGTGGGGTAAAAATATGCCAGGTCGGGCGTCTGGTCAGGCCAGCCCAGCGTGGAGAAAGGCCACAGTCCCGAGGAAAACCAGGTATCGAGCACATCTGGATCCTGGATGATGTGGGCGCTGCCGCAGTGGGAACAGCGATCCGGATCCTGGCGAGTGACTGTCAGCCCGCTGCAGTCCTGGCAGTACCAGACCGGGATGCGGTGACCCCACCACAGCTGTCGGGAGATGCACCAATCCTGGATGTTTTCCAGCCAGTTGAAGTAAGTCTTGGTGAAGCGCTCCGGGACGATGCGGATGCGGCCATCACGCACCGCTTCAAGGGCAGCCTGCGCCAGGGGTTGGATGCGCACAAACCACTGGGTGGAAACCATAGGCTCGATGATCTCACCGCCGCGCTGTGAACGCGGCACGGTGAGCAGGTATGGTTCTTCTTTGAGCACCAATCCCTGCTGGCGCATGTCTTCCCACAGCCGTGTGCGGGCTTCAAAGCGGTCGAGCCCGGCGTAGGGACCGCCGTGCTGGTTGACGCGTGCAGCTTCATCGAGCACGGAGATCACTGGCAGGTTATGGCGCTCGCCGATCTGAAAATCGGTGGGGTCATGACCTGGAGTGACTTTGAGCGCCCCGCCGCCAAAATCGAGCTGCACCGCTTCGTCGGCGATCACCGGGATCAAACGGCCTAACACCGGAACGACGACCTGGCGACCGACGAACTGCCGGTAGCGCTCATCTTCTGGGTGCACGGCTACTGCCGTATCTCCCAGGATGGTTTCCGGGCGCGTGGTGGCGACAGGCAGGTATTCGTCGGGATTATCAGCCAGGACGTACTTGAAGTAATACAGGGTGGCATTTTCTTCGGAATAGACCACTTCCAGGTCGGAAACGGCGGTTTTTAAACCGGGCGACCAGTTGATCAGGCGCGGACCGCGGTAGATCAGCCCTTTTTCATACAGGCGGACGAAGGCTTCGCGCACCGCGAGCGATAATCCAGGATCCAGGGTAAAGCGCTCGCGATCCCAGTCACAGGAGGCCCCCAGCCGGCGAATCTGGCTGGTGATGATGCCGCCGTATTTCTCTTTCCAGGCCCAGGTACGGCGCAGGAACTCCTCACGACCGATGCTCTCGCGGCTCAAGCCCTCTTTCGTAAGTGCTTTTTCCACCTGGAGCTGGGTGGCGATCCCGGCGTGGTCGCTGCCCGGCACCCACAGGGCGGAATATCCCTGCATGCGGTAGTAGCGGATCATCAGGTCTTCAACCGATACGAACATGGCGTGCCCGAGGTGCAGCTCACCGGTGACATTCGGCGGCGGGATGGAAATTACAAAGGGTTTAACGGCGGGATCGAAATCGGGTTGATGTGGGTCGTTGGACGGCTTGAAGTAGCCGTTTTCCTGCCACCAGTCGTAAATCCGCTGCTCGGTGGCATTGAAATCGTAGGTTTTAGATAGGGAGGCTTCTTTCATTTGCTATCTCCTGTGGAGGTGTTGTGAGGATTGATCTGGCCATAAAGACGTCTGCTGGATGTTATCCAATTTTCAACTCGCCGCGCATCACCGCAACCGCCTGGCCTCCGACTTTAACCGCCTGGATGTCGTGAGGTGAGCCGATGATTTCCACCTGCGCTTCCCCTGGACGGTTCATCCAGTGACCCTGCTGCGCAGTGAATTGGGGAACGTCGATAAGTTGGTAGCGCCATAAGTAAGCTGCCATACCGCCGGTGGCGGAGCCGGTGAAAGGGTCTTCAGGCAGGTCGGGCGGCACGCCGAAATGGCGGGCGAAGGTCCTGGCCTCAGGCGTGATGCCCTGCAGGCAGAACAGGTGCGGGGAGAAGAAATCAGAAATGCTGCGCAATCGGGTGTAGCCGGGGACGTCCAGTCGGGCAAGCCGGAGGGCTTCCAGATCTTTGAGCGGCAGCATCAATTGGGGCGTTCCGGTCGACACGGTCTGGATTGGGAACTCCAGGCAGGAAGTCGGCAGTTTCCAGGCCGAAGAGCGGGGCGATGTGCGCGGCTGAATACTCGGCCAGGAAAAGGGGTTTGACCTGCGTCATAAAGATCGAATGAACCTGGCCTTCCTGAGAGAAAATCTCCACCTGGATCGGGCCAATTTTTAATTCCAGGCTGATGACGGTATGATCTGCGGTCAGGTTAAGTCGACCCCACTCGACCAGGGCGAATGTCGTGGCGATCGTGGGATGGCCGGCCAGGGGGATCTCTTCAGCCGGTGTGAAATAACGCACGCCAAAATCAGCAACCATCGAGTGGTGCACAAAGGCTGTTTCAGACAGGTTCATTTCACGAGCGACAGCCAGCATGGTCCTGTCGTCCAGGTCATCGGTATCCAACAGGACTGCACAGGGATTTCCGTGAAGGGGGCGGCTGGTAAAGGCGTCCACTTGCATGAATGGGTAGATTGGCATCAGTTTCCTCCTTCCTGGTATGGAATCCATTCGAGTGGAGCGACGGCGACTTCACCGCTCGTCAATGTGGCAAGCCAAGGCCAGCCGGCCGTGGTGAGATACCACTGGTCTTTTTCGGGATGGTAGATGTATTCTGGAGCGTGTGCCCTCCAGGATCGTCAGCAAGCTCGATGAGGCTTCTCTTCCCCGATACTCCCCGAAATCGTAGGGATTGTCCGCGTGAAAGACCAGGGTCTGGTTGTAACTGCCGGGATTCGGCCAGATGCGAAAGAGCATCAAGATCCCGGGCCAGAAAAACGAATCGTTGTTGTAGGTCAGCGAGAGGTAATAACGCCCTTCGTATTGGAGGACGAACGGTGATTCCATGGATGAAAAAGGTGAATTGCGTTCGCTGCCCCAGCCGCTGCGCAAGGTGGTGCGGATGTACTGCCACTCGAGCAGGTTGAAGGACTGGTAGATATCCACCTGTGAAAAATAGGTACCGCGCGCCGTGGTATACAGCAGCCACTGCCCTTCAGCGACCTGCAGCACCATCGGATCGCGGAAGAAACGATGGTAGGGTGTAGGCATGATCACCTGGTGGTCCTGCCAGGTTACCCCATCATCGGAAGCCATGTGGTGGAGCTTGTGCGGCGACCAGAACATGTGGTAGGTCTGCTGGTCGAGGATCACATGCGGCGCCCAGGCTAAATCTCCGAAATCCGCCAGAGGGGGCTCTTCCAGCATGCCGTTTTCGGGGGGAAAATCAGGGCTGGAACCGACCGCAAAGTAGCGCTCGAGATTGAAATCACCATCCGACGGCGAAGTGATGCCGACCAGGCGCCACTGGCTGCTGGCATCCTGAAAAACGGTATGATCGTTGATATAGCTTCCCGACTGGCTGGGCCTGAAGAGCGTCTGCCAGCTGCCCGCCACCTGCGGTCGATAAATGGAAGCTTCAGTGGTTGCGGGATCCGTGAGGATTTCCGCGATCATATGCGGTGGTTTTCCGTCGACCGGCACTGCCCACACCTGGTAACTCCCAACCGGATCGTGCAGCAGGAATGATCCATAATTCGACCTGCCCACAGTCTGCGGCTGACCATCAACTTGCCGGACGATGCGGTAGGTCTCGTGGTTTGGATCGGCAATCCAGGCCAGGTGGGACCAGCCCGGCCCATTCACCACCTGCACCCCGATTTGTTGCTGGCGCTCGGATACTTCGGACTGCGGCAAAGAGCTGTAGAAGCCGATCTCTAACGGGAATTCCAGGTACAGCCGCACCAGCAGCTCGGCGACCAGCCAGAATGCCAACAATCCGGCGAGAATATAGCCGAAAATGAGCAGGCTTCTCTTCATGGTTGTATTCCGATGATTATCTCATCTTGAGAATTGATCAGGACCAATCCTGGTTCCATGTTTTCCACGAGCTGTACCTGGAGGGCGCGACAGGCGCTGGCAAGATCCGGGACAGCCTGCTTGAGAAAATCCTGAAGTCCTGGCTCGTCAACTTTCAAATGGAGCATTTTGATGTCGCTGGAAAGCGGCAGGTTGTGCTCGCTTTTGAAACGCCGCACGGAAGAGATGATGGATAACAGCGCCTCGCCGCAGCCCTGCAGCTCGGGGTTTTCGAAAGCGGGATCTGGCTGCGGCCATGAGGAGAGATGAATGGACCTGCGCGCAGCCTCTTCTGGCTCCGAAGCGGCAAAAAGGGAGAGGTAAACCTGTTCAGTGATGAAAGGCAGGAAGGGTGCGAAAAGCTTCAAGGTGGTCAAGAGGATGCGGTGCAGCGTAAAACACGCTCCCGGACGAGAAGCGGATTCCGGCGTGTACAACCGCTGCTTGCACATTTCGAGGTAATTGTCTGCCAGGTCACGCCAGAAGAAAGATTTCGATCTCGCTCCTGGCGGCGGCATATTCGTATTCCTGGAGCATTTTCGTCGCCCGCCTGACGAGGGTTTGAGCCTGGGCCAGAATCCAGCGATCGGCAGCACTGAGTGAAATCTGCGAGACAGACCGCAGGAGAAGGGCATCCGGCAGGAAGGGCTCGCTGAAACGAGCAACATTCCAGAGCTTGGTGGCCAGCCTGGCTCCGACCTCGATTTTCTCCTCGCTGATCACTGCATCCTTTCCGGCGCTTGTGCTGGAAGCCCAGTAGCGCACCGCATCTGCGGAGTAGCGGGCGAACATCTCCTGGGGCGGCATCGGCCCGCCTCCCCGGCTCTTGCTGATCTTCCCCATGCCCTCGCCTGCCACTCCCCAACCCGAAATGAGCACATCTTTCCACGGCAGCGTCGAGAAATGGTATTCGGACTTCAGAATTGTATAAAAGGCCCAGGTGCGGATGATGTCGTGGGCCTGGGGACGCAGCGTGAAGGGAAATACCTGCTCGTAGAGTGAAGGCGCCCGGTGACCGGTGCTGTGGTGTTATCGAAATCCGGTCTCCACCCGCCGGCGATCTGGGGGCTCATGGATGAAGTCGCCCAGGTATCCAGGATATCTTCCTCGGGCCGGAAGCGAATACTGCCGCACGCGCAAGGCTTGAGAGGCTGCTGCTCAGACGGGTCGACAGGCAGCTGGCTCAGGTCGGCCAGGTTCACCCGGTTGCATTCCAGGCAGTACCAGACAGGGAAGGGCACGCCGAAATAACGCTGGCGCGAGATGCACCAGTCGGACTGCAGGTTACTCACCCAGGCCTGGTAGCGGCTCAGCAATGCCGGCGGATGCCAGTTGATCTTTTCGCCCAGGGCCAGCAGCAAATCCTTGTGATCGAGGATGTTAATAAACCACTGCGGAGACATCAGAATCTCCACCGGGGTGTCGCAGCGCTCGTGGACGCGCACAATCTGGAGCGTCTGGCGGCGGTCCAGCAACATTCCTTCGCCTGTCAGCGTGTTCTTGATCTGGCTGCGGGCCTCTGCGGCTGTCAATCCTGCATAACGACCGGCAGCTTCGGTCAGGCGACCACTGCGGTCGAGGGCGGCGATGTATGGCAGGTGGTGTTCTTTCCACCAGGTGACATCTGCCGTGTCGCCGAAGGTGCAGCACATGACGATGCCGGTGCCTTTGTGGGGATCGGCGCCCAGGTCTGCCAGCACCGGGACCTTCTGTCCGAACAGCGGTACGGTCAGGAAGCTGCCCAGCAGGTGCTGGTAGCGGCTGTCCTGAGGGTGAATAAAAACCGCCACGCAGGCGGGCAGGAGCTCCGGGCGTGTCGTGGCGATGGGAACGGCAGCGCCGCCCTCCTGCTGGAAGGTAATGGTGACAAACTCGCTGAGGCGTTCCAGGTCGTTGAGATCCGCCTGCGCCAGGGCGGTGCGGCATTCCGGGCACCAGATGGATGGAGCTTCCTGGCGGTAGGCCAGGCCCTGGCGGTACAGCTCGAGGAAGGAGTACTGGGAGATGCGCCGCGCATTCTCATCGATCGTGCGGTATGTGAAACGCCAGTCGACGGAAAGACCCAGGCGCTTGAATATCGAAGTGTATTCGGCCTCCGCTTCCCGGCTGGTCTGCAAACATTTTTCTATGAAGGCCGTCCGGCCAATTTGTGCAGCAGGGAGGCCGAGCTTTTTCTCGACCAGGCGTTCGGTGGGCAATCCGTTGTTGTCGAAACCCATCGGGTAATAGACCGCACAGCCATTCATCCGCCAGAAACGGGCGAAGATGTCTGGGTGGGTGTACGAATAAGCATGGCCCAGGTGCAGGTTCCCCGAGATGGTGGGAGGAGGGGTGTCGATGGAAAAAACGGGGTTGCCCGCTTCCGGTGAGAAATTGTAGATACCAGTCTCCTGCCAGAAGGCGCTGAGGTGCGGTTCAACTTCCTGGGGATTGTAGTGTTTGGGTAAAGCCATCACATGCCTCGGTAGTAAAATCAGGTAAACAGGTAAGGTGGATAGGTAAACGACCTGGTGCCTGATTGACTGTTTACGGTTAACAAAAAGCCCTCTCGCCTGTTGAGGACGAAAGGGGGCTTCCGCGGTACCACCTCAATTCACCGGTCGCAGCCGGTGCTCTTAGTTCCCTGACGGGCTATGCAAAGGCCGATCAGGTCGGGCTGTAACGGGCTCACCCGTGCCGGTCTACTCTACGCCCTGCGTATTTCTTCGGCAGTCTTCCCGGGCGACATTCGGCACAATCCTGCTGCGGGGGTTTTCAGCCGGCGACCACTCCTTCTCTGAACAGCGAACCTACGCCTACTCTTCCCGGGGAAGTATCAAATCAATTGTTCCCAGGATTATACTCGCATCTGAGATTTGCGGCAATAAAATGAAACCCTGAAGTAATCACAGTACAGGTCATAAATCAATTCAGCCGGGAGCTCCAGGTCGGTCATAGATGCGCCATAGGTATTTGCGTTGTGGATTAATGATCTATCGTGCTCGCCAGGTCGAATAGCGTTTTGACTGTCTTCCAATTGCGAGTCGTCGCCACTCGATCCAGTTTCTTTTCGAAGTAATTATTGGACAGGATTGTGCGGCCATAACCACCGGGAACGTGCAGGTAGATTTCAGTCCCATTCGCTATGAATTCATCCGCCATACCTTCAGGGGTGTGCAGGGTTGACAATGGCTTTTCTGCCGGTGGAGCAGCCAGAAATGTGACATACAGCCTTTCCGGATCCACTTCCTGGCGGTGAATGAACGGATTCGCCTGGATAATCCGTTGAAAATCAAGTCGACCGCGAATGAAGACAGGCACCTGGTAGCCGAAGGACTGCTGGATGCCCATTTCAATCTTAGCGGAAATCTCCAAGCGATCTGCATCAGGGCTGTCGAAAACCACGTTTCCACTTTGGAGGTAGGTAATCACCTGCTCGAATCCCAGGGCTTCATATAAGGCTTTCAGCTCCGACATGAGCAGGCGTTTTTGACCGCTGACGTTTATGCCGCGCAGCAAGGAGATATATGTGTAAATCGCCATATCACGAGATGAAAGTGCTCTGCTCGATATTTTTCATCATTGCCCTCGAACTCTGTGTATTCGGAAAAATATTCTCTGGATAACCTCAGAATTAGCCTACGGATTCTCACGACTGTATAGAAGGGGGCAGCCACTTTCAGGATAGGAAATCTCAGGAAAAATTAGGAGATATTCTATCAGGAAACAATCTTTTTCGTTTACAATTCAGTCGCAAGGGTCGCGGCGTGAGCTGCGGGAGATAAAAAAACCTGTCATGGCAAACGAATCAGCGAGCTACATACCTGTCGACCGCCGCCTGGCGATGGTCCAGGGAAAAAAGCTGCCAGACCGCACGCAAGGCGCAGCACTGTTTGCGGATATCTCCGGATTCACCCGGCTGACAGAGGCGCTGTCAAACGAGCTCGGAGCACAACGCGGTGCAGAAGAGCTCAGCAAGCATTTGAACCTGATTTATGGTGAGCTGATCGAAGGGGTAGACAGCTACTCTGGCAGCGTGATCAGCTTCAGCGGTGATGCAATCACCTGCTGGTTCGATCAAGATCGAGGCCAGCGGGCGACAGCCTGCGCGCTGGCGATGCAGGAAGCCATGCGCCGTTTTGCCACCATCTCCACACCCTCTGGAGAGGTCTATCCAATCGCCATCAAGGTCGCTGTGGCAGCCGGGCCTGCGCGCCGTTTCCTGGTTGGGGAGCCAACGATCCAGTACCTGGATGTGCTGGCCGGCGGGACATTGGACCGCCTGGCATCCGCCGAGCACCAGGCCGAACGCGGCGAGGTGGTGGTGTGTGATGAAGTGCTGGATGAATTCGGCGGCAGCCTGGAAATAAAAGAATGGCGGGTTGATGAACAGGGCGGGCGGTTTGCGGTTGTAAAAGGCTTGAGGACGAGATTGCGCGTGGTGCCTGGCCGGCTATTCCGGAAAGTGCGCTGGCAGAAGAGAAGATCCGGCCGTGGATCATAAAAGCCACTTATGACCGGATCGTGCGCGGCCAGGAGGTATTCCTGTCAGAGCTCCGCCCGCTGGTAGTGCTGTTCTTGAGTTTTCACGGCATCGATTATGATAACGATCCGGAGGCCGGCAGGAAACTGGACGCATTTATTCGCTGGGTGCAGGTGACAGCCTCCCGCTTCGATGGGTCTTTGCTGCAGATTACCTTTGGGGATAAAGGCAGCTACCTGTATATCATTTTCGGAGCACCACTGGCCCATGAGGATGATGTTGATCGGGCTGCACTCACCGCTTTGCAGCTGCACAGGCTGCCTGATTCATTGAATTACATCGAGCAAGTTAAGATCGGGATCAGCAAAGGGCGCATGTGGGTCGGACCGTACGGCAGCACGCGCCGCAAAACGTACGGGGTTTTGGGAGACCATACCAACCTGGCTGCCCGCCTGATGCAAAATGCCCTTCCTGGAAAAACACTGGTGAGCAGCGACGCTCAAAAGGATGCAATATCGAGATTCGCGTGGGAGAGCCGCCCTCCACTGCAGGTGAAAGGAAAAACCGGTCCGATCACGGTCTTCCTGCTCAAGAACGCTGTAGAGGGGCAAGGCGCTTACTTCACCAATCCGAAATACCGCCATCCCATAGTCGGACGCCAGGCTGAGCTGCGCGATATTGAAGGGAAAATGGATCTGGCAAATTCGGGTCGCGGGCAGATTTTCGCCATCACTGCGGAAGCCGGCCTGGGAAAATCCAGGATGGTATCTGAAGTCATCCAAAGGGCAAACACTCGAGGTTTCGATATCTGCTTTGGTGAATGCGCTTCCTACGGGACAAACACCAGCTACCTGGCCTGGCGCACAGTCTGGCAGACTTTCTTCAAGCTTGACCTGGATGTCTCACCGGCAGAACAGGTGCGGGAGCTCGAAGTCAGCCTTGAGCGAATTTGACCCGGCCCTCACCAACCGCCTGCCCCTCTTGGAGAGCGTGCTGAACCTGCCGATTCCCGAAAACGCCCTGACCATATCGATGGATGCCCAGCTGCGTAAAGCATCCCTGGAAGCACTCCTGGTGGACTGCCTGCGGATACGCACACGGACAAAGACGGTGGTGATCGTGCTGGAAGATTGTCATTGGCTGGATCCCCTTTCGAATGACCTGCTGGGGGCTATCGGCCGTGCGATTCCCAACCTGCCAGTTTTCATCACGATCGCATACCGACCACTTGAAATGGAGCGCCTGAGCACATTCGATATAGCCAACCTGCCGCACACCACGGTTCTTCAGCTGACTGACCTGAACCCGGACGAAGTCCAGGAGTTGATTGCGCACAAGCTGTCTGAATTTGATTTCTCAGGTGAGCAAATCCCTGCTTACCTGGTTGATCGAATCACCGAGCGCGCCCAGGGCAACCCCTTTTACGTCGAAGAGCTGGTTAATTATCTTCATGACTTGAACCTGGATATTCACGATCCAAAGGGGCTGGCAAAGCTTGAATTACCTAGCAGCCTGCACAGCCTGATCTTAAGCAGGATCGATAAGCTGAAAGAGAGTCAGAAAATCATCTTGAAGGCCGCCAGCATTATAGGGCGCTTATTTAAGCTGTCCTGGTTATGGGGGGTGGACCCAGACCTGGGTGAAGCCGAGGAGGTTTTACAGGACCTGGACGATTTGAGCTGCCTGGACCTGACACCGCTGGACCAACCCGAGCCGGTCAGCAGCTATTTCTTCAAGCATATCGTCACCTGGGAGGTGGCTTATGAAAGCCTGCCTTTTGCGACGCGCGCTGCACTGCACGGCAGGCTGGGTCACTTCATCGAAGAAAGTTACCACGAAGAGATCAGCCAGTATGTGGACCTGCTGGCTTATCATTTCGATCTGAGTGAAGAGATTGAGAAGAAGCGGGTTTATCTGCAGCGTGCTGGAGAAGCCGCCCAGGTGAAATTTGCCAATACAGCTGCGATCGATTATTTTCGCAGGCTGCTGATACTGCTGACCGATCATGAAAGTCCACCGGTCTTGTTCCGCCTGGGGAAGGTATATGAAATAGTAGGTGAGCTGGAGGAGTCCCGCAAGGCTTTTGAAAGCGCACTCGAAATCGCCGGGCGGATGAATGACCGGAAGGTCCAGGCGGATTGCCAGGGCGCACTGGGCAGCCTGCTGCGCAAGCAGGGGGAGTTCCAGGAGGCGACTACCTGGCTTACCCGGGCCCAGGAAGCGTACCTGGAATTAAACGATTCTGCCGGTGTGAGCAATATGCTGGCAGAGATTGGCGAGGTCCAGCGCCTGCAGGGGGATTACAGCTCCGCACAGCTCAGCTTCCAGGAAAGCCTTGAGAAAATCAAGCTGATAGAGGAGGTTGATGACAAGCTTCAAGCGCAGGCTGCCGTTCTTAAGAGCATTGGAACACTGGCAAACCAGCAGGGAGATCCGCAGCGTGCTCGCCAGCTGTATGAACAGTCCCTGGAACTCCAGCAACTGCTGGACAACCGCATCGGTGTGGCGATTTTGCTTAATAACCTTGGCATGGTGGCAATGTTCCAGGAGGAGTACACTACAGCTCGACCGCTATTCGAAGAGAGCCTGACGATCCTGCGCGAAATTGGCTACCGCTGGGCGGTCGGACAGCTGCTGAATAACCTGGGCCTGGTCTTGCGCTACCTGGGGGAAATCGACCCGGCGAGGGAACTGCTGGAAGAAAGCGTGGAAGTCCGGCGAGCGCTGGGTGATAATTGGGGAGTGGCAAATTCGCTCAGCAGCCTGTCGAACCTGCTGCTGCACCAGGGGATTTTGGATGGAGTGAGGGAATTCCTCGAAGAGAGCCTGAAGATAAACGCAGAGCTGGGTGACCGTACTGCGATCGCATATTGTATCGAAGACTTCGCCAGCCTGGCGGCTGCAAACGGTCAGCCCGAATTCGCCCTGAGGCTGGCCGGAGCCGCACAGGCTATCCGTGAAGAAACCGGAAGTCCACTTCCGCACGGGGAGCAGGCCGCACTTGACCGGACGCTGGCCCTGGCCCGGAAAGAGTTAAATGCAGTCTCCCAGGCAGAAGCCTGGGAGGCTGGTCAGGCGATGACACTTGACGCGGCCATCGCGTTTGCTTCAGGTCGATAAGCTCTACTGCACCTTTATCGTCTCGGGAAATCCAAACGAAATTTTCTAAGCTGCATCTCGATTTCTCCTGATTGCGACTGCAGTAGCTAAAGGTCCACTGAAAACCAGGGCCAAGGCATAGGGCTGCGGCAGGCTGGCCGAAGCGGTCGAAAGGGTCGAGTCATACAGGGAGCCGCCATCGATCGGATCCAGACCGCCTCCACCCTGATTATCGAAGACACCCACCCGGACTTTCCCCTGACAGGTTCCGCCCATACCGTCTGATACGGAGAAGTAGATATGGTAGACCCGTCCATTGCCGTTTCCATCGCGGTCAGAAAGAACAATGGCTGTGTCGGTACCCAGGCCTGTCCCAGTCGGTGTGTTTCCCTTTAGTGGTTCGTCCTGGTAAATTGAAGTGATCGTTATCACCAAAGGATCGCCATCGGGATCGGTGATGCCGATAATGTGGATTGGGACGAATTCCTTGTTGGGAGGCCAGATCCAAATTCCGGTATCCGGGGCGGCATTGGTGCAGATTGGGCTGAAATTGACCGAACTGATGGTCACATTCACCGTGCCGGTTGCACTCTGGTAGCCATCTGTAATCGTGTATTCGAAACTATCCGTGCCCGAGTAACCGGGTCCTGGAGTGTAGGTGACGAGGGTTCCATCCGTCGAGGATGAACCGTGTGACGGTATTCCCACGGAAGTCACAGTCAGAATATCACCGTCTGCATCGTGATCATTGACCAGGACGTCAAATACGATGGGAGTGTCTTCTGGTGTAGACGATGAATCGGGGAAAGCGACCGGGGTGTCTTGAACTGGAGCAATCGCCAGGGAAACGACAGTTTCGGCCGAATCCTGGCTGCCATCGTTCGCAATGTAACTGAAGCTGTCGAGCCCGTTGAAGTCCTGGTTCGGAATGTAGGAAAATGAACCGTCTGGATTGAGCGTGAGCATACCATACACAGGGCTGCTCACCAGGAGCGCCGTCAGCGAACTGCCTTCCAGGTCGGAGTCGTTCTCCAGAATGCCAGGTGCAGCCACGTTGAGAGGCACATCTTCATTCAACGTGTACGAGTCATCCTGTGCAATCGGAAGTACGTTCTGGATGGTGATTGTTCCGCTGGCGCTGCTGCCCAGGTAGGTATCGTAGGTCAGGTCGACCACTTCTCCGTTCAAACCGACGGTACTTCCGTAGTAGACCGCCAGAAAATAGGTCCCGACCGGCACTGGAAGGGCGCCGAGAGTGGCCTTTCCTTCATAATTTGTAATCGCCGGCTGCACCAGGACGATTTGCCCTGAGCTGTTTTCAACTGCGAATACGACAGTGCGTTCCTGGATTGGCTGGTTGTTCGTGGAGTCCAGCAGGGTCATGGTGACCAGGCCAGACTGGTTATATTCCCCAACAGCATCGGTGGGATTCAAGACAATGTGTGTCGGCCGCAAGTCGGGCTGTATATCTGGAACGCCGGAGGCGTTTGGTAGATTCGGATCGACCAGGCTGACTGAGCCGGCACCGTTGGCAGCCTGCACGATGTAATGCAGATCGGCAGGCGAGATGCCGGAAGGAAGCACCAGGTCCCCTTCCCAGAGCATGGGATTGGTGAGATTTTGTTGAAGGTCCAGCGACTGCCAGCTTCTGTACCAGGCGCCCTGGGAGGAGGTGAAAGTCACCCAGGCTTCCTGCACGCCGGCGGTTGGATCTGCGAGGACTTCAACCTGGAAATGCAGTCCGTTAGCGATCGGGGAAGCGTTGATATCCCGGATGTCCGGTGCGGCTGATATGGCAGCCGCTTTCAGTTGCGCATTGGCACTGCTGGTCCAATTTTGATCCAGGTAGTACAGGCGGAAATCCATCTCTTGATAGGTGCGCAGCGTACCGGTGCTGGATGACAGGTTGTTGGAGCGGTATTGCGCCGGCGTTATGACCAGCCAGTCTGCGGAACCTTCAATCGAGTCGTAATAATTCGCGGCCCAATTCTGGATAGGGTAGTAGAAGTCAGAGAAGAATCCCGGATGGCCGCGTGAATTTTCAGTAGTGGCAGCAGAAGTCAGGGGCGTGACATCTAATAGATCGGTGTACGTACCTCCCCGGAAGCCAATCCCGCGCAGGATCAGTCCATCGACTTTAACGTTGTATCTCTCCAGTGGAAAGATTGGCTCGGCTGGACGGGCGGTGGTTCCGCCATCTGCTCCGCTGAAATAGGTGGCGACTACTGGCGTTTGATCCGTGACATTTGTAAGAGAAACCTGATGCTGGGTCAGCGATGGATTCAAGACAACCAGGTTCTGTGCTCCACCCTGCAGCGGCTGGCCGATCAGGAGGCCAAGCGAGGCACCTGGTCCGCTCTGTGCCTGGGCTGCGGTAGTGATGGTTTGCGGTTGTGTCTTGATGATACGCTCACCAGGAAGGTCGACCTTTAACATCGGCAGTCCATAGAGCGTGGTTTCGAGCAGGGTCTTATCGTCGATCCCTTCCAGGTTGACGCGTCCGGCCAGGTAATCTCGTTTGCTGTCAACCAGCGCCTGCCCGATCGAGATCGGGCCAGTCCCGGTTCGCAGCTTTTGAACAAGAATCAAGTACAGCTTTTCACCGTATTCTGTCAGCTCGGTATCGCCATAAGCATAGCCGGTGGCGGCAATATAGGTTGCTGCCTGCTCGGCAAAAGCTTCGGCCCAATCGGGTGTTGGTGAGAATGCCAGGGCGTCCGGTCCGGGGATGCTATAACCGCTGTGGCAGCCCAATGCAAACACCAGCGAGTTTGTGAAATCCACTGGCGAGCCGAAAAGCTCTGACGACAGGATGCTGCTGGTATAGTCGGCTGCCAGTACGCTGCCAGCTGAGAAGTGTCCGGCGAAGAAGATCAAATCGGAGGCATTATTTGAAGCGGGCAGGAGCTTCTGGCGCAGATCAACTGCGCTCCAGGCACCCACCAACCCATTTTCCTGCGGCTGGATCAGGGTGTCCACTGTTTTACATCCGCCGGCCTGGTTTGCGCAGTCGAGTGGATTGAGTCCCAGGGTTAATTCAGATTGGACTTTATCGGCGGCATCTGCGACGAAGTCATAGCCGGTTACCAGGGCTGAATCGGGGCTGATGACACCGTTCACAGCAATATAGGCGTCCAGCATGCCGCTGATCTGCTCGACGGTACGCACCAACCGGCTGACGGCCAGCTGGGGAACCGGGACTGAATATCCGCTGCGGGAGGCCTGGTATTGGGCGCCGTACTCGTCCTGACCAAGCACCTGGGATTGGCGCAGACTGGCTTCGGAGGCGCTGCCATCCTTTACTGGAGGAATGTAATCAGCTTCGCTCGCCAGGCCAGCCTGGTCTGGGTAGCGGAAGAAGGGAATCTCGTTATCGGTGCCAACCAGGAGGATATATTTTAGAGTTGTGGCACCAGCACCAATGGAGTTGGCTTCTCGATATACTTCGACGATATTCTTGATCTCTGATGCCGCGGTGTTCTTGGCAGTGACGCAGGCTGTATTGGCATCTGCGATCTGGTTTGCCTGAGCTACTCGAGGATATACTGGTGCTCCGTTGACCTGCGCCGATAAATCGATCACCTGCCCCAGGATGTCCGGGCGGGCAGCGAAATCGGCAAGCTTGGTTCTCAGCGCTTCGACATCCTGGCTGGGGTCGCTGGCAAGCATGCGTGCCGAATCCCACAGGATCAGCGTCTCGGAGCTTCCAGATTGCGGTTGAACTCCGGCGATGACCGGCAGCGCGGGGCTGATATCTGGTAGAGAGGGCACGTTTTCACAGACACCACTCTGGTAAGTCACCTGGAGGTTGAAAGAACCTGACAGGCTGGCAGGTCCGGAAACCTGGATATACATGTCTTCGGAAAGATCCCAGGTGTTCCGTTCGATGGTCTGCTCGGGCTCATTGGTATTCGACACGGCTAACAGGCTGCGGCGGATAGACCCGGAATACAGCTCTGGCAGATAGCCACCCGGGAGATATCCACCCGGAAGGTAATCGACTGGAAGGTAGCCGCCGGGCAAATAACCGCCGGGCAGGTAGCCGCCGGGCAGATAACCGCCGGGCAGATAACCGCCAGGGAAATAGCCGCCGGGCAGGTAGCCGCCGGGCAGGTAGCCGCCGGGCAGGTAGCCGCCGGGCAGGTAGCCGCCGGGCAGGTAACCACCGGGCAGATAGCCACCTGGTAAATAGCCTCCTGGTAGATAACCGCCGGGCAGGTCATTGGCTGCCAGGGCGCCGGCCTCACCGGGCGTCTCAAGCTGCTTGTACGTCTTCAATAAATCACGGTGCAATGTAATTACACCGCCCGGAATTCCGCTCACGGTCACCAGGAGGTCGCCATCAGGAGAAATGGGGAACTTGAACCATTGCGACTGACCTGGCTGGTAAATTTTCCCAAAGGCATTGGCCGAGCTTTGCCCTCCCGCAGGAGTCAGCGAGAGCGGAAGAGCTGCTAGCCAGGAATTGTTCAAAAGGCCAACCGCAGTGCAGCCTGAAAACGAAGAGGTGCTTCCGTCTTCACCGGTGAAGGTGATGGTCACTCCGGAGCCCTGGGTAAATGATGGCTTAACGTTCACCAGAAAAGTGCCCGTCCCAGTGGCATCGGTGGATACCAGGCTGGAGGACATGAAATTTGCCCCCTGGGCATTGCTGCAGGTCGGGTTCTGGAAAATCTCGACTTTGTAGCTGGTATTTGGTAAAGCGGTGAATTCCCCACCTACATCGGTGCTGGGAATTGCGTCTGCGAAGCGGGTAGTCGCTACGGAAGGATCGGAAACAGCCTGGTTGTTATTGGTGTTCGGCTCGAGAAGGATCCCACCGGACAGGTTGTCGTGAATAGAACTACTTGAGATGGTGTTTGCAGACCCGGAATTCACGTGCACTCCAGCGCCTGAATTGTCGAAAATGGCGTTTTCAAGGGCCTGGTTGCCGGAACCGCCGATCCCAATCCCATCGCAGCTGAAGTTCTGGATGTTCAAACCTTTTATCGTGCTGCCAGAACCAGAAATCGTCAAACCTGCTGTGCAGGCGTCAAGCTGGCTGCCATCCAGGGTCACCAACCGAACCGCGTTGCTGCCAGTCGGGAGGGTGTTTGAGGAGGCTCCAGGTTGAGTGAAGCCATCGATGACCAGCGGGTCCGTGATGGCCGGCAGATTGGTTTGCAGGTAAATGACCTGGGTTCCGCTGCCGGGGAAATTGAAGTGAATTTCATCCAGGGATGTACCGTTTGGTCTGGTATTGGCTGCATTGATCGCATCGCGCAGCGAGCAATTGGAGAACGTACAGGTGCTGCTGGTTACATCGATGATTGAAGTGACAGAATACACGGGTCCGGACTGGAGCGGATTTTCGAACTTCGAAGGCGCCGATATCGCAGGTGTTACCCTGCGGGCGAGGATGCCGCGCTGGTCTTCGGTCAACGAAGTGCCGGTGCTGGTCGTGCAGGTTCCAGCCTCGAGAGCCGGGCTGTCGAGAGCGATGGCGTGGGTGGGGGTCAGGCCGCCGTTGTTTACCAGGCTGCCCAGCTTTGGATCAAGGCCAAGGAGGTTGCCGGTCGAAATCCCGGTCAGAACGCAGCCAGAGTTGTTCTGGAGCAGGTTGTAACCGGCTGATTGCAGGCTGCCCGAGCAGTCCGGTGCAGAGGCGGCAGCTGAAGAGGTGTTACCTGCGATGAGTGTATTCTTGATGATGGTGACACCCGCCGCGACTGCCAAGCCTCCTCCGTTTCCGGACAGGCTGCCAGCGGAATTTGCAGCGACGGTAACCGCGTTCAGGGTGGAGGAGCCGCTGCTGAACACACCGCCGCCGCTCCTTTTGCTGGTATTGCCACTGAGCGTGGTGTTGGTCAGTCTCAATGTGCCTTCGTTGGCGATGCCGCCGCCGTCAGTGTTACTGGTGTTGGCAGTGATCGTACTGTTGGTGATTGTGAGGGTTGCGCCGGCTGAGTTGTAGATGCCGCCGCCGCGACCAGAAGTATGTTGCCTTTGACCAGGCTGTTCTTAATAATTGTCGATACTCTGGTTGGCGATCGCTCCACCATTGCCGGTTAAATTCCCGCCCATAATTACCAGGTTCGTGAATGAAGTTGATCCGGTAAAGATTTGAAACACCCGGTCCTTGGAATTGACAGCCTGGATGGTCGCCAGCCCGGAGCCGGTTACTTCGAAAGCGATATTTGCCCGGATATCTAAATCACCCGAAGATGAAGAATCCTCATTTCCGGAATCGGTGCGTGTGATCTGGTAGACCTGGTTGGCCTGCAGGCGAATGATGTCGTCGGCAGTACCGGAGGCGCATTCATTAGCTTTGCTGCCAGAAGGCTTGTTTTTGTTGGCTGCGATTACAGCTTCTCGCAGAGTACATTTACCATCATTTGAAAGCGAATCTTGCGTGCTGTTTACGATAATGATCGAGGCTGCGTAGGCGGGCTTGATGGTTGTGAATGGAAGAATGAGACCTGACAGCAAGATGACAACCATAATGGATTGGACCAGAATGTGAAGCGGTTTTTTACCCACAAAAATTCTCCTTGTGATTAATTAATCAAAAAAGCCGGTTGAGGAAACCATCCGGCGAAAAATCTGTTTGCCTGACTTGTAATGCAGCCAGATATGAAGGGTGGCGCCAAACGTACCACCAACAGAAGGGAGTGAACGGGAAAAACGTAATAATTACAATTCCTCCCAAACAAATGGATATATTGGATATTATAGCACCTATTTATCTTATTTACATGAAAGCAGGTTAATTCTTAAGAGGTTTATTGAGTGCTGTTTGAGAGTTGACATTTACCAGCTGGCCTGTGGTTGATAAAAAACACCCCCAGGAAATTTCCTGGGGGTGTAGTGTGGTGCTCTTCCAATACTCGTGGATCAATCCTGATCACTTGTTCTTGCCTTTTGCTTTTCCATTTCCCTGGCCTTTCCCATTCCCGTTGCCAGAACCGTTCCCGTTCCCATTGCCATTGCCAGAACCGTTCCCATTCCCATTGCCGTTGGATTGAGGCGGTACAGGGGTGGTCGAGATTGTGGTAGTAGTAGTGGTAGTGGTAGCGGTAGTGGTCGCGATCGTCTTGCCAGACATGCCATGCAGGCCGTAGCTCTTCATGATGCTGCCCCAACCGACGCCGGTTGCGCGCATGTCGAAAACTTCAGAGGCGCTTACACCCGCCTGTTCGGCGATCCGGTAGGCGAGCATGATCTCGCCAAAACCATAACCTTCCAGGCAGAAACGATCCATAATCTCCTGGTAGGTGACCTCAAAATCTTCAGCAAGCTTATCACCAACCGGATGGTTGGTCGTGTTGGTCCCGGAACAGTAATAGCCAGACCTGGAACCGCCTGAGTAGCTCAGTGGCGCGCTGCTGGCAGCGGCGCTGGCAGCACCCACCACAAGCAGCAGGGCCAGGCCGGTAAACAGGATGACCCAAAAACCTTTTTTCGCCATCGTGGACCTCCTTTTTCTAAGTCATATTAGCTTGTCACCCGCCTACGGGCATTGGATGACTCCTTGCGCCCACAGGCAGCCACCGCACGCAGGGTGTGTGATCCCAAAACAGTCTTCTTCGTTAGCTTCAGAGAGATCACAGCCCCCACAGGGAGTGCAGGGAGCAAAACCAAAACTGTGTACCCTGGTCCGGTAATCAGTATATACCGGATCATACCAGAGGCTTTTTAGAGGGGAATAGGTAATATTTCCTAATACATGGCGCCTGGTATGCCGTTCTTTTCCGTGCAAGTAGCTGGTATGGTTGTGCAAAAGGGGTGGGCAGGGGCTCACGGTTCCATCCCAACCGATGGCCATGGCCCCACTCTCGATGAATACGCACACATCGTTGGCACCGCCCAGGTTATAACCGTTCAGCTCCACGTTAACGCCGCTGTTCAGAGCCTGGATGAAGGCCTCCTGGGTGACTTCATCGATATCCATCCGCGGCAGGCGCAGGCTGGGATGGAAAGGCGATGGCAGGTAGGTGATGTTGCGCAGCGTACGATTATAAAGAGTCTCTCCCATCAGCTCTTCGGTATAAGGCAGGACATTGGTGACAATAAAGCGCTTGGCACCCAGGCGTTTTCCCAGTGAGATGACAGATGGAAGCTCGCGAATATTGCGGCGCATCGCCACGAAGGCGATCCCAATCTCGGGTACAGGAAAATGGCCTCCGGGCCTTAAACTGCGGAAGCGCGCCAGGTTTTCAATCACCCTGGAGAGCTCCGCACCCAGCCGCACGTCGGCATAGCTTTCAGGTGTGGCACCGTCGATGGATACCCACAGCACATCCAGGCCGGCTGCGATCAGCTCACGCGAGCGTTTCTCATTCAGCAGAGTACCATTGGTGATCAGCTCCACCTTCATGCCCTTGGATTTGGCCAGCGCGATCCATTTTATGGTTGAAGAGTGAGCAAGCGGCTCACCCAGGCCTCCAAAGAATACCGAAGGCAGCGGAGAGAATTCCGACAAGCTTTCCAGGATACAGTCATAGGTCTGCTCGCTCATTTCGCCGAGCGTCTCATCCCAATGGTGGCGGATGCAGGTACGGCAGTTCAGGTTGCAGATGGTGGTCGGCTCGATATAAACCTTTGCCAGGTTTGTCACCGGGCGGTGGAGGCGGATATCGTTGTGGCCTTCGTCCAGCCGCAGGCGTGCTCCAGGCTGCAAGCCATAGCGGTGAGCCAGCTCGGGAGGCAGGACCAGGTGCCCGTTTTCATCAACTTCGGCCCATTGGGTTGGATTCGTATAGATGCTTAACCTCGGCAACAATAATGCACTTATTTTGATCTATTTTACTTTTAATGATGGGTGAAATCGATATGATGAAATGCACCCTTCCACAATGTGCAGATGTGACAATTGTCACGTCAAATCTCGCCAAGAGGTACTTGACGCGCAATCACCTGATCTTTAGAGTATAGTAGGATTAGAATCCAGGTATTCAGGATTCAAGATATAGCCCCGGTTGTTTCTTTTTCCTCTCGGTTTTCAACTGATCGGCAGAAATGATGTCTCATCCAAAGAAAGTATGAAGGAGTTCAAATGGTAGCAAAAACTGCGGAACCATTCGTATCTGGCTGCCAGACCCTCACACCCTCCCAGTTATGGTCAGCAAGCCAGGAGCTCTCAGCGCGCGTCAAGAGACTGCGCGAACAATTCTGGTCTTTTTACGAGCGTGAATACACAAACGAAGTGCGCGGCTACACTACCGGAACAGAGTGGGACGCGGTGTATTCAATCTGGAGCTGGACGAATGTGCCGGAGGTAGCGCTGTTCCAGAAGGGCTTCCGCAGCTACCTGCTGGCAGGTGCGACCAGGGTGGCGCTGCCTGCGGGATTCTGGGAGCAGCCGCTGGTCGTACGCCAGGCGCTCTTCTTCCGGGAAGTGGTGAGCCGCTACCTGCCTGTCCAGGTGTTGGAAGGGGAATTGATCGTCGGGTCGCATTTCAGCACGGCACTATCGCGCTGCTTGAAAAAACCAGAAGCCAGGCAAAGAGACAAACAGGAAGAGAAATTCCTGGCAGAGTGGCACGTGCTGAACGATAACGGGGTGGGCAACTGCGCTGCCGTGCCGGGCCACCTGGTGCCAGACTATCCCAAAGCCCTGCGGCTGGGCTGGAAGGGGATCATGGAGGAGGCCCAGGGGGTGGTCGATGATCCGTCCAGCAGCCCCGCCCAGCGCGACCTGGGCCGGGCGATCGTGATTTGCGCGCAGGCGGTGCGCCTGCTGATGGAGCGATATGCCGCCGAGCTCGACCGGCAGGCTGCAGTCCAGGCCGATCCAGTCCGGCGCCAGGAGCTGGAAGAGATGAAGCGCATCTGCTCGAAAGTGCCCTGGCTGCCGCCGGACACTTTCCCCGAGGCACTGCAGGCATTGTGGACGACGCATATGCTGCTGATGGCAAACGAAAGCTACCCCGGACCGGGTATCTCACCGGGGCGCGTCGACCAGTATCTCTACCCATTTTACGAGCGATCGATTGAACAAGGCATGAAGAGGGAGGAGATCCTGGAATGGCTGATGTGCTGGTGGATCAAGCACAATTATGCCTACGATTACCAGGGTTGGATCGGCACGAACCAGGGGATCAACTCTTCATTTGGACAGCTGATCACGCTGGCAGGAATCGACGAAGATGGGCAGGATGCCTCCAACGAGCTGACTTTCCTGATGCTGGATGTCATCGAAGCGATTAACCTGCTCGAGCCCAAGCCCAACATTCGTGTGCATTCCCGTACTCCAGACAGGCTCATGCTGCGGATGGTCGAAATGCTGGCGAATGCCCAGGGTTCGCCATTTTTAATCAACTTCGATGAGAACTCCATGGCCGGTTTGCGCTGGCAGGGGCTGCCTGAAGAACGCCTGTGGGATTACGCGCCGGTGGGCTGTCTGGAGAATACCCTGGCAGGCGACGACCGCTCTGGTACGGTGGATATCAACCTGAACCTGGCGAAAGCGGTGGAGCTGGTCTTGAATGATGGGCGGGATATGGCTTCAGGCAAGCAGATCGGCCCTCGCACCGGCGACCCGCGAGGTTTCACTGATTTTGAGCAGTTCCTGCAGGCTTTCGAGATACAGCTGGCCGCGCTGATCCGCTGGATTATCCGGGTGAACGACCTCGCCGACGCCGGGCGCGCCCGCTGGGAGCCGGCTCCTTACCTGAGCGCGCTGGTGGGCGGATGCCTGGAGAGCGGGCGAGACAGCAACGCGGGCGGAGCGCATTTTAACTACCTGACCGTCGAAGGCGTGGCCCTGGCGACTGCGGCGGACAGCCTGGCAGCAGTCAAGAAGCTGGTATATGAGCAGGGTAAGGTAAAAATGGAGCAGCTGCTGGAAGCCATCCGGGCAAACTTCGAGGGTTTTGAGAGCCTGCGCCAGACCCTGCTGAACAAGGCGCCGAAGTACGGCAATGATGACCCATATGCGGACCAGATCGCGCATCAAATCAGCCATTTCTGGACAGAGGAGGTCTTCAGGCACATTTCTCCGACCGGGAAGCGCTATCGCGCCGGCTACCTGTCGTGGAATTATTGGATTGCCTATGCCCCGGCGACCGCAGCCACACCCGATGGGCGGCGGCGGGGGCAGTTCCTTTCCAATGCGGTGTGCCCGGTGAACGGCGCCGACCGAAAAGGCCCGACCTCGGTGATTAAGAGCGTGGGCGGTTTGGGATTAGAGAGCGCGCCCAACGGCGCCAGCCATACCATGAGCTTCAGTCCCAGCCTGCTGCGCACCAGTGAAGGGCGCGAGAAGCTCATCGCCCTGCTGCGAGCATATAACCAGGTGGGGGGCACCTGCCTGCAGGTAAACATGATCGACGCGGAGACCCTGAGGCAGGCGCAGAAGCATCCCGACGAATACCGCAATCTTCTGGTGCGGGTGACCGGTTATAACGCCTATTTCACCGGCCTGGGGAAGGAAATCCAGGACGAAATCATCGCCCGAGAGAGCCACCTTGTTTGACCTGCGCGAATTTGTGCGGCGCATGCCCAAGGCGGAGCTGCACGTGCACCTGGAAGGCTCGATCCGCCCGGCAACCCTGCTCATGCTGGCGGAGAGAAACGGGATCACTTTACCGACTCACGACGAGATCGGTTTGCTGAATTTTTATCGTTTCCGAGATTTCCCGCATTTTATACAGACTTATGCCACCATCACAGGCTGCTTGCGAACCCCCGAAGATTACCAGTTGATCGCTTACGAATTTGGAGCGGGCTGCGCAAACCAGAACATTCGCTATGCAGAAGCGACCTTTTCGATTGCGACCAACCAGCGTATGACCGGGCTCGATTGGCGCGACATTCTGGACGGGATCAATGCCGGGCGGCTGCAGGCGAGGCGGGATTTTGGAGTCGAAATCCGGTGGGTGATCGATATCGTCCGGGACCAGCCAGAGACGCAGAAAGAGGTGCTTGAGATCGCCCTGGCAGCACGCGACTCGGGCTGCGTGGCTCTGGGACTGGGTGGCAATGAAGCGGGCTTCCCACCGGAGCTGTTTGTGGAGACATTTATTGAAGCACAGCAGGCCGGGCTGCCACGCGTGCCGCATGCCGGAGAAAGCCTGGGAGCAGCCAGTGTGTGGACTGCCATCGGCCAGCTGCAGGCAACTCGCATTGGTCACGGAGTGCGCAGTATCGAAGATACATTGCTGGTACGCGAGCTGGCCCGGAGAGGGGTTCCACTCGAGGTCTGCCCGACCAGCAATATTCGGCTGGGGATTTATGATGATTTCCAGGCGCACCCGCTGCGCAAGCTGTGGGATGCCGGAGTGGCGATCACGATTGGGTCGGATGATCCACCCATGTTTAATACCGATCTTTGCCAGGAATACCGGGTGCTGGTGGATCATTTCTGCTTCACGGAAGATGAGCTGGAGAAGATCAGCCTGAACGGGCTGCGTTTCAGCCTGCTGCCTGAAGAAGAAAAGTCGACGCTGATGTCAGCGTTTCAGTCCGAATTTATACAGCTGCGAGAGGCTTTGGCTTGAGCGAAATAGAAGCCAGGATCTTCAACATCCAAAAATTCAGCACCGAGGACGGCCCGGGTATACGGACAACGGTGTTCATGAAGGGCTGCCCATTGCACTGCGCCTGGTGCCATAACCCGGAAGGTATGCACCCGGAGCCGGAGCTGATGTGGTATGACGTGCGCTGCATCGCGGCCAGGGAATGCCTGGATGTTTGCCTTGTGAATGCGCTGGAACTCGGACCGCAGGGAATGACCATCGACCGGTCGCGCTGCGATGGCTGCGGGAAGTGCGCCGAAGCCTGTCCCAGCGCCGCCCTGGAGGTGATTGGCACAGGCATTTCACCGAAACAGCTTATGCAGGAAATTCTCAAAGATGTAGTCTTTTACCAGACTTCAGGGGGCGGTTTAACTTTTAGTGGAGGGGAACCTGTTTTGCAGGCTGCTTTCCTTGAAGCGGTGTTACCAATATGTAAAGAGGCTGGAATCCATGTTGCCCTGGACAGCTGCGGAGCTCTACCCTGGAAAACGTACCAGCGACTGTTGGGCTGGGTCGACCTGGTGCTGCTGGATATAAAGATCATGGACTCACACCGCCATAAACAAGCGACCGGAATTGACAACGGGGTGATCCTGGATAATGCCAGGAGATTGGCTGCAGAGGGCATCCCAATGTGGATTCGCACGCCGGTCATTCCGGGTTACACGCAGGAGCCGGCGAATATCCAGGCGATAGGAGAATTCATACGCCTGTATCTACCCACCGTCGAACGCTGGGATTTATTGGCCTATACCAATTTGGGCAGGCCAAAATATCACCGCCTGGATCGGGCTTACCAGTTGGAAAATGAACCTCTGCTCACAGCTGAGGAAATGGAAAAAGCCTGTCAAATTGCCAGGTCCCAGGTACCCGCTGCCAGCTGGTCAGGTGCCACGCGCGGCACAGGAAAATTCAATTAATTCACAACACGATACTGGAGAGAAAAGATGGATACTTTTCAATATATCAGCCCGGAATGGGCGCAGGAAGCCATGCAGCGTTTGAGAGCTGAGTTGAGCGCTGAGAAAATGAAACACGTTACATCATCGATGGTCACTTACTATACAGATTGCCCGGATGGAATGAACCGGGCGGTCTATTACCGCTTCGTGGACGGGGCGATCGATGAAGTGTCCATCCATGAAGGTCAGGCCCCGGAAGCCGAATTTCGCATCACTGGAGAATATGACACTTTTGCCAGGATTTCCCGGGCAGAGATGGGCTCGCGCTCCGCATTGATGAGCGGGAAGCTCAAGCTGCAGGGCAACATGGTGAAAGCCTTGAGCCTGGCTTCGGTGGTAGACCGGATGAACAAGGTACTGGCGACGATCCCGAGCCGGTATTAAGCTACATATAGAAGAGAGGAAATCATGGCAGAAATTCAAACACACCAGGTCGACCCATATTTTATCGATTTCCCAGATCGCATCCGGCGCATCCAGAAAAGGATGCATGAGAGTGGGATCGATGTTTACCTGGGTTCACGCCTGCGCACATTGTCCTGGACTCTGGACGCTTTTTGTCCATGGCGCTCGTTCATAGTCATCCCACCGGAAGGACTGCCCACGGCTTTTACGTTCGTGATCGATGCTTCGCGGGTGGGCGACAATTCCTGGCTGGATGCAGACCATGTGCTGGGTTATGCACCCATGGGTGGGCAGGATCAAATTTCAGCCGTTTCTGACCTGCTCTTGCGCCATTTGCCAGGAGGCAAGGGCGTGGTCGGCATCGAAAGCGGTATGGCACCCTACTTGCCGGAAGGCAACCTGACCCATTTCGAGTATGAATGCTTCCGAGAAGCGCTGCCTGAGGCCAGGTTGGTGAACGCCCACGACATCGTCGACGCGCTAGCGATGATTAAAGAGCCAGGCGAGATCGCCCGCTTCCGGGAAGCATCGCGCATCGTGGACGTGGGGCATCAGGAGGTGTGGCAGGCGATTCAGAAACAGGGATACTGCGGGATGACCGAGACCGAAGTGGGTGGCCTGGCGGCGCTGGCGATGCGTAAAGCCGGCAGCGAATGGGAATGGTCTTTCACCGGTGGGAACGAGATCGCCAGCGGCTACCGCACCGGGTTGGCGGGAGGGGCTTGCACGCCGGCCTCACGCCGCGAGCTGCGACCCGGCGAGCCGTTCATGGTAGACATCCATGCCATGTTCCGGTTGTGTTTGGGCGACCATTCTCACAATTACCTGCTGGGGCCTGCTACAGACCGCATGCGCTGGCATGCCCATAATTTCGTCGACCTGGTGGACCTGTGCCTGAAGACCTACCGTCCTGGCATGACCCCCAGCCTGCTGGCTGACGAAATGCTGGAGTTTTGTGAAGAGAGGGAATTTGCCGAATACATGGTGCCGGGTTTCGAGCACGGTATCGGCATGATGGGCGATGAATGGCGGATTGGCATGAACGATGGGCCGTTTCCCTACTGGACGAATCCAGACCACGTCTACCAGGAAAACGAGCTGCTGATCTGCGCCATGCAGTATGCCTGCACGGAAGAATCGATCGGCTTTCGTTATGAAAACCCGATTTTGATTACCGCCGATGGTTGCGAGCCGCTTTCGAAATTCCCGCTGGGTATCGAGGAAGTGTAAGGAGGTTGGCTATGGCAGTTTTAGAACGCGTGCCCGGTTTGCTGGCAGCATTGAAGGGTGCAATGACGCCGAAATTCCTGGCAACGCGCAGCAGCGATGGGGTACCGAACGTGGTCCCGTGCGTGTCGATCCTCCCCGCAGATGACCAGCCGGATACCCTGTTTTTCGGTAATTTCTTATTGCGCAAGAGCATCCGCAACCTGCAGGCTGACGGTAGGGTGGGGATTCTGGTGATCACTCCTGACCTGCAGGGTTGGATCTTGAAAGGCGATTTCCTGGAATTCCAGCGCACCGGTCCTTATGTGGACCAGCAGATGAACAGCGGTCTCCTCCGGTATAACGCCTATACGGGCATCCGCAACGCTGGAGTGATCCGTGTGCGGTTATGTGAGGCGGATTTCAAGATATCAAAACTGCAGGTGGCGCTAGATTTTCTGCCGCGCACGCATGCTTAGCAGAAGGGGAAATCCTGCTGGCATTTCGCCAGGGTCGACGATCGAAGTTCCACTTCCGGTGAGGCGTGAGTTTGCGCGCATGGCGGCGGTTAAAGTCCTGGCGTGGATCGGAGAGGACGGATATCCGGTGCTCGTTCCGGCGCTGTCACTGCAGCCAGGTGGTGATAATGCCCTGGTAAGCTGGATGGGAAGTGGTACGCTGCCTGTCCCGCCCAGTGGAGTGAATGTGGCGAGTAATATCCTGACCTTCGAGGCCGTATCTTATCAAGCCAAGGGGTTGTGGAATAGAACTGGAAATGCCGGGAAGTTGCTGGTTCAGGAGGTGTACGCCGGAGGTCCGCCTTACCCGGGAGGGAGGGTCGCGTAAGATTATTCTACAATCCCCTTCCAATCGATCTCGTGGGAAGTCTTGTACAATCCATGATCGTCATCCACGATTTTGAAAGTCAGGTTACGAAATACCCGCTCAGCTATCTGCCGCACTGGAATTAGAGGTACAATCTCATCACGATTCCCGTGATAGATGATCGTGGGGACATCTATCGCAGCGGGGGAGGAGTTCGCAAAATCCGGCCAGATCAATGCAGGCGCCATCAGCACCAGTTTGCGCACCTGCCCGGGGTGCTGGCAGGCGAACAATGCCCCCATCAGTCCGCCGAAGCTGGATCCGATGATCGTCCAACCTTGCTCCTCACCAAGTATGGCATACAGCGCATCCATCCGCTGGCTGAGGTCGCCTCGAAAATCCGGTATAAGCATGCCTGGAAAAAGCCCGCGCAGCAGAGTGGCTTTTTCACCCTGGCTGGTGCCTTCCAATCCATGCAAGAATATTAAATGGGAGGAATCAATCATGGGGTCGATTGTACCTTACTGGCAACCGGTTGAAAAACAAAGCTGAGAAAAACGCCGTGCTGCGCACTAAAAATTAAACATAGACATGGCCAAATAAATATGACGAAGGAAATTTCATGCAGAATCAAATCACCCAGAGCGGTCCACTGCTCGATGAAAATGGAAACCTGAGCCAGGCTGGCTGGTCACCGCACCCGCTTCTCGACGCCAATCTTGAAAAAGCCGCCTTCTACGGACCGATCCTGCGCCCTTTCCAGCGTTTTCGTATTAAACGCTGGGATTATTATGCCCTATTCTATCCGGGCGGTTTCTTTTCAGCTACTATTGCCGATTTGGGCTATGCCGGAAATATCTTCGTGTACACCCTGGATTTTGAAACGAAAACCATGCATGAAGAAGGGCTGGTGGTTCCGCTGGCGAAAGGGATTTCCCTGCCGCGCAACAGCGAACAGGGACAGTCGATTTATCGCCGCAAGGGAGTCCAGCTGATTTTCAGGAGCCAACCCGATCGCCAGGAAATATCGGTGGATTGGCCTGGTTTTCACGAGCGACGTGGAATCCAGGCAGAGATCCACTTCGAATGCCCGGCAGGCCTTGAGTCGATGAATATTGCGATCCCAATGGAGAAGAAGAGGTTCTATTTCAACCGTAAGTTCAACTGCCTGCCTGCGGATGGCTGGATACGCTACGGGAGGAAGAATATTGAGCTTGCGGCCGGGGAAGCCATTGGATCGCTGGATTGGGGGCGTGGTGCCTGGCCTTACCGCAGCTATTGGAACTGGGCGTCGGCGTCCGGCTACCTGCCGGACGGTGGCAGCCTCGGCTTGAATCTTGGACGGGGGTTCGGCGATCTCACGGCGGCTACTGAAAACTGCCTGGTGCTGAATGGGCGGGTGCATAAGCTTGACCAGGTGAGCTTTGGATACAATCCGAAAGAATTCATGCAGCCCTGGCATTTCAGTGATAACGAGGGACGCCTGGAATTAGAATTCACACCTTTCCTTGAGAGAGTGGCTCGTACCAATCTGGGGGTCATCTTCAGTGTGGTGCACCAGTTATTTGGCCTGTACTCTGGAACAGCACAAACCGATGAGGGTGAGCAGCTGCACATTCGAGATCTTATTGGTTTCGCCGAAGAGCATCGAGCACGCTGGTAGATCGAATCGATCCAAGTTACTTTTCCAAGGAGGTCAAGATGAAAAACTATTATCGTTTCCAGTGGAAATTATTGTTGATGATTGTTGTACTTGCATGTGCCTCTTTATTCTGCGGACGTGGGCAGCAACCGGAGGGTGAGTTGAACAACCACAAGAAGAAGTGTCCCCACCCGAGCAGCCAATTCAAGAAGAAGAACCCCAGCAGGAAGACCAGGCCTCACAGGTGGATTTGCTGGCTTCACAGACTGAAATTGTTTCGGGAGACGACCCCAACGAAGTGAGGATCAACCTGGCCATCCGGAACCAGGGATCCGGGGAAGTCCCTTCTGATTTCACTGTCGTCTGGTACCCGCACGGCAGCACGGACGAAGTGGGATGCAGCTGGGACGTCTCTGCCAGGCGGATTAACCAGGGCCAGGAAGAGGTAGATTGCGCCTATACTTACCCCACACACGGCGAGATGCACTGGCGGATAGCCGTCGATGCTCGCAATGAAGTTGGCGAGTCGGATGAGGGCAACAACACGACCGAAGGCACGGTCGTCATCCAGAGGGCCAACGAAGGGCAGGAAGAGCTCACCGCACCCACTAATTGCTCCTGGAAATTAGCCACCGTCCCACACGTCATAGTCCTGAGCTGGGATTACTTGGGACCCAATGACATCGACGGATTCATAATTTACATGGGGACTACCAGTGTGGTCAAATGGATGGGTATTAATACCACCGAAACGATGATACCTGACCTGGAGCTTAGCACGCAGTATCATTTCGATGTCCGGTCTTATAAAGGAGACCAGCAGTCAGCGGTCGACGCATGTTTTGTGGACGCCACGACCGGGCAGTAAACTCGGGGGCTGATCCTTTATCCAGGTAGGCTTCTGGTCAGCCTAAATTCATAATTCCCGAGAGACATCAGGCCGGAGCTGATGGAAGTCTTCCTGTTAATTTCGGTGGTGTTTTCCGCGGTGCTCACCCAGAGCATATCCGGCTTTGGGGTGGCGCTGGTTGCCATGGCTTTTTTACCTGGACTGCTGGGAATCCAGGTGGCCGCGCCGCTGGTAGCGTTGGGAGCCCGCGCAGTTCAAAGCCAACCTGCTGGGATCCTTCCTGGTCAGCGACCTGTTTGTGTTGGTCTCTCACGCCGTGAGAGACCGTAATTATGATGCAGAGGTGTGGCAGAGCTACTTGTAGTTCTTGCCAGCCCTCGCTGCCGGAGTCTTTGCGGGTTTCCTGCTGGAGAAACGCTTGGATCCAGCGATCTTTCTCAGACACAGCCTGCTATTATTAATTGCAATGGGGGGACGGTTAATTCTATAAGGCCCCAGGTCCTGATGTATCCTAGCCGAAACCCGAGAAAATCTCCCTCTATATTACGAGCCTTATAGATGACCTGCGGAACGTTCAACGCAAGAGGATTGGCAGGAATAGGCTGAATTGATAAGGGGGTATTTTTACTACAAAAGAGTTGAGATTGCCCGTGAAAGAACGAACAGGCGACCCCCAAGACGCTTCACTGTATCCCGCACCATACAGGTTGCCGTTGCTATCCATGGAAAGCGACCGGCATTCATCCTTGGCCACACCGCCAAGGAACATATTCCATGCTAACATCCCATTGCTGTCCAATCTGGCTGCAAAGGCATCCCAACCCGCCGTGTACGGTCGGATAGGAGATCCCCAGGTCGCATCGCTATGACCTGCCAAAAAGACGCTGCCATTCCCATCCGCGGCGATGGCATAGCCATAATCTGTTCCTTCTCCGCCCAGGAAAGTGTTCCATATTAATTCACCGCTGGTGTTCAGGCGGACGGCAAAGGCATCCTCGCCACTGGTAAACATGCGGTTGGGAGAACCCCAGCTGGAATCGCTATAGCCGGCAATGTAAACTGCACCACTCTCGTTAACGGAGACTGAGCGGCCGCGATCCAATCCACTTCCTCCCAGGAATGTGTTCCAGATCAACCCCCCGCTGCTGTCCAGACGGGCCACAAAGGCGTCCTCGCCGCTTGTGTAGGGGCGGACGGGCGAACCCCAGCTTGAACCGCTTGTTCCGACTGCAATTATTTGACCGGCATCTACGGTGACATCCCAGCCGAAGTCATCAGCGCTCCCGCCGAGAAAGGCGTTCCAGATCAGCTCGCCGTTGCTGCTATTCAGGCGTGCGACATAGGCGTCTTCGCCGCTGGTGTACAGGCGGACGGGTGAGCCCCAGGAGCGGCTGGCGTTTCCCACCACATACACACCATTGCTCCCATCCACTGCAACCTGGTAGATTGATTCCGATCCCTCGCCTCCCAGGAAGGTATTCCAGGTCAGCCCGCCATTGCTGTCGAGCTTGGCCGCAAATCCGTCGTAACCGTATGTAAATGGGCGCACGGGCGTTGCCCAGCTATCTTTGCTCAAACCTGTGACGTAAATATCGCCGCTCTCATCCACATCGATTCCCCAACAATAGTCTTTTTGACTTCCCACCAAGAAAGGTGTTCCATTCCAGGTTTCCGCTGTTGTCCAGCTTGGCGACAAACGCGTCGTAGTCGCTGGTATAGGCGCGCACAGGCGAACCCCAGGTGGCAGAGCTCTCTCCAGCCACGTAGACGTTATCACTTGCGTCCACTGCAATGGCAAAGCCGTAATCCGTCCCATACCCGCCCAGGAAAGTGTTCCAGGTGAGAGTCGGGTCGATGAAGAGAGGCAGCGCCGGGTTGTATTCGCCCAGGCGAAAACCCACCTGAACATCCGAAGAGCTGCGGGTTTCAATAACCTGGAAGTTAACCTCGACCGGCAGGCGCCTGCCTTCGAGCTCCTGCCAGGCCAGCGGCGTGCTTTCGCGCATTTTGCCAGACCGGAATGCTATTTCCAATGAACCGTCATCAGCAAGGTGTACAGGTGCATTGTAGCGCAGGCGAATTTGCGCAGCATCAGCGTAAGGTTCCAACCGGTAAGTGCTGCGGAGAAGCGCACCCCCGGGCGAATCGTAGTTTAGAGTGACTCCCTTCCATAGATTCGTATATGTGACTCTCGACAGCGGTGCGGCGCGACCTGACTGAGGATGAGTAGAATCCGTACTGGGTTCTGTTGGCAGTGTGTTGACGAACTCAACGCGGTAGGCATGCGAACCGCCCGCCGCGTAGACTGCTTCCTGAGTAAAGCCGAGCACGTGCCCGTGGGATCTGAATTGAAGGAGCGAGGAGGCATGCGGGGATATTTCACCGGCTTGCATTTGTACCAGGGTAGTACGACTCTGGCAGTCCCAGGAATCCCAGTATGACGGTGAGAATGAGTATTTTTATTTTCATGCTTTCCTCTCAACGTAATTTCAAGTCCCCAATCAAAACCGCATATTTACTGCCTGACTCTTACATCCTGAGACCTGTCCTTCGTCTCACCGCACCACCAGAGGCAGGTAAGCGTCGTAGCTGGCTGGGGAGTAAGCGATCTTCACAGACGAAGGCATCCCTAAGTTACGTCAGCTGCCTACTGCAGGCGCCAAATAGCCTCATCTAAGGGATGCCTATCTACACCGACGAGCGGCAGCAGGATGATGGCGAAAAGAATGCGTGATAAAAGTTGATGCGTGTTAATTGCTCCCTCCAACCGACCTATTCCCCTTGCCATCTTCTCTGGGAGGGAAGGGAAGATGGGGGATTAGGTTATCTTGCGATCAACGGCAGAAAGACATTGAACACCTTTTCTCCCCAGGCGTACTTCAGTTCTCCAAAGGTGGCGAGATAACTGATGTGCGGGCGGTCATTCACATCTAACACTAACGAGTTGTAGAACCCTCCCCGATCCACACCGTCCTCCACAATCTGGATTCGCCAGGTTGAGCCATCATGATAGGCATACTTCAGCCGGTTTTCATCCTCAATCGAATAACTGATGTGCGGGTGGTTATTGCTATCTATAGCCAGGGAGTTATATACAGAATACCCGTCAGCGTCATCCACTTTCTGTATGTGCCATGCAGAGCCATCATAATAGGCGTATTTCAGATCTTGGTTTCCTATGTGGTTGTAAGTGATGTGTGGGCGACCGAAACCATCCAGGGCCAGGGAGGTATGTCGACCTGTAGCTCCAGCGCTTTCCACTGTCTGTACCTGCCAGGTTGAGCCATCCTGATAGGCGTATTTAAGGTCCGTGTCCCCACCTTGGAAACTGATGTGCGGGTGGTCGTTTCCGTCCAACTTCAGCGAGGGATAACCACACGGGCTATTCTCCACAGTCTGGACGTGCCAGCTTGACCCATCAAAATAGGTGTACTTCGCACTTCCATCGTTTATATCGCAGTAAATGATGTGCGGGTGGTCGTTGCTGTCCAGCGCCAGGGAAGAGTCATTGCCTGCCCCCACTGTCTGGATGAACCAGATCGTGCCATTATAATAAGCGTATTTCAGGTCATCGTTTGTCTCATCGAAGTAGCTGATATGCGGGTGGTTGTTTCCGTCCAGCGCCAGGGATGAATATTGGCCCACATTCCCGACGCTGTCCACCGTCTGGATATTCCAGGTTGAGCCATCAAAATTGGCGTACTTCAGATCATCATTGCCATCGTCGAAGTAACTGATGTGTGGACGTTCGTTTCCATCCAACGCCAGGGAGGTGTACGGACCCACATTTGCATAATGATCAATTATCGAGATCTGCCAGGTTGAGCCGTTATAACGGGCGTACTTTAAATCGAGGCAGTAGCCGTGATAATCCCAACGGCAGTAGCTGATGTGCGCTCGCCCGTTTCCATCCAATCCCAGGGAGGTGAACTCTCCAACGTTGCCAGTCCCGTCCACCGTCTGAACTACCCAGGTGGAGCCGTTGTAGTATGCATACTTCAAGTCGTCGCAGGTGTTTGAAGCCCACAGGCAGTAGCTGATGTACGGCCTGCCGTTGCCATCCAGCACCAGGGAAGTGTAGCTGCCCACGTCGCCAGTGCTGTCCACGGTCTGGATCTGCCATGTCGTCCCATTGTAATAAGCGTATTCCAGGCTTTCGTTGTCCGAATCGTAATAGCTGATGTGCGGATGGATATTTCCGTCGAGTGCAAGTGAGACTTCTTGGCCAACACTCCCACTGCTATCGACAGTCTCGATGTGCCAGGACGTCCCATCGTGATAAGCGTATTTCAGGTTTGTGTTGTCACCGTCATAGTAGCCGATATGCGGATGGCCGGAGAATCCAGCGCCAGGGCAGTGTACTCGCCCACCGATCCAGCGCTGTCCACCGTCTGGATGTGCCAGGTCGAGCCGTCGTGATAGGCGTACTTCAGGTCATAGTTTAACTCGTCGTAGTAACTGATGTGCGGGTGGTAATTCCCGTCCAGCACCAGGGAGGAGTACCAGCCCACCGTGCCAGCGCTGTCCACCGTTTGGATATGCCAGCTCGTCCCATCGTGATGGGCGTATTTCAAATCGCCATTCCTGTCGTCGAAGTAGCTGATGTGCGGATGGTTATTGCTGTCCAGCGCCAGGGAGGTGTCATAGCCCACTGCCGGTAAATCATCCACGGTTTCCAGATGCCAGGCTGAGCCGTCGTTCCAGGCATAATAAAGGTGGTTTTTTCCGTAGGCAATGTGCGCATGTCCTGAAGTATCCAGTGCCAGGCTGCGCGAGCCCAAATCGTCGAAAGCTCTCCCATCTACAATATCAATGTGCCAGTTGTAGTCGGTTGAGCCCTTTGCCAGCAACGCTGTGGCTGAATCTGCTGGCAGCGAGAGCGCGGAACCTGCAAACAACCCCAGGGCCATCCAAAAAGATAGCATTTTCCGCAAGCAAAACTCAATCGATCTCAATTGCAGGCCAATCTTTTCCAGGGAGAATTTTAGATCCATTTGAAATGCTCCTTTTTCTAAATGAAATCTCAACGCATCACCAGAGGCATGTAGGCTCGATAACCTTCTTCACCCCAGGCATACTTCAAGTCGTAGTTGGAATCGTCGATATAACTGATGCGGGGCTCTCCGGAAGAATTTAATGCCAGCGAGCTGTAATATCCTACCCAGCTGCCGCTGTCAATCGCCTGGATGTGCCAGGCGGCAACGTCGAAATATGCGTAGGACAGCCCTTCACAGTTCCCCTGGGTATTCAGCAGACAGAAGCTGATATGGGCGTGGTCCTGGCTGTCCAACGCCAGGGAGGTCATCGAGCTTTTATTACTACTTACCACCTCTTTCTGCCACAACGATCCATCGAAGTAAGCATACTTCAATCCGCTGGCGTTGGTATAGCTGATATGTGGACGCTGGCTGCTGTCGAGAGCCAGGGAGGTATCGCTGCCACTACTGTCGACGCCCGCGATGCTCCACTCCACCCCATTAAAATGGGCATATTTCACTCCGCCCGTTCCGTAATAGCTGATATGCGGGAGGTTGCTTGAATCCAGTTTCAAGGATATATATATACCGAGGGTGTCAACTGTCTGGATATCCCAGCCCCCGCCATCTAAAGATGCGTATCTCAAGCCATTTGAACGGTAGGCGATGTGGGGAAAATCTGAGCCATCCAATGCCAAAGAGAGAGAGTCATCCGAATAGACCATGCTATCAACCGTTGAAATAGCCCAGTTTGACCCATTAAAATAGGCGTATTTAAGTAATTCATTCAGTTGGTCATGGTATACGATGTGCGGGCGTTCCTGGCTGTCGAGAGCCAGGGAGGATATGCTTATTTCTTCACTGGCGGTTGGCACTGTCTGGCGGTTCCAATTGCTGCCATTAAAATATGCGTATTTCAAGTTGAGTCTGGTGCTGTAACTGATGTGCGGAAGTCCAGCTGAATCGAGATCAAGGGAAGTCGGGTATCTTGCTTCTACTCCTAAATCGACTGTCTCAACGTTCCAGCTGCTGTCGAAATAGGCGTGTTTCAGACCGTAGTTCGTATGGTCAAAGTAGCTGATGTGCGGGCGGTCGTCCCCGTCCAGCGCGATCGAAGTATATCCACCGACGTCACCGGTGCTGTCCACCGTCAGTTTCTGCCATGACGAGCCGTTGAAATAGGCGTAGTTTAGATTTTCATTTGTCTCATCGTAATGGCTGATGTGCGGTCTGTTATCTGAGTCCAGCGCCAGAGACGAATCCCAACCCACGTCTCCCGCACTGTCCACGGTTTGCTTCTGCCAGGCTGAACCGTTGTAATAGGCATATTTAAGGTCGTAGCTGGAGCGATTGGTGTAGCTGATATGCGGCCGGTTGGCAGCATCCAGCGCCAGGGATGGGTGCTCGCCCATGTCGCCGGTACTGTCCACCGTCTGGTTGTGCCAGGCTGACCCGTCATGGTAGGTGTATTTTAGATCCTCGCTGTTGTAATCGTAGTAGGCGATGTGGGGCTGCCCGGCGGAGTCGAGCGCCAGTGAGGCGTTTCTTGGATCGCCGGTGGTATCTGGGGTCTCGAAATGCCAGGCCGCACCGTCATAGGCGGCGTACTTGAGGTCATCATTGCCAAAGTCACTATAGCTGATGTGCGGGTGGCCTTCGGCATCCAATGCCAGCGAGCTATCGTATCCCACGTACCCGCTGCTGTCGACCGTCTGGATAATCCAGGCCGTCCCAGTAAAATGCGCATATTTGAGGTCAGAGTTGATATTGTCGAGGTAGCTGATGTGCGGGTGACCGGAGGCATCCAACGCCAGGGAAGCGCCCGTACCCACCCTGGTGGAGTGATCCACCGTCTCCAGGTGCCAGGCTGCGCCATCGTGCCAGGCATAATACAGGTGATTGTACCCATAGGCGATATGCGGGCGCCCGGAGGCATCCAGCGCCAGGCTGCGCGAGGTCATTTCATTGAAGGCCCTGCCGGCTTCCGGGATTTCGATGTGCCAGGCCAGGTTGGCTGCCGTTTCAGATAGCATGGCAGCAGCCGGACGGGCCGGCAGCGGGAGGATCAACCCCGCCAGGAACACCAGCGAGATGAAGATGAAAGACATTCTTCTCAGCAGGCAATCCCTGGACCCACCTGACATCCTCTCTTGGCGCGGCCGGGGTGCCCGATGCTGACATTTGGAGGTTGCGACAGCTTTCTGATATAAATTGTGGTCCATCAGGTTTCATCCTTTTTTTGGTTACTTCACTTCACAGCCAGAGGCAGGTACACGTTATACTGAACGGCACCAACCTGGATACGCACGATGACAGCCGGATCGGTGTTCGTAGCGAAATACAGGTAGCCAGCCGGATCGATCAGCGCCGCTATGAGATCTCTTTCATTTTCCGAGGCGTTTAAAGCCAACGCATCCAGGCGTGTGAAGTCGGACAGGCGCACCCTGACTACGTATGCTGGATTGGAATCGGTCCCAAAATAGGCGTAAAGGCCTGCAGGATCGATCAACGCTGAACGGAGAGAATTCTCACCGCTATTCAGAGTAATTGAGCCAATCCTGGTGAAATCGGACAGGCGTACTTTGATCACCTTACCTGGCGAATTGGTGGTGCCGAAGTAGGCGTATTGACCAGCCGGGTCAATTACGGCTGAATCCAGGCAATTTTCTCCGCTGTTCATGTTAAGTGCGCCAACCCGGAACATATCAGCCAGGCGCACCTTCATCACTCGTCCGGGAGAGGTACATGTTCCGAAGTAAGCATATTGGCCAGCTAAGTCAATCACCGCCGAGGCAAGATCGGTTTCACCAAAGTTGAGTGTAAGAGCAGCCACTCTGCTGGAGTCGGATAGACGCACCTTCACAACCACACCAGGATCGCCGTCCGTCCCGAAATAGGCGAAACTTCCACTGGGATCGATAGCCGCGGAACTGAAGCTGAGCTCATCTCCCTGGAGCTGGATTTTACCAACCCGGCTGAAATCAGCCAGGTTAATCTTGAGAATGCTGCCTGGCGCGGCGCTGGAAGCGAAATACGCGAAGCCAGCTGTTGGAGCGATCACCGTCGATTCCAGGTTATACTCACCCGTTTCGAGGGTCAAAGCCGAGATGCGAGAGAAATCCGACAGCCGCACCTTGACGATTTTGCTCGGCGAGTAACCCCACCCGCCGAAGTAAAGATAGCCGCTGGCTGTGTCGAGGACCGCAGAGGCCAAGCTTTTCTCCCCACTTAGCAGAGGCAAGGCAGCAAAGCGGCTGAAATCGGACAACCGTACTTTGACCACGATTCCAGGATTGGTATCTGTGCCAAAGTAGATATATCCGCCAGCGGGGTCGATCACCGCAGAGGTCAGACTATTCTCCCCGCTATTGAGCACCAGGGCGGCCTGGCGCGTGAAATCGGATAGGCGTACCTTGACGACGACACCGGGCGATGTTTTGGTGCCGAAATATGCGTTGCCTACCGCTGGATCGATGGCTGCCGAACTCAGGTTGTTCTCTCCAGTATTCAGCGTGATGGCTCCTTGGCGGGTGAAATCAGACAGGCGTACCTTGATCACCTTTCCGGGAGAAGTAGCGGTGCCGAAGTAAAGGTAGCCGTTAGCTGGGTCGATCACTGCCGAACGCAGATCATTTTCCCCCGTGTTAAGCGTAAGGGAGCCGACCTGGGTAAAATCAGACAGGCGAACCTTGATCACCCTGGCTGGCGAACCGTAGGTGCCGTAGTAGGCATTCCCATCGATTGTGTCGATCGCTGCTGCATAGTAAATTCCATGATCGCCTGAATCCAATAAAAGTGATGAGACAACGGTGTAATCAGATAGACGCACCTTCACAACCTTGCTCGGACGATCTTCGGTATTAAAATACGCATAACCATTGACAGTGTCGATCAGCGCAGTTTTGATACCCCCATCCCCTTTAAACAGGCTGACGTTGTTGAGTTGGGTAAAGTTGGCGAGATCGAGGCGCGAAATGCCTTGGTAGCCTGGAAAATAGGCCTGTTTATTGGGCGAGTCGACGATGGTCGCACGCAGGCGGTTATCCTGATTGAATAAAAGCAGGCTTGTTTTACTCAGATCGGACAGTCGTACCTTTATCACTTTGCCCGGCTCGTTATCAGTGCCGAAGTAGGCATAACCGCTGGCTGGATCAATTACCGCCGATATAAGATTGCTCTCATCGAACACCAGGTTAAGCACGCCAGTGCGAGTGAAATTGGAAAGGCGAACCTGGACTACCCGGCCGGGATTCTGTATTTGTTCCGAAATAGGCATACCCGCCGGCTGGATCAATCACCCCAGAGGCGAGATATTCTTCCCCGCTGCCCAGTGTAACCGCTCCCTGGCGCGTCAGGTCCGACAAGCGCACCTTCACTACCCTTCCGGGTGCGGTGTTTGTCCCGAAGTAAGCGTAGCCGGCTGGGACATCTACCACTGCCGAGACCAGGGAATCCTCCCCGCTGTTAAAGTTAAGGGTTCCAATATGATCGAGATCAGACAAGCGGAATTTAACCACCTTACCTGGCGAGGTGTCGGTGCCGAAATACGCATAGCCGTTGGCCGAATCGATCACCGCTGACGTAAAAGCACCTTCCCAGGTCGAGGTACTGTCCTGGAAAGTGAAATCCGAGAGTCGGACTTTGATCACATTGCCGTTCGCGTTACCAAAAAACGCATAACCGCCTGCGGGATCGATTCCTGCTGAGGTCACCCATTCGTAATCCAGGATCAGCGTGCCGGCTCGGGTGAAATCGGACAGGCGTACCCGGATGACGTGCGTATTTTCTTCATGACAGGTGGCGAAATACGCATATCCGCCAGCAGTGTCAATGACCGCAGAACGTGGCTCGTACTCACCGTCCTCGAGTACAATGACACCTGCGTAGCTGAAATCGGAAAGCCTAACTCGTACCACCAGGCTCACGTCTGCGCAGATTCCAAAATATGCAAAACCATTGACGTTGTCGATCACAGCCGAACAAAGGCTTCTCTCCAAATTGAGGGGCAGATCGATGTGACCTTTAAAACTGGTTAAATCCACCTTGGTTATCTTGCTATCGTCTGATCCAAAGTAAGCCACCCTTTGGTCTGTGTCGAATGCCGCTGCTTCCAGATACTTTATTTCATCAAAAACCTGCCCAGCAACACGCACCATTGTGCTGAGGTCCACCTTTATTACCCGGCCAGGGTCGGTATTCGTCCCAAAGTAGGCTAGGCCATGGGCGGGATCTATAACCGCCGGGCGCAGATTGTCTTCATCGGGATACAGAGTAAGGGAATCTGTGTAAGTGAAATCAGACAGCCTCACCCTCACCACCATGCCAGGTTCTGTTTCTGTGCCGAAATAAGCATAGCCGGCGGCTGGGTCAATCACCGCTCCATTAGGGTATGCCTCGTTATCAAAATAAACTACGCCCTGGCGGGTGAAATCAGACAGTCTCACCCGCACTACCATGCCTGGATATGTATATGTCCCAAAGTAGGCATAACCCCCAGCTGGATCGATCACTGCAGACTCAAGATAATCCTCGTCTGCATCGAAGGTAAGCGCTCCTACCCGGGAAAAATCAGACAGTCGGACTTTTACCACCCTCCCCGGCGCTGTATCTGTGCCAAAGTAGGCATTGCCGCCAGCCGTGTCAATCACAGCCGACCAGGGATCATCCTCGCCGGAATTAAAAGTCAGTGAACCCGTGCGGGTGAAAGCGGCAAGGTTTACTTTGACTACCTTTCCTGGGCTGGTAGCAGCAGCGAAGTAGGCATAGCCTGCTGTTGTGTCGATCACAGCCGAGCCGAGGTTATCTTCGCCAGGATTAAGCGTTATAGCGCCAAGCCGTGTGAAATCGGATAGGCGCACCTTAATAACCATCCCTGGGGTGGTGTCTGTGCCGAAGTATGCGTAACCGTTGACTGTATCGATCACTGCGGAAGTGAGTTCATTCTCCCCGCTGTTAAGGCTGAGCACGTCGACCAGGGTGAAGTCCGTCAGGCGCAGCTTGAGGATTTTGCCCGGTTCAGTATCGGTACCAAAATAGGCGAAGCCATTGGCGATATCAATCACTCCACAGTCGATATCTTCATAGCTGGTTAACTTTAAATTACCCGCATAACTGAAGACCTCGGTGGAGTTTGGGGATAGTTCCGGCAAAATTGGATTTAACAGTGCAGTAGAGCCAATCCGTTGCGAATTGGTGAAAATTTGTAAAGAAGCCAGTGCGATAACCAGGCTAAAGATAATCCTGCTGATCCGGATTATCTGGAAATATAAAAAACTCGAAATCCTGAACATGGGATACTCCTTGTAGCAATTAAGCGCATGTATTCCGAAACCGCTATTTTTTTCGCCTTACTCGCCTAACTGGTTTTTTTATCAAGCTGTGTATGGGCTGCAAGATTGAGCCACTCCAACAGTTCCTTCCCGTCGGCGAATGAGTATGCCTTAGTTTGTTGAACAGAAGAAATTGTGCCTCGCAAGGCTGCGGTATCTTGTTCGTCAACAAGTAATTTAACAATGAACACATGGATGGAGCGAGATTGATTATGCATGTGTTGATTGAAGCAAATTGGACTGACACAGGACTGACACAAGATAAAAGACCCTAAGGATTTCGAAAACCCTTAGGGTCTTAACAGAATTACTTTCTCTGCAATCAGGTTTGACTTTTCCCGATCTGCCTGTAAAGCGCCTGCAGCTCGTCCTGAGGCGCTACGCCCAGTTCTTCGTCTAGCACTCTTTCAAGCTTCTGGTAGAGGCGGATTGCGCCTGTCCGGTCTTTTAACGCCAGGCAAGCCTGCATCCCCAGCAGTACGGCCTCTTCCTGCCAGGGGTCGATTTCCAGTATACGGTAGCACATGTCCAGGGCTTCGCGCCTCAGTCCAGATTGCATGCGGCGGTGAGCCATAACCAGCAAGGCGCGCAAGTAGAGTCGTTTGAAACGCTCGCGCGGTGCAGCTGTCCAATCCATATAAAGGTGTGCGAGTAAAAAGTCGCCCTGGTAAATCTCCAAAGCTGCCTGATAATTTTCACTTATACACAGCTCCTCAAAAACAGAGAAGTCAACCGAAGAACCGGGCGGCAAGGTGAGAGTGACCTGTCCTTCTTCAACTTCCAAATAGCGCGAATGGAATTTTTCCGGTAATTCGGGCTCCAGCAAGCGGCGTAACGCCGAGGTGGATTGGTGGAACAGGGCCAGGGCAGCGGTTGGGGACTTATCGAACCACAGGGCTTCGGCCACCTGGTCAAACCACAGAGTATGTGAAGGCTTGAGCAACAGCAAGATCAACAACTCGCCGGCTCGCCGTTTATGTAGGCTGCGTTTGTCTGCCTGTTGTTTGCCTCGCCAGACCTCGAAGGTGCCCAGGGTAACTACGCGCAATGGAGGAGGCGGCACGCGCTGCAGCTGTTCCACGCATCGTAAACTCAAACTCGCCAGCTCATTGTCGGTGCTGTTCAGGTGTGCAGCCACTATTGGATATGCAAGGCTGCGATCTTGATCCAGGATGAAGGCAAATCCACCATCCAGAATCGCCCTGGCGGCTTCTTTCCAGGCTGCTGCAGCTTCTGAGGATTTCTGAGCATGAAGCAGAGACGCAAGGATAAGGCGGGCACCGGCCAGGTCATATTCTGCCCCCAGCCGGCTGAGAATCCGGATTGCCTCACGAATATCATTTGTTGCAACCTGCGGTTCGCCGCACAGGAAAGCACAACGGGCATACTCGATCAAAGCCCGTCCCTGCTCATGCAGGTAGCCTGAGCGGACGGCATAATCCTGTGCTTCCTGCGCCCAGGCCAGAGCACAGGGACCATCTCCCACCAGCCGATGATGGCAGCTCATGCCAAGTCGGACTTCGATATTCAGCCAGGGTTCGCCTGAAGCTTCGGCGATGGAACGCGTGCGTTCATACAGGCTGAGGGCTTCTCCAGTCTCGCCTTCTACCTCGCACAGATGAGCCATCAAGCAGAAATAGTAACCCTCCAGCCATGAGCCAGGCTGGGAGGCTCGCATTAGATCTTCTAAAGACTGGTGGGCGTTCTGATGCTGTCCAGTCAGGAAATAGTTCCAGGCGATTGTAATCAGGGGAAATACAACCCAGTCTTGAAGCTGGCTCTTCCCAGCGATTCGGATAGCTTCACGATCTGCAGCAAGCGCCAGGTCAAACTGCCCGCGTGGCAAATATACACCGGCAGACAGGTTATGCAAAGCGCGCATGCGCATCTGATGGTCGCCCGCTTCGCGGGCGATTTCAATAGAACGTTGGTAGCAGGATTCTGCTTCGGAGAGAGAGCTGGTTTCAGCTGCACAGGCTCCGAGTTGCAGCCAGGCTTCGGCCTGCGCGGATGTGCAGTGTGGCGCGAGGTCCAACGCCTGCTCAGCGCTGTGCTTCGCATCCTGATATTTCCCTCCGTGGAACTGAATCCTGGCGAGATTGAGCAGAGCTTCTGATTGGGCAAGCGGCTCTCCCAAAGTATTTGCCAGCTCAATGGCATCACGGGCGTGTTTGAGTGCAGCTCCGAATTCCCCGGAACGCTCTTGGGACAGGCTTTCTTGGATTAATTCTCTGCAAGTGATGGAGAGCTGCTCATCGGATACTCGCCTGAAAAACGGAACTCGAGCGGAAGTTGCCCGCAGACGGACTTTCCCGATGAAAAAAGATGCTGAACCCGCTCAACTAATTATAAATCAACAATTATGGAAAAGACGAACAACAGAAGCTGTTTCCGGCTTTAACGTCTCGATTGCATTTTTCAGCAGGATAGAAATTTCCTTTCAGATGAAATAGACAATGCTGAAGATACTTCCCTCGCGCTGTGAATATGATTGCTGGCGGTTCCTTTCCAATACGTAAAAGATTTTATACCTGGATATTTTCACCCCTTTGATCCGGCCTCGAGCGGCTGGGTATGCGGGGCGGGCCAGGCAGGTGATTTGTGGACGTGGACAACTTTCCAGGCGCCGTTTATTTTCACCATCACCCGGCTTTCGTTATGGGCGTTTACCTGAACACCCTGCCCGGCGGATGTGCTGGTTAGCAGGGTGTAACATGCGATGGCGCAGTCGCCGTAGTGCTGGATGCGCAGGTTTGCCAGGTCGTAGCGTGTGCGAGGCTTATCTGCTTCAACGCTTGGAATATCCGGCGCTCCAAACACGCTGCCCTTGCGGGCGTTTTCAGTCATCATAAAATCATGGAAGGGGAGGCCGTCCAGGCGGTGAGGTGTGACCCACCACTCGTAGAGTGTCAGGTCGTCGCTGGTGGTGGCGTGATAAACCGCCACATCGTTTTGTTGGATCGATTGCAGGTGATGCAGGAGGAAGGCCTGAATTTCCGCATTGTCATCCATATTTCCTCCAGAAGGGGAGATACTCTGAACGGATTGTGACAGATCAGCAGCAGGAAGGTACCAGAATAGACCTCACAGGTCTCTGCAGACCTGTGAGGTCAAGCACCAAAAGAAGAATTAATCCACGATTTCGAAGCGCTCGCCGGGCGTGTTGCACACCGGGCATTTATCCGGAGGGGGCCCGATGTGGGTGTGCCCGCACACCGGGCAAACCCAGATTTCAACCTCCTTCCAGCCCGAGCCGAGGGAAGCCAGCGCTTCCCGAAACAGCTCTTCGTGTTCCTTCTCGACTTCCCAGGCCCAGCGGAAAGAGGAGAGCGCTCGCTTCTCGTTATCTGCTTCGGCTTCTTTGATGAAATCCGGGTACATCGAGACCACTTCGTAGTTCTCACCGCCGATGGCAGCATTCAGATTCTCGCCCGTCTCGCCGACGCCACCCAGCGCGCTGGAGGTGATTATGAGCGTGCACAGTTTCGGCTGCCGCGGCTGCCCGAAAGAGCTTTGCGATGTGCGTTAAGCCTTCCTTCTCTGCCTGTTTCGCGAAAGCCAGGTAGCGGCGGTTGGCCTGCGATTTTCCGGCAAAGGCAGCCTTTAGATTGTCGTTGGTTTTTGTCATAATAATCTCCTTTTCTAACATCCCCACCACGGTTGGCAATGAATAATCACCTTGAATGATTAAATCACGGTATTGTCCAACAGGCTATTTAGTTGTTTCCCATTTCTTATATGACAATTGTCCTCAATTCGAGTTTTCCTGAGGTGATATAATTTCAAGGATTGGAATTAACCAGGATAAATGAAAATGAGAGAGGTCGAGCAATAAGTAAAGCCAGATTTTAAGGTTGACGTCCGGGTTATAGATTTTCAGCTGTGTAATTTAGAACCGAGGGCAACCGCCTTCGGTTTTTTATATCCTTAAGGGATGAGAAGATGTTGACCGTAAACTCGATATCCAAATCTTACGGCCTCGAGCAAGTTTTAAAAGAGGTGAGTTTTACCCTTAACCCTGGTGATCGATTGGGGCTGGTCGGGCCAAATGGGTGCGGAAAAACAACTTTGCTGCGCATCCTGGCCGGATTGGAAAGACCGGATGCAGGCAGTTTTCACTATAATCCACCGATCCTTCCCATTGGGTATCTACCACAAGGATTGGAGATTGATCCCTATGAGACGATTGGAAGCTACCTGGAGGCAGGAAGAAGCCATCTTGGAGTTCTGGCTGAAGAAGTTGAAAGATTGGCTGTCGAATTAGAGCACTTTCCTCAAAATCCAGCCATTCAAGAGCAATATGACCGGGCAGTACGGCGTTACGAAGAGGAGGTTCGCCAGGGTGGGGGTGTATCAGCCATCCTCTCAGGATTCAGCCTCCATCACTACTCGCTGGATACTCCTGTAGAAAGTATAAGCGGTGGGCAGAAAACCCGGCTGGCCCTGGCAAGGATTTTATCTTCCCATCCTCAGCTGCTCCTGCTTGACGAGCCAACGAACCACCTAGACCTGGATATGCTGGCCTGGCTGGAAGATTGGATCACCAATAGATCCGGAGACCGGCGAACCTGTGCGCTGATCGTTTCGCATGATAGGGCTTTTTTAGACGCTACCGTGAACGGGATCCTGGAGCTTGATCTTTTCTCTCACACTCTGCGCCCGTACGCCGGCGATTTCAGCGATTATGTAGCAGCCAGGCAAAAAGAAGTGGAGCGCCAGTGGCAGGCTTATCACGACCAGCAGGAAGAATTGGATCGACTGCAAGAAGCCTCTCTCCACCTGCGCGATATCGCCCGCTTCAGAAAGGGAGGCAAGGCGGATGGTGGAGATAAATTTGCCAGGGGATTTTTCTCCGACCGTAGTAAAAGCACCGTCGGCAGATCGAAGAATCTGGAGAAGAGACGGGAGCGATTGCTCCACGACAATAAAGTGGATAAGCCAAAACCGACCTGGCAGATGGCGCTCACTTTTCAAGGTACACCCGAGAGCAGCAGGCAGGTCCTGGTGATGGAGAATCTCACTGTTGGTTACCCCGGCAGGGTCCTGGCTGAGAACATCAATCAGGTACTACACCAGGGAGAACGCCTGGCCCTGGTTGGACCCAACGGCTCCGGGAAGACCACAATTCTGCGCGTTGTGGTGGGTGAGATTTCCCCGATTGGTGGGCGGGTACGCACCGGACCGAGCGTAAAAACTGGCTACATGGCACAAGATCAAGAGACACTCGATCCCGGATTAAATCCTTTCCACAGACAATTCTAAAGATCGCCAGCATCTCCGAGACGGAAGCGCGTAGCTTCTTGCATAAATTCCTGTTTTCTGGAGATGAGGTCTTAATTCAAAATGGGCAGTTGTCCTATGGGGCCGGCAGCAGGCTGATGCTGGCCTGCCTGGTTGCTAGCCAATGCAACCTGCTGCTGCTGGACGAGCCGATTAACCACCTGGACATCCCATCTCGCCTGCGATTTGAACAAGCGCTGAGCGTCTACAAAGGCACAGTGATCGCGGTGGCTCACGACCGTTATTTCAGCGAGAATTTCGCCACCGCGATACTGGGAGCTGAGGGATGGGGAGCTGAGAGTAACCCGCTAAAAACCCTCACCCTTTTCGGTTGGCCTTTTTCCAATATTGGCGGTCCGTGCGGTCATCCGGATTTAACAGGGATGGATGAACCTCCGGAGTTACATGGTAACCGCGAGCAGCCCACAAGCTGTGAGCCAGTTTGACCGGATTCGAGCGCACACCCTGGCGGGAAAAGTATTCACAGATGCGGGTAACGTCACGTACGAAGATCGGTAAAGCATCCTGGTTCGTCCGCGGATCGACGAACTGTGGAAAATCGATCAGCGTGATCTCGCCCTGCCAGTACAGGATATTATAAGCCGACAGTCGCCGTGCACATAGCCCTTCGACAGCAAGATTTCTATATTGTGCACGACACGCTGAAATAGGCTGCGGGCTTCGTTCGAATCCAGCTCCAGGCTGTTCAGCATCGGCGCTGGTGTGGTCTTGTCGCCGATGTAAGACATCAGGACGGCATTATTGCCGCTGGCCAGGCATAGGGGCACGTCTGCACCCGCGGCGATGCAGAACCCGCATCGCTTTTACCTCGTGTTCGATCCACGAAGTGTGCATCAGCTGCATTCCCCAGGCAGTCTTATATGCAATTGAATGCGCGTCCCCCCACCTCCCGGATGACCCTGCCATCGGCGTCGAGTCTTCGTGCCCCTGCCGGTAAACCGCATCGTTCTTCAGGCTGCGAAACTTGCGTGGGCGGTAGACCTCGGCAGCCAGGTAGGGGTTATCCAGGCCTGGAACGGATGGGTTTGCCAGGCACTGGTAGACATGGGCTTCCTTGCCGCCCTGGACCAATCTCAGGACGTCGTCCAGCCAGTGTTCGTCATAAAAACCGACCAGTGAATTTTCGATCCATTCGCCTTCGTGTCTCGAGGCCTCGTAAGTGAAACTAAAATTTTCCCGCCGGTCGGATTGCAGGGTGGCTCCTGTCTGTGATACAGTCGAATGCCTGGTTTTCGGAAGGGTTTTGCGATCCAGTGCTTTTCTCCTGGATGGCATGTTGCGGATTGAGTGTTGGTTCAAAAACTCTTCAGAATCCTCAAAATTATTAAAATCGTGTTGCGACATCTCAAAGACCTCATTGGTGACAAGAACTTTAATAAATTTATCTATGGTCACCTGGGGCCGGACTCCTCGAGATAAAATATGCGTATTTCAGGGAATCAAAAAGCCACAGGGTTTGGCGCGCCTGTGGCTTGAGTGTGTTTCATGCCAATGGATTAAAAATTGTTCGCCAGGAGGCGCGCCCATGTACATTCGATCATTCGATTTGACATTGACTTTCATAAGTTGTACGCCTCCTTTATCCTAAAGTTTAACAAGGCGAGTTTATCACGAAACTAGATGACTGGTCAAGAGATGTTAAGGACATGTTAAGCAGTGGTTCCTCACCCTGGGGTAAGATCAGCATTGAAGCGGGCATTGACCAGGACACAACCGCGATTCCCGGGCTGGCGCAGAAAGCCGCGGTTTCAAGATTTCCACTGGCGGATTTCTGGCAGTTCCAGCACCAGCGCGCCGATTTCGTGTACCAGTTCGCCTCGGTCTCTGTGCGGATTTCGTCACAAAGTTTTTCCGCCAGCTGCAAAGGGATCGGAATATCCGAAGTAGAAGCATTCATTTTATTCACCCCAATCCTTGGATCACTATAGATTGTCCTGGATTACCTTAACCAGCTGTACTGCTATCTCGGCGCTGGAGCCTTCCAGGTAGAGGCGTTTGCGGTGGCGGGAAGGTGCCTGGGCCAGCTCGCTCACCCAGGTGGGAGAGCCGTTCAGCCCGATGCAACCCGGATCAGCGTCCAGGTCACTGGCTGACCAGAGTGTGACCCGTCCAGGCTTGCCAGCCACCTGAGGCTCGAAAGCCCATTCTTTTATGCGGAAGTCCATGAAACGCGGTTCATTGCAGCCGTCCTGACCGAGACCACACAGGGCAGCGGGACTTCCAGGATTTCGTAGCCGCCCTTGATCTCGCGCTTGCCGCGCGCAACTTCGCGTCGAGGTCGACATCGATTTCTGTGACCAGGGTCAATTGCGCAATATCCAGCCATTCGGCCAGGCCCTAAGGCACCTGCCCGGTTGCGCCGTCGGAGGATTCTTCGCCGCAAAATACCAGGTCGGCGCCGCCCAGCTTATGGATGGCCTGTGCCAGCGTGTAGGTCGTCGCCAGGGTGTCTGCCCCGGCGAAGGCTCGGTCGCTGAGCAGGTAAATATGGTCGCAGCCCATCGCCAGTCCAACGCGCAGGGTTGGCTCAAAGGAAGGCGGTCCCATCGAAAGCAGGTTGATCGTGCCCCCGTACGGTCTTTCAGGCCGAGAGCCATCTCCAGGGCGTTCATGTCCGGTGGATTGATTTCGGAGCGGACGTTGAGGCGGTCGAGCAGGGCTTTGGGGATCGACCCGCACCTCTTCCGGCTTAGGAACAACTTTCACACACACCACGATGCGCAGCTCAGGCATAGGACACCTCCCGATCTGCGATTCCCCGACCTTCATTGGGGCTGCTGGCAGACCAGCCTTGCTTTTCCAGTTCAGCAATCAACGCCGGGATGACCTGGTGCACGTCCCCCAGCACGCAGTAGTCAGCCGATTCGAAAATAGAAGCCTGCGGATCAGAATTGATGGCGATGACGGTCCGGCTTTTTCGATACCGACCACGAAATGAAACGCCCCACTGATGCCGCAGCAAAGCGCTACCTTCGGGCTGCACCCACACCGGTCTGGCCTATCTGGCGCTCGCGCTCGATGTGGCCTACGTCCACCGGCGGGCGGGTGGCGCCCACCTCCCCCTCCCAGCAATTGTGCCAGCTGCTGTAAAGAAACAAAATCGCCGTCCATGCCGCGCCCACCAGCCACCAGGACCGGTGCTTTGCGTAAGTCGACTCCCTGGCCAACGGAGCGCTCTACCAGGCGGGTGTGAACCAACTCCGGGGTAAGATCCACATCCACTGAGATAACTTTCCCATTCCTGTGGGGATCGGGCTCCAGGGCTGAGAACACCCCCGGGCGCACGGTCGCCATTTGCGGCCGGTGCTGCTGCATCTGGATCATCGCCAGCACACCACCTCCAAAACCAGAGACCTCAGCTGATTAATACACCCTTTTCAGAATCCATTTCCAGCCCGGTGCAGTCTGCGTTCAAGCCCGTACGCAGCCGGACCGCCAACCGGCCTGCCAGGTCACGCCCGTTCGGTGTGGCGCCCAGCAGGAAGACACTTGGGCTTGTTTCTGCAGGACCACCTGGAATGCCACTCGCGAGGAATGCTTCGATGGTGAAATCGTGTAATAATGGATGGTCCGCCAGGTAAATCTCATCGGCACCGCAGGATATCGACTGGCTGGCCAATCCTTGCACCTGATCTCCCAGCAGCAAGCCGGCGATTTTCCAATTAATGCTGTTTTCGAAAAGGTTCATCTGGTCGACCAGCTGCGCGCCCCTTACCCAGCAGCTCCAGCGAGACTCCCTCGAAGCTGGCCCTGATCCTGCTCCAGGAAGACCAGTACGATTTTGTTCTCCAGGTTGGGTGGATATAGTGAAGCGACCATGCATTGCTCCCGAAAGAAGCTTACTCAGATTGGGCAGTTGGATGGTCCAGCGCCAGCGCAGCGATCTCGGCGATATCGAGAACCTGGATGGGATCGGAACCAGCCAGCCTGGCGCTGTCCTCCAGGCACACGGCGCAGAACGGGCAGGCTGTGGCCAACAATGTGGCACCGGTCGACTGCGCTTCCCGGATACGCAGGTTCGAGAAACGCTCGTTCAACAGGCGTTTCCAGCCACATGCGGCCTCCCCCTCCACCGCAGCACAAGGCGTTTTCCCTTGAGTGTTCCATCTCGACCAGTTGGAGACCCGGGATGGCAGAAAGCACCCGGCGAGGGGCTTCAAATTCGGAATTGTGGCGGCCGAGGTAACACGGATCCTGGTAGGTGCAGACGATTTCCAGCGGGTGTTCGAATTTTAGCCGGCCCTGCTCCACAAGCTGGCTGAGGTATTGAGTATAGTGGATGGGAGCAGGCAGACTGAATTCTTTTGCAGAGGGGTAGTGGTTGACGAAGACATCGTAGCAGTGCGGTGAGATGATGACCATATCCTGCGCGCCGCTTGCGCTGAGCACCCGGGCGGTATGCCTGGCGATTTCCTCGAAGTAAGGACGGTGTCCCATGCTCAGGGCAGCCTCGCCGCAGCAGGGTTCTCGATCTCCCAGCACGCCGAAACGCACCCCAGAAGCTTCCAGCACATGTACCAGCTGGCGGGCAATCTTCTGAGCGCCGCGGTCATAGGACGAGGTGCAGCCGATGTACAGCAGGATCTCATGCTCCACGGGGTCGAAGGCTGGCAACAGCAGGTTCTTTGCCCAGGACATGCGCATGGAGGGCGGCTGCGACCACGGGTTCTCATTCCAGTAGATGGACCACAGCAACGAGGGCAGGCCTTTTTCCACGGCTGCGGGTTCGGCTCCAGCTGCGTTCCCAGGCCAATTGCCGCAAGCTGCGCATGATTTCGACGATCGGAACCCCGCGCGGGCAATCGGCTTCGCACTGGGCGCAGGTAGTACACAGCCACAGATCAATTTTGCCATCCTGCAGGCCGAGCTGGGCTTGGCGGATGAGGGTGCGCACCGATAAAGGCTCAGCGCGCAGCAGTCCCCATGGGCAGGTGGCGGTGCACACCCCGCACTGGTAGCACAGGGCTGCGGCGCCGTCGGTGAGATCGATCAACCTCTCAAGGTTCGCATCGTCGAGAACAAGTGTGGTTGTATCAGACATGTTTCTTTACTTGTCTACCTGTCTACCTGTGTACTTGTTTCCTGGTTTACCCTATACTTCGATACCACTTCATCCATCTCAGCGATTTTCTCGGCAAACTCCTTGCCTTCCGCAGCTGAAATCCAGCGCAACTGCAGGCGCTCGGGGTTGATTCCCTGGCGCTCGAATTTACGCTGCCAGTGCTGGAAGCGCTTCAAGGTCAGGCGGTTGGCGTAGTTGTAGTGGCAGTCAGAGCCGGTCTCCGTCAGCCGGCAGCCCGTCACCAGGACCGCGCCTGCGCCTTTCTCGAACGCGCGGGCGACAAAGTCCTCCTCGAACCGCGCCGAGCACATGGTGCGGATGATGCGGGCGGAGGTCGGATACTGTCGTTTTTCAATGCCTGCCAGGTCGGCCCCGGCGTATGAGCACCAGTTGCAGGTGAAGACCAGGCATTTCTCCTCCGGGCTCTCTGCCAGGGCGGCATCAATCTGCGCCAGGATTTGCTGCGCGGGTGAAGTAGGGCATGTCGATGGCATGGAAGTTGCATTCGGCCGCGCAAGTGCCGCAGCCCATGCAGGCCGCTTCGATGGATGCGCACGCGTGCCTTCCTTGACCTGGCGCCCGTTTGCTCGATGGCGCCGAAGGGACAGACTTTCACACAGCGCATGCAGCCTATACACAGGTCCGGATCAGCCTGGCGGTCAAAGGTTCTTTTTCGATCACGCCCCGCGCAATGAGCGCACCAGCTTTGCCAGCTGCGGCCAGGGCCTGAGCCATCGACTCGCGAACGTCTTTGGCGCCCTGGCGGTGCCGGCCAGGTAAACGCCTTGGATGGCTGTTTCCACCGGGCCCAGCTTGGGGTGCAGTTCCATGTAGAAGCCATCCTCGCTGCGCGCCAGCTTCAGCTGATCGCCAGCAAATCTTGCGGGGGTCGTAAGACCGACGACCAGCACCAGCAGGTCGGTGGGAATGCGCAGGTTGACGCCCAGCAGGTGATCGTAGACAGGCGACATAACCATCCTGAAGGTGATGGCCTCCTGAGGAGGGCGATCGGCAGTCGTAGCAGGAAAACCTGCACTCCCGCGCGCATGGCGCTGTTCATAAAGTTCCTCCGCCTGGCGGCTGTAGGTGCGGATGTCTTTGCTCATCACGCGTACCTGGCTCCCATCTGCCGCAGCCTGAGCGCCTGGTGAGATCATGGAAGTGCAGCAGTAGCGTGAGCAGCCCATTGTGATAGCATCATTTCCAGGGAATCCTGGCGGGAACCGACGCAGGAAATGAAAGTCACCCGTTTGGCAGTCAACCTGCCGTGCCTGCAGCAATCTTTTCGAGCTCCAGGTTGGTGACCACGCGCGGATCCGTGCCGTAACCGAATTCGATCGGCTGGTAGGGAGTGAGCCGGTGGCGACGACGACCGCGCCGCAACGCAGGTCAAAACCCGATCCGTCCCATTATGCAGCCGGGCGTGGAAATTTCCCACCACACCGCCGATGGTCTCGACGGTGGTGTTACATGCACCTGGACGCCGCACTCTGCCACCTGCCTGATTTTAGCCTGCACCAGATCGCGCTGCCAGCAGATGGGCCGGCGCAATATGTTCTAAATCGTTGAGCAGACCGCCCAGGCGCGGGCTCTTCTCCACCAGGTGCGTTTCAAAGCCCTGGCGGGCCAGCGCAGTGGCAGCGGTCATGCCGGCAATGCCGCCGCCGATGACCAGGGCGCTCTGCGTCAGCGGAAGGTGCGAAACCTGCAGCGGGACCAGCCGGCGGGCTTTTTCAACCGCCATCGAGACCATGTCCATGGCTTTCTGCGTGGCGGCCTCTTTCTCATACTTGTGCACCCAGGAGTCCATGTTGCGGATGTTGGACATTTCCAGCAAGAATGGATTCAAGCCCGGCACGTTGAGCACCCCGCGGAAGATGGATTCATGGGTCTTCGGCGAGCAGGCGGCCACGACCACGCGGGTGATGCCTTCGCGTTTGATGGCCTCTTCGATCTCCTGCTGGGTATTGCCGGCACAGGAAAACATCTGGTTCGAGGCGTACACGACATCCGGCAGAGTGTCCGGGCAAACTCCACGACCCGGTGCACATCGACCACCCCGGCGATGTTGCTGCCGCAGTGGCAGACAAACACACCGACGCGCGGCGTCTCAATGTCGGTGATCGGTTCGACATCCAGGGGTCTCGGGCCAGTAGCGCTGCTCAGGTGGGCCAGGGCCAGGGCGGCTGCGCCGCTGCCCTCCGATACGCTGTCCGGGATATCTTTCGGGCCGGAAACACAGCCGGCGGCATAGATTCCCGGCCGGGTGGTCATATCAGTCCGCCGCGAAGTCTCCTGCGAGCGGATGAAGCCATCCGGGTCCATCTCGATCCCGAGGCGCTGCGGCCAGATTCATCCAGGCCTTCCGGCGGCGAGACTGCGTTTGCCAGCACCACCATGTCATAGCTGTCCTGGACGCGCTTAGCCGTTTCGGTGTCTTCATAGGACCACGCGATTGATGCCCCCATCACCCGTCGCGATGCGCGAGGGCCGGCCGCGTACAAATCTGGCTCCCTGCTCGGCGGTGCGCTGCCAGAAGCCATCGAAGCCTTTGCCGTAGGCGCGCACGTCCATGTACAGGACGTCAATCTGCCTGACGCCATGGTCGATGGCCTGGTAGGCATGCTTGATGGAATACATGCAGCAGAAGCGCGAGCAGTGGCGGATAAAAGCGCTGGTCGCGCGAGCCGACGCATAGAACGAAGAGGATGTTATCAGGGTGTTCGCCATTCGAGGGACGGATGATCTCGCCGCCGGTTGGGCCGGCCGAGTTGACCAGGCGCTCGAACTCAAGTCGCGGTCAGGATATCGGGGTGTGTTCCCGTAGCCGAATTCAGCCATGCGGCGCGGGTCAAGCATGCTCATAGCCTGTCGCCAGGATGATCGCTGCTGACCTGGCGTGATCAGTTTCCCTGCTGGGGGCATGCATGAAATCGATCGCCTTGGGCGGGCAGACCTGGGAGCAGTGGTTGCAGGGCAGGTAGTTCGGCGGATCGTTCAGGCAGTGCTCGATATCGATCACGGTAAGCTCCTGGCACCGACTGGGGGATGGGGGTGATAGATCGCCTTGCGGGAGGCCATGCCAGAATCGTATTCGTTAGGCAGCACCACCGGGCAAACGGTGGTGCAATCACCACAGCGCGTGCAGGCGTCGGTAACATATCGTGCCTGCTGGCGGATGTGTCACCTGGAATCCCCCGTCTCCCTGCATAGGAAGTGTGCCTTCCAACGCGATCCACTTCAGCCAGGGAGAAGATTTCGATGTTCGGGTGCAGGCCGACTTCTGACATCTTGGGCGCTTCGATGCAAATCGAGCAGTCCAGGGTGGGGAAGTTTTTATCCAGCACTGCCATAACGCCGCCGATGGTCGCTTCGCGCTCCACCATCACCACGCGTGCGCCGGCTTCTGCCAGGTCCAGGGCAGCCTGGATGCCGGCAATACCGCCGCCGATGACCAAGACCGAATCGCTCATTTTGCCTGTTCCTTCGCCAGAGCAGGTTTTGGATAGTGTGCCAGGCCGAATTCATACCCGGCATTGAAAGCCTGCAGATTGAGCGTGACTGTGTTGGGTTTGACCGATGTTTCGATGGCTCTCTGCATGTTCTCCAATCTCACCAGCCCGGTCACGGCAGTCAGGAAGCCCAGCATGACCATGTTGGTAACCACACGCCGACCCAGCTCCTCCGCCATTCGCGTGGATGGAATGGCATAGACCGTATCGTCATTTTGTGGGACGACCAGCTCCTGGTCGATCAGGACGAGCGCCTGCGGCTTGGTTTCGGGGCGAAACTTCGTGTAGGCTTCCTGCGAAAGCGCCACCAGCACGTCGGCAGCCTGCACGAAAGGGTAGGCGATTGGCTGGTCGGACAGCACGACGTTGGCGCTGGAGGCTCCGCCGCGCGCTTCAGGGCCGTAGGCCTGGGTCATCACGGCTTCCATGTCTTCGTAGATCGTCAGTGCTTTCCCGAGCACCATCCCGGCCAGCGCCACCCCCTGCCCGCCAAAGCCGGCGATACGGATTTCTTTACGCATGGGGGCCCTCCAGGGTGACCGGCTCGTACGGCGGCCTATCCCGGTCGACAAACCGGCCTACGTAGATCGGATGCTCTTCACGCAGGTCGATTCCCATCTCATCGGCGCGCACATCGCCATCCTTAACCAGCACGCTGCGCTGGCGGTACAGCTCCATCTCTTCCAGGCCGTCATTGATGTTGTTGGATTTACCAAAACCCACCGGGCAGGGAGCCAGGATTTCCAGGAAGGCAAAGCCCGGTTTCCTGAAGGAATACAGGATATCTTCTCTAATCTGGCGGACATGTATCGCCGTCCAGCGGGAGAGCAGGTTGGCTCCGCATGCTGCCATCAGGTAAGGAAAATTGAACGGCAGCTCGGGATTGCCGTATGGCGCAGTCGTCCCACGAGCGCCACGCGGGGTGGTCGGTCCCACCTGCCCTCCTGTCATGCCGTAGTTGAAGTTGTTGATGCAGATCACTTTCAGGTCGGCATTGCGCCGGGCGGCGTGGATCAGGTGGTTGCCGCCGATGGCAGACAAATCACCGTCGCCGCTGAAGACCGTGACCATGAGCTGCGGCTTCGCCAGCTTGATTCCCAGGGCGAAGGGGATGGCGCGGCCGTGTGTGGTATGGTAAGAATCGAGATTCATATAGCCGGCCACTCGCCCAGAACACCCGATACCCGATACGATGATATGATTTTCGACCGGAATGCCTGATTCCAGGACTGCCTGGGCGTAGCAGCGCATGACGATGCCGATCCCGCATCCCGGGCACCAGATATGCGGCATGCGCTCGGCGCGGATGATGTTGTCGAGCGGATGGGAGTCTGAGAAAGTTGGCAAAGTCATTTGAGAATTCCTCACGAAAATTGTCATTTGTGAATTGTCAATTGCCAATTGTCAGTTTCCGAGGGCTGGTCCTCTTTTTGATAGTTTGGATACTTGCGTTTATTATTCGTGACAGTTCCTCGCATTCCTGGATTATTCCAGGTATTTGAGCGCGAGATTGTAAATCGCTTCTGGCGATAATTTTGAGCCAGATGTGGGTCTCGTTGAGTTCTTTCAAGCAAATTCGTAATTTATGAATGAAATCCTGGTCACTCTCGGCTCCTCGTGCTTCAGCATATTGTGCGGCTGGCGAACTGCCGCTACGCAATATTTGTCCAGCGATATGTGCGCCAGCATATGTCTTCGGTAATTGATCGGAATATTTCACGATATTTACCGCGAATACGACCAATCTTTCTTCAATGTCGTCACCTTTTACCAAAAACAATTCTCCTGTATTTGACAATTGACAATTAACAATTGATTATTGACAATTGGAAATTTCCTCGAAAATCGGCTCCGGCGGGATCATCTCGCCTCCTCCGTGGAATACTCCCTTCACAGGCCGGTAAATCAAACGCTCGACTTCCCGGCTTACCTGACCCAGGTTCATCTCGGCCACGATAAAATGGTCGACCCTCTGCGCCAGGTCAACCAGAACCTGTTCGGGGAACGGCCAGATGGAAACAAGTCGCAGCAGTCCGACCGGTATGCCCTGCTGGCGGGCTTTGCGCACCGCCGAACGCGCCGAGCGGGCCGTACAGCCGTATGCCACGACTGCGATCCGGGCATCCTCCAGGTCGTAGCTCTCGGTGCGTATTATTTCTGAAGCATTGCACTGGATTTTCTTTCCCAGCCGGGTGACCAGCTGGTGGTGGACCTGGGCGTCCATGGCGGGGTAGCCGTGCTCGTCGTGGGTCAGGCCGGTGAAATGCACCCGGTAGCCCTCTCCGGCATGCGCCATCGGGGGAACCAGGTCGGCATCCTGCGCCAGGAACGGATCAAAGCGCCCATTGGGTGGGTGTGCTGGTCGTTTGCGCTGGCTGAGCTGGATCTGGCCTTCATCGGGGATGACCACCCGTTCCACCATGTGACCGATGACTTCATCCGCCAGCAGGATCACCGGGACGCGGAAGCGATCGGCCATGTTGAAAGCCAGAATGGTCAGGTCGAACATCTCCTGCGGCGACCAGGGGCTGTAGGCGATCACCTGGAAATCCCCGTGAGAGCCCCAGCGCACCTGCATCACGTCGGATTGACCGGGCATGGTGGGGAGACCGGTGGAAGGCGAACCGCGTTGCACATCCACGATCACGCACGGCAGCTCGAGCATCACGCCCAGCCCGATGTTCTCCATCATCAGGCTCAGGCCAGGACCGGAGGTGGCGGTCATGGTCCTGGCGCCAGCCGCCGATGCACCCAGGATGGCGGCGATGCTGGCCAGCTCGTCTTCCATCTGGATGAAGACACCCCTTACCTGCGGCATGCGGCGTGCAAGGTGTTCGGCAATTTCCGTGGAGGGGGTGATCGGGTAGCCAGCAAAAAACCGGCAGCCGGCCGCGATGGCGCCTTCCGCGCAGGCATGGTCGCCGTTCATAAAATGTTTACCAGATGGAATAGGGGAAGGGCTCACATCTGCCTCCCATTCGCAGGCAGGGTGTAAATCGCAAATTCAGGACAGACCAGGGTGCAGAATTCGCAGTGCACGCATGCGCCCTGTTTTCCGGGAGCAATTTCCGGAAAATGGTAACCCTTCACGTTGGTCTGCGTGGAAACGCGCAAAACTTGCTGAGGGCAGAAGCGGATGCACATCTCGCATTCCTTGCAGCGTTCCGGGATGACAAATACCTCCCCGCGTGGCACTGTTTTACGATCCAGGTCCAGGGGGGTGCGGGCAAAAACCTTCATGGTCTTATTCCCAGGGTAATGCTAAGCAGTATTCGTTGGTGAAAAAATCCCTCCGCCCGAGACCGGAGGGGTTATATGTTTCTTGTATATGGTGATTGAGAACCCCTTCGGTGCTGGCAGCATTGTGAGGAAAGGCGCAGGTGATTTTATTATAGCCGAGGTTTTTGAAATGTCAAATTAATCTTAATCATCGGATTATTCCGATGATTTGTTCCGACCAGAGTCACCTGCTGCGAATTGAAGCATCCCCAAATTTCTCCGCCCGGTGATAGAATCTGGAGCGGGGTGGAGCTGTTATCTGGTAGTTGGCAGGGTTTTGCGAGGTAGGTTAGCATGGCTTCCGAGGCTTTCACCGCCTGGCTTCTGCAGGCTGAAACACCATCAATCCGCTTTTTGACGCTGCAAAAACTCGCCGCTGGTTACGGTCAGCAATTACAGGAGGCATATTCTGTACTGGGAGATCGGGGTCCAATCCCATCCATCCTGAACAGGCAGTCACAGGCTGGGTCGTGGCTCATGGATAAAAGCTTCTACACCCCGAAATACACCAGCACGCACTGGAGCATGCTGCTGCTTTCAGAGCTGGGGGTCGATTCTGCCAGCTCCCATTTTCGTTCCGGAGCTGAGTACATGCTCAGCGCTGCTCTTGAGCACCCACTGAGCTGGTTCGACGCCTATCAAAAGGACCTGGTCTGCTTCTGGGCAAACTTGCTGCGCTATGCGTTGAAAGCCGGTATGGAAAATGACCTGCGCCTGGATGCGATCATAGGACTGCTGGTCGATAATGCCATGCGCTCAGAATGGCGCTGCCGCTACAATGATAAGCTGCCCTGCGCCTGGGGTGCTGCCCGCGCCCTGTGGAGCCTGGCAGCCTTACCGCAATTCAAGCGATCGCCGCAGGTTGAAGCAGCCATCCAGAGCGGACTGTCATTCCTGCTGGACGAGTACAGCCTGGTGGAAGCCAATTATCCAGTTCATGAAGGCGGTAAGGTCCATGAGCTGTGGTCGCGCCTGAATTTCCCGCTCTTTTACCAGGCGGATATCCTGCTGGTGCTGCGCGCCCTGGCTGAGCTGGGTGAGCTGTCCCAACCGGGTGCAGCACCGGCCCTGGAATGGCTGCTGAACAGGCGCAGTCCGTCAGGACGTTGGCGCGGATCTAATCCCTTTCGCAGCCGCACGTGGCAGCTCGGCAGCCAGGAGGAAATCGACCGCTGGGTGTCGCTGCAGGCCGCTTTAATATTAGAGCAGTCAAATTCAGGTATGTGATGATATGCCGCTCGAGACCGGACAAATCCTGAACAACCGTTACCGGATCGTCAAGTTATTGGGACAGGGCGGCTTTGGGGCGGTCTACCGAGCCTGGGATATTAACCTGGAGAGACCCCGGGCGCTGAAAGAGAACCTGGAAATTTCCCCTGAAGCCCAACGCCAGTTCAAACGTGAAGCGCAGATCCTATGCGACCTGGAACACCCCAACCTGCCGCACGTCGTCGATCATTTCGTGATCCCGGGCCAGGGCCAGTACCTGGTGATGGATTACGTGGAAGGTGAGGATCTCCAGGAGAAGCTGAACAGGTCGGGTGGGCCGCTGCCGGCAGAGCAGGTGGTTCCCTGGATTCTGCAGGTCTGCGATGCCCTGGAATATCTGCACAGCCAGACGCCTGCGGTCATCCACCGCGATATCAAGCCGGCGAATATCCGGGTGGCATCCGGAACCACAGGTCCAGGTCAATCCACCGGCCGAGCCAAACTGGTCGATTTTGGTATTGCCAAGGTTTATGATCCCGCTCTGAAAACGACACTGGGAGCCAGGGCTGTGACGCCGGGTTTTTCGCCGCCGGAACAGTACGGCATGGGCAACACCGACGCGCAGAGCGATATCTATGCGCTGGGAGCCACACTCTACTGCCTGCTTACCGGTCAAGAACCACCGGCCAGCGTGGACATCGTGTCGGGCAGCTGCGAGCCGCCCCCAGCCGCTCACCTGGTGAACCCGCAAGTTTCAGAGGCTGTCAGTACGGCGATCGAGAAAGCCATGCAGGTCAGGCGCACCACGCGCTTCAGCAGCGTGCTGGAATTTCGCCAGGCGCTGACTGCCGCGGATATATCCACGCCGGTGGTGCAGAGAGCCGGGACGGTTCAAACCGCCTATCCAGTCAAAAAAGTTCTCCAGCCAGTGGTTGTCTCCAAGGCAGCAGCACCCGTTTCCAGGCGTTTCCGCTGGGAATATGTGCTGGGTGGAGCAGTAATCCTGTCGGCTTTGGCCGGGGGGTTGTTTGGTATCTCACGCCTGCTGAAGAACCAGCCGGCTGAGAAACCACCGCCGGTGACGCCGTTCTCCGTGATCGAGCCAACGACAATTCGACCGCCTGCCACCGACACGGCGATATCCCAACAGGCATTTGAGCCGCTTTTCGTGGAAGCTCCCAACTGTGAATATGGTGGAAATTTTAAGATGATCCACGCTGTGGACGAATTGACCGTGAAGTTCATCTTCTGCCAGCCGGAACCGGCCTTCCTGGCCAAAATAGCCAGCCCGGTAATGTCCATCCAGCCCGCCGAAGTCCTGAATACACCCGGCATTGCCGGTCAATTGATTGAAGGGCCGGTTGGAACTGGACCATACCAGGTTGGGGAATGGAGTCATGGGGATCATATAAAACTAAGGCCTTTTGAGGCCTACTGGGGCGAGAAAGCCAGGTCGGAAGTGGTGCTTCTTTGGGAGAGCGATGCAGAAAACCGCCTATCCAGGGTAGTGGAAGGCAGCGTGGACGCCATCGATAATCCCCCGTCGGAAAAATTCGCCAAGATTCAATCCGACCCAAACCTGCGCTGGGTGGTTCGACCGCCGATCAACATTCTTTACCTCGGAATAAACAACCGCGTCTCACCATTTGGAGATGAAGAAGTACGCCAGGCGATTGCCATGGGTATCGACCGCCAATGGCTGATCGACAAGTTCCTGCAGGGCGAGTCTGAGCTGGCCACCCACTTTACACCTTGTGTGGTACCTTTTGGCTGTAATTCTGAGACCTGGTACGAATTCGATCCGGACCTGGCCAGGAAATTATTGGCCGATGCGGGTTTCCCGGATGGATTCAGCACAGTGCTGGTGCTGCGGGGCGTAGCTCGCACCTACCTGACCAATTTTACAGACTTCGCTGAAGGGGTCAAGCTGCAGCTGCAGGACAATCTGAACATCGAGACTGAGATAAAAATACTGGAATCGAATGAATTCCTTGACCAGGTGAATTCAAGCAAGATCCCGGGCCTTTTTCTGCTGGGATGGACCGGGGATTATCCGGATGTCTCTGATTTCCTGGACCCGCACTTCGGTGAAATTGCTCCACCCAGGTTTGGTGAACAATTTCCTGATATAACGGGCGTCCTTAAAAGCGCGGCTTCTTCAGCGAATGTCGAAGAACGCGGAAAACAATACACCGAAGCCAACCTGCTGCTGCGCACACATGTCCCAATGGTACCGTTGGCGCATATCGGTTCAGCTGTTGTCTATCACCAGGCGGTAGAAAACCCTCAAGCCAGCCCTTTCAATACCGATTATTTCCACCTCTTATACAGGCCAGGACAGGATGCCATCCGGTTCATGCAGAGCAGTGAGCCCGTTTCCATGCATTGTGCACGGTTGACAGACGTCGACTCTATGCGAGCGTGTTCGCAGGTCTCCGAATCGCTTTACCGCTATACTCCCAATGGTGCGGAGATGGAGCCAGCGCTGGCTGAATTTTGCGAACCGAACGAGGACTTGAGTGTCTGGCACTGTTATTTGCGTAAAGGGGTGAAATTCCACGACGGCTCGACCCTGGATGCTAATGACGTGGTGATGTCGTACGCGGTGCAGTGGGATGCCAGCTCCCTGCTCCACAGGGAGATTTCCGGAGACTTCCCAATGTGGGATATCCTGTGGGGAGAGTACATCAACCAGCCCTGATCATTACAAAAGCCGGCCGGGCAGGAGGCAGCTGTGAAATTCCAATCTTACATCCATGGACTGAATCACTGGCAGCTCGAGCCGGATTTGAGAGCGGTGCTTGAACGGTATTGGCCTGCCTACAGCCAGCACGCGGCTGAATTCGAGCGCTTTGGCGCCCTGGTCGGAGAACGCGCTTACGAAATTGCCAGCTGGGTCGACCGCAGTGCAGTCCCGGAGCTGGTGATGCACGACCTGGACGGACACCGGGTGGACCGCGCCCGGCTGGATCCGGCGCATGCAGCACTGCTCAAGGAGCTGGCCTTCATCAATCGACCTCCCTATGAAGGCGGCACGTGGATGCAGCATTACGCCCTGGGCTACCTGTTAGCCGACCCGGGGCTGTATTGTACGCTGATAGTCACCAACCAGACCGCCTACGCCATCTTTAAATACGCCCCCGAGCACTCCAGCTGGCTGGAAAAGCTGCTCAGCGGCGAAGCGTGGGGGGCGACCTGGATGAGCGAGACGCAGGGCGGCAGCGACCTGGGGGCGAACAATACCCTGGCGCGGCGAGAGGCAGAAGGCTGGAGACTGAGCGGGAAAGACAAGTTTTTCGCCAGCAACGCCGGCCTGGCGGACCTGGCGGTAGTCACAGCCAGACCGGAAGGCGCCCCTGCCGGGCCGAAAGGACTGGCGCTGTTCCTGGTGCCGCGCCTGGAGGCGGACGGGAACCTGAATTTTACCGTCCGGCGTTTCAAGCATAAATCTGCCACCCGGGCGGTGCCGACCGGCGAAGTGGAGCTTGAAAACAGCCTGGCGTACCTGGTGGGCGAAGCAAGCCAGGGTATCTATTACACACTCGAAAACCTGACCGTCTCCAGGCTGGCGAATGCGGTCGGCGCAATGGGGCTGGCGCGCAAGGCGCACCTGGAGGCGCTTTACCGGACGCAACGCCGGGATGCGTTCGGCAGGCCGCTGCGCGAGCACCCGCTGGTGCGCTACGACCTGACCGACCTGGCAGTGCGCTCGGCCGGCGGGCTGGCCCTGGCCTTCCACGCCATCAAGGCCTTCGACCAGGCCTGGATGGAGCACCCGCCGTATACAAGCGCTTACCATTACGCGCGCTTCCTGTCGCACCTGGCCAAGAACCGCACGGCCGAACACGCCGCGATTGCCACCCAGCTGGCCATGGAGCTGTTCGGCGGCCTGGGTTTCATGGAGGATTACGCCGTGGCGCGCCTGCACCGCGAAGCCCTGGTGACATCGATCTGGGAGGGCTCCAGCAACATCCAGGCCCTGGACCTGTTGGAGGCCATGCACAAGAAAGGAGCGCACGAACCCTTTTTAGATGAATTCCTGCCCATGTTGGAGCGAGCAAATACCCCGGCAGCCCGGCAAGGTCAGCCAGGTGCTGCAAGAGAGCCTGAGCACAATGGCTACCCTCTCCAATCCCCAGGCGCAGTGGTACGCCAAGGACATGTTGAGAAACCTGGCGGATGCCGCCCAGGTGGCGCTGTTATATGCGCTTTCAGAGGCAGGAGGGGAGCGCTATGCCCGCCTGGCGGAGCTTTATAACGACCATTTCCTGCTGCATAAGCCTTACCCGGCCTGGGCGCTGGAGGACGAAGCCATCTGGTGGCCGGTGAACGGATTGGATTGAGCGGGGCCTATTGGCACTGCGACCAGGCTGGTAATGGACCTCCCACCAGCGCAGGAGCAGGTCGGGCTGGCGGGAGGCGTGCTCAGGGTGTGGGAATAGCGATTATTGCGGCTGGTCGTCCGTCTCGACGATCTCGGCCGGCTTTTCGGCAGCTGGCTCTTCCGGCACCACCAGCATCAGCACCAGGTAGGCCAGGATGGTGAAGGGCCAGAAGATGGTGATCAATACCACGATCAGCCTGACCACGGTGGCATCCATGCCCAGGAATTCGCCCAGCCCGCCGCACAGGCCGCCGACCATGCGCTGTTTGCGCGAGCGGTAAAGTCGTTTCGTTTTGGTTGACATCAGGAACCTCCTAATTGCATCGCTGTACTACCTAATCTTACGACAATTGCTTGAAATAGTTGCAATCGCTTTTCGATAACTATCATCGTGTGAATTCTGGCTTGAATGTTGAACTAAAATGTACCGCATCTGGATCTTCCTGCTGATAAACCTGTGGATCATATACATTTCACGGCATTCTTTCACCAGGCCGCAAACTCACGGTTTCTACCGGTTTTTCGCCTTCGAGACTATCCTGATCATGGCTTTGGCGAACGCCGGTGTCTGGTTTCTTGATCCCTTCTCTTTTCGCCAAATTCTTTCATGGACGTTCTTGGTAGCTTCTGCAATCCTGGCGCTTCACGGGTATATCCTGTTGAAGTCTACCGGTAAACCAAAGGAGCGCTTCGAAGACACTACCGTCCTGGTGCGAGCAGGCGCCTACCGGTTTATACGCCACCCGATGTATGCCTCCCTGCTGCTGTTGGGAGCCGGTGTGTTTTTTAAGGGTCCTTCGCTGGTGGTTGCGGCCCTGCTGGTTGGACTGCTGGCTTTTGTGACCATGGCAGGCAGGATGGAGGAAGAAGAAAACCTGGAACGTTTCGGAAATCCGTATGCGGAATACATGCGCAGCACGAAAATGTTCATTCCATTCGTATATTGAATACTCTACCCGGTCTGATGGCAGGCGTCTCAGCATCATCCTTCCGGTAAGTTAGATCTAAAATCCCCATCGTGTACAAGGTTTCATCCGAAATAGCCCGGTATTTTTAAAGCCGTAGACAAGGCATGATATGATATTGCCTGCCGGGAGCCAGAATCAAGGTCAACCGGCAATCGAATCCTCATGAACGCTGAAATCCCGATCACTGAACATCTCCAGGCGCAGTTAAATACGCTGCCCACCAAACCCGGCTGCTACCTGATGAAGGAGCTGACCGGAAAGGTAATTTATGTGGGCAAGGCTATCAACCTGCGCAGCCGGGTGCGCTCGTATTTCCACCTCAGCGCCGGGCACTCGCGCAAGGTCGAGAAGATGGTCAGGATGATCCAGGACATCGAATGGATCGTGGTGGGCTCCGAGCTGGAAGCCCTGATCCTGGAGATGAACCTGATCAAGAAACACCGGCCGCACTACAACGTGCGGCTGAAGGATGACAAGCGCTACCCCTATATAAAAGTTCACTGGGCAGACGAATACCCCAAGGTGACTGTCACCCGACAGATGGTGCAGGACGGCTCGCACTACTTCGGACCCTACACCAGCGTGTGGGCGGTGCACCAGACCCTGGACGTGATACGGCGTATCTTTCCATACCTGACCTGCGACCGGGAGATCACCGGTGAAGACGAGCGCGCCTGCCTGTATTACGACATCAAGCTGTGCAGCGCGCCGTGCATCGGCGTCATTCAACAGATTCAGTACCGCCAGATGATCGAGGACCTGTGCCAGTTTCTGTTGGGACGCACCGAGCCAATCGTCTCGCGCCTGCGCACGGAGATGGACCGGGCAGCCGAGCAGCTGAAGTTCGAACGGGCGGCCGCGCTGCGCGACCAGGTGCGCGCCATCGAGAGCGTGGTGGAGCACCAGATCGTCATCTCCCCCGAATATATCGATTCAGACGTGCTGGCCCTGGCTCGCTCGGACGGCGAAGCCTGTGTGCAGGTCTTCTTCATCCGTGGCGGGAAGCTGATCGGGCGCGATTATTTCCTGCTGGACGGGACGGCGGGATCCAGCGACAGCGATGTGATGGCTGGATTCATCAAGCAGTTTTACGACCAGGCCTCCATCGTGCCGGCCCAGGTACTGCTGCCGAATGAGGTCGAAGAAGCCAATATCATCCGCCAGTGGCTGAGCCAGAAGAAGGAGGGCCAGGTGGTGGAAATCCTGGTGCCGCATGAAGGCCAGCAGCACGAGCTGATCCAGATGGCAGCCGAAAACGCGGCCGAAACCCTGCATGCCCTGCAGGCGCAGTGGCAGGCCGATAAGCACCGCCAGGAGCTGGCACTGGGCGAGCTGCAGGCAGCCCTGGGCCTGGAAACCCCGCTCAACCGCATCGAGTGTTACGATATCTCGAATACGCAGGGCACGGCCGCCGTGGGCAGCATGGTGGTCTTCGAGCAGGGTGTCCCCAAGAAGAACTACTACCGCCGTTTCAACATCCGCAGCGTGAGCGGGCCGGACGACTTTGCCTCCATGGAAGAAATGCTCAACCGCCGCTTCAACCGCTGGAAGGCTGCGCAGGAAATGGGTGAACAACCAGGTAAGAAACCCGACCTGGCCTTCGCACGCCTGCCGGATCTGCTAATCGTGGACGGCGGAAAGGGGCAGCTGGGCAGGGCGGTGCAGGTGCTCGAGCGTTTTGGGCTTATGGACTCGGTACCGGTGAGCGGGCTGGCGAAGCAGAAAGAAGAGCTGTTCCTGCCCGGTCGCAGAGAGGCCCTGCTGCTGCCGCCTCAATCGCAGGGTCTGTACCTGGTGCAGCGCATTCGTGACGAAGCCCACCGCTTTGCTATCCAGGCGCACCGCCAGCTGCGCACCAAAACCGGATTGGCTTCCCGGTTGGAGACGGTGCCGGGCATCGGTCCGGCGCGCCGCAAGACGCTCCTGAAAGCCTTCGGTTCGATCGAGGGCATCCAGAAGGCTTCGGTGGAAGAACTCGCACTGATCCCCGGGATAAATATTCAGTTAGCCCAGGCGCTGAAAGAAGGATTAGAATAAGACTTATGGCGAAAAGAAAAACACGATCCAGGCGCGACCTGCGCAATATCCGCATTCAGCAAATCCTGTTCATCTCGATCGGTGTGATCATTATCCTGTCGATGATCATCTCGCTGATTCGCTGATTCCAGGCTCGAATGTCCTTTCCAGTTAATTCAATTGTTTTCTTCACAAATCCTGCCAAACAATGAGTTTCTCTTCCAAAACATGCAAGTAAATTTCTATGCTACTTTGCGCCAGATCGTAGGCACCAAGACCATCGATTTCGATTGGGAAGCTGGAATCACTGCCGGGAAACTGCTCGAGAGTATTTTTGAACAGTTTCCTTTATTGCGAGAACAGCTTCTGGATGACAAAGGAAGTCTTTATGGACACGTCCATTTCATGATAAATGGGCGTGATATCCGCTTCTTAGAGAAGCAGCTTGAAACTGAATTGAATGCAGAAGACGTGATCAGCGTCTTCCCGGCGGTGGGCGGGGGATAAAAAAGGCGCACCCTTTTGAGTGCGCCTCTTATGAACTTGCTGAGAGAGACTAGATAATCTCCAGCTCTTTCAGCTTGGCTTCCGGCACCACGCCGTTTACCCAGCCACGTTTTTCGTAATATTCTTCCAGCATCAGGTCCAGCTCGCAGACCTGCCCTCGGAACCGGGCATTGTGGAGGGTTCCTTGAGGAAGCGCTCCGGCAGGGTGTCGCTGCCCGCACCGAAGCCAGCCAGGTTGTTATAGTAGCGCTCCAGGTTGTAGACGCGCTCACCCACTTTAAGCAGGTGGCCGGGATCTGATTTCACACCTGTGACAGCCTGGTATTGGGCAGCGAAGGTGTCCAGCGATTCGGCAAAGGTGGCGAACTTGCACACGTCCAGGCAGTCCGTAACCGCGTGCACGTTCTGGAAGATCATGGTCAACTCACCCTTGCCTTTCCAGGGTAAAGGATCGGTGACGGTGGTTGGCCCCAGCACATTTCCGACCACCTCGGCGGCCGGGGTATAGCCGCGCAGGTGGCAGGCGCCGCGGTTGCTGGTGGCATACCCGAGCCCACTGGCCTTGGCGCCGCGCGGGTCGTAAGCCGGGATACCCTGGTCTTTACAGACCATGGCAATTTCCGGATGGCCCCAGGTCCTGGCAGCACGCCCGACGCCTTCAGCCAGCAAATCCCCGATGCCTTCCCGCATCCCGGTCTTATCGACTGTGGCAACCATGGCTGCATGATCGCCCCACTTCAGGCCGCCGCTGTTGACATAGCCGCGCTGGGTGGCTTCCATGTAGGTTGCCAGCACATCCCCCATCTCGATCGCGTCAATCCCATAATCGTTGCACTGGTCAATCATCTTGGCGACACTGGCGATGTTGTCATTCCCGCAGTTGGCCCCAAACGCCCAGGCCGGTTCGTATTCGACGCTCTCCATGTGCAGCCCTTTGTATGGACCTTCGGTGATCTCGACTTCTTTCTTGCACGCCACCGGGCAGGCGTGGCAGGTGGGATCATTGACCAGGATATTCTGCTTGACATACTCGCCGCTGATCATCTCGTGGTTTGCGAATTTGGTAAATTGGGAGTTATTGGTAGGCATGGCGCCGATGGCATTCAGCATGTTCATCAGCACATTCGTGCCGTAAACTGATAGACCACCTTTGCGAGGGCTGGTAACCACGCGCTCGTCCATCAGCTCCGCCAGGGCTTTGCTGTGGGCTTCCTTCCACAGCTCGCGGTCGAGCGCCTTGGGCATCTTCTTCACGGCTTTGATGACGACCGCTTTGAGCAGCTTGCTGCCGCCCACGCAGCCGGTGCCGCCGCGCCCGCTGGCGCGGTCATTCTCATTTACCCAGCAGGCGAACTTGGAAAGCTTTTCTCCTCCCTGGCCGATGGCAATCACCGAGAGGTCTTTTTCGCCGTATTTCTTTTGGAAGAATTTTACTGTATCATGAATGCCTTTTCCCCAGACTTCGGAGGCGTCCAGGATTTCTGCTTTGCCATCGGATATAAACAGGTAAACAGGCTTCTTGGCCTTGCCCTTGAAGACCAGTCCGTCGAAACCCGCCCAGCGCAGGCGAGCCGCCGACCAGCCGCCGTGGTGGCTGTCGGTGATTGTGCCAGTCAGGGGGGATTTGGTACAGACCGCCATGCGCCCGCTCAGGTTGACTTCGGTGCCGGTGAGAGGGCCGTTCATGAAGACCAGAATATTTTCCGGCGAGAGCGGGTCAACCTTGGGGCCGTTTTCGAACACATATTTATCGCCCAGGCCGCGCCCACCGATGTATTTCAGCGCCCAATCTTCGGGGATCGGTTTATATTCGACTTTCTCGGCAGCCAGGTCGATATGGATAATTTTATTTGCGAAACCTCCAACTTTCATCAGGGACCTCCTATAAGATTTTTCGATTTGTTTTTCCAAATTTATTGAGGGGAATGGGTGGTTGATGTACCGGGGACCTCCTTCCGGATTATTCTGCAGTGCGACCGACGCCAAAAAGGGAAATCCGGGGGATTTCCAGTGTATGGATTGACTTTTATTTGTGACGCTCAACAACAATATAGTAGCACCTCCTTCGACGAGACGCAACTTTAAAGAAAATTTTAAAATTCCCCTCCAGCCTCATCACCTGTATAATGAACTCGCATCCTCGGGATTGACAAATCTCAAAACAGACCATGGCTCTCGACCGTTTTGGACGCCGCATCCATTACCTGCGCATCAGCCTGACTGATCACTGCAATTTACGCTGCCGCTACTGCATGCCGGAAGATATCATCTTCCAGCCGAATGCCGAGCTGATGCAGGATGCGGAAGTGCTGTACCTGGTGGCATTGTTTGCACAGCTGGGTTTCGATAAATTCCGGTTGACGGGGGGCGAACCGACCATCCGGGCGCACATCGTCGACCTGGTACGTGAGATCGCTCATACTCCAGGTGTCCGTTCATTATCGATGACGACCAATGGGGTATTGTTTTCACGATTGGCGGAGCCGTTGGCCCGGGCGGGGCTGCAGCGCGTCAATTTCAGCCTGGATACCCTGAACGCTCAGAAGTTTGCCCACCTGACACGCTGGGGAGAGCTGGAAGAAGTGTGGGCTGGCATTTTGGCCGCCGAAGCGGCCGGCTTAAGGCCGATCAAGGTCAACGTGGTGGTGGTGCGCGATTATAACGAAGCGGATGTGATCGAGCTGGCGCGACTGACGCTGGAGAAGAGCTGGCAGGTGCGCTTTATCGAGATGATGCCATTCGCCGGCGCGACTGAGTTCCAGCAGCTGAATTCGGTCAGCGCAGCTGAAATCCAGGCCACCATCGAGCGCGCGCTGGGCCTGCTTTTACCTGTAAATGGGGGGAAATTGGACGGGGAGGCTCAGCTCTTCCACCTGCCGGGCGGCCGCGGTGATGTCGGCTTCATATCGACCGTTTCGCATCCTTTCTGCGCCAGCTGCACCCGCCTGCGGCTGACTGCCGACGGCCGGCTGCGCCTGTGCCTGCTGCGTGAAAAAGAGGTCGACCTGCTGACTCCACTGCGCCAGGGGGCGTCGCAGCCTGAGCTCAGGAGCCTGATCCTGGACGCCGTCTGGAGCAAACCCTGGGGGCACAATCTTTCAGATGGCCTGGTGCCCACGAACCGCACCATGAGCCAGATCGGCGGTTGATCCCGGCTACTGGCTGCCTGCCAGCCGCTCCAGCTTCATGCTGATCTCGCGCCATTGGATTTTCGATAGGCCCAGTTTTTGGCGGATCGCTTCCTTCTCAGCTCCATCCATCCAATCGTTCAAAGCGCAGGTCCAGCGGCACATGTCAAATGACAGGTGTTTCGTCAATCCTGCTTCGTTGCTCAGGTCTTCCAGCAGGTATTCCAGGCGTCGTGGAGACCAGGGGAACAGCCGGTCAAGCGGGTTATATTGACTTTTGTATTCCATGTATGCATCGACCCACGCCTCAGGAATTTCTATCTTGCGCTCCTTGTAGCGGTGCTGGGGGCTGGCGTAGCGGATGAACAGCAGCGGACCGCCCGTGTTCTCCAGGTCGATATGGTTGGGGCTGAGCGCCATGCATTCCCCCTTCTTGATCCCGGTCGCCAGGAGCAGGGCTGCCAAGGTGTAAAGGCGAGCATCTGGCCGGGCCAGGCGCCGGTGAGCATCGGCCGCTTCCAGCACGGCCTGCATTTCCTGTTTTGACAGCACTTCCGGCAGCGGACTGAGCACCGAGCGCTGGGGGATTTTCTCGGCCGGGTCGATCAGCAGGACGCCTTTCTGGTGCAGCCAGCGGAAGAAGGCTTTGATGGAGGTGATGCGCCGGGCCAGGGTCTTGGGGCTGCAGGGAACTCCGCGGCTTTTTTCGAGCCATTCCAGGAAATTCGCCAGCTCGCTGGTGGTGATATCTCCCAGGAAACGGTCGGGGGGCAGGTAGCTGGCCAGGAGCTGCAAATCACCGCTGAAGGCCTTGACGGTGTGGGGCGACATGGCCTGGTCGTCCAGGTAGTAGCGCCAGGCTTTAATGGTGGGAGCCAGCAGGCTGTTGGGTGTTATGTGAGCAGACAGGTAAACTTCTTCGGATGCAGGCGAAGCAGACATTTTAAACTCCGTTGCGGATAGTCAATTCGTGTAGTCAAGAAGTTTATCGTATTGTGCTGCTGCTGTCAACCGCAATCACCCGCCGGTGTTCCCCTCTAAATCCAATTCAGGGGCGATACGCCGCATGGCCAGGATCACATTGCCCACGTGCTCCCACAGCTCGATATCGAACTCGGCTGTCGCGCTGGCGATTTCTTCTCGATTGGCGCCTGCCGCGAAGGCTTTGTCTTTCCACTTCTTCTTAACCGAGGAAGCCTGCAAATCGTGCAGGGAGCGCGACGGCCGGACCAGGGCCACGGCTGTGACCAGTCCGGTGATTTCATCGCAGGCATACAGCGCTTTTTCCATCTGGCTGAGGCGCGGCACACCAGTGTGGTCGGCGTGGCTCAGGATGGCGCGCACGATCACCTCCGGCACGCCTGCGCTCGCGCAGGATAGGTGCGCCGGCCTGCGGATGTTCTTCCAGTGTCGGGTGAATTTCCCAGTCGAAATCGTGCAGCAGGCCTGTCACTCCCCATAAATCCGCATCGACCGTGAATTTCTCGGCATAGAACCGCATGGCGGCTTCGACCGCCAGCATGTGCCGTACCAGGTTCTCGTTCTTGACGTATTCACGTACTATCTCCAGCGCTTGAGATCTTTCCATCGGGTTTCCTTGTTTTACTGCGCTTCGACCGGGAAGATCGGTTGAGGGTCGCCCAGGATTGGCTGCGGGCGAGACACGTGCACTTCCCACAGCGCCACCAGGGTGGCCGGTACTTCGCGCATATTCCAGGCGAAAAGGGAGTAAAACCGGTAGATCCTGCGGTCAGCCGGCACGCCAATGGCCTTCACGCCGAGCTTGTTGCAGGTATACAGGGCGCGCGGCAGATGGAAAGCCTGCGTGACCAGGATCGCCTGGCGGATGCCGAAAATATCGCGCGCCCGGTAGCAGGTATCGTAGGTGCGCTGCCCGGCATAATCCAGCACGATGGCCTCATCGGGTACTCCCAGCTCAATCGCGTAATCACGCATGGCGGCCGGCTCGTTGTAGGAGTCGAAGCGGTTGTCACCGCTCATCAGCAGTTTCTCAACTTTGCCGGCGAAATACAGGCTGGCTGCCGTCGCCACGCGGTCGCGCAGCACCGGCGTGGGCCTCCCATCGCGCCACAATCCCGCTCCGAAAACGATCGCCACCCGCCCGGCGGGTGCAGCCTCAACCTGGGAGAAGGTCTTGCTGGCAGCGAACCAGCCCGTCACCAGGCGCGGCAGCAACAGCAGGCCTGCGACCAGGAAAGCCAATGCCATCAGTATTAGAAATGTCATCCCTAGCTTGCTCCTTGACATGGGGCGAATTTTACCATCTGGGCAAATTTCTACATTAAATGAACATGACAGAAAGGGCAGTGGATCCAGTGCCTCATAATACCTTATTGCGGGTACATTGGCATCACCAGTGCAGGTGCCCACAGCCGGCAGGTCATGAAAATTCACACTACTTCCAGGGGCTGTCCAAAAAGAAGGGCAGCCCCTTTCGTGTTTAAAGAAACTGTGATTTAATAGGGGCATGAGACGAAAACCAGCCGAACCGACATTCAAACCATATACGATGGCGCAGCCGAGCCTGATCCCACCGAGTTGGGATGAACTGATCCCAGCCGGACACCAGGTGCGAGTGGTGAACCGGGCAGTGGAGAAAATAGACCTTGAACCATTATTGAGGAAGTACAAGGGAGGCGGGACCAGCAGCTACCATCCGCGGATGATGCTGAAGGTGCTGGTGTATGCCTATACCCAACGGCTATACTCATCGCGGCAGATCGCCAAGGCACTGCGGGAGAATGTGAACTTCATTTGGCTGAGTGGGGGGAATTGGCCGGACTTTCGGACGATCAATGGATTTCGAGGGGAGAAGATGAAAGGGGTGATCGAAGAAGTGTTCACCTCGGTGCTGGAACTGCTGGTGGAAGAAGGGTATGTGAGGCTGGAGAACTACTTTGTGGATGGGAGTAAGTTGGAAGCTAACGCCAATCGGCACAAGGTGGTGTGGGCGAAGAGCCGGGCGAAGTACCAGGAACGGCTGCGAAAGAAGGTGAAGGAATTGCTGAAAGAGATTGACGCAGTGAATGAAGCCGAGAACGAAGTGTATGGAGACCAGGATCTGGAAGAGATGGGTGGTAGCGGTGGGATCGACGCTGAGAAACTGGAGAAGAAGATTGCGGAACTGAACCAGAGGCTGAAAGAGAAGCCAGAAGACAAGAAGCTGGCCAAGGCGGTTAAGGTGATGTATAAAGACTACCTGCCCCGGCAGAGGCGTTATGAGGAGCAGGAACGCAAGCTGGCTGGGCGGAGCAGCTACTCAAAGACCGATGAAGATGCCACATTCTTCCGGATGAAGGAAGATCGGGGAGCTGAGAAACCGCTGCCCAAGCCAGCCTACAATGTCCAGACCGGGACAGAGGGGCAGTTTGTGGTCGGGTTCAGTTTACACCAGCGAGCCGGAGATACCACTTGTCTGATCCCTCACCTGGAGGGGGTCAGGGCCAATCTGAGCGTCATCGCCAGGCGCAAGCCAGAGATACTACCACAGCAAGACCATCAGCCCCGCTGCCTGCCCCAGAATATCTCGGCAGACGCTGGCTATGGCAGCGAAGAGAACTACGCCTATTTCGAAAAGCATCGCCTGGGCAACTATGTCAAATACAACACCTTTCATCGCGAACTACAAAAGCATCGCAAACCGGAACTGGTCCGCAAAACCATCTTCCGTTCTGAGAACCTGCCCTACGATGCTGCAAAAGACGAGTTCATTTGCCCGGCTAACCAACGTCTGACCTATCGGGGTACTCGCCGAGAAAGAACAGAGAATGGTTATTGGACCGAGCTGCGCCATTATGAAGCTTCTGGCTGCAATGCCTGTCCTCTCAAGCCCGAATGCACCCGAGCGAAAGGGAATCGCCATATGCGAATGAGCTTCTGCCTGCGCCGCTATCGGGAGCAAGCCAAGAACAACCTGCTTTCTGAGCAGGGCAAGGCTCTCCGTGTGCAACGCAATGTCGAAGTCGAGTCCGTCTTCGGTCAGATCAAACACAACATGCGCTTCCGTAGATTTAGCTTGAGGGGGTTGGAGAAGGCCAAAACCGAGTGGGGTTTGGTGTGTATCGCCCATAATATGCAAAAACTGGCGGCTTGACGACCGCCAGTTTTTTTGTCTTTCGCTATAATTGCCCCATTGGGCTCGTATTGGGGCTGTCTAGCCGTTCATTCTAGACAGCCCCAGGTTTTGTTTATCCTTTTTGCCTGAATCCCAGCGCCAATCCCAACCCTCCCAGCACCGCAAACCCTCCCACGTAAATAAAGATATCGCGCCAAAAACGCTCGGGGAATAATCTTATCAGCGTGTCGCTGTAGTAGAACACCCAGGTGCCGGGCTCGAAGAACACGTTGTGAAAAGCCACAAAGAAGACACCAAAACTCACCAGCACGATCAGGATGATCGCCCCCACCAGGATGACCGTCAGCCAGCCGCCGCGCCGCAGGCCAGCCCGGTAAGCTTCACCCCAATCCCTGTTCCGGGCCCACACCGTCAGCAGCAGCAGCCCTCCCAGTGCGATCAACCAAACGGATAGGGCGGCGTTGACCACGTTCTTCACATCCACCATGTGCTTCAACTCGCGCTCGTTGTAGACCGGCGAGCCGTCTTCGAAGCGCAGGTCAGCCAGGAACTCGATCCCGGCCGTATTTACCAGGTAATCCACGGCGATGTCCGCCCAGTACAGGCGATCAGCGGTGGTAAATCCGTAGCGGTCGACAGGGAAACCGGGCAGGTTGTATTCAAGTTTAAGAAACATGCTGCTCATCATCAGGCGCACCCCGGTCAGCACCAGGATTACAGGCACCAGGATGGTCACCAGCCAGGAGAGCAGGTTGGGGAGGGAAGAATTTTGATCGGGGATTTCTTGTACTGAAGTCATGGATTATTCCTGGGTTTCCAAACGTTTACCGGTCATAAATCCTAAAGGTTTATAAAAACCTTCAGGGTTGGGTCTCACCCTGCAGCCCGGACATATCACCGAACAGCACGAAGCTCAATACCATATTGTTGGTCAGCCATTCGATTGGCGCCCGGTCGTCGGTAAAGACCTGCCCGGTCGCAGGTATGGGCTGCAAGTTAGTCAGCGTGCGTTCGATGGCAGCCAGCAGCAAGGGATGTACATCGGCGCGTGAGTACAGGGACAGCAGGTTGTCATACAGGTTTGCTTCTTCTGTCGGCTGGGCAGTGGCATAGATGATCGAATTGAAAGTATTGGGGATATCCATCACGTATACGGAGGGAAACACCGTGCGTATCGTGCTCGCCAGCGCATCCACCAATCGGCGGTCCTGCGGAGCGCGGCCGACATTGATCGCCATGACACCCTTCTCATCTAGGTGGTCATAAACGATCTGAAAGAACTCGCGCGTAGTCAGGTGCCAGGGAATATACGGTGGGCGATAGGCATCTACCACCACCAGTGTATACCGGTGCGGGGAGTGCTCCAATCCCAATCTTCCATCCTGCGCAATGGCATCCAAGTTAGGCATGGTCATTTCGAAGAACTGCTGCCCGACCTTAATGATCTCGGGATCGATCTCATACCCGTCGATCGGTACCGCTCCGAAGACCTGGCTGGCCTGCCTGGCGGTTGTCCCGGCTGCCAGCCCAACGATCGCGATGCGCTCCACCTGCTCAGGTCTGAATTCCGGCTCATTAAGAAAGGTGCAGCATGGAACTGCTCCCACGGCCCGTGGTAATCCATCTCCGTCGGGTGCCACTGTGAATGCACACCCTGCCCTTCGTTCAGCCTCAAAAAACGATAGCCGTCGCTTTCCAGCACTTCAATGTAGTTGTAGGCCGATTCGGTTTCGAAAATCTGCCCGGTTGTGGTCTTCAGCGCCCTGCCAGAAAGCATTACCGCCACCGCTGCCAGAACCAGCGGCATCCACGCGTACCGCAGGACTTTCCTCCAGCCCGCTGAAATCCCCAATCCAACCAGGGCGACCGCCAGTAAAAAGGCACTGAAAGCCAGGATGGTGTAGGTAGTACCGAGCAGGGGAATGAACACCAACACCGGTAGGAAAGTGCCCACGAATGAGCCCAGGGTGGAGACGGCGTAAATACGACCTGAGATCTCGCCCGCGTGTCGTGAATCCTGGATTGCCAGGCGGATGGCAAAGGGCGAGATGGTGCCCAGCAGGGTGACCGGTACGCTGAACAGTATCAGGACCGCCGTAAAGGAGCCGAACAGGATGCCCACCTGCAGCTGGTCGAAGGCGCCTGCCGCCAGCCGCAGCACCGGTCTGGCCACCGCTGGGATCAGCCCGGCAGTGAAGGCAGCCCAGGCCATGATGCTGTACATCGTCGCGGCGTGCGGCGAGCGGTCTGCCCACCTGCCACCCAGGAAATATCCTGCCGTCAGGTAGATCAGGATCAACCCAATGATGCTGGCCCACACCAGGTTGCTGGTGCCGAAAGCCACACCCAGCAGGCGCGGGCGGTTAATTCCAGCGCCAGGGTGGTCAGGCCGGAAGCAAATACGGCAAAATACAAGTAGCGGTTCATGGAGCGCAGGCTTACCTATGCATAGACGGCAGGATTATAACATTGCCGCACTGGAGAGCAGTCATCCAGGTTTCGCTGGCTTGGTATAATGCAATGGTTGACGCCCGGGAGCGTGCTCCTGGAAGCCTCTCAATAACAAGCTTGGTTTTGGAGACTGAATGACTGTGGAAAAACCGACTGGCGCGAAAATCCGCCAGGATTTCATCGATTTTTTTGTTGAGCAGGGTCACACATTCGTGCCTTCTGCTTCCCTGGTTCCCGGCGGGGACCAGACTTTGCTCTTTACCAATGCCGGGATGGTGCAGTTCAAGGATGTCTTCTTGGGCACCGACCAGCGGCCGTACGTGCGCGCCGTCAATTCCCAGAAATGCATGCGCGTGGCGGGCAAACACAACGACCTGGACGATGTGGGCCGGGATGATACCCACCATACCTTTTTTGAAATGCTGGGCAACTGGTCCTTCGGCGATTATTACAAGAAAGAAGCCATCGCCTGGGCCTGGCAACTGTTGACAGATGTGTGGGGCTTACCCAAAGAGCGAACTGTGGGCGACCTGTTTCAGTGACGAAAAAGGCGATATCCCGCAGGATGAAGAAGCGGCTGAAGAATGGCGCAGCAGCCCGGCATTGTCCCCGAGCCAGTTTGTTCTTCGGGCGCAAAGATAATTTCTGGGAGATGGCGGAGACTGGTCCATGCGGACCGTGCAGTGAGATCCATATCGACCGCGGCCCAGCGTACTGCGATAAGCAGGATGATCCCGGGGCATGTATGCCAGGTGAATGGAGATTGCAAGCGCTTCCTGGAACTGTGGAACCTGGTCTTCATCCAATACAACCGCACTGGGCCCGACCTCGCTGGAACCGCTGCCTGCCAGGCACGTGGATACCGGCATGGGCTTCGAGCGGATCGTCTCGGTGCTGCAGGAGTAGACTCGAATTACCGCACTGATTTGTTCTCGCCGCTGATCCAGGCCGTGCAGGCGCTGACCGGCAGACAGCGACCAGCAGCGCGAGCCAATTTCACTCCCTACCGGGTGATTGCCGACCACGCCCGCGCGGCTGCATTCCTGATCGCGGATGGCGTGGTGCCGGGAAATACTGGGCGCAACTACGTCTGCCGGATGATCATCCGCCGGGCGGCGCGCTTTGGCAGCAAGATCGGGCTGCACGAGCCATTCCTGGCGAAGGTCGCCAGCAGTCGTGATCGAGAACTACGGTGAGTTCTATCCCGGAATTGAAGCGCAACCGGGCAGCCATCCTGGAGAACCTGACCCGCGAAGAAGAGCGCTTCCAGCGCACCGTGGAGAGCGGCATGGCCAAGCTGGAGGCCTTGCTGGGAAAACTGCGATAGCAGGGAGAGCGTATCTTGCAGGGCGAGCAGGCTTTTGAGCTGTACGCGACCTTCGGCCTGCCGCTGGAAATCACCCGCGACATTGCCCGTGAACAGCGACCTGGACGTGGATGAAGACGGTTTCCGGCAGGCGATGGACGAACACCGCCTGGCCTCCGGCGCCGGGGAAGCTTTGGCCCGATGGGCGGTGAAGATGTAGACGTGTACCGTGACTTTGCAAAGCTCTGCAAGCACAGGGCAAGATCGGCGAAGACGGTGTCGCCTACAATCCATACGAATGCCTGGAGAGTCGAAGGACAAGTCCTGGCGCTGGTGCGCGACGGAAGCAGTCGTCGAACGCGCTGATCCGGGCGAAAAAGTGGAAGTCCTGCTGCCGCACACTGGTTTCTACATTGAATCGGGCGGTCAGGTATCGGAACGGGTACGATTATGCTGCGCCGGTGAACCCGGCTGGGAAATGCGAGTCAGCGAGATGCGCAAACCGGCAGCAGGCATCATCGTGCATGTCGGTGAGGTGTTGAAAGGCACCCCAGGTCGGGGATGGAGCCATCGCCCTGTGGATCTGGACCGCCGCCAGGATATCATGCGCAACCATACTGCCACGCACCTGCTGCATGCTGAGTTGCGGGCGTCCTTGGGCGAACATGCCCGCCAGGCCGGCTCGCTGGTGGCGCCAGACCGCCTGCGCTTTGACTTTACCCACCCGGCAGGCGGTGACGCCAGGAGCAGATGGAGCAGATTGAAGCCGGGGTGAACCAGGCAATCCTGGGAAACTACCGCTTGAATATCGAACATAAAACCCCTGCAGCAGGCGATTGCGAAGGCGCGATGGCCCTGTTTGGCGAAAAGTATGCTGAAATCGGTGCGCAACATCACGATCGGAGAGCCGGAGACCTTTTCGAATGAACTGTGCGGTGGTACGCATGTGGATGAGACCGGGGATATTGGTATTGTTCTTGATCACCAGTGAAGGCAGCGTTGCGGCCGGTATCCGGCGGATCGAAGCGGTCACCGGGCGCGAGGCCTACCAGCTGGTGAAGACCCGCTCCCAGGCGCTCAGGCAAATTTCCAGCCTGCTGGGAGCCGCCGTGGAAAAAACGCCCGCCAGGGTGGATGAGCTGCTGGAGGAGCTGGCCCAGGCCCAACACCAGGCTGCCAGCCTGCGCAGCGAGCTGGCGGTCAGGTCATTTGAAGAGCGGCTGGTTGACACGCAAGTTGTGGCTGGAGTGCCTGTACTGGCGTTGAAGCTGCCGGATGTCGATGCCCAGGTGCTGCGAGAAATGTGCGACCGTTTCCGCCACAGATTCCCCAGCAGTGTCGCCGTCCTCGGCACGGTGGAGGCCGAAAGCCGCCCGCTGGTGGTTGCATCCGTATCGGAAGACCTGGTGAAGTGCGGTTAAAACGCCGGTGAGCTGGTCAAATTCCTGGCTTCCTTTCTGGGTGGCGGTGGTGGGGGGCGGCCAACCCTGGCGCAGGCTGGCGGGAAAGATGCCAGCCGGTTGGATGAAGCCCTGGAGAAAGTACCCGGTTGGGTCGCAGATAAGCTAGGTTGACCCGGGCTTACCATTCGTGAGAGAGAAAATCAGCCATCTGCATTTCAGTCACCGGGCGGTGCCGCTCGGATTGCTGCTCCTGTGCCTGCTGACTTTCTCACCGTTAATCGGGTGGCTCGGCTTCTATTGGGACGACTGGCCCACCATCTGGTACCTGCACAATTTCGGCCAGGCCAGTTTTCGAGAAGGTTTCGCCTCAGATCGCCCCCTGCTGGCGTATGTGTTCATGCTCACCACCACCCTGATGGGTGAAAATCCGCAGGTCTGGCAGCTTTTCGGCATCCTGACCCGCTGGTCCAGCGCACTGCTGTTCTGGTGGACAATGAGATTGACCTGGCCGGAAAAGCCACTGGCGACGACGGTCATGGCGGTAATCTTTGCCATCTACCCCGGGTTCCGGCAGCAGTATATTTCAGTCACCTACAGCAACGGATTCCTGGTCTACAGCCTGTTCCTGTTCTCTTTTCCCACCATGCTGCTTGCGCAGCGAAAAACTCGCTGGAGCTGGCCGCTAATTCTCATCTCAGTGGCATCCTCCACTTTAGCATTATTCATTTCTGAATATTTCTTCGGCCTGGAGCTGCTCCGACCGGTGCTTTTATGGATGACGTTGAAGCGAACCGAAAGCAATCGACGCGTATTGCTGCGCCGCGTGATCCTGCAGTGGCTTCCCTACCTAGCAGGGGCTGCTGCATTCCTGATCTGGCGGCTGTTCCTGCATACGACCCGCGCGGCAGCCTGATCCTATTCAAGCAGCTAATTGCCGACCCCCTCACCACCTTGCTGAATTTGTCCGGGACAATAGTTCAGGACATCTTCGAAATTTCAATCCTGGCCTGGATCAAAACAGTGCTCCTCACACGGCTGTTTGAATTCGACCTGCCGGTTATCATCGCTCTCATCCTGGCCGCTGTTGTGACCGGCGCTTTGACCGTTTTATTCCTGCTGCGCCTGAAAACCACCCCGCATTATACGATCCCCGATCGTTGGAAAATCAGGCTTAAAGACGGAGCAGGGGGTATGATCCTGCTTGGAATCTTCGCTCTGCTGGTCGGAGGTTGGCCGATCTGGGTGACCGACCTGCACTTCGAATTGATCTTCCCCTGGGACCGCTTTACCATGATGATGATGCCGGGCGTGGCCATCCTTACAGGTGGGATCATCACTTTGTTCAGCCGCTCGCAGCTCAGGCTGGCGGTGATCACCGGACTCCTGGTTGGGCTGTCCGCCGGGATGCACCTGTACGATGCCCTGCTCTACAAGCAAGAATGGCAGATGCAAAAAGCCTTCTTCTGGCAGCTGGCATGGAGGGCGCCCGGGCTGGAACCCGGCACAGCCATCCTGACTTCCGACCTGCCATTTACATACTACAGCGATAATTCACTATCGGCACCTGTCAACTGGACCTATGCACCCGGCAACCAGTCGCTGAGCATGCCCTACCTGGTCTACAACCTGGAATCGCGCTTATACCGGGATTTGCCAGGTCTTGAATTGGGCCTTCCGATCATAATGGATTACCGGGTGACCGATTTCGAGGGCTCAACCTCCGACAGCATCCTGGTCTTCTACAAACCGCCGCGCTGCCTGAAAGTCATGCATCCCGACGAAGACCGCAACCTGCCGTATAAACCGCTGCTGATCCCGGAAGCCTTACATCTCTCAAATACCGACCTGATCCTGGCAGGGGAGAATCCACCAGCCTCACCGCCTGTATCAAAATTTGGCTCTGAACCTGCACCCGACTGGTGTTATTATTTTGAAAAAGCAGAACTGGCCAGCCAGATTGGTGATTGGGAGACTGTCGTGGCATTGAGTTCCTCAGCCTTCGAGATTGGTAAACAATTCGACCGGGAGACTGCCTCGGAGCTCGTACCTTTCATTAAGGGGTTTGCCCATATGGGAGACTTCGAACGCGCGATCGAGTTATCCTTATTAGCCATGAGAGACTCGCCCAAGATGCAGAATATGCTCTGCCAGACCTGGTACGAGATGCGGGACGAGCTGCCAGCCGGTGAAGCACGCGATCAGGCCTATGTGCGGCTGGCCCAGGAGGTTCCGTGTATTTTCCCCTGAACCTGATGTCCTAGGCCCGAATAATGGTTATCCGCAGCGGATAAAAGAAAAATGGTCGAACAATTGGAAGAAAAAAAACAAGTTTCCGTCATCATCCCGGTTTTCAACAGCGCCGGGTCGCTGGAAGATCTGGTAAGTCGCCTTGATAGTGTGTTGCAGGCTGGCGGCGCTAGTTATGAAATAATCCTGGTGAATGACGGCAGCCGGGACAACAGCTGGCAGGTCATCGCTGACCTCAGCCGGAATCATGCTGCTGTGCGTGGGATAAATTTGATGCGCAACTACGGGCAGCATAATGCCTTGCTGTGCGGATTGCGTGAAGCGAATTACCCCGTTTCAGTTACGATGGACGACGATCTCCAGCACCTGCCTGAGGAGATCCCCAGGCTGTTGGAAGAGCTCGAAAAGGGATATGATGTGGTTTACGGGACGCCGACCAGGCAGCAGCACGGCTTGTGGCGCAACCTTGCCCTCCACAATCACGCGCCTGGCTTTACAGAGCACCATGGGAGTTGAAAACGCCCGCAAGGTAAGCGCTTTCCGAGCCCTGCATACCGACCTGCGCCAGGCATTCGGCAGTTTTCGCAGCCCGTTTGTTACATTGGATGTACTGCTGGCCTGGGGTACCACCCGCTTCTCAGCAGTCCCTGTGGAACACGCTCCTCGCCACTCAGGCACTTCAAATTACACATTCCGGAAATTGATCCAGCATGCCATCAACATGATGACTGGCTTCACGATCCTTCCCCTGCAGCTTGCCAGCTTGCTGGGTTTCAGTTTTGCCTTGTTCGGTTTTGTGATTCTTATCTATGTCGTCGGTCGCTACCTGGTGCAGGGCGGCAGCGTCCCCGGCTTTCCATTCCTGGCCTCCATTATTGCGGTTTTCTCGGGTGTACAATTGTTTTCATTAGGTATCATCGGTGAATATCTGGCTCGCATGCATTTCCGCCTGATGGAAATACCCACTTATGTAATCTGCGTTAAAACCGTCTCGCCATCTGTGAGCAGCGAGGGATCACAATGACGCAAGCTGAGCCCTGCCAGTTCCTGGATTGGGATACAAACTTCTTCGGGCGCCGTATAGCCAAAGTAAACACCGGCCAGCTGGACGGGAAGCTGGTAGAAGACATCTACGCCTGGACTGAATCCAACCACATCGACTGCCTCTATTTCCTGGCCAACGCCGAGGACATCGATACGATACGATTGGCTGAAGATCTCGATTTCCGCCTGGTCGAAATTCGCCTGAATATGGAGCGTTCGCTCAAAGATTGGAATCCAGACACCCGCCCGCATACCGCCCCAGAAATCCAAATCCGGCAGGGAGCAGTTGAGGACATCCCCAGGCTGCAGGAAATTGCCAGGCACAGCTACTTCGACTCGCGCTTTTATTTCTACTGCTGCTTCCCTGAAGACAGTTGGCAGGCGTACTATTCCACCTGGGTGAAAAAGAGCTTCGAAGGCAGCGCACAGATCACCCTGGTAGCCGAGCACATGGGACAAATCATCGGTTACATCACCGGCTTGATTGACCCGCATGATCCAACCCAGGGGCAGTATGAGCTGACAGGAGTTCATCTGGTGGCGCGCAACCGGGGAGCCGGGAATGGATTATTTCGCAGCGGATTTGACCACGATGTACTGGCTGGCGTGCAAAACATCTGGCTGGCAACCCAGGGCCGCAACATCGCCACCCAGAGAATGGTGCAGCGCAACGGTCTGGTGACCCGCTCCTGCCAGTTATATTTCCATAAGTGGTTCTCTCCCTGCAGCCAATAAATCCCTATGAGCAGCGACCAGATACCTTTCAATAAACCTTCTATCGTGGGCAACGAGCTTGAGTATATCGCCCGTGCCATCGAAAACTCCCATATATCCGGCGACGGTGCCTTCACACGCCAGTGCCATGCCTGGCTGGAAGGAGCGGCTGGGAGTGGCAAAGGCTCTGTTGACCACATCTTGCACCGATGCGCTCGAGATGGCAGCTTTCTTGCTCGATATCCGTCCTGGCGATGAAGTCATCGTACCCTCTTTCACTTTCGTTTCCACCATCAACGCTTTTACAATCCGGGGTGCCAGGCCCATATTTATCGATATCCGCCCGGACACCCTGAATCTCAATGAGCAATTGCTGGAGCAGGCGATCACATCCCGCACCCGGGCCATCGTGGTGGTGCATTATGCCGGTGTGGGCTGCGAGATGGATGCCATACTCGAGACTGCCAATCGCAAGGGAATTCCAGTCATAGAAGACAACGCCCATGGCCTGTTTGGAAAATATAAAGGGAAATTCCTGGGCACCTTTGGACGGCTGGCGACCTAGAGCTTTCACGAGACGAAGAATGTGACCTGCGGTGAAGGCGGGGCACTGTTGATGAACCAGGTAGGAGATAATGAAAGAGCTAGATCCTCGCGAGAAAGGGACAAACCGCAGCCGGTTCTTCCGCGGCCAGGTAAATAAATATACCTGGGTCGACCTCGGCTCAAGCTACCTGCCTTCGGAAATATTAGCTGCTTTCCTGTACGCCCAGCTGGAACGCGCTGACCAGATCCAGGCGAAACGTCGCGGAATCTGGGAGAACTACCAGGGTCAGCTCCAGGATTGGGCGCAGGTCAACGGTATCAAGCTGCCATTTATTCCAGCCCACTGCGAGCAGTCCTACCACATGTTTTACTTGCTTTTTCCGACGCTGGAGTCGCGCTCTGTCATGATCGAACACCTGAAAAAGCACCAAATTCTTGGCGTCTTCCATTACTTACCGCTTCACACCTCGGGGATGGGTTTAAGCTCGGCGGAAAATCCGGAGATTGTCCCATAACCGAAGAGATCAGCGACCAGCTTCTGCGCCTTCCCTTTTACTACGGTTTATCCGAATCGACCAGCAGCTGGTAATCGACACATTGCTCAGCGCATAGGAGAGAAAAATGGAAAAACAAGAGGCAATCGACTTCGTTTTCAGAGAAATTGAGAAGGATCGTTCAGAAGATGAGATTGTTGAAGGGCCCAGCGGTCTGTTAGGGCTCCCAGGATATCGTGAGGCGCTTTGTCAGCGACAACTCTTGCCTGCCGCCCGACGATTGAGCCAATCTCTCCGCCTTCTGAAATCGCCGAGTTAGCAGAAGAAACACAGCCTCTCACTCCAGAAGAACCTGTCCTGGACGAAGGCGCAATTCCGGGCGAGGAAACACCCGCACCCCAGTATTACCAGGAGTTTGCTCCACCCGGGACTCCACAATTGGTCTTGAAGAAACTCAATTCGCAGGGGATTTTCAACAGGTCGAAGATGTCTCGATGGAGACGGATGTTCAACCGGCTGAGGAATACCAATTGGTCGAGGACGATCAGCTGATTGAAGACTTCCAACCGGCCGAAGATTTTCAGCTGGTAGAGGACCTTGAACTGGAAGAGGAAGACCGTGCAGATGAGAAGATACCGCCTCCTGCACCTGTCCGGGATCCAGATGCCCTGTCGAAAAAATCGGCTGAGCCGCTGTCACCCGGAGACCAGGCCAGGCTCGAAAAAGCTATCCTGGCGGCTCTCTCAAAGCAGCGCCGGCAGAGCGACGTAGTGATGATGGTACGGAAAGAACCGGCATGAGCTGGGACCAGTCCCAGCGCCTGGTGGCTGAAGTCAGCATGAAGAACAGGAAAAGCCTGAATTGACGCGAAGGTCTGGTCCAGATATTGCTATCTTTACTGGCAGTGCTGGCTGGATTGGCCTTGATTTTCCTCGTTCTGAGTGAATTGTATACGTTCTACCGCTCGTGTACACAGCCAGAAGCCATGGGCATGCCCCATACGCCGTCCTGGACC
>CAVOSB010000006.1:0-240427 GCA_963698765.1 uncultured Chloroflexia bacterium
CTAGGAAGCTCCTGGTAGTTTTTCCCCTAGGATTTTGAAGTGTCTTTTTGTTCTTTCAATGATATCCATTCTAATTAACCAATCTAAGGTTTGTCCTTCCGAGGAGTGACAATTTGAGTGTATCTAAACTAGTTTTCTTTCGTAACATAACCGATCAGCTCTCCGATCGACCAGGACACAGCCAATAACACAAGAGCCGGAGTGCACCTGATGATTTTGATAATTGCCTCGTTTCTTAGCTGCAGTCAGGGCAATTCGAACATACATGACGAATGGAATGACTGGAGAAATGAACATATGCAGCAGCCGGCCTGAAAAATTCATCTCTGCCACTCGAATGGTGGCATACGACCTTCCCCAGATCGACCTCTCCTGCAGCGCTTCAGGCGATCTGAGATTTTTTCGGTTCTGAAATAAAACGATATCTGGAGAAATTCCCAGGTTATATCCTTTAGCGAGCAGATTCCAATTCACGCTGCCTTCGTGATAGACATCCCGCCAAACATTTTCGATCTCAAGTAAAGCAGCGTGTTTATAAGAGATATTTGCATCACTGGCAAACAAGGTCTTCCCGGCGGAGATTGGATTTTGGTATTTTCCGAAGTCACAGAAATAAACAGCCCAATTCAACGCCCGATCGACCTGGTTCTGATCGCGCCGCCAATGCCCGCAAAATCCTGTAGGTGAGCCAGGATGATATTCTTGCTCCATTTTTCGTCCACCCGGGCACAATCTTCGACCAGCGCCACAATGCGGCCGCGTGCTGCCCGGATACCTTGAGCTCTCAATTCATGATGGTGTTCGCGTCCTTTTTCGGTGCGCACATATGTTTTGGAACCCTGAACGCACAAGAAATTTGTTTCGGGAAATTCAGCAGCAAAGGGTGAAAAATCTGTCGAACCCTCCATATAAGGGACGATTACCTCCATCGAAGGATGTTTATCCTGCTTCTGCAGACTGACAAGACAACCTCGCAGCAGCGATAAGTCTAAAATATGGTTGGTGGTATCGCTGACAAGCGCCACAACTACACTTAAATCAAACACCTTCTCCACATCCTCGCTCATTGATCACTCTACCCGCTCGAGTGCGTCTCCTTCACCAACCAGGTAACCTGTCCACTCACCCCATGTGTAAGCAATAACCACTGGCACCAGCAATGGAAGGGAGAGGAGGAACTTGCTCAGATAATTTTTGCTTTTTATAACCCGGTTCGCCATTCGAATTAAGAGCAGCAGTGGGATGACTGGGGCCAGGATCAGATAGCCCAGCCGTTTGATTGAGCTTACATTGTGCCTCTGCGTCCTCCCCAAACCCGGCTCAGAAGGTAGCGCTGCTCGAGGTAATAGCGGTACTCAAATGGCCCACGGTGGTACACCTTCATCCCGGGAATTGCCCGGAAAACGCCATCTCCTGACAAGGCAGGGTGCAAAACCACTTCCCAATATCCCTGGGAAAGCAAATCCAGATGTTTCACCAACAATTCGCGTATTGTATGCAATATTGACCCCATTGAGCAGGTTACACGGGCCTGCCTGCCATGGTGGGAGATAGTTGTGATATTCAGAGAAATAGACCACCCAATCCTGAATACGCTGGTATTTACTATCCACAACCGGTCCGCCCACAGCGGCATCACCTGGTTGGATTTCTGTCAGAATGGACTGGATCCAATCTGGAGCTGCTATACAGTGTTCTTCGATCACCGCAACGATCTCGGCTCTTGCTTGCTGAACCCCCAGGCACCTGAGCTCAGGTACACTCAATCGGTCCTCAGGTGAGGTAGCCACCAGCTTTATATTGGGGAAGTCTTTCTCGATTTTCTCAACCATTTCTTCGCCGCGACGATCCACGACGATAATTTCTGCCCCATTATTTTCATATTGATCCACAAGTGAATTCAAGCAATGAAACAGAAAATCACCACCTGTGGCTGATGCAATCACTATCGATATGGAGGGTTTATTATGAATCGCTTCTGACAATGTAAGCTCCAAAAAGACCGGGTCAGGAAAAAATGTACCCAAACAATTCTCCAAGAGACCAGCTTATCGTTTCAGAGAATAATACCGGTAAGGTTTTTATAAATTCGCGAACATTACGCTTTTTCTGTCCAATGCGGCGCACCATTCGCCATAACATCAAGAAAGGTAAGAATACAGAAAAAGCCGCCAGGACCAACCGTTTAGTCCATTTTAGAGTTATGGAGCGATTCCGCGCGTAAGAGCGCCCCCAAATAAAGAACTCTTTCAAAGCGATTCCCAACGACAGGTTCTGCCTGTGCGTATAAACAACAATATCAGGCGACAAGGCAATTTTTTGACCGCGTAGCCATTTAAAGTGCTGTTGACTGCTGTCTCATCAAATTTCTTCTCCCAAACCTCATGAATCTATCCAGGGACGAGCGTTTATAAGAAATGTTGACAATACTGGCAAATGGACTTTCAGCCATTTCCAATGGATTTTGGTATCGACCCAAATCGTAGAAATAAACAGCCCAATTAAGCAGGCGGTTGGTCCCATTCTCAATTGCTCCTCCAATTCCAGCAAAGGGGAAATTCGAATGGGCAGACATTACACAGCTCGCCCAGTCTTCGGCTGGTCGGGTATGATCTTCGAGAAAGGCAATAATCTCGCCTCTGGAGCCAAAACTCCTCTGGTTCTTAATTCATCATGATGTTCACGGCTCCACCCTTTACTGCTCCGAAAACCTAAATTTCCCGCGTCAATAAATACAACTCCTGGATATTGGTCCTGCAAAAGCTCAATTCCACGAACTCCTGCGTGATATGGAACAATAATTTCCATCGAGGGGGAATTGATTTGTTTTACCAGGGATGCAATACACTCCCGCAACTCATCCGTACCGCAGAAGGGAGTGACCGTATCTCCAACGACGATGACAATAACTGACAGTTGAGTCATGGGTCTATGTCTGGAGACTATCCGGGTGAAGCTTCAATTCCATTAATGGATTCTTCCTGGCTGTTGTGGAGCCTCATATCAATATAATATTCTTCGTTATAAATTTCAGTGGGCATGAACCAGTAGTACCATAATCTCTTCCACTGCTTCAGCTTATCAACCAACTCCGTCATCCAACCCCCGAACAATTGGAGACCTTTTTTTGAGAGTGCTGGTTCCTGGGTAATCCTCTCGTAGCCGAATTGCTTCATCATGGGTTGGGCTATCCATTCGATGATCTGAATTTGAGATTGGCTCAGCACCTCCTTCCAGCTGTTTACCCTGTCCTCAGATATCCCTCTCTTCGAGCGCTGGAACCACCATTCCTCGGCAGTAGATTTCGCGCTGACCAATCTCTTCCCCCACCAGCATCTGAGGGAAGAACGGCTCGCCAAGAAAATCGCAGATTCTTTCAGTCTGGCTTACCGGGTCTTTTACAAGCTGTTCGTAGTACACCAGAAGGTAATTGGGCAATTGGCTGACTTGAAAAGCCGCGAAATTCAGGCGACGCCAATCTAGAGAATTCGCAACCAGGTTTCTTGAGGCCCAGGGCATACGGATAACCGATTTACAACCGCGCGTGGATCGCGTACAATATGGATTATTAAACTCTGAGGATACATCTGGCAAAGAGTCTGTACATGCCGTGCGTGCTGAGGCGTTTTTTCGCCGCAGCGGATTTTCCCATTTTCGGAAGAATAGTAACCTAACAGAGAAATAAAGAAACTCGTATAATCTTCTGCTCTTGCGACTAGTTTTTCTCTGAGCTGGTTTGTATCGGTAAAAAGTCGCTTGATTCGTTCCAATTTTAAAGTAATTGTCGACCAATCTGATTCGATTGTCGATATTTCCAAGATCCCCGAATTTATTTCTGCGCCAATATACATAATAAAAAAAATAAGTTTCATCACAAATCCCAATTCGTGGGTGGCGGTTTAGGATTTCCCTTAATAATGATGTCCCACTGCGAGGAGCTCCAACGATGAAGATTGGTTTTTCCTCATCGACTTGATTGGCCTGTGATTCAGGGCTTTCGAATTCTTGGGGAATTCATAAAAGATAGATGCACTTGGGAGCTGGAAAAATAAATCCGGGATGCCAATTTCTGGAAGGTGCCTTCTTACTCGCCACCAAATCAATATTGTCGCCGCCAATTCGGAGACTAACATCGCCAGTGACGTTCCAATACCCTTATATAGTAAGCTCAATGGGATCGCCAGGCAGATTAGAGCAGCCAATCCGATCAGAGAACATATCATCTCTTCCTGTTGCCAATTCAGCACGACCAGCGAGTTCCTGCCGTGGCTTCGCCAGACCAAAACCGGCAGAATCCATACCAGAATTGCCAGAATAGTAGAGGTGTTTCCCAGGACATAAAGCTGCCCAAAGAGCCAATCAATTATCTGTCTGGATAAAATGCTGACACCAGCTGCAAAGAGAATCGAAGGCCAAATTAAGAATTTCATCGACTTACGGATCAAATCAATGAAATTTGTCCGCGACTGGTGGAATGCCAGGCTCAAATTAGGCAGCAGATTTAACGAAATACACAATCAGCAATCCCTGCAGTACCATCACTACCCGGTGTGGAGCACCAAAAAAACCAACCGAGCTCTTTCCTGCCAGGCCTGCCAGCAGTATGGTCGGGAAGTACATCCTCAAAGCCCAGATTAATTGGGAAGCACCGACCGGTATCGACATCCGGTACAGCTTCGATCGCCAGGCAGCTGACAGATCGATCCGGAATCTCTTTTCATATCGCAGGTATGCCCAAAAATTGATTATTGCCAAAAATGCGACCGATACAATTTCGATCAATGGAAGAATCAAGATTTGATCGGGTGTATGGATGAAAGCAAAGACCAGAACTGCAAAAACAAGCTGGCGGACGATCTGGGGGATCGTCACCCATGACATCCGGTTCCAACCCTGGAATACCCAATTTAAATTTAGTGGATAAGCGAGCAGGCTGATTCCAAAGCCAATCATCAATACCGCCAGGAGCCGGTCTACAGGTAGAACCATCATAGTAAGTGTTAGGGCGGCTACAATGAAAATAGCTAATCCAAACTGCATTGAGACAATATCCCGCACAAGATGATCGGTTTGTTCATTGTCCTTGGCAATTTCTCGCGTCCCAATTACTCCCAGTCCTAAATCAACTACAATCATTAAGACCATTAAGACTGCCAGGATTAGTTCAATTAATCCGTACTGATCAGGTGTAAAGACTCGGGTGATGTGTATAAAAGCAATCGCATAAATGATCCTGCTCAATCCCTCACCCACAACCAATATGACAAGATTGCGCCCGATCTGGTTCTGTTCAGGGGAAAGCCTTCGTTGATTAAAGAATACTCATTATCAATTCAACTGGAAATTAGCAATCGAGTGAGCAACGTACTTCAAGACTACTGGTTCGCCAGGTGATTTTATCAATCTTCAACGACATGGGTTTCAAAAATCCGGCGGTATTCAGCCCACCGGTCGTGGTCGAAACTGCCAGATGGATCCTGGCACTCGACCGCACTGTATGCCGTGTACAGGGCGTGGTGCGTATTATCATGCGCGAACAATCCCTGGCGGCCGAAGGAAAGTACACGCTCAAACTGGCTGATCCAGTCATCCAAAAGTGAAAAATGGCTCTCAAAACCCTGCCTGTAGATCGGATACGCATACCGCAATCGCTTCACCAGGATGCTTCGGATTGGCGATTGAACCGGGATTCCAGCCTTTGCCAGGGCTTCAACTGCCAGTTCACCCAATTCCGAGTTGCTGGCCCGCCAGGTTGTGTCCTGCGGGCTGCAGGGCAGCTCGGCGCATAACACGGTCGTGCCAGGTGGTTCGCTGACTCCCGAATAATTCTTGGGTTCGGACAGCCTGGTGATCGGGATATCCTGGCCAGGAAAGTAATGGGCGTCGAAAAGGGAGAACTGGTTTTGCTCGAGCACTAAATAAATCAGGATCATGCTGCGGTATTCCAGCTGACCCACCGCATTCCGGTCCTGCTCTGGGAGTCCTGGCTGGATCAGGCCTGCCAGACGGTTGATCGGAATAGTCGACCATAACCGGTCTGCCCTTATTTCTGATACTTCTCCCGCTTTCTCGACTTTTATCGTGACCGCATCCGGTCGGGTCAAATCGATCGAATGAACCCGGACTGGCATCAGTATTTCAACGCCCACCCGCTTTGCTGCAGCTTCGTAGGCAGAGCTAATTTGACCGTACCCGCAGCGTGGATAAAAAAAGCGTCCTGCGCCGGGTTTGCGCATTCCAGGCAGCAGGCTTAAAATCTTGCGGATGATCTTCCAGGGAGAGTTCGCCGATACCCGCCGCTGGGCCTGGATCGCAGATAACTCTTCTGGTGGCAATCCCCAGATTTTTTGAGCGTAGGGGAAATAGAACTCACTGCAAATCGTCTGCCCCAGGCTGCGCTCCAATATGGAAGCGAAATTCTGCCCAGCTTCACTTTCACCCTTCGATCGGAAGGGGGAAGTGAGCATGTCCCTCGCAGTGCCCAGTGCAAAATCCGGCGGCAGCTTCAGCAGCAAGTCGACCGGGCGCAATGGAAAGCGTATCCACTTGCCCTTCAGCCGGATGCGCCCATTCCTCGGCCGGTCCAATAAATCTTCTCCCACCAACGAACGTATGTCGGCCAGGATCTCGGGATCGCTGGCTGGGTGCAGCCGGTGGCTGCCGTAGTCGGCATGCACACCATCCAGCTCAAAACTTCCGGCGTTGCCACCCACCTTGGGATTTTGCTCGATGACCGTCACCCGGAAGCCCCCTTTTTGCGCCAGCTTGTACGCCGCGCCTAAACCGGCTGGACCCGCTCCAAGGATTGAGATCTGGTATGGGTCTGTTGGCGTATTCATCGTACGATACACTGGGAAATGAGTGTATTCTCCAGCGCCACCTTACCATCCGGATCGTTACCGATAATGTGACCGCTGTCAGGCAAATCTAATCTCATCCATAATGGCGTATTGTTCGCCACCAGGAGATCGGAAAACCGACGGCCAGAATTGCGCGTGGCTGGTGGATTTGGAGCCAGATCCAGCTCACCAAACAAAAATGCCACCATCGTATTCGGGTAGGAAAATTGCCAGCTTCCCAATCCGAGGCTGTCGTATTCAAGTATTGATCTATAGGAAGAGTTCCAACGGTGTACACGGCTGTGGATCCTGGGCATCGAAGTAACCGTAGGATATGTCAACCAGATTTCGACTGAAGATAGGAAGAAAATATCAGAAAACGCTGGATCATCCTGGATGCAGGACTGGTCGATGCGTGTCCAGTTAGGCCCGCTTTCGAACACTGCCAGGTCTAAATATTCAGCCATCCCATAGCGCGTCATGCTGTAGGCTAGCTGGGAAGCGCCGTTCGAATGACCTTCTGCACAGAAAGGTTGGGCTTCGTCACCGCCGTGCAGGTTGTCATACGTCCACTTCATGATTGTCGCTGGGCGGCAGGCTAGTTTTGACAGACCTTCTGGCACATCGGCTTTTGCCTGGAACCAGTTCTTCGCCCAATCAAGCTGCACGGTTCGAAAGCCATTCGCCCTTAAATCCGTGATGATTCCTTCGTAAATTAACTCCATCGGGTGAAGCAGGAGTTTCGCCAAAATTTTCCTGTCCGTGACTGGTTGGCTCACCGGTTACTGGATCGATTTCCCGCGATCCCATCCCAGAAGTAAGTACCGTCAAATCCCGAGAAGAAGATCATCGTCCCAACCGTGCTCACCCCGGAGGTTGGATCACCCACCCTGAGAGTGACGTTGAGCGTTTCCACCAGCTGGTTGCATGTCACCTGCAGGTCATAACAATTCTGGTCAGGAAAACCCGGGCATGCAGTAGGTCCCCCTATCAGAGTTACATTGCCCAAAGCAAGGAATTCATACGGCCTGGAGATAAAAGGCAAGAATATCGATGTGTCTTGTGGGGAGGCCGGTATTAATTGTGCCGAGGAGTCCACCTGATCGCCCATTTGTTCAGGAATCTTGCCCAGTTGCTTCTCTTCTTCATTTATCGCCATGCTGTCCAGGGTCATGACAGACAGGCTGAATGTTATTGTGAGAATACCAGCCACGTAAAGATAAAAATTTTTCGGCAGTAGCCTTTCAATCCGTTTTTTCACTCAAGCACCTGTATTTTTAGAACCGCTTAAAAAAATCCCTGGTTTTCCCCCTGGGCAATCGAAATCAATTCAGACGATAAACGGAAGGAACATCTTGGAATGCTTCTGGTATGTGCTGTACTCTGGGATGCTCTGAGCCAGAACCCGTTCTTCATTTCTTGCCCGGTTGATAATTACTCCCATCAGCGGGAAAATAATCAGGAAAAACCAGGAGTTGAGCGCCAGCTCCAGCCCCAAAACCAGCATCGCATCACCCGTATAAATTGGATGGCGGATGAATCGATAGATACCCCGATCTATCAGCTTGTTTTCGACCGTCCTCTTTGATTCTTCAATATTCGACCAGCTCGATCCCAGCTGTATCCGTCCGGTGATGGCGAGGATAAGGCCCAGTGTATAAAAGAATATTCCTATGCGGATGATCCACTCAGGATTCTCAGAAATGGGGAATACTGGAGCCATAAATATGGTTTGAAGGATTAAGAGCATCAAGAGCATTATCTTCGCTGTTTTCATAAGGAATGGTAAATTCAGACCAGGTTTACCATTTTGCTCATTCTTCGCTTCCGGTCGCACCTTCAGGATTTCCCAGACAGCCTTATGCACGACCAGCCCCGAAAGCAGATAAATCCTGAGAAATTCATCCATGTTCAGCTTTGCCTTCTTCGGGAATTACTTCGCCTGTAAAGTCCTGTATCGACCCGGCTTCAGGTCCTATCTCATAACTTGTACTGCTGAACGAGGGAAATTTCGGGCGACTCGCCTGAGCGATCCGCCGGATCACTCCATCCGCTACCATTCCGATCATCAAGAATTGCAGACCCACAAAAAGCAGCAGGACTGCTGAAGTCGACAGGACTGGTTGTACCAATAACTCTAAACCCCTCGTCGATGAACGCGCAAACAGTGACAGGATATCGTAAATCGTCTTCAGGACTCCCAGGCCACCGAAGAATAACGCCAGAGGCGTGAAAATCCGCAGCGGATTGAACATCATCGACATGCGGATGATCAGGATCAGGAAATCCAGGAAATGCCATGCGATGATCTTCGATTTCCCGATGCGGGGGTAGTAGTCGATGGGACAGTAATCCAGCTTGTAATCGTCGGAAAGATAGGCCAGCGTAACGGTAGTTGTAAAAGAAAATCGATTCGATAAAAGAGGGAAGTACTGCATCACACAGTCTCTACGAAAAACCCTCATGCCGGAATTTAGATCTGGAATCGACCGGTCGGCAATCCATTGGGCCAGCTGGCGAAGAAACCACTTGGCAGGTCTTCTCGACCAGTTGATTTTGACCGATTCTCCTACTCTCGCACCGACGACCATGTCCGCTGTCTTCAGTCTCTCAAGCAGGCAAGGATCTCCTGCGCTGGATACGTGCCATCGGCGTCAATAATTACAATAATTTCATTCCTGGCTGCCAGGATTCCAGTTTTGAGCGCAGCACCGTAGCCTTTATTTTCTGCATGCTGTATCAGGCGTGCGCCTGATCGCAATACAGCTGCTCCAGTCCCGTCAGATGAACAATCATCGACGACGATGATTTCATGCGTGATCCCGGCAGCCTCCAATGCTGTTCTGATATCTCCCACCTGGCTTTCAACTGCATCTACCTCATTGAAAGCCGGGATCACCACGGAAACCGCGGAGATCGCATCCCTTTCAGATTCAGGAAACTGTAATCGCTCGTTTCTGTCTAGGAACATTCTACCCATAATTGGTCATGACACTTGCTTCCGATGAATCCTGGCACTCCAGGTGTGAAGCAAAGTCACAATTGCGAAGGTAGCAAAACTGTAAAAATAATACAACAGCTGCATCGGCACAGCTGCGACTGCGAAAAGTATCCCACGTTTTTGAAGCAAGAACCTGTAGAACCGTTGATTCAACAAAATGATCACGCTGAGATAGATCAGCAGCGGTATTGTCAGCAGCAGCGGATAACTGGCAAGCAGGATAATGAATTCTATAGCAAATAATATAGTTATTGAAAAATACAACAAATAACGAACAGCTTTATGAGCGTTTACCAATAACTGTGCAAGTAAGAACAAGGGCAAAAAGACCACAAACGCAGTAATCAAGTAAGACTGTCCATTCCACAGCGACAATAGCACGATTACGGCGATGACAGCGTAGATGGTTCTCTCAAGCGACTCGTTCAGCTCGAGCTGCGGAGCTCCATCCATCCAGTGCCAGCTTGCGGCGGAGCACATGAAAAGGACCGTTAGAAATGGAAGGACGAGCAGATTCGGCTGAAAAATAAATAATGCGAGGTGAAGGAGCAATAACAACAGCACGAAAGTCGCCAGGCGCTGTGTCATATTCAGATTCAGTGAATTCGGAAGGTTGCGATGTCGAAGTATCAGGTGGGTCCAGGGTACTGCTCGATTGAAAATATCGGTCTTGATCAGGCTTTTTAGAGACCACTGTTTGAGATGCTTCACCTGGACATCTTTCAGCAGTCGTATCGAGTATCCAGAGGCACGCAATCTGTACCCGAATTCGATATCCTCGATACTGGGAGCAGGATAACGTCCCGCGTCAAAACCGCCGATTACCTGAAATACCTCTCGCTTCACAGCCCCGCATCCGCACCAAAAAGTTTCGGCCTGTTCCACGCCATCCTGGTGGGTGAAATAGTGTATTAAATTCTTGTATTGAGATAGAAAATCACGGTGACTCGGGTTTTCATCATAAGAACCAAAGGCAGCAGCTATTGCAGGATCTGCCTGGAAGGCCTGGACAATCCTGGAAATTGTGTCCGGGTAAACCAGCACATCTGAATCCAGGAAAAGAAGAAGCTCTCCCTCCGCGATCTGTACTCCCCGGTTGCGCGCACGCGCGGGTCCGCCAGGTCCGCCTTCTAATTCCACCAAACTGACCGGGTATTTGCGCGCAATTTCAAGCGATGCGTCGGTGGACAAATCGTCTACAACGATGATCTCGCAATCCGGATATTCGCTGGCGCACAGCGCATCAAGACACGCTTCCAGCGTCGTCTGGCTGTTGTACATCGGCACAATCACTGATACATTCATTGGGTATTCAGCTACCGGTGAAATTCCACTTAAGGGAACAACACATGCTCCGCCCTTCCGACATGACCCGGGTATTGTAGAAATGCCTTGTAGTTTTCGGAATTCTTTTTATGCAACCCGTTCCTTTTAATGAAAAGAATGGTGAATGGGCGGGTCGAAAATTTAACCAATTCTACTCTAAAATGTTACATTTATATTCGGTTTTATTTGATGCCAGTAAGTTTTACTGACCGGGACAACTGCTTGAGATTTTCACTAATAAGTAGATTGATTGCTGATAATCCCTGCACACTAGTTTTAATAATAATCAGATTTGTGTGTTGATTTGGATCAATTCAGCAATTTGATTTTCTGCCACCGTGACATTTTTCTAATTATTGCTGTTTTTCAATTCAGGCAAAAATAAGACATAATTGCGCCAATTTTAGCATATCTCGACAGGACACAAGGATGAATCCACTATCACCCGAATGGGATGGTAATTCACCATATCCTTCAGGTAAAATAAACCTTCGCTCGATTTTGGCATGCGGTTTAGAACTAAACTCAATAAAGTATAGCTTTTGAGCATGACGAACAGAGTAAACAACAAACATCAAAACATGGCAGTCTACATTGGACTCGGCGCATTGCTCTTGGTTTCAATGGCTGTCCGCCTCTACCAATTAGGTTCAGGTTTGTGGTTCGACGAAATCATGACCCTGAAGGAATATGCGCGCCTGCCATATCTTGAAATAGTCACCAGGTTTAAATCTGAAAACCAACATTTCCTTTACAGCCTCCTGGCTCACAGTTCCATCTTGCTTTTTGGGGAAAGTGCCTGGTCCCTCCGTCTACCGGCAGTTCTGTTTGGAGTTGGCAGCATTTGGGCAGTCTATATGTTGGGTGCTGAAGTTACAGATCGAAAACAAGCCTTCCTGGCATCCGCTTTGCTTGCTTTTTCCTACCATCACCTGTGGTTCAGCCAAAATGCGCGCGGCTATACCGGTCTTCTATTTTGGACCTCGTATCAAGCTGGTTGTTGCTCAGGACACTCCGCAAACCTGACCGGCGAGATTGGATACTGTATGCTGTCGCCTGTGCTTTGGGCGTGTACACACACCTCACCATGGGATTTGTGATTGCTGGTCAATTTATCGTTTGTGTTCTGGCGATGCTTGCAGAATACCGTAGGAAAGAACCAGTGCAGTGGATTTATCCGGCGGCAGGTTTTGCCCTGGCGGGAATATTGATACTCTTTTTGCATATTCCGGTGATCGGACAGATGCAGTCCGTGATCGGCGGGAGTGAAGTAAGCGTTGTAACAGAATGGAAGAATCCTCTCTGGACCCTCAGCCAGTTCCTGCAAGGTCTGAGAGTGGGTTTCTCCACCGGGCTGGCAGGATTTATTTTCCTTCTCGTAGCTTCGTTTGGATTGGTTAGCTATTGGAAAACCCGACCTGAGTTCGTGGGATTGTTATTCCTGCCGCCCATTTTTGGTGCTGTCGTCACAGTAGGAATCGGTCACCATCTTTGGCCCAGGTTCTTCTTCTTTACATTTGGATTTGCAGTCCTGGTCGTTATTCGCGGGGTTTTCCAAGCTGCAAATTGGATCTCTCGCAAGATAAATTCTCCAAAATTGCGCGGGGATTTCCTGGGAAGCGTGTTGAGCGTTTCCCTGATAGTCCTCTCAGCTTTCTCCATGATATCTGCCTACGGACCAAAACAGGATTTTGGGGAGGCCCTTGAATTCCTGGAAAGGGTTAGCGCTTCCAATGACCAGATTGTGGTTGTCAGTCTGACCAGCTTACCCTTTAGAGAATATTATCAGAAGGACTGGACAGAAATTACAAGTCAGCCGGTGAGCTTGAAGAAATAACCACCCAACCCGGAAGGACCTGGTTGGTATATACGTTCCCCGAAGTCCTGGGTTCCATCTATCCAGATATCATGTCAATGATCCGGCAAGATTTCAGCCTGGTCAATGAATTTCCCGGAACCGTTCAATCTGGTACGATCTATGTGGTTCTTCACGAATAATTGATTTCCCTGGTGACTGTCACCCGGCTGCACTCAGAAAATTAGGACGAGCGAAAAATCTGGTTTCAAGTGTATTCAGACCGCGATCCAACCCTTCCTGAAATACATCATGCAAAAAGACTGCGTCCGAATTCTGGATATAAATTATGGCATTTGTTATAATGCAATTCGGCTAGCAATGCTGGCTAAAACAGCTTCTAGTTCTCAAATTTTTCTTTCTGGAGTATGTATTCAATGACCCATAAACAAAAAAGCGTGATCACCAGCGACATGGAAGGGCGCATCGAGACCTTCAACCAGGGTGCCGTCGAGATTTTCGGCTACCAGCCTGAAGAAGTGATTGGAAAAAAGCGAGTTTCCCTCTTTTCGCCGGGCCAGGTAGTGCTGCAAAATGTGCCGAACTGGCTTAAACTCGCACGAGAACAAGGTCTCTACGAAACCAAAACCGTCTTCATCAATAGAGATGGCTCTCCAATTCCCGCCCATGTCCGCATAACGCCAACCTTCAAGAACGGTGTTCAAATCGGTTACTGCGGGGTAACGGAGGTACTGGATGATGTCGATCCTTCCGAAATTGCCCCCAATATCAGCTTCGCAACGAAATTCTTCACCTGGCTGGTTATCACTCGTGCGCCTTTCCTGACTGCGATCATTATCCCGATCCTGATCGGCGCAGCCTGGGTCGCTTACCAGCAGCTGGTCTCTCCCTTCCCAACTGCATTGTTCTTTCTGACTCTATTTGCTGGCATATTCATGCACGTCTCCGCCAACACTTTCAACGATTACTTTGATTGGACCAGCGGCACTGACCAGATAAATAATGAATACTTCACACCATATACGGGAGGCAGTCGTTCAATTGAGCTGGGATTAATTACTCCCCGGCAGCTATTTCTTGTGGCATTCATCAGCCTGGTAGCTGCCAGCTTGCTGGGCCTGACCCTTGTGATTGTGAGCGGGTTAGGTGTGTTGGTCTTTGGCTTAATTGGTGCTTTCTCCACCTATTTTTACACTGCGCCTCCCTTAAGATTAGCCGCCAGGCGCGGTCTCGGAGAATTAACAGTATTTCTGAATTTCGGCCCCTTGGCAGTTGCTGGGACAGTTTATGCACTCACCGGTTCGGTTACTCTTTCAGATTTTCTGGTGGGAGTACCGATCGGCTTGCTTACGACCGCCATCCTGTGGGTAAATCAGCTTCCCGATGAGAATTCTGACCGGCAGGCTTCAAAAATAAACCTGGTCGTGCTGCTTGGTAAAAAGCGTGCACGCTGGGGATATCTGGTCTTGATGTCCGCGACTTTCGGATTCATATTCTACTGGCTGTTGATAGGGACTTTCCCCCTGGGTGCCGGACTGGCATTGATCAGCCTTCCAATCGCCTGGAAAGCCTCGATGACAGTATTGCGAGACTACGATAAACGCTCACTTTCTCAAGCAAGCGCGGCCACCATTAAAGTCCAATTGTTAGCAGGTTTGCTGATGGCCGCCGGATTGGTGCTCTCCACTGTCTTTTTATCCTAACCACCCATATTCTTTCTGATTCTCAAACTCGGAAAATCGTTTTTTTTGCAGCGATTTTCCGAGTTTTTTTCCTGGAATAACCGGGAATCTGTGACAAATGTCACTTGAATAAACCGCGCTGATCCACTAAGATCGTATTGATAATAATTCTCAATATCAATATGATCACCGACACATCAACCCAGTTTACAAACTCTATTCACGAGAATGGCTTGCGGATGACGAAACAGCGGGCCTTGATCCTGGATATCCTGCGGAACAGCCAGGAACACCTGGATGCTGAGGCGCTGCATGACCGTGCCCGAAGACTGGATCCGCAAATCGGAATCGCAACTGTTTACCGAACCCTGTCACTTCTCAAAGATTTCGGATTGGTCAACGAGTATAACCTGGGAGAAGAACACGGCCATTTTGAGACCACCCCGCTGACCCCTCATCACCATTTCACCTGTCTTGGATGTAAGAAAGTAATTGAATTCGAAGTCCCATGCATCGATACTTTCGTTGAGGACCTGATGCTTGGTGAGAAAGTGAAAATCTCTCGTGTTCATCTTTCATTCGACGGGTATTGTTCCGCTTGCCAGGGAAAGCAGGAGGCATAGCAGGATGTTCCACCTCCGTTGGTTCCACCATTCCCACAGGCATGTCTCAACGTTAACAGGACTCCAGCCGCTGAGCAATCTACCGCCAGGAGAAACGGGCATTGTTGTCAAGATTTCAGGTGGCCATGAATTCCTCAGCCGGATGGTCGCACTCGGCATAAGCCCTGGAGTGGAAGTAACTGTCCTGCAGAACCACCATCACGGTCCAATTCTGACATGCGTCCGGGAATCACGCCTTGCTCTGGGACGAGGTGAAGCCCAGAAAATTCTGCTTCAAATATGCAATGATCCCCTCTGACATCCGCACCATTCGCAGCGTTCCTAAACTTAATCCGGTGTCAAATCACGTTCTGACTTTCGCGCTGGCCGGGCAGCCGAATGTCGGTAAATCTACAATCTTCAATATGCTGACAGGTCTAAAACAGCATGTTGGAAACTGGCCTGGAAAGACGGTCGAACAAAAGAGCGGCATGTGCCACCACGATGGCCTGGAAATTCAAATTGTTGATCTACCGGGAACATACAGCCTGACGGCAAATTCACCTGAAGAGCGCATTGCCCGGGATTTCATCATCAAGGCAAGTCCGGATGTCGTGGTTGTGATAGTCAATGCCGCTGCGCTGGAACGAGATCTGTACCTGATTTCGGAGTTGCTCTGGCTGCCTTCTCCCCTTGTTGTTGGGCTGAACATGATGGATGTTGCCAGCCAACAGGGTTTCCAGATTGAACCTCATGTATTGGAAGCGGCACTTAACGTACCAGTTGTGCCGATGTCTGCCTCCCGGGGACAGGGTGTTCTTGAGCTTCTCGAGACTGCCATCCGGAGGGCACAGCAGGAATATCTTCCCAATCCGAAACGACCCGAGATCAGGGAGGATCACAAAAGCGTTCTCGAAGAACTGTTAGTCCGCGTCTATTCGATTACTCCTGAGCCTTACCCGCCTGAGTGGGTCGCCTTGAAGCTCCTGGAAGGGGACAGGGAGATCACACAGCTGATGCAGGATCGCATGGGAGCAGATTGGGAACAGGTACATGATATCCTGATCCAGCATGAAGACGCCATCCTGGCTATCGCCAGCGGTCGCTATGAGTGGATCGGAAGGATGATGCGAGCTGGTGTGACCAAACCCAAAGCCGGGCAGGTCGCACTGACAGATAAGATTGACCGCTTTGCCACCCATCCAGTTTGGGGATTACTTATCTTGTTCGCAGTTCTGGGATTCACTTTTTCATTGACTTTTACGATTGGGGTTCCGATCCAAAATTGGCTGGATGCCTTAATTGTGCAGTCGGGTTCCGCCTGGGCGACAGATCTTTTATCCGGCAGCCCGGCATGGCTGCAGGGGCTGGTCATCCATGGTTTGATCGCCGGCGTCGGTACCGTACTCACACTTCTACCGATTCTGGTCATTTTCTTCGCAGCCATGGGACTGCTGGAAGATCTTGGCTATATGGCACGTGCCGCTTTTGTCATGGACCGTTTCATGCATTCGATGGGATTGCATGGCAAAAGCTTTCTGCCGCTGTTCATGGGATTTGGATGTAATGTGCCGGCGGTTATGGGGGCGCGCATCATAGAAGATCCTAAAGCCAGGTTAGCCACCATCTTGATCACCCCGCTCGTGCCCTGCACTGCCCGCCTGGCGGTCTTGGCCTTCATGGCTCCAATCTTCTTTGGGAATTCAGCTATCCTGGTCTCCTGGGGCCTGGTTGGACTGAGCTTAGTCACACTGTTGGCACTTGGAGTGGTATTTCACGAATTGTTTTTAGGAGGGGAACACAAGGCCTTCATCATGGAGCTCCCTCTTTACCATCTACCAAATCGCAGGACCATTTTGCAATCGGTCAGCATCAGGGGAATTGATTTTTTGCGGACCGCGGGAAGCGTCATCCTGGTGATGTCCGTTGTCTTGTGGGCTTTGTCGAGCTTTCCAGGTGGAACCATCCACACCAGTTACCTGGCCGGTATCGGGCGGCTGCTGGCACCTGTTGGAAGCTGGATGGGTCTGGATTGGCGCATGATGGTTGCGCTGCTATCGAGCTTCGTGCGCAAAGAAAACACCATACCTACCCTGGCTATTTTGTTTGGATCGGGAGAACAGAATGTTAGTCTGGCCTCAGTATTGCCTGGAAGTATGACACATGCGGCTGCTCTGGCATTCCTGACAGTCCAGATTCTTTTCATCCCCTGCCTGGCTACTCTGGCATCCATTCGCCAGGAAACCGGGTCATGGCGCTGGACGATAATTGACTTCATCCTCATCCTGGCCATTTCCCTGGTCGCAGGGGTCCTGGTCTATCAAATCGCCAGTTTTTTTATCTGAGCACAAAGTCATGCTTAAATCATTATTGGAGAAACTTAGAGATGGCGGGACGTACAGCCTGGCGGACCTCTCACGAGATTACGATGTCAGCCAATCTCAGATGCAACAAATGGTGCTGCACCTGGTGCGTCTGGGGTATCTTAAGTCAACGGCAGGATGCGATGCCAGCCACTGTCCCGGCTGTACAGTCAAATCTGCTTGCAGTGCGAAAGCCCCGGTTCAGCTCTGGTCATACACCAGCCAGGATCAATCCAGCGCCAAATAATAATCTCTGCTGGCAGGTGACTGCCTTCTAGACCGGAACTGGAAGGAGAAAAATTCCTCAGCCGGGTAAAAGTGCATCCGCCAATTGATTTAGATTATATGAGCGCGACCGCCGCGGGTGCATTGTATACCAGGAAATCGCCCAATACACAGCAAACAACAGCAGCGCGATGGTTAATACCTATACCACCAGGGGATAGTTGGCAAATAACACATCCTGTCCCGCTTTCTACAGGAGCAGTCTCAGTTCAATACTTTTTCGGAATCACCACTCTGTCAATTTCCAAATTTCCGGCACGATCTCTCCTTCCTGTACACCTATCTCGGCAAAAATCACAACAGCCTTCTTGAGCTCCTGCATGGCTTGGTCGGTTTCACCCATCACATGGTAAATATCAGCCAGGTTATTATGCAAAGCTGCTTCCAGATGCCGGTCACCCACCCGCATACAATGCTCGAGGGCCAATTCATTTTTCCTGATTGCTTCCTCCAGGTCTCCCTGCTTGACATTCAATAAAGCCAAATTATTAAGTGCTGCCAGGATCAGCACTGGCTCTTCCAGCTGATCGGCTACTTGCAGGCTCTTTTCCAAATGCTTTTGGGCGGTGTCGAATTGGTCTGCGTGCCTGGCAAGGATTCCGAGGGTATTATGAACCTGGGCAATCGCCCATGGATCTCCAGCTTTCTCAGCCTGGATAAGCGCTTGCGAGGCAAACTGCCCCGCTTTTTCTGGATCATGAAGAAAAAAAGCACTCCTGCTCCAATCTGCATAAACTCGAGCGAGCAGGGAAGGATCGTCGTCCACTTTCAATCCGCTGGCAGATGCCTGGAAATAACACATTGCCAGCTCATATTCACCGAGTCGATGGTGGATATTTCCTAATTTCAACTCGAATCGCGGCATCTCCTGCGGCTGGCAAAATGCAATCGCAGCTTCATAGCTTTCAGAAGCTGCATGGTAATCACCCAGCATGGCCAATGAATCGCCGATCGCTTCATACAATTCCGATTCTTTGGGATGGCCGTAGGTGAGCGCTGCGCGGAAATTTGCCACGGCCTCCCGGTGGGCGAATAGTGAACGGGCATTTTCTCCTGCCAGGCGAAAGTATGCAGCCGCCTGGCCCAATTCCCCGGCCAGCTGTAAGTGTTGTGCGATCGTGCTGGCGTTGATCTTCACAGCTCGATTTCCTCTCGCCTGTTCAACCAGCACTTCAGCCACTCGCCGGTGCATCAACCGGCGGCGGCTCAAACTGGTTTGTTCATAAACCAGCTGGCGGATTTTTTCGTGGCTGAAATCATATTCTATTCCCCCTGGCAGCCCGCTCATCACGCGCTCCTTGATAATGCGCCGTTTGAGCAATTCCTCCAATCCCAGGACGGTCTCTGTTTCCGTCCTCCCGCTGGCGTCCATCAGGTTCTTGTGATCAAAAGACCTTCCAAGCACCGCACCTGTAGTGAGCAGCTGCCAGCCGATATCACTGATGTTGTTAAAGCGTGCTTGCAGCGCATCGCGCACATTGTCGGGGAGGACCCAATCATCAATGCTTTCCCTGGAAAGCCCCTCAATCTGCGCATCGGCGAGTACTTTATTCAAATATTCAACCGCCAGGAAAGGAACTCCTTCTGTTTCCTGGTACAGCCTGCGGCTGAAATCCCGGGGATATTCGCCAGAATTTCCCAAGAAAATTTCTACCATCTGTTGAATAATTTCCTCGCTTAACCGGCCCAGGTGAATGATTTTCCCGGTCCCATACCGCTGGGCATCCGAAAAAATTTTCTGGATCCGCTGGTCAATGGAAGAACCTTCATTTCTCCAGGTGCATATGATGAACAGGGGTTGGATGTCCAGGCGGCGAACCAGGTAAGCCAGGAAATCCAGGGAAGCCGCGTCTGCCCACTGCAGATCATCAATAAACAATACAACAGGCGGATTACCACCTATAAGAGTCAAAATGATCCGCCTCAAACTCTCGAAGAAATTGGCCTGGCTCAATACAGGCATCCCTTGTCCGTCGCTGTTTCTTGTCAGAGCCAAATCAATTTCAGGGATCAGCAGCGCCGCCTGGCTGAGGTAGGGTTCAGGCAGATTATTCACGCGTTCGGCAATCCCGGGTTTCGAATAAATGGACTGCAGCGCTTCGATAAATGGCGCATATGCCAGCTCCGACTCGCCTTCGAAACAGCGTGCAACCAGGGTTGATTTGTTCTGCTGGTCAATTGAGCTGAGAAAATCTTGCGCCAGCCTGGATTTTCCGATCCCCATTTCGCCTTCGATCAGGAAGAAACAGCCCCTGGTCGCCGACCACTGGTATGCCCAGCGGATTTCGTCCAGCTCCTGCGATCGCCCGATGATTGGCGACTCACCTTCACGTGGTGTTGTCGGCTCGATTTTGACTGGCATTTCCCTGGATGTAGTGAGGTTGACACCGCCCAAATTTTGTGTGTTCTCAGGAAGCCTGTTTTCCATGATCGCCTTGTAGAGCTGTGTAGTTTCTTCCACCGGGGACACACCTAATTCGCGTTCCAGGGTCTTTACACATTCTCTATATTGCCTGAGTGCGGCTCCATGTTGGCCTGACCAGGTGTAGCAGCGCATCAGCTCACGATGGGCTTCCTCATTGAGATTGTCCAGAGATAGCCAACGACGGGCGTAGGCGATCGCCCGCTCATACGAAGCTGATGAATACAACCACGGCACCAGCCTGCCAAAAACCTCCGACAGATCTTTCTTAAAACTTTCAGTTTGATAATACTGCCAGTCGTCGAAACTGATGCTGTCCCGCAGCGTGAACCCGGCCAAGAAATCTCCGCAATATAGTCTCGCAGCTTCTTCCAGCCGTGTGAAGCAATCCGGACAGGGGACACCTATCGGATGATTGTGCGTCTTCCAATACTTCAGGATGTTGGAAAATTCTCTGATATCGACCCACAAATCTCCAAGGCTTAAGGTATCTCCAGCTACCACAAGGCATGAGGATCCTATTGCTTTTTTTAATGAGGAAATCGTCCGCCTTAATGCGGCGCGGGCATGAGTTGTATCCAGGTCAGGGTAAAGTAAAGTGATTAGTGATTCTCGATTGTGAGGGAAATCTGTAACCGCCAGATATGCCAATAAAGCCACAGCTTTACGGGTGTCGACTTCCACCTGAGAACCATCTTTTATAATACGCGGAGCGCCAAATAGATAAACAGCCGGAGATTGCACCAGGATATCCCTCGTATTTTATAGATTTTACTGCATTTTCACCTGCCATGCGTTACATCAATAAAACCGTAACGCTCTTCGTAACGTTCCAGGAACGGTGGATTCATATAATCTTGGGTAAATTCATATTATTCGTCCATTCGCGAGGAGAGTAGATTATGAAAAAGTTCTTCAAATGGCTGGCAATTGGTATCGGTGTGCTGCTGGGCCTGGTAATACTCATAGTTGCAGGTCTGGCGATCTATGCCAATATGCAATTTAAACCCACATACTCAGATCGTCCCCTGTCCCCCATTACCGCTGACACCAGCCCGGCTGGCGTGGAACGTGGGAAATACCTGATGGAAGATGTGATGTTGTGCACCGAAGCCTGCCATACTCCGGAAGATGGCCTCGTGCTCTCTGGTACCTTCGAAGAGATCAACCAGGGACCGATCGCAGTTACCTTCGCTCCGCCAAACCTGACACCCGATCTGGAAACCGGTCTGGGGAATTGGTCAGACGCTGAAATTGCCCGCGCGATCCGTGAAGGCATTGACAAGGACGGCGTAGGTCTGATGGTCATGCCATCCTACAGCTATCGCACTCTCAGTGACGCAGATGTTGCTGCGGTCGTTGGATACCTTCGATCGCTCCAGCCGGTCAGCAATGCTGTGCCTCCCTTCCAAGCGAATGTGGTCGCCAAGATAATGTCGGCTATGGGCATGTTCGGTCCTGACTCGGTGGGTGAGCCGATCACTGCGCCGCAGAGCATTCCCGAACAGGGTACAGCGGAGTACGGGGAGTACATGGTCAACTTAGGCGATTGCCGGGGCTGCCATCAACCTAATCTGGCTGGCGGACCGTCGCAATTTTCTGAGCCTGGCCAACCTCTCCCAGCGAACTTAACGCCTGCCGGGGAGCTGGTCGGCTGGACGGTGGAAGATTTCATCAATGCACTGCGTGACGGCGTCAAACCCAGCGGCAGTGAGCTGTCGGAAGGCATGCCGCGCTACCGGATGACAGATGAAGACCTGGCAGCCATCTTTTCTTACCTGAAGACCATACCACCTGCTCAACCAGCTGAATAACCTGATAAACCAGGCTGGTGTGCTGTGAGAACACAGCACACCAGCCTGATCATGTGCAGGCTGAAAGTAGATTGCAGGCATCCGGAAAACTCCAATGGCAGGTTCATTCCCAAAGAGGCCATTTCATGAATGAAATCGGAACCAACAACAGGTCGCAGGCTGTGGCAGGTGATCTGGCAGTCGATGGTATTTTCACCGGCCTCGAAGCCGGGATTATCATGGCGGCTTTTTTAGTGGCTGTTTCGGCCCAAAATCAAATTTCACCAGTTGAGCTCCTTTCAGCCTTTTCTTTTAACAGCTCTCCTACCTGGATATCAGGTTTACTGACGCACCTGGCAGTATCCAGCATTTACGGTATCTTTTTCAATATGGGGACATATTTTATTTTTCGCAAAAGTTCAAACCTGAAGGTGTCTTTCTTCGTGCCCTTTTCAGGCCTGATTTTCGGCTCGCTGCTCTGGATTGCGGCTGAATATTTCCTGTTCGACCTCACCGCTTTCCAGTTAAAGAAATGCCTGCCAACATTCTGTTGGTTGCTCACCTCATCTATGGTGTGGTGTTAGGAATCCTGGTTGAACGTCGTCGACGATCCACATTTTCTTAGTCTCAAGTCGAAAATTGTTCTATCCAATGCGGAAATTCATCCAATCACTCATCGACCGTCGCTTTTATCGATCCAAGTATGATGCCCAAAAAACCATGGAGACATTCGCCACTTCGGCTCGCAACGAAACCGATCTGGAACGATTATCGGAAGAATTATTACTAGCAATCCAGGGCATCGTGCAGCCCCTCCATATAAGCCTGTGGATGAAACCGATCTCCAGGGTAGGAAACTGGTGAAATCTCGTAATCTGGTTTGGATGTTGTGCGCGTTGATCTGTGTTAGTCTTCCACTTACAACTTTTTTGGCGTTTTCTAACCGGTCAGCATTCGACAGTACTGCGTCTCTTATCAATAGTGTGGGTGACAGCCTGCTCGCCATCGTCTTTATAATCCCTGCAGCTTTTATTCTCTCGCACTACCCCCGCCATGCCATCGGTTGGCTTTTGATGATACCGGCGTGTGCAATTGCTGTCAGTGGTCCGATCACGGGCTATTTTAGTTTTCATGTCAATCCATCTCCTACACCATTCATCCTGTTGATGTCCTGGTTTTCAGGCTGGAGCTGGGTTTTACTCATATTCCCTTTCATTAACATCCCATTGCTTTTCCCCACCGGAAAACCGCTTTCACCTCGTTGGCGTTGGGTCAGCATTATCTCAGTGATTTGGGCAGGCTTGTTTATTTTCGGAGCCACCTTCATTGAGAACTCTGGGGAAATAATCGGCAACAGTTATCAAAACCCTTTCGGCTTTATCCCCGATCAATTATTCGTAAGCTGGCTCAGAATCTGGATCCCCGGTCTACTTTTGCTGACATTGCTTTCAATGGCAGCGCTCATCCTGCGGCACAGGCGCTCCAGCAGGCTCGAAAGAACACAGATTAACTGGCTGCTCTTTTGCTTGTTTGTTCTTTACAATAAATTATCTCGTGATTGGCATATTAAACATAGAAAGATTCGGAAACCATCGTCGGGTATATTGCTGAGTTAATTTTTAGCTTTTCGCTGATGTTGGTACCTGTTTCAATAGCTATTGCCATCCTGCGCTACCGGTTGTGGGATATCGAAATCTTGATCCGCCGTACCCTGGTCTATTCGATTCTGTCAGCCATTCTCGCTCTGGTGTATTTCGGTGGAGTGACCCTGTTTCAGGGTTTATTTTCGAAATTTACCGGTGATCAATCATCAGCCGCAATTGTCCTCTCAACCCTTTCCATCGCTGCCCTTTTCAATCCGCTGCATAATCGCATCCGCAGCTTTATCGACCGGCGCTTCTACCGCAGCAAGTACGACTCCGAGAAGACACTGCTTGCTTTCAGTCAGGTCTTGCGAGAAGAGGTCGATTTGGATGAATTGAACGAGCGTTTGGTCGCAGTAGTAAACGAAACCTTACAACCCGAGCGAGTGGGACTTTGGATTCGAAATAAAACCAGGATATGACCTCGACTGTGGAAGAAAACCGCTTTCCTCTTTCAGCCCGGCTGGCGTTGCTGTTTTCGCTGGCTCTGGTGCTGGGCAGCTCTGCTCAGCTGCTCTACAGGTTCTTCCTGCCCACGGATGGCTGGTCTATCTATACCACCGAGCTGGAAAATCCGGATTGGATTTATGATCGCAACCTGGTTGGGGCGCAATCTCTCCTTGAACAAGAAGATGACTTGTTGGATGTGGACGGTTTACATGTTGCGGGTACTGCCAGCAATCAACCATTGGCAGCGCCTGAAAATTGGACAATCGGTCAGACCGTCAAGATGACAGTGCTCCGTGATCAACAAGAAATTTCATTCGACATCCCAGTTGTCAAGTGGACGCTGGCAGCATGGTGGCAATACAACATCGCCGATATAGAACACATGGTCAGTTTTCTGGGGACATTGATTCTTTTTACCACCGGTAGTTTTACTTTTTATAAACGCAAGGAAACACCGAGCGCCCAGGCATTGCTGGTGTTTTGTTCAGCGATATTTGCCAATAGTATCAGCGGTTCGTTACCAGATGGGCTTTCTGTACAATTCGATTCCCTGGCTTTCGTAACAACAGCTTTTTTTAGCTACATAATTTTCGGGACAGTGCTGGCTCCCTCTCTGCTTGCCTTCACATTGCTGTTCCCTCGTCCTAAACGGATAATTGAACGCCATCACTGGTTGGGTCTGCTACCTTACGGGGTCGGCCTTTTCATCCTGGTGGTTCTGTTTTCCGGTGGATCGGGCACTTTTGGATGGCTCGGGACGATGGGGATGTTATTTTTAGCAATTCTAAGCCTTGTGCACTCTGGCTTCACCCAGCGGGATGCGGTCAGCCGGGCTCAGCTGCGCTGGGCTGTGGGGGGAATATTGCTTGGCCTGGTTCTGGCGCTCATGTCCTTTCCGGTAGCATTTGGCTGGATATCCAATCCTTTCTTGATTGAATTAATGGGGAAGGGGTTAGTCTCGGATTTACGGTGATCGGTATCAGTCTCGCTGTCGCTGTACTGCGCTACCGTCTCTATGATATCGATGTCCTCATCCGGCGCACCCTGGTCTATTCCATTCTGACCGCCATCCTGGCGCTGGTCTATCTGGGTGGGGTAACCCTGCTGCAGGGCATCCTGTCCAGGATCAGCGGTGAGCAATCAACTGCCGCCATAGTTATTTCCACTCTGGCAATCGCCGCGCTTTTTAACCCGCTTCGATTTCGGATCCAGAGTTTCATCGACCATCGTTTCTTCCGGCGCAAGTATGACGCCGAGAAGACCTTGGCCTCGTTCAGTACCCACCTGCGGGAGGAGGTAAATCTGGATGACCTGAGCACGCATATTACATCGGTCGTCGAGGAAACCTTCCAACCGGCACATGTGTCAGTTTATCTGCTCAGTTCACGTTCCGCTGCCACAGCAGGGAATTCATATAAGCGCTTGAAGTAATCACAAGGAGATTTTATGTACAACTGGTTAGTGTATTTACATGTGTTCGGAGCAATTGTTTTCTTCTATTCCCACGGAGCTTCCGGCCTGGTAGCCCTGCGACTGCGCACCGAGCGCGATCCGGGGCGCATCAAGGCCATGATGGACACTTATGCCACGAACCTGGTTTTCGGCCTGCAGTACGGCTCTTTGCTGCTGCTGCTGGTAACAGGGATCATTTCAGGCTTCATCGCCAAGTGGTGGCACATGTTTTGGATATGGATTTCACTGGGACTGCTGGTAGCCATCATCGTGTCGATGTATGCCATCGGCACCCGCTATTATTCCCTGGTACGTAAAGCGATTGGCATGGAGTACATGGAGGCTGGTAAGCCCATCCACCCGTAGATCCCGAAAGTCCCGAGTTTATCGCTGACTTACTGGCTAAATCGCCCGTGATGCTTTTATTCGCCATCGGCTACGGTGGATTGGCAGTTATTTTGTGGCTGATGATGTTCAAACCATTTTGATCCAATGAATGTTGAATGCGAATGGATAGGCTTATTCACCTGGCAATGGATCCCCTGGTTGGTGGGTTGGACCCCGAGGGATTGGGTAGCGTGCTACAATGCTCACCGTCACACGGGTCGGATGTCTGGAATCTGTTCTGGTGGGGGGAGCAGTGACTTTTCTACCGTTGAGCATAGAGTATATGCCGCAAAGGGTTGAAACGCTGGCATGATGAATTCAAGCAATTCCGAAAACATGAAAACAAATTCCGGCATCCAGGCGAACCGGAAATTTACAGCGACAATTTTCTTCTGGTTGTATGCAGCCGGCACTTTAGCGATAAGCCTCTCATTCCTGGCACTGCGCTTAACAACTGCTTCTGATGGTGCTCGCCAGGAGCCAGGCGAACAGGGCATATCTCCCGCTGGATTAAAAATCAAGCTCATCACTGCCCAACCTGTTGGACTGCACGATGGGGATATCGTCATTGCGGTCGAAGATTTGAGTTTGGATGATTGGCTGACGAATCTCTTTAATCCCAACATCGCCAGGCCTGGTTGGCAAGCTGGGGGTACTCTGTCCTATACCATCTTGAGAAACGAACAGGAAATGGTTCTTCCGGCCAGGTTGATCGACTACCCGCTCAGGGAAGTAATCTTTCGAAACTGGAGCACCATTTTATTCGTTATCATCTCCCAACTGGTAATCAGTATTGTATTCATTTTGAACCCGCGTGAAACCTCCACCAGGGCCCTGTTTATTTGGGCGTGGAGCTTATCTCATACGTACGTCTGGTCATTTGGATTACAGGTCAGCGATTTTACCAATGGCTTAAGTTTTGGACTTTACCAGGCAGCCACTGGCATCCTGTGGTTTATTTATTGGGGAGCATTTCTCCATTTTGTCCTGGCTTTCCCCCACAAGCATGAACTTGTAAAAAGGTTCCCCTCACTTATGATATGGGCTTATATTCTCCCCTTCATGATTTCTGCTGTATATCTGCTCATACCCGGCTGGCCGATCAATTCTCTCGATCTGCTCAGCCGCTTTGTCGTATCCGAGTGGGTAGCCGGCGCAGTCGTAACCCTGTTGTGGTTGGTCATTCTGCTGGAAGGTTATCGGAATCGTTTCACATTTTCCGAAAAGAAAAAGGCACGTTGGATTATCTACAGTGGATTGATTTGTGGTGGTTTGGGTTTTGTGTTTTTCCTTCTTCCCGCATCGATTTTCAGCCAATCCATTATCCCCGGACACATGTTAGGACTGTTATTGATCCCATTCCCTGTAAGCCTGGCAATCAGCGTGTACCGCCACCAGTTATTTGATATCGATATCATCATTCGCAAGACCCTTCTCTACACTTCGCTTACCATAGTCCTGGGTATGGCATATTTCGGGGGTATCGTTTTGCTCCAGAGTCTTTTCCAGAGGATTACCGGAGAATCGAACCAGCTGGCAATCGTCATCTCGACTGTTGGGATCGCCTCCCTGGCGAATCCGCTGCGTAAGTGGATACAAAAGGAAATTGACCGCAGGTTTTTTCGCACCCGCTACAATTCCGAGCAGGCAATTGCCGCATTTGTCTCCAGTGCTCGCAATGAAGTCGATCTCTCTCAATTGTCGAGCCGGCTTTCAGCGATTGTTTTCGAATTCTTTAAAGCCTATGTACCTGTCTATCTGGCTGAAGAAATCTTCGCGTAAAAACACCGGGCTGGATAAAGCCTGGAATATGCTTGTAGATCAAGATAATGAAACAGGAGGATAGAATGTATGACCTTATAGTGATTGGCGGCGGACCGGCTGGGGTGACCGCTGCATTACGCGCGCAGAGAGCTCGGCGCTTCAGTTGCTTTAATCGAGCGCCAACGCCTGGGAGGAACCTGCACGAACGATGGCTGTGTTCCGACTCGCGTCCTGGCCAAAGCCGCTCGCCTGATGCGTGATGCCGACCAGTTCCACTCTTTCGGCCTGGAAATCCAAAAACCCGAGCTGGATTTCAAACGCTTGATGAGCCGCGTCCAGCAGACTGTCTACACCATTCATGAGAAAAAACAGTTGATCGACCATCTCGATCAATCCGGTGTGAAAGTCTATTCCGAGGTCGGACCTGCACACTTCACCGACCCGCACACCGTCGAGCTGCCGGATGGAACACAGCTGGAAGCGCAGAAATTTATTCTCTGTGCCGGAGGCCGGGCCCGCCGCCTGGACTTCCCGGGTGCGGAGTATGCCAGCACGCACAACGATATCTGGACTTTGAAGGACCCTCCTCGGTCCCTGGTAATCGTCGGAGGCGCCGCGACTGGCTGCCAGGTGGGTTCGATTTTCGAAGCGTTCGGCACGAAAATTTCCATCCTCGAACGAGCGCCTCGCATTTTAGGCGTAGAAGACGAGGATATCAGTACGGCAATCCAATCCGAGTTCACACGTCGTGGTATCGAGGTAATTACTGGGATCCAGACCGTGGAAAAAATCGAGAAAAACGGGGACATGCTGGATCTTTTTTATGAGCTGGATGGTCAGGTACGTACTGCCCGGGGTGACGCGATAATCCTTTCTGCAGGATGGGTTGGGAATTGTCTTCCTTAAATTTTCAAATTGGCGAATATCGAAACAACAGGTCCTTATGTGAAAGTAAACGATTACATGCAGACCACCTCGGAACACATTTTTGCCGCCGGTGACATCACAGGCCGGATGATGCTCGTCCAGAGCGCCAGCTATGAAGCTTTAGCTGCCGTTGAAAACGCCCTCCTGGGCAGCGGGCAGCTCCAGACTCATAAAATAGTTCCGCACGGCGGATTTACCGATCCAGAATATGCCAGCGTTGGATTGACCGAGAATAAAGGCACGTGCTGATCAGGACTGCATCGCTGTCACAGTACCTTATCTCGATATGGATCGTGCGGTGATCGATGATCGGGCAGTCGGTTTCTGTAAATTGATCGCCTCGCGCGAAAATCACCGCCTCCTGGGAGCGCATGTAGTCGGCGAACAGGCGCTGGAGATCGTGCATGTCGTTGCGGCCGGGATGGCGTCAGACATGTGGGTCGAGCAGCTGGCCGAGATTGAGATTGCCTATCCCACTTTCACCACCATTCTTGGACTTGCAGCTCGGCGTATCGTGAACTTATTGGGCGTACGACCCCTGGCGAAAGAATGGCGCTCGCTGGAAAAGCCTCATGCTGCCGAGTGGGAGCGCGGTGCTTCTTCTGCTGCGTAAAGCGCAAAATCATCGGGAAATGGATTTTTCGATCTGATGCACCTCGTAACGGTGTTCGTAACGATTGCTGGACGCCACATCCTTATAATAAAATCAAACAATGAGAGTACAGGCAGAAAATGATATCCTTCTTGCGTAAAACGTTCGGGGTAAGCGATAAATCCAGGAATGACTCCATTCAAAGCCCTTTAATCGATCAACCGGCCGCGCCTGCCTCTGGAGTTCAGGCGATTGAGGTCGAGATCAATATGGATGATCCTTTGATGGATCATTTGATCAAAGCCTCGGGAATCGTGGAAATTGACCGGCTTGAGCTCGACTCGCCAACATTGAGGATCTTGAAGGATGCTGGAGTAAAAATCACCGTGCCTTTGGTCAGCCAGGGTGAGCTGATCGGCCTGCTGAACCTGGGACCGCGCCTCAGCGAGCAGGAATACTCCTCAGACGACAAGAGACTGCTGAACACCCTGGCGACACAAGCAGCTCCTGCTTTACGCGTTGCCCAGCTCGCACGTCAGCAGCAGCTGGAAGCACGCGAGCGTGAGCGCATGGAACAAGAGCTGCGAGTTGCCCGGGTTATTCAGCAAACACTACTGCCAAAGGAGATACCACAGAGAAAAGGCTGGCACCTGGCTGCTCATTGGCAGCCTGCACGTGCAGTCAGTGGTGATTTCTACGATTTTTTTGAATATCCCGATGGAAAGCTGGGCATTGTGACAGGTGATGTGACCGATAAGGGTGTTCCAGCTGCACTTGTCATGGCGACCACCCGCAGTATCCTGCGCAGCGCTGCTGAAGGCCTGGAATCGCCCGGTCAATTATTGAGCAAGGCAAATGATTTGCTGTGCGAGGACATACCGCACAACATGTTCGTGACCTGCCTGTTTTTGCTGGTCGATTTGGAAAAAGGTGAAATTACCTTTGCTAACGCCGGGCACAACCTGCCTTACAAACGCACCGAAAATGGGGTAGAGGAGCTGTGCGCAACAGGCATGCCTCTGGGACTGTTGCCAGGAATGATATATGATGAAAATCAGGCGGTGTTGAATCCAGGAGAAAGCATCCTGCTCTTCAGCGATGGATTGATCGAAGGTCATAATCCGGATGGTGAGATGTTTGGATTTCGCCGTTTGAAAACGATAATGGAAGAGAATCCGGGCGGCAGCTCGATGATTTAGCTGCTCATCGATAAATTGGTAGATTTCACCGGTCCGGACTGGGAACAAGAGGACGATGTGACTTTCGTTACCCTGGAGCGTGAGATTTCTCCAATTGCCGAAATGGTCACGGACATGGATGAAGAGGATATTGAATGGATCATTCTGGCTGATTTGAGCTTGCCAAGCAAGCCCGGCAACGAGCGTTTGGCGATGGAAAGAGTCGCTGAAGCAATTCAAGATTTGCCGTTCAAACCCGATCGCCTGGAGAGATTAAAAACGGCAGTAGCAGAAACAGCGTTGAATGCCATCGAACATGGAAATAAATACCAGCCTGAATTGAACACAGATATTATTGTAAAAACAGCTTCAGGAGTTTTGAAAATCTTCATCACTGATCATGGTGGAGGGAGGCCGATCCCTGAAGCAATTGAACCGGACCTGGAAGCGAAATTAGCCGGTCTGCAATCACCCCGCGGATGGGGATTATTCCTGATCAAGAATATGGTGGATGAAATGCGAATTCACACCGACGAAAAACACCATACGGTTGAATTGATTATGAGGTACGAAGGACAACTTAAATGAAATCACAACCTTTTGAAGCCCTTCTTAGAACTACACCCGATGCGGTGATTATCGATTTATTCGGTGAGATCAACGCTTTCGCTGATGTAGCAATCAACCAGGTATATGACCAGGCCGACCAGCACAATACTGCCAATATCTTGTTAAATTTCAAAGAAGTCACCTACATCAACAGCACAGGCATTGCCTTGATTGTAGGCATAATGGCAAAATCCAGAAAAAACCACAAGCGTCTGACTGTCTTCGGTTTATCCGATCACTATGTTGAAATCTTCCAAATTACACGCTTGGCAGATTTTATGGCCATCTTTCCGGATGAAACGACCGCACTTACAATATCTGCATAGTTACGAATGACGATGTTTTTGTCCAGAATTCAGTAAAATTTTCACGGAGGAATACGATGACGAAAGCTGATATTCAAATCAATGTTCGCACTCCATCCCCTAAAATTGCCATAATGGATATTCACGGGGAGATAAACTCCTATGCAGAAAATGCATTGATGGACGCGTACACACAATCCAGCACCGCAGGAGCCAATGCGATCATCCTTAATTTCGAAGGATTGGAATATATGAACAGCTCCGGAATTGGCTTGCTGGTCACTCTGTTAATCAGAGTCCAGCGGCAAAAACAACACCTGTCGGCCTTTGGACTGAGCGAGCATTATCGCCAAATTTTCGAGCTCACCCGGCTGAATGAAGCCATTCTGATATACGACAGTGAAGACGCGGCTTTACAGGCCGCGGGCTGAAACCAGCATATTAGAAGTTGACTGCTCCTATTCGTTGGCTGATTAAATCCTTCAAGCAGTGGAAAGTTGACTTATTATCGGTAGAATGAGGTTAACATGGATACACCATCCAAGCAAGAAAGCACGGTTTCCCAAAGAGAGAACGCCTGGGCGCCACCGGTAAAACACATCTCGGTCTCAGAAACACCCGCCGGTGCGATGAATCTGAATGTCGAAGGCCGCCAACCCGCTTCACCCTTGCAGGGGTTTGGTCAGATGTGGCAGAAGACATTCCAGATCCAGCTGACTGGAATAAATAAGTCGGTGGAAGAGACGATGCGCATCTGGCGTGAGAATTTCCCTCAGTTTCAGCCGCCAGAAAATCGATTCTATCCTGTCATGACCGGAGTACAACCCGGATCGGTGTTGCTGATCAATGCCAAGGTCCCACCCTTCCCTGGGATGCCCAGCATCATGCCGGTTTCAACTGGTGTGATGGTTTTATATGCTGATGAAGAATCATTTACGGTAATGTGTCCGGAAGGTCATCCTTTGGCTGGGTGGAATACCTTCCGGGTATTTGATGACGACGGTATTCTGGTTGCCGAAGTCCAGGAACAGTCGCGTGCCAGCGATCCCCTTTACGAATTCTTCTTCCGCTTTCTAGGCAGCTCGAACCAGCAGGACAAGATCTGGGTGCATGTGCTCAATTCGCTGGCTGCCCACCTGGGAGTAAGCGGGGATGTCAGCACTACTAAAACGCTCATCGATCCCGGTGTAAACTGGTCGCATGCCAGTAATATTTGGAAAAACGCCGCCATTCGTACCATGCTTTACGTGCTGACAACACCTTTCCGCTGGATCGCGAACAAGCTGAGAAAAACAGATAAATCCAGGGAATAGAACCTTACCGTAACAACCAAAGGATAGGAAGAATTTTGAATTCCTACGATGCCGTCGTCGTCGGCTCTGGCCCAAACGGTCTTTCAGCCGCCATTCACCTTGCCCAATCCGGCTGCTCTGTCCTCGTCCTCGAAGGAAACGAGCGCATCGGCGGAGGAGTGCGCTCTTCCTACCTCACCAGGCCGGGATTTATCCACGATGATTGCGCTTCTATCTTTCCCCTTACTCTGGCCTCACCATTTTTCCGCACGCTTCCACTCCAGGATTTTAGCCTGGAATGGATCTTCCCCGAATTCCAGCTGGCGCATCCTTTGGATGACGGCTCGGCTATCGTAATCGAACGTTCCCTCGAAACGACTGCCAGGTTGCTGGCGGGCGATGAGCAACCTTACAGCCGTCTCATGTCTCCACTGCTTAATAATTGGGAGCGCTTTGTAGAAGACCTGCTCGGTCCGATCCCGATGCCGCCGCGAGCCGCGATGACATTCATACAATTTGGCTTGGGAGCACTGCGCTCCGCGCGCAGCCTGGCTAAGAGCACGTTTCGCGGTGAACGGGCGCGTGCCCTGTTCGCCGGGATGTCTGCCCACGGAATTCCTCCCTTTGGATACACCCAGCAGCGGAGCATATGGGATCGTTTTACCTTTATTGGCGCATGCAGTTGGCTGGCCCATGCCGCGCGGCGGAGCACAGAACATCTCGAATGCCTTACAGGCATACCTCCTGTCACTGGGCGGCGAAGTATCTACCTCGACCTTCATCGAGTTAGTCGACCAGCTCCCAGATGCCCGCGCCTATTTGTTTGACGTCTCGCCGCGCTCCTTGCTGAAGCTCTTTGGGGATAAGTTCCCGGCTCGCTACAGGCGCCAGCTGGAGCGCTACCGTTATGGACCGGGAGTATTCAAAGTCGATTTCGCACTATCCGAGCCGGTTCCCTGGAGCGCACCTGAATGCCACACCGCCGGAACCCTGCACCTGGGTGGGACTCTGGAAGAGATCTCCACTTCAGAAAGATTGGTTGGAAAAGGCCACCATCCGGAGCATCCTTTTCTGCTGGTCGCCCAACACAGCAAATTCGATCCGGCTCGCGCACCGGGTAACCAGCATACGTTATGGACTTACTGCCACGTCCCAAATGGTTCGACAGAAGACATGACCGAACGGATCATCTCGCAGATCGAGCGCTTCGCTCCGGGATTCAGGCATATCGTTCTCGACCTTCATGTCCGAAATGCCATGCAGATGGAAGCCTACAATCCGAACTACGTCGGAGGAGATATCAACGTCGGCGTCCAGGATTTATGGCAGCTGTATGCCCGGCCTGCGATGCGCCTGGAACCTTATACCACGCCTCTCAACCATGTATTCATCTGCTCCTCCGCCACACCTCCAGGAGGAGGTGTCCACGGCATGTGTGGATATTATGCTGCCAGATCTGCGCTGAGGTTTCTCGAAGGTTGATTCCCGCCCCTCTCGTTTTTGCCGGTATGATGATAGAGGGTACCACTACCATAGTGCCATTCATCACTTGACCTCATACGCTCACGGTTTTACAATCAGCTAGGAAAGTGAGAATGCTCTTTGAATTTCGGTATCGAGAGGAAATCTTCGATATCTTTTCGCGACCGGCGATCGTATCGACCGGTCTCGATGATCAATCCCAGACCAGGAGCAAAAAATGACAGATTTTCTTTTTCGAGGATCTTTAGCAGAACTCGATCCAGACGTATTTGACCTGACAGAGCTCGAAGCAGCTCGACAGGTAAATAAACTCATCCTCATACCCAGCGAAAGCCAGGCTCCCATCGCGGTGCGCGAAGCATTGTCTTCCGCCTTCCAGAATATCTATGCCGAGGGATATCCAGACGAGGAAACGCGCTGGCTGAGCGAGGCAGAAATCCTGGATTTCGAGACCCGGCTGGCCCATTACCGCCGGTTCTCCGATCCCCGCTACTATAAAGGGGTGGAATACGCCGATATCGTCGAGGCTCTTGCTCGCCGGCGCTGCGCAGAAGCGTTCGCTGCCAACGGAGTTCAACCAGAAGATATTTACGTCAATGTCCAGGCACTATCCGGCGCTCCCGCTAATAATGCCGTTTACCATGCCCTCATCAATCCTGGTGATACCATGATGGGTATGAATTTGCTGTACGGTGGCCACCTGACGCACGGATCTTCAGTCAATCGCTCGGGAAAATTATATAACGCCATTCACTATACGGTCAATCCAGAAACCGGCAAGATCGATTACGACCAGATCGAAGAATTAGCTGTTAAAAACAAGCCGAAATTTATCATTGCCGGGTATTCTTCTTACCCCTGGACAGTCGACTGGCTCCGTTTTCGCCAGATCGCCGATCAGGTCGGCGCATTTCTGTTTGCCGATATTGCCCATGTAGCCGGCCTGGTAGCCGGAGGCGCTTATCCTTCCCCGCTCGGTTATGCAGATGTGATTACCTTCACCACGCATAAATCGCTGTGTGGTCCACGCGGAGCATGCATCCTCACCACCAACCAGAGCCTGGCCCGGAAAATCGATCGGGCTGTATTCCCTGGTGAGCAGGGAGGCCCGCATGTCAATGTATTTGCCGCTATGGCTCTGACATTCAAACTGGCAAAAACGGAGCAGTTCCGCCTGCTGCAAGATCAAATCGTAAAGAATTGCATTGTATTCACAAAACGCCTCCAGGAGCATGGATTCCGGATTCCATTCGGCGGTACCGATACACACCTCATGAACCTGGACTGCAGCTCCGTAACTGGACCGGATGGCGCAGGATTATCGGGGGACCAGGCGGCTCGCATCCTGGATATCGCCGGGATCGTTGTCAACCGCAATACCATCCCGGGGGATAAGACGGCTGCAGATCCTTCCGGTATCCGCATGGGTACTCCCTGGGTTACCCAGCGCGGTTTCGATCAGGACCAGATGGTCACCCTGGCAGATATCATCTCCGATTTGCTTAAATCATGCACCCCTTATTTCCAGGAAAGCGGGAAAAATGCCTCCCGCCGGGCAAAAGTCGATTTCAGCGTCCTGGAAAAATCCAAGCTGCAGGTCCGCGATCTGGCGCAAAAAGCAGGCGCCGATTTCGAGCCGAAAGGGTACGATTACCCGCATTTCTATTATCTGGATGCTGGGTCAGCTGGTAAATCGACCGTGTTTGAGCTGAGCGGTGAGCGGATTCGCTCCTTTATGAACTATGCTTTTTCGAGCGATGTTGAATTGCTCAAACGTGGAGAAAGCCAGCCCACACGGCTGTATTCTCCCAGGGGGCAGCTGGACGGGGTCTTGAGTTGCGTGGAACCGAATCGCTTCCGGATAAGCTTTCCTGCTGAAAATTCAGGAATCGCTGCCGCCTGGCTGCGCGATCTTTCCGATGGATACGTGATGTTCGACGATGATCCTTTGCGCAAGCTGCCAGGGCCTGTGTTGGTGGCCAGGAGCAATGCGAAAGTCCAATCAACTCCTGATGGTGAACCGGTGAGCAAGGAAAAACCGTACTTCACCGGCACACCAAAATGCACTGGAGAGCCTTTGCCCGGTTTTGAATGGGTAGAAACAGAACCGGCCATACGCCGCACTCCCTTGTATGAGACTCACAAACAGCTGGGAGCAAAAATGATCCCATTTGCCGGATGGGAAATGCCCGTCTGGTACACCTCTGTCATCGAGGAACACATGGCAGTTCGGCAGGCCGCCGGTATATTTGACGTCACCCATATGGGTGTTTACCAGGTGGAAGGTCCAGATGCAGCTGTATTCCTTGACAGCTTGGTGGGAAACGACATCGGCTTGCTTGATGTCGGTCAATCCTGCTACACCCATCTCCTGGACCCGGACGCCAATGTGATTGACGACACTGCTGGTATACCGGCGAAACCAGGAGAAATTCCTGGTGGTGGTCAATGCCTCGAATGATGATAAAAATTGGACCTGGATAAATGCAGTTCGAGAAGGGAAGGTCCTGGTCGAGCACGCTCCAGGACGGAAGCTCGTGCCTTTGGGCGCAATGCGGTCGTGCGCAATCTGCGCGATCCGAAGGCAGGTAAAGACATGCGGGTGGATGTCGCGCTGCAGGGGCCGAGATCCCGTGATATCCTCCTGGGGCTCGGAGTTGATGAAGCCACCCGCCAGAAGATCATGCTGCTGAAGCGAACTGAGCTTTGCGACGCAGTAGTCGGCGGTTTCGACCTGGTAGTCTCTCGTACTGGGTATACCGGCGAAAAAATGGCATTCGAGCTCTTCGTCCATCCAAAAAAAGCGGTAGATCTCTTCACTGCGCTGCTTAAGGTCGGTGAGCCGTTTGGGATAAAGCCAATTGGCCTGGGTGCCCGCGATTCTGCTGCGGACAGAGGCTGGATTGCCGCTCTATGGTCACGAGATGGGTTTGGGTTCCGGGCACCGTGGACACGCTGACCTGGGAGTGGCAGATGCCGGTTTCGGATCCTATGTGAAGACCTACAAACCCTGGTTCATCGGTCGTCAAGCCTTACCTTGAACGCGCAAAATCTCGACAGGGTGAAGTCGTCCGCTTCCGCTTCAATGAAAAAGAGGTTCGCATGGCGCATAACAGCGACCCTGTGGTCGACCAGCGAGGTCGAGTGATCGGCTGGGTAACCAGCTGCGCCGTAGACAGCGAAGGCTACCTCACCGGCCAGGCATACCTTGGTCTTAAGATATGGCGAAGAAGGCTCGCAGGTTTTCGATCTTCCAGAGCGCATCCGACAAAGCTGGAAAAGTCCCGGCTGATTTTCTGGTCGGTGATCGAGCAACAATCCCCACCCCAGCCACTGTTCTCAGCCGTTTTCCGAAATAATGGAGCGAGGCATGCAGACACTTTGGGATCATCGCTTTGCGCAACGAACCCAGCGCATGGGAAGTTCCGCCATCCGCGAGCTGCTCAAATTGACCGAGACTCCCGAGATCATTTCATTCGCCGGCGGATTACCTGCACCCGAAGTCTTTCCTACCGAGGAATTCAAAGAAGCCTGCGTTCGGGTCCTGACGGATTACGGAGCACAGGCGTTGCAGTACAGCACAACCGAGGGTTTTTTACCGCTACGCGAATTGATCACTCGCCATACGGCCCGTTATGGCATCTCAGGTCACACCTGACAATGTCCTGATCACCTCTGGTTCCCAACAGGCGCTGGATTTGCTCGGGAAAATCCTGATCAATCCCGGCGATCACATTCTGGTCGAGTCGCCCACCTACCTGGGCGCTTTGCAAGCCTGGAGCGCTTACGGGGCAGAATACGTCACCGTTCCCATGGACGAGCACGGTATGAACACCGACGCGCTGGAAGAGGCTTTGCGCAGCGGCCCCAAAATTCATCTATGTTCTGCCCAATTTCCAAAATCCTACCGGTGTCGACCTTCTCCCTCGAACGCCGTCACAAGCTGATCGAGCTGGCAGATCGCTATGGGGTGCCAATCGTGGAGGACGACCCGTACGGCCAGCTGCGCTATGAAGGCGAGCACCTGCCTGCAGTGGTGGTATTGGACAGCCAGTTTCGAAATTCGAGCGAGAGGTGTTATGCGGGGAATGTGATCTACCTGAGCACATTTTCAAAGATCCTGGCGCCGGGCATCCGCCTGGCCTGGGTGGTCGCTCCCCCCGTAGTGATCCGAAAATTGGTGCAGGCCAAACAGGGAGCCGACCTGCATACCTCCTCATTCAACCAGATGGTCGCCCACGAAGTCGGTCACATGGCGGAATTCATCGACCAGCATGTCAAGATTGATCCGTGAAGTATATGGCCAGCGCCGCGATGAGATGCTGGCAGCGATGGACGGCTACTTCCCGCCCGGAGTGGAATGGACGCATCCGGAAGGCGGCCTGTTTCTGTGGGGCATCCTGCCGGAGAATCTGAGCGCGGCGGAAGTGCTGAAAGTTGCGCTGGAGCAAAAAGTCGCCTTCGTGCCCGGCGCTCCATTTTTCCCAACCGGCGGCGGTCACAATACGATGCGGCTCAATTTTTCGAATGCCTCCCCGGAAAAAATAAGGGAAGGCATCTCCCGAATGGGGCGTGTTTTGCGGGATAAAATCGGGCAGCCGGCGTCGTTCTAAGAAAAGGGGCTGCCTCTACATGTGGGACATGCTTCAGCTTGTCCAGGTCTAACCAACGGTTTGCCCTACATGTGGGACATGCTTCAGCTTGTCCAGGGCAAACTAAAGGTTCGCCCTATATGTGGGACATGCTTCAGCTTGTCCAGGGCTAACCAACGGTTTGCCCTACATGTAGGGGCTGTCTAGAATGAACGGCTAGACAGCCCCAATACGAGCCCAATGGGGCAATTATAGCGAAAGACAAAAAAACTGGCGGTCGTCAAGCCGCCAGTTTTTGCATATTATGGGCGATACACACCAAACCCCACTCGGTTTTGGCCTTCTCCAACCCCCTCAAGCTAAATCTACGGAAGCGCATGTTGTGTTTGATCTGACCGAAGACGGAACTCGACTTCGACATTGCGTTGCACACGGAGAGCCTTGCCCTGCTCAGAAAGCAGGTTGTTCTTGGCTTGCTCCCGATAGCGGCGCAGGCAGAAGCTCATTCGCATATGGCAATTCCCTTTCGCTCGGGTGCATTCGGGCTTGAGAGGACAGGCATTGCAGCCAGAAGCTTCATAATGGCGCAGCTCGGTCCAATAACCATTCTCTGTTCTTTCTCGGCGAGTACCCCGATAGGTCAGACGTTGGTTAGCCGGGCAAATGAACTCGTCTTTTGCAGCATCGTAGGGCAGGTTCTCAGAACGGAAGATGGTTTTGCGGACCAGTTCCGGTTTGCGATGCTTTTGTAGTTCGCGATGAAAGGTGTTGTATTTGACATAGTTGCCCAGGCGATGCTTTTCGAAATAGGCGTAGTTCTCTTCGCTGCCATAGCCAGCGTCTGCCGAGATATTCTGGGGCAGGCAGCGGGGCTGATGGTCTTGCTGTGGTAGTATCTCTGGCTTGCGCCTGGCGATGACGCTCAGATTGGCCCTGACCCCCTCCAGGTGAGGGATCAGACAAGTGGTATCTCCGGCTCGCTGGTGTAAACTGAACCCGACCACAAACTGCCCCTCTGTCCCGGTCTGGACATTGTAGGCTGGCTTGGGCAGCGGTTTCTCAGCTCCCCGATCTTCCTTCATCCGGAAGAATGTGGCATCTTCATCGGTCTTTGAGTAGCTGCTCCGCCCAGCCAGCTTGCGTTCCTGCTCCTCATAACGCCTCTGCCGGGGCAGGTAGTCTTTATACATCACCTTAACCGCCTTGGCCAGCTTCTTGTCTTCTGGCTTCTCTTTCAGCCTCTGGTTCAGTTCCGCAATCTTCTTCTCCAGTTTCTCAGCGTCGATCCCACCGCTACCACCCATCTCTTCCAGATCCTGGTCTCCATACACTTCGTTCTCGGCTTCATTCACTGCGTCAATCTCTTTCAGCAATTCCTTCACCTTCTTTCGCAGCCGTTCCTGGTACTTCGCCCGGCTCTTCGCCCACACCACCTTGTGCCGATTGGCGTTAGCTTCCAACTTACTCCCATCCACAAAGTAGTTCTCCAGCCTCACATACCCTTCTTCCACCAGCAGTTCCAGCACCGAGGTGAACACTTCTTCGATCACCCCTTTCATCTTCTCCCCTCGAAATCCATTGATCGTCCGAAAGTCCGGCCAATTCCCCCCACTCAGCCAAATGAAGTTCACATTCTCCCGCAGTGCCTTGGCGATCTGCCACGATGAGTATAGCCGTTGGGTATAGGCATACACCAGCACCTTCAGCATCATCCGCGGATGGTAGCTGCTGGTCCCGCCTCCCTTGTACTTCCTCAATAATGGTTCAAGGTCTATTTTCTCCACTGCCCGGTTCACCACTCGCACCTGGTGTCCGGCTGGGATCAGTTCATCCCAACTCGGTGGGATCAGGCTCGGCTGCGCCATCGTATATGGTTTGAATGTCGGTTCGGCTGGTTTTCGTCTCATGCCCCTATTAAATCACAGTTTCTTTAAACACGAAAGGGGCTGCCCTTCTTTTTGGACAGCCCCAGGGCTAACCAACGGTTTGCCCTACATGTGGGACATGCTTCAGCTTGTCCAGGGCAAACAAAAGGTTCGCCCTACATGTAGGACATGCTTCAGCTTGTCATGGTGCAAGCTGGTAGATTGCCGAACGGGTTGGATTTGCTGTCAGTCTGGAATTGGGCTGTCTAGTTTCACTTTCTAGACAGCCCCTTTTTTACTTGTAACTCAACGGCTATTTAATTCCCAATAGTTCAACTTCGAACACCAATGTGGCGTTTGGTGGGATCACACTCCCGGCGCCTCTCGCGCCGTAACCCAGGTCGGATGGAAATCACCAATTTGCGTTTGCCACCCACCTTCATTCCAGCCACGCCTTCATCCCAACCCTGGATCACTCTTCCTGCTCCCAGGGGAAATTCGAATGGCTGGCCTCGATCCAACGAAGAATCGAACTTTGTGCCATTGGTAAGCCATCCCGTATAATGCACCTTTACGGTTTTCCCGGATGTTGCTTCCTGTCCTTCGCCGATGACCAGGTCTTTATATTGCAGTCCTGAGGCGGTTGTGGTCATCCCTTCATCAATTGTCATTCCTTCCTCCAATTCCGTTGTAGTTTTGTTGGACGCAAAGACCAGGTATGCAATCGCGGCCACCAGGATCAATAAAATGGCTAGGATCAAAATTCTTTGATTGCGAGTTTTATTAGCTCGCCTTTGAGCCCGTTCGGAGCGCAGCGACATAGTGTTCTCCTCGATCGAATATTTCGCCTGAAATATATCATGGAAATACCAATCGGGATCGCTGGCCTCTTGACCGAATGAGTAGTCTATGTAAAAATATTTTGGTATTCCGCGGGGCGGTGGCGGAACTGGCAGACGCAGGGGACTTAAAATCACCCGGAGGTGATACTCCTTGTGGGTTCAATTCCCACCCGCCCCACTATATATAGAGGTTTCACTCTTTATAACCCCCATATATGGCGGTCAGAAGCCTGTACTAAAGCAGGCTTTTTGACTCACGTGTAATTGGACGTGTAATTGGTTCTTACTCAAGGTACACCAGGTTGAGCTCCAGTCTGGCTTTTTCCCCCAGTTTCACCGGGATCGGCGTGACCAGATCGACCATAAGCGTCGCTCCTCATCTTGCAGCACCGGCACCAGGTGCCCATAGAGATCCATGGTAGTGCTCGGCTTGGAATGCACCATTACATTCGATACGATCCGTGCGATCGGAATCGTTAAAGGCGAGGATTTATTCGATGCGGGAAAGAAAATGAGTTCAACGACGGTGAGGCGTGTTTACCTCATTCGCCCGGTCGGCATCCGGCTGCAGAGTCCTTTCCATTGAGCTAAAATCAGTCGCGTCGTCTAGATAAGTGTCGCTTCCATCTCCACTGGTGGATCGATACGCATGAAGTATTCGCGCCCCATCAGGTCAGTAAAGATATTAATCGGGAACATATCGGGCGTTATGGGGTATTGAGTGCGGTAGGAAGCGATGGCAGCGATTTTCTGTGTGATATTGTCGGATACATCGATGCAGGTGGTGGCTGATATTCGCTGTGGGGTTACCTGGCGTTCTTCTGATAGATAGTGGGCTTCTTCGCCTCTCCCGGCAAAGTCAGTAGGCTCGCCGGGCGAAAAAACCAGGCAGGTAACGCCATCGCGGGCGATCACATGTGCATTGCGTGGCCTGCCAGTGGCAATTCCCTCTTCGCCGAAGAAAGCTCCTGCTCCCAATTCATTCACCTTGCTGCTTGTCCCATTTGGGGTTTCTTTACAGATATCCACACTACCCGATAGAATCAGGTACAAGCTGGATGCAGGTTCACCTTGCTCGATGATGTGGAAGCCAGGTGGATACCAGCTTACCTCGAGATGATCGCTGGTGAAGCCGAGCGAGGTGGAATTCATCGGCCAAAAAAAACAGACCATTGATGTAATCTAACGTACCGAAGAAACGCTTGTCCAGGCTTTTCAGCCAATGAACCAGGTGATTAAGCAAAAGGCTGCGATTACGTGGAAACACGCTATGGAACAAGCGTGAGGGCTGGTGGGGGAGAAGTCCAGCATCGATCTGATCAGGGAATTGACCTGGATCATTGACCAGATGGAAAGCCTCGTCGACTGCTGCACCGATTGCCAAGTGGTCAGGATGCCCGTACGCACCATCGTCCCCGAAAGTGAGTACGATATCCGGTCGGAAAGTTCGTATGAGAAGCGCAACCTTCTCAACGAGGACATAGCGCTGCACTGCTTCGAGCTTGCCGTCGCCGTAATCATCGCATATGACATGCTGCACACCTAATTGGAGGCAGGCGCTGTGCATCTCCTCGACACGAACCTGCCCCAGTGTCCGGCGAGTGGCGGCGTGAGCATCCCAAATCTGCCCGGCATCGCCTGTCGTGGCAGAATAAACCATGATTTCTGCCCCGGCGGCAGCATATTTTGCCAATGTGCCTCCAGCGCAAAATGTCTCATCATCGGGGTGGGCATAAACTCCAAGGATGCGAAGTGGGGATTGTAACTCAACGGTCATTGTACCTGTTTATCTGCATCATCTGCATAATCTGGCAGGAATAGGTTAATTATATTCTAAATTCATTCCGCTTCTTAATTAAGTGGAACGGAAATCGTCTGCCAACCGAAGCCGAGTGAGAGAAAGCTACTTGAGGTGACCTGGAGATAGAAGACTTTCACCCACAAGAAACCAATCTCCCACCGATCTCGTGGGGAATTGGCCTGGAAACGATGACATGGTCCACGAACCGCCATTGTTGGTTATAATCCACGTGCAGTAGACGTGCAGCCAGGTTAAAAACGGTGAACGCACTGCACGGAATAGACATCGGTGACCGCCATATATGGTGTTAACCGCTGTCCATACCCCCATATGTACGTAGTGCACGGTGGTAATCGTAACTTAAAATCACTCCGGAGGTGATACTGCTTGTGGGTTCAATTCCCACCCGCCCCATCGATCACTCTTTCCAAGAATTGCGTCCAATCCCATTTGTGTATGGGAGCCAGGTATGCAATTTTTGATCGGGTAATTTGAATGATGATAACTAGTATCGTATTCATGGGTTCACCGGATTTTGCCGTTCCAATCCTGGAAACCCTGGCCTCCAATTATTCCGTGGTCGGCGTGATTACCCAGCCCGACCGTCCTGCCGGTCGCGGTCACCGTTTGACCCCACCCCCGGTGAAAGTGACTGCCGCGCAACTCGAGCTGCCTGTAATTCAACCCGAGCGTCTGCGTCAGCCCGATGCCATGGAACAATTACGCGGCTGGGAGCCCGAATCTGATCGTGGTCGCCGCTTTCGGGCAAATACTGAAGCCAGACGTGCTGGAATTACCAAAATATGGCTGCCTGAACCTGCACGCTTCGCTCCTGCCGCGCTGGCGCGGCGCCGCTCCCGTCCCTGCTGCCATCCTCAACGGCGATGATGAAACCGGAGTCTAGCCTCATGCTGATGGATGCGGGAGTGGATACCGGACCGCTGATCAGCCAGAAATCCACCCCGGTTCTTCCGGATGAGAATGCCGGCTCTCTTTTACAGCGCTTATCGTTATTGGGCGCGGAGCTGCTGCTGGAGTCTCTTCCCGCATACCTGCAGGGAAACCTGCCCCCGGTTCCACAAGACCACTCACGAGCCACCCTGGCGCCGATGCTCGCCAAAAAAGATGGATTATTAGATTTCTCTCTTTCCGCTGTTGAGCTGGTTCGCCGGGTGCGAGCCTTCAATCCCTGGCCGGGAACACACACCTTACTGGAATGGGGAAATCCTGAAAGTTCACCGGGCGTCGACTTCCGGTAAAAGTCAATTGTCCGATTCCCAGGCTTCCAGGAACACGCGTGATCCAGGATGGTTTTCCTGCCGTAATCACTGCTGAGGGGATTCTGGTGTTGGAAGAAGTGCAGCCAGCCGGTAAGAAAACAATCCCCGGAAAGGATTTCTTGCAGGGAGCGCGCAATTGGGCTCAGGCAAATCATGACAGCCGATAACCAGCCGCTGCGTGTGCTCATTTTCGGCGCCGGCGCCATCGGCACCTACCTGGGGTGCAGCCTGCATCACTCGGGCTCGGAGGTGGTGTTTGTCGAGAAAGGACCTGTCGCCGTCGATCTTCGAAAGCGAGGTCTCCATTTATCCCTGCCAGGTCAGGAACTGTCTATCCGCGATCCTAAAATAGTCGAGTCCGTTGAGCAAGCCCTTGAACTGGGGCCTTTTGATATCGGAATTTTCGCCTTGAAATCCTTCGATACAGGTTCAGCCCTGCAAAGCCTCGTGCCGCATAAAGACCGGCTTCCGCCCATCCTTTGCCTCCAAAATGGCGTCGACAACGAGAGCCTCCTGGCAGCTGAATTGGGAGCAGAAAATGTCATCGCCGGCACGGTCACCAGCTCGATCCTGCGCCGGTCGGCTGGCGACGTGGCTTTGGAGCGCAAGCGTGGTCATGGGTGTAGCCGCAACCCACCCAATTGCAGCCCGTCTGTGCGAACACCTGGACAGGGCAGGTTTGAACGCCAGGCTATTCGATCGACCGCTCGATATGAAGTGGTCCAAATTGATCACGAATTTGCTCGGAAATGCCAGCTCGGCAATTCTCGACATGCCCCCCGTGCAGGTTTTTGCCGATGCGGGGCTCTTTCACCTGGAAAAATCACAAATCGAGGAAACCCTGGCTGTCATGCAGGCTCAAAAAATCCGGGTCGTCAACCTTCCGGCTACACCGGTCAGGTTATTGGCGCTGGTCATCCGCAGATTCCCCCTATGGCTGTCCAAACCGCTCATCCAGCGCAGTCTGGGTGCAGGCCGCGGTGGAAAAATGCCTTCTTTACACATGGACCTGCAGAGTGGGCGTAAAAACAGCGAGGTCGAAGACCTCAACGGTGCAGTCGTGCGCTATGGACGAAAACTCGGCATCCCCACTCCCACGAACCAGCTCCTCTACCAAACTCTAATCCAGCTGGTTAATGGTGAAATCCCCTGGAGTACATTTCAAAATCAACCTCAAGCCTTATTAGCCCGTTGGAAGCGTTGAACCAATAGTCCCAAATGCAGGCGATTTATGTAATAAGGGACATATCCTCTTCCTGGACTACACCATAAAACAGGGGAAGAGGTTCGACCGGTTGGTCGCTCCATTGCAGAGCTTCGAGCAGCTTCTGTGAAGCATCGCTTAGCAGGCTCCCATCATTAATGTGAATACGGAACAGCGGGTCCCCCTTGCTGACATAATCACCCACTTTATGCTGGAGCTCAATTCCCACCGCGGGGTCGATGGCATCCCCTTTTTTCTCCCTTCCTGCACCAAGCAGTACGGCAGTCTCACCTACCTTCTGGGCATGTATTTCCTTCAGAGAATCCTGCGCGGGTTGAGGTCAGGGTCTCGATTAAATTCAGCTCTCGGTAATCTTCCTGGATCATCCACGCAGCGCGTATGGCCTCCCTGGGCGGCTACCAGTGCTCTAAATCGATCCAGGGCCCTCCCATCCATGAGAGCGCTTTCCGCCATTCTTCTTGCTTCCTCGAATATCACCCGTCTTTTCTCCCATCACCAGCATATAGGCAGCGATCACCAGGCAGTGTTCTCTGAAATCTGCTGGACCGCCGCCTTTTAATGTTTCAACCGCTTCTTTAACTTCCAGGGCATTCCCAACTGCCAGTCCCAGGGGCTGGTTCATATCGGAAAGCAGCGCCACGGCCTTGCGCTGGCTCAAATGGGCAATCTTTAACCATGGTCTCCGCTAATGTGCGCGCGTCTTCCAGGTTCTTCATGAAGGCTCCCAGGCCGACTTTAACATCCAGGACAAAGGCCTGAGCCCCGGCAGCTATCTTCTTGCTGATAATAGAAGAAGCGATTAATGGGATTGACTGCACTGTTCCCGTCACGTCCCTGAGGGCATAGAGTTTTCCATCGGCCGGAGCCAGTTTGTCATTCTGCCCGGTCAGCACCAGCCCAACCTCACCCAGCTGCTGGATAAATTCAGCAATAGATAGATCAGTCCGGAATCCAGGGATAGACTCCATCTTATCCAGCGTGCCACCACTGAACCCCAGCCCTCGTCCGGACATTTTCGCTACCGGCAATCCGCATGCTGCCACAGTCGGTTCAACCACCAATGTAGTCTTGTCCCCTACCCCCCCGGTAGAGTGCTTATCAACTGCGATGGGAACAACACTGGAAAGATCGAGGATTTCACCGGAGTTAGCCATCGCCAGCGTCAGATCGGTGGTCTCCCTCATCGACATCCCTAGCAGCATAATCGCCATCGCCCAGGCAGCTGCCTGATAATCCGGTATGTCACCCGAGTGAATCCGTTGATGAAGAAATCAATCTCTTCTTTCGAAAGCTCATCGTGATTGCATTTTCGGGTGATGATATCAACGGCGCGCATATCGGACTCCAATTATGGCCGTTAACTATCAATAATTCCTGACTGAATTATAACCTTTGCTGATTTCAGATCATTTCGAGCAAGTGGTTCCATTGAATAATAACCAACAAAGGGGCAATGTCCACCCATTATTGACTAATTTCTACAGTATAATCTTTTGCGGGAGTTGTCCTGACGAGGAATCAGAAGGAATCCGGACTGCTCACACCTCAAATCCGGCAGTCCCAGACAAATTGCCTGTGGATGTTAAGTAGCGATTTGCGCCTTCAGAACGATCCGGACAGGGCGATGGGACCTGGGGAACCATGGCAGATATGACTGAAGGCGCAAGGGAAAGTCAAAATATCATTTCCCGGATTTGACGAAATCAGTTTGGTGCAATATACAAGAGAATTGGGGGCTTTACAAGAAGCAACTGCTGCTCTTTTATCCACCCTGGATCTGGAACAGCTTCTAGGTAAGATTCTCGATTCTGCTACCGTTGCCATACCGGCCTCCGAGAAAGGTGCCATTCATTTGTTAGCACCCGAAACGGGCCAGCTCGAAACACGCGCAGTGCTTGGATATAGTGATGTGGACCCCCGCATTCGCCAGCTTGCCCGTTCTCAATCCTTTCCTTACATTGACGAAGTGGTCAGGCGTCGTGTCCCCATTTTGGTTTCCCCAAATCATGCCGGTGCGTTGGGTCAATCCCTGATCGTCGCTCCGCCTCATCCTCGATGGAATCGTTTTAGGGGCTTTATCGCTTGAAGCGAATAACAAAGCGGTTTTCTCCCAAAGAGATTTACAGCTTCTGGCCAGTTTTGCTGTGACCGCCACCGCCGCTATTCGTAACGCACAGCTGCACGCTGAAGTTCAAAAACAGGCCATAACGGACCACCTGACCGGATTGTACAACAGGAGAGGTCTATTCGAATTGGGAGATCGCGAAATAGAACGCGCCCGGCGATATAATCGCCACCTTGCGACGATCATGCTGGATATCGATGACCTGAAGACTATCAACGACACGCTTGGGCATGCATTCGGAGATCTTGCCATAAAATCTATCGCCCACATCCTGCAAACGAACACCCGGAAGATCGATGTCGTTTGCCGCTATGGTGGCGATGAGTTTGTAATCCTGTTGCCTGAGAATGACCTCTTCGCAGCAGCCAAGGTGGCGGAGAGACTGCGACTGACCATTCTGAACTCACCGCTGCGGCTAAACGACCACATAATCTCTCTCAGCATAAGTATGGGCGTCAGTAAAGTATCGAACGAAATAGGTGACTTGAAATCCCTGCTTCAGGCAGCAGATGAAGCGCTCTACCAGGCGAAAACTCAGGGAAAGGATCAAATAGTTATCAAATAGATGACATGAGAACTTATACGGATCAGGCCAACCTGGAGGTGATACCTGATGCTGTGATATTGATCGATCAAGCCAGTAAAGTTAAAGCTGGGAGTAGATCAGCGCGTCGGTTTTTCGGCTACGCCAAACGCGATTTCACGGAACTATCTCTCCACGACCTGCTTGCCAAAGATCCAGATCTATCCGAACCGCTTTCCTTAGGCGATCTCTCAAGTGATACTTGCGATCCTCGGATTGCATACACTCGGCATAAAGATGGTGGTTCATCTGGCGTGGGCTACACATCCCGTAAAATCGAGGATTCCGCCAATTCTCACTTTGTGATTTTCCTATATTTACCAAATCCAAAAGCCTCTGTTGTGGGAAATCTTGAGGCTTCCCCGCTGAAGGTGGTAAAGACAACCCAGGCGGAACGCAAGCTGCGTAAGCAGATAGAGACATTACGTGAAGTTGTTCGGATCCTGATATCAAGCCTCGATCCCCAAATTGTCCTGGAACTCATCCTGGACCATTTACAGCGTGTAGTTGAATACGACAGCGCTTCTATCATGCTGCAGTCAGGAGATAGCCTTTCAATCGTCGCCCAACGGAAATTGCAGTCGCCTGACCAGCTTTCCATTCAATTTAAAATCCAGCGCCACCCTCACTTAAAGAGAGTGGTGGAAAGCAGGCAGCCTGTGATCATTCCGGACACGAGCCTGGATCCCCGCTGGGAAAGTCTCCCGCATTCAAACTATATACGCAGCTGGCTTGGGGTCCCACTGATCGGGAAAGAAAGGGTAATCGGGCTGCTCAACCTGGACCGCAGCAAACCCTGGAGTTTCACGCAGGAAGACGCCGAATTAACTGCCGCGTTTGCAAACCATGCGGCGATTGCTATCGAAAATGCGAACCTCTATCTGGCTGCCCGCCAGGCTGCTGAGCGCAGGGCGATCTTGCACCGGGTCAGCCAGGAAATTGTTGCTGCCGACCTGGAGGCTGAAGAAATCTATGCTGCCGTCCACCGTGCTGCATCTCAACTCATGCCAGCGGAAGCATTCGTAATTGTGCTTTTTGATGATGTCAAACAGACCTTCGATTCTGCATATTTGATTGACCGGAGTGGCAGGATTCCGGCTCAAACCATACCCGCCATTCACGGTCTGACAACGCAGATTGTCAATTCTGGGCATTCTATTTACATCGATGACACCTTGGATCCCGTCAGGCTGGGCGAGGCCATTACGCTCAGCGACCCACAGCCCGTTCGTTCCATTTTGGCGGTCCCCATGTATTTACGCGGCAAAGTGATTGGCATGATCTCCGCACAATCCTACAATCCAGCTGCTTATTCCGACGAAGACCAGAATTTACTTGAAATGCTGGCTTCTTATGCTGCCATCGCACTGGATAATGCCGCACTTTTCAAGAGCATCGAGCAGCTTGCTGCGATTGACTCGCTGACCGGAATCTACAATCGACGCAAGCTGTTCGAGTTAGGACGCAGTGAGTTCCATCGGGCTCGCCGTTTCCACCGACCTCTTTCCATCCTGATGTTTGACATCGACCATTTTAAGCGCGTCAATGATACATTTGGGCACTCAGTCGGTGATTTAGTTCTAAGCCAATTCGCCCAGCTTCTGAAGGCGGGTATTAGGGATATCGATATTCTCGGCAGGTTTGGTGGAGAAGAATTCTTGATCATTCTCCCTGAGACGAGAAAAACCACAGCCGTCTCCATCGCTAATCGCTTGCGCGCCCAGATCGCAGCCTCATTTCAGAATATATTTGACGGATCGATTTCTTTGACTGCCAGTATCGGTGTGGCTTCGATGAAAGACGATACTCATTCATTCACAGGATTGATTGAAGAGGTCGACAATGCTCTATACGGCGCGAAAAACCTGGGTAGGGATCGGATCAAAGTCTCAGGGGATTGAGGATGGCATCAGCCAGCTCGTTCAAATAATCAGCATCGCATCGCCGAATGAATAGAAGCGGTACCCCTCTCCGATCGCCAGCCGGTAGATATCCAAAATTCGGTCCCGACCAGTAAATGCACTTACCAGCATGATCAGGGTTGAACGCGGTAAGTGGAAATTTGTTATCATCGCATCCACTACCTGAAATGCGTATCCCGGTAATATAAATAAATCAGTCGCACCGGTAAAACTTCCAATAATATTTTGCCCCTGCGCAAATCGTGTTGCTGTCTCCAGTGCACGCACACTGGTCGTACCTACCGCGACAATCCGGTTCCCCTTCCGATGCACTTCATTGACCTGCTCTGCAGCAATCTCATCTACCTGGCACCATTCAGTATGAATCTGGTGTTGGTGAGGATTTTCTTCGGTCACCGGAGCAAATGTATCCAGACCGATGTGTAATGTGATCTCGCAGAACTTTACTCCCTGGTCGCGTAATTTTTCCAACAGCTCAGGAGTAAAATGCAGGCCTGCTGTCGGTGCAGCTGCTGAACCCGTATCGACAGCATAGACTGTCTGGTAGCGTCGCCGGTCGATTAATGGCGTGTGGATGTATGGCGGAAGCGGCACGTGTCCAAATCTGTCCAAACCAGTCTCGATTGGCATCTCAAATCTGATCAACCGGCGTGATCCACCCAGGTCAGCAGCAACAACCGCCAAAGGTCCATCCTCCACCCTTAGGGTCTTCCCCGAAGTCAATCCCTTTCCTCCAACCAGGGCTTCCCAGCTCAACGAATCTCGTTTTCTCAGCAGCAGTATCTCCACACGCCCACCTGAAGGGATCTTGTGAGCGAATAACCGTCCGGGAATTACTCGTGTCTTATTCACAACCAGTAGGTCTCCCGGACGAAGGAACCGCACAAGGTCGGTAAAATGGGCATGTTCGATATTGCCGGAATCCCGGTGATAAACCAGTAAACGCGAGGCATCCCACGGTTCAACCGGTTCCTGTGCAATGAAGCTTTCAGGAAGCTCGTAGTCGAATTCGGATGTCTTCATCTTTCTTCTTGGATTCCAGTTCGCCCGAGGATACGTCCGGAGGCTGAAATTATTTATTCAAAAACCTGGACAGGATATTTAAAACGACGGTCAGCAGCACGGATAACAGGATGCTTAATCCTAAAGCAAAAACGCAGGTGAAATTTTCGCGCACGATCGTAATATTGCCTGGCAGGCGTCCGAATTGAAACCCCGATCGAGCGAAAAGATATATCACCCCGCCTGATAGAACCAGGATCAAACCCAATAAAACCAATGATTTTGCCAGGGAGATCATTAATATCAGGGATTGCCTTACAACAGGTGAGGCTGGTCGTCCCTCGGATAAGTCCACCCGAGATGGTCATATGCCTGTTTGGTAGCCATGCGTCCCTGGGGTGTACGCTCAAGAAACCCCATCTGAAGCAAATAGGGTTCAACAACATCCATGATCGTATCTGGCTCTTCGCTGACTGAAGCAGCGATCGTGCTGAGCCCAACTGGCCCACCCTGGTATTTTTCAATAATCGTTATCAGCACCCGGCGGTCCATTTCATCCAGGCCGAGTACGTCCACGTCCAGTAATTCAAGGGCATCCTGGGAAACCTGGCGGGTGATGATTCCATTGGCGCGCACCTCAGCAAAATCCCGCACTCGCCTCAACATGCGCAAAGCAACACGCGGGGTGCCCCGGCCGCGCCGCGCGATCTCATCCATCCCATCGCGGTTCACTTCCACTCCCATCACCCGCGCGGCGCGTTCAACAATCGCTCTCATCAATTCGAAATCGTAATAATTTAAGCGGTACACAGCTCCGAAACGCGCCCTGAGCGGTGCGGTAATCAGCGCCAGGCGAGTTGTGGCCCCGATAATCGTATAATGGGGCAGCTTAAGGCGGATCGAGCGAGCCGAAGGCCCTTTCCCTATCACGATATCCAGCGCGAAATCCTCCATCGCTGGATAGAGAATTTCTTCAATTGCCCTACCTAAGCGGTGAATTTCGTCGATGAATAATATATCACCCGCCCTCAAATTCGTTAAGATTGCTGCCAGGTCCCCGGGTCTTTCAATCGCCGGTCCCGAAGTGATCTTGATATTAACCTGCATTTCGTTCGCCAGCAAATGTGCCAGCGTGGTCTTCCCCAGTCCGGGTGGGCCGTAGAACAGGACATGGTCGAGCGGTTCGTTTCTCTGGCGTGCAGCCGAGATTAAAATCGCCAGGTTTTCTTTAACCCTCTCCTGTCCAATCAATTCAGATAATGATTTAGGACGTAAGGCTTGATCAAGGCGATCATCCGTTTGTGATTCTGGATTTATGAAGCGCTTCGAAGCCTCGTCCATGCTGGCGATTATAACTCGGAAAAGGACTATAATTAGCCAGCCCGCTCAAGGAGGAAAACCATGGAAAACGTATTCCCATCTTCCCATCCCCTTGTCTCCCACAAGCTAACAAAGCTGAGAGACAAGAATACAGACCCCAAAAAATTCCGCGAGCTGGTCAGAGAAATGGCCGGCCTGCTGGCATACGAAGCGACTTCAGACATGGTGCTCACACCGACCACCGTGGAGACTCCGCTGGCATTAACCAACGGAGCAGAATTGAAAGAAAAGATTGGACTCGTCCCCATTCTCCGGGCTGGCCTGGGTATGGTGGAGGGCATCTGGGGTCTTATGCCGACAGCCGAGGTCTGGCATATCGGCCTGTACCGGGATGAACGCACCCTGAAACCAGTCGAATATTACAATAAGCTGCCTGTTGAGCCAACCGTCTCTGTATGTCTGATCCTGGACCCGATGCTGGCAACAGGGGGTTCTGCCGTTGCGACTGTCGATGTGTTGGAGAGATGGGGAGTGAAGAAAATAAAATTTGTTGGCCTGATTGGTGCTCCCGAAGGGATTGCCCTTTTACGCCAGCGGCATCCTGAGGTTCCCATTCACCTGGCTGCTATCGATGAACGGTTGAACGAACACGGTTATATTCTGCCAGGGCTGGGCGATGCAGGTGATCGCCAGTTCGGCACTGGCTGACCGGGTTTAGCTCAGCCCCGCGCACATTTACGCGCATGTTGGTTCGTTCATTTCAGACCTTAATGCACTGATATCCATGTATAATAGCGGATTGTGAAAAATCCATGCCGGTAAAGCCGCATAATTTTCTCGGCGAACAACTGGCAGCTTTTTCCATTCGCATCCAAATGGAAAGTAACTACTTGTCGTATTTGGAGAATTATGACTGATCAAAAAATCGGCCGTTACGAAGTAAAAACTGAGATTGCCAAGGGTGGAATGGCTACTGTTTTCCAGGCCTATGATCCCAGCTTCGAACGCGATGTAGCCATTAAAAGTACTTCCGAAAACCTTCCTGCATGATCCGCAGTTCCGCACTCGCTTCGAACGCGAAGCAAAAATGATCGCACTCCTCGAACACCCGGCAATTGTTCCGGTTTACGACTTCGGCGAAGACGATGGGCAGCCGTATATCGTGATGCGCTACATGGCTGGCGCCTCGCTCACCGAGCGGCTGGATCAAGGGCCGCTTTCACTGTCCGAGACTTCACAGATGATCGCCCGGCTGGCACCTGCTTTGGATGCAGCACATGCACGTCGGATCATCCATCGCGATCTGAAGCCAGGCAACGTCCTCTTTGATCAGTACGGGAATGCCTACCTGTCGGACTTCGGCATTGCACGCCTGTCTGAGCAGGCGGGTGTCACGCTTACCGGCACCAGCATTGTAGGCACGCCTGCTTATATGAGCCCCGAACAGGTCCAGGGTGATAAGGAGATCGACGGGCGCAGTGATATTTATTCGCTGGGCGTGATGATCTTTCAAATGCTCACCGGCCAGACGCCCTACCAGGGTGATTCGCCTGCCAAAGTGATGATGATGCACGTCCTGCAGCCAGTTCCCAGCATACGGGATGTAAAACCCGATCTTCCCGAAGCTGTCGACGTGGCTGTTCAAAAATCGATGGCCAAAGCGCCGACCGACAGATACTCCACGGTCGATGAGTTTGCCAAAGCCCTGGACGCCATCGCCCACAATACTTTTCAGATCCCGCAGTCTTCGCTGTCTGAAACCGTATCGGGAGCCGGCCACGGCATTCCGGCCTCCGAGATGGCGACCGCTTACGCTTCAGGTCCTACAGTGATGAGAGGCGCTCCTGCCGCTGGAGCGAAAGCGGGCGCTGCCCAGGCACCAGTCAAACGCAAATTTCCGATTGCTGCAATTATCGCCGGAGTGGCGGTGGTCGCAATCCTGGCAATCGCCGGTATCCTGGCTGCCAGCGGCAGCCGCGGGAGCGGCCCGCTTGCTTTCCTGGCAGGTCCCAGCGCAACTGCCACGACCCAACCAACCGATACCCAGGCTCCGACTGAGGCGTCCACCGCCACCTCGATCCCCACCCAATCCCAGGGTGGACAGGCTACCTTTGCCGCCACAGACACCGAGATACCCGCCACACCCACCGAAACCCTGCCCTCCTGAGCCAGTGGCGCCGGTTATTGGCGGAGCCGATAAAGTCGCGTTTATCAACGAGAGTGATATCTGGATCGCCAACCTGGATGGAAGTGAGCTGTTGCGGCTGACCGAAGATGGCACCGAGAAAAGCCAGCTGCAGTGGACTCCTGACGGTAATGCAGTGAATTACATTTCCGGCAAGTGCATATTCGCCGTCCAAATTGATAGCGGCCGCAATGACCTGATCCTGTGCTTGAATTTTGTCTCAACCCTGAAAGAATTTGAAATCTCTCCGGATGGATCCATGGTCGCCATGAGCGTCGACAACCAGATGTTCATGGTTCCGTATGATATCGAAAAACTCAACCAGGTCACCAAGCGCTCCGGACTGACGGAGCTGGCAGAATGCAAGGATTGGGCACCCTATCTGCGGCACTTCGTAAAATATATACGCTGGTCGGATGACATGACCAGGCTGGGAATGGTGATTATGGGAGTGGGCGGAGATCTCGTCACCATCGTCGACATCACGCAGTGCACTCCCGAGCCAGAAACTATCGATAATTTCCCCCCACCCCGCTTTCGGCCGGAGGACTATACAGCCAATCCGACTATCCTGAATTTCGGATGGGATGGCACCAGCCTTTTTTCAATGAATACCTTCATTCGCAACAGTGGTTTCGGGAACCTGGACATTTATAACGGCGACCTGTTCAAGGCCAGCGTCGACGTGAATCCGATCAATGATTCCTGCTGCTATCGCGATTCGAATTTCACCCCCGATGGCTCGCACCTTTTCTTTGCTTTCCAACAGTATCCGGGAGGGGACGGCTCGATCGTGTTTTACATTATTCCTTACGGCACGATCGGCACCGGGGTGGTGTACCAGCCGATACCCCTGCCGCCAATAACCGATCCAAAGACGGCACCCGAGGCAGCCTTAAGACAGGCAAAATGATCCGTTGCCCTTGACATGAATTGAATTTGTAGTAACATGAGTGAGTGCTCACATGTGAGTGAGTACTCACTCTTTTTTGTTTCCCTGTTATTCCAGCAGGAGGTGTGCATGTCTGAAGGCGAATCGAGTTCCAGGCGGCAGAGACAACTTGCGGAGCGTCTCGACAAAATCCTCGCAGCTGCTTCCAGGTTGTTTGCTGAGAAAGGCTTTCACCGGACGACTACGAAGGAGATTGCCGAAGCCGCCGATGTGGCTGAAGGCACGCTGTATAACTACTTTGACAACAAGAATGACTTGCTACTGGAAATCGTTAACCGCTTGAGCGAGAACTCAGGGGACGATGTCCGTTTCGGATGGCACTATTCTCCATGATCCTCGCCAGTTCTTCTTCTCCATGCTAAAATCCCGGCAGGTCACCTCCGAACAAAACACGGCCATGCAGCAAGCAATCATGTCTGAGATCCTGGTGGACAAAGAATTACGCCAGCGGTACTATTCCACACTGGTCGAGCCGATGATGACCATGCTGGAGAAAGAGCTCCAGATGCGCATCATGCTCGGTCAAATCCGCCCGCAGGATGTCCACCTGTCTGCACGTTTCCTCACCAGCCTGTGGATCGGGCTGTTTATTTACCAGGTACTGGACGACCCGCTGGTGAACTCCGATTGGAACTCCTTCGCACAGCACTGCACATCAATCCTGTTCGATGGGATCGGACAGCAATGAGATAATTCCCGGTTGGTTTCCGGCAGTTGATGAGATGAGACATTGTTTATCAAGAACTTACTGAGACGCAAAATCCGTACCTTGCTCACCATCTTCGGCATCAGCATCGGAGTGGCTGCCATCATCGCATTGGGAGCCATGGCTGACGGCATGGAAGTCGGCTACACATCCCTTCTCACTGGCAGCAAAGCAGATTTGATTATCAGCCAGCCGAACGCCTTTGACCCCAGCTACAGTGCGATCGATGAAAGTATCGTTGCCGAATTCAAATTCTATGCCCGAAGTTTCCGAAATTAGCGGCATGATCCAGGGATTCACCAACGCAGAAGGCGAACCCTTCATTTTCCTGTTTGGGTATCCGAAGGACAGCTTTGTTTTAGGCAGGTATAAAATTCTCGCAGGCGAAGGCCTGGGGTCACGCCAGTCTCTTGCAACTCGTGGGAAACCCTTGATACTTGGAAAAGCTGCTGCTGAAGTAATGGAAAAGAAGGTCGGAGACTCCGTACGGCTTGTCGGCAGCGTTTTCCGTGTGACCGGCATTTACGAGACTGGAGAATACTTTCGAAGACAGCGGGATTCTGGTCAATATCGATGACGCCCAGGAATTGTTGGGTAAATCCCGCCAGGTAAGCCTCGTTTACGTACGACTTAAAGACCCAAAACTGAAAGACCGGTTTATATCCCAATTCGAGAAACAGCACAAAGACCTGGAAATTTCCGGGGCAGCGGCTTTTGCCGAGAATCAGCAGATGGCCAACTACCTGAAGGCCTTTGTCTGGGTGATTGGAGGACTGGCAATTATTTTAGGCGGCGTTGGGATGATGAACGCCCAATTAATGTCCGTAATGGAAAGAACACGTGAAATCGGTACGCTACGAGCACTCGGTTGGAGCAATATTCGAGTTCTGTGGATGATTCTGCTGAAATCCATGTTCGTGTGCTTTTTAGGCGGCCTGTTGGGCACGTTAATAGGTTATTTTCTGCTTACCGCACTATCCAATTCAACTGTATTCTTCGGGGTGACTTCATCCGCACTCAGTTCCGGAATACTGCTCCAGGCTTTCATAGTCGTTTTCGTGTTAGGCCTTGTAGGCGGACTGTACCCTGCGTGGCGCGCCGGGCGAATGCTGCCCGTCGAGGCACTGCGCTACGAAGCAGGCAGCGCTGGGGCTAGGGTCCACCGCCTGCCAGTCGGCGGCATGGCTGTACAGAGCCTGTGGCAACGCTCCGGACGGACACTGCTGACCATGAGCGTGATCGGAATAACAGTTGGCTCCATCGTCGCCCTGGAATCAGTACTCCGCTCTTTTACATCTCAATTCTCAGACATGTTAGGTTCAACGGCAGAAATCATGATCCGCCAGTCGAATATCTCGGATACCGAATTAAGCGTCATCGATGAGCGCATCGGCGAAAAATTGAGTGCCATGCCAGAGGTTAAAGCCGTCAGCGGGATTTTTTTCACCGCAGTCATGCTTCCAGAAATGAAGAGCTTCTTTATAGTCTGGGGTTATGCTCCCAATGAATTCGGCCTCCAGCATTTTCGCATCGTTGAAGGGACTACTCTCACCAACAACCACCAGGTAATCCTGGGTCGTTTCATGGCAAATTCACTGCACAAGGGGGTCGGTGACACGATTGAGTTAAGCGGGAGCCGTTTCAGAATTGTCGGCATATACGAAAGCAAAATGAGCTGGGAGGAAGTCGGAGGTGTGCTCACTTTGCGGGATGTGCAATCCTTCTCAGGCAGGCCGCGCAAGGTCATGATGTATGCAGTAAAACTTCACGATCCGACAAAATCAGAAGAATTTGCTGCCAGGATCAGTAATGATTTCCCGGAGGTTCATGCCACGCTGGCCGGTGAGTTCGTAGAACAGATGCCTGACATGAAAACAATGGATGGGCTGATCGGAGGCATCTCGTTCATTTCCATCCTGATCGGTGGCATCGGTGTATTGAATACCATGCTGATGGCGGTTTTTGAGCGCACGCGCGAGATCGGTGTCCTGCGCGCTTTAGGTTGGAGACGGCGTTTCGTGATGGCGATGATTCTCAAAGAATCCCTGCTGTTAGGGTTGCTCGGTGGATTGGCGGGAGTCTTGATCGCATTTGGCATGGTTTACCTGATCCAACAGGAACCGACGATGGGTGCTTATTTGAAAACGACCTGGGATCTCGCTGTATTTCTGAAAGCGGGTATCATCGCCCTGGTATTAGGACTGCTGGGGGGTGCTTATCCCGCCTATCGCGCCACACGTTTGCAGCCTCTCGAAGCTTTGCGTTACGAGTAAGTGCCGGGCTGGAATGAATCACAAAAGAACCAGCCCAAAATAAAATTGGAGAAGAAAAATGCTAACAAAAAAAGAAATTGCCAAGAAAGCCTGGTTGCTGCTGCTCGGATTGATTATCACCGGATGCAGCGGACTATCCCCCCAGGCCTCCCCTACCGTCGAACCACCGGTCAACGAAGACATCACTCCTTTGGTCAGCGCGACGGGTGTCGTGACTCCAGCCGATTGGACCATCTTAAGCCTTTCTGCTTCGGGCATCGTCGAGGAAGTGCTGGTTGAAGAAGGCGATGCAGTCGAAGAAGGCCAGGTGTTGGTGCGGCTGAAAGGTAAAGAGGAAATCCAGGCCGCCATAACCGCAGCTCAATTCGAAGTGACCGCTGCGCAAAAAGCCCTGGATGACCTGTCCGACGCGGCCGAGATCGCGATGGTGAGCTCGATCGAGGCGACCTCGAGATATGCCAAAGATGTGCGTGATGCCCAATATCAGCTCGATAACTTCACAGTGCCCGCCAACCAGGAAGACCTCACTCCCCTGGAGGGCCTGGACATGACCGAAAAAGCCCTGGATGAAGCCCGGCAAGCATTCGAGCCGTATAAAAGTAAGCCGTCGAGTGATCCAACCCGCGAGGATCTGAAAGAGGATCTGGATAATGCCCAAAGCGATTACAATGCTGCTGTCCGCCGCCTGGAGTATGAGAACACGCTCACCGTTGCCCAGGAAAACCTGGAAAAGGCGCGTGAGGATTTCGAAATCTGGCTGCAAGGACCCGATCCGGATGAGCTGGCCGTGGCTGAGGCTCGAGTGGAGAATGCCAATGCCGCCCTCACCGCTGCCCAGGCCAGGCTGGATGACCTTGAGCTGCTGGCACCATTTGCAGGCATCGTCAGTGAAATTGACGTGCACGCTGGCCAGTGGGTCACGATTGGCCAGACAGTGCTGCAGCTGGCCGATCTCGACCACCTGCGAGTAGAAACTACCGACCTCAATGAGATCGATGCTGCGCGTGTTAAAGTCGGCAGCCGTGTCAGGGTAACCTTCGACGCCTTGCCAGAGGTGCTTGTCCAGGGCACAGTCACAAGCCTGGCTCCCAAAGCTTCCCAGGGATCGGGCGTGAATTACAAGGCAGTCATCGAGCTGGACGAAATAGTTGAAGAGCTGCGTTGGGGCATGACGGCTTTTGTTGATATCGAAGTGGAATGATGTGCCCGGTTGAAGGAGCGCAAGTGATGGTTGAAAAACAAGCATGGATTGTAGAGACACTCCAGCTGACCCGCGTCTACGGCGATGGCGAACAAATTCGCGCCCTCGATTCCGTAGATATGAAAGTCGCCTCGGGTGAGCTGGTGGCTGTCATGGGACCAAGCGGAAGCGGGAAGAGCACACTGCTGAACATGCTGGGCGCCCTGGATAAACCCACCAGCGGGGAAGTCAGGGTGAACGGCCAGGACCTGTCAAAAATCCGCAACAAGGACAACTTCCGCGCCCACACCGTGGGTTTTGTCTTCCAGCTGCATAACCTGCTGCCGACTCTGAATGCCAGGGAGAATGTCGAAGTCCCGATGATGGGACACATTGGTCTGCTCAAACGCCGGCGCCGATCGGAAGAATTATTGGAGCTGGTCGGCCTGGAAAACCGCATGAAACACCTGCCAAGCCAGCTCTCGGGTGGTCAGCGCCAGAGAGTGGCGGTCGCGCGTGCCCTGGCAAATAATCCAGCCATCATCCTGGCAGATGAGCCCACGGGCAACCTGGATACTACTGCCGGCCAGGACTTGATGAACCTGCTGCACGAAATAAATCGGAGCCAGGGAACCACCTTCATCGTGGTGACCCACGACTTGAGTGTTGCCCGCCAGACCCGGCGGGTGTTGGTGATGGCTGACGGAAAGATTGTCCGGGAAGACCTGATCGGCTCACCGCTGGAAGAAGATCTAAAAGTCTGGCAGCATTCCGGCCTGGGCCAGCGCATCCTGGCAGGTGAAGACGCGGAGCTGGATTTATTGGATATCTCTCCTGCCCAGGCCGATGCGGTCAGGGATTTACTGGTGAGAAACCACGACTAACTCATTCTCGACCCAATACCCCGCGGAATGCTGAAATCCTCGGGGTATTTTTTATTTGAGTATCTCCTGCGATAACAAACTCCTTCGACTGGCAAGGTATAATCCTCCACATGGATTCCATCGTAGCGCTCGACATTGAAACCACCGGATTAGATTCCCAAAAAGACGCAATTATTGAGATCGGCGCAGTGCGCTTCAATGAGCATCGCCTGGAAGGTGAATGGACCAGCCTGGTAAACCCGGGTGTTCGTATCCCACCTTTCATAACGCAGCTTACCGGCATCAGCGACCAGATGGTGCTGCGCTCGCCTTCTATCCGGGATGTCTTGCCAGAACTGGAAGATTTCGTAGGTAATTCTCCCATCCTCGGGCACAGCATCCGCTTCGACCTGGGTTTCCTGCGGCGATTGAAAATCCTGCCGCGAAAACGATACCCTGGATACCTATGAAATGGCTTCTGTCCTGCTGCCCAATGCTGGCCGCTATAATTTAGGAGCGCTGGCTCAGGCCCTGGGCGTCCCGTACCCCGCCACCCACCGGGCTTTGGACGATGCACACGCCACGCGGGGCGTATTCCTCCGCCTGTATCAGGAAGCTATGGAGCTCCCCCTGCCCCTTCTGGCCGAAATTATCCGTTTGAGTGACGCAGTCTCCGAGGATTGGAATGGTTACTGGCCGTTCAGATTGGTGATGCGGCAGCGCTCCCGGGAGGTTGTCTCCCCTACCTCCATCCAGCATACCTATTCCGGCCCGCTGTTTGCCGAAAAAACTACCCGCCTCGCTGTTCCCTTGCCGCCTGCAGGCGAACCAAAGACCACTCGACCTGGAGGAAGTCTCGGCGCTGATCGAACCGGGTGGCGCTTTCGCCAGCCATTTCTCGCAGTACGAGCACCGTCCGCAGCAGGTAGCCATGCTGCAGTCCATCACCACGGCGCTCTCTGAAGGGCACCATCTGCTGGTTGAAGCCGGCACAGGCACAGGCAAGAGCATGGCCTATCTGATCCCGGCTGCTTTGTTCGCCCTGCAGAACAACCTGCGGGTGGTCATATCAACCAACACCATCAACCTGCAGGACCAGTTGATCAATAAAGACATCCCTGACCTGAGCAAGGCGCTGGGGATTGACCTGCGTGCGGCAGTGCTTAAAGGGCCGGGGTAATTATTTATGCCCCCGCCGTCTCGAGAGCCTGCGCCGCAGGGGACCAGGCACAGCGGATGAGATGCGTGTGCTGGGAAAAGTCCTGGTCTGGCTGCAGGGCACGCACAGCGGCGACCGGCTCGGAGATCAATCTGAATGGTCCACCGAGCGCAGGTCTGGGCCCGGCTTTCGGCCGAGGATGACGCCTGCACAACCGAAAACTGCCTGAAACATACCGGCGGCGCCTGCCCCTTCTTCCGGGCCCGCCAGGCTGCCCAGAGCGCGCACATGCTGATCGTCAACCACGCCCTGTTATTGTCGGATGTGGCCACTGGCAATCGTGTTCTGCCGGAATACGAATATCTGGTCGTCGATGAAGGCCACCATCTCGAAGATGCCACCACCAATGCCCTGAGCTTCCAGTCAACACTCGGTGAGATCGAGCGCACTTTGGCGCAGCTGGGTGGCTCAAGCAGCGGCGCACTGGGTTGGCTGCTGACTGCCTCGCATGACATCCTGCAGCCGAGCAGAGTTTGCAGCGCTCGATCATCATGGTTGCAAATGGCTACCGACCAGGCATTTCGTTTCCAACCCAGATCCGGGAATTCTTCAGCCAGCATCGAGCATTTCCTGGACGAGCAGCGCGAAGACCGGCCGGTAGGAATGTATGCCCAACAGGAACGCATCGTGGAAGCCACCCGCATCCAGCCGGCCTGGGGTGAAGTTGAGCTGTCCTGGGATGAAGCAGGAGCGACTCTCCAATCCCTGCTGGAAATGCTGGCTCAGCTGGCACAGGGCCCGCTGAAATCCAGGGAGCATTGTCTGAGGAGGACCAGGAGCTTTACGGCACGCTCACCAACCTGTACCGGCGCTTCGATGAATTCCAGGATAATATAAATGCCATGATTTTCGAGCCGACCGCATGAACAGATCTATTGGGCAGAACTGCAGCCGGATGCTACCGGCTCGCACTGCACGCTGCCCCTCTGCATATCGGCCCGTTAATGCAGCGCTACCTGTGGAATGAAAAGACAAGCGTGATCGTCACTTCCGCAACCCTGACTGCCGCCGGTGAATTCGACTATCTAAAAGGCCGGCTGAACGCTGAGGAAGCGGATGAGCTGGCGCTTGGCTCTCCCTTCGATTTCGAAACCGCAGCCTTCTTTACCTGGTCAACGATATCCCCGAACCGAATGACCGCACGGCCACCAGCGTGCACTCGAGAGCGGCCTGATCCGCCTGTGCCGCGCCACCGGGGGGAGAACCCTGGTTTTATTTACTTCTTACGACCAGCTCAAGCGCACTTCACAGGCCATCTCACCGGTGCTGTCAAACGATGACATCCTGGTCTACGAGCAAGGCGAAGGGGCTTCTGCCGCACACCCTGCTGGAAAACTTTCGCTCACAGAACGGGCGGTGCTCCTGGGCACACGCGCCTTCTGGGAGGGCGTCGATATTCCAGGCGAAGTCCTTATCTGTGCTGGTGATCGTCAAGTTGCCTTTTGATGTGCCTTCCGATCCGATCGTGGCTGCGCGGTCGGAGACTTTCGAAGACCCCTTCTACCAGTATTCCCTTCCCGATGCCATCTTGCGCTTCCGCCAGGGATTTGGCCGCCTGATCCGCTCGCAGTCCGACCGCGGACTGGTGGCTGTGTTCGACAGGCGCGTACTCACCAAAAAATATGGGCGTTACTTCATTGATTCTCTGCCCGAAATGCACCACGCGACGGGATCGCTGGCAGAGCTGCCAAGAGCCGCCGCGAAATGGTTGAATTTATAGATCACGGTGTGCAGACCGGATCAAATCCTGTTTTAAGATCCCATAACTTCTGCGTCAGCGAGACGTGGTAGATATGCGGGAACATGATGCGCCGGACGCCTGGGTCCAGTTTGCTCCACATCCATTTCTCTTGTCGCACGCATTTCATCAATTGTCGGTCGCGGTGAAACTTGCTTTCCTTCATGTAGGACTTCCACCAGCAAGCTTTCCACCTTAGAAATCTCGCCCGTCAGCCAGCTGGCGGTATTTGCTGTGGTCTGCCGGATGGCGCAGAGTCAGGCTGCCCTCTTTCTCAGGCTGCTCATCGTATAAGCCAATCAGATCCGCTGTCGCATTTCCACGCCTGTCATAGACGCCGCCAGACGCGTTTATTCCCTGGATTTGGCGTTTTGTCCACCGAATCGGAAATTTTAATAGCCGGCAGCCAGGTGTTCTCGTGGTGCACCGCCACCAGTTTATAGACACCTCCCAGGGCTGGCTCTCCCCACGAGGCGATCAGGCGTGTGCCCACCCCATATACCAGGCGTCGAATTAGCCGGTCGGCATCCAGGCCGTAACGGGGCGCCTCCTGGCTGATCTGGGTGATGATTTGCCAGATAACCAGCTCATCCAGGTTATTGGAAAGCACGATCGAGACATCTTCGAATCCTGCCTGGTCCAGCATTTTTGCCGCCTGGATGCTCAGGTAAGCCAGGTCGCCTGAATCAAGCCGGATGCCGATCGGGCTGTGACCTTTCTGGCGCAGCTCCTCAAAAACCCGTATGGCATTCGGTATACCGCTTTCCAGCGTATTCACCGTGTCCACCAGTAATAAGCAGTCTTCGGGATACACATCCGCAAATGCCCTGAAAGCCTCCAGCTCGCTCATCCCCAGGGCGATGAACAGCTGCACCATGCTGTGAGCATGCGTGCCTTTCGGAGGGTATCCCAGTACCGCCGATACGCCCACGTTCGATGTGTAATCGGCTCCCCCAATCAGGGCGCGCGTGCGCCCGGCATTGCCGCCTTTATCATGCGCCCGGCGCAAGCCAAATTCCAGCATGATCTGGCCGCGACCGATCTCTCGAATCCTGGCAGCCTTGGTAGCAATCAGTATCTGGTAGTTCAGTCGGTTCAGCAGGGATGTCTCCAGGATTTGAGCCATGGTGAGCGGACCCTGGATGACCGTAAGAGGAACGTTCGGGTGGATCACTCTTCCTTCCGGGATAGCCCACATGGAAAGCGCGGAGAAATCACCGTTGTCTTAAGCCACAGTAGAAAATCATCCTCAAATAACTGCTTCCCGTCGCGTGTTTTTAATCCCTTCAAATAGCTGGTCTCTTGCTCTCCGAAATGCGCCCTTGCCATCCAGTCCAGCAGCCAATCCAACCCCGCGTTGATGCAGTACCCTGCTTTATGCGTGCCATAATCCGGGTAATCCCGGAAGAAATGGTCAAATTGAACCGTTTTATCCTGCAGCCCCATGCGAAAGTACAGCTGCGCCATGGTAAGCTGGTACATATCTGTGAACAGGATTCCCTCAGCCAGCTCTTCTTCCGAAAGGTTCATGCCAGCTCATCTCCTCATCCCATTCGCCGCTTGATCCATTTTTGCAGCTCCACCACCCATAATAATGTCGTGCTCAATGCCAGGCATAGCAGAAGATCGGGTAAAGGCAAAGCCATGGTACGGAAAGCGCGCTGCATGAAAGGGACGTAGACCACAGCCATTTGCAGTAAGATGGTCAGGGCCACAGCTCCTAAAAGTGTGCGGTTGCTGAACACCCCGATCGAGAGCAGGGAATCCCGGAAAGAGCGGATAGACATCACGTAGCCCATTTCTGACATGGTCAAGGTGGTGAAGACCATGGTCTGCCAGTAAGGGCTGTCCATGCGCCAGTACCAGTAACCCACTCCCAGCGAAAGCATCCCCATCAGGAAACCGATCCATAAGACATTGATTCCCAAACCCCGCCCAAATACATTCTCATTAGGGGGATGAGGTGGGCGCTGCATGGTATCTCTCTCCCCTTTTTCAACACTCAATGCCAGTCCAGGCAGTCCATCTGTCACCAGGTTGATCCACAGGATCTGAATTGGCAGCAGCGCCAGCGGCATTCCCAGGAATGGCGCCAGCAGCATGACCCAGATTTCACCGGCATTGCTGGTCAGCGTGTATTGGATGAACCGGCGTATATTGTCGTAGATGATACGCCCTTCACGGACCGCGGCCACGATGGTTGCAAAATTATCGTCCAGCAAAACCATGTCTGAAGCCTCTTTCGACACATCCGTGCCTGTGATCCCCATCGCTACGCCGATATCCGCCTTGCGCAAAGCTGGCGCATCATTCACCCCATCGCCGGTCATGGCAGCGATCTCGCCTTTATTTTGTAACGCCTCCACGATCCTTAAATTTATGCTCAGGTGACACCCTGGCAAACACTGAGATCTTTCCGACCGCCTGCTCGATTTCAGCTGCCGAAAGGCGGTCGAATTCCTGTCCGGTGAGAACCCGGTCTTTCAAGAAATCCGTGGCATTGGAGGCCGCTGTTCGAGATGGGCTTTCGTCGGTGATTAATCCCAGCTCGCGCGCAATGTATCCCGCGGTCAGCGGGTGGTCACCCGTGATCATCATGGGTCGAATGCCAGCTTCCCGGCAGGTTGCGATAGATTGCTTCACTTCCTCTCGGGCTGGGTCGATCATCCCCACCAGTCCGATGAAGATCAGATCCCTTTCCAGCTGGGCAAATTCGTCGGGTTCTGCAATTTGCAGTCCTGGCTCCTCGGGCTGGTCGTCCTGTTCGGACGGAAGACTTTCGAGTTTGCGGCAGGCTACCCCCAGCACGCGCATCCCATTCATCGCCAGGCGCTGGTTGGCATCATCAATCCTCTTCTTCCAGTCAGGATCAAGCGCTTCCACACGGTCATTTACCCACACCCGGTCTGAAATACCTAGCAGACCATCGACCGCGCCTTTGGTGAAGGCTACATACTTCTTATCGCCCGATCCCGACCAGCCCTGCCATTCCCAGATGCCGCGGTAAGCAGGCGCCACATCCAGCTCAGAAGCCGGCAGGCGATGCACGGTTGTCATGCGCTTGCGATCCGAATCGAAAGGTGCTTCCGCCTGTCTTGGAAATGAAGTCTCCAGCGCCTCATCCGAAAGCCCCAGCTTCGCTGCCGCGATGAGCAGCGCTCCCTCGGTCGGATCTCCGATAATGCGGTAGTTCACTTCATTATCATCACATTCCAATATGGCATCATTACACAGGGCGCCGCCTGCCAGTAGCAAGGTCAGTGCGGGCGAGGCCGATAATTGCTCCAGGTACTGCGGTTCGAGATCAGCGCATACCAGCGTCCCACCTTTCATAGGACGACGCATTTCCTCTTCTGTGAGATCGATGCGGTTATCTGCCATATCCAGCACCGTGACCGTCATGCGGTTTTCAGTCAGGGTGCCGGTCTTGTCGGAGCAAATCACGGTAACCGATCCCAAAGCTTCCACCGCCGGAAGCTTGCGAATCAGGGCTTTCCTTGCCAGCATCCTTTTTGCGCCTAAGGCCAGGGAAATCGTGACGACCGCCGGCAAGCCTTCAGGTACCGCTGCCACCGCGATACCGATGGATGTCAGGACTAGAATTTCAAGATCCTCGCCCCGCAGCAATCCCAGGCCAAATATGATGATCACCAGCACTCCTGCGGCGATGGCCAGCCCTTTCCCCAACTGGGCCAGCTTGCGCTGTAAGGGCGTGGGCTCCTGACCGGCTGACTGCATCAAATCGGCGATGTTGCCTAGCTCTGTTTGCATGCCGGTCGAGGCTACAAGCGCCTCACCGCGACCATAGGTGACTATGGTTCCCATGTAAATCATATTGTGGCGGTCGGCGATCGGTATATCGCTCCCCTGCTCACCAGCCTCCACAGACACAAAACCAGCATCCTTGCCTACCGGCTCCGATTTTCCGGTTAACGCGGCTTCCTGGATGCGCAAGTTTATGCTCGTCAGCAGGCGGCAGTCGGCAGGCACCAGGTTCCCAGCCTCCAGCAAGATGATATCTCCCGGAACCAGCTCCCGAGCGCTGACTTCCAGGACATGGCCGTCTCTACGCACCCGCACCGTCGGGACAGACAGTTTCTTGAGTGCCGCCATTGAACGCTCAGCCTGGTATTCCTGCCGAAATCCCAACAGGGCATTTAACACGACTATCACCAGGATTATCGCAGCATCTGTGACTTCCCCCAGCAGCGCCGAGATCAGTGTGGCGATGATCAAAATGACGACCATCGTTTCCTTGAATTGTTCCAGCAAAATTTTCCAGGGGCTTTTTACCCCGCGCTCTACCAGCTCATTTGGTCCGTATTGTTCCAACCTGCGCTGGACTTCGCCTGCTGAAAGCCCTTTTTCTTGATCCACGTTGAGGGTTTCAACTGCCCGGCTCCCGGTTAATTTATGCCAATCGCTCACTGTCGCCTGCTCCCTTTTGTTGAAATATTTTATTGATCATATCACAGGTCATTATCACTGCCCCGCTACTGAGGCTGTTTGCAGCGCCTCCATCCAATGGGAAGCCTTCAAAGAATAAACCAGCATGGTTTATAATTTTAATTTGAAAGAACCCGCTTGAGAGAATTCGATCTCATCGCAATTACCCGTGTGGTTTGATTAACTGGCGTATGAACAACCCCAGAAATAGGTGAAATATGATACCCGACCTGGAAATAAATGTGGGATCGCTGGACTGGTTGTTGGAACCAGAATCTCCCGGAGTGCGGTACCTGGCACTCAGGGATCTTGTGAACCTGGCTGAAAATCACCCTGAAATGGTCGAGGCGCAGGCCCTGGCGCATGAAAATGGGCCGATTGCCGGCATCCTGGCGAAAATGCAGCCCGAAGGGTACTGGGTGAAACCCGGCGCTGGGTATAATCCCAAGTATTTTTCAACGGTCTGGTCGATCATCCTCCTGGCACAGTTGGGTGCCAGATGCAGCCTGGATGCGCGCATAACTCGCGCCTGTGGATATTTATTAGACCATGCCCTGGCGGAGGCAGGCCAGTTTTCCTCCACGGGCGCACCATCCGGCACGGTCGATTGCTTGCAGGGGAACCTGTGCGGCGCGCTGCTCGACCTGGGAGTTGAAGACCCTCGCCTGGAGACGGCCTTCGATTGGATGGCGCGCACCGTCACCGGAGAAGGCATCGCCCCCAATTCGGAAAGGAATGCTAAACAGCGCTATTACGCATATAAGTGCGGTCCTAACTTCACCTGCGGAGTGAACAACGGACAATCGTGTGCCTGGGGAGCCGCCAAGGTGATGCAGGCGTTCACCAGGCTGCCACAGGAGCGCCGGACCCCCGGCATTCAAAGAGCCATAAGCCAGGGGGTTGATTTTCTTTTTAGCACCGATCCAGCCCAGGCGGATTGGCCTTCTGGCTGGAGTGAAAAGCCGAGCAGCAACTGGTGGAAATTCGGCTTTCCCGTTTTCTATGTCACCGACCTGCTGCAAATTGTGGAAGTCCTGGTGAGCCTGGGCTTTGGGAACGATGCGCGGCTGCGAAACGCGCTGGAGATTGTGCGTAAAAAACAGGATGAGCAGGGACGCTGGAAGCTGGAATACGACTATTCCGGGAAAACGTGGGTGGATTTTGGATCCAAAAAACAGTCCAACAAGTGGGTCACTTTACGAGCACTGAAAATCTTCCACCAGCTCCTGAATGGCAGCACTCAATTCTCTGGTTAATGGGAAGAACAGCTCCATGCCTACCAACCTGCCTCCCGATTTTTTCACTGTCGAGAAGCGTTTTCGCGCAGCCGATACCATTGCAGAAAAGATATCCCTGCTCGAAGAAATGATGAGTCTCGTCCCCAAGCATAAAGGTACCGACCATCTGCGAGCCGATCTGCGCAGGAAATTATCCAGGTTAAAAACCTCACCCCAGGGCAAAAAAGGAACCAGCCGCAGGACAGCCGCTTTCAACATCCACAGGGAAGGCGCCGGTCAAATCGCGGTGATTGGCCCGACCAACGCTGGAAAATCTGCGCTGGTAGCTGCCTTGACCCATGCTACTCCACAGGTTTCTCCTGCTCCATATACAACCTGGCAGCCCATACCAGGCATGATGCAAATAGAAAATTTCCAGGTACAGCTGGTGGATACCCCCCCTCTGGACCGCGATTTTATCGAACCCGAATTGATGAGCCTGATCAGGCGTGCAGACCTGGTCATGCTGGTGGTCGATCTGCAGGCGGATCCTCTTGATCAGCTCGAGGATACAGTTCACTTATTGACCGAACAGCGCATCGTGCCGTTGAATTTGAAACCAGACCATCCCCCGACGGAGCGCACAAGCGTCATTCCCTTTATCGTGCTGGTCAATAAAAACGACGATGCAGCTACCGACGAGGATTTTGAGATATTCTGTGCCCTGGTTGAGCAGGGCTGGCAAATCCTTCCGGTCTCAGCCCTTTCTGGACGCAATTTCGATAAGCTCAGGAAATTTGTCTTTGAAATCCTTGATATCATAAGGGTTTATACTCGTGCACCGGGTCGAGAGCCTGATTTCTCCCGGCCTTTTGTCCTGAAGAAAGGCGGCACGATCGAAGATCTCTCTGCGCAGATCCATCACGATTTTGTAAATAATCTTAAAACTGCACGCGTGTGGGGGAAATCGGTATTCGATGGCCAACTCGTGCAGAGGGATTACATCTTATCGGATGGGGATATCGTAGAGCTGAATATTTAGCTGGCTGTTGATGGACAGATATTCGCTTTATCACCTGCTGCGATGGTCAATCGTCTCCGCCCTGCTCGGAGCGGCGGTGGGATTTGGAATTGGCCTGGCGAATGATATGATGGAGATGACCTTGCCGTTGGGCATCGGCATGGGCCTGATCCTGGGATTGGTGCTGGGCGTTCAGAACCAATTGAAAGGGTAGCAGGTTTGCTCTACACCGGTACGAGGACAAACGAAACATGATTGACAGAGATTTTCTCTCCCGGACATTGGTCGATCTAGTTCAAATCAACTCCGCCAATCCTTCTCTCACACCTGGCAGTCCGGGTGAGGCTGAAATTGGAGCCTATCTGGCTCAGCTAATGAAATCAGCAGGCCTGCAGGTTTTCACGCACACCCTGGCTCATCAGCGCCTCAACGTGGTTGGAATCCTGCCTGGGACGGGCGGCGGTAAATCACTGCTCCTGAATGCCCACATGGATACCGTCGGCTTCGAGGGCATGCCGGATCCACTTTCGGGGGAGATCCGGGAGGGGAAAGTCTACGGAAGGGGAAGCCAGGATATGAAGGGTAGCCTGGCAGCCATGCTTGCTGCAGCCCTGGCGGTGAAATCTCTGGCTGTCCCGCTGCGCGGCGACCTGGTCATCGCCTGCGTGGCGGATGAAGAATATGCCAGCCTGGGCACCGAAGACCTGGTCAGGCATTACCATGCTGACGCTGCCATCGTGACCGAACCGACCGACCTGGTGATCGGTCTCGCCCATCGCGGATTCATCTGGTTCGAGGTCGAGACCACCGGCCGGGCAGCCCACGGTAGCCGCTATACCGAGGGGATCGATGCGATCATGCATATGGGGCGCTTCCTTTCTGGCCTGGACCAGCTCGAGAAGGCACTCCTCCAGCATCCTCCCCACCCTCATGCAGGTCCTCCATCATTACACGCCTCTACTATTCAAGGTGGCAGCGAGTGGAGCATCTATCCTGCACACTGCCGGCTGGCAATCGAAAGGCGCACAATCCCTGGTGAGACCGTCGACAGCGCTTTGGCTGAGCTTCAGCAAATCATAGATCAATTAAGAAGTGAAGACCGCCAGTTTGACGCTTCCGTGCGCCCCACTCTCTGGCGCAGCCCTTTCGAAATCGATCCGAAAGCGGAAATTGTCCGCTTGGTGGAACAGGCAGTCTCCCGACAGCTCAAGCAACCGCCCCGTCACGGTGGAGCCAGCTTCTGGACAGATGCCGCGCTTCTATCACAGGCCGGTATTCCCAGCCTGCTCCTGGGTCCAGCTGGTGCAGGTCTGCATTCTGCTGAAGAATGGGTCGACCTTCAATCTACTTTCGACCTGGCAGAAATCCTGGCTCAAACGACACTTGAATTCTGCCAATAAACCCATGCACCCGGAATACGACAGTCAATCCCGGTACGCTGCCATCCAGGATTTCCGGCGCGCCCGCAACCAGACGGTCGTCAAGGAACTGTTCGCCCGTCTGACAGGTGAATCCACCCAGCTGCTGTCTTATGATGAAGTCTTATCCACGCTCAGGATCCAGGGCAGCAGCGAAAGCGGCTTGAAAGAGATCCCACTGGATGCGATCATCGGCAGTGTCGGTCGTTATAACGATTTCACCCGTGATTTCCTACCGCGCGAGGCTGTCAGTCAAAACCGGTGGGCGCGCATCATGGAATTGACCTCCAGTACCGTTGGATTCCCGCCAATCGAGGTTTACCAGGTCGGGGAGGTGTATTTTGTCAAAGACGGGAACCACCGCGTTTCGGTTGCCCGCTCAACCGGCGCCAGCCATATCCAGGCTTATGTCACAAAAGTGCAGACCAGGATTCCGGTAACCGCCGACATGCAGCCTGACGATCTGATCCTTATGGCGGAATACAGTGATTTTCTGGAAAATACGCACATCGATACCCTGCGCCCGCAGGCTGATGTACACCTGACCGTCCCCGGTCAATACCAGTCGCTCATGGAGCATATCGACGTTCACCGCTATTTCATGGGCCAGGAACAGCAGCGTGAGATCCGCTACGAAGAAGCGGTCGCGCACTGGTACGATGCCGTTTACCTTCCCGTGGTGCAAATCCTCCGCGAGGCAGGCGTGATGCACCATTTCCCAGAACGGACGGAGGCGGATTTATACGTCTGGCTCAGCGAGCACCGCGCCCAGCTGGAAGAACAGCTTGGATGGTCGATAAAAACTGAATACGCCGCCAGCCACTTGGTAGGACAGTTCAGTGAAGAGCACCGGGGCTGGCTGGATCGAATTGGCAGGCGTATCCAGGAAATTGCCGTATCCGAAAAGCTGGAAGCCGGCCCGCCTACTGGTTCGTGGCGCACACAGCTGGCTCAGCTGCGCCAGGATTGCCTTTTTCCAGAGATATTGGTTGCACTGAATGGGAAAGAGGAAGGGTGGTGTGCCTTCGAGCAGGCCCTCCTGCTCACGCTGCTGCGCGAACGATCCAGGCTGAATGGCCTGCACATTGTTGCGACGCCTGAGGAAGAAAGCGCTGAAGCAGCCTTATCTGTTAAGCAAGAATTTGAGCGCCGCTGCCAGGAGGCGGGTGTCGAAGGGAAGCTTCTCATCAGTGTGGGTGAGCCATCCAACCGCATCTGCCAGAGCGCGCATTTCAATGACCTGGTTGTAGTGAACCTGGCACATCCACCTGCCGATCAGCCTGTCGCCCGCCTCAGCTCGGGGTTTCGAGATTTGCTGCTGCACTGCTCGCGGCCGGTCCTGGCGACTCCGCAGACAGTATCTTCCATCAGCCGGGCTCTCCTGGCTTATGATGGCAGTCAAAAAGCCCGGGAAGCATTATTTGTTGCGGCCTATATCGCCGGAGAGTGGCACCTGCCCCTGGTCGTCCTCACGGTTTCTGAAGGTGGGAAAACCAATCAAGACATCCTGGACCAGGCCAGGGAATACCTGGAAACACACGGCATACAGGCCGAATATATCCTGGCTGCGGCGCCCGTGGCTGAAGCGCTAAAATGGACCGCCGCTGAACAGGCCTGTGATTTCGTCTTGATGGGTGGTTACGGAAAGTTACCTGTGGTAGAGATCATACTCGGCAGCCAGGTCGACCAGGTATTGAGAGAAACCCACATACCCGTCCTGATCTGCAGGTGAAATACTGATTTCAAAACGCGCGGCGTTATTTGGAATTCTCCTCTATGAAAGATCGGGGAGGCTGTGGTCAAATTCAATTTCGTGATATCCGAAAGAATTGATGACCCGGGTTCGCCCAATTTGCCCCACCACATTTTCAGCAGTCCCAATGATGTGCACATGCCCGTGAAAATAATACGCAGGTTGGAATGAATCAACCAGCCAGCGGAACGCCTTGATACCCTGGTGAGGCAGATCAACCTGGTCGTGCATTCCCATGGGCGGGGAGTGGGTGATAAAAATATCCAGGTACCGCCCATGAGCCAGCCGGTTGCGGAATAAACCTGGCACCAACCAGAATACATGCCGCCACATACCCGTTTGCGTGTATTGGAAGGGTCCTTCACGGTATTTATGGCTGCCTTCGACACCCGCCAGCATCAGGCCGCAGTATCTGGCATGGCGAGCATGCAGGTCTGTTGCTCCGTCTGGTTTTGTCCGCTGCGCTTCGCTGCTGTGTTCCACCAGGACATCGTGGTTGCCGCGCACAAAAAAGAGTGGTATATCCAGCGAGTCAAGCACAAATTCCAGGTAGTAGTAAGGAAGGTCACCACAGCCCAGAACCAGGTCTGTCCCGCTGAACCTTGAGCGGAGCTGGGAGCTGTAGATAAATGGGACGAGTTTATCGCTCAGAGCCAGGATTTTCATACGGTGTAAATCAGCACTGATTATAAACGCCACTGGTGTGAATTGTGTTTTCTACAATTCTTGGGTTTATACACCAGGACCAGAAGATTGAATCGGTTCAATTGCAGATTTCATGAATGTACACCTGGTTTTGGATCATCCATTTCTGTTTTTTAGGAAGAAATAGTCCGGCATGGAAATCCCACCATTTCCGGTGATTTCATTTATCGATGCTGTTATACTTCAATTAATACAGTGATTAACCGATAACAATACGGAGAGGGCGAATGTCAACCAAAATGAGTAAAACTGCACTCGTCCTGGCTGGTGGAGGCTTGACTGGAGCGGTTTACGAAATTGGTGCACTGCGGGCTATGGATGACCTGTTGGTCGACCGTACTGTGAATGACTTCGACATCTTCGTAGGCACCAGCAGCGGCGCATTGGTTACAGCTTTCCTGGCAAATGGAGTCTCCCCGGAAGAGATGCTCCAGGTGATTGACGGCACTCACCCTACCGCCAACCTGTTCGAGCGCAAGCACGTTTTCAATATCGACTCCGCTGACCTTCTCCAATGGACCTTTAAGATTCCCCAAGAGGCTGCGCCAGACCCTGGGAAAATTCATCCAGGAGCTGGACGATATGGCAGTATTTGATCTCTTCTGGTCTTTTTCGAACTTGCTCCCACCCGGATTTTTTGATGGCAGGGGATTGGGAGATTTCATCGAACAGAGCCTGGCAAGATTGGGTCACTCCAACCAGTTCCATGAATTAAAGCGCGAGCTTTATATCATCGCCACCTGCCTGGACAGCGGCGGAAGAGCTGTCTTCGGATCAGGTTACATGGAGACTGCGATTTCCGATGCCGTATCAGCCTCCTGCGCAGTTCCGGTACTTTACCAGCCAGTGCGGATCGATGGGAAAGACTATATCGATGGAAGTTTACGAGGCAATGCGAGCATCGACCTGGCGATCGAACACGGAGCAGGACTGATCATCGTCGTCAACCCGATGGTGCCCTATGATCTGGAGCATATCAGAAAAGGAAGCAGGAAAGCGAACATTCGAAATATCAGCGACGGCGGCTTCGAGGCGATCGCCAACCAGCTAATCAGGATTGTCCTGCATTCGAATTTGCATTACCACATTAAACAGCTCCGGCGATCCAGGGAGGACGTCGACATCATCCTGATCGAACCCTTGCCAGATGATTACCGCATGTTTGCTCATAACATCATGCGCTATTCTGCACGCCTGGCTGTCGGCAGGCACGGGTTTGAAGCCGTGACCGTAAACCTGGCGGAGGAATATCCGACCTATAAGGAGATCCTGGCACGGCATGGGATCCCGATCACCCGCAGCCTTGTGAATGAGGAATTGAACGAAATCAGCCAATCGAATTATGACCCGCAAGTGATTCGCCGTATCCTGGGAGCTCGGGCCAGCAAGCAGGGAAGACTGGCTAAAGACCGCCTGGTGACCAGGCTCGATCTGGCCCTTTCCAGCCTGGAGTCCTCACTGGAAGAAATTTCTGCTGATCGTTAAGCGGCATTTACCCCAAAAAGCGACCAATCGAATCCAGGCCAGGGCCGGGTGATGCTTAAGCGGGAAAAAGGCAGCCCACCTTGACTCTCATGACGCGCTGTGTTATACTTTCTCACGACGCAGTGCGTCATAAAAGGAGAAAAAACTATGCCCACAAAACCGAAAATCGAAGATGTGACACCGTCAGAAGAGGCCAATCCCCTCCTGGATAGTGCACGCAAAGTGTTAATGGCTGCCATTGGAGCAGTCGCTCTCGCACAGGACGAAATTGAAGCCTTCATCAATCGTTTGATTGAGCGCGGTGAAATCGCCGAAAAAGATGGCAAGAAACTCTTCAATGATGTGATGGCCAGGCGGAAGAAGGAGACCGATAAAGCCGAGGACGAGGTCACAAAACGCATGGAAACGATTCTCGAAAAGATGAAGATTCCATCCAAGGCCGACATCGATACCCTCAGTGACAAAATCACCACCCTGACCAAGAAAGTAGATGAATTAAAGAAATCCTGATCGATCCATTTTCGCCCTGATGGAATATACAGGCAGGCTGGCCTGAGACAGTCATTCCAGTGCTGTTTCAGGTTCTTGCCTGTTAATCCGTTTACTACTTGATTGGTAAAGATTCTGAACTCTATGGTTTCGCATGGTCTTAATCAAACGTTATCCGAATCGAAAACTCTATAACACTTCGACCAAGCAATATATCACCCTCCACGGCCTGGCTGACCTGATCCGGGAGGGAGAGGAGATCCGGGTTATCGACAATGCCTCGGGTGAAGACCTGACGGCAGTTACTTTGACCCAGGTAGTTCTCGAACAGGAGAGGAAGCAGAGCGGCTTGTGGTCAAGTTTTCCTCTCGCCGACCTGATCCGCTCGGGAGGCGACCATTTGACGGCTTTGCAGCGCGGCCTTTTCTCGCACAGTTTTTGGCGCCAGATCGACGAAGAAATCAGGCAGCGTGTCCAATCGCTAGTCCGCCTGGGAGAAATGACCGTGGCCGAAGGTGAAACCCTGGTCGAGAAAATGATCACACAGGGCATGACCCTGAGAGAACAAAACCGGAACCTGGAGCCGGTGGATGCTCTCAAGCTCGAAGACCTGGAGGATTATTTGCGGAAAATCCAGGTACCGACGCAGGAGGACCTGGCACGGCTGTCACAGCAGATCGACCAGCTGGCGGAACTTATAGACCGTAATTACCTCCCGGGTGAATGATTCCAGAGTCATCTACAAAAATTTTGCCGGAGTCCGGTTTCTTTTTTGCTCTCTGAACTTTTAGTAAATCCACGCTTTTAGACCACGTTATCTTTACGACTATCCGGTACTCTTCCGTCCTTCAAGCGATGCAGCCCTAACCGCTAATGTTATAATTTCCCTCTTAATAGTCATGAAAATGATAACCCATACCAGAACGCTCATAATCCTGGCGGCTATGCTTTCATCCCTGGCCTGCCTGCTCATCGGAACTCCTACCGCTCCGACCAGTTCAGCTGTTCCAACCAGTACAGGTAAGCCGCTCGCATCGAATACGCCAACACAGGTGCTGCCTGCACTTTCGGCACCAGAGACAACGAACCGCAACGAGCCCGTGCTCATCACCGGGGAAATCCGCTATACCTCGCCCTTCTTCTTGAATACCATCCCGGCTTCGATGGTGCTGCTGGATGACCAGGCTGGATTTGTGCGCCGGGACCGTGAGTTTAAATTCTCCCGCCTCGGGCAGGTGATCGGACCAGTGCAGGTCAAGGACGATCAAAGCCTCTCCTTTTCCCTGACACTCCCCTCGGTCCCAAACGGTGTGCTGGTGGATGTGGATAATGACGGAGAAGATGACCAGGGTGTGCAGGTATTTGCGGTGGCGTACTGGTCAAATACCTGGGGAGATCCTTTCCTGGAAGAGCGCGATGCTCACGGTTGGTCCACTGCGTATTCAACCACTATCGTCGATCCGAACAGGATGACGAGATAGTCGGCGGAACCTTGATTGTCTGGGCGCCTGATTTAAACCAGGACTTCCCGGTTGAATTCGGTCCGGACGGGCTTTTATTCACCGAGGATGACCCGGTCGCTCCAATCCAGCCCGGATACAACCTGGTAAATCTCGACCAGCAGCCGTTCAAGATCTATAAGGAAGCCCGCCCCTTTTTTCAGCTCAATGAGGGCGAGATTGCCCTGAACGATTTTTCATCCATGAGCTATGAAGAATCCTTCGAGGCCATGTTTGAAAAAGCCGCCCGGGAATATCCGTTTACTGAAGAGAAAGGCATCGATTGGGCAGCTCTGCAAGACGAATATGCGCCGCGCGCTGCCAGAGTTTTATCTGACGAGGATTTCTACCGCCTGCTGCGTGACCTGGCGCTCGAGATCCCCGACGGTCACGTCAATGTCTCATTGAATTCGAGCGTTTTCTATGAGGAAAGTGCTGGCAGCTTTGGCCTGGTCCTGAAGGAATTGTCGGATGGCAAGGTGATCGTTGTCCAGGTGATCCCGGATACTCCCGGTGCGAAAGCTGGCATCCTTCCTGGGGCAGAAATCACTTCCTGGAACGGCGATTCGATTGCCGATGCCGTCGGCGAAGTCATTCCGCGCCTCGGACCATACTCAACCGACCACACCACCAGGATTGCCCAGGTCAATTTCTTAACGTGGGTACCACCGGGTTCGGAAATCGAAATCACTTTTATCAATCCCGGGGAAACTGAAGCTGAAAGCGTTTCACTGACGGCTGCAGTTGAATACGATTTCCTCCTGCAAACCTTCCCATCTTCTGATCTGGACCAATTCGAGCTGCCTATCGAAGGCGAATTTCTTGAAGAAGAAGGCCTGGCATATATTCGCGTGCTGTCATTCCTGGGTGATTATCAGCTTTTTGCCCGCTTATGGGACTTTAACCTCCAGAAGCTGGTTGACGAAGAAATCTCGGGACTGATCATCGACCTCCGGACGAATGGCGGCGGTCGCAGCGACCTGCCACTCCAGTTTACCGGGTATTTTTTCGACGAAGCAGTACCCCTTTACCAGAATTATTATTACAACGAGGGCAGCCAGGAATTTGAGCCTTCTGCAGACCCAGTAGAAATCGAGCCGGCCCCACTCCATTTCGAAGGTCCGGTCGCAGTCCTGGTCAGCCCGGACTGCGTCAGTGCCTGCGAGAGCTTCGCTTATGCGCTGGCAACTGCAGGCCGCTCGATTGTGGTTGGACACTACCCCACGGCGGGGGCATTTGGCGAAGTCAGCAGGGGGCAGTATGCCATGCCCGGGGACATCAGCATCCAGTTTCCAACCGGAAAATCACTAACTTTAGATGGGAAGCTGATCATCGAAGGGACCGGCGTGATCCCGCAGATCGTCGTACCGGTCACGGTCGAAAGCGCCATGGGTGAAGAAGACGCCGTTCTCGAAGCTGCGATCCAGGCATTACTGGACTTGATAAAGTAAAGGAAATCTGAGCAGGTTTTTCACTCACTGTACCTATATTAGTTGCCGGTCCCGCTCACGGGCCTGGGTCGTGCCATTCAATATAAACTGGAGCAGAGGTGACCGTGAGATATGGATAGCCCTCCATTGAATTCCCCCACACATCGAAAATCTTAACCACTTGATCCTCGAACCTGACTTCTGGCCGGCACCGCGCTGAGACCACAGCAGCCAGATGAATTTCCCATCCCGAAAGTACTCTATTCCGGATAAACCGGGGATTTCCTGGATCGTTCGAATGAAACTCGCCCCATTCAGCTGTATGGAAGAGTAACGCATTGCGCTCATCGCAGGCAGGGCATTTCCATTTGCGTCAATCAACCCTGTGCCTCTCCACCCCGTCAGGTTGAACCAGATATTCCCAAGGAAACCCTCCTGTAAAGCAGCTGCATTGGATAAGGCAACATAGAAGGCTTTCGCCATGTTGAACTCATAAGTCTGGCACATCGGTTCATCCCCGCTTCGCCCGCACAGCAATCCCGCTTCGGTATTAATCAAATATTTCCCTGTAAGTTCGTACTTAAGAAGAAGGCTGTTCAAATGGCGCGCTTTAACTGCGTTCACGGGGCCTGAGGTCTTATGGCTGCTGTGCCAGTTCTGGTTGCTGTAACCGAAGGGCTGAGAATAATAATCATAAGCGTGGAAGCTGATGCCATCAAAAGAGTCTCCGCCCCCTGCCTTGAGAATTCCTTCTATGAAGTTCGACGGTCGGCAGTCCCGGTTTTCAGGAGGATGAACGGGGTCGCAGTCTAATAACAAGCCGCCTACCAGCACCTGCGCCTGCGGATCCGCCGCTTTTATGCGCGGGTATATCGTCTGAAGCATCTCGGCATATCTTCCCCCTCCATAGAATTCATCGTCTGCATCCCCCCAGCAGCCATAAGGATTGTCTCCCGAGACCAGTTCTGGGGCGATATCGGGCTCGTTGTAAATCTCCCAGAATTTTACCGAATACGGAGGCCGGCTGTACCTTTTCACCAGCTCATACATAAAATCGCCAAATGCATCCATCCTGGATGGATCGATCGGTCCGCAGAAGTGACCGGGAACCGCCTGCGCCCATTCGGGGGTGCTTCTGACCACCAGGATCACCTTCTGGTTGAGCTGCGCCGCCTTAACCAGGTTTCCTTCCAGCTCGCTGAGAGCACTCCAGTTCCTGGCGCCTTCCTGCGGCTCTACCTCGGACCACAGCAATCCGTTATAGCGCAGCCAATAAGCCCCCGATTTGACCAACCACTCAAAATTGGTCGAATTAAATCTGTCCAGCTCGATGCCAGTCAGAGGGTATGGGGGTTCCGTTATCCCGCTGACAGCCGTTCCATGGCGCGGGTTTTCTATCAGCAAGACCTGCTTCTCATCGAAATCTACCGCTCCTGGAACCGCAGTGGCAGGATAATACTTCGCTGCCGGTCCGCACGAGCATAAAAACATCAAGGTGGCGACCTGCACACCGCTTATGAGTACATTCCAGGTGCGTTTGAGCTTCATATGGAAGTTCACGATGTATTCAATCCCCACACACACCCAAACAAATTCTCATCGCCAGCCTTTTCGCCTTTCTATTTATGTCCTCAGGGCGAAAAGAAATGGAAAACCTCGACAAGGTACTCGTAATCGGAGTGTCCCATCAGGCGCGTCTTTAACCAGCGGATCGATGGATCATGCAATATGTAATTCCTGACCTCACGGCTTTCGTACTGCTTCTCTGCCAGCATGAGAAATTCTTGATCCACTGCCTCGCGATCGTAGCGAATGCCTCCCACATTCGAGTGCACCCACCAGACCTCGGCCGGCTGGACGCCATTTTTACGCTCCAATTCCCAGGGTAAAGAAACCGGGTATCCGTACTGCTCCGCGTAGTACCAGCAGGAGGTGTCTACACCAGTGCAGATGACCATTGCTCCCGACTTACTCTCAGCCTTGATACCATCGTAAACATTTCGCCAGGGAGCCGCCAGCACGGGTTGTATGAATTGTTGGTCTGTGAAGAAATTATAGATTCCGACCGCATACACCACCAGCAGCAGGCTGCCCATAAAAGCCATGATGCGGAACTTCATTTGAGCCAGGCCGATTCCCAGCCACAGCGCCAGGAAAGGCAGGACATACAAAAACCAATGAGAGATATTCTGCCAGATCTGGTTGTGCCATTCACTGAAAAAGGACGCCAGGACTGCCAGCACGGTGATCCAGACTGTAAAGAAGATCGGCATCCAGGACAGCTTCCTTTTCCAGGCTGCGTAAAGTGCGAATACCGCGTATGATTACCACTACCTCGATTCCTATCCATGCCAGCGGCTTGAGCGGGGAGAGTGTCCCCCCCATACCAAACAAGTAGGACGTGAATGCCAGGCGCTTGAGGTAATCCATCAACCAGGAGGAGAGCTGAGGGATTTGAAAATAATTCTCTGTGAACGTGCTGAAACGTCCGGTTCCGGGAAGATACAGGGCCAATATCAGGATCTGAGCCAGTATCCAGTATACAAAATCGATGACCTGGCGATTTCGATCGCGCAAGAAACGCCATAACCACCAGGCACTGCAGCCGGCCAGGAAGATCACCGAATTAAAGACCAGGTACAGCATGACCGTACCTGCAAAAGCATAAACCAGCAGGTACCAGGGCTTCTTCATTTCCTGGAAGCGGTGCAAAGACAGGGCAATCAACACAGCCAGCGCCGTCATAATCGAATAATATCTGGCGCTGTGTCCATGCAACAAAAACAAGGGTGAGAAACTCAAAATCGCCAGGCTTATCAGCGCGGTTTTTTCTCCATACATATCTTTGCCAAGGGTGTATGTCAGAACCAGCGTCAATGTCGCAAACAGGATCGCCAGCGAACGCAGGCCCAATTCGCTGTAACCAAATACTTTTCCCCATAGGGTCATCATATAAATATACAGCGGCTGGTGATCTGCCGGCGTCTCTTCCTCGATCGTCTCGAAGCCATTCCGAACTCGCAAGGCAGTTTTTGCCTCATCGCCCCAAAAACTCTTCTGGTAAGCAGCTGCGTACTGTAGAGTGATTCCCAGCAGGAGAATCACCAGCAGCAGTATCTCCGGGACCCTGCCTCGGAGCTTCGTTTCGGATCCGTCGGTTTCTGCCATATCTTTATCCAATATTATTATAGAAATTTGAAATGGATAATAATGAAAGCAGCGCCAATAAAACCAGCACACCTATGAACAAGCCAGCAGCCAGGTATTTTCCCGGGCTTTTTCGTCCACTTTCCTGGTCCTCAATCGGTGCATTTCCCGACTGGACCAGCCGGTTGATCCCAAATCCAACCAACCTGGCTATCTCCAACCAGCCGAAGCACAATATTACCGCAAGCGGGATAATCGCTGGAAAAGCATATCTCGAGGGAGGGATATAAAGGTCGTTGGATGTAAAATACCCCACCCCTCTGACGAAATCGGCGAACCAGATCAGGCTAGCAGAAAGAAAGATCAGGACCACCCAATCCCAGGAAGAGCCTCTAATATGGCGGATGACTCCTGCGACTGCCCCCAACAGCCCGAGCAGGAAGGCCCAATTCAGCACCTGGTAGGCTGCTGGCCAACGCAAGGGTACGTGACCCCAACCGAAGCGCGCCCAAAATGTCTCCATCATATATTGGTAGGTCTGGCGGAACATTATTTGAGTTGCCGGCCAATCCAGGATCGAATTCAGGATTAACGATGGACGTGCCTTATCCGGCAGGATACGCGCCAGGAGATTATCCAGACGCGGTTCGAACTCGCGGCCACCTTTGCTCGATAGACCCATTGCGCAGATAATTCGTGAATTCAGGGCCTCCCCAGGTTCCTTCTGTTCCGTCCATGTCAGTAAATTGAGGTGCTTCATCGAGAGGCCTGTGTCCGTCGACCAGCAGGAAGCCATCGTAGTACAGGCGAGTATCCTGGTTATTGTCAGGATTCGGCCGCAGGCTCAGCCATATCCGGATGGACGAAGGCGGCATGGTCACATGGTAAGCATGGAAAGTGGGAGTCTGGTCAACCTGGACGGTCTCATTTACCTGCATAAGTGGGGTACCCAGGATTGGAGAATTGATTTTTGCTGCCTGGTCCGCCCAGACCCAGTATCCAAGGGTCATCGGGCGTTCTTTTAGATCCCGGCTGATGTCCAGGGGTATTAAAAGATACGCAGGCGGCGTCCAGGGTGGATTGGTTCTTTCCCACGTATCCAGGACCAATGCGTGTTCTCCGTGCACGGCCTGGTTATTTTCCTGCCGTAGCGGGTCTCTTTGTGCGATGGTGCGGTGCCAGGATGCAGCATCATCGAACTTCAAGCTGAAAGCAATGCCGATCAACCCGATGACAAACGCCGCACTCCAGGCTACCCAGCGCATGTGCTTCGGCACCAGGGCAACAACCATCACCAGGGGCAGCAAAGCGAAAGCGACATACGCCGTGTTTTTTGAGTAGTACACCAGGATCATCGAAAGCACCACCCAGGAAAAATTCAGGATGGTGTACCCTGATTTCAACAACCTGGCAGCACCCCATAAGAAATAGCTGAATGCCGCCACTGCCAGCACATCGTTATTTACTGCAGTCATCAAATCCGTGAAAGCAGGCAGCAGGACCACAAAGGCAGGCACCATCCAGCGCAACGGATGCCCCGGTTCCGTGATGGTTCGAGCGATTTCCCAGGCAGCAACGATTGTAGCTAAAAACAACAGGACCGACACCAACCGCACTGCACGGAGCGCGTCCACAATTTCATCCGGCTGGTAGAGTCTCAGCGGTAGAGAGGCGAGGAAATAATATAACGGCTGTTCTTCGAACTGGTCATAGCCCGGGATTTGCACCTGCGCCCCTTCCGACAGGTCCGGGGTATTCGGTAAACCAGCGTAGAAACCGCTGTCGACCATGGATTGCGCCACCTCGCGGCTGAATTCGGGATCGTAGTCCTCAGATGATGGGTGGCGGCCCAGGCTAGCGGTCAGCCAGGCCACTTCGAAATGCGTGGGCTCGTCATAATGCTGCCAGGCTGGCACGATAAACACATACAGCAGGGCATGCAGCAGGCCAAGCCCCAGGAAAAGGCCCAGTAAAATGAATTCGGATCTCTGCGCAGTCCTGTCCTGGTTATGATTCGACATCTTTCACGCTCTCAGCCAGGCGGGATATTCGCTCGAAGCCACCTTTCAGAATCGCCTCAATTTCCCTGGCTGTCTGTTCGAACACCACTGGCGGAAACCCGATCGGATCGGCCACGTCGCCCTTTCTTCCCACCATTTCACTCATCTTGAATACCTTTCCGGCATGCTCCGGAAAAGCCGCACGCAATGCCTCCTGGTGGTTGCTTTCCATCGTTAACACCAGGCTGAATTCTTCCACCATCTCCAGGGTGATCTGTTTCGCGACGTGATTGGATAAATCCACACCCCGTTCCAGCAGTACTTTCAGGGTGTTCTCTGCAGCTGGACTATTACTGATTGCCCACACACCGGCTGATTTCGATCCGCCAATCCTCTTCCATTCCTTTCACAAGCGCCTTCATCAGCCCTTCAGCCATCGGTGAACGGCAAATATTCGCGCTGCAGACAAATAATATCGACCTCATCAGGATTTCTCTTCCATTTGATTATAAGAATGTCGAAGCTCTTTCCAGTTCTTCTCTTTGAAGCCCAGCAGCCACAAAGAGAACAGCCCGGATATTATCACGGGCGCCAGCACGATCGCATGCAGCAGCAGGCCGTAGCTGAATGACACTTCCTCGGAAATGCCGAAAATCGCTAACGCCAGCATGCACGCATATTCAAATATACCGAATTTTCCGGGTGCTGCCGGCAGTGAAATTCCCGCCTGTAAGATAATCAGGACGATGATACCGCCAGCAGCAGGAAGGTCTATCTGCAGCGCCCGAAATGTAAAAATATTGGTCAAAACTGCCAGCGCCCAGATTCCAAAAGTAACTGTCGCCAGGTTCAAAAGGCTGTTTCTCTTCTCCAGGACGCTGAAACTGGACAATCCCTTTTGAAACTGCCCGGCTCCGAATGTCTCCAATTCTGCCTGGCAGCTTGAGCAGAGCTTTATCTACCCAGGCCATGAATTCTTGTTTGCGCAGAAGGAAAATCAAGATACCCGTCAATACAATAAATGTCCCAGCCGCGAAAGCCCAACCGGATTGGCTTAACCAGTCGGGGTGTGGAATCCAGATCAACATCCAGAAGATCAACAGGGTGTAGCTGATCATATCCAGGACTTTTTCCAATACGATTGTCCCGACTACAAAAGCCCGACCGACTCCCATCTCGCCCATCACGTACACCCTGCTTAGCTCTCCAGCCCTGGCCGGAAAAATCGAGTTAAACATCTGTCCGACCATGGTCGACATCAGGACATTGGTATTCGAGATGCGCACAGGAGCTGGTAGGAGCAAAACTTTCCATCTGAGTGCTTTCAGCAGGCTGTTCAGGCAGGTGCTGACTAGCGCCAAAACAACCATACTCCAGGAAGCCTGAGATAAAACCTTCAGAATGTCTCCCAGCTCTATATCCCTGACTGCCAGGTACAGGCTCACAGCGCTGATCAATAATCCGATCCCAATCCGGATTGACCGCCGAGATAACAATTCCACCAGTTTATTGATCATCGTGTGAGAAGGCAGGCAGGATATTCCTCATCCTGGGAAATGACTTATCAGCCTGAGTGCGGGCTCACCTCTCCATGCTGGCGATCTGGTCTTCCCAACGATGCCACTTACCATGCTGCTTCTCCAGCGCTTTTCTTCCTTCGCCAGGCGCTTCCAAACCCAGCACTTCCAGGTCCGCATCCACCATGATCCTGTACCAGGTCGCGGAAATAAATCCTTGGCTCCCATTCCAGGGTGCTGCGGGCTTTTGAGGCATCCGCCATCAGGTAATCCACCTCGGTCGGGCGGAAATAGCGTGGGTCGATTTTCACATATTCCTGCCAATCCAGGCCCACGTAACGAAATGCTTCATCCAGGAATTCCCGCACTGAATGCGACTTTCCGGTTCCGATTACGAAATCATCCGCATGGTCGAGCTGCAGCATCTTCCACATGGCTGCCACGTAGTCGGGTGCATAGCCCCAATCCCGGCGGGCATCCAGGTTGCCCATGTACAGGGTGTTCTGCCTGCCTGCCTTGATCGCCGCCACCGCCCGCGTGATCTTGCGGGTGACAAAGGTTTCTCCCCGCCGTGGTGATTTATGGTTGAAAAGGATCCCATTGCTGGCAAACAGGCTGTAACCCTGGCGGTAATTGCGCGTCAGCCAGTATGCGTACACCTTGGCGGCTGCGTATGGGCTCTGGGGGGCGAACGGTGTGGTCTCATTTTGAGGCGGTTTGGTGCTGCCGAACATCTCGCTGGAGGAAGCCTGGTAAAACCGGGCGGGAATCCCGCTCCTGCGAATCGCTTCCAGGATGCGAATGACTCCCAGGCCGGTGATATCGCCGGTATATTCCGGCAGGTCGAAGCTCACCCGCACGTGGCTCTGCGCTGCCAGGTGGTAGATCTCATCCGGGCGGATGTTGTATATCAGGTCTACCAATTGTCCCGGCATTGGCAAGATCCCCATAATGCAGGTGCAGCTGCACCTGCCCGCCGTTGTGCGGGTCGCGGTACAGGTGATCGATGCGCTTGGTGTTGAACGTGCTGGCCCGGCGGATCAAGCCATGCACCTCATATCCCTTGGACAGCAGCAGTTCTGCCAGGTACGACCCATCCTGGCCGGTGATCCCCGTGATAAAAGCTTTCTTCATCGTAATCTCTCTATCCACATTTATTCGTCATAGTCATTTTCGATTTGTATATTACCTGGCTTTTTTCGGAGTCACGGCTCCCACTTCCAAAACCACCGGTACCTGCCGCTTGCTCCCCAACAGCTCCAGCAGCACTCTCACGCGCTCGCTGCCTGGCAGGCGCCCGTCGAAGATGGCTTCATAGCCCTCAAAAGGTCCGGCTGATATTTTGACCTTCTCCCCGACTCTGCAGCGCATCGAATACTTCTCCTCCAGCGGAGTTGATTTCATCGACACGCTTACGAATAGCCTGTACCAGGTTTTCCGGGACGGGTGCCGGTTCACCGCCAAAAGAAACCAGGCCATGCGTGTGCGGCATCCATTGAAACGCCGATACACCCACCTGCTCTAAATCGGCACAGATGAACAAATAGCCCGGAAAATACGGGCGTACCTTGCTGACGAACGCGGGTTCACCGGCTGCACCCGGATGCGAGGGTAATATGCTTCGTAACCCTGGTTCAAAGCCTGCCGGTATACTGCTTCCTCTTTGCGCGGTTTGCTGCGCAGCGCATACCAATTAACTGGCAAAGCGAACCTCCTGGCACCTGAACCGCCTCAGTAAATCAAATGGTAAAGAATGACTTCGCAAGCTATCGATTATATCACTGGATATCATGCCACCTCTGCCCCCGTCAGGCGTGTCAGCAGTATGCGTGCCAGCAGGGATGGCGGGTACAGCAGCACGTGCGCCAGCAGGCTGATGGCGAAAACCACCGCCATAGCCTGGAAAAAGCGGTCCAACAGCGGCGCCAGGTGCTGTGCCATCCAGGGACCGGCTCCCAGGAAGATGCTGATCGCAAGCAGTATCCCGGCGCTGATCCCCAGCGGCAGCCAGGACGCGGCGATCTGAAGATGAAGGGAACATCATGCTGCTCACCGTCAGCACCAGGTAGAACCACAGCCAGAAATCCGGTTGAGCCCCCATCTGCTTGAGCCCTTCCCAGGTTTCCTGCAGCTGAACGTTTCTCGCCAGGTCCCACCAACCTGTCAACTGCAGCTGGACCAGACCGGCATAGGCCACAAAAGCCATCCCACTCACCAGCGGCGCAATGCCGATGATCGACTCCCGCAGCCAGTCCACCGGGGCAGTCTCGACATAACCAAGCTGCAGCTTTCCGCCGGGGACCGCCCGCGGGATGATGGAAAAATTTCCGGTGCGCACGCCCAATAACCGGGCAGCCAGGTAATGGCTGGTCTCATGCAGGAACACTCCCGGGAGGAATAGGAGCGAAAAGATGATCACGCTCAAATCAGGACGGCGTGTCAGCAAGAGCAGGTTCAATTGGATTTCGCGGTGCAGCAGGCGCTGTATTACGATCAGCGGGACGAGAAGAAAGACCAGCCATCCCAATCCGCTCAAACCAGCGGGAATCGACTCCACGTTTTACGCTATGCAGCCGCCGACTGGACGATTTTCACAAAATCCGCCACCTTCAGGCTGGCTCCGCCCACCAGTGCGCCATCGATTTCTTCTTCCCCGAAGAACTCAGCCGCATTTTCACCGGTCACCGATCCACCATATAACACCCGCACACTGGAAGCAAAGCCTTCGCCAAACAGGTCTGTCAATGCCGGGCGAATGAATCCCGCCACCACCGCCGCCGCCCCGGCGGCCGTCGATGGTTTTCCCGTGCCAATTGCCCAAACCGGTTCGTAGGCGACCACCAGCGAACCTGCGTTGGTCACATCCAGGTATTCGTTCAAGCCGGCGAATCCCAGGCGGATCTGGCTGGAGACAATCTCAGCCGTCTTTCCGGCTCTCGTATTCTTCCAGCGTTTCGCCCACGCACACGATCGGCATCAGTCCCTGCGCCAGGGCAGCCTGGATTTTTCGTTGACGGTCTGCATCGGTCTCGCCGAAATACGTCCTGCGCTCCGAATGCCCCAGGATCACATAATGGCACAACTCCGCCACCATCGCTGGAGAGATTTCACCGGTAAAAGCGCCCGACAGCTCCCAGTGCATATTTTGGGCGCCGAGCCCGATGTCGGTCCCTTCCAGCAGCGCCGCCACCGCCAGCAGCGCAGTAAAAGGCGGTGCAGATGACCTTCTCCACGCCTGTGACAGCCTGCAGACCCGGGACCAACTCGGATACCAGGTGGCGCGCCTCGGCCACGCGTTTTGTACATTTTCCAGTTACCTGCAACAAGAGGTGTTCGCATATTTTTCCTCGTTTTTTCTAGAAATCTGCTCCGCCCCCTTTCCTGGTCGGTTTATTTATCCTGCAGGGCAGCCACACCGGCAGCTCCAGGCCTTCCAGCATTTCCAGCGAAGCGCCGCCGCCGGTGGAGATGTGGGTGATCTTATCGCTCAGGCCGGACTGGTTGATCGCCGCGACCGAATCGCCGCCGCCCACGATCGAGACCGCACCGCTATCGGCGACTGCCTTGGCAACGCCGAAGGTGCCCAGTGCGAAGTTGGGCATCTCGAACACACCCATCGGGCCATTCCACACCACCGTGCCGGCTTCTTTGAACGATTTGCCAAAGCCGCCACCGTCTCAGGGCCGATATCCAGAATCCGCCAGCCATCCGGCACCGGCCCGATCGGCGATGACTTTGACGGTCGGCTCTGTCTTCGAAACTTGTCGGCGATCACCACATCCACCGGCAGGCGCAGGCGGGTCCCGCCTTCCGCCAGGAGCTCGCGGGCCGTCTCCAGTGCTTCGTCTTCCACCAGCGAATCGCCGATCGGATAGCCCTGGGCTTTGAAGAAGGTGTTCGCCATACCGCCGCCGATCAGGACTGGTATCGGCTTTGTCAGCAGGTTGCGGATCACGCCGATCTTATCGCTGATCTTGGCCCCGCCCAGGATGGCGACAAAGGGCCGTTTGGGGTCGGCGATCGCCTGGCCCAGGTACTGGATTTCCTTTTCCATCAGGAAACCGGCCACGCCGGCAGGAGACGGGCCACGCCTTCGGTGGAAGCATGGGCGCGATGCGCCGAGCCAAATGCATCATTGACATAGATATCCGCCAGCGATGCCAACTGCTTGTGCCATCTCGGGGTCGTTCTTTGTCTCGCCCTTGTAAAAGCGGGTGTTTTCCAGCACCAGCACCTCGCCCGGCTTTAAGGCCTTGGCGGCCGCTTCTGCTGCCAGCGGGCCGACGCAGTCTTCCGCGAACAGCAACCGGCTTTGCCCAGCAGCTCGGCCAGATGCATCCGCCGTCGGGCGCATCGAATATTTCGGATCGGGGCCGTCTTTCGGCCGTCCCAGGTGCGAGCACAGGATGACTGCCGCTCCGTGATCCAGCAAATACTGGATGGTGGGCAGCGCAGCCCGGATGCGGGTATCGTCTGCTACCTTGTCCGTCCTTGATCGGCACGTTGAAATCCACCCGCACCAGGACCCTCTTTCCCTTGACATCGATATCGGTGATCAGTTTCTTATTGAACATAGCTTACCTCCAGCTTTTGATGTGATCAAATATCAGGCAGTGTCTGGGCGGTTGGCAGCTGCCCAAGACACTGAATTTGAATGCGTGACTGCAATCCTGGAACATGTCCGCTGCATTACAGGGATTTCGCCATCAGGGCGGCCAGGTCGGCGGTGCGGACCGAGTAACCCCACTCGTTGTCGTACCAGGCGACGATCTTGACGAAGGTGCCTGCTTCCTTGCCCAGAACCATGGTAAAGGGCAGGTCGACGGTCGAGCTGCGCGGATCGCCCTTGTAATCGATGCTGACCAGCGGCTCATCCGCCGCGCCCAGGATGCCTTTCAGCGGGCCAGCAGCCGCGGCCTCGCGGTAAGTCCTGGCGCAGCTGTTCGGTGGTGGTGGGCTTCTCCAGTTCGAGCGGTCAGGTCGATCACCGAGACGGTCGAGATGGGGACGCGCAAGGCATAGCCATCCAGCTTGCCGGCCAGGTCGGGGATGACCAGCTTGAATGCCTTGGCAGCACCGGTGGTGGTGGGGATGATGCTCATGGCGGCGGCGCGCGCCCGGCGCAGGTCGCTGTGCGGCAGGTCCAGGATCTTCTGGTCGTTGGTGTAGGCATGGATGGTGGTCATGAAGCCGCGCACGATGCCGTATTTATCGTGCACAACTTTGACCGCCGGGGCCAGCCCATTGGTGGTGCAGGAAGCGTTGGAAACCACGTGGTGTTTGGCGGGGTCGTACATCTTGTCGTTCACACCCAACACAATGGTCATGTCTTCGCCTTCGGCGGGGGAGGAGATGATCACTTTCTTGGCGCCGCCCTTGGTGATGTGGTTCTCGGCGCCCTTGACCGCCTTGCCCTTCTTATTGACGCCGTCTTCTTTGATGGTGAAGATGCCGGTGCTCTCGACAACGATCTCCACGCCCAGGTCTCCCCACGGGATGTTCGCCGGGTCGGTTTCCTTGAAGGCCTTGACCGGCTTGCCGATCGACCATCAGACCCATCACTGCCGACTTCGACCTTCCCGTCGAAACGGCCGTAGTTCGAGTCGTACTTGAGCAGATGGGCCATCGTCTTCAGATCGCCAATGTCGTTGAACGCCACCACTTCCAGCTCGTCCGGATGGTAATCCCGGATCGCCTTCAATACCTGCCGGCCGATCCGTCCAAACCGTTAATACCAACTTTGACTGTCATTTTGATCCTCCGTAATTTTGGTTTTTGAACTTTTTGATTTTTTACGTAATCAGTCGATCAGGCAATCAGGCAATCAGGCAATCAGGAAACCAGTCGATTCGCCTACTGGTTTCCGTGTCTACCTGTCTTTTTATCTTCCTGTTTACCTGTTTACCTGTCACTATTCTACCAAAGGTCCGGTCCTTTCCTGGAACAAATCCATGATCACCTGGGCCAGTTTCTGTGAGTCGTGCCGCCAGGGATACAGCGCATCGACCAGGTCGGCTTGATAGATCTGGTAATCTTCCTCCAGGTCCGGCTCCACCCGCTACCCATTCGACGCTCTGCGGCAGGCTGCCCACGCTGCCGGTATTCGCCACCGCGATGTCGAAGAAGTTGAAACCGATAATGCTCTTCCAGCACCCGGAAATGGTCGCCGCAGGTGAAGCTGGTCGGTCTCGCCCGGCTCGGTGGCCACGTTGCAGACGAACAACTTCAGCGCCCGGCTGGCGCGCACGGCTTCCGCCAGGTCGGGCACCAGCAGGTTGGGCAGGATGCTGGTGTACAGGCTGCCCGGCCCGATCACGATCAGGTCCGCCGCCAGGATGGCCTGGATGGCCTGCGGGTAAGCTGGCGGGTTGCCCGGCTCCAGCCACACCCGGCTGCACCTTGCCGTTGCGTCTCGGGGATCTGGCTCTCTCCCTGGATGCGGACTTCATTGATCGTGTGCGGCAGGCGTACATCCGCCGCCAGGCGCACATCGTGCAGCGTGGACGGCAGCACCTGCCCCTGCACCGCCAGCACCCGTCCCGAATTCGGCCACCGCCGCTTCGAAGCTGCCGGTGATCTCCGCCAGGGCAGTGATGAACAGGTTGCCGAAGGAGTGCCCGTCCAGCCCCTGGTCCCCGTCCGGGAAGCGGTACTGGAACAGCTGGCTGAGCATGGCTTCGTCGTTGGAGAGCGCCGCCAGGCAGTTGCGGATGTCGCCGGGCGGCAGCATGCCCAGGTCGCGGCGCAGCCGGCCGGAGGAGCCGCCGTCATCCGCCACCGTTACGATGGCAGTGATGTTGCGCGTGTAGGCTTTCAGGCCGCGCAGCACCGTCGCCAGCCCGTGCCCGCCGCCGATGGCCGCGATGCGCGGCCCTTTCTCACGCTGCCGGTGGGTCCATAAGGTTTCCGCCACATGTGAGCCCGGGCGCACGAATGGCTTGATCAGCGCGCGGTTCATACGCCAGATGCCGTAGGCGATGATGGCGAAGCCGATCCCGCCGAAGATGAAGGCGCGCAGCACGCGCGGCAGGAAGCGCAAGGAGGCGGTGGAGATCAGCGGCAGCCACCAGGTTTCGGGAGCGTTGCGGTAGAAATCCAGGATGAGCACCCCCAGCCCGATGCCCACCAGCGTCGTCCCCAGCAGGATTAACAGGATCCAGCGCTTCACCCCAATGCCGGGGACCAGCCAGCGCAGCGAATGAGACAGCCAGCTGGTGAAGCGGTCGCGTTTTTCAGGTGGGTGATTCGCCATTGGACTCTGGATGATAGCAGTCTTTGAGGGAAACGTCAATCTGGTCTGCCGTTTGGCAACAAATATCTCGCACTTTCATTTTCAGGATTCAACGCCGCAGATTTCCTTCCCCTCCCTGGAATTGATAAACAGGAACGGCTGAAACTGCTGCAAAGCGATCTTCTGGTCAACGAGTTTGCCATTTCGATCAAAGAAAGTGAGACGGTATCCCGGTTTTTAGGAAACTTCAGTTACAAAACGACCCAAATGCTGAGGGAGATCAGTTTTAGACCCTTCAGAAAGCTCCTGTGAATGAGCAATATCAAATCCATCACCATCGATATTGACATAAGTGAGGTAAATGTCAAAGGCCATCAGGAGGGGCAGTAAAAGGTTACATTCAAAAAAAGCCTGGAAACCGCTGTTATAACCTCCAGTTGGTTATCTGTGATGACATTAAGTCTTACCTGACTGGCTATGTCGGAAGCGGAGATACCTATACTGCAAACGGCACAGCAGAAATGATCAAGGAAATCGTAGCCCAACTCAAAGATGAGGGGTTGGAAATCACATTTCGTATGGATAGCGGTTATTTTGACAATGCTATCCTGGAAACGATCGAATCACTGGGTTGCAGATATTTCATTAAGGGAAAGGGTATCCGACACTTGTTGCGCAAGTGACTGATACATCTTTTACTTTTGTTACAGGCGAATCAGGCCGTGAGACAGCCGAGCTTGTCACAGCCCTGAATACATGGGAAAAAGGTTGAAGATTTGTCTTATCCTGAGTTTTGAAGGATGAAAAAGATAGAGCGCAAATCTCTTTCCTGGAAGGCGAAACATACGACTATTTCTTTTTTGTCACCAACACGGAACAATCGTCAGAAGAAGTGGTTGAATTCTATGAAAAACGCGGGAACTGTGAGAATTACATTAAGGAAGCCAAGTATGACATGGCGGTTGGGCACCTGTTGCTCCAGTCATTTTAGGCCAATGAAGCGATCTTTCAGTTGATGATGCTGGCTTACAATCTGTTTCTACTGTTCAAGATGGACTTCGCAGGGGAAACAGAATACCGGCAGCAAATCAAGACGTTCCGATTGAAGTATATTTTTCTGGCCGGGAAGATCATCAGAACGGCCAGGAGTGTGGTGATGAAGCTCTCTAGGAAATATCCTTATCAAGAAATGTATGAAAAAAGTCTGTCTTAGATATATCACCCTTCATGTCTCAACCCGTTGTTTCGATTTAAACCTACCAGAAAAAATCATTTCAGATGCCCGAATTTGTGAAAGTGGATCACAAAAAATGATGCACAATGGAGGAAATGATGCTAAACTTAAGACAAGATTGTCAAAATCATCACCCTTTGAGGTGAAAATGTTGGTCGAATTTATTCGACGTGGAATCTCGGGGGTAAATAATATTCTTAGGTTAGCTATCTCTGAACCAATAGAAAAGAGGGAAATATGAAATTATTCAAAAAGTTCTTCCAAATAATCTGGTCTTTTGTCCGCTTTTTCCTGTTTTTCCAGGTCGCTCTGCGTCTTGTCAAACGATATGTAAAATTCCCGACGCCAGCTTTCCTGGGCTCAGTTCTGGATAGCGATTACCGTCGCTTCTTGCAGCCTCCCGGTCAATTAATAGAACGCAGCGGGATCGAAAGTGGGATGGTCGTGTTGGAGATCGGTCCAGGAAGCGGAGCCTATACACCTTACATTGCCCGAGCAGTGGGTGAAAAGGGTAAGGTCTATTGCCTGGATATCCAACAGGCAATGCTGGAGAAGCTGGAAGCCAAACTGGCTCGCCCGGAATATAAGGATATTCACAATGTAGAACTGTTTAATGACAGCGCCTATAGCTTACCCTTCGAGTTCAGCTCAATTGACCTGGTTGTCCTGGTTACCGTCTTACATGAGATCCCCGATAAGGAAAAAGCCTTGAAAGAGATCATGCGGGTGCTAAAACCCGGTGGTATCCTGGCAATTTCCGAGTTATTACCCGACCCGGATTATCCCTTGATGGGTACAACCGCACGCATGGGCTTGCAGGGTGGATTTACCATTGAAGCGATGGAAGGCAATCTCTTGACCTATACGGTCAGGTTCAAGAAATGAAAGTACGTATGGTGCGTCCGGAGACGCACCATTCCAGCTGCTGAACACCTGTTTCACCTTTCAAATCCCTCCAATCCGCTTGATTGATCAGATAAGAGCCCGTTCTGGTCTTTTATGGTCGGGATTATCAGTTCTCCCACAATGCCTCTTTGATCCCAACTCTATCTGGACGCAATTTAGTACCTGTTCAATTTTCTTCAACATCCCCTTCAATCCAGCAAATCCAATTGATCCACACTGATCTGCTAACCCTTCCGATCCGTTAATCCGTTCTAACAATCAGCTGTCAGTGCTTCATTCTAACCTAAGAAATTCAGTTTTTTTAGTTATTTTAATCAAAATTCTGTTCTTCTTCCATCGACACCCTTCGCCTCCCTCATTTTCCTATTTGAGCAATCGACCATTGGGAACAGATAACTGATAAATGATAACCGATGACTGAAAACTGACCACCGATCACCGCCTTACGACCAATGACAATTGACTATTGACTATTGAAAATTACCATTCTTCACTTCCACCTTCATCCGTAAAATCCGTGTACCTTCCTTTCCTGCTATACTCGCACCCATGCCCCCCCTCCTCAAGCGCTGGACCATTTATCCCTCCATTCCCTCCGATATCGACCAAGCCCTGGCTCCCTATTCCCCCATCTTCCGCCAGGTGCTCTTCAACCGCGGCCTCACTTCCCTGGAAGGCGCCAGGGATTACCTGGAGGCCCGACCACCAGCGGCACCGAGCCCTTCAACCTGCTGGGCATGCAGGCCGCCGTCGAGCGCATCAACCACGCAATCGAATGGGAGCAGCCCATCGCGGTCTACGGCGACTACGACGTCGACGGCGTCACCGCCACCGCCCTGCTCTCCCTGGTGCTCGGCTCGCTGGGGGCAGTCGTGCGCCGCTACATCCCCAACCGCTTCGACGAAGGCTACGGCCTGAACGTCGATGCCCTGGATACACTGCTACAGTGAAGGGCGTGCGCCTGGTGATCACCGTGGACTGCGGCATCCGCTCAATCGATGAAGCCGAACATGCCCACCGCATCGGGCTGGACCTGGTCATCACCGACCACCACCACCCACACGAACAGCTACCGCCGGCAGTGGCAGTCATCAATCCCAAGCAGCCCGGCGAGAGCTACCCGGAGTATGAACTTTCCGGCGTCGGGCTGGCCTACAAGCTGGCCTGCGCTGCCATCCTTGAAATTACCGGGGTGGAGGAACCGCTGCACATCCCCTCGCCCGCCGAATACCTGGACCTGGTGGCGCTGGGCACCGTCTCGGACATGGTGCCGCTGAAAGGCGAGAACCGCCACCTGGTGCGGCGCGGGCTGGAATACCTGAACCGCCCCCAACGCCAGGGGATCTCCTCGCTGATCGGCGCCTCCGGCATCAGCTCCAGCAAAATCACCGCCACCGACATCGGCTTCGTGCTCGGGCCGCGCCTGAATGCCGCCGGGCGGCTGGAGTCCGCCCTGGACGCCCTCGAGCTGCTCACCACGCAGGATGTATCCCGGGCTGCCATGCTGGCGCAGCAGCTGGACAACCAGAACCGCGAGCGCCAGCAGATCATGCGCCGCATCTCCAGCCAGGCCGAGCAGATGGTGCTGGAAAAAGACCCGCAGGCCCTGCTGCTGTTCGCCGCTCACCCCAGCTTTAACCCGGGGGTGGTCGGGTTGGCCGCCTCACGCCTGCTGGAGCAGTTCTACCGCCCCTCGATCGTCGCCTACGAAGGAGAAGAAACCACGCGTGCCTCCTGCCGCAGCATCCCCGAATTCCACATCACGGATGCACTCGACCAGGTATCCGACCTGCTGGTGCACCACGGTGGGCATGCCGCCGCGGCCGGCTTCACGGTACTCAATGAGAACGTACCGCAGCTGGTCGATAGGCTCCAGCACATCGCCGAGGAAAAACTGGGCGGCCTGGATTTGCGCCCGGTCCTGAAAGCCGATCTCGAGATCCCCCTTTCCGAGCTGCACCCCGACCTGCTGAAAGAGCTGGCCTGGCTGCAGCCGACCGGCCAGGGCAACCCGGAAGCCCTGTTCGTCTCACGCGGCCTGCGCGTCGTGCGCTGTAAATCCGTGGGCAAAGACAGCTCTCACATGCGCCTGACCGTCACCGACGGCTACATCACCTACGACGCCATCGCCTTCCGCCTGGGACACTGGATCACCCAGATGCCCGCGCGCGTCGACCTGGCCTACACCTATGAGGTTAACGAATACAATGGGAATTTCAGCCTGCAGCTGAACGTGCGCGACCTGAAACCTGCCGGAGGTTCGACTAGGTGACAGTCACTTCGGAAGTGATGCATCCCGCTCACTTGCGGGGCTGTCACCTAAGTACATCGGCGAATTAATCGACAAAACGGTACTTGAGCAGAGTCCACACCGCCGCGAAGGCGTCCTTCAAGCCGATCTTCTTGCCTTCCTCGTAATCACGTGGGTTGAAGCTGATCGGCACTTCAAAGATGCCGCACTTTGCGCTTTAATATTTTGGCAGTGAATTCCGGCTCAAAATCGAAGCGGCGCGGCTTGATCTTCATCCCCTGCACCACCTCGCGCCGGAAGACCTTGTAACCGGTCTCCATGTCCGTCAGGATGTTGTTATACAGGACGTTGGTCATCAGTGTGAGCACTTTATTCGCCACCATGTGCCAGAACATGGTCGGGCGCCGTGGCCCTCCCAGGAAGCGCGAGCCGTACACTACGTCGGCTATGCCCTCCGCGATCGGCTCGAGCAGGCGCGGGATATCGCGCGGGTCGTACTCCAGGTCCGCGTCCTGGATCAGCAGCACCTCTCCCTGTGCAGCCTGGATGCCGGTGACCACCGCTGCCCCTTTTCCCTGGTTGCGCTCATGCAGGATCACCCGCACCTGCCCCCTGCCATCCAGTGCGCTCAATACCTGGCGTGTGCCGTCCACGGAGCCGTCGTCCACCACGATGATCTCATCGGCGATGCCGGTCGCCTGTACCCTGCGCAGGATTTCCTCGATGGTTCCTTTTTCGTTATAGGCGGGGATGATCACGCTGATCTTCATTCTCCGATTATACCCAAAGATGCTGCCAGTCAACATCGATTATAATTTCCTGAAAATCAGCACCATTTTATGAGAATCATCCAGCCAGTACCCGCGAGAGAAGAGCATGGACGCAAACCGAGAAAACAAATCCTTTCATTCCGAAAAACAAGAGGGGCAGGTTGAGCAATTCGTCCCGCCTCCGGTCATCCGCATGGAGGACACCGGGCTTTCAGGTTTATGGCTCCAGGACCTGACGCTCAAGATCCTCTATTACCAGGGTTATCTCACCGGTTTTAAAATCGCCGAACAGCTCTCGCTGCCTTTCACCGGTGTGGTCGACCAGATCCTGGAGATGATGAAGCGCGAAAAACTGGTCGAAATCAAGACTGCCCAGCAAATGGGGCTGGGAGAAGGCACCTATGTTACGGCATCACGCACCTGGGCATCGACCGCGCCCGGGAAGCCCTGGAGCGCAGCCAGTATGCCGGTCCGGCGCCGGTGCCGCTGGAAGACTACTGCATATCCATCCTGGCGCAGAGCCGCAAGCGGATGATCGTCTCGGACAGCGAGCTGCGTCAGGCGCTGCACGGATCTGGTGCTGCCGGAGAAGTCCTTCGAGCGCATTGGCCCGGCTGTGAACTCGGGCACTTCGATTTTTCTCTACGGTCCTCCCGGAAATGGCAAGACCACCATCGCGCGTGCCATCGGCAATATGACCCTGGATGAAAGTATCTACATCCCGTATGCCATCTACGTGGATGGGCTAGGTGGTCAAGCTGTACGACGCCGTCAACCACCAGCTGGTTCCCGAAGATGATCGGACGCCGGTCAACGGCACAGGTCAATTGCGCGGCGCCAGCCGCAGCGCGATCTGCGTTGGAAACGCATCAGCCGGCCATTCATCATGACCGGCGGCGAGCTGACCCTGGCAGGGCTGGATCTGGTTTTCGACGACGTCAACAAGTACTACGAAGCGCCTTTCCAGGTGAAAGCCAACGGCGGCATCCTGCTGATCGACGATTTCGGCCGCCAGCAGGTCCGTCCCAGCGACCTGCTGAACCGCTGGATCGTGCCGCTCGAAAACCGCATCGACTACCTGACGCTGCACACCGGCCGCAAGGTGGAAGTGCCTTTCGACGTGCTGGTGATCTTCTCCACCAACCTGCCGCCGAAGGACCTGGTGGACGAGGCCTTCCTGCGCCGGCTGCGCCACAAGATCGAAATCGCCGATCCAACATACGAAGAGTACCGCGAGATTTTCAAGCACGTGGCGACAGCCAAGGGCGTCAATTACACCGACGCCGGGCTGGCATACCTGCTGCAGGAGTGGTATATCCGCCGCAACCGCAAGCTGCGCGGCCTCGCACCCGCGCGATATCTGTGCGATCAGATCCTGGACATCTCCCGCTATCTGAATGTCGAGCCGGACATGACCAACGAAATGATCGACCGCGCAGGCAGGGCTTTCTTCGTCGACCTATAAAGGATGCCCATGCTGTTGATGACCTGCCCAAGCCGGCCATCATCGCTCATCGAGGCGCCAGCGCCTACGCCCCGGAAAATACCCTGGCAGCCTTCAAGCTGGCCCTGCAGCCAGGGCGCCGATGCAGTAGAGCTGGATGCCAAGCTGACTCAGGACGGGCATGTCGTGGTGATCCACGACCAATCGGTGGACCGCACCACCATGCACAGCGGTTGGGTGCGTGACATTTCCCTGGCCACACTGCGCAAGATGGATGCCGGCAGCCACTTTGACATCGCCTTCGCCGGTGAGACGATCCCCACCCTGGATGAAGTATTCAAAGCTGTCGGTAAGCTGACGTACACCAACGTCGAATTGACCAACCTGCTCTCCCCATTGGATCACCTGCCGCAGAAAACAGCCGCGCTGGTCAAACGCCACAAAATCATCCAACGGGTGTGGTTCTCTTCCTTCAACCCGATCGCCCTGCTGCGCATCCACCGACTGTTGCCCGACTGTCCGCTTGGTCTGCTGGCCTGGCCGGGAGCCATTGGCTGGTGGGCGCGTTCGCCCCTCGGCCGCCTCGTCCCGTATCACAGCCTGCACATTGCGTCGAAAGATGCCAAACCAGGGCTAATCAAACGCATTCAACGTGACCAGCGCAAGGTATTTGTGTATACCGTGAATTTAGAAAATGAGATGCTGCGCTTGTTCGAAATGGGCGTGGATGGGATTTTCACCGATGATCCCTTGCTCGCCCGGCGAGTGCTGAACGGCGTGGAGCACAAAATCAGGGATTCGAAGGAAACCTGAAAGGTTGCCAGACAGATGATTTTTCCTTCAAAGCAGCTGGTTGCATTCGAACGATGGTAGTCGAATTTACACCCGATGAAATCATGGTCACCTGCATGGCGCGCCAGGTGCACGATGGAGAAATCGTCGCTCAGGGATTGGCAACCCCCCTGGTGGCTGCCGCCTACCTGATGGCACGCCATACCCACGCGCCCCACCTGTATTTCGCCTCAGCCATCGGTCAGGGAGTATGCCGGCAGCCGGCTCCTCTCAGTCTCACGTATATCGAAAAGCTGTGGCTGGATCGATCCTTGTGTAACATCGGCTTCGTCCGAATTGCGGCCGACGTTCTACCGCGCCTGCGCCCAATGGAATTTTTTCGTCCAGCCCAGATCGACATGCACGGAAATACCAACAACCTGGCATTCGGAAAAGATTACTCTCGCCCTCGCCTGCGCCTGCCAGGTGCTGGCGGCATCCCCGATGTGACCACTTTCATCAGCGACATTCAACTCTATGTACCCCGCCATTCCCGGGTGACATTCGTGCCGCGCTTGGATTTTCTGTCCGGCATGGGTTACAATCACGCCAGGAAATCAGGTCAGGGCCCGCGCTACCTGGTTACCGATTTGGGACAATTCGATTTTATTTCCGAAGCAGGAAACGATCTGCCGCGCATGCGACTCACCAGCTATCACCCGGGCGTCACCGTCTCCCAGGTTCAGGCGCGCACCGGTTTTGAATTATTGGTCGCCGAAGACATCGCTGAAACCCCTCCGCCTTCATCCTACGAGCTGGAGCTTCTGCGTACGGAGATTGATCCGCTTGGTATTCGTCGCCTGGAATCGTTGAGCGGTGCAGAGCGCAGAGAATTGCTGCATAAAATTATCTCTCAAGAGAAAGAAACACCAGGATAGCGGGATTCCCCGAATTGCCATGCATCAACATCCGGGTTCCAGGTTCTCTAAATTCACTGCCCTGCTGGTCGTAGCGCTGTTCCTGCTTGCGCCGCTGAGCCCTGCGAATGCAGTTCATCCTTCTGGTCTCCTCCCTTCCTCGCTTTCGCAAGCCAGCTCACTGCTCGAACGCATGACCCCCGAGGAACGAATTGGCCAGCTGTTCCTGGTTTCATTCCAGGGGACTGACGTGGGATCCGAGTCGGTGATCGACCAGCTGGTCGCCCGCTACCATGTGGGAGGCGTCGTCCTTTTGGCGGCCAATGACAATCTCGTCTACTCAGGCAATTCATCCACCGATACGGTGGACCAGCTGTATGCCATGGTCCGTCAAATTCAGCAAACGGAGTGGAGCGCCTCGCGTGCCAGGCAGACGGATCCCAATACAGGTGAAGAATTTCTACCTCAATTCATCCCGCTTTTCATTGCGACTTCGCAAGAAGGGAACGGCCTGCCATACGATCAAATCCTGAACGGTCTGACTCCCATGCCGAATGCCATGTCGATGGGAGCGACCTGGATCCCTTCGCTCTCCGAGCAGGTCGGAACGGTGCTCGGTAAGGAGCTTGCGATCCTCGGAATCAACCTGCTCCTGGGGCCTTCCCTGGATGTGCTGAAAACGCCGCAAATCAAAACTTCTAACAACCTGGGGTCGCGCACCTTCGGAGGGGATCCATTCTGGGTGGGAGAAATGGGACGCGCCTACATCCGCGGCGTCCACATCGGAAGCGGAGGGCGGCTCGCAGTCGTCGCCAAGCATTTCCCGGGTCACGGCAGCTCAGATCGCTTACCCGAAGAAGAAGTCGCCACTGTCCCCAAATCCCTCGATCAGCTGGAATCAATCGACCTGGCACCTTTCTATACAGTGACAGGAAATGCAGCGACGCCTGAAGAGACGACCGACGCGCTCCTGGTTTCGCACATTCGTTACCAGGGTCTGCAGGGAAATATCCGTGCCACTACCCGCCCGGTAAGTCTGGATCCACAGGCATTAAACCTGCTGATGGCGCTCGAGCCGCTGGACACCTGGCGTCAGAGCGGTGGTGTGATGGTCAGTGACGACCTGGGCAACCAGGCCATCCGCCGGTTCTACGATCTGACCAGCCAGACCTTCGATCCGCGCAGGGTGGCAGTCAGCGCTTTCCTGGCCGGGAATGACCTGCTCTATTTTTCAGATTTTTCATCCAGTACCGATACCGATCCTTTCACATCTGCCACACGTACCCTGGAATTTTTTACCCAGAAGTATCGTGAGGATCCCTCCTTCGCAGGCCGGGTCGACCAGTCCGTCCTGCGCATTTTGAATCTTAAGCTGCGGTTGTATACGAATTTCAATTTAGGTAATGTCCTTTCAAATCCTGGATCTTTAGACGAGCTCAATAAATCGAGCAGCGTGACTTTTGATGTCGCCAGGGATTCATCGACATTGATCAGTCCCAGCCAGCAGGAACTGGATGATCTTATCCCGGATCCACCTAACCTAAATGACCGGATTGTTTTTATCAGCGATGTTCGCAGCAGCCAGCAGTGCAGCACCTGCCCTCCGATTGATTTGCTCGGAAAAAGTACTCTCCAGGATGCAGTTATTCGCCTGTACGGTCCACAGGCAGGAGGGCAGGTTTCGTCCAGCATGATGTCTTCCTATTCCCTGGATGAATTGGAGTTAATGCTGGATGGGAAATTGACCGAGCTCCCCCTTGAGAATGATCTGCTGCGCAGCAACTGGATTCTCTTCGGTATGCTTTCTGCACGGGCCGATATTCCATCTTTTCAGACTCTGGAACGCTTCCTGAATGAAAGACCTGAGCTGTTCCTGCAAAAGAGGCTGATTGTTTTCGCTTTTTGCGAGCCGTATTTCCTGGACGCAACCAATATCTCGAAACTCACCGCCTACTACGGGATGTATGACGTCTCGCCGTCTTTCATCGATGTGGCAGCATACCTGCTGTTTCGAGAGCTATCACCCGCTGGAGCGCTGCCGGTTTCCGTCCCGGGGGTGGACTACAACCTGAATGAAGCCCTGTTTCCCGATCCCGATCAGATAATCCCGCTGCAGCTGGATATTCCTGATGCTGCGCCGCCGGAGACTACCGGGACCCCGCAAGCAGAGCCAACCCCTCAATTCGTTGTCGGAGATAAGATACCCATCCGAACAGGGATTATTTTCGATCACAACGGGCATCCTGTGCCCGACGGCACCCCGGTCACATTTGTTATGACCACCGGCGTTGAAGCCAATATCGTCCGCCAGGAAGCAACCACGCTGGAAGGTGTGGCCCATACCCAGTTCCTGGTTGCCAACGGCGGCACAATTGAAATCTACGCCGAAAGCGAGAGGGCGCGGTCGACAATCCTTTCCTTCGACATACCTCTTCCACCCGGCGAGGTTATCCCAGACACTCCTACCGCCACACCAACTGCGACGCCTGAACCAACCTCCACCCCACTGCCTCCCACGCCAACCCCTGTTCCGGTCGTCGAGCCACCCAGCACTGAACTCGGTCTGGGTGAATGGATCCTGGCAGTGCTGCTGTCTGCCGTCCTGGCTTTTGCGGCTTACCGCTTTGCCGCCTTGCTGGGGCAGGTCCGCTGGGGAATCAGGGCCGGTTTTCTGGCGTTAATTGGTGGATTGGCAGCTTATTCGTACCTGGCTCTCAAGCTGCCCGGCAGCCAGTTCTTCCTCGATTGGTCGCTCGTCCTGAGCGCCACTTTATATGCTTTTATCGGATCAGTTTTGGGGATTCTCGCAACGATCGGATGGCGGTATTTTCACGACTCTGCCAGACAAACCAGCAATGGAAAGGTCCTGCCAACACCGGAATCAACGCATCAGGGTGAAGATCAGGCTCAAGAACAAGAGACCCCCGGTAATCCAGAATAAAGTCCTCTCCACGCGGGATGAGACCAGATCGACCAGGGTCGGGCCTGGCAGCGCAGCGCGCGGCCGCGTGGTCGGATCCCAATCCCCAAGCAAAGCCTGGCGAAAAGCCTCCACATCCCCTGGACGCTCATCCGGATGCAGGCTCATCCCCCACAGGATGGCACGCTCCGTCCGTAGACTGACATCAGGATTGTGTTCATGCAGTGGCAGTAAGGCGCCTGGATTCAAGAACAGTTCCCTGGCTTCAGGTGGCGGGTGATTGGTGAGTAAATGATACAGAGTAGCTGAGAAAGCATACACATCGCTGCGTGCATCGGTGTGACCGGTATCTCCCCCATACTGCTCCAATGGAGTGTAAAGGGCAGTCCCTCGCCCTTGCAGGACTGTGATAGTAACTTCATTCGATGCCAGGATTTTGACCAAACCAAAATCAACCAGTTTCAGTAAGCCGCTGGGCGTAATCTTCAAATTGCTGGGTTTGATATCGCGATGCAGGATCGGTGGATCCTGGCTGTGCATGTACGTTAATGCATCCGCGAGCTGGTTCGCCCAGCTTAATATAACCCTTTCAGAAAGGTATTCCCCTTTTCGGCGCGCTTCATTCATCAAGGTCCTCAGGTCTTTACCAGGTACGAAATCCATCACCAGGTAATCACGCCCGCCCGAAGAGAAATAGTCGGAGACTTTAGGAAGGTTGGGGTGGTCCAGGCGCGCCAGCACGGTAGCTTCGCGGGAGAACTGCTCACGAGCCTGTTTGAGCAGATCGCCCGGTAAACTGCGATCATGCTCTACTTCCTTTAGAGCGCAGGCACGGCCTTCCAGGCGCAGATCATCCGCCAGGTAGATGGATCCCATCCCGCCCTGGCCTATGATGCGGCTGATCCGGTAGCGGCCGCGTAAAATTTCTCCTGCTCTGAGTGGTGTTGGCATCAGGTATTCGGTTATCTTAGACCATTACAAACTACTGTGGATCGCCGCATGGCGATCGTATCTCGGCGTTTTGTGATATTATACCCGTTGAGGCTTTCTGAAATGGACATATTCTCCGAAGAAGCGGCGATGTTGATCGCACAAACAGGGCCCCTGGATGGAAGGCGTTGGCCGCTTCAAAGGAGCTTGCTGGTGGGACGAGATGCGACCTGTGATATTATCGTCGCCGACCGGCAGGTCTCGCGCTATCATGCTCGTTTCAATATATCGCGTGAGAAAATCATCCTTGAAGACCTGAGCAGCAAGAACGGAACGCATGTCAACGGGCAGCGCATCCTGGATGATGTCACCCTGCAAGACGGGGATGTTATTCAGATCGCACTGGCACAGAAGTTCGTATTCGTAAGCTCCGATTCCACTCTGCCGCTTGAAATCCACGAAGGGTTGAATACAATCACAAACTCCGAGGCTCAAGCGGTGCTGTCGAAGGGTGGGCGGCTGCGCCTGGATAAACGCTCACGCAGGGTATGGATCAACGATGTGGAGGTCATACCACATCTATCGGTCTCCCAATTCCGGCTGCTCGAGCTGCTGTTTGAAAAACAGGGACAGGTCGTCTCTCGCAGCGACCTGGTATTGGTTGTATGGGGAAAAGAGCAGGCCTATGAAATTTCTGAGCAAGCCCTGGATGCACTGGTTCGCAGGCTGCGGGATCGCATCGCAGGTATCGATCCACAGCATTCCTATATCACTACTGTTCGAGGACACGGCTTAAGGCTGGACAACCCCCCTGTCGAGCAACAATAAGCGCAGAACACATCAACCGCGAGAAGGGGATAAATTCTCAGGCTTCCCGCATCTTCTTAGACATCGCATACCGTAGTGCCTGCCGGTTGGCCGCCTGCACACGCTCGGAGAATTCCGGTTCATTCCCCGATTGGGTTTGCACTGCGATGTTGGCCAGCAGCTCCAGGAGCTCTGGTGTGATGTATTCGTCATGCAATTCTAGAAAGCCCTGACGTGAAGCATCATCCTCCAAATCCAGGTATTCTTCCAAGAGAGCCAGCTCGGGTGGGGCACTCATCTGCTGGATGATCTCAACGATCCGGCCCAGCTTCGATGAACGCTCCAGGTCACCTGCCCGGCGTGCCTCTTCCAGGGAGGCATTCAGCTCCTGGATAAAAAACTCGTCAATACGTCCTACATTACTCTCAATAGATTTTTCGATATCACCGGCTTTTAACAGCTCGTCAATCAAACTCACAGCTTCTCGCTTCCGGAGAGCCAACTGCTGGTCGACTTCCTGGGTCAGCTCCAGCAGCTTTGTTCGCACCTCTACCAACCGGGTTCGGCCGTCCCCACGCGCTCGATCGATCCTCTCGCTTAGCAGCTGGAAGAAGCTGTAATCCATCAACGGGCGCACCAGGCTGACCAGCACGCTCAGCCGCATATCAGTCGGCGATTTCAACAGTAAATCCAGCACCTTATCGCGGGTTACGTCCTTCCCCATCGCACGGAGCTCTTCGATAACTGCCTGCACTTCCTGGGTTTGCTCAGTTAATTTCTGCCCATAGGTTGTGACGGGCATCAATGAATTCTGCAGCTCCGCCAGGCGGCGGGCTGACTCCTGGTCTCCACTGGCTGCCGCGGCTTCCATCAACCTGCTCAGAATTGCAAAAAATTCAGCATCGATCATCTGGTCTTCTTGCCTGGCAAGCTCCAGGCGAGCAGCCTCGTCTGCAACACCTGCCAATCTGCGGATCAGGTTCAGGCGGTTCTGCTGAGACTGGATCATCTCCTTGGTGATTCCTTCTTCCTCCAGCACCCGCTCCACCATACTTTGCGTGGTGAGTGAAGCCTGTGGATTGAGCAGATAGCCTTTTCTCTTTTCCTGAGGGAGCTTATTAATCACCTGATTGATGAAACCACCTATCAGGCGCTCCTGCTCGTTGCGTGGCAGGTTTAACTCAGGGGGTACGAAGGTGAGTAAGAGCTCCTTATCCGGGTCGTGATACACGAGCGGTGTTGCCAGTGAACCCTGATAACCACAAACTGGACACTGGACAATATTGAAAGCGCCTGAAAGGAAACGCTGCTTGGCGGTGGAATCCTGGTTTACATCGAATAACTGATCGATATCAGCCGTAATCGGGCTGCGGCAATTCGGACAGCTTACTTGAGTTCTTGGCATTCTTGACTCCGCGTTGATAATTCCATGATTTTAATATCTATTTTCTTCTCTCGGTAAAGAAAAACACAACCTCGCCCCATCACCGGGCCTTGGATCGACCCAAATCTGGCCTCCATGTGCCTCTACCACTGCACGAGCCAGGTACAGGCCTAATCCTGCGCCCTTGGTCGTCCGAGAGGTTTCCGAGGCGCGATAAAAACGATCGAACACATAAGGGATATCACCGGTCGCGATTCCTGGCCCCTGGTCCTTGACACAAACGACAACCTGCCGGGGATGTACCTGTCCGCTGATCCTGATTTCACCGCCTACCGGGGAATACTTGATCGCATTGGATATTAAATTCGACAGCACCTGCGCCAGGCGGTCTTCATCGCCGATGATGACCGGAAAACTGGCCGGGAAATCGAGAATAATCGAATGGATCTCTGATTGGCTTTTGAAGCGCTCGGCAATCCGCCTGGCCATCACATCGACAGCCACATCCGACTTGTTGATGGATAGTGCCCCAGCCTGCAGCCGGCTGGCATCCAGCAGATTCTCAATCAAACCCGTCAGCCGATCGGCTTCTTCTTCGATTACTTCAAGGCTGTCCTGGATGATCTCTCGGTCCCAGTTGGCGTCGTCCCGCCGTAAGGTACTGACATACCCTTTGATCAAGGCTACTGGTGTTTTCAGCTCGTGGCTGATCACTGAAATGAAAGTGGTTTTAAGCTTCCTCGGCTTCCCGGAAGCGGGTGATATCGCGCACCAGGGCAATGATATTCAACAGGCTGCCCTCAGATGAGAGCAAAGGAGAATACGTGATTCCCACCGGCAAGGGTGCCAGGCCCGGACGCTCAAGGTCGCCTTCCACGTATAGCGTGGCATGCGGGGTGAGCGGCCAGCCGCCGGCTTCCGCATCTTGCAGCGTTGTGCCTTCTTTATGTTTAATCCACCGGATCAAGGAATCATGGGAATACCCACGAACCTGCTCCAGCGGCACGGCTAACAGCCTGGCGAAGGCCGGGTTGCAGTGCTGGACTGTGTGATCCGCCTCCAGGATCAGGATTCCATCCGCCACCGCATCCAGCATGGCCATCAGGCGCTGTTCCTCATACTTAACCCGGGTGTACAGCTGGGCATTGCTCACTGCAATGGCGGCCTGATCTGCGAAGCTCTGCAGCAGAGAAGTATCGTTTGTCGAAAAGACCCCCTGGTAGTTGCGGAAGATGAACAACACCCCGATGACCTGCTTACGTGCAATCAACGGTAAAGCCACACCGGTCAGCAAGCCAAGGCTGGCTGCACGGATGTAATTCTGGAGCAAGCGGTTTATCTCCCGCAGCTCCACATATCCCGGTTCTTCCACTTCGGGGACTGTGGACAGCAGCGGCTCCAGCTGTCTCAAGAAAGCTGGTGGAATTCCCTGGTATACAGCTACTTTCCACCCACCTGGGGCTTCCCGCAATGCTACCAATCCTGCCTGTCCCGCCAGCATCTCCATAGAGATACTCAATATACGCGCCAGTAATTTCTCCAGGTCAAGCTCCTGGGTAATGGCGCGTGAAATCTCGAGCAGATAATCCCGCTGGCGGACGCGGAAATCAGGCAGCAACTGGATGAGCTCCGTTAAATGACGGCTCGATACCCCGCTCGCTGATGGATATAGCTTCCTCGAACATCTCCATCGCCTCATCCGCCTCGCTGCGGTTGACACTCAATGGTGGGGCGATGCGGATCGTGCTTTTCCCACAGCCCAAAGTTCAACAGGCCGCGCACGAAGGCATTATTAACGATGTTATCGCGGAGAGCTTCGTCCGGTTCTTTGGTCTGTCGATCTTTTACAAATTCGACACCAATCATCAATCCACGCCCACGCACCTCGCCTATTGATGGATGGCGAGCCATAATTTCACACAAGATGTCGCTGATGTAGTCGCCCATCTCGGCTGCATTCTGCATATATTCCGTTTCAACCAGCTCGAGCGTCGCCAGCGCCGCCGCGCACGAGATCGGATTTCCGCCGAAGGTGTTCCCGTGCGCCCCTCTCGGCCAGGTGACCAGGTCTTCCCTGGCAAACATCACACCCAGCGGCATCCCGGAAGCGATCCCTTTCGCCGCGCACACAATATCCGGCTCCACCCCAAAATTCTGGATTCCCCACCATTTTCCGGTCCGACCCACCCCTGATTGGACCTCGTCCACGATCAACAAAATCTTATGGCGATCGCATAACTCGCGCAGCGCCGGGAAAAAACCAGGTGTTGGAACCAGGTAGCCACCTTCACCCTGAATCGGCTCGATAAGCACCCCTGCGACATCCTCGGGCGGCAGAAGGTGTCCAAAAACCTGTTCTTCAATATACCTAACGATGGTTTCCCCATAATCTTCACCTGGAAGGGACTGCAATATCGGCCGGTAGGGGTCCGGAAACGGTACATGCACGACGCCGCTCATCAGCGGGTAAAAATCGCGGTGGTAAATGGGCTTGCTGGCTGTGAAAGACACCGCCCCCATCGTCCTGCCGTGAAAACCACCCAGGAATGCGATAAACTCGGTTGCGCCGGTGTTGTGCCGGGCCAGCTTGATGGCAGCTTCGACGCTCTCGGTGCCAGAATTGGTCATAAATGAAACCGCATTATCCAAAAACGGTGCGATTTCGTTGATCTTCTCTCCGAGCTCGATCCAGCGGTGGTGGTAGAAGTCAGACGAGATATGAATGAACTGCTCGGCCTGTTCCTGGATCGCCCGAACCACTTTTGGGTTGCTGTGACCGGTAGAGACTACTGCAATGCCTGCTTCGAAATCCAAAAACCGGTTGCCATCAACATCCCATACCTCGGACCCTTTGCCGTGATCCATCACAAACGGATAACCGCGCGGGTAGGAAGGTGAAATCACGTCGTGGTCACGCTTGATCAGGGCTCTCGCTTTCGGGCCGGGTAAATTCATTGCCTGCATAATTACTTTCTCCTGATTTTTGATTGGTAGACTAATGTTTGTGTATTTTCATTAAATTACATGCCCGGTATTATACACCAGCCCTTCTTTTCCCTTCCAGTCACTAAGAAAATTGCGCCTCGAGGACCTCTCAAAGACCTCACAGGTTTTCGAAACCTGTGAGGTCTCTTTGCGGGTTTCTGAAACCTGTGAGGTCTGTTTCAAGAGTACAGATTTCGTTGAATATAGAGTTATAATCATGCTCCATGCCTGCCAGAAAACCATTCCCGGATTTCAACTTTGAAATCCAGGCGCGCCAGGAACGCGCCAGGGCAGGCACCTTCCACACACCTCACGGTGATTTGCTCACTCCAATATTCGCGCCGGTCGGCACGCAAGCGGCTGTCAAGGCTTTGACCCCAGCGCAGCTGCAGGACACAGGCGCCAGCCTGATCCTGGCCAACACCTACCACCTGTACCTGCGTCCCGGCGATGACCTGGTCGCAGAAATGGGTGGGCTACACCGCTTCATGAATTGGCCCGGCCCCATCCTGACAGATTCGGGCGGGTATCAGGTGTACTCGCTCAAGGAAAACCGCACTATTTCCGAGGACGGTGTGACTTTCAGGAGTCATATCGACGGAAGTACGCACCTGTTCACCCCTGAAAAAGCCACGCACATCCAGGAAAACCTGGGAGCCGACATCATCATGGCTTTCGATGAATGCGCCCCACCTTACGATAAAGAATACAACCAGCGTGCAATCCAGCGCACGCATGCCTGGGCAGAGCGCTGCCTGCAGGCAAAAAGGCGCTCCGACCAGGCCCTGTTCGGCATCGTGCAGGGAGGGATCTTTCCTGACCTGAGAGAGGAATCGGCTCATTTTATCGCCTCCCTTGGGTTTCCGGGTCACGGCATCGGAGGGTTATCCGTGGGGGAGACAAAAAGCGAATTGCATGCCACCCTCGAGCTGCTGGATGGCATCCTGCCTGAGGACAAACCGCGCTACTTGATGGGTGTCGGTACACCCGTGGACCTGATCCAGGGAGTCCGGCGGGGCGTCGATATTTTCGACTGCGTGCTGCCCACCCGCCTGGCGCGCCATAACGCCGCCATGACCAGCAGCGGGAGACTGAACCTGGTAAACGCCGGCTTCGCCAGGGACGAGCAGCCAGTCGAGCCGGGCTGTACCTGTTACACCTGCATGCACTTCTCACGCGCCTACCTGCGGCACCTGATTCTCGCCAGGGAAATGCTGGCAGCGACCCTGCTTTCGATCCACAACCTGCATACGCTGATCAGCCTGACCGCCCAGATCAGGCAGTCTATCGTGGATAACTGCTTCGATCAGTTTGTAAAGGACTACCTGGAGAGAACCGCCTTTCCAGGAATCGACCCGGAAAGTGAGGTCAATCAATGACCCTTCTCCAGTCTATCATTCTGGGCATCGTCCAGGGGATCAGTGAATTCCTGCCCATTTCCAGCTCGGCCCACCTGGTGATCGTCCCCTACCTGCTTGGCTGGGATATCCCTCCCGAACAGGCCTTCGTTTTCGACGTCCTGGTGCAGAATGCCACCCTGGTGGGTGTGATCGTTTACTTCTGGAAAGACCTGCTGCAGATCACTCAAGCCACGTGGCAGGGCTTGTTTCGTAGAGATTTAATATCCAATCCCGCCTCCCGCCTCGGTCTCATGATCATCCTCGCCACCATCCCGGCACTGGTGATCGGTTTCTTTCTCAAAGGTGCGGTCGAAATGGTCTTCGCCAACCCACTCGCCACCGCTTTCTTTCTGCTGGCCAATGCGCTGATCCTGGTGATCGCCGAGAAAATCGGGAAACGCACGCGCACCCTAGAAGATCTTGTCGAAAGGGACGCTATTTGGATCGGTTTTGCTCAGGTCCTGGCGATCTTCCCTGGCATCTCTCGCTCCGGCTCGACGATTTTCGGTGGTATGGCTCGCAACCTGCAGCGAGTATCAGCCGCTAAATTCTCGCTGCTGATGTCCATCCCGGTCATGCTGGCTGCCGGCGGTTATGCGACACTCAAGTTGATAGCCATCCCGGATTTCTGGGACCTGCTGCCGGTTTTCATCCCGGGTTTCGTGACGGCTGGAGTGGTAGGTTATTTCTCGATCCGCTGGCTGATGAAATACCTCACCCATGCCACCTTATTCGGATTTGCGCTCTACTGCCTGCTGGTAGGCCTGACAGTGATCGGCTTTTCTTATTTCACCTAAATTCAGGGGGGATCGGATGGCGGCAACCAGTAAAGGCAAGTCAGGCAAACAGGCGGATGTAATCGTCCACTGACGTCTGGTGCCCGATATCTCGCCCCGCTCTCTCCGACAGGTACCACTTATGTTCCAAAACCTGGCAGTACAGCTCCGCCAGCGACATCTCCCCGCTGACCAGTTTTGCTAGCCTTTCGGTCGCCGGCAAATAAGTGCGCTCCAGCCAGTGGAAAGCCGCCACGCTCAAGGGTGTGCTGCGGTTGTTTTCGCGCGACAGAGTTGCTTTCTGCTCCTGGATCTCGTTCATCATCTTCCTGGCCTGCATCTCCTCCGCTTCCAGGCCGGTCAGGCTGTGCAGCTGGTCGTGGTGAAAATTGCGGTCTGTCACTACAACACGCAAGCGTAACTGCTCCCCTTGCCTGGTCTGTTCCAACAGCACATCACGCACCGAGAAGCCCAGATCGTTCAGGGCTTTGATCCTCTCCTGGATGCGGTAGGTCTCGCCAGGCTGCAGGATCACCTCGCGCGAGATCTCTTCCCATAAGTCACGGTAGCGCAGCCGGATGTAGGTCCCGGTATCAGAAAGCGGAACGCTGGATTCTTCGGAAGGCAGTAAACCTTCCGATTTCAGGTCGACCAGCTCTCCATTGACATTATCTTCCATTATCTGTAAGTCGTGAAAGCGCAGGGTCGGGGAAATCCGCCGTTCGTGAAATTCGGCGGTCTCTGCATCTACCAGGTAAGCCCTCAACGCACCGGCATCGCGCCGGAACAAGGTGTTCGAGAGCGAGCAGTCTCCCCAGAAAATACCACCCAGGTGCAGCTGGACGATCAGGCCGGCCATGGCGTCCAGCAGGGACTTGCGGTAGGGTTTCAACCCGGGATGCATGAAAATCCTGCGGTAGGGCACGGACTGCTCCAGGTACCGGGTAATCAAAACACTTTTTCGTCCCTCTACCGTTTCGGTGACCAGGTGGCAGGTGGGTGAGACTGCCGGCAGGTGCAGCCCCTCGCAGTGGCGCAGCAGCTGAAATTCCTTCTCAGCCACTCCATACGGCATTTCTTTTAAGGCAAATATCTTGCCCTGGTAATTTACGAACAGCACCATGTGCCGCGCCACGCCTTGCGAGACCTCCACCAGGCGCGTGACCAGGTCTTTCCATTGGCTCAGCGGAAGCTGCCAGGGAAGGTCCTGGAAATCCGGATCATCGGGAAATTTTTCAGGATAGAAAAACATCATCCTCCAACCAGTTTTACACCTGGCATTTCGACCTCGGGCGGCTTGTAGTCCAGCGACTGGTGGCGGAAGTAGGTGTTATAAAGCCTGGCATAATGCCCGCCCTGTGCCAGCAGGCTGTCGTGGTTGCCTTCTTCGATGATCTTGCCGTCTTCCAGCACGATGATGCGGTCGGCGGCTTTAACGGTCGACAGGCGGTGGGCGATCAGGATGCTGGTGGTGTTCTGCAGGATCAGCTTCAGCGCCTGCTGGATCTGCCACTCGGTGAATGGATCGATGCTGGCGGTGGCTTCATCCAGGATGAAGATGGCTGGCTGCTGCACCAGCACGCGCATCAGGGAAACCAGCTGGCGCTGGCCCATCGATAGTCGGCCTCCCCGCTCGCCCACCTGGGTGTCCAGGCCCTGCGGCAGGGCTTCCAGCCACTCGCCATCGCCGATCTTGCTGCGCCAGCGTTCGATCTTCCGCCGAGCACTGCTTCAGCCGGGCAGGCATAGCAGATATTTTCAGCCACAGTGCCGGAAAACAGGAAGGGCGTCTGCGACACGATCCCCAGCTGCGAGCGGTATTCGAGCAGGTCGAAGCGAGCGGATATCCTGCCCGTCGATCAGGATGCGCCCCTGCTGGAATTCATAGAAACGGGCGATCAGTTTCGCGATCGACGATTTTCCCGCCCCGGTGTGCCCGACCAGGGCGATATGTCTCGCCCGGCGGGATGTGCAGGTTGAAGTCGCACAGCACCGGTTCTTTGTCCGAATAGCGGAACCAGACCTCCTCGAAACGAATATCGCCCACGCAGCACAGGAGCCGGACGGTCTGATAGCTTTGCACCACCTGCGACTCGGCATCGATCAGGGCGAACACGCGCTCGGCACGCCGAAAGCCCCTGCTGCACCTGCGCCCAAAATGCGGAAAGGTTGAGCACCGGGAAGAAGAAGCGGTCCAGGCTCTGGATGAATAAAAACCAGGCCCCGGCGGTGACCAGCCCCGCTGCCACGCTCGATCCCGCCGACGTAAACCAGCAGCGCCATGGCTATGCCGCCCAGCGCGTTCAGGACCGGGAAGACCAGCGACAGCACCAGCCCCCGGCGCACATTGACGCCGTAGGACTGCCGGTTGGCCTGGTCGAACTCGCTCGAAGATGCGTGCCTTCCTGGCGGAAATTCTTGGCGACTGGCGATCCCGCTGACCGTCTCCTTGATGGTCGCGTTGACGTTCGCCATGGCGCGCATCCCCAGGCGGGTCACCTGGCGTGCCAGGCTGCGAAAGCCGACCGCGCGTCAGGAACAGCACCGGCAGGAATGCCGAACAGGAGCAGCGACAGCCTCCAATCGATCGTGACCAGGATCACAGCCCAGGATCAGGCCTGGACGAACTGCGAGATCAGGTCGGTGACCAGCACCACCATCTGGCCGAATTCCTGCGTGTCGGAGGTGATGCGCGAAACCACTTTGCCCGAAGCGTACTCATCGTAAAATGACAGGTCGTGGTCGGCGGCAGCTTGGAAGGCGTCGAGTGCGCAAGGTCAGCACAATATCGCCGACACGCGCACCACCAGCCGGCGGCGGCCCCAGTTTGCGCCCCAGATCACCACTCCAGCCAGGAACACGACCAGCACCAGCACAGAAGATCAGGGCATGTTGACAGGCCCATCGCTCAGGGCATCCACCACCCCGGCTCACCAGCACTGGGTAGGCTGCTCCTGCCCCGGCGATCACCAGGATCAGCAATGTCACCAAGACCAGCTGCCGGCGGTAAGGCCGAGAAATAGCCAGCCATGCGCCTGCACCAGCTGCCGGTCGGTATACTGCCGGTCGTAACCTTCGGTATCTAAGTCCGGAGAAGAAGCTCATTCTCTATTACTCGCTGAAAATCCGCCGGTACGCTTCGGAGGTCCGCATCAGCTCCTCGTGCGTGCCCCTGGCCACCAGCCGTCCCTTGCGCAGCACCAGGATCAGATCCGCCCAGCGGATCTGCGACAGCCGGTGGGTGATGATCAAGGTCGTGCGCCCGTGCGCCGCGGTGTAAGATGGCGCGCTGGATGCGGTCTTCGGTGGCGCTGTCGATGGCGCTGGTCGAATCGTCCAGAACCAGGATCGGCGGGTCGGTCAGGAAGGCGCGCGCCAGGGCCAGGCGCTGGCGCTGGCCGCCGGAGAGGGTCACGCCGCGCTCGCCGATCACGGTCTCATAACCCTCATCAAAGCCGTCGATGAATTCGTCCGCCTGGGCGGCGCTGGCAGCCTGGCGATGCCTGTCTCAGCCGGCATCCGGGTCTGCCAAAGGCGATGTTCTCGCGCGATCAGCGCGAGAACAGGAAGATATCCTGCTCGATGATCGAGATACTGCGGCGCAGCGCTTCCAGGTTCCAATCGCGCACATCCACGCCATCCACCAGCACCTGCCCGCCGGTGACGTCGTAGGTGCGGTTGACCAGCTTGACCAGGGTGGTCTTGCCGGAGCCGGTCTGCCCGACGATCGCCACCGTCTGCCCGGCTTTGACTTTGAAAGAGATATCTCTCCAGCGCCGGCTCGCCGTCCTCGTAGCGAAGGAGACGTTCCGGAACTCGATCTCGCCGCGCATCTGGCGCGACTGTACCCGTGCGTGTTCTGGTCCAGGTCGTTCTGGCGGTTGATCAGCTCCAGGATGCGCCGCGCGCCGGCAATCCCCAGCGAGATCTGTGAATAGGCAAACAGGGAGATAAAGGTAGGGAAGCCGAAGAGCTGGATCAGGCCGAAATAAGCCACCACCTGCCCGACGTCCAGCAGCCCGCGCTGGAAAAGCAGCAACGAATGCAGCAGGCCGCCGGCTTCCGCCAGACCCAGCAGCAGCAGCGGGATGAAGCGCGCTTCGACATCGCCCTGGTGGACAAAGGCATCCCGGAAGCGGCGGGCGTTCGTCGCCGAAGCGCTCCACTTCCTGCTTCTCCTGCGCCATGCCCTTGACCGTCTCGATGCCGTCGATGGCTTCCGCCAGGCGGCTGTTCAGCCGCCCGAAAGCCTGCCGCACATCGCCGGTGATCGGGTGCAGCTCGTGCAGATACTGCCACAGCGCCAGGAAATAGCCGATCATGAACAGCAGCGGAGCCAGGACCAGGGACGGGTGGTAGCGCGGCGCCACGAACGAGCGGCATCACCATGAAAAGCGCCGAGCCGATCACCAGGTTGACGCCCGGGCTGAAGAGGAAGTTGACCTCGCGGACATCGTTGGTGGCGCGCGCCATGGTGTCGCCCACCGGCTGCAGGCTGTGGAAGGTCATGCTCTTGCCCAGCAGGCTGACATACAGCTCGTGGCGGATGTCGCGCTCGATGCGCTGGCCGATCAGCTCGGCGCTGAAATTGCGCGCAAACTGCAGCACCCCGCGCACCACCTGGGTGGCACCGATCCAGATGGCAATGCGCACCAGGCTGTTGGTGTCTGGCGGCGTCTTCAAGATGACGTTGAAGGCCTGCCCGATCAGCACCGGAACCGCGGCCGCCAGGGCTGCATTGCTGAAAGCGCCGAACAGCATGATGAAAGCCAGGTGCCATTGGTGCGAGATATAAGAGAGGATCCAGCGCGCAGGGCTGCGCCGGTTCCCGTGCCAGCGCACCGGTGAGGTAAACTCGCTAAAACCTGCTGTCATTGCGTTTCACTCATCAGTGGTTCCGTACTAGTAGAAGCTAAACTTCTTGAAGAAGTTTAGCTTCTAGACTTTCCCAGATCATTATCCTGATTGATAATTCTGGATAGCCCTCCAAGAATACCACAAAAACCGGTAGTGTATAATTTCACCAGCATGTTCCGCCTGCGCTACCTGCGTATCGTCACCTTCTTTGCACGCGTCATCCTGGGCATCATCTTCTGGGATCTGCTGATGCCGCGCCTGGGACTGCGCGGCTGGGCGGAGAGCACCCGGCAGGAGCGCCTGAAACGCAGCGCAAGAAATTTCCGACTGCTTGCTATCCGACTGGGCGGGGTGATGATCAAGGTCGGGCAGTTCCTGTCCTCGCGCGTCGACGTGCTGCCGGAGGTGATCACCGCCGAGCTGGCCGGATTGCAGGACGAAGTGCCGCCCGAAGACTTCGCCGACATCCGGCGGGTGGCCGAAGCCGAATTCGGCGCCCCGCTGGAAGAGAAATTCCTGGAATTCGATCCTCAGCCGCTGGCGGCGGCCTCCCTGGGCCAGGTGCACCGTGCCCGGCTGCGCCAGGGCTACCTGCCCGAAGCCAGCGCCGACAGGAAGCCCTATTCCCCGCCTCCCAGGCCGGTCGTGAACGTGGTGGTCAAGGTGCAGCGGCCGGACATCGAGAAGATCATCCAGACCGACCTGGCCGCCCTGCACACCGTCGGGCAGTGGCTGAAGCGCTACCGCCCGATCCGGCGGCGGGCCGACGTCCCTGCTCTGCTGGACGAGTTCACCCGTATTTTGTATGAAGAGATCGATTACCTGGCGGAAGGAAAAAACGCCGACACCTTCCGCCTCAACTTCCACGGCTATCCGGGCGTGTGCGTCCCGCAGGTGATCTGGACGCACACCACCCGCCGCGCCCTGACGCTGGAAAACGTGCTGGCCATCAAGATCACCGACTACCCCGCCATCAAGGCTGCCGGGGTCAACCGGGCGGAGGTGGCTTCGCGCCTGCTGGACACCTACCTGAAGCAGATCTTCGAAGACGGCTTCTTCCACGCCGACCCGCACCCCGGCAACCTGTTCGTCACCCCCATCGAAAACAAGGGCGGCGCAACCGGCGGGCAGGGCTGGGTGCTGGTGTTCGTCGACTTCGGCATGGTGGGGCAGCGTACCCGACTCCCTGCGCACAGGCCTGCGCGACCTGCTGGTGGCGGTCGGCACGCGCGACGCGGCCCGGGCGGTGAAAGCCTACCAGGCCATGGGCGTCCTGCTGCCGGAAGCCGACCTGGGACGCCTGGAACAGGCCGGGGCGCTGATGTTCGAGCGCTTCTGGGGCAAGGACATGACCGAGCTGACCTCGATGCCGATCGAGGAGATGCGCCAGTTCGCCGACGAATTCCGCGACCTGCTGTTCGAGCTGCCCTTCCAGGTGCCGCAGAACATGATCTTCCTGGCGCGCTGCGTGGGGATCCTGTCCGGCATGTGCACCGGCCTCGACCCGCAGTTCAACGTCTGGGAGCACCTGGCGCCCTACGCCAAAAAGCTAATTGCCGACGAAGCAAAAGGGGGGCGTGAATTCTGGCTGCAGGAGATCGAGAGCTATGCCAGGCTGCTTTTGGCCTTTCCCCGGCGCCTCGACACCCTGCTGGGCAAGCTGGAGCGCGGCGAGATCGCCCTGCGCAGCCCGGAAGCTCTCACCCAGTCGCGGGCCATGGAGCGCGGCCTGCGCCTGGTGGCCGGCAGCCTGACCTTCACCGCTTTCCTGCTTTCCGGCGTGCAGCTGTACCTGGCGGAGCTGACCATCCCCGGGATCGCCCTGCTGTCAGCCGCGGGAGTGAATTTGCTGTGGCTGTTTTGGAAGTCGAGGGGGAATTCGCGCGCTGGCAGGTAGGGGTGAAAGTGAAGTAATCAGTGATCAGTGAGAAGTAAAAAGTAAGAAGTAAGAAGTAAGAAAAAGTCAATTATAACTGCTTGAATTTATTGAAATCTGAATTTCTCTCGATTTTTGTTTAGATGGAAATCGTTTCTTTTCGATAATCTTGAAATTAATTTGATTGTTTCAAATTATCGTCAAGATACGATCTAATTTGAAAGCGGGATTCTCGTGAAAATCGCAGCTTTATGTCCTGAGACTGCATCATCAATAACAATTTGCGAGGTGAAAAATGGCATTTCATGACCCAAAAAACCGAAACGCCAAAAGATATGCAGCCTGGGGTGCAGACGCGCACCTTCTGGGGCGAAAACCTGCTGTTTTCACTGGTGGAGCTGGAGCCGTATGCCGCCGTCCCAACCCACAGTCACCCGCACGAGCAGGGGGCCTACTTACTCGCCGGCCGGCTGGAGCTGACGATTGGCGCGCAGACCCGCTGGCTCTCTCCGGGCCAGCTGTTCCTGGTCCCCGGCTGGGTGGAGCACAGCCTGCGCGCCGGTGCCGAGCCAGTGCGGCTGGTGGCAGCTTTCACGCCCGTCCGTGAAGATTTGAAATACTGATCGACATTCCACAGGCTCCACGAGGAGAAATATGGCATTTCATGACCCTCAATCCCGTGCAGTAAAAGATCTGCAGGCAGGTGTGCGCACCCGCACCTTCTGGGGCGATAACCTGATGTTCTCGCTGGTCGAGCTGGATGCACACGCTGTGATCCCCTCTCACAGCCACCCGCAAGAGCAGGGCACCTACCTGCTGAGCGGCGGTTTCGAAGCCACCGTCGGCAGCGAGACTTGCTGGGTCGGCCCCGGCCAGCTGTTCATCGTGTCCTGCGGTGTGGAGCACAGTGTGCGCGTTGGATCCGAAGCGACGCGGTGGTGGACGTTTTCGTACCAGTGAGGAAGATTTGAAATATCAGGGAGCTGAATGTAGTATTGCTGGTGAATCAGGACTTTCTGAAATTTGGTAAAGGAAAAACTACATCGTATGGGGGAAATTCTTCCTTAGATGATTTTGCGGAATGTTTTGCGGAATACATGTTATCATCTAATAATATTGTCCCTAACGTCAATGTAAACGAGGAAAAAGTCAATCTTATTGAATGGTGGCTCCCCTGAAAAAAGGGTGGCGTGATTGGGTAAAGTTTAATATAATCGGTAAAATTCTGCCGATGGACTGAAACATGTACAAGCCGAACAAAAAGCACCTACAACCGCTCCTAATCAGCAACGTGAACGATCTGTCTGATGAACAACGTCAGCGACTTGAAGCCAGTTGGGCAGGCGTTTTCTACCGGGAGTTCTTCAGCCGCATCCAGGAAGACCGTTTTGCGATGATATATGCTGATGTGCCTTCGCGGCCGAACACAGCGGTGAACGTGCTGCTGGGATTAGAAACGCTGAAGGCAGGCTATGGCTGGAGCGATGAAGAGTTATACGATCATTTCACCTTTGACTTGCAGGTGCGTTATGCCCTTGGTTATCATGATTTGCACGAAGGGGGGTTCGAATTGCGCACTCTGTACAACTTTCGGCGTCGACTGAGCCAATACAACCAGGAACATGGAGTGAACCTGGTAGCGCAAGCCTTCGAAGAGATCACCGACCAGCAGATCGTGGCCCTGAAAGTGCAGACGGGCATCCAGCGCATGGACAGCACGCAGATCGCCAGCAATATCATGGACATGAGCCGCTTGCAGTTGTTGGTGGAAGGCCTGCAGCGGATGCATCGGCTCTTGAGCGAAGCCGAACAGTCCAGCTATCAGGAGTGGCTCGGGCCATATGTCGAGGGCAGCTCTGGTCAGTCCGTCTACCGGGTGAAAGGCAAGGAAGCCACCGCAGCTCATACACAGCAAGTGGGGCAAGTAATTCACCGGCTGTTGATCGAGTTGAAAGGACGCTATGGGACATCGCCTGCTTACCAGACGCTGGAACGGCTACTCCGGGAGAACTTTGAACTGCAAGGAGAAACTGTGCAGGTCAAGCCTAACGATCAGATTGGCGCCGGTTGTTTACAGTCGGTAGACGATCAAGAAGCCAGTTTTCGTCGCAAGGGTCCCGCTGAGTTCAGGGCTATGTCGCCAACCTGACCCAGACTGCGATCCGCACAACGCTGTACAACTGATCACCAAGGTCCAGGTGGCGCCCAACAACGTGGACGATGCCGACCTGTTAGCCCAAGCCCTGCCAGACTGAAGGAACACACCGGGATTGAAAGCCTGTACGCTGATGGCGCCTATGGCAGCCCAGCGGCAGATGAGCAGTTGAACGAGCAGCAAGTCGAGTTGATCCAAACCGGCATCCGGGGCAAGGCGCCTGCCACTGACAAATTGAGCCTGTCTCAGTTTCACTTCACCACCACCCAGAAAGGCAAACCAATCACCATCTCTTGCCCGAATGGACAAGAAGTGGTGGTGGAACCCGGCCGCACTACCGGCTACATTGCTCGCTTTGACCGATCCATCTGCCGGACCTGCCCATTCGCTTTGCAGGACCGTTGCCGGCGAAAGCAGGCAAGAAGGATCCCGATTTCAAGCTCAGCTTCACCCAGCAGGAAGTCAACTGGGCCAGGCGTCGGCAACGCTTATGAGCTCTCGCCAACCTGGCAAGAACCCCAGAGCGGCGATTGAAGCCATCATCCGGGCTGTCAAGCATCCCTTCCCGGCCGGAAAGCTCCCCGTCCGGGGACTGTTCCGAGCTAGTTGCCTGGTGATTGCCTCCGCAGCGATGACCAATCTGCGCAGCATCTGGCGCTTCCAGCAAGAAAACAACGCAGAGATTTCAGGTTCGCTTGATTTTTTGGCCGCCTTCCGACAAGCTGTGCAAGGCTTTTCGGTTAAATTGTCATGTTTCAGTTGTTAAAGTACAGTTTTTTCAGTCGAGTTATAGATAATTTCGGATATGAAAAGCGCGACAGTCCCACTTGAAGCGAGCACTTTTACAGTTTAATAATGACTGCAATTGGGTTGTCACCAATAGGTAGAGAAGCTTATCTCAATGCAATTATCCAGACTGTAGCAGTGTTAAACGATATAGGTAAAACGTCGTTCCCTAGTCCAATAAGGCATTTTTTCCTTATTAGAGAGAATTTGGGATAAGAACTATGAAAATCCCTATCTCAATTCCATTCCTTATAATCTGTTTAAACTTTAAGTATTATTGGAATTATATTTGCTTATCGAGATTCCTCTAGAATTTATTTGGGAATTGATACCTCATCGTGGGAAAAAATAATTAATTCAATTATCACTGGTGCAACCGGAAATATGATAATGCTTGTCGTGATTATATTCCTGAGCATTATTGATACTGACTATAACTTGACACTGAATGGATTTATTGTAATAGCGGTATTGGAACTTATAATATTCACTGGGATATTTTTTGGAACATTATGGGGATTCTCTTCAGTTGATAAATATCGTAATTATTTGTTTAAAAAAGACTGAAAGAGAAATATAAGAATGAACAGAGTCGTAAATGAGTGAGTGATTTTTCCAAGGTGAACCTGCCCTTACCCGATATTTTCTATCACTAACACCTCGCTTATTGCATGGCGAACGAACCGGAATCCGGCGGCGAATTCCGCCTTCCCCTGGGGTTCTTTGAATATTACCGAATAATTCCTCCTACTGAACACCTTTAGCACTACGAACTTGTACCTTAACAATTCCATAGCGAAGCGCCAGAAAACAGCGGCGACACCGGCTCCGCCGGTGCAGGTCCCCAATGGATCCTGGGCGATCACACCGGCTTCGCCAGTGCAAGCCGGGTCAGCACGACCAAGATCTTGAATTATGACGGCAGTAGCGGGGCTTCGGAGCGCGGCTACAAGCCGTGGGGCGAGGTGCGCTTCGGGCCGGACGATCTCCCGACCGGGTACCAGTACACCGGGCAGTACAGAGACAAATTGATTGGTTTGTATTATTATGGAGCCAGGTGGTATGACACTACTTTGGGGAGATTCGTTCAACCGGATTCGATAATTGTAAACTCAGAAAACCCGCAAAGTTGGGACCGATATGCGTATGTAATTAATAATCCACTGAAGTATATCGATCCCAGTGGGCTTTATGCAAGTGAACCATTGATTGATGGTTTATACAGTGTTGAGTATGCAGTAAATCATGCCAATGAAATCGGAGAATGTCCCCCAGGTCAGGATCCTATTAAAAGCCTCGATGATCCAGGTTGGCGTGGATGGCTGGTTACGACTTATTCGAACAATAAGCCGAGATTGTTCTTATCTAGTTTACAAGAGACAGAAGAGATTAAATCGGCAATCATAAATATTCAGATAGAAAATCTATCATTAAACTTCAGACATGCAAGTTATATTGAATATCTTAGGGACAGCAGTAGATCCACTATTAAAATTTATTACTTCGATAATGAAAACCGGCAATTCAAACAATATTCATATCGGGAAAATAATCATAGGAACTATCGTGGCATTAATATTTGGAATAATGGCTTATATAGCTTTTATAGCTACGGCTGCAGCTATCACTAATCTACAATTTGAACTCGCAGCTCCATCGGCATTAATTGGAGGTTTCTGTCTGTTTGTCGCTTTTATTGGTTTGAATATCGCATATACAGGCTTAGGAGATAAGAAACCTTCCTCTTGGCCTGATGACTTATTTCCATAAACGAATTGAGGAAATATAAATCAAAATGAACAGTTGGATGATCTCCTTCATTCTAATTATTTTGGCAATATCATCATTTCTACTCCACATAAGAATTTAAAAAACTTGAGATAATCACGGATAATACGAATTTGCCGTTTTTCAGAAAAATTTTTCTCATATTCAGCGTGATTGCATTAATATTTAGTTTATTATTACCAATTATTGAGTTGAAATATTGCTATGATTGTTTTACTTTCAGTTTATCAGCCGTAATTATTGCAACGATTTTTGCAATACCAGGATTTGTATTAACTGCTATTCTTATAACAAATTATCCTAAAAAGCAAATCATAATCTTAATTATTGGGTTAAGTTTCTCGTTTATTGGAGGATTCATAATTAGTCATATAATGATCGGTGAACGCATAGGCATAAAACATATTCTTTTATCAATACTTACATTTCTTTTTATCTCGCTATTAGTATTTGTTTCATCTCGTTTGTTGCATACATTAGAATAACCAGCGATCATACGCTTTTAGAGTTCTGTGAAGTACCGTACCGTGCAATCTTGTTGTTTCCTTCAGTCGGTGTTAGGAATTCCAGACATGGAAACTGTTCCTACACCTATTAACCTGTGGTCACATTGGAAATCCAGACTGACATACGAAGCTGCATCAAAACCCCAGGGGACAGTTTGTAGGGTGTGTTCCAAACGCACCCACACGATGGCTGCCTGGCAAACAGCATAATTTGAATAAAAATCCGCCCGGAGGTTAATAATCGAAGGAAGATGTAAAATCTCCCCCGCCGTGAAGGACAGCCGCCTGCCAATCCTGCTCCAGGCCTGGTTTGATCCTCGGAACAGGTTCCCATTTTCCCTGCAGGCGGGTTGTCTGCTTCCATCCCTGGAAAATGGTTGACTCACCTAGAACAAATGTGCTATAATAGCAATGAAGAGATCACCTTGGAAAATCATATTCGTTCCTGTTCGTTTTTTTTTGAAACGAATCGGGGTCCTCAGTTCCCCCACGGCACCTTAACAAATCCATATGCCGCCTGCCTGGATTGTTTCGCTGATTTTTTTCTTTAATATTTACTCAAAAATCACGCCTCGGGTTTTCAAGCCTCCGGCAAATACGGCATCGCCGGTCCCTCCACCCCCAGCCTCTCCGCCAGCGCGGCCCGCAGGGCTGTGCGGTCGTCCCACGGGTACTCGGTCTCGCCGAAGCACATCGACTGCTCGTGGCCCTTGCCGCACGCCATCACCAGGTCGCCGGGCCGCGCCAGGCCGACGGCGAAGCGCAGCGCCTCCCGCCGGTCCGCGACCCGCCAGAAGGTCTTTCCCTCCACTCCCCCCCGCCTTACCATCGCGGCCGCCATCTCTGCCAGGATGCCCGCCAGCGATTCCGTGCGCGGGTCCTCGGCCGTCAGCACCGTCAGGTCCGCCAGCTCTGCCGAGACCTCCGCCATCAGGCGGCGCTTCTCCCGGTCCCTCAGACCCGCCGAGCCGAAGACCGCGATCACCCTGCCCGTCGGTCATCGAGCGCGCGGCTTCCAAAGCCCGCTTGCAGGGCGTTGGGCGTGTGGGCGAAATCGACGATGGCGCTGAAATCCTGGCCCATCTCGATGCGCTCCATGCGCCCCGGGATGCCCGGCAGGGCGGCGATCCCAGCCTGCACCGCCTCCGGCTCCAACCCCAGCACGCTCATGCCCACCGCCGACCGCCGCCAGGCAGTTGGAGACGTTGTACTGCCAACGAGATGAGTCCTGACCGGGAAATCGAACGTGCCTGCCGTTCGTATCCTCTCCTGATGCACGAAACTCGATGCCGTCTGGGTTTTCCTGGATTTGCGAGGCGCGCACATCGGCCCGCTCCCCCAGCCCGTAGCTGACCTGCGCTCACCTGCGTGATCTCCTGCAGGTATTCGTAAGAAGCATCGTCGCGGTTCAGCACAGCGGCGCGCGGTGGGTGTAAGGCCTTCTCGGCGCTCTGCGACAGCCCGGCAAACAGCCTGCCCTTCGCCTCTCGATAATTCTCATACGTCCCGTGGTAGTCCAGGTGCTCGTGGGTGATGTTGGTCACCACCGCCGATGTCGAAATCGCAGGCTGCCACGCGCTGCTGGGCCAGGCCGTGCGAGGTGGCTTCCAGGATGGCGTGCGTCAGCCCGGCCTGCGACCATCTCCGCCAGGAAGGCCTGCACTTCGGTGGCGTCGGGCGTGGTGACGTGGAAGCCGGTGTCCAGCTCCTGCTCCCCGATGCGCGCGCTGACGGTGGAGACCAGTCCCGGCTCGCAATCCGGCTGCCAGCAGAACCTGGTAGATCAGGCTGGCGGTGGTGGTCTTGCCGTCGGTGCCGGTCACGCCGATCATCGTCAGCTGCCGGGCGGGGAAGCCGTGGAAGGCCGCCGCCAGCAGCGCCAGTGCCAGCCGGCTGTCAGCCACCCGGATATAAGGAACTAACAGCCCGGGCAGGGCTTCTGTACCGACTACCGCCGCGGCGCCGTTGGCGATGGCCTGCGGGATGTAGCGGTGCCCGTCGGCGTGCTCGCCGGGACAGGCTACGAATAAGTATCCGGGTTTCACCGTGCGCGAAGTCGGCGCTGATGCCGCTGATCGTGCGGGTCTTCCCCGCTGTAACCTGTGCTGACCCTGGCAGGCTGCGAATTAAGCTGGAAAGCAGGGTGGAGTTGGACTTTACCATTCTTACCTGGACGGATTTTATACCACAAAGAACAAAAAGACCACGCAGAAATTTTTTATTTCTTTGTGGTCTTTGTGATCTTCGTGTTTTGAAAAAGATCGCCAGGTTGGTCGATAAACGCCTATTTGACACGCATTCTTGAAAGTTGGGTTTGGTGCCTCAACCCAACCTACAGATTACTGTTAGACCAGGTTCTGGCGCAGCGCGACCAGCTGCCCGGAGACCGAGCCGTCCATGACCTTGTCGCCGACCTTGATCACCAGGCCGCCCAGGATGGAGGGATCGACCCGGAAGGTGACCGTCTGGCTGCCGGCCTTGGCGATCACATCCTTGCGGATGGTCTCTTTTTCGGCCTCGGTGAGCGGCAGAGCGCTGGTGATTTCCGCCGAGGCGCCCTGCATCTCGGCTTCCTGCAGCAGCACCACCTTGCCCGACTTGACGCCGGAGAAGAACTCTTCGATCAGGGTGTGCTGGCGTTTTTCATCCAGCGCCTCGCCAACCAGCTTCTGGGCCGCGGCGATGGACAGGGCGGCCACCTGGCCGCGCAGGTCGGTCAGGATGCGGTCACGCTCGACGGTGACCTCTGCCAGGGCGATCTCGCGTGCCTTCTCGGCTTCGGCTTCCGCCTGCAGGCGGACTTCCTTGCCGGCGGCTTCGGCTCGCTCGGTGGCTTCACGCACCTTTTCGACCGCCTCGGCCTGGGCTTTGGCGATGATCTGGCGGGCTTCCTCTTCGGCATTGCATGCGCGCTTCAGCGGCTACCTGGGCGTCTTCGATGCCCTTGGCGATGTTCTCCTGGCGCTTCTTCAGGCCGTTGATGATCGGTTTATACGCCCAGGCGTAGAGCAGGACCATCACGATCAGGAAATTGAAAATCTGGAATAATAGAAATCCAAGGTTAATACCTAGTGCTGCCATACCTGTATGCTCTCCTCGTGTATCCTGGATTCCATTTAGCTGGCGAAGATGATGATCAGGGCAACAGCCAGGGCATAGATAGCGACCGCTTCGGCGAAGGCCATACCCAGGATCATGTTGGTCTGGATGATGGGTGCGGCGTCGGGGTTGCGCCCCATGGCCTGCACACCGCCGGAGGCCGCGATACCCACGCCCACTCCGGCACCAATCGCTCCAATCATCGCCAGGCCTGCGCCTAACAGTTTCAAACCGGCTACAAATGCTACTGGATCATTCATTATTCTGACTCCTGTTCAATGGTTTCGTAATGAAGATTGATAACTCTAATGTTCTGCTTCGGCGTGTTCCTCGCCGTGGTGGCTGACCAGCGCCATGCTCATGAACACCGTGGCCAGCAGGAAGAACACGTAAGCCTGGATCAGGCCGAAGAAAATCTCGAACAGGTAAAGACCCGGCGGCAGGACAACCGGGAGCAGCGCGCCCAGGATCGAGAGCAGCAAGGCCCCGGCGAAGATATTGCCAAACAACCGGAAGCTGAACGAGATGATCTTGATAAACTCCAGGAGCAGCTCCAGGAAACCGACGGCAAAATTGATCAGGCCGAAGATCCCGCCGCTCACCAGTGCCTGAACTGGAAGAACTTGCCGAAATAGGATGGCCCCAACGCCCAGACGCCAAACACCTGGGTCATGAAAACGGCGATCACTGCCAGCGCCACCGTGAAATTCAGATCCGTGGCCGAGCCGCGCAGGTATGGCACCACCTCGCAGGCGGTGCACAGCGCCGCTTCCTCTGCATGAGTCTCTTCTTCGCCGTGCCCGCTCTCCTCGCCTTCGGTGTGAGTATCGACAGCCACCGGCTGGCCCTTGTCAATCGTGTAAACGGCCAGGCCGGCGATATTGAAGAGCTGGACCGGCGCATAGGCCGGGTCTTTATGGGCTTCCTTGAGGTAACCGATACTTTCGAAACCCGGCACCAGCTTGATCATGTTGGCGACGAAGATCAGCATGAAGATCGTCCCCACCACCGGGAAAATGCGCCGGGCCCACTTACCCGTCTGGTTTTCGACAGCAGTCCAGATAAATTCGATGATGGCTTCAAACCCGTTGTAAAAACCGGAAGGGACCAGGCTGCCGCGGCGGTGAAAGCGCCAGGCGCTGAATGCCATCAGCACCAGGACCACGTCCGCGATCAGCGTCGCCAGCATGGTGTTGGTGATTTCGAGGCCGAACAGCTGTAAACCGGTCGGCTCGGCCGGCACCACGACCACCGGGCTGATCGGCTTGAGGATCGAGGGCCCGATGTAGGCGCAGTACACGCCCAGCAGGATCAGAGCCAGCACGATCCAGCGTTTCACCGGGCGGCGTTTTTTAGTTGCAGCGTCACTCACTATTCTTCATCTCCTTCCCTTGCCGGCGGACTGCTACCTTTCCCCGCGGGCTGCCCGGGGTGAATGTCTTTCACCGCACGGGTGGCAAGCCAAAAAGTTATGATCAATGAAATCGGTGCTGAAGCCAGCACCAGTGAAACTGTCAGCAGCGGCTTCGTTCCCAGCAGCTTATCCAGCCACAAGCCGCCGAAGACGGAAATCAAGACGATAAAGATCGTCACGAACCCGACCGCGGCCCCAACTTCCAATACCTTCGGATTCAAGGCAGCCATCCAGGGAGAAGCCGGTTTTTTGTCCTTGGAGGGGCCCATGGTTCGCGAATTGTATCACAAGCGTTCTGCGACCGTCAATAAATCCAGTTCCGGTCTTTTTTAGCCCATTTCAGAACAGCGCCGCCGCGGCCGTGTCGGCCCAGCCGAACCACGGGCCGAAGATCGTGCCGATCAGGATGATGCCGAATGTCAGGATACCAGTGCCAGGCGGTAGGACGAGCTCACCGGCAGCGGGTGCTGGTCTTCGTCCTCGCCTTCCATGCGGTACAGGTAGACGTATTTCAAGACTGTCAGGTAGTAGTAAAGCCCGACGATCGAGTTCAGGACACCGATCACTGCCAGTGGAATCAGGCCGGCTTCGATGGCCGCTGCAAAGACGAACACCTTGGCTACAAACCCCGCCAACGGTGGCATCCCGGCCAGCGATAAGAAGGCTACCATCATGGCCAGGGCCAGCCAGGGTGAGCGCCGGCTCAGCCCGTAGTAAGCGCTCATGTCGCTCGATCCGACCACCCGCTCGGTGGCTGTGACGATGCCAAAGGCCGCCAGGTTGGTGACCAGGTAAACGATCAGGTAAAAGATGGCGCTCTGGATGCCAAAGGGCGTCCCCGCCACCACACCGATCAGGATGTATCCGGCGTGGGCAATGGACGAATAAGCCAGCATGCGCTTGATGTTGCGCTGGGCCAGTGCGATCAGGTTACCAACCGTCATGGTCAGCAAGGATATCGCATCCAGGACAACTCCCCATTCGACCTGGATCTGGGGGAAAACTGTCAGGAAAACCCGCACCAGGACTGCAAAACCGGCAGCCTTGGAAGCGGTCGACAGGAAGCCTGCCACGGGGGTCGGCGCTCCATCGTATATATCCGGCGCCCAGAAGTGCAGGGGCACGGCCGAAATCTTGAAACCGAAACCGACCAGGACCAGCAGCATCGTCCCGGTGATCACCGACGCCGGGACCCCGCCACCAGCCAGTTTTCGGCGATCTTGTACAGGTCGTGGTGCCTGAAAAACCATAGATCAGGCTGAAGCCGTACAGCATCACGGCAGAGGTCATGGCGCCAAACAGCAGGTACTTGAAACCCGCTTCGGATGAGCGGTCGTCCTTGATAATGAAGCCGGCCAGGATATACAACGGTATCGAGGTAGTCTCGATTGCCAGGTACAGCATCACCAGGTCCGAGGCCGAGGCCATGAAACACATACCGATGGTGGAGATGATCATCAGCAGGTAGAAAGCGCCCCGCTCACCAATCTCGCGATAATCCATGGCAAACAATGCGGTAATCCCGGCCCCGAATATGAACAGCATCTTGAAAGTGTAGGCCAGCCAGTCGTGCCGGACCATGCCGCCCCAGGACAGCTCGGTCGACTCCCCTGGCATGCCGGGGATGCTGAACAGCATGACCAGGAGCATCCCAAAGGCAGTCACCCAACCCAACAGGCGGTGCTGCTCTTTCGGCAGGATGAAGTCCAGCAGCAAAACCACCCCACCCAGCACCAGCAGCAGGATTTCCGGTAAGACCGCCAGAAACATGGCAGGATCGAGAGTCATAATCAGGCACCTCCCAACAGGCGCAGAACATTATCGACCCCTGATTCGACCAGCGGCGCCATGATCTGCGGGTAAACGCCCACTATCACCAGGATCGCGGAGAGGAAAACGAGGGCCACCTTGTCCAGGGCACTGACATCATGCATATGACCGCTGAATTCTTCCGGCACCTGTCCAAAGAAGACCTTGCCGATGATGCGAATAATATACGATGCGGTAATGACGATGGAAATCGCGGCAATGATGGCGACCCAGGCGTAAGAGCTCCACAGCTGAGACGGGTTGCCGTCCCACAGGCCCATGAAGATGGGAAATTCGGCGATAAAACCCGAAAAACCCGGCATGCCCATCGACACCAGCCCGCCTATGATGAAAGCGACGGTAACCAGGGGCATGATCTTGCGAATGCCTCCCAGGCGAGGGATCTCACGGGTATGTGCCTGGTCGTACACCATGCCGACGACAGCAAAGAAGAGAGCCGTCATCACGCCGTGCGAGAACATCTGCAGGCCGGCGCCCAGCATTCCGGTGCGGTTGAGGGTGGCAAAACCCATCGCCACCAGCCCCATGTGGGAGACGGAAGAAAAGCCAATCACGTATTTAAAATCGCTCTGCACGCTGGCGATGAAAGCACCATAAACGACATTCACCAGGGTGAGAATAATAATCCAGGGCATATGGAATTTCGCCCCTTCCGGCAGCAGCATGATCCCCACCCTCAAGGCGGCGAAGGCGCCCAGCTTCATCAGCACCCCGCATGGAACATCGAGACGGCGGTGGGCGCTGCCACGTGGCCATCGGGCGACCAGTTATGAAAGGGGAAAATGCCTCCCAGGACGGCGAAACCGAAGAACACAAACGGGAACCAGATGCGCTGGAAAGTCGGTGAAAACCCAGCCAACTCGAGGGCGATCATGTCGAAAGTCCCCATCCCCGAGACGAAATACATCGCCAGGGCGCCGACCAGGGCGACCACCGAACCGATGAACAGGTACAGGGTCAGCTTCATGGCCGCGTATTCGCGCGTCACTTTCCAGCCCCAGATTGAAATCAGCAGGTACATCGGGAAAACCGCAATTTCATAAAAGAAGAACAGCATGAACAGGTCGAGAGCCACAAAGACCCCGAACACGCCGGTCGCCAGGATAAAAAGGAAGGCGAAGAACTCACGCGGGCGGTCATCGATACCCCAGGAGATGAGCACACCGGTGAACATGACCACGCCGGTCAGCAGCAGCAGCGGCGCGTTCATCCCATCCACACCCACGTAATATGAAATCCCGAGCGAGGGCAGCCAGGAATATTTTTCGACGAACTGGTAGCCGCCCGCAGCAACATCGTAAGCGAAATACACCCAGATGGAAAGCGCCAGGGCCAGCGCACCGGCTGCCAGGGCAGCCACGCGTGTTTCGGTCTTACGGTCTGCCGGGATCAATAAGATCAACAAGCCTGTGACGATTGGTGTAAAAACGATTACACTCAAAATCGGAAATTGCATCGGTCACCTCGAAATAGATAGCGATCCCATTTCAGAAAAGCCCAGCTACAGCTCGATTAATCACATCCAAAATCCAGGCCGGCCAGACGCCGATCACCAGCATCAGAACCATCAGCGGCACAATCACAAACAGCTCGCGCGCGTTGATTTCTGTCAGGTGGCCGACCCAATGCTCGTTCAACGGGCCGTGCAGCACCTGCTTGAGCCCTTTCAGGATATAGGCGCCGGTGAAGAACAGCCCAATCATTGCCAGGGCAGTGTACACCGTGAAAATTGGCCAGGAACCTCGAACCACCAGGAACTCGGAGATGAAGCCGTTCAAACCGGGCAGACCCAGCGAAGCCATCGAGGTAAAAATCAGGATGCCCCCATACACCGGCACCAGCGGGAATAGACCGCCATAATCATTCAGGTTGCGGGTATGGGTGCGCTCATAAATCACACCGACCAGGAAGAACATCCCGGCCGCCGAAAGGCCGTGGTTGAACATCTGCAGGACTGCCCCGTTCAAGGCGATATTGGCGTCCTGCGTGCCGGAAGCGAAGGCAGCGGCGGCGATACCCAGCACCACAAAACCCATGTGGTTGACCGATGAATAGGCCACCAGCCGCTTGAAATCATCCTGCCCATACGATGCCAGGGCTCCGAAGATGATCGCCATCACAGCCAGAAAGGCCAGCGCGCCCGCATACCAGCGTGCCTCCACCGGGTACAGCGGAAGCACCAGGCGCAGGAACCCGTATGCTCCCAGCTTTAGCAACACGCCAGCCAGGATCATCGAACCGGCGGTGGGCGCTTCGGTATGGGCATCTGGCAGCCAGGTGTGAAACGGCCAGACCGGGACTTTGATTGCAAAGGCGATGACAAACGCCCAGAAGGCGATCGACTTGACCACGTTGATCGGCATACCGAAGAGAGTCCCGCTCAAGCGAGGTCCAGTTCTGCAGCAGCTCCGGAAAATCGAAGGTGCCGCTCACCACTCCCAGCATCTGGATGGCGAGCAGCAAACCCAGCGAGCCAGCCATGGTGTAGATCATGAACTTAATGGAGGCGTAAGTCCTGGCCGCGGACTTTCTGACCGCCCCAAATCTCGCGCTCGCCCTTCTCACTGCCCCACTGGTTGATCAGGAAATACATCGGAACCAGGCCGAATTCCCAGAACACGAAGAACAGCAGCAGGTCAAGGGACAGGAACACTCCCAGCATGCCCATCTCGAGCAGGAAGAAAAGGAACATGTACGATTTCACGTGTTCCGCGATGCTGAAGGAGGCCAGGAGGGCCAGCGGCGTTAAGAGCGTGGTCAGCAGCACCATCGTCAGCGAGATTCCATCGACTCCCACATGATAGGACGAGCCGATAGCGGTGTACCAGATGGCCTGTTCTTGAAACTGGAAACCAGCCTGGGTCTTATCGAAAGCAAACCACAGGATCAGAGAAAAGAGCAAGGGAATAAAGCTGAAGATGAATGCCACCCAGCGGATCAATTTCACCTGATTTCCCGGCAAGATAAATACGACCAGCGCCGCAAAGACTGGTGAGAACAGGATCAGGGTAAGCAGATGGTCAAGAATGAATTCCATATTTGTCTCTTTTGTGCTTATCTTCTACGGGACCAGGAAGAAGAAATAATAGAAAACAGCGCTGAAAAACACCATGCTGATCAACGCCAGGATCATATACTGCTGGATCCTGCCGGTCTGGATCGCCCTGAACCAGACACCAATGCGCTTGGTGGATTCACCTACGAAATCTCCGAACCCATTGACTACCGGTTTATCAAAATAATCACGCAAGGAATTACCAATCACACCCGTGACGTATGCAAACCAGTGCAGTATCCCATCGATCACTTTGCGGTCCATCCATACCGAGGTAAAGACTGCCGCCATCCAATAAGCCGGGCGCACGAACAGGAAATTGTAGAGCTCGTCGAAATAGTACTTGTTCTTCAGCAGCTTATGCAACGGTCCCAATGCCTTTTCCAGCGGATCGCTCTCACCGGCCTGGACATTGCGGTACACCCAGGCGCCCAGCCCCAGCCCGCCCAGGGCGACCACCATCGAAGTAAGCACCGGGATAATATTGAATTCGACTGCCTCCGGGTGTTCGAGCAGCGTCCCGCCCACAAACTCGTGGAACCAGTTGGGGAGCGCCCCCGCAGTAATCCAACCGGGGAGGCCAAGCCAACCGGCGCTTATGGCGAAGAACGCCAGGATTACCAGCGGCGCGGTCATCGTCCATTTTGATTCGACTGCGTGCTCGGCTTCTTTCGTACGGGGCTCACCAAAAAATGTCAGGCTGATCTGGCGCATGGTGTAGAAAGCCGTAATCAGAGCCGATAAGGCCAAAACCAGGAAAATAACCAGGTGCCCATGACCGAATGCATCTGCCAGGATTTCGTCTTTCGACCAGAAACCGGCGGTCACGATCGGAAATCCAGCCAGCGCAAAGCCCCCGATTAGGAAAGTTATAAAAGTCACGGGCAGCTTCTTGCGCAGCCCACCCATGTTGTACATGTCGTTCGGATCGATATGCTTACCGGTGTGCAGGACGCCGTGTTCCATCCCGTGGATCACCGATCCAGAACCCAGGAACAGCAGCGCCTTGAAGAAGGCATGGGTGAACAGGTGAAAAGTCGCCGCCACGTAGGCGCCGATTCCCACCGCCGCGACCATAAAGCCCAGCTGAGAGATGGTCGAATAAGCCAGGACGCGCTTGATATCATTTTGGGCCACAGCGATGGTGGCAGCGAACAGGGCAGTAAAGGTGCCGATGAAAGCCACCACCGTCATGGCCGTGGTCGGCTCCCCGTGTTCCATACCGGCAGAAAGCAAAGGAAAGATGCGGATTACCAGGTACACGCCGGCCGAGACCATAGTGGCGGCATGGATCATGGCTGAAACCGGTGTGGGGCCTTCCATCGCGTCCGGCAGCCACACATGCAGTGGCCACTGCGCAGATTTCCCCACCGTGCCGATAAAGAGCAGGATCCCGATCAAGCCGGCGATAGACAACCCAAGAAATCCCGAGCTGGTTTCAGCCAGATGCTGCAGGGTCTCCGGGTTGTAGAAAATCTCACGATAGTTCAGCGTGCCGGTTTCCGAATATAGATAGGCAATGCCCAACAGCATAAATACGTCGCCGACACGCGTGGTCATGAAGGCTTTGATCATCGCAGCCCGGGCGGAGGTTTTTCCATACCAGAACCCGATCAGCAGGTAGGAGCACAGGCCCATGATTTCCCAGCCCACAAAAAGAGTCAGCAGGTTGTCCGAAACCACCAGCGTGTACATACCGAACGCAAACAGGCCGATGAAAGCGAAAAAGCGGGCATACATCGGCTCGATCGATGGGACCTGGTGCGTGTGGGAGTGGACATCGGTGACCGCAGCTCCATGCGGCGGGAGACCTGGCCGGTCATGCTCCCCCTTTGGCTGGCCGAAATTATGGTAGCCAATGCTGTACAGGAAGATCATCAACACCGTCCAGGCGACGAAGAACAGTGTAACCGCAGATAACGGGTCGATCTGAACACCGATCTCAAACCAGGTATCCCCGAGTGGCAGCCAGGGGATTTGAGAGACAAAGGGGTGCTCGCCTAAATGCTCGACCTGGATGGCTGTAAAGAAAACGATCATGCTTCCTAGCCAGGAAAGCAAGGCAGCACCAACTGCAATAGAATGGCTGAACCGGTTGCTGCGGTGAGCAAAAAGTATGATAAAAAAGAACGCCAACAGGGGCGGCAGAGGGATGAGCCAGATTAAGGTTTCAATCGTCATAACATTCCTCTCTCAGCGATTTCCGAATGCATCTTATTACCATTTTAGAAGGTCAATTTCATCCGCCGAAATTGTGTTCCGCAGCCTGTAGACGGAGATAAACAAAGCCAGTCCTACGGCAACTTCAGCAGCAGCAACGGCAAAAACAATGACTGCAAATACCTGTCCGGTTATATTTTCAGGCGTACGGTAGCGCCAGAACGCGACCAGATTCACGTTAACCGCATTCAGCATTAATTCGATACCCATCAGAATCGCAATGGCGTTTTTTCGGGACAATACTCCGAACAAACCAATTCCAAACAGTGCAGCAGAAAATGTAAGAATCCAGGATAGGGGTATCATTCCGGCCTACTTCCTTTCCCAGGCTATGACAATCGCCCCGATCAGCGCAGCCAGCAGAAGCACGGATGCAATTTCGAACGGCAGCACGTACCCACCCGGTGCAACCAGCGCTAATCCAAGCTCTCGCAAAGGATCAGAAGCTGGATTCAAGGCAGCTGCTGGTTCGTCGATCCCTGGCCAGTTGAACAGCATCCAGGTCAGTCCTGCGAACACGACCACTGCCAGGATTGCTGCCCAGACCCAATTTGCGTTGAAGCGCGGGCCGGCATCTTTGGCAATCCTGCGTGTCAGCATGATGGCGAAAATCATCAAGATTGCAATTGCACCGATGTAGATCACGACCTGCACCACAGCCAGGAAGCCAGCATTCAGCAAAGCGAAGACCACTGCAACTCCAAACAGCGCACCCACCAGCCAGAATGCCGAATGGATCAGGTTCGGAGAGGTGACCACCATCAATGCCGCTCCCAGGGTGGCTCCAGCCACAAGGATAAAAATGATTTGTAAAGCCATAGAAAACTTCCCCGAAATCTTTCAGACTGGTTTTTATTGTTATGTGCCTGTAGTCCCGAATATGTTGGGAGAGGCAACCGGCTTTGGCTCAGCAACACGCCGCCTTTCCGTACGGGCATAGCGGCGCAATAACAACAGGGTAGTCCAGATTATGACAAGGTTGGCAGCGAACATGACCAGTACATATCCCAGCTGTGAAGCTCCGACACCCACCAGGATTTTATCCAATAACGCAACCACCACAACCGTTGCCAGAGCCAGGGGAGTCAAAAGCTTCCAATTCAAAATCATCATATGATCGATGCGGATGCGCGGGACAGTAGTATTTAATCCACATGATCACCCAGTAAATAAAGAATGACTTGATAAGGAGCCAAAGCACACCTAATATTGGGAACTGTTCCGCAGCTGCCAGGCGCCAACCGCCGAGAAATAGCGTCGAGAAAATCGCACCCATCGTCAAGGTATGCAATAATTCTCCAGCGTAAAATAATCCGAACTTCATACCTGTATATTCAATGTGGTAACCAGCCACAATTTCCAACTCGGCTTCGTTTAGATCAAAGGGAGAGCGTCCGAGCTCGGCAATCGCAGTGATCAAAAAAACGAAGGCAGCAACCGGCGCCAGAACAATAAACCAGACATTCTGAGACTGGACAATCGTCTGCAGGCTCATGGAACGCGCCAGAATGACCGGCACCAGGAGGGCGATGACCATGGGAACTTCGTATGCGACCAGGACCGCTACCATGCGCAGGGCTCCCAGGAGTGCATACTTGTTGTTAGAGGCCCAACCCGCCATGATGATGCTCAGCGTGCCGATCGCACCGATGGCTACAATAAACAAGATCCCCACATTCAGATCAGCTCCCAGCATAGTAGATGAAAATGGTATCACTGCCCAGATGGAGACCACTGTTGCCAGTGCCAGGATCGGTGCCAGATTGAATAAAATCTTATCTGCCCCAACGGGGGTGATATCTTCTTTTATCAACAGTTTTATGATATCGGCAAATGGCTGGATCAATCCGAACGGGCCCAAACGATTGGGTCCGAGACGATCCTGGAAACGCGCCACCACTTTTCGTTCTACCCACACCAGGAAAATATCCATAACCAGGACGAAGGTGGCTGTCACGACCACACCGATGACAGCTAGAACCAGGTTCACCCAGGTTGGAGATAATCCCCAACCAGCCAGCAGCTCTGAGAGCCACTGAGCAATCGAATTTACCGGATCAAACATCACCCAACTCCCATTTTGAAATGCGAAATCTCGGCATTCGTCAAGCTAATTTATGCACTGCATCGAAAAGGCTGAAAGATTTTCTCTTCAGCCTTTACTTATGTAAAAAAAATACTCATTCATGAGATCTAGAGACATCGAAGCTACATCCACTTCAATGCACCTTTTCGCCAGGCATAGATCAGACCCGAGACGAGTATCCCAATAAACAGGATTGCTTCCACAACCGCAAACAGGGGAATTTGATCAAATGCCGCTGCCCAGGGGAAAAGGAAAACCATCTCTACATCAAAAACCAGGAATATGAGAGCAAATATGTAGTATTGTACGTGGAACTGTACCCGCGATTCACCGACGGTCTCCATACCGCATTCGTAGGTCTGGCTTTTTGCCGGATTCGGTTTACGTGGAGCGATGATCCGCGGTATTAGAAGTGCAGCAGCCGGAAATATGGGGGCAAGCAATAGAAATACCCCAATGTAGATCCATTCGTTTCCTGGCATGTCTACTCCTCAATCGCACATTGGATAAGATGTCCATAGGACGCGCCGACAATTCCCATATTACCCAGGACAGTGGGGAAAATTTTACCATACAACCAATCGGAAGGACCTCGTTATGTGTCATGAATCAAGAAGAAATTGTCACTTGATGAAGATAAATATCGCAATGCTGAAAAACTGATTAATATCCATCCTTACAATTGAAATTCAGTGTAAACTGAACCTGATTTGCTAACAGGCTGTAATACCTTAAGTGAAACTCCATATTAATCAGTCGTGTAGAAATCACGATAAAACACAAATATGATTAAGAACAACAAGCGCACTCGCTGGTGGGATGCACTGGCTGGCTTCTTCCTATTACTCGCACTCTTAACCGCCGCTTCCAGGTTAGTTGCCACCGGCTGGACCAGGGATTTATCCGTAGTCCAAACTCTGACCTTTTTCGGAGTTGTTATTGGTCTGGCATTAGGATACAGCCGTTTCTCTCCCTTCGTTGCATTCCTCCTGGCAGCGGCCTACGGCATCATCGCGATTCCCTGGCAGCTAGGCAGCCTCTTGCGTGACGATTTACTCTGGCTGGAACGGGCAACCATTCTGATCAACCGGTTGGGGATAATCCTGTATCAGATTCTGCACCGCGAAGTTTTGCGCGATTCATTACTCTTCCTGGTCATAATGTCCATTTTGTATTGGGTGCTGTCTGTCCAGGCAGGGTACTGGATGGTGCGCTATGGACACTCCTGGGAGGCGGTGCTTCCGGCAGGGATCTGCATTTTTGTGATCCATGCTTTCGATCCCCTGGTTTTTCGACGTGGGCTTTACCTGGCGTTATTCTTCGCCTTCGCCCTGATTTTTGTCTCCAGGATGATCTATATTCAATTTCGCAATCGATGGGAAACCAGTCACACCGCGCTTCCGCCTCAGCTGGGATGGAATTTCTTCCGTTTCACCATCGTAGCAGTTTTGTTGATTGTGGTTTTTGCCTGGACAATTCCAGGCTTAGCGAATGCGGCTCCTGTAGCACAGCAAGCCTGGAAACCGGTATTGCGCTTATGGGACAGAACACGTGACCAGTTTGAAAGTTTTTTCGCACCGCTACGGTCGACTGCGGCTGGTGTTACCACTTTATACGGTGAGAGCACAGCCCTTGGCCGAGGCAATCCTCTATCCGACAGCCAGGTTTTCTCAGTGGAGGTCCCAGGGAATATTCCTCCCGGAATCCGCCTGTACTGGCGGGCTCGCGTCTATGATTTTTATGAGGACGGGCAATGGCTGAGCACTCTTGGAAATGCGAATGCCTACGATCCTCAGCGCACAAACATTCGAACACCAATCTATAACGGACGCTGGTTGGGCTCTTTTGAATTTACTTCTGCCAGCAGTATTTCATCTCTGTTTACACCTGCCCTTCCACTATGGGTGAACCAGGACGGATGGGTTGAATACCTCGAGACATCGGATGGAACCGCTGATATCTCCACTTTTCGACCCGACCCTCCCCTGGAGGTTGGACAGGAGTATAAATCGCAATCAGCTGTAAATTATGCCACCGAAGCCCAGTTAAGATCTGCTGGCACAGAATATCCCGAATGGGTCACCAATCGGTTTTTGCAGCTACCGGATACCATCACTCCACGCATGGTCGAGCTGGCTAAAACTCTAACCGAGAATGAACCGACAGTGTATGATAAAACCGTCGCGATCACAAATTATCTGCGCAAAAATTATGAATACAGCGACACGATCGAAGGCGAGATCCCGTCTGAAGGCGAGGTCATTGATTGGTTCTTATTCGAACACAAAAAGGGTTTCTGCAATTACTATTCAACTGCACAGATCCTTTTGCTGCGCGGCAGCAGGAATCCCAGCACGCTGGGCAGTCGGCTATGCCCAGGGTGATCAGCTGGAAGGAGACAGGACCAGCGGCCAAGCAAGTCAAGAAAACATCACTTTCCTGGTCCGCCAGAACGATGCACATGCCTGGCCTGAAGTCTTTTTTCCAGGCATCGGTTGGGTAGAATTCGAACCGACCGTCTCCCAACCGGATATCGCCCGCATTCCGGGAAATAATAGCGAAATTGAGCAAGGTCCACTGATTAATCAATTTGATCCCTTATCCAGAAGGGATATGGAACAGGATCTCGCCGACTTGTTGAACGAGAGGAACCTGATTCAATCCGAAACCGAAATTGGACCAAAACAGTCGTACATGATATACTTGATTGGGCTGGCTGTTGCAGGCATCTTCGGAATTCTGTTTTGGTTTTGGCGAGCAGGCTGGCTGTCATTCGCCTGGAGAGGAGGGATGATTTACATCAGCTGGCGGAAGCGCCGCCAGTTGATCATACTACCTTTACCGATTATGCTAGAAAACACCCTGCGGAAAATTGGGATCCAACCTCCAGAAGCTTTAAAGATAATGTCCAGACGGGCATTGCTCACTCCTATCTCCAAGGCTTACCTGCAAATAAACATAGCACTTGAAAGATTAGGGGTTGATCCACAACCAAACGAGACTCCCTCGGAACGAGCACAGCTTTTGGGTATTATTGCGCCCGAAACTGAGAGAGCCGCGCAACGCCTGGTAAGAGAATATCATCTGGCTACATTTAGCAGGAAACCGGCCAATATGGTGATTGCCTGGAACGCAGCTTCTGAAATCCGGGATATAACCCGTAAAGAGTCGTATCGGATGAGCCGGAAAAAGTAATCTACCAGGATCAAGAATATTTTCCTGCACATAATCAGGTGAGAAAAACACATGGACTTGAACCGATCTGAAAATATCTTGGCATTGACGGATGTGATCCAGGCCATTAACTCTTCGCTAGAGTTAAACGAAGTGCTGCGGATTGTAATGGACACCATCATCCGTCTGACTAAAGCTGAACGCGGGTTCCTTATGCTGCGTAACGAAAACGGGAAGTTTGTGAATTACATTGCCAGAAACTGGGAACAAGAATCGTTGGATCCTTCGGAAAGCGCAGTCAGCCAGACAGTGATCAACCGTGTGTTCAGCGATGGCGAACCTGTGTTAACCACTAACGCCCAGGAAGATCCACGCTTCGGCGGCCACCAGAGTGTGATCATACACAACTTGAGGGCGATTTTGTGTGTCCCCTTGAAAGTCAAAGATGAGATCACCGGTGTGATATACACAGATAACCGGATCCAAGCCGGTATTTTTACCGAATCCGAACGGGATTTACTGATTACGTTCGCTAACCATGCAGCTGTAGCCCTTGAAAATGCCCGTCTTTTTGAATCCCTTCGACACACACTTGCTGAAGTCACTGAATTAAAGAACTTGATGGACAACGTGTTCGCGTCGATGGCCAGTGGAGTTATCACCGCTGACACGCAATCCAAAATCTCCCTATGCAATCGCGCCGCTCAATCCATTTTGGGACGATTCGATGAAAATTTAATTGGCCTTCATCTGGAAGAACTTCTACAAACTCGGGAGAATGATCCCGAAAATTGCGAAATTTTCGAAGAAATCGACCGTGTTCGACAATCCGACAAGCCAGTCACCGGGAAGGAACTAAAAATTTAACGTGCCTAACCGTGGTTCCGTCTCATTAAGCCTGAATTTCTCGCCTCTAAAAGACGGCTCATTAAACACCCAGGGTGTGGCAATTGTCCTTGACGATTTGACAGAGAAGAAGCGCCTGGAAGCGCAGAGGCGGCTCTTCGAAAGAATGGTCTCGCCAGCGGTCATCAACCAGCTCGACCCGGATAAACTGCAGCTTGGCGGCGTAAGAGCAGAGATTACTTCATTATTTTCCGATATCCGCGGATTCACCAGGATCAGCGAAGGGCTGGACCCGGTCACCCTGGTTTCTATTCTAAACCGCTACCTGGCGGAAGCTGCAGATGCTGTGCTTAATCAGGAAGGGACCATCGATAAATTCTTAGGGGATGCCATCATGGCATGGTTCAACGCTCCGATCCCTCAGCCCGATCACACCATGCGTGCAGTTCGAGCTGCATTGAACATCCGTTCAGCAGTACAGAGGCTGCACGAAGAACTTCCCAGCGAATATCATCTCAATTTCGGGGTCGGTATCCATTACGGTGAAGCGGTTCTGGGACTCGTGGGAACTGAAAAACGCCTTGAATATACAGCAATTGGGGACAGTGTCAACACCGCCAAACGCATCCAGGAGAATTCGGCAGCGAACCAGCTACTTATCAGCGAAGCGGCTTATGCTTTTGTCGCTGACAAAATCCAGGTCAATTCATTGGGAAAAATCCAGATGAAAGGCAAAGCCGAGCCGATGCAGGTATATGAAATACTGGGATTGAAGGGCTGAAATTCCGGGTTATTCGAATTGGCGGTAGCGGTCAGCGAATAAGGCCGGCGTGCCTCCAGTATGCCAGAAGAGTATCGTTGATCCCTTTGCAAGGCTTCCTTTGCTGATCATGTCGAGCATTCCAGCAGCGGCGCGCGCTGTATAAACTGGATCCAACAATAACCCCTCAGTCCTGGCAAAAGTCCGAATTGCATTGACTTCTGACTCCACCAATACCCCATAACCTGGCCATTGGTAATCTTCATTTACCCCGATTTCACCAGGGGAGATTTCCAGCTTTTCCGATAAGAAATCTGCAGTCTCAACCGCCAGTTTTGCCACTCTTTGTGTCAGTACCTCTGCAGTCTCATCGACGCTGATCCCTAAAATTCGTCCCTGATAGCCAAATATCCGGGCGCCTGCTTCCAGACCTGCATGAGTGCCTCCCGAGGAAGACGGGAAAATAATCCAATCCGGATGAATATCTTGACCCAGCAGCTCCTGGACAGCATAGGCATAGGCGCTTGCCCCGGCAGGACTCGAACCACCGTAAGGAATCAAGTATGGACGCCGGCCCGCGTCCCACGCCGACTGAAAAGTCTCCTGCAAATTCTTATCGCGCGATTCCCATTCCGACCAGATTATCTCGGCGCCAAATATCCGGTCTAGCAGCAGATTGCCCGATGGCTGCTGGTTTTGGTTCGAAGGTATATCTTCGCCTTTTGGAACAATTAAAATCAGGATGCAATCAAATCCAAACCGCCGTGCAGCAGCAGCCGTTTGCCGGCAGTGGTTGGATTGTACGGCACCAGTAGTGATTAATGTCTTTGCTCCATTCGCTCTGGCTTCAGCCAGCAGGAATTCGAGTTTACGAGTTTTGTTCCCACCAAGTGCCAACCCGGTCTGGTCATCTCGCTTTACAAACAGCTTGATACCAAGTTGCGCGGATAAGCGGGGTAAATACTCAACCGGAGTGGGTAAGACTGCAAAACGAAGTCGCGGAATTTCTTTCGTTAATCCCTCCGAATGGATAATCTAGTTCAAGCCAGCTGCCTGCGTCCGCGTGATTTTCCGCGCCAGCGCATCCAATCCAGCAATGCAGGCAAAATCCTCGAATACAAATAGTACTTAGAATTACTCAGCGGAAGATCCCATGCTCCAATATGACGAACAGTCACTCCACCCAGGCCTTCTTTGAAGCGGTACACACCCCAAAGTGGATCAGTCTCAATAAACTCATCTGGAGCGCCCCACAGATCGTAGATTTTGCAACCGTTGGCCTTAAGATTTAAGATCAATTCCCATTGCAATGAATAGTTTGGCATTTTCTCTCGATCTTCGGATCCCGACATCCCGAATAAGAACCAGGCTTTGCCAGCGAATCGAAACAAGATCACCCCAGCTATCGCTTTCCCTTCCACTTCTGCGACAAATACATCCGCCAGGTTACTGGCGAGGAACTTCGACCACACTTCCTGGTAATAAGCCTGTTTTCGAACCACAAAATTATCTCTCACCGAAGTTTCGAGGTACAGCTGGTAAAGAAGGGGAATGTCATGAACATCTCCTTTCCGGATTTTCACTCCTTTTCGTCCTGCGAGGCGAAGATTGTAACGGGTCTTGGGTTTCATCCTGGCAAGCAGTTGATCCTGGTCGAGAGAAAGGTCGATTTGCACAGTATTCTTGAATTGGATTTGCTCGTGTGAATACCGCCATCCCATATTTTCGAGATCGCTCACTACTTCATATCCGGTATTGTCACCGAGAGAATCCTGCAACGCGGATTCTCCGGTGCCTAATTGCACATCCGGATCAATTTTAATGAATACGGCCCTCCGATTTCTAGCGATCATTTCCAGGTCCCGCAATACCTGCAGGCGCAGTATCGAATTCGACCAGTCAAGAAGCGGTCCTTTTGGGACGTATAAGAAGCTTAAAAGTCGGGATAATAGCGGTACCGTAACACTGCGGGACAACAGCATGGCTGCCGCTCGTATGCTCCCCTGTGAAATCTTTCCACACAACTGGCAGACGCTGCCAGCCAAATTGGCTCTTGATTTGACCCCACTCTGCAGTCTGCAGGACATGCGCATGAGGCAGCCCGGCGATCAAATCGTCCCATTTATGATAATCAAGTGCCTCTGGATTGAGAAGCTCAAAAGAGAAATCAGGCATGGGAATCATTGCTACCCCGTGTTCTCATTCCTTGAAGACCTGATCAGCGTCCAGATCCGGTAGAAATTGTAGAAGAGTGGGAGATAAACACGGTCCCACGGTCCTACAGCCCTGCGCAATTGGCCACCAAATCCACGCTTGAAACGATACACACCCCACAAACCGCCAGAACGATTTGAAAACCGAGATTCGAGAACCTCATATTCGTGATCCGGGACTCCCCACAAATCATAGATCCGGCAGCCACGCGCTCTTGCCCAACGCATTGCTTCCCACTGCAGCAAATATGCAGGCATCAGATCACGGTGTACATCCGCCGAAGCGCCATAAAAATACCACGCGCGTGGTCCGTGCGCAAACGCCATCAAACAGGCGATAGGCAGTCCATCAAATTCTGCCTGGAATAATTCACATTGACCAATTGAGTGGAAATTCTCATAAGCGGCTTCATAGTAAGCCTGGCTGTGCACTGCAAACCGATCTCTTTGCCCTGTATCACGCATCATACGGTGGAACGCATCGAGGTCAGTGCTGGTGGAGACCACAATACCCTTCTTTTGGGCCAGCCGGATATTGTATCTGGTCTTTTGTTTCATTCGCCCGAGAATGCCAGCCTCCTCACCACCGATATCTACTAAAATCGTCCGGGGAGGTTGTATACTGTGCCCGCTTACCCGAAAACCAGTCGGCGCAAACCCGGTTGAAGCGTTCGTTGATTTCTCAGCATTCTTTTCTGGTTGCAGCAAATCTGGCTCAACTTTTAATAGTATTGCCCGCTGATTCTGGCAAATGGAATCGATTTCCCGCCACAGCGCATCCCAGCCTAACTTGTTTTCCTGAGACCCATTTTGACCCACCGGTCCTTTCGGAATGTAACCGATAGAAAATCCCAGCGGAATTGACCTGAAAAGGATCTGAGCTCCAGACTGTTCAGTCGGACCGGCTACAGAAGACCCGGCAATGACACGGGTAACTTTCCATCCGTATTGCGACTTCAGATCTCCCCACTGCCTGGTCTGGAGAATGTGTGCCTCAGGAAAGGTGAGAAGGAAATTCTCCCACTCCTCAGCATTAATTACTGGCATTTATGGAACCATGACTCGTGTCCAGGTCAGATTATTGTGTCCAATGGGGAAAAACAGGCCACATTCGCCCTCGGCACAACCCTTTGGGATCTGAACATCTTTAGATGAGTGCAGTCAAATCGGGCGGCGGCGCGCTTCGAACTGCTGCACCCGGGATACAATCATCCAGGATGCGTACGATGGTTGCTGGATCGCCTTCTCGCGACAGGTGAATCAACTCATCCACTGTGCGCATCAGCACCGGCCCAGATAACAGGTCTTCATCCTCCAACAAGACGATGTCTGGATGTGCGGTTGGCTTGTAAGTGACCCATTGATCCCACAATTCTTCACTCAACTTCTCTCCTGGGCGAATACCGGTAAACACGATTTGGATATCTTTTCCTGGTTCCAAACCCGAAAGCCGAATTAAGTCCTCGGCTAAATCGAGGATGCGCACCTGTTCACCCATGTTCAGAACAAAAACTTCTCCACCCAGTCCCATTGCAGAAGCCTGCAAAACCAGATGAACGGCTTCGGGAATGGTCATGAAATATCGTTCCATGTCAGGGTGTGTGATTGTCAAGGGACCACCCTGTAATATCTGCCGTTTGAATATAGGAACCACGCTTCCCCTGCTGCCCAATACATTTCCAAAGCGCACAACAGAGAAAGGTAAATCAGTCCGGCTGGAGGCGTCCAAAACCAGCATCTCGGCCAGGCGCTTGGTAGCACCATAAACACTTACCGGACGAATGGCTTTATCGGTGGAAATCATGACCATGCGTTCGGTAGTGAAGTTCAATGATGCTTCGACGATATTTCTGGTACCAAGTACATTATTGGTGATCGCTTCTTCTATGTTGACTTCCATCATGGGGACATGCTTGTGAGCCGCAGTATGGAAGACCACCTGTGGGCGGTGGTTTTCGAATACAATGTTCAACCGGTCGATATCGCGGACGTCGGCTATCACAGGATGAACAGACAATGATGGAAAATTTTCTCCCAGCTCCAAAAGAGTTTCAAAAATGCTGTTTTCACCGTGACCAAGCAGGATAAGCGCTTCCGGCATCCAGCGTGCGATCTGGCGACACAGTTCCCGGCCAATGGAGCCACCCGCACCTGTTACCAGAACTCGCCTGCCTCCCAGACTCGATCCTACCATCTCAGTATCCATGTGTGTCGGTTCACGACGCAGTAAGTCGGTGATTTCGACATCTCTAAGCCTGCTTACATTGACCTTCCCCCCCAGCAGCTCATAGATTCCGGGCATCGTCCGGAATTGAATTCCCCGTGAGCGGCAGACTTCGGTGACATTCCGGATGACCTGGCCGGAGGCACTGGGAATTGCAATAATCACCTCGTGGATGCGCCTGAGGGTTAAAGTGCGTGCAAGATCGGATAAGGTGCCAACAACCGGAATTCCATGGATTTGCTGCTTGAGCTTACCCGGATCATCGTCGAGAAATCCAACAGGTTTTAACCGCAGCTGGTTATTCTTTTGCATTTCGCGCACTACCAGGGCGCCAGCGTCTCCAGCACCGATGACCAACACTCTCCGCAGACCCCTCGAGGACTCTTCGGATGGGGAACGGTTCTCTGCCAAAATCCGCAACGAAAACCTGAATCCCCCGATCAGAACCAGAGTTAATAGCCAATCAATCGGAAGGGTGCTGCGGGGAAAATAAGGCAAGACTTGCAACACCCGCAGTAAAACAATCACTAAAGATACGATTACTGAAGCAGTTGTGATCGCAACAATGATCAGTTTCAGCTCTTTAATGCTCGCATACACCCACAAGCGGCGGTATAAACCAAATAAGGCAAACACGATCGGTTTTACAACCAGGCTGATGGCGATCAGCCAGATCGCCTGCGGAAGGTAGTAATTGAAAAGCGGCCCGAGATCCGTCCTCAATACAAAGCTGCCAATTCCCGCAACCGTTATCAGGAACAAGTCAGTAACCAAGACGATCTCGTTGCGAAATCGCGGGTACAACCGCATTTTCACCGGCCCCGAAAACCAAGTATAGTGGCAGGAGTCCTGAGGAGGATCAACAATTCCATCGCCAGGGTTCGATGTTTGATGTAAAAAAGATCATATTCAAGCTTCATCATAGTTTCATCGACGGAAGAGGCATAGCCAAAATTGACCTGAGCCCAGCCTGTAATCCCTGGTCTGACCAGTAAGCGAGCGCGATAGAAAGGTATCTGCTGTTGATACATCAAAACCAGCTCTGGACGTTCAGCTCGTGGGCCGATCAGGCTCATTTCACCACGCAGCACATTAAAAAACTGCGGAAGCTCGTCAATGTGAGTCTTTCTCAACAAACGACCAACGCGAGTTGCCCGGGCATCGTCTTTGTTTGCCCATCGCGGAACTCCATCGGCCTCCGCATCTTTCCGCATTGTACGGAATTTCAGAATTGTATATGTGCCCCCACCTTTACCAGAGCGTGTTTGAGTATAAAAAATCGGCCACCCATCATCAATAAAGATCAATACACTGATAATTGGTAATAACAGGAGAAAAATTGCCAGACCAATTAATGCTCCAAAAATATCGATCAATCTCTTCGTCAGCTCGAAGAAAACGCTCAGCGCGTGCCTGGTCGGAGAAAGTTCTGAGAATCCAATCGGCTTCCAAGGATTGAATCGGAACACGACCCAGGATATCTTCATAGGCAGTCTCCATGCGTGTGATTTGAATGCCGGATTCCTGGGCATCCAACAAAGCCTGGAAAAGACAGCCTTCCATTTCACCCATAATAGCAACAATAATTTCTGAGACTTCATTCGCCTGAACGATCTTTTGGATCTGGTCACTCGTCCCGATTACCTGGTATCCGTCTATGTTCGTGCCTAATTTACGGTGGTCGTCGTCGATAATTCCGATCAGATCGAAGGGTCTAACTTTCAAAGTATTGATTTTTTTTAACAGCAATGAGCCGGTTGTACCACCTCCTATCAGCAAAACCCGCCGCATAAACTGCCGTGCAGTGAAGATCTGGATATACAACCACCTCCACGCCAGGGTAAGAACAGCTGCTGCAACTACAAAACTGGCAACCCCACGCCGCGGCAAAGCCGACCTGGGAGGATCTGCATAGTAAAAATAAAGAAGTAAATACAATGTCAAACCAACAGCAGCGGCGACAGCCACTCCTTGAATTGTCCGGCGCCAGTCATTTGCACGGTGGACATCGTAGAGCTCTACCATTAACAACAACCAGATTAAGGGTAGAAAATAAAACCAGATCGGAACACGTCTTTGGAGAAATTCCAGCGTAGGACCCAGGAACCTTTCGGTCGACCCCCAATAATAAAGCGATAATCCAAGTGAAGCAACAGCCATCAAGAAGTCGCCAATTATGAGCAAAGACCGCCGCTCACCAAGGCGCAGCTGCCAGAGTCGCATGGAAAATCTATAGCCAGACTTTTTCATTTAGTACATACGCTCCAAATAAATGCACTCCCCCAGGAGAAATGCATGGTCGCGATCGCCAGAGGAACGCTAAACATCAACGAGAAATCTTTCTTTTTTTTTGCGGAATGGAAACCGGCAGCCAATAATAATATCGAGTAGGAAAGTAATTCTATCATGAATATCCAGGCCGCAAAAAACCACGAAAAGGACAGCAGGGATAGAAAAACAAAGCCGAGGATCATGAGAGGTGGAAGTGCCTGTCTCCAGCGGATTGTCCCTGGATATCGGCGAAGCATACGCGCCTTCCAATATCCATATCGCCAGTATTGTCTTGCCAGCTCCTTGATTGTAGAGCGTGCATAATATATAGATCGAATCTCGGGATCCAGCCAGACTTTCCCTCCAATTTTCCGCAAACGCACATTGAACTCATAATCCTCATTGGTCAACAGAGTTCTCATCAAAATAGCCGATTCGATCCAGCAACTGTCTGCGAAAAGATCCAAAAGGTACCGTATCAACAAGTTTGGGTTGTTCTGCGTACCTGTAAAATGCATCGCCTACTCCGAGCGGATGAGAAGCAGCCGCCGCAATTCCACGCGCCAGCCAGGTGTCTTTACCTGGATGTATCTCCCAGACACCTCCCACATTATCACCTCTCCCTGCCTCGATGGATTGGACACAGCGCGATACATATTCTGGATAAGGAACCGAGTGTGCATCCAGGCGAACAATTATCTCGCCAGTCGCGGCTTTGAGCGCCAGATTTAAACCAGCAGGGATTGTTTTTTGGGGATTATCAATAATCATAATTCGCAGATCCGGGTGTACTTGCATAAATTCCCCGATGCGTTGGGGGGTGAGATCTGACGACATGGCATCCGCAATGACGACTTCCATATCCTGCATTGGATAAGTTTGCTCATGCAGAGCATGAAGCAAGAAGAGAATCCTGTCCTGCTCATTGCGGCACGGTACAACAACAGAAACGAGTGTCATCTGCTCATGATCTCCGCGTGAAACCTGAGCTTGCATGAAGATTGGCTCCCTGTGGGTTTGAAGAGTCCATTCTTTCCGGATGTGTAAGCGGTAACCGCACAATGAATTCACAGCCATTACCAGCATTTTTGGAGTGGCCGATTTCCTGGCTTGCCGAACTTACAGCAGGTTTGTTTTCCACGAAGATCGAGCCACCGTGAGCCTGCACGATTTCGCGCGCGATAGCCAGCCCTAATCCCACCCCACGTTGGCTTCCTCCAGTGCGAGATTTATCCATCTGGTAAAACCGTTCAAAAACCCTCTCGACTTCTTCGGGTGGGATGCCGGGACCACCATCTTCCACCCTGATCTCAATCCATCTGTCTTTCAATAGAATGCCAGCCTGGACTTTCCCTCCGGCCGGCGTGAATTTCAACGCATTTTCAATCAGGTTTGACAAAACCTGTTTGAGCCGGTCAGCATCGGCGGTGATCTTCACAGGTTTCCCGGGAGCCGATCCATCCAACAAGCGTCCAGTAGTAGCATGCACCGGTATTATCTCGGCAGCCCCACTTTCAAATTTCAGATTCACCTGCAACTTGCTTGCAAGAGGCTCAAACTCTTCAACAACGTCCTGCAATACTTCTTCAAGATCGACTTCGGAAAAATCAAGTTTTGCCATCCCCAAATCGTAGCGAGCCAGTTCCAACAAATCCAGCACCATGCGGTGCATGCGCTCTGCTTCATCAAGAATAACCGCTGCTGCCTGTTTTATTGCATCCGGTCCTTCAGCGGTACCATCCGTGATCGCTTGCGCAAATCCCTGGATCGAAGTGAGCGGGGTTTTTAGTTCGTGGGAAACGTTCGCGACGAAATCCTGCTGCGACCTCTGGGAGGATTGAACTCGTTCACCCATTTCGTTGTAAGCCTTAGCCAGCTCCTTGATTTCACGGGGACCTTCCAAATCGATCTTATTGAATCGCTGCACAGAAATATTCATCGCTGCTGCAGCCATTCTTTTCAAGGGAGCTGAAACCCATTCGGAAATCCATATGGCCATAATCAGGGATAAGAAAAGCGCCAGCAGCACTCCCCTTCCGAAAGGAGGTAGAATTTCATCTCGGACTACCGTCCAGATCGGATTTCGAATCCGTGGTAAAGCCAGGAGCAAATAATCACCACTTTCTACTGGTGTGATCACGAACAACCACTGCCTCCTGCTTGAATCCCGAAAGCTGGTGGTATTCAAAGAGGATAAATAATTCCAGTCTGGTAGGTCTGCGGCCAACCCCTGGCGGGAATCAGCTAAAAGGTCGCCGATCTCACTAAACACTGCCGCACGTACTCCGAGCTGCCTGTCTACTCTCTCAACTGCTTTCTGCACATTCTCAAAAGAGTCATTCTCCAGCGCCTGGAAGAAATTTGCGCCCCGGTTTTCGAGTAAACCTGAAATTACTCTCAACCTCTGCAGCTCGCGGCGGTCAGCAGCCGGATTTCGAATCAAGTATATGACCATCACAATGCCGGCAATACCTATGACGATCCCCGCAATAAGAAGATATGTCAGCCAAAGGCGAAAACGCAGGCTCCAAAACATCAGGCTACCAATTTGTATCCAATTCCGGTTATGGTTTCGATCCGGACGCGGCTGGCAGACAGTTTTTTACGCAGTTGCCCGATATGGACGTCTACTGTGCGAGTCTGGCCGAAATAATCAATTCCCCAGGCTTTTTCCAGCAGCTGCTCCCTGGAGAGAACCAGCCCCTTGTGTTCCGCCAGGGTGAGCAGCAAATCGAATTCCTGAGTGCGCAAATCTACGGGATGCCCGTTCACACTCGTCTCGCGGCTGGCAGGATCGATAACCAGGTCCCCGATATGAATGACAGATGTACTGCGGGAAGTCGAATGGTCAGACCGCCTCAATATCGCCTTCACCCGCGCCACCAGCTCGCGGGGATTGAAGGGCTTGGTCAGGTAGTCGTCTGCACCCATCTCTAATCCCAGTATTTTGTCGATATCCTCATCCCTGGCAGTCAGCATAACTACCGGTACACGGTTGTTTTGGGCGCGCAGCTTCCGGCATACCTCCATCCCATCCATTTCCGGGAGCATGATATCGAGAATTACCAGTGCGGGTTTCTGAAATTCGACTGCTTCCAAAGCAGATTTACCATCTGCCCTGAAATCAACCCGGAAGCCTTCCCGTTCCAGGTACAGGCGCGCCAATTGGACGATGTTCGGCTCATCGTCGACGACCAGGATTAATTCCCCAGACATGCGACAGCTTCGATTTCCACTAGGCCGTTCTTGGGAAGAGCTGCGACTGTTATGGTCGATCGCGCCGGAAAATCTGAATTAAAGAATTCCGCGTATACTGCATTCACTTCCCCAAAATCCATCATATTCCTTAAGAAAATGGTGGTTTTAAGAACATTACCCAGCGATGACCCGGCGCTCTCGAGGATATTCTTCAGGTTTATCAATGCCTGGCGAGTTTCCGACTCCACCCCTCCAGGAACAATATTCCCGGTTAATGGATCCAGACCCAGCTGACCGGCCGTAAAAACCAGATCGCCATAAGTCGTGGCCACAGAATATGGCCCGATAGCATGGGGGGCATCTGGAGCTGTCACAATTCTCTTTGTAGACATTTGTTTTCCTTTTTCTATCTCGAACAATTCCATCTTTTAGAAATTTCGCAATTCCAATTGCTTAGAAGAAGTGGTTTTCTATTAAATTCTAATGGAAGTCGAAGAAATGGTCAAACGAGTTGCTTCCACCCCGCGCAGCAGGGTAATTTTCAATGCCAAGAACTGTTTTATGCTCCGGCTTACAATACAATGTTTACCAACTTGTCGGGGACCACGATCACTTTACGCGGGGAATTCCCTGCCAGGATTTTCTGGATCGACGGGCTCGCCAGGGCGAGATTGCGTGCTTCGTCCTCGTCGATTCCAACTGGCACGGGAATTCGGTCACGAACCTTGCCATTTACCTGGATAACCAACGTGACCAGCTCCTCCGCGGCAGCTGCCTGGTCGACTTCCGGCCAGGACTGGATGTGAATGGAATACGGCTTTCCCGCGGCTGCCCACAGCTCTTCGGCCATGTGCGGTGCAACAGGAGCCATCATCCTCAAATAGATATCCAGGGTTTCTTCCCACTCAGGCGTTCCAGCTGCGCCATTTTCACGTGCCCTGTACATCTCATTCAGCAGCTCCATCAAGGCAGACACGATAGTGTTAAATTCGAAGGAATCGAAATCATGTGTCACCTGCCGCAGGGTCTGGTGCAGGCTGCGGCGAAGATTGCGGAGGGTTTCTGGATTGGGTTCTCGTCGCGTGATGGGTTCGTTATACAGCGCCCATACCCGCCGCATCCAACGTGCCGTTCCTTCAATTCCGCTGCTGTTCCAGGGACCTCCCATATCCCAGCGAGCAAAGAACATTAAATAAGCCCGTACCGTGTCTGCGCCATACCTGTCAACCAGGGTATCAGGGGAGACGACGTTGCCGCGGCTCTTGGACATCTTTTCAGTATCTTCTCCCAAGATAATGCCCTGGTTGCGCAGCTGCAGCATCGGCTCCGAGCCCTTCATCACACCCATATCTCTCCCGGCTTTATGAAAGAACCGGGTGTAAATCAGATGCATGGTGGCATGTTCAATTCCCCCGGTGTAAGTATCCACAGGCATCCAATATTCATATTCCACTGGATCAAAAGGACCTTTCGGATAATCAGGACTCAGATACCGCAGGTGATACCAGGATGAGCACATAAAAGTATCCATGGTATCAGTCTCGCGCACCGCAGGCTGTGAACAGAGCGGGCAGGTTGTCATTTTCCAGGTGGGGTGCAGTTTCAGCGGGCTTTCGCCGGTGGGTAGCCATTCAACATCATCCGGAAGCAGCACTGGTAGCTGTTCATCTGGTACGGGAATCGCTCCATGCTCCGGGCAATAAATGATTGGAATGGGCGCACCCCAGTAACGTTGCCGGGAAATCAGCCAGTCACGCAGCCGGTAATTGACAGCAGAATTTCCGATCTCCCTGGACTGCAGCCATTCAGTGACCGCAGCCTTTGCAGTCTCACCAGACGTACCACTAAATTCTCCCGAATTAATCATCGTACCATAGCCTGCATGATACAACGCATCCCGATAAAATTCCTGGCTCCACAGCAATTCCATCAGAGTTCGGAAATCCCCCAGTCCCGGATCGGTCTCACAGCATTTTTCCAGGATCTTTCTTTCGCTCTTGACCGAATCCCAGGAGATTTCACCTTCGGAAAACAGGAAAGACCATTGGGTACCCACAATTTCGATTTTCTTTCCCGGCAGGATATGATGCTGAACCAACTCACGAAAAGCTTGAATATCTTCCGGTGGGATGGTCAAATAGAAATCACCCTGCCGTTCGAAAACTACGATGTTCGTTTTTTGCAGCGCTTCTTCCCAACCCGCTCTCAAGCTGCCCTGGTGTACGATCGATTTGGTTAAACCATCCGGCCGGTCGATGACTGGCAGGATTGGCAAGCCAAATTTAAGTGCAAAGGCGAAATCACGCTCATCATGGGCGGGTACCGCCATGATTGCCCCGGTTCCGTAGGTCATTAAAACATAATCGGCAATCCAGACCGGGATGCGTGCACCATTGACAGGATTAATCGCGTACCCACCTGTGAAGACCCCGGTCTTTTCCTTGTCGGTAGCTTCACGCTGGATGTCGCTCTGGCGCTCAGACTGACGGATGTATTCCTGCACCGCCTGCCGCTGGTCGGATGAGGTGATTTTTCCAACCAGGGGATGCTCAGGAGCCAGGACCATGAAGGTCGCACCCCACAATGTATCCGGCCGCGTGGTGTACACTTCCAGCGGATCGCCCTGTTCCAGCTTGAAAATCACACTGGCGCCTTCCGATTGCCCGATCCAATTGGTTTGGAGCAGTCTTACACGCTCCGGCCAGTCCAAACCGGAAAAATCCTGCAATTCCCGGGCGTAGCTCGTGGTGCGGAAGAACCACTGTTCCAGGTTCTTTTTGATTACCGGAGTCCCGCAGCGTTCGCAGTGTCGGTCGTCACCCCACACCTGTTCGCGCGCCAGGGTAGTGTTGCAGTGCGGGCACCAGTCCACAGCAGCTTCTTTGCGGTACGCCAGGCCATTTTGAAAGAGTTTAAGGAAGAACCATTGTGTCCACCTGTAATATTCTGGGTCAGCGGATACAGCCTCGCGCCGCCAATCGAACATCGCACCCATGCTGCGCAGCTGCTGGCGCATTCGGTCGATGTTGGCGTAGGTCCACTTGCGAGGATGGATGTTGTTTTTGATGGCGGCATTTTCGGCTGGCAAGCCAAAGGCATCGAATCCCATCGGGAACATTACATTAAAACCGTGCATGCGCATATATCGCGCTCGGGCATCCGAAGGTGTCATGGCGTACCAGTGACCGATATGAAGATCACCCGAAGGATAGGGAAGCATTGTCAGGGCATAATGTTTTGGCCGCCCAGGCTCGACATCAGAATGGTAAAGCCCGTCTTGTTCCCAGCGCAACTGCCATTTTTGCTCAATTTCTGCTGGAAAATATTGCCGCAATCCATCCATGTTTTTCTCCAGAATTCCTGTGAAATAAGATTTCAAAGATGACTAATCCGTCACGATATTTACGACTTTACCTGGAACCAATATCACCTGAGCAACGCCACGTCCCTGGAGATGCTGGCGAATGCGCTCCAGGGATAAAGCCAATTCTTTAACCTCGTCTTGCCCAGCATCCACTGCCACTTCGATTACCTCCCGTAAACGACCATCGACCTGAACTGGGATTTGAATGACCTCATCGTGTGCCAGCTCACCGTTCCAGGTTGGCCAGGTCTGCTGGTGCACACTTCCCGTATGACCGGTGCGCTGCCACAATTCTTCGGAGATGTGCGGAACAACCGGTGCCAGCAGCAGAAGGAGTGTATCCAGTGCCTGGTGGAAGGTGCCCGTTCTCCACGCCTCCGCCTGGTAACGTTCATACAGGATGTTTACAAACTCCATGAAGGAAGAGACCATGGTGTTGAAGCGAAATCTCTCGATCCGCTCTTCAACCTTCCTGATCGTTTTATGCAACATCTTCAATAGATTTGCATCTTCCCCGGAGTAGCTTTGACCAGCCATATACGTATCGGAATACAAAATCCACAGGCGGTTAAGAAATCGCCACGATCCGCTGATACCTTCAGTGCTCCAGGTTATATCCTGCTCGAAGGGCGCCATGAACAGCTCGTATACACGCAAGGCATCTGCGCCAAAAGTCTTCACTGTGCTGTCGGGAGTAATTACATTGCCGCGCGACTTGGCCATGCGCTGGCCGTCGGGTGCCAGCAGCTGTCCCTGGTTCAGCAGCCTGGTAAACGGCTCGCGAAATGGGATCAAGCCCGCATCAGCCAGGACCATGGTCCAGAAACGAGCATAGAGCAGGTGCAGCACGGCGTGCTCGGCTCCGCCAACATATAGATCGATCGGCATCCAGTAATTCACCGCTTCAGCTGTAAAGGGCGCTGAGTCCTCGTGGGGGCTGGTGAAGTGCATGAAATACCACGAAGAACGACAAAACCGCCCATGGTATCAGTCTCGCGCAAGGCGGGCTCGCTGCAGTTCGGGCAAGAGGTATGCAAGAAATCCGCCTGGCGGGCCAGTGGCGAGCGACCGCTCCCATCCGGCTGGAAATCTTCCATCGGCGGCAGTAAAACGGGCAGCTGCTCCTCGGGCACTGCCATCTCGCCGCAGCTCTGGCAGTAAACGATCGGCACAGGCGTACCCCAGTAGCGCTGCCGGCTGATCAGCCAGTCGCGCATGCGGTAGTTGACCTCGGCCCGCCAGCACATTTCTCTATAAGCAAGGTACCATACTCTCACCGACACTTCCCGGCTTGATAACCCCGAGAAATCCCCGGAATTCACCAACCTGCCGTTGCCGGTATAAGCAATTGCCAGGTTCTCACCTTCTTCAGTACCTTCTCCTGGTGGCAGGATTACCACACGCACCGGCAGGTTGAAAAGACGGGCAAATTCCAAATCACGCGGGTCGTGCGCCGGCACACCCATAACAGCGCCGGTTCCGTAACCAGGCAGGACATAATCCGCGATAAAAACCGGGATCATCTCGTTGTTGATTGGATTAACGACATAGCCGCCTGTGAAAATACCGGTTTTTTGCCGCTTTTCTTTCATACGCTCGATTTCGCCCTGGCGCTTTGCCTGTACGATGTACGCTTCCACATGTTGGGCATTCTCAGGGGTAGCAATCCTGGAAGAGAGGGGTGTTCGGGTGCCAGGACAAAGAACGTGGCACCAAACAGCGTGTCTGGGCGGGTTGTGAATACCGGTACGGCCTCACCACCCATAGTTCGAAAGATGATCTCACAGCCTTCAGAACGACCGATCCAATTGCGCTGCATGGCTTTGATGGATTCTGGCCAATCCACATGATCGAGGCCAGACAGAAGTTCTTCGGCGTAGCTGGTGATGCGGAAATACCAGGCCGGGATCTCCCGGCGGGTGATCTGGCTGTGGCCGCGCCAGCACACCCCTCCCGCCACTTCGTGACTTGATAATGTGGTCTGGCATACTTCACACCACCACTGCCAGTTGGTATCACGGTACGCCAGGCCTTTCCTGTATAGCAGCAGGAAGAACCACTGGTTCCAACGGTAATATTCCGGCAGCGATGAATTGATCTCCCGGCTCCAGTCGTAGCTGGTTCCAATCAGCTTCATCTGTCGCCTGTAGTTGGCTTTATTGATATCGGTGGTCAGGCGTGGGTGCACGCCCTGGCGTACGGCGTACTGTTCGGCAGGCTCTCCAAAGGCGTCCCAGCCCATAGGATGCAGGACATTAAAGCCCTGCATGCGCTTATAGCGTGAGAGCACGTCTGTAGGGATGTAATTGCGACAGTGTCCTACGTGCAGGCCTTCGCCAGAAGGGTAAGGGAAGAAATCCAGGCAGTAGTACTTTGGCTTTTCGCCGTTATCCCGCGCTTGATGAAAGCCACTCTCTTCCCAGGCTGACTGCCAGCCTGGCTCGAAAGATTGAGGGCGGTATTCTCCCCATTGATTTAATTTCCCAACCATTTTCACCTCCAGGAGGTGAGCAATCCTCCCGCTACCAATAAATAAAATCCTTCGCCCATCAGGGACGAAGGATTGCTCCGCGGTACCACCCTGCTTGCCGGCATCCTTCCGAAAGACAGGAGTGCCAGGCCGCTCTGGTTCGCGCTAACGGGCGAACCCGTTTCCGGCTCAGGGTATTCCGTTTACCGGAAAGGCTTGCTAATTACAGCAACAGGCGAGTTGAGCCCTATTCGGACGGTGAGTGACACACCGGGTGCTCTGCAGGGCACCGTACCGGGCTCGCACCTCTCTCTCCCGGCTCGCTGGCAGCATAGCCTACTACTCCTGTTATGACCTTCGAGTGGACCCAGAGGGATTCGAACCCTCGACCTTCTCAATGCCATTGAGACGCGCTCCCAACTGCGCTATGGGCCCGGTAAAGACGCGCTATATTTTACCTGTGATGCGATATCCCGTCAACCAGTGGTTGCTTCCATCCCCGCCTGCCTGTTCTCCGCCCACAGCGCCGCTCCAATCACGCCGGCGCTGTTTCCAAGCTGCGCCAGGACGACTTCTACCCGTTCCACCGGCATCACATGCACGCGCTCGTGCAGTGTACGGCACATTGGCTCGAGTAAAAGGTCTCCGGCTTGCGAGACACCCCCTGCCAGGATGATGCGCTGCGGGCCGAGTGCCACACAGATGCTGGAAGCCGCCACACCCAGGTAGTAGCCAGCCTGGGCATATATCTCACGCGCAATCTCGTCACCGCCTTCGGCGGCCTGGGCGATCAATTTGGGGGTGATGCGGTTCAGGTCGTAATTGCACAGCTCGGCGATCCTGGTCGCGAAGCCCTGCGCGACGGCTTTCATCCCTATGGCAGCGATCGCCGGGCCAGACGCATAGGTCTCCAGGCAGCCGTGGTTGCCACAGCCGCAGCGTGGGCCGTTGAAGTCGATCACCATGTGCCCCAGCTCGGCGGCTGTGCCGCCAAACCCGAGGTGCAGCTGCCCATTGATCACCAGCCCACCTCCTACGCCTGTGCCGATGGCATAGACTGCCAGGGTATCCACATTCTGCCCGGCGCCGAAACGCCACTCGCCGAGAGTGATCGAGCGCACGTCATTCAGAATGGCTGCCGGTAACCCGGTCAGTTCGTTGATGGTTTTTCGCAATGGCACGTGCGGCCAGTTGCCAGGCAGATTGGGTAATAAAAGAGTTTCACCGCTCTCAAGGTCCAACGTACCCGGCACGCCGATTCCGATCCCTCGTATATCTTCCTTGCCTAATCCAGCTTCCTGGATGATGCGCATGAATAGGTCTGACATCCGCTGCATGACTGCGGTGGGACCTTCACGCGCCAGGGTTGGGATCGTTGAATGCTGTAGAACGTTGCCTGTTTCAACATCGACGATCGCCGCTCGTAAATTGGTGCCACCCAGGTCGCAGCCGATATAGCGTTTCATATTATTCCCATCTACTCAAAATCTGCTTATCCATACACATTCTAATGGATGAAAGGCTTCATTACATCGCGTGACAGGTAGAACCCGCGCTTGACCAGCTCTTCGCTGCCTTCAAAGACGCGGTCTTCATGTTCGATGCTGACCACTCCGTCGTACCCAGCAGCAGTCAGGGCGGCAAAGAATTTTGGCCAGTCCATGTCACCCAGGCCCGGGATGCGCGGCACCTGCCAGCCCATGCCCTGTGACAGCACACCGTGTTTATACAGTCCTTCACGATCGATGTGCAAATCCTTGGCATGGACGTGAAAAATTCTTGTTCCAAACTCACGCACCACGCGCTCGTAATCGATCATCTGCAAGATGAGATGCGAAGGATCGAGGTTCAAACCGAAATATCTCATCGGGGATGATCTCCCACATCTTGCGCCAGATGGCAGGGGTGCTGGCCAGGTTGTTACCTCCAGGCCATTCATCATAGGAGAAGAGCATCGGGCAGTTCTCGATGGCAATCCTGACGCCGCGTTCCCTGGCGAACTTTACAATTGGCGGCCAGATCTCTGCATAGTCCTCAAGGTTCTGTGGGACGGTTTTATCCTTGTCCTTTCCGATGAATGTGCCGACCACGGGAACTTCAAGCAGAGCTGCAGCGTCGATCACCTTTTTTAAATGACCGATTACAGTTTCGCGGTGCTCTGCCTGCGGATGGAGCGGATTTGGATAGTACCCAAGTGATGAAATGAACAACCCATAACCGTCCAGCATTTTTAGAATGCCGGCTGCCTGCTTTTTATCCAGCGCGGTTACATCGATATGCGTAACACCTGCATAACGACGAGACGCTTTTTCTTGAGGCCAGCAGGCAATCTCGATGGCCTGGAAACCGCTTTCCGCTCCCCATCTGGCGACCTGCTCCAGGGTGCTCCCAGGAAATGCGGCGGTGAAGAATCCGAGTTTCATGAATATTCTCCTGTTATTTTTCTATTTTAACCCACGCCTGCTCTTTAGCGCTGCGCTCGATCGCTTCGCACAGCACCATCTCGTAATGTCCATCAGCAAAAGTCGGGAAATCAGGCTTCTTAGAGAAATCACCCTGGAAAATGTAATCGTAGACCTTTTTATACAGCTGCTTGAAGGTGTCTGGGAAGCCTTCCCCGTGACCGCCGGGATAAGATGCAGTCGCGCGCGCCTCGGTGCCAGCAAAGAAGGGTCCTTTAGCAAAACCTGGTTAGGTTCGGCCCTGTGACCAATCCACAGCTCATTGGGGTTTTCACCATCCCAGGCCAGTGAAGACTTTGAGCCGCTGATCTCGAAGAACAGGCGGTTCTTACGGCCCGAACAAACCTGCGCCACCGTCAGCACCCCGCGCACTCCCTTCTCGAAGTGCAGCAGGATGGAAGCATAATCCTCGGTGTAAATCGGCTGGTCGACGTAATCGGAGGGCAGCAGCATCTTGCCGGTATAAGTTTCAAGCGGTTTGGAAGGTTTCTTACGGATCGGGTGGAAGGTCTTAAAATCGGCAAAGACTTCTTCCAACCGCAGTCCGGTGACAAATGTCATCAGGTCGAGCCAGTGCGAGCCGATATCTCCGACCGCACGCAGCGTACCGCCCAGGTCGGGTTCCAGCCGCCAGTTCCAATCGGTTGTCAGCAGCAGCCAATCCTGCAGATAAGAACCCTGCAGGATGAACAAATCACCTATTTCGCCCGTTCTGCACCAGGCTGCGCGCCTGCTGCACCATCGGGTACATGCGGATATTGAAATTTACTGCGTTGACGAGTCTCTTATCTGCCGCCAGCTGGACCAGCTCCGCCGACTGCGCGGCTGTCATTGCCAGCGGCTTTTCACAAACAACATGTTTGCCCGCTGTCAGGGCCGCCTTCGCCATCGGGTGGTGCAGAAGGTTGGGCGTGGCAAGGTGGATGATGTCGATGTCTGGATCGGCCAGCATGGCATCAAACGAATCATAAACGCGGGGAATGCCCAGCTCAGACGCCTTGAGGCGTGCATTTTCAGGTGTATTTTCAGCCAGGCCCAATACCTGGATTCCGATGCGGCGAATTCCCTCCACATGGGCAGGACCGATAAAACCGGTTCCCGCTACGCCGACACCGATGGTTTGTTTATTGATGTTCTTAGTCATGTTTTCTCCGGTGAATTTTTTATTTGTTTATTATCAAAGCAGCCAGTGATCCATCTTTTTGGCGGGTTTCAAACTCATCCAGGATCGAGGCGGTGGCTGTCGCGCCGCAGCGGGTGCAGCCGGCATCGATCACTGCCAGGAGGGCATCCAGGGTGCGCACGCCGCCAGCCGCTTTCAGCTGGACGTGCGGGCTGAGATGGCGGCGCATCAGGCGAATATCTTCCAAAGTGGCACCCCCGGGAGCGAAGCCGGTGGAGGTCTTGACCCAATCGGCACCTGCCTGCTCGCTCAACTGGCACCCCAGGATCTTTTGACCGTCATTCAGATAGGCGTTCTCGAGGATGACTTTCACTTTCGCCCCTCGGGCATGAGCGCATCGCATACCGACTGGATATCTTCCCGAACGAATTCCGTTTGATTGGAGCGCAGTGCGCCGATGTTGATCACCATATCCAGCTCGACCGCGCCGTCATCCATGGCAGCTTGCGCCTCGATCACTTTGACAGTTGTCAGGTGGCCGCCATGTGGGAAGCCGATCACCGTGCTGACTTTTACATCTGTGGTTTGCAGCAAGCTCACGGCCAATTTGACATGGCAGGGCTTGACGCAGACTGTTGCGGTATGGTATCTGGCGGCCAGCTGACAGCCATCGATCACTTCCTGGTCGGTTAATTCGGGCTCGCAGCAGCGAGTGGTCGATGACCTTCGCAAGCTGGGCATATGTTAGATCTTTCGTGTTCAGCAGAGACATACGATTTTGGCTCCGTCCCATCCCATTGAGTAGTGCCAGTAAACGGATTATATCCGATCGATTGACTTGCAGAGCAAAATGACAGGTTCAGGTGCTGGGTAAGAAAATAACCACATTGAAAAAGGGAACTGAAAGAGACAAATGGAAAACTACTCCCCTTACACTCTTTTCCGTATCCTTTTGTAATGACCCTTTTCAGAAGCTGCAGGTAGCTGTTTTGCTAAAGTCAAACGAATACTCGAAAATCATTCACCATAAGGCGAATGATTTTCGAGTGTTCCGATTCTGGCAGGGTATCAGGAAGGATTATTCGAAATTATCCCATTTGGTACGCAGCAGCCAGCCGAGGATGGCCACCGGCAGCACCATGTAAAACACCGACCAGGCACCAATCGAGACTAAACCAACTACCAGGGCGATAATGGCTGAGGCGGCGTAAACGTAAAGGCCCCACTGCTTCCAATAGAAGATGCCAACAGCAGCCAGGATATTCGCCAGAAAATGCACTACCATCAGCCCGAGAATCCAGGGACGCTCCACAGCAGGATCGACCTTCAGGCTGTAAAACAGGTAGGCACCAAAGATGCCGTGAACTACCATGATAATTAAAGCGATCTTCAGCAGTGTTCCGTGGTGCTTCTTAGCCTGCGGTTTCTGTTTGCTGCTGGCCCTGGAGCTGCTTGCTTTTTTGTTTTTATTTTTTTTTGTCGCCATCGAAAGATAACTCCTGAAGTGGGATAGGTATTACGAAGATGGATTGTATCATGTTGAAATTTGCACGTAATGCGCAGCTTTATTCCGTGACTGCCGGTGCTACAGATTTACGATATGCCAGCCAGCAGGCACCCAATCCCCAGGCGGTAACCAGTACCCCCAGCACCCATCCCAACATCGGGATCGAGCGCAGCAGGACATAGATCAACAGGCCGATCACCAACCCAAGGAATGGTGGTAGTGATGCTTTGGGTGCCAGTTTTTCAAACAACCAGCTGCCTACCAGGTAAGAGACGATCAGCTTCGTGCCGTAGGCGACCAGGAACCACAAAGCAGCCAGGAAAAATGCCAGTGCAGCGAAAGTGAGCGCCCAAAAAGCCAGCGTAAAATCCCACAAACCCAGGCCTCCAAGCCAGAAACCGATGACAAAGAGCAAGCCGGCCACCAGCAAACCAACCAGGAAAATATTCGAAGTTATTAAACAGGACCAGAAGACCGATCCCGAGTGCAGGCAAGGGTCGGGCGCGCAGTGCTTCGCGTGGTTTGGTTGAGTGGTTTACGGAAGAGCCAGTAGAAGACTCCACCGAGTATGAGCAGAATTCCAAAGTCCCGCAGGCGCTCGACCAACCAGGCAGTCAGCCTGACGGTATCGATGGTACCCGCAGGAGCGGGATCCTGTGCCAGGTGCAGCAGCATACCAGAAGCCAGGCTGCCGGCTGCTCCCAGCGGAATCCACGCACCCGGACGGATATTGATACCAGGAGTCAAAAAATCAACTCCCAGAAGCCTGATGACCCTTTCGATCAGTTTCTGAATGCCGATAACGGCCCTGGTATCCCTGCCGATCGTCCCATTGAGATCCGCGCCCAGGCAGATGGTGTTCAAATCGCGCTGGATGGCAGAATCCGGCTGAGTGGTCAGGGAGGTGCCGATGTAGTACAGGCTGCGCTCCAGGGTGGTTCCCGAACCAAGCTCGAGCGAAACGGCGCCCACATAGGTGGTGCCAGCCACATCACCCTGGACAACCACCTGCTGACCGATAACGAACAGGCTGCCGTTGACCGTGCCGTTGACCTGTACCTGGTTGCCCAGGACGATGACATCCCCATTCACCGTCCCATCGATCGTGACGAGCGGGCCGGTGGTGAAGACATCATTTTCGATTACATCTTCGCTCGCCAGGATTCCCAAAGGGAGGTAACTGCTGGCATTTGCAACCTGAACGGCAGCGAACGTCCAGACCACAGCGAAAGAGATTACCAAATAGATCGTGATTTTAATTTGCCTGCGGATTTTCATTTAATAATTCTCCTGATTTTTCCGATTGCTTATGCACTGAGAAGTTGGTACCCGATTCGATCTCCAGTCCAGCAGATTTACCTTTACGATCCGCAGAATCCCAACTGATTTCCAATGTCAGAGCGTTATGGTCGGTTAAAAAGCGTTGAATTCTTAATTTTACTGCGAGTGTCTTCGATCGTCACCAGGTCAGCCTGAACATCGACACCTACCTGATGAGGCGGGCGAACCAGCACATAATCCAATGAGGTCTTCCATTTCGAAGGCACGAATGGAAATGGTCGATAACTGGGCCGGTGGTCGTCAGCCAGCGGGTCAACCAGGTGATTACGGGCGATCAATTCTTTATACAGGAATGAACTCCTGGGAAAATTAAAGTCGCCACAGATGATGGACCAACGATTTTGCCGGGAACGAGCTGATTGCCTGCGTCAATTGCTGTACCTGGCGATGCAAGATCCTGGTCAAATGATTGGCCTGGTGCCAAACACCGCTGTAATTCGCATTCAGATGGGTGTTGACCACGATAACCGGCATTCCTCCAACTTCTAAACTAACCGATTGAATTCCTTTATGGAGCGCCCAATCGGCAAAGCTGATGCTGGACCAGGTACCGCGCTCGCTGTACACCTCGAAGTGCTGGTCCATCCAAGGAAACGTGAAAAGATGGCCAATCCGCCTTTGGGTGCGTAGCGATGCCGCTCATACGCGGAGTGCGGATAGGTGGTCAGGCCGCGCTCGACCAGGGGTGCATAGGCATTTTGCTGGATTTCCTGCAGGCAGACCAGGTCGAAAGTCAAGGCGATCCAGGTATTTCGCCAACCGCCCCAGCCGCTCCCAGCCCAGGTAGAAAGGGATGCCAAATGTGTTCAGCGAAAGCAGTGAAATCGAATTCATCGTGGAATGACAACAGATGCTACCGCCAGGTCTATACCAATGAACCATTGGCTTTTCCGGCTGGGGATTGATCTGGGGGCGGCTTCTTTTGACGGCGGAGGGAAGGTATCCGGAAACGTTTTGTCATCTTCTTCAACGAATTCCAAAATAGAAATCTTTCTCTTCCGGTGGAGCATCCACCGGAGGCGCCTCCAGGATTTTATTGTAGAGGTAGGAGAAAATCTCTTTGCCAGTCGAAATAACGGGAGTGGCAAGCAAAACACCCAGCAAACCAAAAACCGCCCCCCCAACAACGACGCCAATAATTACGACCAGAGGCGGCAGGCTCACCGCATCACCCAATACTTTCGGCACCAGCACCTGGTTCTCCAGTCCGGTAAGAAAGAGATAACCCAGTAACAGGATAATCGCAAACGCCAGATTGCTGACATCGAGACGGCTGGAACCTTCCACAAGCGCCAGGATAATGGCCGGGATGGTCGCCAGAACCGGACCCAGATTGGGGATGACTTTAAGAATCCTGCCAGAACTCCAAGGAAGACAGGATATGGAGTGCCTAAGATGAAGTTAAGCAGGAAGGTTAAGAACCCCATTATTACCATCAGGGAGAGCTCGCCGCTCAGAAAAGAGGTCCAGACTTTTATAATCCGATCAATTAAATCGATTATCTCGTTTCTGAATTTTGGCGGCACCAATTTTGGGTAGGCTTCATGCATGTCATCTACTGCCAGGCTCATTCTCAAGCTAATTAAAACCATGAAAACAAGCGAGATAACTGCTGATATCAAGGGTCCTAAAACACTGGCCAACTTTCCCAAAGATTGAGCAAGCTGACCACTTACATTTTCTGCGGAGACATCAACAGCAACCGGCGCAGGGGTCCCCAGCGAAGATGCGCCTAGAAAACAGCTGCGACAGGGCGTCGAAGGCGGAAGCTGATACAGAGCCCATTACCGGGATCGAACTCAGGTTCTCTGCCGCAGATTGCAGAGAGCTTGATATCTCCTGCAAAGTAGACTGCCAGTCTTTCGCAAGCGCATCGTTAATGGATTCGACGATGGCCGGGATAAACAACAGTGGGATCAAGATCAACAAGGCGACAACCAGAACATAAGCGATGCCAACAGATTGGCCACGCCTCAGGTTTAAGCGCTCTCTGAAAGTAATTTGACGCTGGGATTGACCACAAAAGCGAGCAGGGCTGCGAAGATGATCATCGACAAAGAGCTGCGGCTGATGTAAACCACAAACACCATGGCTATGAACAACCCTACCCCGACGACGTATTTCGTGGGCCGGCTCCAGCGTGTGGAAGGATTTTGAAACCCCGATGTGAGCTGTCCTTCCTGACCCTGGTTGAGATCATCATCTGTTGCTGGCATTTTTATTATTCCAGGTGCTTCAGACGAGCCAACAGATATCCGCGTTGTATTCTGCCCAGGGCGTATTGGTGCCTCCGATTGGGATGTCCAACCTATTCCCGCTTCTGTTGCTGAGCGGTAGGAATCCGGTAATACCCGATCTTGACCGTCCGTGGAATGTGCGACACTTTTTCCAGGTATTGGAGACGGTCGCCTCCTTGTCAGGCTCACGATGCCGATGATTAAAGCAGTGATAGTGCCGACCAGGGCTGTCAATATGAAAACATGATTTTCGGAGGGTTTTTTACCACCTTTAACTTCGGCTGGTTTTTGAGGTTTTTCCATCAACGGAACGTCTCCAGACCAGCTAAATCATTGATCAATAACCGAGTTGGAATCGATGTTGGATAATTCGTCTTCTCCTCCGGCAAGATCGAGACGTTCTTTTGATCTGGTACTAGTACCTGATGCTTTCCAACGTGGTATGTACATGCGTAGAAGCTCGATTTGGCTGTAGAGTACCCAAACCAGAAGAAGGGTAATCAAAATCGCAGCCAGAATAAGAATTCTCAACAGGGTCTGCTTTAATTCTTCCAGCTCTTCCTGCACCACCACGAGGCGTGCGTCCAGGTCTGCCAGCCGTTTCCTGGATTGGTCAATTCTTGAGGTGAGTAAATCCGCTCCCTGCCCTACTCTATCAATCCGATCGCTTGCACCAGAACGAAACGCAGTAATCTCCGAATTCGAGTTGGTTCACCGCAGATTGGACTGCTTCGATTGATTCTCCAGCCTGATCAACCTTCTCTTGGCCTGGCGCTGGAAGATTTACGAAAGGCAGCTGGTTCATAGAATGATAAATAGCCAGACCAGCTGAAAGCATTTCTCGCATCATGCTGACTCGTTCTTTCACTGAAGGCGGAAAGCTCGATCAGATTTTGTTCTTTTTCCTCGGGAAGTAAAAGTAGAACCAGACCCTTATCGGTTACTTTTTGACTGATTTCTTCAGCAGCCGTCGAGATGGAAGACTGAGACGACCTGCAGCTCCTCTAATTTCAGGTCCACTCCTTGAGGCACCCGTCTTATGCTTTCGGAAACATCCACGAATGCATCTAATACCTGGATAACCGAATTCGATAAGGCGCGCTCTGTGATCCATAAACCTGCAATACCCAACACACAAATCAAAATCATCAACCCGCTTATGAATATCGCTGCTCCATCCCAAATTCTATGTCCAGTTTTTCCCATCAATTCGCCTGTTTTTTTTGAAGCGATATCGGAAACGTAATTCAGCTGCCTGTTCCCTGCACTTGATCACGCCAACCACGCATGACTCGGTACAGTCCTTCAGCCGTCACGATCGGTTCATCGCCGGCCATAAAGCTGACCGGATGGAGGACAAAAGCAAAGTTCTGCGGACCGCCCAGACCGCCATGGTGGCTGACCTGGTTCTCGAAGCCGTACATCACTGCGTTTCCGGATCGTACACAGCATTCACCAGCAGATCGGGGCAGTTGGTAAAGCTGGCCTCGCTCCTCAAGTGGCGGGCTGCGTTGGGACCATAATGGCAGTAATGGATCTATCACCTTCGACCTTACCATCATCCAGGTAATAGACGCCGTCTTTCCCAATCACCATGTTGCCATATTCCGCCGATTTCACCAGCAAAACCGATCCCGGGATGGTGATGAAACCCACAATCAAATCTGGATAATCCTTCTGGATTTGTTCCGAGGTCAACCTTTCAGGGTTGTGAGTAAAATAGATCAATCCGGCGCTGCCGGAGCCGACTACCACGACTTTCTCGTCCTGGCTTTCTCATCTTCGCGTCTGCGGTCCGACCTCGACCACATCTCCCTCTTTCTTCTGCTTGAGCATCGATCAGGAACTTGGCTGTGCGGGTATCTTCCAGGACGGATTCTGATCAAAAGGGCATTCATCTTATCCCAGGTTTCGTGGGTTTTCTGGGCGGCATATACATCGCCTTTGCCCTTGATCAGAGCGTCAACCAGTTTTTCCAGGGTCATACCATAGGCATTTTTAAAGGTCAATCCCAGGGTCTGGCCATGATCGGAAAGCACAATGATATGATACGGCCGTGGGGCATGCTTCAAAGCTTTCTCGATGCGGGCAAAATAACGGTCGGTCTCATGCAGTGCTTAAAGGCCTCGGGGAATGCCATCCGGCAAAATGGCTCAGATCGTCATATCCTGCATACAGGGCATAGATGGCGGGAATACCGCGCAGCACGTCGCTGATCACCATGTAGGTTCCCAGGTCCTGCATGAACGGCCCCATAAAAGCGCGCAGGAAAGCATAACTCGGTTTACGGGCACTGATCCGGTATGGATCTTTGCGCCGTTTTTGCTGCCAGGCATCCCACCATTCCTTGACAATTTCGAGAATAAACCGGGCAATGAGACGCGCCAGGACATACGGGCTGAACAGGTAGAAATAGAATACCCGGCCCGCGCTTCCGCGCTCGGTTCAGCGTAGCGCTCATGGTGAGCAAGCTTTCCGTCGCGTCACCCGAGAACATGTTGCCGCGCGAAGCGCCGCCGTCCGAGAGCAGTCCGCGACCCGGTGGAAAGGTGCTCTTCTATCGCCAGGGCATCCTTCGGGTTGCCGGACATGATTATTCGCTTTTTATCCCGGTCCCACCAGCGGTAGGCAGGGATTTCGTTGTTATTTCCCAGCAGGATGCCGGTCTGCATGGCCCCGGTCTGGCTGGTAAAGTCGGTCTCCCAGCCCGTGATGCGGTGCGTGCCTTTATCCAGCCAGCGTTTCAGATTGGGCATAAAGCCTTCATCGATGGCACGGCGCAAGATCTTCTCCCCCAGACCATCGATCTCGAGGAATATGAATCCCGGGACGTTTGTTCGGATGGTGTCTTTATTCTTCCTTGCCATCCGCTGGGTCACCAGCCGGTCGAAAGTGGCATCCTCATCCAACGAAAAGACCGCGCCCAGCACCGCATTGACCACGGTAAGCCAGATCGTAATCCAGATACCCGTCACCCAATTGTCGATGGTGATACCAGGTATCCAGTTGACCACCACGAATACTGCGATCCCGCTTAAGGTAAAGGTCAAGATCGGGTAAAGATACACGGGCAGCCAGGAAAAGAACTCGATAAAAACGAACCAGAAAGCTGCCTGGGCGATGGAGTAAGCGATGGATGCCGCGAGTGCGGCACGGAGCGAAGTCAACCTTTACGCCGGATAGAAAAAACTGCAATACGAGCAGCGTAAGGGCATGTATGACCACGATAGAAACGAGCTGTACAATCCGACCACGGGTCAATTTCATAAATTATCTCCTCTTGATCAAAGGTAACCTACAGCAAGATCTATGCGTGGTCCTTTTTCTTCATGCGGCTGGCGCCCATCACAAACATAGGTACCAAGACCAGCGCAGCCGACCCACACGGCAAGAGTCCACTTCCAGGTGTTTCTTGCTCGGGAGGGGCGATGGGCTGCTCGACTTCCGGTAGTTGGGCTACCGGTTGGGTGGGCTGTTCGTCCGGCGGACTGTCGGCCGCTCGTTCGGTGGATTTGTCGGCCTGGGCTCACGTGTTGGCTGGACTTCGGTCACAGCTGGTGGTTGGGAAGGCAAGATGATGATCGGTGGAGCCTGTGTGGGTTGCGCAACAGCCTGTGTTGGTTCCACCGGAGCAGCCCCCTGGTTTTCCGTGTAAACCCTGTAGCTGTAAATCGCCCCAATACATAGGATCAGGACGAATACAACTCCGATCAGAATCCCGACCCAATTGGTGCCTTTTTTCTCCTCCTACATTGACCGTTTGGGACATAGTCGGCATGGGCGCAACAGGTGGGGGCGGTGGAGGTGCATAGATTGGCTGGGGTGCTGGCTGCGGTGTTTCGAAAGCCGTTCGCATTGCGCTGAAAAACTCGGTGGCGGATTGGAAGCGCTGGTCAGGGTTCTGAGCCATGGCCTTGAATATCACCCTATCGACGCCTTCAGGAATTTCCGGGCGGCGCGAGCGCGGGCTGACCACCAGCCCGGGTGGGGGCTCGGCGCCAACCAGCGTGGTATAGAGCAACACCCCCAATGCATACACATCCGCCCGGCGGTCAACTAACCCTCCCCTGAACCTGCTCGGGAGCCAGGTATGGCGAGACCGTACCACCAACCCTGGCAGGAAGCCCAAAATCGGTGAGTAGTGGATGCAGCATCTCATCCAGCAAGATGTTGCTGGGAGTAATATTCCCGTGCACGTAACCATGTGAGTGAATTTGCTCGACGCCCTCCACAATCTCCAGGAACAACTGGGTCGCACGTTGAGGGACATAGAATGGAGACTGCATGCCCGCAGCCAGCTGGTCACGCAGCGAGCCATTTTCAGCCAGACGCATGGCGCGAAAGACAAGTCCATTCGCTTCTCCGGTCTCATAGACTTCAATCAGGCGTGGATGTTGAAACTGGGTCAGCAAATCCCCTTGCTGCCTGAATCGCTGCACTTCTTCCGGTTGACGAGCGCTGCTAGGCTTCAATATTTTGATCGCATAATAGCGATTGAGCGCTGGTTGAAAGGCTTTACAAAGCACCGTGTTGGCTGTCTCGCTTTTTTGTTCGATCAATTGATACTGTCCAAGTGTCTTTCCAGTTAGATCTGTCATTTTCTCTCCTTATCTCAATCCTCTATTCTATAAATATGGTGATGCTAGTCATTAATTTTTCACTTTATTAACGCCACACGCAGATATCAATTTGACCATCGGGATAATTCATTATAGCTTCGGTTCAACTTTCATTTTCTCTGATTGACGGCGCTCGACAAATTCCTGCAGTGCTGCAAATGCAGTCTTTCCGGCCAGCTGGATGAAAACGCCCAGCAATGCCACACCCAGAATAATATAGATTATCGTAAAAAGCCGTCCATATGGCGTTACTGGATGAATATCACCATAACCGACGGTCGCCATGGTGACAACACAGAAGTAAGCAGCATCCAACCAGCTCCAGCCTTCCACACTATGGTAGAAGACCATCCCAACAGCGAGCAACATCGCCTCAACCAGCATAAGAGCCCGAAAGGGAGGTTCGTTCCACAACCGGCGGAAAATCCGAAAAAGACCAATGAAAGCGATCACCATACCGAACCTCTCAGGTCCTAAATTCCAGCCAGGAAAAACCAGGATTTTGAAAAACCGGGCTCCCGCCAGGAGCCCGGTTTGAAGCTTGCGGAAGACCTAAGCGGCTTTTTGCCGGAAAGCCTGGAAAAGCTGGAAAATGCCGCCGACGATAGCGAAAATCGCCGCCACCCACACCAGGGTTATCACCATTCCGGGTGCAGTGAAATTGGCCATCAAGATCAGACCAAAAATGATGCTCAATGCGCCCAGGATACCTGCTCCCCAGCCGCCGCCCTTGAAGGCCATGATCAGGCTGATGATGCCAACGATGACTCCCTGGATGCCCAGGATCAGGATCAATACAGATGGGACCGTAAGAGCGCTTACCAACGGGTAACGCAAGATTACCATGCCCGCGATGATGCTGAGCGCTCCCATGAAAAGCTTCCAACCCCAGGCACTGTGGTCCATGAACATCGCGATCAGGGTGAAGATGCCAGAGACGATCCAGTAAAAACCCAGGGCCAAAACCAGCAGAAATACGGTCTTCACCGGGGCGGTCAAGAGCAGGATGCCGATGACGATGTTCAGGATGCCACCCATCAGGACAAGCCACCAGGGTGACTGCTTCGTTTCGATTGCCATTGCTTCTGTAGTCATTTTTCTCTCTCTCTATTCAGTCAAAAGGATAGATTGCTTGAAGAAGATGATTCTTGGTTCCACGTAAGTCGAATAAAATTTTTCGATCCCTTCTCCTCTCTGGAATAACATGAGGTCATTCCACTTTCCATTCTCTGGGATTTTGATGGAGTTCCCGGGGACTGGAAGGTAATATCTATTTACCCTTAATTTTACCCGCTATTTGACCTCAATGCAGACATAAAATTGGCAGACCGGCTGGGGTGCCATACAGCCAGCTGCCACAATTCACCATACGGGCCGAATTCAAACGGGGTGTACATCGGCACAGCGAAGTTGTAGGTGCCGCCCGGTTCTACCGTGGCGCTCAGATCGTAGCGAAATGTTGTTTGGCATTTGATTGCCACCTCGTCTATTCTTTTTTCTTAAGCGCATCTCGCAGCGCTTCGACTGCTTCAGTTGGTAGAGTTGTCTGGTAGATTGTGCCCTTGAATGGTCGTAAAGCGCTGGCGACCCTATCTGCGTGACCGCCGCTTCCAATCACAAACAGCGCCGAAGTGCCGGGTTTCAAGGTTTCAGTGACATCCTGCACGAATTTTTTATCGATACCCAGGTCGAGGGTTTTACCTACCAGCGCTCCACCAATCGCACCGATTGCCAGGCCAGCCACCGGAAAGAATAAACCAGCCAGCAGCAGCCCAAGCACGCTTCCCCCTAAAGCACCCCGTTTAACGCCGGTGTCCAGCTGGTTCTTGATCTCCACCTTGCCGGATTCCTGTTTAACGATGACAGCGGCATCGTCGATCTTCAGATGCCCAGCGCTCTGTGCTTTTTTGAGTGCATTGTAGGCCTGCCCAGCCTGCTCTGTGTCCTCGAATGTCAATACAACCAGGTTAGACATGCTGTTGCTCCTGGACGTACATTATTAACTGGCTGACTGTTGAAACAGTCGCGTTACCAGATCAGTGTTAAACAAACCAGGGGGTTGGCTTCGTGGAAGCCAACCCCTCAATAAACTATTAATGATCTATTCTTCCGCAAACGCAGCGCGCAGCTGGTCTTCCTGTTCCTTGGTCAGGTTGGAGGCGATCAGCTCGAAATCGTATCCCTTGAGCTCAGCCTGTACCTTGTCCTGGACGGCATCGATGGTCATTAAGAACAATGCCGAGGTGCCTTCGGTGACCTTTTCACGTGTGGTCTTGATGAACTCATCGCTGATGCCGTAATCGGCCATCTTGCCGGTCAAAGCTCCCATCGCTGCACCGACTGCCAGCCCGAAGAACGGCACAAAGAAGATCATCCCGAAAAGCATGCCCCAAAAGGCACCCTGCATCGCGCCCATGCCAGCCATATTGACCAGCTGCTTGGTCTTCGGGCTTTTCTTGCCCACCGGCCAGGTCACGATCGCGGCATCCTGGATTTTAATCAGCTCGGCCTTCTGCAGCGACTGGATCTTACTCAACATCTTTTCCGCACCATCTACGGTGGGGAATTTCAGTACTGTTAATGTTGCCATAGTAACCTTCCTTTCAATAGCGAAATCTGGTTATATTTTCAAATCGACTTAGTCCGCCGATCCAAAATCTACTTTCCAATTAATTCTGCTCTTCGCCTGCGGTGGATTTCTGGATTCTCTGATGCCATCTCATCACCAGATTCTTCTTCCAGCAATCCTGCCGCGATAATATGTTCTACGCCATCCTGGTTCGCTGCCAACCCCTCAACCAGGAAGCCCTCCTTGGTGGCGAAGAAACGGCCGCCGTACGCGCCACTGTCATCGACAACGATCTTGCTAGCTTCGAGCAAATCCTCACCGGCAGCCACGCGCGATGCACTGAAACCCTGCTCCGACGAGATCGCTGAGTAAGCAACCTCGTGCCCTGCTTCGAGTTGCGAGGCTATATCTGCTCCCAAGGCAGCGGTCACTGCCTCTGCTCCGGCTTCAGCCATGGCTTTCTCAACTTCAGCGACCCACTTATGCTCGACGACTGCGACAATCGCTGAGGAACCTGGCTTGAGGTTTTCACCCAGTGTTTTCAAACGCGTATCTGAGAATCCGCTATCGCGCAGTTTGGCAGTCAGGCCGCCCACCAGGGCGCCTACAGCTGCCGGTACAAGCAATGCAGGGCCTGCGATCAGCCCAATAGCCGCACCAGCGACGCCCCCCAGTGCAGCACCTTTACCGCCACCCATATCAGCGGTTTCACTTATGTGCAGCTTACCCTTCTCATCTTTCCGAAGCACCGCTGCGTTCTGTATTCCGATCAGCTTCTCCTTACGGGCCTGCTTCAGCACCTTGAGAGCTTCCGACGCTGACTTTTCATCCTGAAACGCGGCGACGATCACCTGAATAGGTATATCACTCATATTTCCTCCGTAAATTGGATTAACTTAATTATTCCAAATAAAATCATATTTGATTGGACAGGGTTCCTAAGCCTAATCCACGTCGAATGCTTGCTTGACCCCTGGCAGCATGACGTAGATCAGGATCAGGGCATTGACGATGAAACTAAGGCTGACATCCGACCAGCTGGCAGCTCCCAGCATGACGGTGAAGTCCAGGATCAGGTTGAAGACCGTGATCACCGCCAGGAACAGCCAGGCCTGCTTATCCACGTTCCACAACATCTGGACTACCCACACCCACACCCAGACCATCAAGGCCCACATCAGGAACGACCAGAAGGAAAAGGCATGGACCGAGAAGGGTCCAAGGATGAAGGGAAAGATACCCAGGGCCTGCAGCGCATGGATGCCTGCCAGGACTGCGGCGATGGCAGCCAGGACGGCCAGAACAGTTACACCAAACGGACGTTTTTTCATTTTACATTCTCCTTGTAAAAGTTTAGGATTGAAAAAATATTCTATCAGCACACTGCTAAATTATCCAGATAGATTCAACACTCAGGGCTGCATCGTCGGGAGCGAAGCCGGATCGAAGGGCTGAAGATAAGCTGCGTTAACCCAGCCGATGCCAGAAGGAGTGAAGGAGGTCGGGATGGTCACAGCCACCCAAATCCCGTCCTGGCTGATGCCCTGGGCTTCCAGTGGTGTGCCAGCTGGCACCTTGCCGTAGCTGGGAAACTCGTTGCTTGGACCTGAGCGCACGTTGACTGGTTCGGTCGTCTGCACGACGAAAGCGCCGGGAGGCGGTGGCGGAGGATTGATGTCTTGCGGTGGCGGTGGCGCCTGGATCACAGGCAAATTAGCCGTATCACCGGTGACAGTCACAAAGTCTGCCGATGCCCACCCAGTACCATCCGGTGAAAGGTTCGTTGGAATCTTTACTGCCCACCAGGCATTGTCTGCGCTCTTGCCCACGATTTCTGAGGTCGCGCCTGGATTTGCGACCCCGTAAATCGGGTAATCTGTACTCGGCCCGCTGCGGATGTTGAGGTAATCCGTGGCGGTGCCAAATGGCATGTTCGGAGCAGGGGTCGGCGGCAGGACGGTTGGCGGTGGGATAGTTGGATTGGATGCCGGCGGTAAGGTAGTGGCGGGAAGGGTTGCAGCAGGTGCTGCTTCTTCGCTTCCACTGAAAAGATCGAAGAGCATGGCTCCGATCACAACCACCAGCACTACCACCAGGCCGACCAGGATAATCATTACGACCGGCTTCTGTTTCTTTTTCTCCTCCGGCGGTTGAGGTGCAGCAGGTACTTCATTCACAGGTGTACTCATTGGTTGGTTTCCTCTCTAAAATCGACTTCAAATGACATATTATTCTTCATACTTTATATATCCAGTCTTATTCAGGTAAATTGGTTCGATTTATTTCATCGCTCGAATTGTTAATTTCAATTCGAACAAATTTACATGCAACTAAAATATTCGCCTCTAGATGAATGGCTGTAAGGAATTCAAAGCTGGAGAGGACAAGGCGTGACTCGATGTGTGGTTCAGACCGACCCAAATCCACTATAGCAAATTAGCGCCACCTGTACAACAACCGTAAGGGGAGTTTGTGGTCTGGTTTTCTTCTGCCTGAAGGTTTGACTATGCGGCTATCCGAACGGATAGGTCATGCGGACTAGCTCCTGGCAAGCCAGACCTTTTCAAACTATAATTATCCGGCTCTCGATATACCCGGCATGCGGGTCGGCAACCGGGCGCTGTTGCACCACCAATTCCATCGCCTCATCGGCATGTCATCCCCATTCCGATTAACACGCAGCAGGCCATCGCCACGCTGCGGTGCCTGCCTGCCCGGCAGTGAACCAGGACACCATAACCTTCCTGGATGACTGGCAATGCGGCCTCCACGCCGCGCTGCAAGGTTCGAACCGGCATCGGCAGCAGGGGATTGTCGAAGGTTGGCAGCCAGAAAAGCCTGACAGGCGGGTGACCGAGAGTCCTGGATGGCATGATCCAGTGCATGGAAAGGATCAGGCGCACGTTCAGGAGGCGGATTTCTTCGGCATGGTCGCCGCGCGGCCAGGCGGAAATGAAAAGGTATTTCGTGATCTCTGATACATCCACGCGGGAGTTTTGGGGCATCATTGCCTCATCCTTATAAATTCATGATTTGTTCGTCAGCCGAGCTTATCGAATGTCCGTCAGGGAGGATTCCATCAAAGCGCTCACGCCGCGGTCAGGATGCCCACCCATCCAGGAACGACCCGGATGGTCACTGGTGTCTGGCCTGCCAGCTCTCCGTCCATCTGGACGGACTGGGGTGGATCGGCCTCGATGGTGATCTCACGTGCCTGCCAGTGTCGGATGTACTCAGGATTCAGCTTTGCTCCCCCCAGGCCACTACCAACAGCGATCCAGGTACGGATGCGAGTGTCCCGGACGACGATCACATCCAGCAGCCCGTCATCCACCAGGATCGATTTCAGACCCATCCCGGCAAAACCGATGTTGCCGGCATTATCTACCAGTACGCTGAAGCCCTTGGTTTCATAGGTCTGACCATCCAGCGTCAGGCGGTAGTTCGCTGGCTCGGTATCGGTGAGAGCTTTGAGGGCCCCAATCGAATAAGCCATGATGCCGTAGCGGTTCTTGAGATCCCGGTCGGCGATCTCTACTTTGCGAGCGGCGAATCCCAGGCCAACGCGCAGCAGGAAATGGATATTTTCGCCGAACAGGCCGGCATCCACCACCCGCACGCGGCTGTTCGGATCGGCAGCGATGGCTGCTGCCTGCGCCAGGTCCTTGGGAATACCCAGCTCGACTGACATCAGGTTGGCGGTGCCGCCCGGCAGGATCGCCAGGGGCGTTTGCGAGCCAGCCAGGCCGCGTGCCGCTTCCATCACCGTGCCATCACCCCCATAGGCAGCTACCACGTCAACACCGGAAGCTGCTGCCTGGCGGGAATAGCGCTCTGCATCGCCGCTTTCTTTGGTGATAAAGACCTCCCAATCGATCCCGAGCGGGTGAAAAACGCTGTTCAGGGTATGCAAAATCGGCTGGGGTTGGCCTGAGGCCGGATTAATGACGACGTAAATTTTGCGTGCCATGTCTCGTATTCCTTTATGTATGTTTAGATTTCATTCTACATCAAGTTATTAATTATTGCCGGGATTATCTTTCTTGTTCCGGCTGCATGGCGGTGATGCCATCTGCTGCTCCGGATTGATTGGCTCTCAAATTCAGCAACAGAATATAGGAGCTGATTATGAACACCCAGGCGGGGAAGACCATTACCATCCACAGGTTAAGCGAGGCGCTCAGAATCAGGATTAGGGCGAACAGATAAGTGATAAGTGACAACCAGCGAGGCATTACTCCAGTTCGCAGCCAGATGGTGCCCAGTGAGATCATAAATACGCCTGCCATGCGCATGGCGTAGATCGAGAAGAACTGTCCTACCAATGCCGCGACTAAACGAGTAAATTTCGCTTGTATTGAGCAAATCCGGGTTGGCTGCATAGGCTGTCGCTATGCCGCCAGTTACGGCTGTAGCAGAAAAGACCATCGCCAGAAATAGAAGAGCGCTTCCATAAAAAATGGTAGAGAAGAACTGGTCCTCATAGACACCCAGGCGATCACGCACCACTCCCACAAACCACAGGAAGGAAATACCCACGAAGGGCATCAATATCAATCCAACTCTGAGTAAGTTGGCCTGATTTTCCTGCCACAGAGTGCCGTCGACCGGCCCGGGAGGCAGGGAAATGCGGATCAATGCCACACTGGCCGCAAACAGGATAGCGAAGAGGATTCCGGCGATGGCAGCCGCCCGCGGTGTGGTCAGCCTTTTACCGGATAATGATAGGTGAGCATGAGTCATTACTGCGTCTCTCCCTTAATTCCAAAATGCACCCAAATAGAGGTTGGAGATTAACCTGGAAAAGATCAGGATAAATTCACCGAAACAAGACTGGTATATCACCCTTTTCCTTGAAAGCGGTCATCTCGAAGGCATGGTATCCCCAGGGAGGCATATCGAGATACAGCCCGTCCCTGGAAAGGTCGTCGCCATTCCGGTAATACACTGCTGGGCCCAACTTATCACACAATTGCCAGATCTGGCCATCCTGATCACCCCACGGCAAATTCACATAGCATTGACTCTGGTGTCCGGCGTAGTTCACCGCCACCAGGCGGCGCAGGTCACCCGGCCCGCTCCAGGAGAAAATGACAAACGCTTCACTGCTCCTGTTTCCATGCCATGCTGTACGGGCTTCGAGCAGCTGCCATCGGCCGTCTCGGAAGGCGAGGTCTTTCAGGCAAACTATCAGTTTTTCATAATAAGAAGAGAGCGAAGCATCCAGCTTTTCGACCGGTCCCCGCCCAAGGTGCATCGGGATGCGCACACGCTTTCCTCCGCGCTGCCCCTGGTGGAAGAAACGCAGCCCGGGGGTTAGAAAAGTGATTACAGCAGCCGCAAGATGCACATCTGGAGCAAAAGTTGAAGCAGCGCGCGGCTCGTCGTGGTTCTCCAGGAAACGGGCCAGGCGGTCCTGGAAATCGAGCCCGGCCAGCAGGTGCCCTCGGACTGGGGGTGCTGTCCCTTCCACCAGCCGGTCGTACAGCCGCTTGTCATAGGTGTAATCGAACCCCTGCTGCTGGAGTGTCCATTCCAGGTCCCAGTAGACCTCCGCCATGAATAGGAAGCCCGGGGTCTTTACCCGGACAGCTGCAGTAGCCTTTGGCCAGAAAGGAGCTGCGGTGATCCCCCAGGTCTTCTCGAAGATTTCTGGCAGCACCAGCATCGCCATGTCGCAGCGGACTCCGTCGCACTGGCCTGCGATCCGCTGGAGCTCACCCAACAGGGCTTCCTGCAGCGCCGGGTTCCCGTAATTCAACTGCAGCGTATCCGGCCAGCCGGCGAAATAGGGATCGCGTCCGTAGGCCAGGATGCGGTTTCCAGCGGTTGTTTCGAACCGCCGATAATTTTGAGGTTGCGCATGGAGCAGCTCCTCCGTCCCAGGAACTATGAAATCGGGGTGCTCATCCACCCAGCGGTGGTCGGGGGCGATATGGTTTGGGACGAAGTCCAGGATCAGCTGCAGGCCGCGTCCGCGCAGTCGCTGGCGGAGGCGCGCCAGGGCTTCGTCTCCGCCGAAGTCATTATGGACGTGGTAATCGCGGACCGCGAAACACGAGCCGGAAACGTCGGATTCCTGGAAATCCGGCAGGATGCGCCGGTATTCTGCCTGCCATTCGGGATTTGACCTGGACACGCTGCGGGCGGCCTCCCCGGTCTGCCAGACGCCGAGGTACCAGACCAGGTCGAAGCCGTCTCGGGTAAACCCGTCCAGCTCTGCATCAGGGATGTCGTCCAGGGTCGCCGGACGCCCTAAGTTCGTGGACAGCTCTGACAGGCGCACACGCGTGTTGATCTGGTAAAGAGATGGATAGCGAGGATAAGTCATTGTTCTCCTCTATTACTTGCCAACCACCTGCTCGCGGACAAGGCGTGCTTCCAGCCGCTCTTTGCGAGTCAGAAGCACATCGGAGGCTTCGATCCGACCAAAAAGATCCAGCAGCCTTCCGATGACTCCCCGTCCATCCGGTCTGGTGGCTGGCGCCCAGGCCGGCTCCGTTGTCTCCATGGAAATATTCATAGAAAAGGATCAGGTCACTCCAGTGCGGATCTTCCCGGAACTTCGCAGTGCCTCCATATACGGGGCGGCGCCCGTCCTGGTCCTTGAGGAAGATCCTGGCAAGTCGCTGCTTGATTTCCTTAGCCACTTCGAAAAGCGTCATCTGGTTGCCTGAACCAGTGGGACATTCGACGGTGAATTCGTCGCCGTAGAAGGCGTAAAGGTCCAGCAGCCCGCGCACGATGAGGACGTTGACGGGCATCCAGACCGGGCCTCTCCAATTTGAATTCCCGCCGAACATCCCCGTATTCGAACTCGGCAGGAAGGTAAGAGACACTCAGCTCCTGTCCGCCAGCGTTGAAAACAAACGGGTGCTCCTGGTGGTAGCGAGATAGCGACCGGATGCCGTAAGGGCTCAAGAATTCATTTTCGTCCAGCAGGTAACCCAACACTCTCTCGAGCTGTTTCTTCGTGAGTGTAGAGAGCAAACGGCGCCCGCGGTGCCCGATATAGCCTTCAGGAGTCGGGGCGACCTGTGCGACGACTTCTGGATGGCGCTCGGAGAAAAGCCTGATCAATTCCAACAGCCTGGGGTGCTTGGTGACAAAGTCGGGCTCGATGATCGTGCTCGCGCAGAGCGGGAGCAGACCCACCATGGAACGGACCTTCAGGCGTGTGGCAGATCCGTCAGGCAGGCGCAGGACGTCGTAGAAGAAGCCGTCGGCCTCGTCCCACATCTCGTCGCGATTTTCGCCAATGCGGTCCATGGCATAGGCGATCCACATGAAATGCTGGAGGAAATTGAACGCATACTCCTCGTACTGCGGGTCGTGGTCGGCCAGGATCAGGGCCATCTCGATCATGTTCTGGCAGTAGAATGCCATCCAGGCGGTCCCGTCGGCCTGTTCCAATGAGCCGCCGGTTGGGAGCGGCGCGCTGCGGTCGAAGACGCCAATATTGTCGAGACCCAGGAATCCGCCGGCAAACACGTTGCGGCCCTGCGGGTCCTTGCGGTTCACCCACCAGTTAAAGTTCAGGTTCAGGCCATGAAACGAGCGTTCCAGGAATTTGATATCCTCCCGCCCGAGGTTCCGCTCTACCTTGTACAGGAAAAGCGTGGCCCAGGCGTGGACGGGTGGGTTCACGTCGCTGAAATTCCACTCGTAAGCCGGTATCTGGCCATTCGGGTGGAAATACAGGCTCTGCAGCATCAGCAGGAGCTGCTCTTTGGCGAAGTCAAAGTCGGCCAGCGACAGCACAATCGTGTGGAAAGCCAGGTCCCAGGCTGCGTACCAGGGGTACTCCCATTTATCCGGCATGGAGATGATGTCGCCGTTGAACATGTGGAACCACTCGGCGTTCCTGACGCTCCTTTTCCGTTCTCCGACCAGCGGGTGCGCCTCGTGTTCCTTGAGCCAGGTGTCCACATCGTAATAGTAAAACTGCTTCGACCACAGCATACCCGCCAATGCCTGCCGGTGGACGCGTCTCTCGTCTTCACTCAAAGAAGGAGGAGTAATGCGCTCATAGAACTCATCGGCATCGGCGAGGCGGGCAGCGAATATCGTATCGAAGGAGTCCCCGAATACCTCGGGTGATGGTGAAGCGGATAAACGCAGGCGGATGACAGAAGAGCCACCTGCCGGCACATCCAGGATATAGTGGGCGGCGGCTTTCGTGCCGGTTTTGGCCGGGTTGACTGCCTCGCTGTTTCCATCGACGACGTATTGGTGGAAGGCATCCTTGACCCAGGGAGAAGCATTCGGCTGTCCCCACAGCCGCTGCAGGTTGCTCTCGTTTTCGGTAAACAAGAGATCTGGCTTTCCGTCACAAGAAGAGGGTGTATTCGCCCAGCTCCGGGTGCGATGCTCGTATAGCTCCCCCATCCTCCTTCAGACCTGGCTTCGTTGACCCGGTTTTCCAGGACCAGGTGTTCCGGAACCACAGCGTGGGGAGCACCTGCAGCCGGGCGGCTTCCGGTCCGCGGTTGTGGACTGTAATCCGGACCAGGATATCATCCGGACTATCTTTTGCATATTCTACAAAGACGTCGAAATACCGGTCTTCATCGAACACACCGGTGTCGAGTAGCTCGTATTCGAACTCTTCGCGTGACCTGCCCCGATTGGTTTCCAGCAGATCCTGGTATGGAAACTCACCCTGCGGGTACTTGTAAAGGTATTTCATGTACGAGTGAGTGGGCGTCGAGTCGAGGTAGAAGTAGTACTCCTTGACATCTTCGCCGTGGTTGGCCTCGCTGTTGGTGAGCCCAAAGAGGCGCTCCTTCAGAATTGGATCGCGCCCGTTCCACAGAGCCAGTGCAGAAGCACAGGCGCTGCTTATCGTCCGAAATTCCGCCCAGGCCGTCCTCGCCCCAACGGTAAGCCCGCGAGCGAGACTGGTCGTGGTTGAAGTAATCCCAGGCATTCCCATCCTGGCTGTAATCTTCTCGGACAGTGCCCCACTGCCGTTCGCTCAGGTAGGGTCCCCACTTCTTCCAGGGGATACCTGCTTCCCTGGCTTCGTTAAGACGCTTTTGCTCGATGACATCCACATTGGCAGTGGGTGCCTGGAGTTCATTCTTTGCCTTATGCGCTGGATTTTTGGAACCTTTTCCAGCTGATTTTGGTAAGATCGCTCATCGATATTGCTCCTAAAGTAATTTACGAATATAGATATGATACCCGGACGCTCAGGTAATTCTGAATTGCTTGTTTCTATTGCATGGCAGGTAAAAGCTTATGGTTAAAGCAGCTGTACACACCAGAAAGATTTGGAATTCGCTTCCAGGATTAATCTGGAAGAAAAACGCTGTCCTTTCCCGATTTTATCCCAAAAGTCGCAGGAATTGAGCGCAACAGTACCCTCCTACCTCCAGCTTCAATGAATCCCATACAAGGCGTACTGACATAATTGGGTGTCAATACGCCTTAATCTGAGAGCCCGGAATTAGTGACGGCCATATGGAACCAGATAAATCTATTCGCTTTCCAGAATAGATCAAATCCGGCATCCCAAAAGCGTCAAGGGGTGGTGTATTCTTTGATTATTCGCTGTGTCTTTTTTACTCTTCTATGAAATAAGACAGAACCATCACAAATGCTGCTAATCCAGGTTGAGCTTTACCCCACCCATGATGCCGGCCACGAAGTTATAGACCAGCGCTATGACCAGCCCACCCAGCGCGCCGCCCAGGGCATTTACCAGGCTACGCCAGATGACAGACAGGAAGGTAGAGAAGGTGTAAGCCGACCAGTTGGCCAGGTTCATGTCGATCCAGAAGGAGCTGGCACCAAACAGCCAGCCGAGGATCCAATAATACAGGCCAAGGGCGAAGGTCCAGAACGCTGCCAGTACAGCACCGTACAGCACAAATGATCCGACATCGACAGACTTGATTGCTTTCATGTGATTTTCTCCTTGTAGTACGTCATTTATTCTTAGTCTGAAATGTTTATTTTTCAGGTGTTGGAACCCGAAATGAATGCCTTAAAATCAGGGAACGAGGTTTTTTACATAGGGCACCTGGCGCCTCTTAGCAGCCCCGCCGGCGTATGTAGCAATATCAGCTATCGCAGCCAGAGCCAGTAAAAACCAATCGAAACCGACAATTCCATTCGATCCATAGACAAACACATACATTAATGTGGTCCAGGGGGCGAAGATCAGGCCCAGGATCGGCCAGAGCCAGGTATCAAAAGCCAGGATCACCTTCGCGCGCCCAACCGGCAGCAACCAGTAGACGAAAAACGCCAACCTGGGTCCAAAAAACATCAGGCTCAAGAAAAGACAGCACATACCTTCCTCCTATTCATTAACCGGAATATTTACACCTGGCTAAAATTCGCAGATCGATTTTGTTGCGCCTCCTTGCTCGAATCACTCTGCGTTCAATTCTCAAGCACCGCCGCCTGACAACAAATCCTCCAAGCCGGGCGACTTCCCATCCCAGCCATCTCCTGATTGCACAATCTCGATGGCTCGTTTCAGGTTGGAGGCAACTTTTTGATATCTCTCCCGCCGCATATTCATTGGGACAGCTGCGAGGCGCTTCTGCAGCGATACCAGGCAAGCAAGGAAGACCTGGTAAGAATCTGATTTCGCCAAGCGTGAATAAAGCTCATCCTTGTGACCGGCTAATTTAACCTGCTGTTCCGCCAACAAGTCGGTGATTTCATCCGCGATCAGCCCGCCTCCCACCGTGCCGGGTTCATCTTTCAGCTTGAATATCGGAGCTTTGCTCGTGAATTCGCAGAACAGATCACCCTTTTCGATTTTAGCGTGCAATATTCCGCCAAACGAGAAAGCCCGCAGGTGTTCCCCCTTGAAAGACTCCAGGCTCATCTCACCCAGGCAGACCTGGAAGGTCTCCTCTGTTTCCAGCTCATGGCGGGTAACCTGAGTCGGGTGGTAAAACCGTCCGTCAGAGGTGGGAACGTGCAACGCTTTGACATCGAAAAAGCGCTCTGTCGGCTTGCCGGAAATGACGACCTTTAATCCGGAGAAACCAAGCCCGGGAGAATAATTAGAAGGCAGAAACTCGTAACCGAGAGTGGTCAGTCTGTCATCCATGCACGTGATCCTTTTTGTTCAGGCATCCAATCCATTGCATAATATTTAATTTTCTCCCAGGATTTAGCGCCTGGAAGTGCGCAGCAGCAGCAAGAACAGGTTGATGAAGTCCAGGTAGAGTGCCAGCGCGCCGATGACCACCAGCCCTCCCATGCCCTGCTTGCCCTCCAGCTGGGTAGAAAGCTGTTTCAGCCGGTTGGTATCCCAGACCGTCAGCCCCGCGAAGAGCAGGATGCCGGTAAAATTCATCGGCCTGGTTCAGCCCGGCTGAAAATGGGAAAAACAGCACGAAGATCCAGCCAAACAACCAGCCTAACAGGGCCAGCATCAAGAAGCGGCCCAATCCGCTCAGATCACCCTTGATAAAAAAGCCGACAATACTGCTGAACAGGAACATCCCGGCAGCCACCCAGAAGGTGTAGGCGATGGTGCTCTGGCTGTAGTAAATGAAGATCGATGAGAGCGCCAGGCCGGTAAGGGCTGAATAGAACAAGAACAGCAGGAACGCCAATCCTGCCGACATGCGCATCACCGCCGCGCTCAGCCATACCACGACGATGATCTGCAGCATGAACAGGCCGAAAGTAAACCAGGGATCGAAGAGGATGCGCTTCATTAACTCTTCATTTGTGCTCACCGAAGTGGCCACCAAGGCGGTGATGGCCATACCAACTGCCATGACCAGGTAAACCAGCGCCAGGAAGCGGTTGAAACGCACTTCACTTGTTGCCTGCAATGTCTCTTGCTTGTGCCATATAATTTCCCTTTAATCTAATTCTTTCACGCAATCCAGACTCACAAGTCTCGAGTCTGTGAGGTCTGGTCATACTACCCATTCACCTGGGATGTTCTGGCAAAGCAAATTTCAATTCCTCCAGGTGGAAACACTTTCCCGGATTTAGTTGCTGCGTCTCCTGCGCATGAAGAACTTGATCACTTCATCGATCAGCAGCATCGCCAGGGCGAACAGGATACAGACCAGCCATTGGTAGCCGCTGATTTGCGCTGTTTCAGGAAGCGAGCCCCGATGCCAAACTCAACCGGCAGCAAGATGAACAGCAGTGCCAGCCCGTACAGCTGCAGCTGGCGCCGGTCGGACAGGTTATCCCGGTTGAACACCGTGCCGGTTTCGGAGCGAGCGCTGAGGCCAAGGGCGATGTTGAACAACGAAAAGACCACGAAACCCATGGTTGCGGCTACGGCAACGCCATCCGGGGTGATAAACCGCCTCGATAACCAGGGTGCCGATCGCGATCAACAGGCCTGTGAAGACCAGGCGCACCCACTGTGCGCGATACAGCACGGGCTGGCTCAATGGTCGAGGTTTGCGCTCCATCAGGCCTTCCGATGGCTTATCAAAGCCCAGGGCCATGGCGATCGGTACCTGGACCAGGAAGTTGATCCACAATACGGCCAGTGTTGAAAAAGGCACGCCTCCCAGGATACCGAAGATCGTGGCGCCCAGATAGCTGATGATGAATGCCGCCAGCATGCCCATCTGGTAGCGGATGTACTTGGCCAGGTTGTCGTAGATTCCCCGTCCGAATTCGACCGCTTTGACAATGGTGGCAAAGTTGTCGTCGGTCAGGATCATCACCGCCGCCCCTTTGGAGACTTCGGTGCCGGTGATGCCCATGGCCACACCGATATCGGCTTTCTTCAGGGCGGGAGCGTCGTTGACGCCGTCCCCGGTCATGGCGACGATATTCTGCTTGCGCTGCAGCAAATCGACCAGGCGGATCTTGTCTTCCGGAGCGACACGGGCCACCACGCCGATATCGTCCAAGTTCCTTGGTCAGCTCCTCATCGCTCATGGCGGCAAACTGGGCGCCGGTCAGGGCTGTGCCCTCGATGCCCAGCTCTTGCCCGATGGCAGCCGCGGTCACGGCGTGGTCGCCGGTGATCATGCGCACCTGGATGCCGGCGCTGTGGCACTTGGCGATGGCGTCCTTGGCCTCGGTGCGCGGCGGATCGACGATGCCGACCATGGCGATAAAGGTCAGATCCTTCATCAGGTCGATTAGTTTAGCTTTGGGATCGAAGGTTGCGGGTCGAAGTCGCGCCGCGCCACTACCATGATGCGCTCGCCGGCTGCGGCCATGCGGTCGTTAATTTCGAGCGCAAAATGGCGGTTCTCCTCAGTGATCGGCAGCACCTCGCCTCCTGGCATCCAGTATGAGCTGCTGCGGGCGATCAGCACGTCCGGCGCGCCTTTGACGAAAGCAGCGTACCACCGGTTTGCCCTGATGATCGGTCATGTTGTGGAAAGTGCCCATGAACTTGTAATCCGAGTCGAAAGGCACTTCGGCGATGCGAGGATAGCGCTGGCGCGCGCCTTCGACACTGACACCGCCTTTCTCGGCCAGGACGATCAGCGCGCCCTCGGTTGGGTCGCCGATCAGGTTCTCGCCGTCCAGGCGGGCATCGGCGCACAGCGCCATCGGCAGCATCACTTCGTCCAGATCGATCTTTTTTCCTCCGTCGTGGAGCAATTGTCCCTGCGTGCTGTAGCCTTCGCCGGTCACCTTGTAGTGATTTTGGCCTGGGATGCCAAACTCGCGCGCCGTCATCTTGTTAAGGGTCAGCGTGCCGGTCTTGTCGGAGCAGATGGCGGAAACGGAGCCCAGCGTCTCCACCGAAGGCAGGCGCTTGACGATGGCGTTCTGGCCGGCCAGCACGCGCGTGCCCATCGAATACATGGTGGTCACCACTGCCGGCATGCCGGTCGGGATGGCCGAAATCGCCAGGGCGATGCCAGCCGTGAAAATCACGGCGAACTCATTCCCCTGCGACAGGCCGATGATCAGCATCAGCATGAAAGCAACACCTGCCAGGCCGGCGATGATAATGGTCAGCCGGTCGAGCTGCTTCTGCAGCGGGGTCTTTTCTGCCTCAGTTTTATTCAGCAGATCGGCGATTTTGCCCATCTCGGTGTCCATCCCGGTGGTGGTGACGATCATCTCGCCGCGCCCACGCGTGACCGCGGTATTCATGTAAGCCATGCAGTGGCGGTCGCCCAGGGGGGCATCGGCCTTGGCGATGGTCTCGGTATCCTTGGGTGAGGCCACACTCTCGCCGGTCAGGGCGGCTTCCTCGATCTCGACCGTGGCCGTCACGAACAGGCGGCCATCCGCCGGGACGCGGTTGCCCGCCTCCATCAGCACGATGTCGCCCGGCACCAGCTCCTCGGCGTCGATCTCGATCGCCTGCCCGTCCCGGCGCACCCGGGCGATGTTCTTCATCATCTTTTCCAGCGCCGCCAGGCTGGCTTCGGCTTTCGATTCTTGATTCAAACCCAGCACTGCATTGAATATCGTCAGGACCACCAGCACCAGGGTGGTGCCCCATTCTCCGGTGACAATCAGGTTGACGATGGCCGCACCGAGCAGGAGGATCTGCATGAAGTCCTTGTACTGGCGCAGGAAGGCCTGCCAGCCCGGTTCTTTCGGCTTGCCAGCCAGCTGGTTGGGGCCGTACTTCTGCAGCCGCTGCTGCGCCTCGGCTGCGCTTAACCCCTTGGCCGGATCGACCTGAAGCTCTTTGGCGACCTCCTCCGGGGTGAGAGTATACCATTTCGGTTGTTTTTCGACTGTTTCTGCCATAATCTGTCTCCTGCCTTTCAATATCTCTCTGGGACATAGCGGAATGGATGGTCCGATTCCTTGTAGTTGCCCTTCGGCTGGCGCTTGGGGAACTTGATCGGCTCGCGCGGCACTTCTTCATACGGGATCAGGCTCAAGAAGTGCGAGATGCAGTTCAGCCGTGCCCGGCGCTGGTCGTTGGAAGGCACCACGTACCAGGGGCATTCCGGGGTATCCGTGGCGGCAAACATGGCGTCGCGTGCCCTCGAATAGTCATACCAGCGAGCCTGCGCCTGCAAATCCATCGGGCTGAGCTTCCAGATCTTGCGGTAATCTTCATTGCGCTCCTGGAAACGCTTGGCCTGCTCTTCCATGTCCACTTCCAGCCAGTACTTGATCAATCGAGTGCCAGAGTTGATGATGGCTCGCTCGACTGCCGGTGCAAATTTCAGAAAGTATTCCACCTGTTCCGGAGTGGCAAAGCCCATCACCCGCTCGACGCCGGCCCGGTTGTACCAGCTGCGGTCGAAAAGCACCACTTCCCCGGCTGCCGGCAGATAGGGCATGTAGCGCTGGAAGTACATCTGCGATTTTTCCCGTTCGGTTGGCGTCGCCAGGGCCACCACGCGGAAGACGCGCGGGCTGACCCGCTCGGTGATGCGCCTGATCACGCCTCCCTTGCCGGCGGTATCGCGCCCTTCAAAAATGACGCAGATTTTGGCGCCGGTGTACTTGACCCACTCCTGCATCTTGACCAGCTCGTACTGGAGCTTCTTCATCTCCTTGTCGAACTCCTTGCCGCTCATGGGTTCCTTGCTTTCCGGAGTGGAGCCTTCTGCGCCTTCAACCACCGTACCCTCAAGATCTTGCAAATCCTTGGTCTTCTTACTCTTCTTCTTACCTTTATCCTTTGCCATGCTGTTCTCCTTTTCTATGGCTAGTACAACACTTCAACTATGTAAAAGACACACATCTATAATGCTCGAGTTGATTGATGCTCGGGAATATTTGGTTTATATTGCTCCTTCACCCTCCTGCCACTGCCAATATGGCAGCCACTAAATAACCCATCACGGTAAAAATACCGACCAACTTACCGCCGTGTTCGAATGCTTCAGGCAATATGGATTCCGTCACACCTTCTGGCAATTTCGAGATAACATCACCCCCAGGATGGCAATGTTGATCGTACCACCCAGAGCCATGCTCCTCCCCAGAAAGATCGACTTGGGAAAGTTGTCAAGATGCGTGTCGATGAAGATCGCTGATCCAGAGCCGCCAGTACCAACTGGTGTTTCTCAGCCGCCGGCCTTAGGGATAGGGTTGCAACCCGAATATTCGCGCAGTTGGACATCTGGGGTGATCGGTTTGGCTCACTCAGAAAGGCGTTTCCACCTGGTGCAACGTCGATCCTCAATTGTTGTTCTTCTCCTTTCCAAATTCCATTCCTTTCATACCCCATACTTTCATTAGCTGGGCATAAAACTTCACCATTTTTCCCATTCCTTCCACCGGAATACGCTCATCGATGCCGTGTTCTAGTCCGCGGAAACTCTCGTCCATTTCCAGTGAGGTGAAACGATAGATATCATCGCATATTTGAATGAAATGCTGGCAATCGGTGCCACCCAGCATAACGAACGGCGCCACGGGTGGATTATCGAACACCTGTCGCACAACGTGTTTCAGGCTGTTGTACGTCTGTCCGCTGGTAGAGGAAGTGGGTAAAGCTTCATTGTATTTTCCTTCCACCGGCTTGATCTTCACACGCTCGTCTTTGATGCTCTTCTTCGCATGCCACAACACTTCGGCAATCGTATCACCTGGCAAGAGGCGAAAGTTGACAATCGCCCTGGCTTCGGCTGGGATGGTGTTGTCTTCCACCCCCCCATTGATGATCGTCAAAGCTGTAGTGGTACGCATGCTGGCGTTCATTTCCGGATTTGACACCAGCCAGCGTTTGAGAAGAGGACCGAACAGCCACACATTCGCAAAGGCTACCTGCAGGTAAATTGGAGCTCCTCTACCGATTCCGTGATACAGCGGGCGCAGCCTACGTAGATGGACGGGCAAGGGTCTTGCTTCAAGGCGAGCCAGAGCGTGTGCCAGAATGCCGATTGCTGTTTGAGGAGGCGGGGTGGAAGAATGACCTGGCGCGCTGTTTACGCTAATCTCCACTGTCAGGTAGCCCTTTTCACTCACTCCGATCAGAGCCACCGGGCCGCGTACTCCAGCTGCTAATCCAGCGCTAATGCCGCCGCCCTCATCGACGATCCCAGCCAGGTGTATCCCACGTTCTTTGAGCTGTTGTCCTAAAATCTTGCAGCCGTTCACTCCGCCAGTTTCTTCATCGTGTCCCAGGCCGAAAAGGATGGTGCGCTCTGGTCGGTAGCCCTGGCTCAGCAGCATCTCGGCTGCTTCCATGATCCCGATCAGCTGGTTCTTGATATCGAGCGTACCTCGCCCCCAGATAAATCCATCGGTAATCACTCCTTCAAATGGTGGATCAGTCCATTCCGTCGGATCTGCTGAGACCACGTCCTGGTGAGCCATCAGCATCACCGGGTCCAGGTCGGCACGGCTTCCTTGCCATGTATAAAGCAGGCTGAAGCCGTTAATCACCTCGCGTTTCAGCTTCTGGTGCACCAATGGGTAGGTCTCTGCCAGCATCCGGTGAAGTTGTTGGAAGGCTTGCGGGTCAGGTTTGCCGGTATCGTCCAGAGGCACCGTCTGGCAGCGAATGCTGGCTGCCAGGTGCTCAGCGACCTGCGCTTCATCCACTGAGATCCCTTCGGTTTTTCCCACTGAGCCGTATGACCATTCGAAAATTATCGTGCGTACCAGGATATATAGGGTTGTGAGGATCAAAATTGTCAGGATGATGTAAATCATTGTAGTTAGCATATTATTTTCCATAACTCCCTTGAAGGGGAATGACATCTCTCATGACCGGGACGTATTTATGAGGCGAGACCTGCAATGAACTCACAAACTAGTCTGATTGGTCAATTACCCATGGTGGCGACCATGATTGCCTTGATGGTATGCATGCGGTTTTCAGCCTGCGCGAAGACGATCGAGCGCTCGGATTCGAACACTTCTTCGGTCACTTCCAGGCCGTCGAGGCCAGTCTTCTGGAAGATATCCTCGCCCACCTTGGTCTCGCGGTTATGGAAGGCGGGCAAACAGTGCATGAACTTGACCTTGGGATTGCCGGTCTTCTTCACAACGTCCATGTTGACCTGGTAGGGTTTGAGCAGCTTGATGCGCTCGTCCCAGACTTCCTTGGCCTCGCCCATCGAGACCCATACATCCGTGTACAGGTAATCCACGCCCTTGACGCCTTCTTCCACGCTCTCAGTGATCACCAGGCGGGCGCCGGTCTCATTAGCGATCTCGCGGCAGGTCTTCACCAGCCCGGCTTCTGGCCACAGGGCTTTGGGGGCGCACAGTCGCACATCCATTCCCAGCTTGCAGCCGGTCACCATCAGTGAGTTGCCCATGTTGTTGCGCGCATCCCCCAGGTAGCAGTAAGCGATCTCGTGGAGATGCTTATCGCTGTGTTCCGTCATGGTCAGGATGTCACACAACAACTGCGTGGGATGGAATTCATCGGTCAGGCCGTTCCACACCGGCACTCCAGCGTACTGCCCCAGGATCTCCACCAGCTCCTGTCCGAAGCCGCGGTATTCGATCCCGTCGTACATGCGACCAAGCACCCGGGCGGTGTCTTTCATCAATTCCTTGTGACCGATCTGCGAGCCTGTCGGACCCAGGTAGGTGACATTGGCACCCTGGTCGAAGGCTGCTACCTCGAACGCGCAGCGCGTGCGGGTGGAGGCCTTTTCAAAGATCAGGGCGATGTTCTTTCCCTTCAACGTCTGCTGCTCGTAACCACCATACTTGGCTGCCTTCAGGTCGGCAGAAAGCTTGAGCAAGAATTTGAGCTCATCAGGTGTAAAGTCGAGCTCCTTTAAAAAGTTACGATTGCGCAAGTTGTATGCCATCTTCATCTCTCCTGTTTTGAAAATTTGTCTGGTTCTCCAAAGTCGAAGAAAAACACGATCAATTCGGCATCCATGGGTTCAAACAGCCGATCAGTGAAATACCGCTCCCGGGCTGGCTTTCCAGTAAGTGTTTTTCCTCCGCCCGGGTGAAAGGACCAGAATGACAATCGGATCCCGGTTGTTGGGTGAAAGCTGGAAATCTGAGTGATGATCTGCCAAGATTATACGCATTACCCGTGCACCTGACTTCGCTCGGTTCACATGGCAAAGACGGTTCGTTAAATTTGGAGCCTGACCAGCGTATTGGACTTAGGATGGATCACAAAAGTAATATAGCAAATTCTCCGTTCCGGCACAACAACCAGAAGGGGAGTTTGGAGTCTGGTTTTTTTTGCCAGGTAGCTAGACTATGCGGCTATCCGAATGGATAGGTCAGGGTTCCGGAATCCAGATCTTCCAACCAGGGAGAAGATAGTTGGGATTCACGATCACATGGAAGGAGCTATCGACAGCTGCCTTAGCATTGGTGGCATCATAAATATCAATCCAGCGCTCAGGGTCTCCATAAAAACGGCGCGCCAGCTGCTTCAACCAATCGCCGCTCTTGACGATATAAATCTGCCCGCCTTCAGAAGAGGGAACCTGGACTACCACGCTTGCGGCGCTGGCCTCTTCACCAGCCTGGCCCTGGACCTTCACAGTCAAGGTATGATCACCTGCTGCGGCAGTATAGCTGGCTGCCCACTGGCTATCCTGGTTAACCACGGATGTAGCCACCATGACGCCATCCTCCAATATTTCTACGGATGCTCCTGGCTCGCCAGTGCCTGAAAGGCTGACTTTGCCTGAGGCGTCGACCTGCGGCTTGTTCACAGTCACATTCGCTACGGCTGTCACGGTCACTGCTACAGAATGAGAACTCACCCAGGATTTCGCCTTCGGGACTGAGGCTGCGGGCTGCGACCAGGTAATCGCCCGGCACCAGCTGGACGGTGGCTGACCAGCTCCCATCGCCCTGGACAGGGACCGATGCCAACCTGGTCTCACCTGCCCATACTTCCACTGTCACCCCATCTTCCGTACTGCCCGACAGTGTAACAAGGCCGCCAGTCTCCATGGATATCGATCCGATCTGGACAACCACTGCCTCCGCCTGAGGTGTCGGCACGTCAATTTGGACTGCTACCGCCTGCAATTCGTCCACGGTTTCGCCTTCAGCGTTGACAGTGCGGGCGACGATCTCGTAGTCGCCGGGAGGCAGCTGGCCGGTATACGCCCAGTTCCCACTGGCATCCACCGGGACGACAGCCAGTTTCACATCGCCAGCCCACAGCTCTACAGACGATCCTGGTTGTGCACTGCCTGAGAATGAGACAGTACCATCCTCACTGGTTTGGGGCTGGTTCACAACCGGAGCCGTGCTGAGGGGTTGTGTTTCGACCAGGACTTCTGTCGAGCCTGGTTGTGTTTCTCCCTGGACTTCGGTCGCGACTGCCTGTGTTTGCTCGACTTTTTCAGAAGCCGCGTTTGGGCTCAGTGTTATACGCGATCAAAAGCAGCAGGAGAATACCCAGCAAAACACCGCCCTTGATCAGGTCAAAACGCCGCGTGCTCCACTTGTTCTCTTCGGGCATCGTATTCTCGCCTTTCAGAGCCTCAACCCGAGGCTCGGATTCACCAGCATCCCCGCGACCGGCTTTCAGGCTGTCCTTGAGGGTATGTAGCTGTTCCCAGTCGCCTTTAGCTGCCAGGAGCGCCTGTTCCGGCCAGCTGTCCACAGCGGAAGAGGCCAGCTTGAATGCCGGGCCGGCTTCGGCAAGAATCTCCTGTAGGCGCTGCGAATCAGTGTGAGCCAGCTGGGTAAAAGTGCGGATGCCGTGCTCTTTGAGGCTGGCCGAGATCTTGGGACCGATTCCTTCAATCACGGTCAGGTCGTCTTCTGGGGCTGGCTCTCCGGGGCGACGGACCCCACCGGTGAGCTGCTCTTTCAGTGATTGCAGGCGGACCCAATCGCGGGCGGCAGCCAGTTTCGCCTGGCGCGGCCAGCTGGACGGATCGGACATGCGAAACGCCGCGCCACCAGCTACAAGAATTGCCTGCAGCTGCTCGACTTCACTCTCAGCCAGCTGGGAATAGCTACGGATGCCGTTCTGGTACAGCAGCTCCTGGATTTTTGGGCCGATGCCCTCGATTATGGTCAGGTCGTCCTGAACGACTGTCACTTCGGGACGGCGAACCCCGCCGGTGAGCTGCTCCTTCAGTGCTTGCAGGCGGACCCAATCGGAGGCAGCTGCCAGTTTCGCCTGGCGCGGCCAGCTGGACGGTTCCGCCAAGCGAAATGACGCTCCCCCACCTATCAGGATTGCCTGCAGCTGCTCGACTTCGCTCTCAGCCAGCTGAGAATATGTATGTATGCCATTCTGGTACAGCAGCTCCTGTATCTTGGGACCTATCCCCTCGATCATGGTCAGGTCGTCTCCCGCCTCCTGGCTGAGCTCCTGCAGGTCCACCAATTCACCACGCGACAAAGCCAGCAAACCGACACCGGCAGCAGCTGGTGCTGTCGCGGCCAGGTTCGAGAGCCTGTTAAACTGTTCTGCGAATTCCTGCCGCTCGGCGGTCATGGTGGCCAGTTTCGCCTCCAGCTGATCGCGTTCAGCTTCGACCGCAGTCAACCTGAGCTGCAGGGTCTCTGTACTCGCTCGTGTGTCCTCCAGCCCGGTTGGCACTTCTCTAGCTGAGCTGCCAGGGTCCTGTGGTTCTCCAGCTCTGCCTGGACTTCAGACAGCTGGGTAAGGTACCCGGTTTCATCGGCCATCCATTTTTTCTGTCTTTTACGCCAGAAGAGCAGGTCGACCAACCATTCGATAATCCAACCAACAACAATGCCTAAAAGGAAAATTGGCCAGTTCATAATCTAAGCCTCCCTAATCGACAGTTTGTCTTGCGTTGTCCGAACCTGAAGTCGCGGGAAAACCAATCCCGGTGCAAGCAGTTTGCATAAGTAGAGTAGAAACGGCATAAGAAATAATCCTTCACCTCAATTGAAGAGATCATTTCGCAATCTATCCTGTTCGAGTGAGGCGATTTCAGACTGGATCGCATCAAATTCTTCGCTAAACAGTTGCAAGATCTCTCCGGATCGGGCACAACCCCGGCATCGACGTTCAAACCAACGACTAGCTGGTTGTTGTAACTGACGAAACTCAACCCAACACCAATCCGGCCCGACTGCGGTACCCAGGCGATCATGGAACGGAGCGGGGTACCTGCCAGGGAGATCTGGTGGCGCGGTCCGGGCACGTTGGTGGAAACCACCGTACCTTTTGTGTCCAGGATCCTGGTCGCCAGGCGCTCGACCCACTCGGGCAGCTGGCCCAGGATGTTCAAAATGAGGTAAGTCGCAGCGTATTCAGCGGAGGCTTTTAGGCTGTCCATGCCTTGCTTTATCGCCTCGAGTCTTTCGACAGGTTGGGGGCGATCCAACGGCAGGGTCAAGAAGACCAGGCCAAAATTGTTCCCAAGCTCTTCGTCAACCGAGCGGCCGCGCAGGTTGACCATGATGAAAGCGCGGATATTTCTTTTTCGAGCATCGTTGTGCAGATCGATATAACGCAGGATCGCCCCGCTGGTGACAGCCATCACTACATCATTGATGGTCGCATGTCTATATTTAGCAATTTTCTTGATTTCAGCAACGCTGAACGGCTCAGACCAGACGGCTTTTTTTATGGTTCCTAAGGGCGCTTTAAGGATGTTAGGCGGGTCCGCCGGGCGAAAAACGATCCTGGCCGAGGCCGCGAGGATTTCAAGGATGCTCGGTTTCCTGAGTAATAAGCCCTTGCCCGGTAAGGGGTTCGTATTACCGTTCTCGGTTGGCACAAACGATGGAGTATGGGTGCCGGTTTCGACGGACTCGGTAGGATCCAGCAAGATGTCAGTTGCGTCTCCAGACTGCAGGGCGGCTTGATTTAATTTTTCGGCAGCAGGTTGATTTGATGGTGACTCGGGAACAGGTCTGGTCATCCCCAGTAACACACGCATCAAGGATATTCCATCGGCGATGCAGTGATGAATTCTCACGATAATTACATCGTCTTCAGGATAATTTTCGACCAGGGTCACCTTCCATAATGGGTGGTTAAAATCCAGGGCTGTATTAATCTTTATATTGACCAGCTCCTGAAGAGAAGATGCGTTTGCCGGAAGCTGCAGAACCTCTTTTTCCACATGGTTTTCAACCCGGTAATCAGGATCGTCCTCCCAGTATGGCCGGCTGAAAATTCGATCCGGCCGGACAATTCGCTGTCGAAATCGACGATATCGGTTCAGGAAATCTCTGATCGTCGTTATCAAGCGCTCATTATTTACACGCCCTCTATACTGGATGAGCACCGTGATCATCATCGGGTTGGTCGGGTTCTCCATGCGGAGCCAGGCCAAATCGACATTATTTAACCGGATTCTGGCCATCTTACAATTCCTTGCCTATATGATTCCAGTCAGCTACCATACCAATACGAGAAATTCCTTTTCAAATTGTTCGTTACGTCAAAAATATTCATGACCTGACTGCCAGAATTACGGCAATCAGAAATAAAGCAGTCCACACGTACCACGGGCCACTTTAATGCCAGCAAGGTTACACCTGCCAGCAGGCAGAATCCAGCCAGCAGCGTGCTGCGCACTCCGTTCAACGGACCCGCAGGTGGTCGCTTTAGATTTGCCTCCAATGTGTTGATCCCCTCGGTGAGGATCAAAGGGCTTTTTCGCAGCACATCCATCATTTCCGGCAGGATCAGGGCGCTGTCGCGGATTATGTTCAGGGGGTTGAATTCGTGCAGCAAGATGAACCGCACATGCTCACGCGCAGCCGAGGGGATGTCGATCTCCGGATCGAAGATATAGCCTACCCCTTCGATCGTAACCAGGGCTTTGACCATCAGGATGATCTCGCCGGGGTATTGGATGCGGTAGCGGCCGGCCAACAGGACCGACTGCAGGATCACCTGGGCGAGCGAAAAGTCCTTGATATTCGGTGATGTCAGCCAGCGAGTATACAGGTCGGAAGCTGCCCGGCGAAAACCCTCGATATCTGCCCCCTTGCCAGGTATTGTCAGGGAAGTGAGGTAGCGCGCGGCGCTCTCGGGATCGCCGGTGACCAGTGAATAAAAATAATAAAACAGGCGTTTGCGCATGTCGCGTGTGAACCTGCCAGCCATCCCCAGGTCGATGAATCCAACACTGACCTCTTTGGAGCCGGGTTTCTTGAAAATCATCAGGTTGGCCGGATGCAGGTCGGCATGGAAGAATCCATCGCGATAGATCATTCTCACCACCGCACCAATGCCCAAATCGATTGCCTGGTGGCGCTGTTCGGCGGTCAGTTTCCGCAAGGCGGTTTCATCCGGTTTGATGCCGTCGAAATATTCCATGCACAGGATGTCACGCGAGCTGTATTTTCTATAAATGCGTGGAAAGCGCACCTTCGGCTCATCTTTAAAATACGCCGAGAAGGTCTCAGCGTTATCGGCTTCGAAGCGCATGTCGACTTCACGCAAAGTGTAAGCGCTGAATTCGTCGATGATGCGCCTGGGCTGGTAGCGGGATAAAAAGAGCTGCAGGAACCGGCCGAAGAAACTCAGCAGGCGGGTGTCGCGCTCGATCAGGGTGCGCACACCTGGCTTGAGGGCCTTGATGACCACTTTTTCGTTGCTGACCAGCCTGGCCCGGTGAGTCTGCGCCAGCGAGGCGGATCCAAGCGGGAGCGGATCGATCCAGCGGTACATCTCGTTCAGCGGTAAGTCGAGGCTGTCGGTGATCAGCTGCTTGAACCTTTCATATGAGACTGCCGGGAGTTTATCGAGCAGCTTCTTCAGCTCATCGGTGATGGTTTTCGGGAGGATATCTTCACGCAGGCTGAGGATCTGACCGAGTTTAATGTAGGTCGGACCTAGTCTCTCCAGCCTCAGCCTGAACTGGTTCGAGAACGGCTGCTTGACGATGCGTTTATCCAGGAAGGGCCATGCCAGGGCCAGGAAGAAGCGTAGAATTAAGATGGGGAGAGTGCGGTGCTCACCCAGCTCTTTCTTCTGCCTGACAAAATCCAGGCCGCCTCCCAATGCCAGGCTTATGAGCTGGCCGGAGGTTTCGAAGAAACGAATAAACAGCCCTGGTGGTCGCCTCTCCTTATAAATTCCAAACTCAGAATCCATGGATGCAGCTATCTTGGCAGGTTTTTGGGAATGTATAGCACCTGGGTACCAGCAATTTTATCGTGCCAGCCCCGCCGGTTTGGGTCCCACAATACCCACAAGAAACCCAGGAAAAGCGGCAGCGCGGAAATCCAATAAGCGAAAAAACGCAGCAGGGACCGGCCGAAAGAGACTTTTTCCCCGTTTTTGCGCACGACTTTCAGCCCTAATACAGCCTTGCCGGGCGTAAATCCGAGCAGGGTCCAACAAAACGTGTAATACCCGATCCCAATAAGCGTGATGACAGTAGCCCCAATGGCGAAGTAGTAAGGGGAGTTTTGCCATGTTGACTGTAAATCAGCCAACAGGCTGGTGAGCCGGAAGAACCTGAGAAATGCCCGGATAAATGCCGCGCCGCCAATTTGCAGCACGCTCAAAATGACCAGGTCTAAAACAAAAGCCTCTAACCGGCTGAAGAAGCCCGCCGGTCGTGACAGGCGGATCCCTGGCAGGAGAGGTCTGGATTGTGCAGGCTGGAGAGACGTGGATTCCATTTCTTACTTTCCCCCTTCTGAAAGGTTTTTCGGTGTTTGATCAGGCGAGGGCGGAGTGCGTTTCTGGAAAACCGATTTCAGCTTTTGCTCCAGGAGTGTGTCTACCGAGGCGCTTTGATCGCGAAATTCATCGATCGCCCCGCCTGCCATACCGATCCCACCTTCCTGGATGATCTGGGTTGCTTCTGTTCGCAAGATCACGTATTCCAGGAAATCGTTTATCAGGTCATCGACGGCTTTTTGTTGGGTCATCAAGCGGCTGTTCTGCTCTTCGATCCGCCCCTTCCTGACCAGGCGATCGATCACTTTTTCACCGCGCGCGGCGGTATAGTCATAGCGGTTCCTGACCGGGCTGAAGACCCAGCTGTTTGTGAAAGGTGACACTACCTTTGAAAATAATCCGTAGGCTTTCGAAGAAGTTTTGTCTGCTCTCACCAGCAGGCGCTGGAAAAAATCGGGGGTCTCAAATAAAACCCCCAGCAGCAGGTGCCTGAAGCTTTGCCGGAAGCCTTCATCGTCATCAAGGACCATACTCCCGGGTTCGAGGGATTCCTGCATCGCTTGCAGCTGCCTGAGGCGCTGGATATAGGCATCCCATCCATTCAGAGATGATCCGACCACCAGCCTCATGGAGGCTTTTAGATCGCCAAGCTGCTGAGAATTCAAGCTCAGGTTCGTGGCATTTTCTTCGACTGGCGAAAGGCTCGGATCACTGCTGGAATAGGGGAAATCATCATCCTGAGTTTGCATAAATCCATCCACTCTGGCCCGGAAGCCAGGCTTCCATCCTGTTTAGAATGGTGAGCCGGAGGCTGCCGGCTCACCAGGAACGTTTAATTTTCCAACATTGAGCAGCCGCAAGACCCACTGCTCTTGTTAGTCGAATTCGCCAGGCAGCCAGCGCGGGCGCGAGCTGCCTGGCCTGTCGGCAAATCGATCAGCCAGCCATCAGTTTCTGCTTGGCAGCAGCAAATTCCTCGTCGGTCAGAAGCCCCTGGGCTTTAAGGGCACCAAGGCGCTCGAGCTGCGTGATCATATCTTCTTCTGGAGAATACGCAGGCTCTGGTGGGAGATACTGCTCCTGCGGTGGTGGTGGGGCCTGTTGTGCGTAGCGCTGCTCATGGCTTGAGTATAAGCCTGGGCATTCTTGTCCGCCTGGCGGCGGTTTACAGCATTGCGTGTGGCCGTGGCTGTGCCGACCACGGCAGCAGTCCTGGCCATTCCTCTCATTAATCCTGGCATTTTAACCTCCTTATTTACTCTACACCGAGCGAGGCAAAGGCCTCGTCGACGATCATCGCCGGCACACGGAAGTTCAACGCCAGATCCACGCCGGACTGGTAAAGGGCATTGACAAGCGCCAACGCCCAGGTATGCTCGATGGCCAGGGCAACCACTGCCGAACCCGGTACCATACCTTCGAACAAAGTTTCAGCATCTGAGAGTCGAACAGGCCGCGCGTGCCGGTTTCAATAAATCCTACTGCTGCGCGCTGTTCCTCCGGCAGATCCTCCAGGTCAAGCGAGGCACCCACACCCTGCTCATCTTTCAAGAGAATCATCGCATCCAGCACCCGGATCGTACCGTATCCAGCCTGCCGTTTTAGCTCCGCAAAAACTGCGCCATCGAAGCGCGGTTCTCCGGCAGCCAGTACGACTACATCAACTGGTCCATGTTGTATCATCTAACTTTACCTCCTGTGAGTATTATTCTTCCTTCACTGGCGGATCCGGGTAGGTAGTGTTGGACGCAAAACTATCCATACACTGCCAAATTCAACATTGTTACCGACGCCAATAACTTATGGTGCGGTATCCGGGTACATCGGACCTGCTTGCGGTTGTGATAGCCGCCGACATAGCCGGCGATATCGCATGCCAGACCAAACCCGAGCCAGATCCAATCGAAGCCGTTCAAGGGGAAAATCAACACATACATCAATGCGGTCCAGGGAGCGAAGATCAGGCCGACAATGCCCACCAGCCAGGGAAAGTTGAAATTAGCGAAGGCCAGTGTGACACTCGAACGGGCGCGAGCAGCCAGTAAACCAGGAAGGCCAGGCGTGGGCCAAAGAACATCAGGGAAGCGAAAAAGCAACACATTTTATAATTCTCCTCAAGTGTTGAATGTTCCAGGATCAGTCACGTCGAAGGTCGCCATCCAGTTAGCTGGCTTAGCGGCCACCGTGAGCCATCTCGTCGATGCACACGGCCACCGCCAGGATCAGCACATCGTCCTGGCCGGGATCGATGGACACGCCGTAGGTATCGCGCAGGCGGAACCATTTTTGGAAACTTCCGCCATCTTGTCGCGCCCTTCGCCGATGGTGTACTCGTGATCCAGGATATTACCTTGCACTTCCAGATCGGGGCCATTCTTGATCTTGACCACCCAGCGCTCGCGGATCGGGGTGATCAGGGCTTTCTTGACCATGGCCAGCTGCTCGCCGTTCGGGCCTTCGATCTCCATGCTGTCTTTGACCCGCAGCATGCGCTCCTGGATCTTGCACAGCTCATTGCCGTGGGCGTCTTCGAAGATCAGGGTCTGGCGAACGCGCAGGGCTTTGCCATCCACCTTAAAGACTTTCTGGCCATGCTCGTTCTCGATCCAGAAATCATCGCCGATGGCGACCATCTTCTGGCGCATCTGGTAGTGGTTACCGCCGCCGCCCGGTCGTCCGAGCTGCGGTCATCCTGGCGTTCTTCACGCCGGTCTTGCCGCCTGTCTCGAATTTTTTACACTCCTGTACCATATAGGAGATGACAAGTATTATTATAATCCGTCATCTTTATTGACCGGTGATATTCATATGTTGATCACCAGTTTCTAGGAAAGGTCGGGCGTATATATTCTACCCGTCAATGCCCGTGCGGGCACCAAGTGGAAGCCTCAAATTTCGAATCGCATCCTCCTTATTTTAAGGTCAAGTGCGTATTTATACAATTTATCTAAAAGCCAGTCAGGCTGGTCGTTTTTGCTCACATAATCATCTGCGCTTGCTTCAACCATAGTGCTTTCAAATTCAAACTTGCTGCCCATGAGAATGATAACCGGCCTGGGATCAAGTGCGCTGCAGCCTGGCGACCAGCTCCTCGATGGGCAATCCGGGCAGGTCACAATCCAGCAATACCAGGTCTGTGGGATTTTCTTCAGCAAGCAACAACAAACTATGCGCATCAGTCGCTTCGCCTACCAGATCGAATTCCGCCTGCTCTTGCAGCAATTGTTAAGTGCCCAAAGAGGTTGCACATGAGGGTCAGCCAGGATTATGCGCAAGAATACTTTTCCTTATCTGTAATTTCGAATCGGACTCCGATCTTCTCGAGCTGGAGCCTGAGGCGCGTGATCGGTTCTGGATTTGGAAGGCCCAAACGACCACTATAGCAAATTCGCTCCCCCGGCGCAACAACCGTAAGGGGAGATTGAAGTCTGGTATTTCTGACCAGATAGTTAGACTAAGCGGCTATCCGAATGGATAGGTTGATGATCTAGTCAATGATATTCCGGCCTGCCCGCTACTGTTTCTTACCAGGTTGAATTCTATGGCGGTCGTCAGCGGCCTCGATCCGGTTTTTTGCCCCCAGTTTTGTGAACAGCCTGGTCAGGTGATACTTCACGGTCGCCATGCTGATGTGCAGGTTGCTTCGAGATTTCCTGGTTGGAAAATCCTTTGACCAGCAAGGCCAGTACTTCGCGTTCCCTTTCGGTCAGGTCGAAGCCAGAACCGGGAATCTGGGAGGTCAGAATGGACCAGTGCCCGGGTGGCTTCGGGCGCCAGGGTGGAGAACCCGCTGTGGGCAGCCCGGATCGCCTCAGCCAGTTCTTCTGCGCTGACATTCTTCAGCAGGTAGCTGGTCGCACCGGCTCTCAAGGCCTGCTGGACCAGGTCCTGTTCATGGAAGCTGGTGAAAACGATGACCTTCACCGGTTTGCCAAGCGCCAGGATGCGCCGGGTGGCTTCGCTGCCATCCATTAATGGCATGACCATATCCATCAGGACCACATCCACATCCTGCCTGGCACAGAACTCCACAGCTTCCACGCCGTTCTGGGCCTCGCCGACGACTTCCATCCATTCGTATGCGAAAATAAAATCCTTCAAGCCCCCACGCACCATGGGGTGGTCATCGACAATTAAAACACGAATAGGATTCGAATCATTCATTTTACACTCCCCGTTTCACCCCGCCAGATCAATGTAACTCGCGTGCCATATCCAGGCTGGCTTTCCTGGGATAAGCTGGCCTGGATGGCTGCGGCGCGTTCGCGCATGATTTCCAATCCCAGGCGGGATGGATGACTCTATCCCCTGAGGAATAACCAACCCCATCGTCCTGGATCACCAGCTTGACTTCATGCCTCCCTCCGCCGGTCGGATCCGAAGAGCGGTTTGAAACGCTCAAATCAATCGTAACCAATCCAGCCTGGGCATGTTTGACGACGTTATTCAAAGCTTCCTGGGCGATATGGTAAAAATTATCCTGCACGTCTTCCGGCAGAAGCGGGACTTTTTCGATAGAAAGCTGAAATTTCAGTCCAGACCGGCTGGAAACAGCCTCCGTCAGCTGCGTCAGGAGATCACTCAGGGGGGTATTGATCACCGCAGATGGGCGCAGCTCGAGCAGCAAAGTACGCATTTCAGCCAGCGCGCCACGAGTTAATTGCGCAGCTTATTCACTTTTTGAATACCCTGCTCTGGATCGTGCCCCCAGATTTTTGGCAGGACTTCCGCCAGCAGCGTGGCTGAGAAAAGCACCTGTGTTACCAAATCATGCAGGTCACGCGCCAGGCGGTTGCGTTCTTCTACCGTGGCAAGATCGAGCGCCTGATCCAGGACGATTGCGTCACCAGTCAAGTTAGACAAATCCAATGCCATTCTCTCGACCAGGTCACTTTGCTGCAGGAGGAAATCTTGCGAAGCCTGATTCGCTGCCACACCCAAAACACCAATACTCGACTGGCGGACGACCATGGGCGCCAGATATTAACAATCGAAATTCCTTTTCCTTCAAAGATTTTCCTAAAAAGTTCAGGCAAAGCATTGGCCTGATCTTCAGTCCATGTCATGAAATTACCAGTGTCGATTTCCTGGCGTAACGGCGACCCTTTTTGAAATAAGTCTTTCAGGTTATTTAATTGAAGGGTTTCTTCACCTTGCATGGAGAAGTTAACGATTTCGGATTTCGCAGCCACATCCTCCCATCGCAGGACGAATACCAGCGAAGCGCCGGTCAGTTCGAGAATACTGGCGGAGAGCTTTTCAAATGCGCTCTCTAAACTAGCCACTCCCGTTATCGACTGATGGATCGCATTTACTATGGAAAGCCACTTGATTCTTTGCTGTAACCTTTCATTGACCTGGTCCACCTCATCAGTTCTGGCTTTCACAAGCGCCTCGAGCTGCTTCTGGTATCCCGCCAGCTCGGCTTCTGCCAGCTTACGTTCGGTGATATCCTGAAAAACCAAGACAGCGGATTTCGACTTTTCCCGCCTCATCCCGAACCGGATTTGCCCACACCTCCAATGGGATACTGCGGCCGCCGATGTGCGCTTCGAGATCGTCAATCGAGGACGACATCCCTTGCAGAGCAGTGGTCACCGGCAGTCTTTCGAGTGGGTAATTCTCACCGGTGCCTGCTACCTTGAATTCCGAATGATTGGACGATCTGTTCCAATGTATGTGAAGCACTGGGGTCTGCCGGGTCACCATCAGTCGGATTGCTTAGGATTTCGTTCCTGCGCTTGTTTACGTATTGGATATTCAGATCTGCTCCATATACTGACACCCCCAGCGGCATGCCTTCCAGGATCTGTGCCAGCCGGTGCTCGCTGTTTGACAATTTACGGTTGGTGATGTCCGCTTCGTTTTTCATCAAATTGATGCGGTCGGCCAGGGCAATTGACCAGGAAACCGCTGCCCAAACCAATCCCAGCCTGAAGACATTCTCCGTGATGAAGTTGCTGGAGGCCAATCCCATCCGGATCAGGAGATGCAAAATAAAACCAGCCAAAAAACCGAACCAGGCAATCACATAGTAGCGGACGGAGGTATACCCCTTTTTCCAGAGAATGGCGCCTTCGAGCATCATTAATGCACAGGTGAGTATCGCCCATACCGCACCCGGAGTGGTAAAGAAATGGTAACTGATAAATGGGATCAGGAGCGCCAGGATGCCCCCCAATGAAAGGAAAAGAAGATTAATCCGGTGAAAGAAGGAAAGCCGGGTCTTTACTTCGAGGATCGTGTCGGCAAACAGGAGCATTGTGACGAACATCAATACAAATAAAAGTAGAAGATAGTAAGGTTTCAGGTAGTAATAGTTAGAGAACAAATAGATCTCTGTATAACCGTCATAAGATGCAAAAAACAGAATTGAGATGGCCAGGAAAGAGACCAGATAGAAGTAGCTGGCTTCTCGCAATGAGAACAGCAGGAATGAGTTATAGACTAGCAAACCAAACAAAATCCCATAAAACAATACGGTCAGTCTATCTTGCGGCGCAGAGTTTTCAATGAAAGTCCTTTCATTCCACAAAGTGAGTGGAAGTGTCATCGATGCACCGCTTTTGAAACGCAGATAGTAAGTCTGCTGGGTTTGGGTTGGAACGATCAGGCTGAATATGATGTGCGGATGCCGAATATCCCTGGTACCGGGAGGTCTCAGGACGCCTGACTGCTTGATGGTGAATCCACTTCCCTCTGGCAGCTGGCTGTATAAGTCGACATAATGAATATTTGGAAAATCAACTTCCAACAGCCAGTGGTCTGTAAGCCGGGTCTTGTTATGGAGCTGCAGCCGCAACCAGATGGCGCTGTCTGTGAATCCCAGAACTGGCGCCGCGACCTGGCTCCTGGTAAACTGTGAATTGAATTCAGGAGAAGAGACCTGGTCGATGCTGAGCTCACCTCCAGGATCATCGAGAATTTCCAGGTAAAAACCCAGCGGGTATTCTCCCTGCTCGTCAGTAAGGACAAGCGGTCCCGGGGCTGGAAGGTCGCCGCCCTGGGCGAAAACCACCGTCACGAAAGCCTGTGAAGCAACGAGGATCAGGAGGGATATACAACCAGCCGATACAATCGATTTTTTTACAGATTGAAACTGGTATTGGAAAGCTCGACGGAAATTAGTTGGCATTGGATGGAGTTGATCTACATCGCATGGATCGGTAGGAGATCGTTCAAGAGCAAATTGTACCTGCATTTACAGGTATTATAGACAAAATTTTTGGCCTAGATTGCTCCCCATTTTGGTCATTCCTCCTGGTGGATCATTCATTTTTTACCTTGTTCAGCCATTTCAGCCGGTGCGGTATAATTCAGCATCCCACCGGTTCCAGTTTATTGGCCGTCTCATCAATCTTCATTCTCTCAAAATGATCTAGAAAGGGCGGGTTTTAGCTCGAATACCCGACTTAAATAATCATGGACAACACCATCCCACCTCGCATCCACGTCCTGGCTAAACCCAGCGGCGCCACCTGCAACCTGGCCTGTTCGTACTGCTTCTTCCTGGATAAAGAGCTGCTGTACCCGGACAGCAATTTCCGCATGAGCGAAGAAGTGCTGGAGACTTATATCCAACAGCTGATCGAAAGCCACCGCAGCTCCGAGGTGACGGTGGCCTGGCAGGGCGGAGAGCCGACCCTGATGGGGCTGGATTTCTTCCGAAAAGCGATCGAGTTCCAGTATAAGTACCGGCGACCCGGCATGACTTTCGAAAACACCCTGCAGACCAATGGGACTCTGCTGGACGATGAATGGTGCGCCTTTTTCAAAGAAAACAGATTTTTGATTGGCCTGAGCCTGGATGGTCCCCGCCACCTGCATGATTTCTTCCGGGTCGATAAAGGCGGAAAGCCGACTTTCGATAAGGTGATGCGCGGGTTGAGGCTGCTGCAGAAGCACGGTGTTGAATACAATCTTCTGACCACGGTCAACCGGATCAATGCTTCGACATCCAAAAGAAGTGTACTCCTTCCTGCGCGATGAAGCTGGAACCGAATGGATCCAGTTTATCCCGGTGGTCGAACGCACGAACACAGGTGGACTTAACCTGGTGCAGGAAGGCGACCGGGTAACTTCCCGCTCGGTGCAGCCGGAGCAGTTCGGTCGCTTTCTGATCCAGGTCTTCGATGAATGGGTGTATAACGACGTCGGCCGGATCTTCGTCCAGACTTTCGAGGCTGCCCTGCGCAGCTGGATGAGGCTTCCTTCTTCAGGGATGTGCGTCTTTGATAAGACCTGCGGTTACGGCCTGGCATTGGAACATAACGGAGACCTGTATTCGTGCGACCATTTCGTCGAACCCGGCTTTCTGCTGGGCAATATCCAGGCGGATCACATGATCGAGCTGGTCGGCTCGGAACAGCAGCACGAATTCGGCCAGGACAAGCTACAACTCCCTGCCTAAGTACTGCCTGGAGTGCCCGGTGCGTTTCGCCTGCAACGGGGAATGCCCTAAAAATCGCTTCATCAGCACACCCGACGGCGAACCAGGGCTGAATTACCTGTGCGCCGGATATAAAGCGTTCTTCCAGCGCGTGGACGAAGCGATGAAAATTATGGCGATGCTTGATGACAAACGGCAGAATGGCCTCTGATGTAATGCCGATTATAATGAAGGGGAAGGAGGAATTAGAACAGGCCTACCAGGCTTCAAGTCCGGAGAATCCCTGCCCTTGCGGCAGCGGGTTGCTTTATCGAGCATGCCACGGTTGGAAACCACCCAACCGCGGCCGGCGCGGCCAGCGGCAGACCTCTGGCCAACCGCGTCCACCGGTGCGGGAAAAGACAGAACTCACAATCCTCAAATAATTATTCCGAATTAAGGAGAAAATTTAAATGCCAAAAGGTAAACCCAATATTTTGATCATCTGGGGTGATGATATCGGCATCACCAATCTGAGCTGCTACAGCGATGGGTTGATGGGCTACCGCACCCCCAACATCGACCGGATTGCCAATGAAGGTATGCGCTTCACGGACTCGTACGGCCAGCAGAGCTGCACAGCCGGACGCGCGGCTTTCATGACCGGGCAGAACCCCTACCGCACCGGCCTCACAAAGGTCGGCATGCCAGGGGTAGATATAGGCTTGCAAGCGGAGGATGCCACCATTCCCGAGCTTCTCAAGCCGCTGGGCTACGTCACCGGCCAGTTTGGAAAAAATCACTTCGGCGACCGGAACAAGTACCTGCCCACCGTCCACGGTTTCGACGAATTCTTCGGTAATCTCTACCACTTAAATGCCGAGGAAGAGCCTGAGAACGTGGACTATCCTTCTGAAAAAGACTTTCCGAACTTCAAGAAGATTTTTGGCCCGCGCGGCGTGCTGCACACCTGGGCCACCGAGGAAGACGATCCCACCGAACACCCACGCTGGGGGCGAGTCGGCAAGCAAAAGATCGAAGACACCGGCCCGCTGACCCGCAAGCGCATGGAGACCTGTGACACCGAATTCGTGGCGGCAGCACAGGATTTCATCAAGCGCGCCAATAAGGACGAACAGCCGTTCTTCGTCTGGCTCAATACCACCTGGATGCACTTCCGCGTCCACCCACCGGCAAATGTGGCTGGGACAGGCCGGCCGCTGGCAGTCCTTCTACCACGATGTGATGGTGGAGCATGACAAGCACGTCGGCCAGATGCTTGATTTGTTGGATGAATTGGGCATCACCGAGGACACCATCGTGATGTATTCGACCGACAACGGCCCGCACATGAATACCTGGCCCGACGGTGCCATGACCCCCTTCCGCAATGAAAAGAACTCCAACTGGGAAGGCGCATTCCGCGTTCCCGAAATGGTGCGCTGGCCTGGCAAGATCAAGGCCGGGACGGTCTCCAATGAGATCATCAGCCACACGGACTGGCTGCCCACCTTGGTGGCTGCGGCAGGTGATCCGGATATCATCGAAAAGCTGAAGAAGGGTTATAAAGCCGGTGAAAAGCAGTTCCGGGTACACATCGATGGCTACAATTTCCTGCCTTACTTCATGGGAAAGGAAGAGAAGGGGCCACGGGATGGTCTCATCTATTTTTCCGACGATGGTGACCTGGTCGGACTGCGCTATGACAACTGGAAGATTGTCTTCGCCGAGCAGCGCGCCATTGGAACTGTCCAGATCTGGATGGAGCCTTTCACCTTTTTACGCATCCCCAAGTTTTTCAACCTGCGGACTGACCCATTCGAGCGGGCAGATATCACATCCAATACCTACTTTGACTGGATGATCGACCGCGCCTTTCTGATGTATGCCGCCCAATACATTGTGAAGCAGTTCCTGGAAACATTCCAGGAATACCCACCGCGTATGAAAGCAGCCAGCTTCAGCATCGACCAGGTGCTGAACAAGATGGAACAGGCTTTGAACATCGATTAGCTGTATTAATTTGCTGCAGGTGCAACGCGCCGGAATAACGCGTTGCACCTGTGGATTCCGTGGGGATGAAGTTAGTCAGGTGGGAGCCTGAAATTTTTCCAGATAGAGATGGAGGTCACGTGATCTTTGATAAACGCTTGATTGTGAGGCTTATCTGCCTTCCAGCATGGTGTCTTCTGATGCTGATAAGCCTGATCGGATGTGCTGCTCCGCAGTCGGTGGCACCCTCATCCCAACCTGCCGCAGATCAAACCGAGGATTCAAGTGAGAATATCCTGGTTCCCCCTACAATCGCGCCGACGGCTACACCGGATATGATTGGTAAAGCCGTAGAACAGGTACTCAATTCGGAGGGTGATGGAGGGCAATCATTCTTAGGATTGACAGCTGAAGACTGGGTTAATCTCGGTTTCTCACTGCTGGTGGTTTTGATATCGTTCATTTTGGTCGCTGGAGTGATAAACTTCGCACTCAAAAAACTTGCGCGGCGAACGCCTACACCTTATGACGATATTTTTATCAAATCAATTCGACCCTACATCCGCTGGTTAATCGGAATTATCGCCTTAGATTTTGCCACCATACGCCTGCAGTTCCTGAAACCTGCTTTCAAACATTTCCTTTCGCAGATTTTCTTCACATTAACCGTTGCCATCGTTGTGCTCGGAATATGGAAGCTTATTGACATCTACATCCTCTTTTACCGTGAAAAAGCCGAAAAACAAGGGGGGAGAGCCGGAAAGGAAGCGGTCTTGCTGTTGGCTGAGCGCGCATTGCGCTTCGTATTGATCCTGATCGGCCTGACAATCGTCCTGGACCGCCTGGGAGTGAATATCAACGCGCTGGTGACTGCTCTTGGGATTGGCGGGCTGGCTCTTTCGCTGGCAGCCCAGGATACGATCGCGAATATGATCAGCGGGATCATCATATTGCTCGACGCTCCTTTCCGGGTGGGCGACCGGATTGAGATTCAGGGCCTGGATACCTGGGGGGATGTCGTCGATATCGGCCTGCGCACCACTCGCATCCGCACCCTGGACAACCGCATGGTGATCGTACCAAATTCGAATATCAGCAAGAACCAGGTTGTTAATTACACCTTCCCCGACCCGCGCTACCGGACGCAGACCGAGATTGGCGTGGCATATGGATCTGATCTGCGCCAGGTGCGGGAGGTGATCACAGAGTCGTTACGAGATATCCAGGGCGTCATCCAGGACAAACCTGTGGACATCCTGTTCCTGGAGTTCGGCGAACTCAGCCATCAACTTGCGGGTGCGCTGGTGGATCGAATCGTACCGAAGATGCCAGGCGCATCACGGACCGGGTGAATGAAGCGATGTTAAAGGCCCTCGAACAGGCTCAAATCGAGCTTCCTGCTCCCATCATGACTGTCGAGCTTAAAAGAGAATAAGCCTCAAACATAAAATCGCATATGGAACAAGCGTAGTAACAATTGCACGTCATCAAATTCAATCCTTGTGGCAGGAACGTGAGCTGAATTTGCTGGGTATTTGATGGCTATTGTGATTGTTTTAACCGCAAAACCGGATTATTATTTTAGTTATCCAGACATAAACTGATTCCTGCGGTGGTTTTTAGATAGTCGATTATTCGTGGCCATGTTATGGATCTGCTATGCAAATAAAAATTGATTATCTCGGACATTCAACCGTAATTATTGAACTCAACGGGAAAAGGGTGATCACAGATCCCGTCTTCCGCCGCAGGATTTTTCATCTTACTCGCACGGTTCCGGTTCCAGAACCGGTGATTTACCAGGACATCGATATCGCCCTGATATCTCACCTGCATTACGACCATCTGGACATTCAAAGCCTTCGGTCGCTTGGGGAAAGAACGCTGGTTTGTGTGCCGAAGGGGGCCGGAAATCTCCTGCACAAAAATGGGATCGACAATTTTCGTGAACTTGCGATCGGCGAAGAATTCTCACTCGGTAATTTACCAGTCCGAACGACTTATGCGAGGCACAGGAACAGCCGGCACCCGCTGGGTATGCAGGCGGATTGCATGGGCTATCTGATTGGAGACGAAATCATTGTTTACTACCCCGGAGATACCCAGCTTTTTCCTGAGATGGCATTCGATCTCCGATCGGATCGATGTGGCATTGATGCCGGTCTGGGGGTGGGGACCGCACCTGGGCCGGATGCATATGAGCCCCGGTACAGGCGGCAGAGGCCCTGGCTTCCTTGAAGCCGAAACTGGCGATCCCAATTCACTGGGGTACTTATTTACCTATTGGGCTGGCGTGGCTCAATCCAGCCTTTCATTCTTCACCGCCGCTGGTCTTTGCCGGTGGTGCGGAGAAGTACCATCCGCAAGTGGAAGTCAGGATACTCAAACCCGGCGAATCGACTATTTATATTTCATCCTGAACATCTGATACCAGCATATTGCCGCCCTGGTATCAAGAAATCCAAATCGAATTTCCAAAAAGTGTTGACACAATCCAGAAAATTCTGTATGATATGCCCAAATACAGACAGACCGGTCTGTCTGTATTTGGGGTAAACCTAATCATGAGCCTGAGAGAGACGATCATCCACGAAGCTCAGAAGCTTTTCTCTCTGAAGGGCTATTTAAACACCGGGATCAATGAAATCATCGAAGCTGCAGGCACCTCCAAAGGCGGGTTCTACAACCATTTCTGCAGCAAAGAGGATTTATTTCTCGAAGTGCTGGCTGAATCACAGCGTATCTGGCGGGAAAGAGTACTTGCCTCTATCGATCAAATCGAAAGCCCAACGGAAAAGGTCATCCAGATACTGGCCAATTATCGCGACCGGTATCTCAAGGATGCAGAGAATTTTCCAGGAGGGTGCATCTTCATCACTTTCTCGGTCGAGCTGGACGATACACGCCCCCACCTGGTCAAAGAAGTTCACAATGGATTTGTGGGGTTCAAAGCCATGCTGACAAGGTTTTTGGATGAGGCAGTTCAAAAGGGAGAATTACCCAAGAATTTAAATTCCTATGCAGTCACAGAGATGCTGTTTACCGGCATGCTGGGTGCCTCGGTTGTGTATGGTCTGAATAAGTCTTCGTCTGTGCTGGACTGCTCGATTGACTTTCTCATCGAATACCTGTATCTCCTCGGTGGGAGACAGCCGCTGGACCATGTTCGAAACAAAGACGATTTGGGACAACAAATGAATTGCTAGGGACCATGAAGTGACAGGAAGGATCTGACAGGCCTAAAGGATTGTTTGCTTCTCATCAGATGAAGAAATCCAAAACCTGCCTGGAATCGCATAATCCCCAAGAAAGACTTCAAGAATACAGGAGACAGGAAATGATCGATTTCACATTCAGCGAGGAACAGGATTTGTTCCGCAAAGCGGCAAAGGAATTTGCCGAAACGAAGAATCGCACCGCATGTGCCAATGATGGAACAGACAAACCGGGGCTGGGATGAGGTGGTAAAAGAACTGGCCGAGGCTGAGATGTTTGCAGTCACAATTCCCGAGGAGTATGGTGGGTTGGGAATCGGGTATATCGGCCGCTTGATCGCCCTGGAGGAAATCGCCCGAATTTCAGTAGCAACAGCCATGATGTACCAGGTATTTGGGCTCGGGATTGAGGTATTTATCAAATTCGGATCGGAAGAACAAAAACGGAAATACCTGCCAAAATTTGCCACCGGCGAACGTCTGCCCACTGTCGCCGTGACAGAACCAGGCGGGGGATCGGACCCAAAAGGCTGCCAGACATCATACACAAAAGAAGATGGCAGCTATGTTCTGAACGGCCGGAAATGCTTTATCACAAATTCGCATATTGCCGATGTCCAGGTGGTGTTGGCCAACGATTGCGAAAACTCCGAGGCTTATTCCACCTTCATCGTGGAAAAAGGAATGAAGGGTTTCAAAGCCACTCACGAGGAACACAAGGTCGGAATGCGGGGCTGCAATACCGGCGAAATCGAGCTGAGAGAGGTGGTTGTACAAGCCGAAAATATCCTCGGCGGTGAAGGCAAAGGCCTCAAGGTTGCAATGACTGCTATTGGAGATGTGGGGCGCGGCGGCATGGTTGGGTGTTCCCTGGGAGTGCAGCAGGCCTGCCTGGAAGCAGCCGTGAAATTTGCCAACGAACGTGTGCTGTATGGCAAGCCGATCAGCAACCTGCAAGCCATTCAATTCAAGATCGCCGAAATGAAAATTGACCTCGAGGCGGGTCGGCTGTTAGGCTATCGAGCCGCCGCGCTGCAAGATCGAGGCGAGCGCTCGGCGAACGAATTTGCAGTTGCAAAATACTTCACCACCGAAGCGGCGCAGAAGGCTGCCAAGATGGCGGTCGATATCCATGGCGGGTATGGCTGTATGGAAGAATTCCCCGTGACACGTTATTTGCGTGATTCGTTTGTGCTCGGCCCTTCTGCCGGCACCTCGGATATCATGAAAGTCATTATCTCACGCTGGGCACTCTCTTAATTTATAACGAGATATGTATTACAGAATAACCAGGGAACAACGATGCTGAAAATCATCGTATGCGTCAAAGCGGTACCGGACCCAAAAGAAGCCGACAGGCTAAAAATTGATCCCGTCACGAAATCTATCCCCCGCCTGGACATACAACTGGTGTTAAATCCTCTCGACTGCCATGCCCTGGAGGTCGCGTTTCAATTGAGAAGGAAATACGGAGCGCACGTCACTGCTTTAAGCATGGGTCCACCTGCTGCTGGCAATGTGCTGAGAGAGTGCCTGGCGCTTGGCGCTGACGAAGGCATTCTACTCACCGATCCTGCTTTTGCGGGTGCCGATACGTATGCCACAGCCTTCACGCTGGCCAGCGCCATCAGAAAATTGGGTTTCGTGGACCTGGTCCTGTGTGGGATGGCCAGCAGCGATGGATCCACGGAATGGGTAGGAGCGCAGATTGCTGCGTTCCTGGACCTGCCAGTTGTGACCAGGGTAAGTGAGATCCTTGAAATCCAGGGAGATGACTGGACCATAAAATCTGATTACGAAAATGGCTACAGGATCGTCAAACTCAAGCTCCCGGCAGTCCTGACGGTGACACGGGAAATCAATCAACCGAAAGCGCTCAGTTTCTCCGGAATCCTGAAAGCTCGCAGCAAGCAGATCATTGAATGGAACCTTGAATCACTTGACATCCCTGCCGAGCGCGTGGGCTTGAAAGGTTCTCCGACATGTGTATCCGAGCTTTCGAATTTTGAAAGCCGCCGCGCGGTTGAGATGCTGGAAGGAACGCTGCAAGAGAAAGTTGATCACCTCATTAAAATCCTGACCAATGCGAGAGCGGCATGATGGCACAGGAAAATGCAAAAGTGTTTGTGATTGCCGAACTCGGCATGCGCGGGACCGAGAGAGTCACCCTGCAGCTGATAGGAAAAGCCCGGCAGCTGGCGGATGAGATCGATTGTGAAGTCGGGGCGATCCTGCTGGGGAGCGACCTGGTAGGCAGTGAGCAGGAATTGATCGAAGCTGGTGCAGACCTGGTCCTGAAAGGGGATGTGGAAACCCTGGAACTTTACCAGGCAGAGCTGTACACAGCAATTATTGTCAAGTTGGTGAAAGAATATCAACCGGAAATACTGTTACTCGGCTCGACATCAATGGGAAGAGAGCTGGCACCTTTGCTTGCTGCCAGGCTGGAGACGGGTCTGACGGCCCACTGTATCGATCTGGCAATCAACGCCATCGGAATCCTTGAACAGCGTATCCCAGCTTATGGGGGTATGATCACCATTATCTGTCCAATCAAACGCCCCCAGATGGCCACGGTTGCCGAAGGAGTTTTTCCAAACCCGGTTTTGGATTCTTCGAGGACGGGCAATGTCATCCCAATTGAAATACAGGATGGCATTTCACTGCGTGCGCACACCCTGGAAATCGTGCGGGAAGAATTGATGGGAATCTCCCTGGAGTCGGCCCAGGTGATTGTGGCTGGAGGTGCGGGTGCTGGAGACGTCGATGGCTGGCGTGAAATTACAGAACTGGCTTCCGTCCTCAATGCCGGTCTTGGCTCCACGCGCCCCGTGGTCGATGCAGGTTGGTCGGATTTTTGATTCCATGATCGGACAGAGTGGGAAGATGGTGAATCCCGACGTTTATATCGGAGTGGGTATATCAGGGGATTTACAGCACATGGTGGGCATTACAGGTCCAAAAATCATGGTCGCGGTGAACAATGATCCAAAATCGCATATTTTTGAACAAGTTGATTATGGAGTGGTAGAGGATTGCCGGATCTTTGTGCCAGCTTTGGTTAGTGCCTTGAAGGACAATAAAGCTAAACCAGTTTGACCTGGTTTACCACTTTCTTACTCGCCCGACCGTAAATCTCAGTCAGGATCTTGAGACGTTCAAAGTTCGCAACGTCTAAAGAATTCAGTGTAAATCGCCACTGCCAGTTGCCGCTCGCCTGACCCGGGGTGTTCATCCGACCTTCGCTGCCCAGGCTGAGGATGTCCTGGAGCGGGACTATCACCGTATGCGCGACAGACATGAAAGCCAGCCGGATCAATTCCCAGTTTAGCTCCCCCTCACAGCCGCCCAAATACTGGCGCAGGTATGTCTGTTCCTGTTCACCCGCCGTGTGGATCCAGCCCAGTGTGGTGTCATTGTCGTGCGTGCCCGTGTACACCACGCAGTTGGGTTCGTAATTGTGCGGAAGGTAAGGATGGTCGGGTTCGCCTGAGAAGGCGAACTGCAGCACTTTCATTCCAGGGAAGCCAAATTCATCCCGCAGCGCTTCAACATCGGGGGTGATCAGACCCAGGTCTTCAGCGATGATCGGCACCGGCCCCAATGCCTGCTCGACAGCCCGGAATAGTTTCCGGCCAGGACCCGGCATCCATTCTCCTTTTATGGCAGTCTCTTCTTCGGACGGAACAGCCCAGAAGGCCTCGAAACCCCTGAAGTGGTCGAGCCGGACCAGGTCTACCAGCTGCAAGGCTGATCTTAACCGCGTAATCCACCACGCGAAGCCGTCTTGAGCCATTACATCCCAGCGATACAGCGGATTCCCCCATAACTGCCCGGTCGGGCTGAAATAATCCGGCGGCACCCCGGCAACCAGGGTTGGCTTTCCCTGTTTGCCAAAGTAGAAAAGGTCCTGGTGAGCCCAGGTATCGGCGCTGTCGAATGCCACGAAAATGGGGATGTCCCCGATAATACGGATGCCATGTTCGTTGGCATACTTCTTCAGGCGGGACCACTGCCTGTGGAACAGGAACTGAGTGTACTGGTGAAAACCGACCAGGTCATCCAATTCTTGTCGCCAATGTTTGAGGGCTGCGGGCTGATAGGCGGCGATCTCCTGCTCCCAGGTTTCCCAGCTGGCACCGGTGTGGTGGTCCTTCAGCGCAGCAAATAGGGCGTAATCATCCAGCCAGGATCGATTGGCTGCGATGAAATCTGCGAGCTCGGCTTTAAATGCCCGACTGGCATAGGTTTTGAAGTTTTCAAATGACAGGCGCAGCAGCTGTATCTTGAAATTGATCACTGGTCCGTAATCCACCCTGTGCTCGGAAAATTCCGGCGCGTAGGCGAAGTCCCAGGGCGCCAGGCAGCGTTCCTCGACCAGCTGTTCCAGGTTGATCAGCAGCGGGTTTCCTGCGAAAGCCGATAATGCCTGGTAAGGGGAGTCACCGTAGCTGGTCGGACCAATGGGCATGATTTGCCAGTACTGCTGGCGGCTGGCCGCCAAAAATTCCACAAAGCTGTAAGCCGCTTCGCCCAGATCGCCGATGCCAAATCGGCCTGGCAAGGAGGTCGGATGCAGCAGGATACCGCTCGCCCGTGGAAATTCTTTTAGGGGTAGTTCATTGCGAACTATATCCGGGTGATTTTGTGGGAAAATCATCTCATGTATTAAATTCTGACACATCTTACAGGTAATAATCGAAATCGTGTTCCGTGCGCACTTTTCTCCGGATTACGAAAATATGCGCCGGCACCGTCTGCGGATTTAATTCCACGTAGTTACGCACTCCTTGCCACATATAGCGTGCATCGGTCAGCAGGTCGTGGAGCTGGTATGGTTGGTGGGAATCGATGCCCAGCTCTTCCACGGGCAGAGTGAGAAAGCCGGACTGTTTAAAGTGCGGATCCAAATTCACCACCACCAGCACCTGGTTAGACCTGTCCGCGCTGCTCTTTGAATATGCGATAATCTGTTCATTATCAATATCATGGAAACACAGGTTATGATTGGCGTGAAAGGCTGGGTTCTCCCGGCGGATCCTGTTCACCTGGCTGATCAGCTCTCTTAAGCTGTCGGATTTATCGATGTCCCAGTTCTTGATTTCATATTTTTCCGAATCGAGGTACTCCTCCCGCCCCGGCGCTAATGGGCGGTTTTCGCACAGCTCGAAAGCCGGACCGTAGATGCCGTAGGAAGGGCTCAGTGTGGCAGCCAGGATCAGCCGTGCCATGAAGGCCGGGCGGCCTCCAAACTGAAGATACTCGGGAAGAATATCTGGTGTGTTCGTCCAAAGATTTCAGACCTGTAAATTCAGTGACCTCGGTTTGGGTGAGCTCAGTGAGGTATTCCGTCAGCTCCCACTTGGTATTTCGCCAGGGAAAATAGTTGTACGATTGTGTGAAGCCCCTTTTCGCCAGGCCGTAAAGAGCTTTGGGGCGCGTAAAGGCTTCAGCCAGGAAAATGGTCTCGGGATACTCCCGCTTGATGTCATCAATAAGCCATTCCCAAAAGGTAAACGGCTTGGTATGCGGGTTATCCACGCGGAAGATGCGCACTCCCTGTTCCGCCCAGAACCGCACGACATCCTTCAACTCCGCCCACAGTTCGCTCCAATGATCGGTTTCGAAGTCAAATGGGTAGATGTCCTGGTATTTCTTGGGGGGATTTTCCGCATACTGGATCGTCCCATCCGGGCGCTTTCGGAACCACTCGGGATGCTCGGTAACGTAGGGATGGTCGGGAGCACATTGGAAAGCGATATCGATCGCCAGCTCGATCTCAAACCCCGCAGCGGCCTCGATCAGATGGCGGAAATCCGCGAGGGTACCCAGACCCGGGTGTATGGCTTTATGCCCACCCTCGATCGACCCGATCGCCCATGGGCTGCCGGGATCGTCTTCACCAACATCAGTCGAGTTATTACGACCCTTGCGGAAGCTCTTCCCGATCGGGTGAACGGGCGGCAGGTAAAGTACGTCAAAACCCATCGAAGCCACGTAAGGCAGCATTCCCTCGACATCCTTGAAGGTACCATGGCGCCCGGGCACGCTCGAGCACGAGCGTGGGAACAGCTCGTACCAGGCTGCGTACCGGGCACGCTCGCGGTCGACCACGATTTCAAGCTCGCTATCATAAATCGTAGCAAATCGTCTCTCTCCATATTGTGACATCAGGCTGGTAAGCTCGGGTGAAAGGGCATGGCGAGTGCTTTCTTCTCCACCGGTTATTAGCGCTTCGGCGTAGGTCGAGAGCCGGGCGGCGTCCACTTTCGTTGCTCGCTGGCGAACCAATTTAACTAGCTCAGCGCCGATCAGCAGGTCGACCGACACATCTTGCCCGGCTTCCACGCGCCTCTCAAGGTCGCGCCTCCAGGTTTTGAAGTGATCTATCCAACCCTGCACGGTATAGCGGTAGCGGCCCAGTTCCTGGACCCTGAATGAGGCACGCCAGCGGTCGTTACCTAATGGCATCATAGGGACCTCGCTCCAGGCTGAGTTTGCCTCCTTCCGGTAGAGCAGGACACACGAAAGCTCGTCATGACCATCAGCCAGGACATCGGCTTCCACAACCGTTTCATCGCCGATAATGCGCTTGATTGGAAATCTTCCGGCCTCGATCTCGGGTGTTACGCCTTGAATGATGACCCGGCTTCTACCTTCTTTTACCTGCATCCCTCTCCTCCTATCCATTCGCAAGTGAGTATATTTTACCCAACGATACAGTGAACAGCCTTATTTTGACAGATCAGTCTCCAGCAATCACGCGTGGGTCATTGCGGAAATGGAGTTTGGCGTGCTGATCTCTACAGACTTCGAAATCACTGCCAGCCTGCCATCGCTCTAGAGCGACCGGTAGAGATCAAGTGTCCGTCCCGCGATTGCCCTCCAGCTGAAGTGGGCTTCCACCCGTCGCCGCCCGTTCTGGCCGAATGTTCTGTGTAGTGCAGGATCAAGCGCCACACGGTTAATGGCTGCAGCCAGATCGGCGGAAAATTGAAGCGCATCTACGGGATTAAACGTTCCCGGCTGCAGCTGCAAATCGACCAGCAGGCCGGTCTCCTCGGGAATTACCACCTCGGGAATGCCCCCCACCGCAGTAGCCACCACGGCCGTCTCACAGGCCATTGCTTCCAGGTTGATGATGCCGAAAGGCTCGTATACCGATGGGCAGCAGAATACGGCTGCATGCGAGTAGAACTGGATGACTTCCTCGCGCGGCAGCATCTCACGGATCCAGATTACGCCGGGACGGCCAGCACTGACCGCATCCACTCCCTCCAACATCTCCCGGCCAATCTCTGGCGTGTCTGGAGCCCCGGCGCATATTACAACCTGGATCGCTGGATCGATGTGCGGGATGGCGTTCACCAGGTGGATGATGCCTTTCTGGCGCGTGATCCGACCGACGAACAGCACAAATGGCCGCCCGGGATCCACCCCGCGCTTGACCAGGGCGTCTGAAGCGGTGATCTTGCGGTACTGCTGCAGATCAATCCCATTGTGGATCACGTGGACTTTTCCAGGATCTACGGCTGGAAAACAGCGCAGCACATCCGTGCGCGTCTCCTGCGAGACTGCGATCACGGCATCCGCCTCAGTGAGAGCGTTATTCTCGATCCAGGTGCTAAGGTGGTAAGCATTTCCGAGCTGCTCTACTTTCCAGGGGCGCAGCGGCTCCAGCGAGTGGGTGGTTAACACGAACGGAATACCCCAAAGTTTCTTGGCCAGGAAACCAGCAAACTGCACGTACCAGGTGTGAGAATGCACAATGCTGGCATCCAGGTCATCCTTGGCCATCGCCAGGCTACGGTAGATGGCGTCCAGTGCGCCTGCGAAGCGCGGGTCAGTATCCGTCCTGGCTTCTGGCCAGGGACCATAACCCTTCACATGCAGGTTTGGGCCTTCTTGATCCTGTTCACCAAAGCAGCGCACTTCTACAGCCACAAGCCTGGAGAGCTCGCGGCTCAGGTATTCGACATGCACTCCAGCGCCGCCGTAAATATTCGGAGGATACTCGTTTGTAAATAGTGCCACTTTTCTGATATCCGCCATCAGATGCTCCATTCACCTTTCTGGTGAAAACCCAGTCGTACCGGCTGGTCAAAAGGTTTGCTACCACCTCGAGTTGCGCTCAAGTTCATCTCGTTGTGTGTTTATAGTAATTGATCAATCCATTAGTAGACGAATCGTGGTTTGATGTATCGCCTGCAGCCCGTAATTCCGGCAGGATGGCCTTGGCCAGCTGCTTGCCAAGCTCCACTCCCCACTGGTCGTATGAATTGAGGTTCCAGATAATGCCCTGGGTGAAGATCTTATGTTCGTAGAATGCAATCAAGGTGCCCAGGACTGAGGGGGTCAGTCTCCGGTATAAGAAGGAATTGGTTGGCTTGTTGCCGGGAAAGGTTTTCGCAGGTACCAGAAGCTCAAGCTGCTCGCCCGAAAAACCAGCTGCCTCCAGCTCTGCACGGGCTTCGACGGCCGTCTTCCCCTTCATCAGAGCCTCCGTCTGGGCCAGGAAATTCGAAAGCAGTATCGGGTGGTGTTCGCCCAGTGGATTTTGGCTCTCCACCGCGGCCAGGAAGTCGCACGGGACCAGCTTAGTTCCCTGGTGTATGAGCTGGTAGAAGGCATGCTGGCCGTTGGTTCCGGGCTGCCCCCAGATGATCGGCCCGGTCGCATGATCGACCCAATCGCCGTTCCGGTTTACGCTCTTCCCGCTGCTCTCCATGTCTCCCTGCTGGAAGTAGGCCGGGAAGTGCAGCAGGTACTGGTCATAGGGCAGGATAGCATGAGATTGGGCGCCAAAGAAGTTGTTGTACCAGATTCCAAGCAAGCCCATTATGACCGGAATATTGCGTTCGAAGGGTGAAGTGCGAAAGTGAATGTCAGCCTGGTGCGCACCAACCAGCAATTCCTCAAAACGATCCATGCCCAGGTAGAGGGCGATTGAGAGACCGATCGCCGACCACAGGGAATAACGCCCGCCGACCCAGTCCCAAAACTCGAACATGTTGCGGGTGTCGATCCCGAACTCGCTCACAGCCTTCGCATTGGTAGACATGGCTACAAAATGCCTGGCTACGGCACTTTCATCTTTCGCCGCATCCAGCAACCACTTACGCGCAGAATGGGCATTGGTCATGGTCTCCTGTGTGGTGAAGGTCTTGGAAGCCACCAGGAACAACGTGGTTTTTGGATCCAGATTTTTCAGGACCTCCACCAAGTCGGTGCTGTCCACATTGGAGATAAAATGGGCATTCAGGTCTGCTCGAGCATAGGACTTCAAGGCCTCACAGATCATCTTGGGGCCAAGGTCCGAGCCGCCTATGCCGATATTCACGATGTCAGTGATGGCTTCGCCAGTGTTGCCTCTCCATTCACCCGAGCGCACCGCTGCGCTGAAGCTGCGCATTTTCTCCAGTACCCGGTTGACATCGGGCATCACGTCCTGTCCGTCCACGTAGATCGGGTCGTTCGAACGGTTGCGCAGGGCGACATGCAGCACAGAACGACCCTCGGTGTTGTTGATCTTCTGACCGGTGAACATGGCTTCGATCCATTCCGCCAGGTTGGCCTGGTGTGCCAGATCTACCAGCAGCTGCAGTGTATTATCAGTAATGCGGTTCTTTGAATAATCGAACAGGATGTCGCCAAAGAGCAGTGAAAACCGTGCGAAACGTCCGGGATCCCTGTTGAAAAGGTCCCGCATGTGCAAATCGCTGACCTCTTTATGGTGTTCAACCAGCGCTTGCCAGGCAGGTGACCCTGTCAGTGTGGTCATGAATTCGTCTCCCATTTGATACGTGCTTTGCTGGCTTTACGATTGCCAGCTTTCCCATTTCCCGCAGAATAATACTCCTAATAATCAATTTGTTTGATTCTACCTTAGAGAAGTAGATTAGTTCTACAAATGGCTGGGATTACTTGATCAGTCATCTGGGACAGACCCGCCAAAATGAGCTGTTATGTGGTTTTTTGCCAGCCTGTTGCGCCATATTGGAAGTTTCTGGTAGGATTAAAGAGAGGCTTTGCTGTGACCATTATCCAGAATTTTTCGACCTCCAGGGCATGGGACTCATTTATGATCTTAGTATCCCGTTCCCTGTGCATCCATCGAGCGTCAAATGGGAATTAGGTATGCGCTTGGGATTCTCGGTCTGGGTGTGATGGGGCGCAACCTGGCCCAAAATTTTGCCCGCAACGGCTACCTACCGATCGGATACGACCTTGAACCTGGTCTGCCTGCAGATTCCGACGTAAAGGTCGCCAGCTCACTCGATGAGCTGGTTGAGGCGCTCACTCCACCCCGCACAATCATTCTGATGGTTCCGGCTGGAGCTCAAGTAGATTTAGCAATCGATTCCTTGATGCCCTATCTCCAAAAAGGCGACCTGATCATAGACGGAGGCAACTCCCATTTCACCGACACCGAGCGGCGAGTAAAAGAACTGAAGCAGCAAGAGATTCATTTCATCGGAATGGGAATATCAGGGGGTGAAATGGGAGCATTGTGGGGTCCCAGCCTGATGCCGGGAGGATCGCAAGAAGCCTGGTCGCGCGTCCGTGCGACTTTCGAAGCGGTTGCAGCAAAAACGGAAGATGGCGAACCCTGTGTAACCTGGATGGGCTCCGGTGGAGCGGGTCACTACGTCAAGATGGTGCATAACGGCATCGAGTACGGAGAGATGCAGCTGATCGCCGAAATTTACGACCTTTTGCACCGGGGTGCAGGCCTCTCCAATTCTGAGCTGGCTGATATTTTCACCGGATGGAATACCCGCGAACTGCGCTCCTACCTGGTGGAAATTACGGTCAATATACTTACGCAAATTGACCAGGAATCCGGTCAGTCACTGGTGGATCTCATCCTGGATGAGGCTGCACAAAAAGGCACCGGTAAATGGACAAGCCAGAACGCCCTCGACATCGGTGCTGCCACACCCACCATCAATGCAGCTGTTGAAAGCCGATTGATTTCAGCGCTCAAAGTCGAGCGGGGTAAAGCTGCGAGGCTTTACGGGAAGGCGGGGATCTTCTCAGGGGATAAGAAAGCGCTGGTTGAGGCTGCCGAACAGGCTCTGTATGCGGGCAAGATCCTAACTTATGCCCAGGCCTTGAGCCTGATAAAAATGGCATCCCAGGAATATAGCTGGAATTTCAACCTCGCAGAAATCGCACGCGTCTGGCGGGCAGGCTGTATCATCCGTTCTTCCCTGCTGGATGATATTACGCGTGCTTACCGGGGCAACCCGGACTTACCAAACCTGCTCCTGGATGAGGCTTTCGTTCAAGAGGTTGTCAGCCGCCAGGCAGCCTGGCGCCACGTAGTCCAGACAGCAGTGGGATTGGGCATTCCAATGATGGCAACCTGCGCCTCGCTGGCTTACTTTGACGCTTACAAGTCAGAAGTCTTACCTGCCAATCTTATCCAGGCACAGCGCGATTATTTTGGTGCGCATACTTACCACAGGGTAGATCGCGAAGGCGTTTTCCACACAAAATGGCAAACCTGACCTGTCAATCCATCAACAATTCGCAATAGATAGACAGTTTGAAACTTTGAGAAAAATGGGAAGAGAGAAACTAGAAAAAAACGGTTAGCGCTCCAGGTTTGGATAGTAATTGGCACGGGTTAGTCATACCAATTGTTTATAATTCGTTCGTCTGTGTTCGTGCAGTAACAATCTACCTCGATACATCAACACGAGCCGCAGAATAGAGGAAATCAATGGAAGAGACTCCACAACTACAAGCGCTGGCAATTAACACGATCCGCTTTCTCTCCGCAGATGGTGTCCAACAGGCCAAATCCGGTCATCCTGGACTACCGATGGGTACAGCACCCATGGCCTACACCATCTGGACCCGGCACCTGCGCCACAACCCTACCAATCCGCTCTGGCCTGACCGCGACCGTTTTGTGCTTTCAGGCGGGCACGGATCAATGCTGTTGTATTCCCTGCTGCACCTGACGGGATACAATCTGCCACTCGAGGAGCTGAAAAATTTCCGGCAGTGGAACAGCCTGACCCCGGGTCACCCAGAATACGGCCTGACCCCCGGCGTGGAAACGACCACTGGTCCCCTGGGGCAGGGCTTTGCCAACGGAGTTGGCATGGCAATGGCGGAGGCACACCTGGCGAAGGTCTTTAACCGCCCTGGCTTTCCGGTGATCAACCACCATGTATTTGCAATCGTCACTGACGGCGACCTGATGGAGGGCGTCGCTTCAGAAGCCGCTTCACTTGCTGGCCACCTGCAGCTGGGTAAGCTCATCTACCTGTACGATGATAACCGCATCACGATCGAAGGCTCGACCGATTTGGCATTTACCGAGAACCGGAGCCAGCGCTTCGAGGCTTACGGCTGGCATGTACAGCGCGTCGAAGACGGATTGGATGTGGAAGCGGTCGACCAGGCTATCCAGTCAGCCAGGCTCGACCCGCGCCCCTCAATCATCATAGTGCCGAATATCATCGGCTACGGCCTGCCCACCCGCGCCGGAACCGCCAAAGCGCACGGCGAACCGCCCGGCGATTCTGAGCTGGATGGCGCCAAGGAAAAGCTGGGCTGGCCGGTGGAACCGCGCTTCTACATACCCGATGAAGCCATGGCCTTTTTCCGCATGGCTGTCGAACGCGGCGCGCAGCAGGAAGGCGAATGGCTGAAATTGATGGAGGCATACTGTGATGAATATCCCGACCTGGCAGGTGAGTTGAACCGCCGTCTGTCAGGCAGGCTGCCGGAAGGCTGGGATAATGCCCTGCTGGACTTCCCGGCTGACGAGAAGGGGATGGCTTCGCGCGGCGCTTCGGGAATGATCATCAATGCCCTGTCAGAAGTTTTGCCCGAGCTGATCGGTGGATCTGCTGACCTGGCCCCTTCGACCCTCACCTGGATGAACAATTCGGCCGCCTTCTCTCCCACAGATGGAGATCCGAACTGCTATGAAGGCCGCAATATCCACTTCGGTGTGCGCGAACACGGCATGGGCGCAGTGGTTAATGGTCTCAATTACCACGGCGGCGTAATCCCCTTCGGAGCGACTTTCATGGTCTTTTCCGACTATATGCGCCCGGCGATCCGCCTGTCTGCTATCTCCCACCTGGGCTCGATCTGGGTGTTTACTCACGACAGCATCGGTGTAGGCGAAGATGGCCCCACCCACCAGCCGGTCGAGCACCTGGCTGCGCTGCGCGCCATCCCAAATCTGATCACACTGCGCCCGGCAGACGCCAACGAGGTACGTGAAGCCTGGAAGATCGCGCTGGAGAACCGGCAGCGCCCGACTGCACTGGTGCTGACCCGCCAGAACATCCCCACCCTCGACCGCAATGTATATCGCTCCAGCGGAAGGCGTTCGAAAAGGCGCCTATGTGCTGGCCGACCTGGGTAAGGGCACACCGCAGATCATCCTGATGGCGAGCGGTTCGGAGGTCAACCTGATTGCAGAGGCCGGGAAACGCCTGACCGAAAAAGGGGCTGCTGTCCGCCTGGTATCGTTCCCGAGCTGGGAGCTGTTTGCCGAACAGGAGGAATCCTATCGCGATTCGGTGCTGCCGCCAGGCACCCAATTGAGATTGGCGGTCGAAGCTGGTGTTTCGCAAGGCTGGCACCGCTGGGTGGGGCCGCAAGGCCGTATCCAGGGACTGGATCGCTACGGTTCCTCCGCCCCCGCCGGCCAGGTCTTTGACCATCTGGGCTTTTCCGTCGATCACCTCGAAAAGATGGCCTGGGAGCTGCTCCATCCTTGATATGAAATGTTCTCAGGAAAATGGAAACCAAAATGAATACAACACAAAAACTCCTGGAAGCAGGACAATCGGTATGGTACGACAATATCCAGCGCAACCTGCTGAAGAACGGTGAATTAGCCGGGATGATCCGGCGCGCTGAGATTCGGGGTGTCACATCCAACCCCACAATTTTTATGAATGCGATCGTTAAGTCAAAAGATTACGACCTAAGCCTGCTCCCGCTGGCTGCCTCGAGTATGACTGCAGAGGAAATATTCTTTGTACTGGCAATCGAAGATATCCAGGAGGCAGCCGATCTCTTCTTGCCTTTGTACCAGCAGAGCAATGCCGGGGACGGCTATGTCAGCCTGGAAGTCAGCCCCTACCTGGCTAATGACACAACTGCAACGCTGGAACAGGCCAAACAGCTTTGGAAGCGCGTAAACCGCCCGAACCTGATGATCAAAATCCCGGCCACCAAGGCTGGCATCCCGGCTATTACCGATGCCATCGCAGCAGGGATCAACGTGAACGTCACCCTGATCTTTTCACTGCTGCGCTATGCTGAAGTGATGGATGCTTACATGAAGGGGCTTGAAAAGCGAGCCGAAACAGGTCTGCCAGTGGACTCACTTGCTTCGGTGGCTTCGTTTTTTGTCTCGCGAGTCGACACCCTGATTGATCCGCGCTTGCAAGAAATCATCGCAACCGAAGGACAACGGGCGATGGATGCAAGAGACTCTGCCGGGTAAAGCCGCCATTGCCAATGCCCGCCTTGCTTATGCAGATTTCAAACAGGTATTCAGCAGCCAGCGCTTCCACGAGCTCAGGGCAAAGGGTGCCCGAGTGCAGCGGCCGTTATGGGCCTCAACCAGCACCAAGAACCCGGAATACCGGGATGTGCTATACGTCGAAGAATTGATCGGACCGGATACTGTCAATACTATCCCACCACAAACGCTGGCTGCCTTTCTCGATCATGGGCAGGTCCGTTTGAGCCTGGAGGAGGATCTCGCAGGGGCTCACCAGGTTCTGGCTGACCTCGAGAAACTGGATATTTCAATGGCTGCAGTGACCCGCGAGCTGGAAGAGCAAGGCGTCAAATCCTTCTCGGATTCTTTCACAGTGTTGCTGGAGGGGATCGAGAAACGCCGGCAGGCAACTTTTACCGGTTAGCTGGAAGAAAAAAGGTCAGCAAAACAAAAATCGTAAAAAAGTTTTTGCCTCTCCAAACCCAGGTATTGTCCTCAATATTCGCGCATCATCAATGAATCCAGGTCTTCATCCAGAGATTGTAAGTCTTCTTCGTGCTCAACTTCCTGCTGGAGAATGGTCAACACGATATTGTAAGTCACCGGGTCTGGATCTCTGACCAGCTTCAATAACTTCTGGTAAACGTCGATGGCACACTGTTCCCCTTTGATGTTCTGCGCCAGGATCTCCTTAACAAATGGATCGGTGGGGGCATCGTACCCGCAGTGCGTGTGTTTCAACCATTCTGCAGGGCTGAGGAGCGGCGTGCCTCCCAGCTGAATGATACGCAGCGCCAGCATATCGGCATGCGCCAGCTCTTCGGTGGCATGCAAGAGCAGCTCTGAGGCCACCGCATCTTTCATTGGTCCTTTGACGATTTTTGCTCCCAACCAGTACTGGTAATGCGCCAGCCATTCATCGGCAAAAGCCTGGTTGAGAATATTCAGCAGTTCATCTACATCCATTCCTACGATTTGACGACCTTTGGTACCCATGACACACTCCTTTTCTTCGCTTTGTTTTTATTGTAGAACCACGGCAAACTCGGTGCAGGAGAGCTACAACAAATCCTCGAACAGCTGCATCGGTGCCGCTGCTGCGCCGACAATCCCTGGGCCGGTATGCACCCCCAGCACTGGAGAAATGCGCAGTGTTTCAATCTTGGCGACATTCAGACGTTCACTCAAGCCATGCACCAATGCTTCGGCTTGCTGCGCAAAGCGCCCGTGCAGCACCGTGATCCACAGCGGTGTGTCAACATACACTCCGTAAAGTTGGTCGGCGATCGTTTGGAGGGCCTGCGCTATGGTGCGGCTTTTAGCTATATTGTTGTATTTGCCATCTTTATGATCCACACCGATGATTGGCTTGATGTTAAGCAGCGCACCAGCCAGCGCCTGGACTCGCCCAATTCGTCCGCCGCGCGCCAGATATTCCAGTGTGTCCAACGTGTAGAGCACCTCGGTCCGGGAACGAATCTCGGTCAACCGCTGTTCAATGGCTTCCACAACCCAGCCAGCCTTAGCTGCCATCGCTGCGGCTAACACTTGAAATCGTTCTCCGCCAGAAAGGGTCAGAGTATCCCATACAGTGACCTCCGCCTGGTCCGCAACCTGCTCGCTAGCTAACCTTGCTGCGTTGATAGTGCCACTCAACCCCGAAGAGATGTGGATCGAGAAAATCTGTCGATCGACCTCAGCCAAAGTACGGTAAATATCCACGAATACACCGCTCGATGGCTGCGCGGTTGTTGGGATAACCGGACGCATTTCTTCTAAGCGATTATAGAAATCGTCGATCGCTAAATCGGCGGAATTGACTTCACCCTCCGGAAACTGGATCCACAACGGCGCCTGCGTGATACCATAAGCCTGGTATTCAGCCATTGGCATATCGGCTGCACAATCCGTAACAATTTTCATAATAGAATTCTCCCAACCGCCTGCCAACCGTGTCCATCCGTACAGCGTCGATGTGCTACTCAATACCCCCTTGGGAGCCGCGCACGGACAGGCTTAGAAATTGACATTTCGATTTCCATTTATGATGTTGAATTTGATACTCAGGATTTAGTTACAGGAGAAACAGAGCCTGCCTTTTTCTGGTTCTGCTTATTTACCTGCTTCTTCTTGTTTTTCTCTTTATTTTTCGGACTCTTGTCGCCCATAGATCCTCTCCCGTCTTGCGTCGTTTATGCTGGCTATCTCCTTTACAGAAAAGGAGAACAACTGAAAGAAGATTATAACTGATGCAACAGGCTAATCTGTCTTTCACTGACCTGTGTTATTCGAATTCTGTCATGCCTGTATTCATTTTATGGTGGCAAACGACCTTATAGGAAAACAGCTTGATGCAATCAAAAATTATTCGAAACCCATAAAGGGTAATGTAGAACAAGAGACCTCTACTCGTGGGCGTGTTATAGTGGACCTGAGCGGATTCGAACCCCTGACCTCCTCAGTGCGATTGATCTGCGGTTTTGTCCATACTGTCCATAGTCTATATATGGTGTTACAGAGTCCATACAATCACCACATATGGGGGGTGGACCGTCCATATTGTCCATATTTTCCATGCCGTGTTACCGGGGTTGCACCCGGTTGCACCCGGCATGACGCAAGGAAAGGCGACTACATACTAATCTTCAGGGAGTTAATCCTTTAGGGAATTTATTAATTGATAATTGTTATCTAGCCACCCGACAGTTTGATGATTCATCGATAAGCGCAAAGGATAACCGGACACGGAAGAGAGTTAATCAATAGTCGTTCAATGAAACGCAAGCCAATCTGGAAAATGCTCAAATCACGCCTATCCTTCCGATCAACATGATCTCTATGACTATTCTGGATCGTTTTTGTACCGATGGAAATTGACCAGACATACAATAAAGCCACTGCCAAGGTCAATCGAGAAAGTTTTTCAGGATGACGCAGCATGGTGCGTTCCAGGTCAAAGCCGTGACTTTTCAAATCGCCGAACATTTCTTCGATCCACATTCTGCGGGCATAGGCCTGCAAAGTTATTTGCCGGTCCGGAAGGTTGGTAGCCAAGCACCACGGTTCGTCTTCCCCAACCTTCTAATGTATCAGCAAGTTCACCGGATAAATCTTGGCTTGCGTCAGCCATCCTTCTCCCAACCACACACTCCGGCCAGGCTTTTCAACCCAACTCCCAAAATCATGCCACTCTGTTTGCCCAAAAAGACAAACGTGCGTGCGATCTTTTTGGCGCATAACGTAATCCCAGTGCCATCCTTCCAATTGCTTCAGCACTTCTACAGACCCAAATTCGCAGTCACCGACCAGCAAGATGGCGATTCCCTGTGGAAGAAGGCTTCTAACGTAGGCCAGCAAAGCCAATTGAGCCTGTGGTGTGCTATGTCCTCTAACCTGCCTGACCCATGTCCAGGCGATTGGAATAGCACGTTTCCGGTAAGCCAGACTGACTATCAACAATTGATGGGCAAAGTCGACTTTGGTTCCATCCACAATCAAACGAACTTGTTGAAGGTGTTTGGCTTGCATTTCCAACCAGCTGCATGCAATTGGCTCGTACCAATTACGAACATTGACCATTGGGTTAGCCAGAAATCGGCTCAGACGCTGTATCATGCTGAGCAGCTTCGCTTCACCTGGGATCTTGCCCGCAATCCGGCTCAGACATACCGAACGGCTTTAATGAACGCCCACGATTAGCCAGGTGAGATTCTGGATGCGTGTTTTTCTTTCGCTCGGGTGCAATTGTCGAATTCGCATGTTCCAAGTATGATAGAGATTGTTGATTGGCATGATTGGCTCCTGTTCTTGATGTGGCAAAAACAGGTGTACATTTATCGTGCCGATCAATCCCTTTTCCTAAAAATGTATGGTGGCTAGGAAATATCCTCTACTTATCTTGTGGTGTTCCTAAATGACATAACAATAACCCCATTGTCCAAGCACATATATATACATTGTCTTTGATATTCTTACTGATCATGGTCACTTTGAAATTCAGAGTGAAACTTGTGCAACTTCTCGAAATACCATAAAATGATCATGCAAATGAAGGGAGTCCAACGACCACACTTCGCTCGCACTCCGGCTCGTTGAAATACCACAAAAAGATCATAGTCCAAGTTCTTCTTTTGTGGAGGAATGATATGACTATAGTGAAGATACCGTTTGGTCGGTCTAATCATCTAAGTACGCGCACTCTATTTGGAGCAGCCGCCCTGAGCCAGGCCTCTCAAGATGAAGCAGATTGCGCCTTGGAACTATTAATTCAATTTGGCGTTAACCACATTGACGTTGCCGCTAGCTATGGCAATGCAGAGCTGCGGATTGCGCCATGGTTTAAACGTTGCCCTAACCATTTCTTTGTCGCCACTAAGACCGGACAACGCACGGCTCAGGCCGGTAAAGAGGAGTTACACCGCTCACTCGACCGTATGCAGATAGACCATATTGACTTGTGGCAGTTGCACAATCTTGTCGATCCTTTGGATTGGGATGTTGCATTGAGCCCTGGTGGGGTGATTGAGGCGGCAATTGAAGCTAAACAGCAAGGATTAATCGGTGGGATCGGAATCACAGGACACGGACTGCAGATTGCTGCCACTCATCGCCGCAGTCTGATACGCTTCGACTTTAACTCGGTTCTGCTTCCATATAATTACATAACGATGCAGAATGAGTACTATGCTGCCAACTTCAATGCCCTCCTAATAACCTGCCAGGAGCGTAATATCGCTGTACAAACGATCAAGTCAATCGCCATCCAACCGTGGATGGGTCAGCCACACACTCATTCCACCTGGTACCATCCGCTGCAAAACCAGGAAGATATTGATATGGCGGTCTGGTGGGTACTGGCGAGACCGGGCATCTTTCTAATTCCAGTAGGCGATCTCAGACTGTTGCCAAAAGTCCTCGATGCAGCCAACCGTTTCGAACTGGATACTCCTGGCCAAACCATAGCCAGTACTCAAGACCATCTTTCCCGGTTGAGTTTTTTACCCTTGTTCGTATAAAAGCCAACTGGATTTATTAGCGCCTGTATAAACTCTCAAATACAATAATTGCCATTTAAGTAGAACAGTAGGGCACCATCCAGGCACCTGGGGAGCAGGTGTTCAGGCCACCGTGCCAGCACGACCCAAAAAATTTACTTTTTCCCCCTCCCCCTACCTTACCAAAGTCAAACCAAAACTATTCGGGCTCGGGCAGGCTGGTCGAAATATTTGACATTTTTCACACCAGACGAGAGTCCACTAAACATCTTGGCTTCCAATACCATGAATTGGGTTGCATTGTGCGCAAGAGATAAGTCTCCCTTCGCATCTTTTCCAATTATAAAATGACCAATAACCCCATCTGCATGTGTCCAACTCTCAGCCAGAGGGTCCCCGCGATACCGGGGAAGAAAAACTGAAGGCAGAAGAGCTTCGGAGAACCATCTTGATTTTTCTCGAAAGTTTAGTGGGTGATTTGATAACTTGTTTGTTGAGAACCAATTGAGTAAAAGTCGATGAGGGGGACGAAGACAGCAGGCTGCCGAAGTCAAGGAGGGGAGAGGTCGGCGGTAGGATAGACAGTGATGAGCAGGCCGGTGGATAGCGGTTCTCTTTTTGCAGGCGTCGGTCATGGAAGCGGATGTAGTTGGGGGTGATGTGGGGAAGCCGGATAAGCTCGAGGACGTAGGGAGTGGGGGCGATGCCGTATTCGGCCAGGACGGCCAGGATGGGGAGATTCCTCCCACGTTTTCTTTCTTCTTCTACTTCTGCTATAGGAAGAATATCAATAACCCTATTGGCAGCAGCAGAAGAATGGGGAGATTTTCCCCTTTCTTTTTAATATCAATGGGGAATTATTCCCCACCTGTTGAGAACTGCCAGCAGGCAAAATGAGCTGGCTGCCGCCGGAGGTGATGATCCAGCCGGTGTGGGAGCGGGTGAGGGCACCACCGAGGGTGGCGATGTCTACTTTGTGATGTGCATACTGCCAGGCGAGCATGCAGTCGAACTCGCCTTCGACGAGGAGGAGGGAGGGGAGGCCAAAGAAGTGATCCCTGATCCCGAAGGGGTCAGGGTAAACTCTACCGAAGAGGGTAGAGACGCCGCCACGAGGGCTCCTGGATCCTTCAGATCCAGGATAAACTCCGAATTTGTGAAAGTGGATCACTAAATTTAATGTAAGCTGGAGGAAATGATGATGAACTTAAGATAAGATTGTCAAAATCATCACCCTGTGAGGTGAAAATGTTTGTCGAATTTATTCGACGTGGAATCTCAGTACTATAGTGGTTATTTCTGACAATTGCGGTATAATTACGAGAATTGACCAACAATCGAACTTTTGGACCAGGAAGGATCATGCGAAAACTATTTTTGACAGCTGTCCTGTTCCTCATACTCGCCCTCTCGCTCGGTACACCGTCCTCTATCCTGGCCCAAGCCAAGCCACCCGCCACACCAGAACAGCCAGAGGCTTCACCTGGGACTACACGCTACCTGACCATCCCGGCGGCGGCGTTTCAGCCAGCAGCAGAGGATTACGATTACCAGATCCACGGGCGCTACCTGAAACACTATGGACAGGCAGGGCAAAATGTTTCTGGAACATACTTTGCCCCGGTACAGCTCCCACAGGGGGCGCGCATCACAGCACTCAAGAATTTCTGGATGGACCCTGGTCCCCCAGGAATAATCGCGGCAGTCCTGTACCGCTCCCTGCGCTGGACAGATACTGTCCAAATAGTGGCCGGCGTTCCACCATCCAATGATACCTTTGCGCCCAGCTTCGGTTACAGCGTTACATACCCAAACTTCTTCAGCATTGACGAACCGATCAACAACCTGGTTTATAATTATTACATCGATCTATCCATCTCGGGGGGTGGGCAAGTCTGGGCGTGCGCTTTCCAGATCGAGTATACAGAAGGGGCACAAACAAGCTACAACAGCTCAATCACAATTCCACCGGCAGCTTTCACTCCCTTCAGCGACGGGCACGATTACTACAACAACGGCTGGAACCTGGATTCCTTCTGGGGCCCGGCCTTCCCTCCTGGGCGCGGCTGGTACTTTGCGCCGGTCAACCTGCCAGATGGGGCTACGGTCACCGGCCTCGATTTTCACTGGAAGCGGAACATGACCACCAGTAACACGGCCAACGCAGTCCTTTACCGCACCTACTTATCTGATGACAACTACGAGTTCATGGCCTCGGCCAGCTCGACCGCAGGGTCTGGTGCGTTGATCGGATCGACTTACACGAATGCCATCAGCAACCCGTATGCGCTAAACCTACTATTCGGCTATTTTTTAATCCTGGATATCCAGGGAGGTAACCCCGTTGAGGTAAACGCCAGGGAGGTAGTTATCCAATACAGCCTGCCTACCCCGTACCTCAATATATTAGCCATCCCGGCAGCCGCTTTCCAACCCTATGAAGATGGCTATGATTACGAGAACCACGGCCGGCACATCAATCACAAACACGGACCGGGAGACAGCTTCACCAACGGCTGGTACATGGCACCGGTCAACCTGCCGGATGGGGCGATCATCGACCAGATGGATTTTCACTGGTTTGAGAACAGCGGTGTGGCCGGGGTTGCCCGGTTGCAGCGCACGGAGTTGAACGTGGGTAATTTCCAGGAGCTGGCCACGATCTTTACCAGCACGGGAACCAACACCGGCGGCGTCGCCTACGATACCAGCGTGACGGGTGGGCCAATTGACAACAGCCGCTATGCCTACTGGCTGGTGGTGGATATCCCCGCCAGCGCTGGAACCAACAACCTGGTGCTCCCTATCCAGATGCGGCTGAACTACAGCCTGCCGATCTACCTGCCGCTGGTATGGCGCTGAGATGGGTAACCTCGATCACCCACCGGTCGCTGGTGGCCGTAAACAGAGTCATTCCATCGCCTGAACCAATCGTTAAGTTATTCTCACATCCGGGAAAGATATTTGTCCCAGATGTGATTCCTTCGTGGCATTCATGCTTGCTTAAAATTGGATGTAAAATAAAACTTAGTTGAGTTCTTCACGGTTTCAGATAATAGTCTGAATGAAGTAAGGTCGCTAGAGAGATGAAAGTCAAAAATCGCATGGTTTATATCATAGGGCTGGAAAGAAGATACTTGGAAGAAACTTGAGTAGGTTTAAATACAACTTATAGCAGACAGCAGATAAAAATATAAGGTGGAATAAAAATTTTGGAATCAATCTTTATGATCTAAAAGGCGGCGCCAGGAATGGCGACGGCGGTTCCTGGACCCTGGAGAAGACTTCCAGGGTAAACTCCGGCGGGTCCAGGATAAACTCGTCGGAGCGGCCCCAGCTATGCTGGGGTAAATTCCGGGTTGATCGGCTCCCGTAACTGAACGGGACAGGCCCTGATCCCTGGAAACTGAGTCCAGGGTAAATGCCAACGTCCAGAGTAAACTCAGCGGAGGACGGTGAGCAGGAGGCCGGTGGAGAAGCGGTTCTCTTTCTGCAGGCAGCGGCCGTGAAAGGGGATGTAGCCGGGGGTGATGTGGGGGAGCCGGATGAAGATGCTATCATCGTGGGGTTATGGTCTGATCATTCCTGACTCTCATAGAAACGGCGATATGAAGCGCGGCGGCGTTCATCGTCAGATAGAGGGAGAGGATCTGCTGAACGCAGGACTGTTATAAGGAGACCAGTAGAGAAGCGATTTTCTTTCTGCAGGCGCTGGCCGTGAAAGCGGATGTAATCAGGAGTGACATGGGGGAGACGGATGAGCTCGAGGACGTAGGGTGTGGGGGCGATACCGTACTCGGCAAGGGCGGCCAGGATGGGGAGATTTCAACTCATTTTTTAGTGTAAGAGGGGAATTTCCCCCTTTTTAGTCTTAATGGGTAGTTTTTCCCTGCTTATGTTCTCCGGCCCCATGTAAATTCAATAATATTTCAGTATTCCAAGAACTCAGAAGAATGAAGAGAAATTAAAGCTTTGTACACTCTCGCCGAATAGGAAAAAGACGGGGTGGCTAAACCCCGTCTACTCACTATATATAAAGGCAAGCTATTACTTGGTGTGAACTACGATACTCCCACCTGATATACCTTGATCGAAGCCATTGTCATATACGACAATCTCATTACTCTCCGCGTCCTCGTACCAAATCTTGATTCGGAAAGTGTCCTGATTGCCATCACCAGCCCAGATTATCAACTTATAGTCTTGACCATCAGGTGCAAGCTCACCATTTATGCTGCCTGAACCTTTATACCTGGCGTAGTTAGATCCCGTGACAACCAACCACTGGTAGCTGGTCCTGTAGAAGTTCAGGTCGCCAGCCCTCAGGAAATCGCTGTTGCTATCATAACAGATAAGACCTTGGATACCCACGCCCCCCAGATGATCCTGCTAGGCTGGCTGTTCCTGATCCTGGTTGTGATCACAGTCGTCGAGATCTAAGCGGCTGAACTGTGGACCAGAATCCTTCAGCTGCAGTCGGTAAAGAACGCCTCATGCGGATAAAGAACTTCCGAAGTTCTGGATGCTCAGGTAAGCCTCGCTAAGAGCTTGCGGTGGCGCTGGGACTGGGAGTGGTCGTTGGAACAGCGACCGTTATTTTGAGAAAGACCGGCTCTTTGAAATTGCTGCGGTTCTGGTTTGACAGGACCCAGTCGCTGCGGAAATCACCTGTCAGGTTTGGCGCCTTCATCAGCACGGAAATCTCGACCGTTTGGCCGGGAGGCACATCTCGACCGAGTGGGATTTCCTTGATGGCGCCAAAAGCATCACCGCTGTAATGGCGCAGAAGGTAGCCGGCTGTCCAGGTGGAGGAGCCCACGTTTTCAAGACGCCAGGTCATGGTAAAAGTCTCACCGGGTGCAAACATGCTGCCGTCCAGGATAGATTGAGAGACCCATTGGGCTCGATCTTCCAAGACAGGCTTCGGCGTCCCGGTTGCCGGTGTCCGGTAACCAGCGTCCCCGTCAGCACAGGCGTAGTACTGGCTATCAAAGTTGGGGTAATGGCGGCGACGTTAATGGCGGTCACGGTGGGACTCGGACTTGGGGTGTCGGATGGCACCGGGCAGACAGTCTGCGTCACCTGCGCCAGCACGGTTGAGGCGACCTCCGTGCGGAAGGGATTTAGGTCGATGGTGGGCGCGGCGGTCGCAGGTCTTGGCGCGCAAGCAGCCAGACTAAGCATACCCAGAACCACCCCTATCACGGCTGAAGTTTTTCGATAATCTGCCATCTGGTAAATTCCTTTGCCAGTGCGGGTATTTGGATACCCGCCTGAGGAACATCCTGGATTAATTCTGCGTTAGCTTAGCGGAATTGTCAAGAGTCTTTTGCAGTCCTATTTTCTCATGGAGGCGCTGTCCGATGACCTCTCTATCCCAAACCGAGGACATTCTGACGTGATCACGCCAGCCATCCTGAGCCGGTTTGAGGTATGACAGAGGTGGTTTGAAAGCAGGTTACTTCTACACTATGACCACCTTCATGAAGCCGATCACAGAGATCATCCACCAGCGATAATAAGTCTACTTACTGATCTCAAGTGCACGACGGGCTTCTTTGATGCTCCAGCCCTGTCCAAGCAGCACTTCTGCTTCGTACAGTTTTGTGATGATCTGTTCTGCTGAATATATCTTCCGTTTGGCCATTGTTTCCCTCCTGATCGGCCCATTTCTAACATTGCTTTTGGACCAGTTTTTACGGGGCAGGTCGCTCATTGGTCTGCTCAGACCACAACTCATATAAGGTAGAAAGATTATCATCATAGATACCCAATCCAACATTAACCTTTGTGCCCACAGGTTGTTTACAAGACTCTGTGCTCGTGCTACTATCGAAGGGGCAATAAAGTTTCGCTATGTAGATAACATCTTCGCTATCCCCTATGGTGAATAGAACTTGCTTCATTATTTCACCCTCTGATAATTCCGTCTCTATCACTATACAGGACTCTAACATCAGAGTCAACAGGTTCTGACGAAATCCTTTTCAATCCCAAACACCCCTGCCAAAGTTGAATATGGTTATATTAGGGATAGCAGCATCCCCAAAGTGAACGTAGGGGGTATAACAATAATCAAACAGCAATCCCCGGATGCCAGTTGCTCTCTGGGGTGCTTTCTGTTCACAAGGAAGCGAGTGATAGCTTACTGAACACACCTCAGTGCGATTAATTTTCAGTTTTGTCCATACTGCCCATAGTTTATCTATGGTGGTATTTCGTCCGTCCGGTCACCATATATTGGCGTCTGACTGTCCGTATTTTCCATATTTTCCATGCCATATGTCCCACATTGCACCCGGCATGAAGGATGGAAAGGCGAACTCGCTGACCAGGAACTACTCCCAGTGTGAGAGCCGGTTATTCCGAATTGGGAGTTTGGGCAGAGATTAACTCAGCCATGCATGGCTGAGTGGGGAGATAAAATGGCAGACACTCTCGTTTATTCTCAATAATCTCGAATATAATCAACCATTGGGAAATTATGCCTGGTATTTGATTCTCGAAAAGGTATCCAGTCCACAGCAGTCTACTAGAGAATGGTTAAATCGTCGTATCGTGACGATTTATGGGAGCGGATGACCTGAAAACAAAGGCCGTTATTCTCACCTTGATGGTGACATTATTCTTGAGCAGCGCAGCCCTGGCCCAGAGCGCTGACCCTGGTTCCCCGCCAGCGCTCATCCTGACCGACGAACAGGAAGAATACCCCCTGGGATTGCATTTGGAGCTGCTCGAAGACCCCAGCGGTGAGCTGACCATCGAGGATGTTTCTTCCGCCGCCTACGACTCCAGGTTTACCCCCAGCCAGGTGGCAGTGCCGAATTTCGGTTTCACTGACAGCGCCTACTGGGTGCGTTTGCGCCTGGATAATGAAACTCGACAGGTTAGCGAATGGCTGTTAGAAGTGAATTTTGCCAATATGCATTATGTTGACCTGTACACTCCCTCGCCGTCCGGCCAGGGATTTGACGTCTGGCAAACAGGAATCCTGAGACCCGTCTCCACACGCGATATGCTCTACCCAAACATTATTTTTGAGCTGGACATTCCCGGCCAGACTAACCTCTCTATTACCTGCGCTTCCAAAACGGCGCCTCCATGACCCTGGCGCTCACCCTGTGGAATAAGGAAGCTTTCTTGACCGAGTCTAGATGGGTACAAATGTATCAC
>CAVOSB010000007.1:0-58605 GCA_963698765.1 uncultured Chloroflexia bacterium
GAAGATATCCTGGATTTGTACGCCGAGCCTTATCAACCAGCCTTTCCAGTGATTTGCTTTGACGAGGTGCCCTATCAGATGGTAAGCGAAACCAAGTTGCCTTTGCCAATGCGAAATGGAAAACCAGGGCGTTATGACTTCGAGTATCGGCGGGAAGGTGCTTGCAACCTGTTCATGTTTCTGCAACCCCTGGCGGGTTAGCGGCATATCAAAGTCACTGACCAACGCACCAAACAGGATTTCGCTTGGTGCATGAAGGATCTGGTTGAAATTCATTTTCCAGCGGCTGAAAGGATCCGAGTGGTGTTGGATAACCTCAACACACATTCGCCCGCCGCTTTTTACGAGGCCTTTTCGCCTCAGCAAGCTCGTTGCCTCACCAAGAAATTGGAGTTTCACTATACGCCGGAACATAGCAGTTGGTTGAATATGGCTGAAGTTGAAATCTCTGTTCTGACTGAACAATGTTTGGATCGCAGGTTGGCCAGCCAGGCAATCGTCGCCAGTGAAGTTGGTGCGTGGGGATCTGAACGGAACGCTGTCCGGGCAACGATTGATTGGCGTTTCACCATCCCGAATGCCAGGGATAAACTCAAGAAATTATATCCGGTGGGAGAAGAGTAATGATGGCCAAAGTTCCCCCAACGGTTTGCGTTACCCACGCAGGGGCGGGCGGCGGAACGCCGTCCGACTGGGAAAAGGATAAGGCGTACAAAAAAGGCTTGGCATCGCACCAAAATTCCCAGCGTCAGGTGCACGCTTTGTTGGGCAGTTTTATGGTGAACACTACTTTAGACTATTCTCGTAAAACCGCCGTCAATGAACTATCATGTTCTCGCAATCATATAGCGGTATTTGTTTCTGAATTGGTATCCGCCTGATGCTGTCTTGAACGTGCGAGGGATTTCAGAATGGTTTCGCGTACCGCTTCCTCTCCTGCCTGTTGAATGGCTCGTATGGCAGGTCCAGACGAAAGTAAGCCACGCAATGCCGTTTTCTCAAGGGTAATTCCACGGATAAACAACCTCCTCAATATTCCCAAGAGTTATTCCTGCTTGTGTAACCACCGTTTCTAAAGCGCCATCAACCGATAGAGCAAAGGAGCCGGGTGCGCCAAGTGGGGGAGGTGGTAATAATGAACCCAATGCAGCCATGTATGCGGCGGCTTCGGTGTCTTAACGTTTTCCAAACACGGCGATAACCACTGGTGCGCCAATTCTTAACACGCGGCAGCCTCTTGCATGGCTATTACTGGACTTGCCGCGAATTGGAACGAATTGACACCGATTACCACATCGAAAGTTTAATTCGAGTAAGGTAATTCTTCCATCTCACCTGTTTGGAAATCACCCTGCGGTACACGTTCGCGTGCGATTGTCAGAAGAGGCTGAGCCGCGTCCAGCCCACTGACTTGCGCGCCCAATTTCGATGCCATTTCACAGAACATTCCCGACCCACACCCAATGTCTAAAACTGTTGTATCTGTGCTAATTGCGGTTTTGTGTAAAACGGTTTCATAGAGTGGCGCGAGCATGGCTTCCTGAACTTCAGCCCATCTCTTGCTCGCGCTCCCATAACTGGCTTTGTGCATTCGCAGTTCCCATTTAGTTACTCCTGTAAATCTAAAATATTTATAACTTCTGTTAAAAATAGGGTTGATGAATGACGGTGAACTGCCCAACGGAACTCGAGCTCAAGCCGCTCGGCGGAAGCGGGCAAGGCACCGGTCATTCTCGCGCACTACGGCGGGACAGGTGCCCCACCCTATGGCCCAGCCCGCCGGGTCAGCTTCAGCGAGTTGTTGGGCGGCCAGATGCGGGGAAGCGTGATCTTGCGACTAGCTAGGGGTTGGGAAGGGCCTCAATCTCCTCTCTTGATACCGGCAAGCCGCTCCTCGGCTTTTGGGAACAAGGGCACCACGCATTACAGGTTCCATGAGCCGGAGTGCACCAAGACAGATCGTGTTCTTAGTATGCTTGATGCCCGTCCCGTCGTGCGTCACTGCGAGCTCATACTTGTCAGTGCCCTTCATCCCGGGCGCTGTCCAAGCCATCTGGAGGACGCGGGGGTTCAAATGCGGTGATCTCGCTGAAGATTTCTCCTTTGAAGAAGGGCAACATCTGGACTACTTCGCGAGTCTCGGTGGAGCCGAGCCGTGGAGGGCCTCTGTCATGAGATCAAGCGCCAGCACTGGGGATCCTTCCTCCTGTTTCACGTCCTGTATGTTGGCTAGGTAGTGGAACACCGCCTCGGAGGGCGCAGAATGTCAACTGACGAGGGCCGAAGCGATCATGGTTGCGGGCCTCCCTAGGCCGCCTAACGGCCTCGAGCTAAGCCGCTCGGCGGAAGCGGGCGGCGCGACCCCCACTCTAGCCCCCGCCGGCGACCAAGGCAAGCCTCACGCCGACTCGGCGGAGCCGCCAGGTCGACCTCTCGATAGCCCACGCCGGCGGGCAGCGGGCGCCAACCTATCCGCGCGCCCGCCGAGTCGGCTTCAGCGAGTTGTTGGGCAGCCCCACGGACGACCTTCTGATGGGGGAGGATGCTCTTTTTCGGGGCCGCATTCACCGCCTCAGCTACTAATGCATCGAACGAGCAACTCATCGAGCTTGATCCGGTTGTAGCGCTGCAACATGATCGGGTAGACGTTGATGAAGATAGCGAATAGGACGAGCCAACTGGCTGCGGCGCTCTCGCCTGCCAATGCCAGTATCACGGCCGGTATTGCGATGAGAGCCAGCACGAGGAGATGGCCCGCCTCAGCGGTGCACATCTCGGCCTGAAGCCACCTGATTCCTTCGACAGTGCGGTCCTTCGGGAATCGCAGCGTTGGACTGAAGACAGCCAGGGGGCCTGGCCTCACGGCCGCCTTGAAGAGACCTATCCCGAGGAGTTCGTAGACACGCCCGGATCTCTCGAACCGGCGGGGCGCAGGTAGCCTCCTGGCAGAGATATGCGGAAGGGACCGGCCGTTGATGGCAACCCAGGACATCGCAATCCAGTTGGCGAGGAAGGCAAAGAGCGGATCTCGGAGGCCGAATGCGCCTAGGAACCACCAGACGAGGGCAACTGCAACGGCGGCTGTGAGGCCAATTGTGATGAGTGACCTGACGTTGCACATCACGAACCTCCAGAGCAGGCCACAGCGTTGCGACTACGACTCAGGGCGGCCCAACGACTAAGCTCACCGGCGGCGTTAGCCGACCGGTGCAGCGCCTTGTTATGCATTTCTTGATGTTCCACAATTCAAGCACGCTGGTCTGTGTACACAGATCAGCTCTCCGCAGGCACCGCACTGCCAGCGGACATTCTCATTCCTAACAAACTGCCTGATTCCTACTTCTTCTATCTGCACCAAGTTCTCTAACATGCTCATGCCATATTTCGCTCGATATCTCTTATCAAGATTTTTCAACCGAGAACAGGGGAAGGAAGCACAGGAATGATCACAGTTTTTCCCCTTGCGCATGTCGCAAAAACGTAAAGTGCATTTCCTGCTACATTTTGTATTAAGGGTCAGACAACCATCACATTTGTTTTTGTCACGAACATATCCGATGCAAAGCCGGCAGTTCATTCCGCACGGAGCTATGTCAGACAGCTTGGTTTGTGTTGTCATAAAGTACCTTTGTTGTTTCCCTGCATAACGGCCTCGAGCTAAGCCGCTCGGCGGAAGCGGGCAAGGCACCGGTCATTCTCGCGCACTACGGCGGGCCAGGTGCCCCACCCTATGGCCCAGCCCGCCGGGTCAGCTTCAGCGAGTTGTTGGGCGGCCGAGATGGCGCGGGAAGCGTGATCTTGCGACTAGCTAGGGGTTGGGAAGGGCCTCAATCTCCTTCTTGATACCGGCAAGCCGCTCCTCGAGCTTGGGAACAAGGGCACCACGCATTACAGGTTCCATGAGCCGGAGTGCACCAAGACAGATCGTGTTCTTAGTATGCTTGAGGCCCGTCCCGTCGTGCGTCACTGCGAGCTCATACTTGTCAGTGCCCTTCATCCCGGGCGCTGTCCAAGCCATCTCGAGGACGCGTGGGGGTTCAAATGCGGTGATCTCGCTGAAGATTTCTCCTTTGAAGAAGGGCAACATCTGGACTACTTCACGATATCGTGAGCCGAGCCGTGGAGGGCCTGGTGTCATGAGATCAAGCGCCAGCACTGGGGATCCTTCCTCCTGTTTCACGTCCTGTATGTTGGCTAGGTAGTGGAACACCGCCTCGGGAGGGCGCAGAATGTCAACTGACGAGGACCAAGCGATCATGGTTGCGGGCCTCCCTAGGCCGCCCAACAATATATATACGGAAAATATCTATATATATAGCCGTTTAGTTGTTATATACAGAATTATCCTGTATAATCAAAGTCTGCTGATACTTATTATACGATCCTTTGATCTCTCATGCAAATCCTTGGAACATAAAACATGGAAAGCCGCCCCAAAAAACTCCTAGACCAGGTGCGCGACGCCATCCGAGTCAAGCATTACGCCCGCAACACCGAACAAGCGTATGTTTACTGGATCAAAAAATATATCCTCTTCCATAACAAACGCCATCCCAAAGAGATGGGTACTGGCGAAGTTCAGGCTTTCCTAACTCACCTGGCCTTAGAAGAGCATATTTCGGCTTCTACACAGAACCAGGCGCTTAGCGCGTTGCTTTTCCTGTACCGTAATGTTCTAAGCCAGGAGCTTGGTCTAGTCGAACTCGGTGCGCGCCAAGCCATCTCAGCACGTGCCCACCGTGCTCAGCCGTGCTGAAGTGCAGGCCGTGCTGCATGAAATGAGTGGCATTCACCTGCTGATGGCTCGCTTATTGTACGGCAGCGGCATGCGCCTGATGGAGTGTATCCGTTTACGAGTAAAAGATCTGGATTTTGAGTATCGCCAGATTGCCGTGCGTGATGCCAAAGGCGCGCACGACCGTTATACGCTTCTGCCCGCCAGTCTGGTAGAACCATTGCAAGATCATCTGATCCAGGTCAAAAGAACCCATGCCGAGGATCTGTCCAAAGGATATGGCGCCGTTTATCTACCATTCGCGCTAGCCGAGAAATACCCCAACGCCAATCGGGAATGGATCTGGCAATATGTTTTTCCTTCTCACTCGTTATCGCCGGATGAACAGGATGGCGTTATCCGTCGTTTTCATATGAGTGAAACCGGGCTGCAAAAAGCCGTCAAGGCAGCGGTGCAGAAAGCGGGTATTCCTAAAAAAGTTGGCTGCCATACCTTTCGTCATTGCTTTGCCACCCACTTGCTGGAGGCCGGGTATGATATCCGCACCGTTCAGGAACTGCTTGGGCATAAAGATGTCAAAACCACGATGATCTATACCCATGTGCTCAACCGCGGGCCGAAAGCCGTGCGCAGCCCGCTGGATGAGTAAAGTTGTTTGTTCAAGGTCTGCTCTTGTCTGTGGTTTTCATCCTTACATGGACTTTATCGAGCTGTACCAGATTTTACTCAAATCGTGCTGCCTTACAAAACTTTTTTGATGAGGTAATAGTCTGTGAGTCATCATGATATAAATTTCACCATCAAGGATGAAAATCTATTTTCAGATCAGGTCGCAGAAAACCTGTGAGGTCTATATGTGACTCAGGGGATCTGGTAGGTGGCCTGGACATTTCCCTGGGCATCGCGCAGCGTGACGGTGAGGCCGGAGGACCAAACGGGCTGTGTCATACCCCAATAGAGCTGCATGACGTTATTCACCCCGCTGCGGGTATAGATATCAACCCCGCCAGAAGGGTACAGGATGAACTGGGAAGACTGGGGGAAGATGAAGACATTGCCACGGCTGTCTTCGATGCGCCACCCGGAGAGCGGCAGCTGCGCCTGCCCCTGGTTTTCCAGCGAGATATGCTCGGTCTCCAGGTCGCCCGCACCGACCACGCTGTCGATGACCACTTCACCCTGCGGATTGACGGGAATGCACAGCAGGTCGCCGGTTTTCAATTCCTGGCCGGGGGTGAAGCCATTCTCCGACCGCAACCTGTCGGCGCTGATTTTGTAGAGCTCAGCCAGGCCGGCGATGGTATCACCTTCCAGGGCCTGGTAGGGGATACAGGCCAGCGCCGGAGCGGCGGGTGTTTCGGCGGTTCCAGACGGTAGAAGGGGAGCGGCGAGATCGGGTTCCCGCCATTCGTCAACCAGGCTGGAAAGCACCCCTGCGGGCAACGGGCCGCGCAGCTGGTCCCAAAGCAGCAGCACTGCCAGGGTGGTGCAGGCGGAGATGAGGATGTTCAGGATGATGAAGAAGAATAAACGCCCGGATCGATTTATAGCCTGATCATAGCATATCCTGGTCGAAGTGTCACCGGATGAGCGAGGCGAACTGCATGCCGGATAGTGTTTGAAGAGGCTGCCGCAGATGGTGGTTGACGGGGGTGCATATACACACTAAAATCGCGAGATGCCTTACCTGATTGACGGACACAATTTGATCCCGAAAGTGAAAGGTCTCAGCCTGGACGAGGTGGATGACGAAATGGGGTTGGTGGAGATGCTGCAAGAATTCTGCCAGCAGCAGCGCAAACAGGCTGAAGTTTTCTTCGATAACGCGGCGCCGGGAGGTGTGAAGGTGCGTAAATTTGGCCGGGTGCTGGCGCGCTTCGTGTACCGCGGTATCACGGCAGACCAGGCGATTTCAACCCGGCTGGGCAGGCTGGGAGGAGAGCGCGCAACTGGACCGTGGTCAGCTCTGATCGCGGCGTACAGGCTGCGGCGCGCGCCGTTCATGCCCAGGTGATGCCGTCTGAGGCTTTCGCAGCACTGCTGGAGAAGACGCTGGACGAATTGAAGAAGGACCTGGGAGCGGTGGCAGAGACGGAGGTTGAGCCTGAAGATGTGGACGAATGGCTGAGGTTGTTTGGTGGGAAGGAGGAGGGAGGGGCAAGCTGAAGCGTGCCGTACGGGAGGAGGGGGAGGGGCAAGCTGAAGATGACGTACGGGAGGAGGGAGGGGCAAGCTGAAGCGTGACGTACAAGGGGAGGGAGGGGCGAAAAAGGCGCATGTTATAATGCCGGACATGCCAGTACCTGAGTCCTGGAAAGCATTTACCGCCCGGCGCCGGTGGCGAAGACCAGGATTTTCCGCCCAGCAGCTCAGGCTGCTGGGTCTTCTTTTACTGACGCTGGCGGCAGCCGTGCAAGGATTTTATTTTATCCAGCAGGTCCGGGGGAGAGACTTCTGATGTCGTGAAAACGATCGGGCAGTCGACAGCCTGGCGCAGTGCAAATTACGGCTACAGCAAGAACCTGGCCGATTTCGTGCTGTTCCTGCAGCGGAACATCCCCGGTGAAGGAGACGTGCTGTGGCCGCCGCAGGAGTTGGGCTCGAGGCTGCCGGGGGCGACTTTTATGCAGGTCCTGCTCTACCCGCGCACTTTGCTGCAATGCCCAACCAGTGGGTGCGGTGACATCAGCACAGATGAAGGGACATTTTTCGTCGTGGCGGGAGATTTCCCGGAGAGCGAGATTTTACAGCGGGCGACGGAGCAGAGGGAATTCAACGAGCGCTGGGGGGTGATCACCTTCGATCCGGCCGGCTTCACGGAGCACGACCCAGCGCCGCAATTCCAGTCTATTTTCGAGGCGCTGCGCTCGACGCTCCTGCCGATCCTGTGGATGCTGCTGCTGACGGCGAGCGGGACGCTGATTGCTGCACGACTGCTGCAACAGGGCAATTTCTACATGCAGGCCGCGCTGGGTTTCGGACTGGGCGCCGGGCTGTTTACGATCGTGGTGGGACTGGCTTCATTGATGGGCATCACTTTAACAGCGCCGGTGATGGCGTGGAGCGCGGCAATTCTGGCAGGATCGGCGGCCCTGACCGTGCTCGTAAGGCGGACGCACGGAGAGAACGGGGGGATTCGCCCGTTCACCCGTGCATTGAAGAAACCCCGGTTGGATGGCTGGGTGCTGGTATTCCTGGGGCTGGCGGCGATTTCGGCGCTGGCAGCAGCCGGAAAAGGCTACCGCGTGAGTGATGAGCTGTTGATCTGGGCGCCGAAAGGATATGGGATTGCCTACTCGGGCACGCTGGCAGGTGTGACGGAGTGGGGTACCAATACCCTGCCTTACCCGCTGCAGGTGCCGATATTGATCGCAGCCTCCAACCTGCTGTTTGGAGACATTCTGCCGGCAGCCAAGCTGGTTTTCAGCGCGTACTACCTGGCGGTGCTGATCCTGGCATATTCCTATTTGATACTAATTGGCGTCAGACCCTATGCGGCAGGCTGCTGCACGCTGCTGGTGGCCACCACCCCGCTGATCTTCCGGCATGCGACGATCGCCTATGCCAACCTGCCCTTCAGCTTCAACCTGATGGCGGCGGTCTTGGTGCTGGCCAGGGCGGTGCCCTGCGGGTCTACCGGTCAGCCGGGAGCGAAGCGAGCTTACCTGCTGAGCGGGCTGTTCTTCATGCTGGCTGCGTGGACGAGGCCGGAGGGGACGTGGATGGCCTGGCTGCTGATCGCCAGCCTGGCACTGCTGGCATTTTTCAGGCGCCGAGGCGCGACCTGGAGGGATTGGGGCTGGCTGGTGGCGCCGATGTTTTTTTATCAAATTTACTGGTGGCTGGTGTCTCGCAGCGCTTACCTGGAAGGGGTGGAAAGATCCCAGATTGGCCTGCGGGCTTTCAGTGCGATGGTCGAGGGCAACCTGCACCTGACGGAGGGATTGTATATCCTGACTGCGGGCTTCTCCAGGCTGCTCAATTTTGAGAGCTGGGGAGTGTGGGGGATGGGGTTGATCCTGCTGGCGGCAGCGGGAACCTGGGGGTGGAAGAAAAAGCGCGGTGGGAGCAGCCTGGTATTCCTGGCAGGGTGGCTGATGCTCGGAATGGTGGTCGTGATGTACTATATCGCGTCGTTCGACAAGAACCACGATATCAGCTGGTGGGTTTCGACCGGATTGGAGCGGATGCTGTTTCCGGGCCTGCTGCTGTTATGGCTGGGGGGAATCCAGCTGGTGCACGAGGGAAGGAAGGAAGCTACGGAACCTGATGAATTGATTTGAGCATCAACCGCTTTCACCGGGTGCGGAGATAAGGCTGGTTGACCTGTTCGAGTTTTGCATCCAGCTCGGCCTGAAGCTGCTGGGAAGCGGGATGAGTTGGGTAGAGATTTTCAAGCTCCTGCGGATCGTTTTCCAGATCATACAGCTCGTAGCCCTGGTATTTTTCGTAACCGAAATAATTCACCAGTTTTAGATCATCCTTGAGCAGGGCGAGCGATCCTTTTTCAACCGGGGCCTGGGAAGGGGTCTTTTTGGCATCCAGGCAGTAGATGCTGCGGCCGGCTTCTTCCACGCCTCCCAGAGCAGGCAGCAGCTGACCTTCGCACCAGGCCGGGACAGGCTGCCCGGAGAGGTGCAGCAAGGTCGGGAGTAGGTCGATGTTGGAGGTGTTGGTGAATATGTCTTTTCTGTGGGTATCCCCAGGCTGGAAGACGACCAGGGGAATGTTGATCAAAGGCTCGAACATGAGAGGGGTGAAATGTCCCAGGACGCCGCGCTCGAAGAGCTCCCCGTGGTCGGCGGTGATGAAGACATAGCTGTTATCGAGCAGGCCCGTCTCCTGCATGCTGTCCAGGAGGCGGCCGAGCTCTACGTCGATGTTGGCAATATACTGGTCATATTCCTGGCGGGCGTTGTCCAGCCGTTTTGCGGACATATTGGTCGCCAGCGGGTGGCGCTTTTTCCCGGCAGGAGCCCAGCCGTCATCGAATAAGCCCATGTACTCCTGGGTTGGAGAGTATGGACCATGCGGCGGGAAGAAATGCAGGTAGGCGAAGGTGGGGGCGGATACGCCCTGGATGCGCTGGATGATGCCATCGAAGAACTGGCGGGTGATGAAATAGACATCTAAATCTGAGGGATGGGGGAGTCCATCGGGATAGACGCTGGAAAGCTGGTGGGTGAGGGCTGAATGACGCAGGTTAACGTTCAAGTCATGGAAGAAAGAGTAAAAAAGAGAGCCGTGTACTTCATCTTGCTTGAAGAGAAAATCGTCGAAGCTCTTGAATCCATAGATGGCATCGTTCACAAAGAAATTGTTGTAGAAGGATTTTCGGATGATGCTGTCCATATCCAGCTTATCGTGGCGATTGATGTAGTCCTCGAACTGGTAAAGGAGGATGTCGGCATGGGGGTTTTGGGCGAAAGCCCACTGGTAGAAGGCGGATTCAAGCAGCCGGAAGATGTTCTTATCGGCAGCACTGGCAGCGACCAGGCTGCTTAAGGCGAAGGCTCGATGCGTCCAGGGGTATGTGCCAGTGAAGAGCGAGGCAGTGCTGGGTGTGGTGAAGTTCCCGGCGGAGTGATGGGCGTGGTAGACGGTGGCGCGCTGCGACCATTTATCGAGGTTGGGCGTGGTCTGGCGGTTATAGCCATACAGGGAGAGGTTGGCAGCCGACATGGCGTCGAAAAGCAGGATGATGACATTTGGCTGGTCCGCCTGGGCCCGAGAAACCTCCAGCGCACGGCTCCAGGGGCTGGTGTTGAGCAGGGAGACGGCAGACACGGCTGCGGTCAGCTTGAGGAAATCACGCCGGTTGAAGGAAGGTTTCATATAGCAGAATATGATTTAGGTGAGGTCTCAGAGCGAGAGCAGGTTGCGGAAGAGCATGACGATCAAACCGAGCACTCCGAGGGGGATGTAGATCAGCGAGAACACGGTCAGCCGATCGGCGACCGCTTCTAAGAGGCCTTTGAGCCTGGCGAGGCGGTCAAAAAGGAATGAGAATGAGAGCACCAGGAGCGTCAGGCTGGCAATAAAGGCGAGAATGAAAATGAGCAGTTCCAGCCAGCCCCACCACTTGAGCATCCCGATATTCTGCTGGTAGAGCATAGCACCGACGGTGAGGACCAGCAAAATGAGAGTGCTTTGGGCTACAAATTTACTCTTGAAGTGCTTATGAGGGTAGAGAATTGAGAGCAGGACCATGAATCCCAGGAGGAGGGCGCTTTCGAGAAGGGCGAATCCCACGACATAGGCAGAAATCCACAGGATATCGTTCAAAGTGAGGTAGAACAGCCAGCTCGGAACCTGAAAGAACATGCGGTATATCGACCACGAGAAGGTGATGAATACCGCCGTGGAGAAGACCGCCAGGAGCTCCTTGCGGAGGGGTAGCTTGGACTTGAGTTTTTGCATAAACACTGACCGGGTCGAGGATATTGCCTTCAATGGCGATACTCATCCTGACCAGGGAGCGTAATTTTACCATTTTTCACACCTGAACCATTTTGATGAGAGGTTTTTTAGCTGGAGAGGGGATGGATAGAGGGTTTAAAGGGAAAAAAACCTGGCGGGCGATAACCCGACAAAAGAACTCTTATTTCTAATAGTTTATTAATGCTTATAAGACCAAAATAGGGTATATTTGGTGAAACTGACACCTGCCCTCCCTGTTTATTGGTTAATCAGGTGTCACGTCACCGGTTATGGCGTTCAGCACGTCCCCCCCGTGTTGTGCTCCCGGTGGCCCTCCTTAGATTGCCGGGCGTGTCCCCCCCACGTCCGGCGATCGTTTTAATTTTGGCAAGCTAACAGCATGACCTACAGGTGAGACCGGGCAAGCTAACAGCATGCCCTACAGCTGAGACCGGGCAAGCTAACAGCATGCCCTACAGCTGAGACCGGGCAAGCTAACAGCATGCTCTACAATTGAGACTGGGCAAGCTTACAGCATGCCCTACAGCTGAGGACGGGCAAGCTAACAGCTTGCCCTACAGCTGAGACTGGGCAAGCTAACAGCATGCTCTACAATTGAGACTGGGCAAGCTAACAGCTTGACCTACAGGTGAGGACGGGCAAGCTAACAGCTTGCCCTACAGGCGCTTGAGCACCAGGAGGGTCAGATCGTCGGTGCGACTTGCCTGCCCGATGAACTCCGAGACATGCTGGTCGATGGCATCCACCAGCTGCTGCGCATCACGAGCCAGATCCGTACCTGGAACGTGACAGGCAATTTCGGTGGTGATGGTTGAGTACAACCGCTCTTCACCGAAAATGTCGCCATCCGGTGAGAAGGCCTCGGTGACGCCATCGGTATACATGACCAGGTAATCACCCGGTTCCATGTGTGTGCTGCCACCCTGGATGCGGTTGTCTTCCAGGACACCCAGAGCCATGCCGCCACGCTCGAAAGACTCGATGGTGCAGCTGTCTTTTCGAACTACCAGATGGAGGGTTGTGACCGGCGTTGGCATATTCCAGCGTGCCGGTGTTCAGATCGAGCACGGCATAGGCCAGCGTGATAAACATCCCATGTACTGCATCGGGGACGACCAGCCTGTTGACACGCTCGAGCACGGCGGAGGGAGATGATTCTACATCCAGGGAGGCCCGCACCAGGCTGCGCACCACCGTCATAAACAGGGCGGCGGGCATGCCTTTATCGGCCACATCTGCGATGACCAAACCGAGCCTGTGATTGGGAAGCTCAAAGAAATCATAAAAATCCCCGCCTACTTCGCGTGCGGTTCGCCAGCAAGCCCTGAGACTCCAGCCTGAAAACTCGGGGATGATTTCTGGCAGAAAGGTGCGCTGGATCTGGCGCGCCAGCTGAAATTCACGCTCCATGCGCTCGCGTTCCACCATTTCGTGCTGCAAGATGTCATTTTGAACAGCCAGGGCTGTCTGCTGCGAGACTCCAGTGAGAATCTCCAGGCGCTTGCCCCGCAAGCGCCGGTTGGACCTGCCATGGAAGCTGAAAATACGGGCTGGGACAGGTTCTTCCACCAGCAGGACGCCCAGGATAGATCCCTTTACGGAGAGCGGCAAAGCCAAAAGCAGCCGGCCGGCTTCGTCCAGCAAGATCTCGATTTCATCGAGGTCGGGAGGGATCAGGAATGACCAATCATCAGGGGCATCCTTGAATATATCCCGGTCCATGATCAGCGGATAGACCATCAAACTGTCCGTCTCGAGGACGGCATCCAGCAATGGGAATTCGCCGCGCTTATATTCAAAGAGTGCGCTGTCCTGTGCGGTACCGTATGACTGCACCGACCTGAAAGACTGAAGGGCAGGATCCCACAAAAAAACCACCGCACGGTCGACGCCTGCCAGGATGGGGGTGATGCGAACGATGGCACCCAGCGCTTCCACCAAATCCGCTGAACTTACCACTGCCTGGGCGACCTGGAGTAAAGCCACGGAGACATAAGCTGCTTCTTTTTGGGCGCTGACCAGGCGGATATTTTCCACAGCTATGGCGGTCTGGTGGGCAATTCCCTGGACGATCGCCAACCTTTCATCCAGGTCGGAATCGAGGGACTGCTGGTATCTTTCGGAAGCAGAATCCGGGATGTAGTCCACCACGAACGCTCCAAGCAAATCTTCGTGGCTCGCCATCGGCACCAGGACCGAAAAATGCCCCTTCTCCGGAGCGGAACCTTCACCAGGATTCTCTAAAATCCGCCACAGGGGTTGATTCGATTCATCCCAATCCAATACGAGTGTTCCTTTGAATTCCAGCAGCGCATCGAGGGCTGGAACATCGCCTGCGGCGAACAGACTGCGCTCGAATTCAACCTGCTGCTGACTTTCCAGACCGGAGGCTGCGGCCGGGATGAAGTTATCTTCCTCATCTCTTATGAAGAGCAGGCAGGCTTTCACGCCTGTTAATCCGGGAGTGATCTGAATCACTGTTTGCAGCAGCTCGTTCAAATCGGTAAGCTCTTGAGTGGCTTCGGCAACCCGCAGCAGCACCGTGGACAGCCAAGCCTGCTCGTGAGCCGCTTCGTAGAGGCGGGTATTTTCGATGGCGACGGCGGCATAATTCCCGAAAGTCTCTACGATGGTGTAGGCTTCGCGGCCGTAACGCCTGGCACTGCTGTGCAACAAGGTGAGAACTCCGAAGGCGGCATCCCCAATTTTCAAAGGCGCGGCGATGGCCGAATGGTCTGAGGGGAATTCCAAGAGCGCTGCCAGGGGATCGAAAGGAGCGCCAGGAGGCCGGATAACCGGTCCGCCGGATTGGATGGCGTTCAGCAGCCATTCGGAGGGCCGGGTCGAAGATTCGAGCGGTGGAGACTGCCTGGCTAAAAGATCCAGGTTGAGATTGAATATCTCTTCGGGCGTGCATCCGAGGTCCAGCTCGAGGCTGGAAGGGATTTCTCCGTGCATGGCCGAAAGGCGAAGATGGATTTCGGATGGATCGGCTTGAGGCGTGACCGACCTGTCTGACAGCCAGATGGCAGCCACTTCCAACGGGAGGGTGCGCTGTAATTCAACTAAAATTGAATCCAGCATGGCCTGCAGGCTGGCATCTCCTGAAAGCATCCCGACGACCTGGTGCATGCTATCGGCTACCTGGCGGCGCCAGGTTTCAGTTTTGAAGAGCTGGGCATTGCGCATGGCGATGGCAATGTTATCCGCCAGAGATTCGAAGACGAAACGATCTTCTTCACTGAAGGCATGCAGGTGGTTGCTCTGAACATCCAGCACACCTAACACTTCGCCGCCAAAAATTAATGGGATCGTCATCTCTGAACGTGTGTCATCGGGCGGCAGAGGGGAAGGGCGATAGAGCGGTTCCGTGGACACATCGTTTACCAGGCGGGTGTCCGCATGACGAGCCACCCAGGGGATCAAGCCCAGTGGGTCATCGAGGTTGTAAGCAAGGCCTTCCTGGCTGACCACCTGGCTGCGAGATCCGCTGCCGGCCTTGAATACAATTCTTCCCAGGCCGGGGTGCACGCTGAAAATATGTACGTAAGGGTAACCGAAGCGGCTGTGAATCAGCTCGACAACCCGAGTGAGTAAAGTGTCTTCATCCAGGAGGGAAGTCAGTACGTTGGTAACCTCGTAGATGGAGGAAAGCTGTTCGATGCGGGTCTGAAGAGCGCCGTAAACTCGAGTGTTTTCGAGAGCTACCGCCAGATTTGAAGCCAGTGAGCGCAAGACAAGCATATCCAGGCTGCTGAAAAATCCAGGGTGTTGGCTTTGGATGTCAAGCACGCCTAAAACCCTGGTGCCCATTTTCAACGGCAGGGCGGCTTCGGAGTGGGTCTCAGGCAGAACATCCCAATGGCGGTAGTGCGCCTCGCGGGTCACGTCGTTGGCCAGGATTTCTACCCCGCTTTGAGCGACATGACCAACGATCCCCTGGCCGATATCGACTTCCGGAGGCGGCGAAGCGACTTCGACAGCCTGGAATCCGCCAGGTGGCAAAGGTCCTGCGCTTGCCCGGAAATGCAGGGATCTGCCTTCGGGCTCGAGGGTGAAAATGGCTACATAGTAATAATCGAAGTTCTCCTGGATTAAGCTGGTGATGCTGCGGGCGAGCTGATCGAAATCGCGAATGTCGGCAATGTGCGCACTGACCTCGTGAACCAGGTCTAGATGATCCTGTCCCCATTTTTCGCGGGCAACAGCAAGGCTGGCTTGAAGCGCCATGGCTGCCTGGCTGGCCAGAGCCACTGCGAGCTCGATCAGTTCGGGGGAGAAAGTCGAATTACCAGTTCGCACAAGCTGCAGGACACCCAGCACACAAGACTGCATGTTTTCGCTGCTAAACTCGTGCAGGGGGATGGAAATGGCTTGTGGGCTGCGGAGGCTGGCGTAGACCGAGCGTTCTGCGGCTGTGGGGAGCTGGATTATTTCGCCATCCACCTGGAGGCAGATCTCTCCACTGGCCAGCGCCTGCTGCACCAGGGGCGTGAACGAGCTGGATACCAGGATTCCGAAATCACCCGTGCTATCCCCCGGATGAGGTCCCCTTGATTGAAGCCTGGTGATGCTTTCGGCTAACCACAGACTGGCGTGTCCCCCGACTAACTGAGCGGCTGTTTCAACAATTATTTGGTGCTGGGCAAATATCCATGCGGTGGGATCTGTTTGAAATTGGGTGACATTCAGCAGTCGAGCGCCCAGATCGATAACCTGGCGCCAGATATCGGACTCTGGGGCGCCTCCGACCCGGGAAGCAGCACTCACCCAACTTCCTCCTTACGCTTTACCATGCGAATGACATTACAATCACGGTTATCAAAGCCCGATGGCTGGACGCTGAATTGAACCTCGTCCATCAGGCGGCGGATAAAGAACAAGCCCAATCCTCCTACCTGCCGGTCTTCCAGGTCTGCTTCAAGGTTGGGTTCCGGTACGGCAGCCGGATCAAAAGTCCGTCCGCAATCTTTCATTATAATAACCAGGCCGTTTTGGGTGATCTGGCAGGTGCATTCGATTTCTTCTGCGCACTCCCCACCATAAGCATGTTCAATGATGTTGGTGAAGGCTTCATCCACAGCCAACTCGACGGCGTAGATTTGAGAAGAATCCAGGCCATAAAGCTCGGCATTACTTTCTACGAAACCTCGAATATCATCCAGGTAGTTGTACTGCGCCGGGTATATCCTTGTGACTGCAGGACTCTCTTCAGGATTATCCATAAACTATCTAGCACCTCTAAACGTTGAAATACAAAGGCTGAAGGTGCGCAACCTCCAGCCTTGTTGCTGCGAAATGAATCAATAAGTCAAGGTTTTAAAAACTGCCCACCGCTGTAAGAAGATCGGAGTGGAAAGTGAACAATGGGACAAACCCCGCTAATTCCAGAGCGTCATAAATTCTTTTTGGAACCAAGGCCAAGATCAATTCCCCGCGGTTGTAGCGCTTGCAGTTCTTTTGGGTGCTGATCAGTATGCGCAATCCAGCGCTGGACATGAACTCAACCTCGCTCATATCGAAAACGATCTTATATTTGCCAGCATTGACGAGCTCATCCATCACGGAACCGAGCTGCGAGGATGTTGCGCTGTCGATACGTCCTTTGGCTTTCACCATCTCACAGTGTTTGTATGGTATGACTGAGACTTCCATGTTGTATCCTCCGAATTCAGATTATTCTTTCTGCTACTGTTTTCCTGTTTCACTCCTGCCTGGCTCAGCAAGAATTCCATTTAAACCAAATCAAACCATGCAAGCGGTATTCAGGTGAAAGCGATAACCTACTGGCAAGTTTGCCGGAGATTATATCACAGCCACCAATTTCACTTAAAATTCGAGAGACATCCAGGCAGCAGCTCGTGGTTGGCGCTGCCGCACGCCTTCCAGGTAAGGGAAAAATCGCTTATGATTAGGGGCAAGCCGGATTTCTGATCTCCAGTAAAAATGCAGCAGTGATAATTTAACTATCTCCTTCCCGGAGGCTTGCGGATGAAGACCCAATCGAAATACCGCTGGTTTGTGGTCGGTGTGTTTTTTGTTTTCATGCTGCTTCACCAGACGGACCGCCTGCTGATCGGCCCGCTGACGACCCCAATCATGGCGGAATTCAACATCAACCGGGCACAGATGGGTTTTGTGACCTCCGGTGCTTTGTTGGTGAACGCGATCTTCTATCCGGTGTGGGGCTACCTGTTCGACCGATATGCTCGCGCAAAACTACTGGCGCTGGCCTCATTTCTATGGGGTGCCACCACCTGGTTAAGCGCCATCGCACCAACCTACCCGGCTTTCGTGGCAACCCGTGCCAGTACTGGCGTAGATGATTCCAGTTATCCCGGCCTATACAGCCTGGTCACCGATTATTTCATCCCGAAGGTGCGGGGCCGTGTGTATGGAATCCTGGAGCTGACTGCGCCGCTGGGCTACCTGTTGGGTACACTGCTGGGATTATTCCTGGGCGGCGTGATCGGATGGCGGGGAGTTTTCTACTTCACCGGCGCATTGGGAATGCTGGTGGCAGTGGTGATTTTCTTCGGAGTGCGTGAACCAGTTCGAGGTCAAAGCGAGCCGGAGATGGTCAACCTGGCGCATGTCACGACTGTAAAATTTGACTGGAATGCCGCCAAAGGATTGTTCGGGAAGCGCAGCCTGCGCATCCTGTTCATCCAGGGTTTTTTCGGCGTGTTTCCGTGGAATGTGATTACCTACTGGTTTTTCAACTACCTGGAGACCGAACGCGGTTACGAGCAAAATGCGGTTTTTATTACCATGGTGGTGGCGGTGCTGGTGCTGGCGATCGGGTACCCGCTGGGCGGTTGGTTGGGCGACCTGGCGTTCAAGCGCACACCGCGCGGCAGGGCGCTGGTGGCGATGACGGGGGTACTGATGGGCGCGCTGTTGTTTTTCATAACCATGAATATCCCTGATCAAAACCAGGGACTGTTCTTAGTGATGCTGGCCCTGTCGGCGCTATTCATCCCCATCGCCGCTCCAAACGTGGTCTCCACCGTGTACGATGTGACCCTTCCCGAGGTGCGCAGCACAGCGCTGTCGGTGCAGTATTTCATCGAATCATCGGGTGCTGCCCTGGCTCCGGGGATCGCGGGCCTGATTGCTGACCAGTCCACTCTCAAGACTGCCTTCCTGCTGATCTGCATCTCCACCTGGCTGCTGTGCGGCCTGTTCTTCGCACTGGTAGCATATTTCGTCCCGAAGGATGTGGACACGCTGCGCGGGCAGATGCGCAAACGAGCTGAAGAATTTCAATCCATGCAATCCTGACGGCTGCCAACCTGGGGGATGATGCAGACACAACTGCGGCAGTATGCGGGCAGGTTGCTGGAGCGTTTTACGGGGAATCCGGGATTCCAGCCAGGTGGATGGAGAGACTCGCCTTGAAGGAAGTGATACGCAGCCTGGCGGAGCAGATGTATTTACGGGTCCAGCACGTGTAATCTGAATTACTTTTCCAGTTCTACGATCAATTATCCAAAAGAAGCTGTCTCGAAAGTCAGGGGCAACCTCGATATGTAGGACAAGCTTTAGCTTGTCCCGGTGCAAACTGGCAGTATGCCGAACAGATTGGCTTTGCAGCCAACCTGGTCCGGGGCTGTCCAAAAAGAAGGGCAGCCCCTTTCGTGTTTAAAGAAACTGTGAATCAATAGGGGCATGAGACGAAAACCAGCCGAACCGACATTCAAACCATATACGATGGCGCAGCCGAGCCTGATCCCACCGAGTTGGGATGAACTGATCCCAGCCGGACACCAGGTGCGAGTGGTGAACCGGGCAGTGGAGAAAATAGACCTTGAACCATTATTGAGGAAGTACAAGGGAGGCGGGACCAGCAGCTACCATCCGCGGATGATGCTGAAGGTGCTGGTGTATGCCTATACCCAACGGCTATACTCATCGCGGCAGATCGCCAAGGCACTGCGGGAGAATGTGAACTTCATTTGGCTGAGTGGGGGGAATCGGCCGGACTTTCGGACGATCAATGGATTTCGAGGGGAGAAGATGAAAGGGGTGATCGAAGAAGTGTTCACCTCGGTGCTGGAACTGCTGGTGGAAGAAGGGTATGTGAGGCTGGAGAACTACTTTGTGGATGGGAGTAAGTTGGAAGCTAACGCCAATCGGCACAAGGTGGTGTGGGCGAAGAGCCGGGCGAAGTACCAGGAACGGCTGCGAAAGAAGGTGAAGGAATTGCTGAAAGAGATTGACGCAGTGAATGAAGCCGAGAACGAAGTGTATGGAGACCAGGATCTGGAAGAGATGGGTGGTAGCGGTGGGATCGACGCTGAGAAACTGGAGAAGAAGATTGCGGAACTGAACCAGAGGCTGAAAGAGAAGCCAGAAGACAAGAAGCTGGCCAAGGCGGTTAAGGTGATGTATAAAGACTACCTGCCCCGGCAGAGGCGTTATGAGGAGCAGGAACGCAAGCTGGCTGGGCGGAGCAGCTACTCAAAGACCGATGAAGATGCCACATTCTTCCGGATGAAGGAAGATCGGGGAGCTGAGAAACCGCTGCCCAAGCCAGCCTACAATGTCCAGACCGGGACAGAAGGGCAGTTTGTGGTCGGGTTCAGTTTACACCAGCGAGCCGGAGATACCACTTGTCTGATCCCTCACCTGGAGGGGGTCAGGGCCAATCTGAGCGTCATCGCCAGGCGCAAGCCAGAGATACTACCACAGCAAGACCATCAGCCCCGCTGCCTGCCCCAGAATATCTCGGCAGACGCTGGTTATGGCAGCGAAGAGAACTACGCCTATTTCGAAAAGCATCGCCTGGGCAACTATGTCAAATACAACACCTTTCATCGCGAACTACAAAAGCATCGCAAACCGGAACTGGTCCGCAAAACCATCTTCCGTTCTGAGAACCTGCCCTACGATGCTGCAAAAGACGAGTTCATTTGCCCGGCTAACCAACGTCTGACCTATCGGGGTACTCGCCGAGAAAGAACAGAGAATGGTTATTGGACCGAGCTGCGCCATTATGAAGCTTCTGGCTGCAATGCCTGTCCTCTCAAGCCCGAATGCACCCGAGCGAAAGGGAATCGCCATATGCGAATGAGCTTCTGCCTGCGCCGCTATCGGGAGCAAGCCAAGAACAACCTGCTTTCTGAGCAGGGCAAGGCTCTCCGTGTGCAACGCAATGTCGAAGTCGAGTCCGTCTTCGGTCAGATCAAACACAACATGCGCTTCCGTAGATTTAGCTTGAGGGGGTTGGAGAAGGCCAAAACCGAGTGGGGTTTGGTGTGTATCGCCCATAATATGCAAAAACTGGCGGCTTGACGACCGCCAGTTTTTTTGTCTTTCGCTATAATTGCCCCATTGGGCTCGTATTGGGGCTGTCTAGCCGTTCATTCTAGACAGCCCCTACATGTAGATAAGCTTTAGCTTGTCCCGGTGCAAGCTGGCAGTATGCCGAACGGATTGGCTTTGCAGCCAACCTGGTCCGGGCAAACTAACAAGTTTGCCTTACATGTAAGACCGTCTAAAAAGCAAGTTTAGACGGCGCTTTTTCTTTATTTTATAAAATTGTGGAGCCCAGCCCGGCAGCGGTACGGTACTTGCAACAGGAAGGGTGGAAGGAAACACCATGCAGGCTGAAAGCATACCAGATCTACAACAAATCCACCCGTTTTCCCGACTGGCACCCGGGGTATGCCAATCTCTGCAGCAGCAGCTGCGGCGGGTGGTGATATCCCCCAAAAAGCATCTGGTCCTGCACGGTGAGCGGGGAAGCTTCCTGGCGCTCATCAGCCGCGGCCAGGTGGAACTACTTTCCCCTACCGGAAAAACACTGACACTGGGTGCAGGCCAATCGTTCGGAATCGGCATCGCCTATCACGGTTTACCCAGCGCTGAAAGCATGATCACCCGCAGCGAAACAGTCCTGTGGGTCATCCTCGGTTCGGACTGGCAATCTGCCAGATCGAATCCCCCCGCACCTGCCAGCACTCCCCCACCTGAACCACGCTCCAGGAAAACCCTGAAAAGGGTACTTTTGACCATGGCGTTGACCGGGCTGACGCTGGTGATCCTGGGGGCAGCACCACTGGAGACCACTCACAACCTGATGACCCGGCTGGCATTGAATGCTGGTCGACCAGACCTGGCGGAATATTACCTGAGGATGGCAACTTACCTACAGCCGGATTATGCCCGGATCTACGACGCCCTGGGTTATTCACTTTTCATCCAAGGAAAGGAAGAAGAAGCCCTGGCGGTTTTAACGCAGGCGGTCTCACTGGATGCTGAAGACGCGGCTGCGCAGAATAATCTCGGGGTCGCACTGCTCCAGCGAGCGCAGATTGAAAAGGCTATCGAACATATGCAGAAGGCGGTAGACCTGCACCCAGGCAGCCCGGAGGCTTATTTCAACCTGGGAAACGCATACCTGGTCGCCGGAGATTTGGAAGAAGCTGCCAGGCAGTACCGGATGGCTTTCGACCTGGATGCGAGCCAGCTGGAGGCCAAAGCGCTGTGGGCTGGCATCTTGCTGAAGAAAAACCAGGTCGAGGATGCGCGCCAGGCCTGGGAACAAGTCCTTGCGGAGAACCCGGCGCACAACCTGGCGCTGCGAGGCCTGGGCGTGATTGCTGTCATGGAAGGCAAGCCAGAAACAGCTGTGAGGCACTTAGAGGCTGCGATAATCTCCAATCCTGAAGACGCAGTCGCCCGGTTCTACCTGGGACTGGCGCTGAAGGAACTGGGGAAGACTGTTGAAGCAGATGCTGAATTTGGGGCTGCTTTAGCCAACAGCCGTGATCCGATTTTGAGCCAGATGGTGAAGTCAAGCTTACTCGCACCCCTCAAATAAGCAGTGCGGGTGGAATTTATCAGAAAGGAGGCAATTGGCGACAACGAGAAAGCTAATCGCAATAAAGATACAGGAAAGAGTAGTTCACTGCTCGAGCCAGACTGTCACTAAACCGAGGAATTTCCTACCTGCGTGAATCACAGGTTTTTTTTAGGAAGTGCAGTCCTGGGAGCGAGACGATTATCAATCATAAGAAGGAGACTTAGACATGAGTAAAATTCGCACCGCGATCATCATCACAGCACTGCTTGGCCTGCTGATCCCGGCCACAGTGAGTGCTGCCGGCACATTCTTCTGCTCCGATCTGATCGCATCGGGAGGCAATGGCACCTACGGAAGCCCGTGGGCGTGCAGCAACGAACAGCAATTCAACCAGGTTGTTCAGGTGATCTGCAACCGGTATGGAGGCGGCAACCTGTATCGGATTTTCATCGACAGCTATATCTTCTATCGGATCGAGTGGGTCTACCAGAACAACCAGCAGGTCTGCACCATCGTCTACCAATCGGAGTATCCTGGTTATCCCCCAAACACGGGCCCCGATATACCATATCCGCTCGTCCTGGGTTCGGCGATGACTGGTGGCGCAGTCTTGATTGTTGCCGGATTGGCCCTGCGGAAAAAGAGAGTGGCTCTCTAAGCATTGTGAATGCCTGCGCAGGCTCAAGCCAGGCGCAGGCATTCATCTTTTTGGTGATCGAAGTCTGCCGGGTTCAACGTGCAGGTTTGGAAGTGCAACGTGACCAAAACCAGGCAAGCCGGACACAAAAATAACAGGCGCATCGACTGGCGCAGGCTGCTGAGTGATTTATTCATCCTGGCAGGCGTGCTGGTCCTTTTCACGACGTCGCTGTTCTGGGTGCGGTCTGCTATGGCTGCCCAACAGGATGGATACCAGCCATACCTGCTTTCCAGCATCGACTTTGCCCTGCCGCTGCCTTCTGTGACCCCACAAGTGCCTGCCACACAGGCGATCGGCGGGGAAGAAGCAGTGCCTGGCCCGGCAGCGGATTCGCGTGAGCCCATCACCTCCATGGAACTGCAGACTGAAGTGGTCGGGATTCCGCCAGCAGAGGATAACATCCCCAGCGAGACGCCGGAAGCCGCAAACCCTGCTGTGACCGAGGCCTTACAGCCAACCCTTCCAGCCCCAACTGAGCCTGCAGCGCCCATCCCGAGCGAAACTGCTGCGCCTGCCCCGAGCGACTCCACCGTTCCTGTCCCGAGCGAACCTGCGGCACCAGTCCCGACGGACTTGATGTATCCTCCACCGGCAGACCCCGCGGCTACAGTCGAAACGGAAGTAGCGCCAGCTCCTGCGCCTTCTGCTGGTCCAGTGAACCGGCTGGTGATCCGCCGGCTGCAAGTCAACCGCGCAGTCGTACCAATCGAGCTGCGCCGGGATGGCAACGGCAACCTGGATTGGAACACTGATGCCCTGTTTTCGACTCCAAACCGTTCGGACCTGGTTGGACAGCTGGCGGTCTCAGCCAACCCGGGAGAAGGGGGGAACATTATCCTGGTCGGGCACAATTACAACAACGGCTGGTATGACGCGGAGGGGGTTTTCGTCAGGCTGCAGAACATGCAGGTGGGGGACGAGATCACGCTGTTCACCCAGAATGGTGGTGAATACCGTTATATCGTGGAAAAAGTGAAGAAAGTACCCTGGCAGAAGCGGAACATGGTCGAGCTGGAGAAGCACCAGAAATTCATGTGGCCAACCGATCACGAGCAGCTGACCCTGGTAACCTGTGGGGGCGCCAACGTGTGGAGCTGGCAGGCACGCATCTACGTGGTCGCCCTGCCGATAACTCCACCATCACCCTGATTGGAGCAGGTCTCTCAACCTGGGATGATCTGCATACACCCCCCGGTATTCTGGCGGGATTAAGGCAGCAATACGGCACATGATTTCACCGGTGTAGGCCTCCAGGGTCTCATCCCGATCTTGTCTCGAAATCCCGGGAAGTGTGAAGGGCTCTCCGACCACGCCGACCACCCTGGCGCGGCGCAGACGCTTGAAATTTGCCAGCACGGCACGGTCCTGGGTGCCGGTAATGCCGACCGGGTAAATGGGGACACCAGCCTTGGCAGCCAGGTAGCTGATGCCGTGATGGCCTTCGATCAAAGCCCCGGTCGGGCTGCGAGTGCCTTCGGGCGCCAGGACCAGCAACCCCCCGCCCCGCAGGCGGGTTAATGCCTGCCGTACTGCCCTGAAATCGGCTTCGAAACGATCGACGAAGATGCCGTCTAGCTGGCGTACGAACCAGCGCGCCAGGGTATTTTCCCGGTATTTTTCTGCCACCAGCATGATGATGTCGCGGCGATCGAGCAAATAGTAAACCAACAGCGGATCGAGCCTTCCCAGGTGGTTGGAGGCTACCGCGAAGGCGCCGGTTTTTGGCAGCCGCTCCAGGCCGTGAGTCTCCAGGCGGCAGGTCAGGCGGATAATTAATCTGATCAGGGAACGTGCAAACCAATAAGCCATGAAGGTGTGGTGGAGTCCAGGAAGATTATAATACCTGGAGAGATGGGCGCAGGTCAAGCTCGTCGATCAAGGCATTCAGCTCCAGGAGGCTGAGCTGGCGTCCAAGACCGGCATAGGCGGTCAATACCCCTTCCATCATATTTACCCCAAAGGAACGTCCATCATAGCGCGGCGTGGTGGTGAGGACTTTCGATACACCCCAATTCTTTAATACCTGGATGTTTTCCTCGGTGGTGGTGTTGGTAATCACGAATTTGCCGCGCATGTCCTGGGGGGCGTATTTCTGGATGTAGTGCATGTCGCCGGCGACCAGGTCGGCCTGCTGCCAGTAAGACTGGTACTTTGGATGATGGCTTTCTTCTTTTGCGCCAGGCGGGAAAAGGAAAGAGATGGGCAGGAAACCCGCCACCGGCAGCAATACCCTGGCAAGGCGCTTGAAACTCTCCAGCCCGCGCACCGGGTACGGCACTCCGAACATGAACATCAAATCACCGATCAGCACCTGCTGTGCGACACTGCTGACGGCGCTGATCAGGCCGAGGCGGTCGGTACCAAAGGGGATGAAGGCGCTGTGGAAAACCGGGTGCTCACCCAACAGCGGCTGAGCGCGCTCAAACAGGCGGCCTTCGAGCGCATATTTCAACATGCGCCCGTCCACCAGGGCGGATTGGTGGACATCCTGCACCAGTCTGAGCGCCGCACGGATGGGGTAATCGCGCCCATCGAGGTGCACGTACAGGTCGATGCCCCCGACACTGAGAGCATCTGCTTTCCCGTCCAGCTCTTTGAACAGCTGCCTGGCGAGAACCGCGTCTCCACCGGTGCCGATGCGCTCGACCGAGATGGACACACCGTTGAAATCGACGACAACTTTCTTGTCACGCCGGGGGCTGCCGAGACTGACGGAGACGGCGCGTTTCATTTTCTCACGGTTCTGCCTTTCGGAAGGCCTGCACCTGGGCGGCGGTTGCAACGAACAGGTAACCGTCGCTGACGGCAAGATCGGTCACCGGGAGTTCCTCCTGCCACAACAGGCTGAAATCTGACATGCTGTAAGCGTGCAACACGCGGTTGGTACCAACATACAGCACCCCGTTTGCGACCGCCAAACCACCTGTCCACAGACCGGGAATGTCGGACGAATGAAGCAGGGCTCCATCATACTTCCCAAACACGACCAGCCTCTGAGGGTCGCTGTTGGCAGGGCTGCCGACAATGATCAGCTGTTCGTCGGTAAGCGCCATTTCTGTGAAGAACCACATCTCCCGATCCAGCTTGTACTGCCAGACGCTTGAACCGTCTTTGATGTTATAGGCTATGACGGTATCGAAGGCACCGAAGGTGTTGTTTGAGGAGACAACCGTATAAGCCTGGTTGCCATCGGTGGTCACCTTAATGATACGAGACTGCCTGGTCCTCCACAGTATTTGACCGTTTTGTGTCTCTAAAGCCAGTGTATCAATGGTACCTTCCCCTGGATTCAAACTGCCCGCAGCAATCACCAGCGGATCCCATACAGCATTGTCTGACTGGATATGCCCGACATCGGCTCGCCAGATTTCCTTGCCGGAGACGGCGTCGACCGCCAGCAACCCATCACCAGAAGACCCTGAACCCGCAACATACACCACGCCGCGACTTACTTTTGGCGAGCGGGTGTACATACTTTCGATGCCCGTGACTGTATAAAGGATGGTCCCCATCCCTACATCTGCCGCATACAGGTTATCGTCCTGCTGGCCGCCGAAGAAAGCCGTTTTTTCGCCGACTGCCACGTGAACCTGGTTGCCTCCCCGGGCGTCTGTCATGGAAAAAGACCACAGCGGGCTGTCTTTGCCAATTTCAACTGCATAAACGGCGTTGTCCTTGTCCTGGTGAGAACCGCCCAGGAAGAGAATGCCAAAGACGGTGGTGAGTGTCTCGATGTTGAAATTTTCGACCTGGTTCCAAGTCCAGACCAAGGCCAGTGGTGGGTAGAGCTGGTTCTCGGCTGCATTCCAGGAGGAGTTGCTGGGATTGCCTCCCCCCATGCTCCAACCCTGGCTGAGCTCTCCCAGTGGGGAGAATGGCAATGGCGGGCTGGTCGATACGGGCGTTTCGGCTGATGGAGAAGGAATTGATGTTGGAACGTCCGTCGCCGGTTGGGTGGGAGGGCTGGATTGCGCCAGGGTAGCCGGCGCGGGTGAAGCCGGGCTGCCGGGAAGCAAACCGATTTCAACCAAGGCGGGATTGATATATTTCCCGCCCAGCAGCAAGCCTGCAAGGCACAAAACTACCAACAGACTAATAATCCCGAGGCCGTACAGCACCAGGATGGATCGCCGTTGGGGCTGTTTCTTTTGCGGCTGATGGACGGGAGAGATTCCGTTCCTCGCGACAGCCGCCGGGGTGAAAGGGACGGTCGCTCGCAGGGCAGGCGTGGTAAGCGCATGGCGGAATTCATCCACTGTCTGGAAGCGCCGGTCGGTGGCAATCTCGACCGATTTCAGTATGGCCTGTTCAACTTCTGGTGTTATTCGGTCGTTAAACTGGTGCGGCGGTGGCAAGGGCACCTGTTTCACCATGCGCTGGACGCTTTCGGGCGGAGCTTCGCCGGTAAGCAGGTGGTAAAGGGTGGCGCCCAGAGCATAAATATCAGAACGCGAGTCGGTACTGCCTCCGCCATACTGTTCTGGTGGGCTGTAGCCAGGGGTCACCGCTCTAGCTCCCACGGTGGTTGCCAGGTGCGGGTCGTAAATCTTTGCAATCCCAAAATCCACCAGCATGGCGTGCCCATCCGGGCGGATTTTAATATTGGCGGGTTTGATATCACGGTGGATGATCGGATTAGGCTGGCTGTGCAGGTATGCCAGCGCTTCGCAAATCTGGGCGATCCAGCTGAGAACTTGCGGTTCAGGCAATTTCCCCAGGCGGTCGAGCATCGACTGCAGGTCTTCGCCGTCCACGAAATCCATAACCAGGTATTGACCTTGATCGGGTATGAAGAAATAATCGGTTACCCGGGGCAGGTTCGGGTGCGACAGGCGAGCGAGGATGTTCGCTTCCCGGCTGAACTGCTTTTGTGCACCAGCTGAGGCATCCAGGTTTTCTTTGATGGCTGCTGGTACGTCCAGGGTGATGTCCCAGGCGCGGTAAACGGCGCCCATTCCACCCTGTCCTAATAAACTATCAATCCGGTAACGATCATGGTTGATCGTTTGACCCTCAGAAAGAGGCATTTTTAACCATCCCACTCGATTGCAGACACGCCAGACATGCAATTATAATTATAGTCCTTTAGTGTCCCTGTTCACAATCAAAAATCCTGTTTCATGGAGGCATCATGCGATACCGTCGATTTGGACGCACTGGCTGGATGGTGAGCGAGGTAGGATACGGCATGTGGGGAATGGGCGGGTGGAGCGGTTCCGACGACCAGGAATCACTCGCATCTTTGCAGCTGTCAATAGATTTAGGCTGCAATTTTTTCGATACCGCCTGGGCGTATGGAGAGGGGCGCAGCGAAGCCCTGCTGGGTAAAATCGTGCGAATGAACCCTGGCAAAAGGCTGTATACAGCGACCAAGATTCCGCCCAAAAACCGTATATGGCCTAGTCACCGGGAATTCAGCCTGGACGATTGCTTTCCTCCAGAGTACATTGAACAATATGTGCACAGCAGCCTGAAGAATTCCGGCCTGGAGTCTTTCGACCTGATCCAGTTCCATACCTGGGAAGACAGCTGGCTGGAGGACGACCGCTGGGTGAAGAAACTGGAAGAGCTGAAGCAGCAGGGCCTGATAAAGACTACCGGTATCAGCATCAACCGCTGGGAAACCTGGAATGGAGTGCAGGCGGTGCGCAGCGGGCTGATCGATGCGGTGCAGGTGATTTACAATATCTTCGACCAGAACCCGGAAGATGAGCTTTTCCCGCGTGCTGCGAGATGGAGGTGGGGGTGATTGCCCGCGTGCCGTTTGACGAGGGCACACTCACTGGCAACCTGACCCTGGACATCCGCTGGCCGGAGGGTGATTGGCGCAATATCTACTTTGCGCCTGAAAATCTGCAACCGAGCGTCGAAAGGGCTGAGCGGCTGAAGGGAATCCTGCCGGAGGGGATGAGCCTACCTGAGATGGCCATGCGCTTCATCCTGAACAACCCGGATGTGAGCACCATCATCCCCGGGATGCGTAAAGAAAAGCACGTGCGCCTGAACCTGGCTGCCAGCGAGCTTGGTCCTCTGCCCGAGGAGCTGCATGCCAGGCTGAGGGAGCACCGCTGGGACCGAGTGCCGGCTCCGTGGTCGGATTGAGCAGTTTATCCCGGGAGACCAGCGGCCTGGATAATGCCCCAATTGCCGTTATGCAGCCATTCGGGATCCAGGCTGTACATCCTTTGAGATAAGCCACTCTCCAGCCCGGCGATAAGGTTGGCTTTCAGCACCCTTAAGATCAGCAGCGGTGAAGGGAAATACGCCAGAATTGGTTCGACCGGGGTTGTATGAGGCCAGATGCGATCTCCCAGCCAGCGGCGGTAGTTGGCGTCGCCTTTACTGATCACCAGGCTGGCTTCACCCAGCTCGTGGTGTAATTCAGCTGGCATGTCCCAGCCAGAGCGCAGCGAGGTCCAGTAGTAGTCGGTGCGCAGCCGGATCCTGCCATCTGCCAGGTAGCCCCGCAGCCGTCCAGCTAACGCGCGCAGGCAGGCTTCCCGAGCCTGCTCCAGGTGATCGATGGTGGAGTGAAAATCGGGGAAGGTGACATCCGACACGTAGGTGGGATGCGGCTTGGCGTGAAGCCGGATCTTTTGAGCGAAAGATCCGGACAGCAGGATGTCAGCCAGTACCAGATCGTAGGACAGCTCGATACCACCATTGTCGAGGATAAGGTCGATCCGGTACAGTGGAGTTGGCAGGTTGGTGAGGAACTCAGCGATGCGGCCGGAGTGATCCACCAGCAGTTGTTCATGCGAGCGACCGTTGTTCTGCAGGGATGGACCTTCAACTCTTGAACCCGCTGGCCACATGCTGCGATCAGCCTGGTTGCCCCAGATGTTCTGGCGCAGCAGGGATATCAGCCGAGGTCTGACCTGCTCTACCGCCTGAGGATTATCCAGCTGCAGGGGATTTCTAGCAATCGCGGCCCCGTTCAGGTGCTCACAAAGGCTCGACGAGTGAGCGTAGACCGCCTCGAACTCCTGCTGCTTCTCAGGCAGAAAAGGATCCAGGTGGAATCCCGGACCAGCCTGGTAGTAGCCTGTGGCTTCCAGGAGGCGCCTGAAAAAATAAGTTTCAGATACATACCAGGGTGCTTCCAGCCAGGTGAACCCAAGATAGGGTATCAGATCTGCCTCCCAGTCGGCAGCATCCGGAGCCTGTGGGTCGTCCAGAAGCCGCAGCCTGCCATGCGGCATGTCGTCCACCAGGGCTTCCAATCGGAGGCAGGCCTGGTCGTGCCAATCACGAGAGTCGAGCACCCGCCTGGCAATGCCGGGAAGGCGTCCGGAAAGGGTGCGGAAGGCGAAGGAATCAGGATCGCGGCCGCGCAGGGATTCGGGCAGGGGCAGCTGTGGTAGCGTATGAGCTGGTGTGGACTTCAATGTTACTCCTTGCGAATGGGAAATACTTCAATTGTGCCATGCTCGCCATCCACGGAGATGTGCTGCCCACTGTGCAAGCTGGCGACCGGCAGCTGGTCGAGGCATGGGATTTCGGCAATGATGCAGCCGACGGCGATGATCGTCTCGCATTCAGCGTTCAGGATGGCTGCTGGAGCCAGGCCATTGTGCTTCAGACGGTACAGGGTATAGGAACCGACGGTGGAACCTTTCCCATGCGGAAAGACCAGCACCCTGCCGGCGACAGATTGACCCTGAAGCTCGTGACCTTTTTCGACTACCAGGCCGGTGTCCGGATCGATCCCACCGAAGAAAGAGATGGCGCTGCCTGACACCAGGGCTTCCCCGCGCGCATTTCCAGCGCAGATGACACGCCCCTGCAGGATCACTGCAGCGCCTCCCGGACCACATCATCGAAGGATTTGACCAGCATCTTGAAGCCGTTTTTTGCGCCGGCATAATAACAGGCTTTGGCGCTGTCGGTTGCCAGGGCATGGAAGCGCCCCTGGATCGGAGCAACCACGCAGCAGGTGTCGACGGCAAACCTGGCGCCGCTGTCTTCGATGATGCGGGAGAGACCCATGCGGTCGGCCAGGAATTTGGTCGGCCGGGCAGTGGTGATCCAGAATTCCTTTTTGACCCGTTTTCCAGCGAGTAATTCGGCCAGGTGGGCGATTTCACGGATGGTCAGGTGCGGGCAGCCCAGGCTGACAAAATCCACTTCTTCAGCGGCGGCGCTGGTCATTGAATCCAGAGCCAGGTTTAGCTCCCTTTCACCAATCTGAATAACAGCGGCCGGCGGTTCCAGGCTTCCGGCTTCGGGAGTAATTCCTTCCATGTGGAAGAGCGCTGCGCCCGCATAGGTTGCGAGGCTGGCACAGAAGGCTTTCAGTCCTTCCAAAGAAACCCGGGAAAGGCCGCGGATAAACGTGACGGGCGGTTGGGCGGATTCCGGCAGCCTATCTCCGATGGCTTTGCCCAAGGCGCCAAAGACCAGGGATTCTTCCCATTCTCCGCAGGCTTCAAGGCCAGCGATGACTTCGACGCACAAGGATGGCTGACGGCTGCGATCGAGGTGAAAGCCATAGGCAGGCGTGCACCCAGTGAGGGCAGAGGCCAGGGCACTCGGCCCACCTTCGCGGTTGGTGCGCGCTCCGATTACCGAATTGGCGAAGCAAACGGCGCTGCTTTCCGCCCAGGCCAGGTGCTGTCCGAAGTGCGGCAGGTTTCCGACCAGGTAGGGGGTGCAGGTGCAGGTGGTGAGCACGCCCATTGTGCAAAGGCGTCCAAAACCCGGCGCTGACTGGAAGCGAATTCCGGGCTGATGCCCAGTGTCTCCCAGGCATCAACGTCCATACCTGCGGGATTCAGCGTGGTGAGGACGCGCGCCTGCCCGCCGCCTTCTGCCATCTCTTGCAGGAACTGCAGCCCCGGCTCCCCCAGGTTGTCGTAGCTGACGCCGGCGACCTGCACGGAAGTGACCGGCAGCATACGTTCAGCGCCGTAGATGGTGCCCAGGGCGACCAGGATCTGCATGGCTTTGCGGGTAGCCTTGCCCTGCCCACCTGCGAGCATGTCCTTTTCTTCAGCGGTTAAATACATAAGAATTTGTACACGGATTTAACGGATGAACACGGATTTTTTTACTTTCGATCCAAAGAGAGAATCTTGATCCATTGGTTTGGAGGGATGGATGATGAATTGGGAGACATCGACGTCAGGGAACCTGGCCCTGGAGAAATCCTTTCCGGGTGCCTTGAGGGGCCTGGTCAGGTCGAAGCCGAGGCGTGTCGTGCGGTGGGTCTCGGGCTCGGCGCTGGGATCCAGGCTGGAACCGGGAGAGCGCTCTTTCAGCACCAGGCCCCGGTCGCCCTGGAAGCGGGTGGCCATGGCCCATTCTACGGAGAGCGGGTCGTAGATATCGATATCGGCATCGACCACGAAGACGTGCTTGCAGGAGCGGTGCCCGTCGAAGGCCGCTGCGATAGCTTTCAGACCATCGTCTTCGTGCCGTTTCTCGATCTGCACGATGGCGTGCAGCCACGAACAACCGCCCGGATTGACGTTGACATCCAGGCAGCGCACCACCTGGTTGACCTTGCGGAAGATGGTCGGCTCGCGCGGCATGCCCATCAGCAGCTTGTGCTCCAGCCCACCCGGGCAGCAGGGCATGCCAGATGGCATCCTGGCGGTGGGTGATCGTTTTGACCTGCAGCACTGGCTCCTGGCGCACCACATCGTAAGTCTCGGTAAGGTCGACGAACGGACCTTCGGCGTGGCGGCGGTCCAGATAGACCGTGCCTTCCAGGACGAACTCGCATTCGGCGGGAGTACACATCCACCGTTTTGGCGTGTACCAAGGACAAGCGGCTCCAGCGCATTGGCGATCTGCAGCTCATCCACGCCGAGCTCCACGGAAGAGGCGGCGGCCACCAGCACAGCGGGCGAGACCCCGACGCATACCGCCACATCCACCTGCTTCAGATCCTGCAGGAAGAGATCGAAATGGCGGCCCTTAACCACCCGCACTGCCATCTCGTTTTTCGAAAACTGCATGCAGCGATGGAAGTCGAGGTTCTGCCCGTATGTGGGGTGCCGGGTGACGAACACCCCCGAGCTGATGTAATTGCCGCCGTCTTCGGCACAGTGGCGCAGGATTGGAAGAGAGTCGAGGTCCGGATCGGTGATCACCACTTTTTGGCATGGAGCATCTTTCACAACCTGGCAGGGAGCAGGAGACTCGATGGCTTTAGATAGAAGCGGGATGATCTCGCTCACTGGAATGCCGAAATAGTCCGCGAAAGCGGCCTTGCTGCACAGCAGGTTGCCGGCCACGCGGAAGGGGGATTCACTTACGTGGGTAAACAAGGCAGATCCTGGCTCTATGCCCTTGAGCAGACCGGCGATCTGGTATGTTTTTGAGATCCGGGTATCTACCTCGAGCAGAGAATCCTGGCTTCGCAGTCTATCGATTAATGTGCGGAATGACATACCTCAACCTTTACTTCGCAATGGCTGTGGAAAAGTATATCATTTTAGAGAATCAAAAAGGGCAGCAGAGGCTGCCCTGAATTGATGATCAACAAAAAACTAAATCAGGCGGTGGCCACGCTGATCTTGCGGGTCTTGGCGGCGGCTGCCTTGGGCAGGCGCAGGCGCAGGACACCGTTCTTGATGCTGGCCGAGATTTTCTCGCGGTCGATCTCACTGGAAATCTTGAAACTGCGGGTGTAATCGCCGACTTCGTATTCGGCATAGGCCAGCGAATAGCCTTCGGGAAGGACCGGATCGACCAACGCATTGATGGTCAGAACGTCTTTCTCCAACACGATGTCGACGGTCTTATCATCTGCGCCTGGAACATCGGCCACAATCATCAAGTGGTCGTCCAGCTCGTAAATATCAGCACGCGGGATAAAGCATAGGCCTTCACGGGTACGCTCGGTGCCTTCTGAGATTTCAATTTCTTCTTTCTGGGGTTCTAAAACTTTTGTCTCTGCCATAGTATTACCTCTTTTCTCTGATAATTGATTATTTCTGACTGTCAAATGGACTCAGGCGCTCTTTACAACGATCTTGCGCGGCTTGTCTTCATCGGCGCGCGGCAGATCGACGCTCAATACGCCGTTTGCGAAGGTCGCTTCAACTTTCTTGATGTTGACCTTGTAGGGCAGCTGGATCGAACGGCTGAACTTGCCATAACCGCGTTCCTGGCGGTGGTATTGGACGCCCTCTTTCAGGTCGTCTGGCCGACGCTCACCGGTCAGAGTCAGAGTATCCCCAACCACATTGATGTCGATGTCTTCGGGATGCACGCCGGGTACTTCAGCGGTGACTTTCAAGCCATCGTTGCTCGACCAGATGTTCATCGCAGGGTAACCGCCAGCCTGGCGTAAACGGCTAGGGGTGGAGGTCTCATACAGGCGGTTCATTTGCTGCTGCAGGCGATCTATCTCTCGCAATTGATAAGGGGAACGATATCTTCGATACATGTCTAAAAATCTCCTTCTTAGTTCAATGTTTTGCTGTCATTTTGAATGTATATGGATGATATCGCCCGTGTATAAGAATCGCGCAAATCCTTTATATGAGGAATATAAAATCAGATGGAGTAGAGATGAACAGCAGCGCGAGCACCCTTCAGGAAAAGGAGGCTCCATTCACAGCAGTGGAAATTCCGGGAACCCGGCTGTCTCTGAGATCGTATTAATAAATTTCCGATGAGATTTTTACTATTCGGTATTATGTTTAATGGAATACCTAGTAAAGCGGTTCGGAATCCTGTAATTCTGGCATAAGTGCTGTAAAATTAATCGATATGGACTATAAAGATTATTATAAAATCCTGGGAATTGAAAAAGAGCGCGGACAAGGACGAGCTGAAGAAGGCTTATCGTAAACTGGCGCGCAAGCATCACCCGGACGTGAATCCGGGGGACAAGGCTTCCGAGGAGAAATTCAAGGAAATCAACGAGGCGTACGAGGTCTTATCGGATCCTGAAAAGCGCAAGAAGTACGACCAGTTTGGAGCGCAGTGGCAGCAGTACTCGCACGGCGGCGGCAGGTCGGAGGATTTCGATTGGTCGCAGTGGAGATCCAGGCCGGGAGGAGGCAGCCAAACGCGCACCGTCACGCCTGAAGAATTCGAGCAGATGTTCGGAGGCGGATTCGGGAACGCGGGAGGGATGGGGGGGTTCTCGGATTTCTTCGAGATGTTATTCGGAGGCATGGGCCAGCGCCCAGGAGCGGGGAGCGGTGGGCGAACGAGATCGGTGCACGCACAGGCCGGGCGAGACGCCGAGCAGGTGGTGGAAATATCCCTGGAGGATGCTTTTCGAGGCACAAGCGTGAGCCTGCAGTGGGAAGGAGGCCGGCGCATCGAAGCCAAGATTCCAGCCGGAGTGAAGACCGGTTCGCGAATCCGCCTGGGAGGGCAGGGGCAGGCTGGATCTGGGGGAGGACCAGCAGGTGATCTGTATTTGAAAATCCAGGTCAGGCCGAATGCGAAGTTCGAGCGCCAGGGTGACGACCTGAAAGTGAATGTGCCGGTTGATCTCTACACGGCGCTGTTAGGTGGGGCGGTAGGCGTGGAGACCATGGACCGCACAGTTGAGCTAACCATCCCGGCAGGAACGAGCAACGGCAAATCCTTACGCCTGCGAGGCCAGGGAATGCCGACTCTGCGAGACCCCCAGCAGCGCGGCAACCTGATTGCCACCGTGCAGGTGCAGCTGCCCACGGATTTAAGCCAGGAAGAACGCGAGCTGTTCGAACAGCTGCGCAAGCTCCGGAACAGGTAAGAATAAAAACTCAGGATTTCTGTTGCTCCCTCAGCAACAAAGATATAATAAACACCAGGAATTTGGGATGAAGAAGTTAGATCAAATCCAACAAATATTAACCGAACAAAAGCCTTACCTGTTAGATAGATTTGGAGTGGTTGAAATCGGTGTTTTTGGCTCATATATCCGAAATGAACAAACGCGTGAAAGCGACATCGATCTCCTGGTAGAGCTCGAACGACCGCTACGTATAAGCCTGATTGGATTGGTGGAGCTGCAGGAATACTTAAGCAAAATACTCGGAATTCAGGCCGATATCGCAGTAAAGAAGAACTTAAAGAAAACGAATTGGTAAGCGAATTCTTAATGAATATATCCCTGTATGAGCCTCGAGTTTTTGGATTAAATTGAAGAAATCCTGGATGCCATGGAGAAGGCGGAAATCCTTCTTCAGGAAGTATCCTTCGAACAATTCGAAGCAGATTTTCGGATCAATTTTGCTGTCGTCAGGTCTTTAGAAATTATTGGAGAGGCCGCTAAACGTATTCCTGAAGAGATTCGAGAAAAATATCCAGAGATTCCCTGGAAAGCTATGTCTGGAATGCGGGACAGGATAATCCATGCTTACGATAGCGTGGATATGGAAATCGTCTGGGAAGTTGTCATAAGCGATATACCACGCATCAAGCCTAAAATGCAGCAAGTATTGAGAGATTATCCGGGTTGATCGATCTCTTCTCAAAGTTTAAAATTTTTCGAACCTGTAATTCAATAATGAATTCTGCGAACTCCATGCATTCGATCATCGATCATGGAATGCAGAGGATGACAGTTGAGTTGTTGTGATTCTGCCGTTCAGAATGTGAGTATAATTGGGGGTCGCGCCCCGTTTTTGGGGTGGAAAGTATGAAAGGGTAAGAGCCATGTCTTCTCCGATAGTCGAATGCATCGCCAATTATTCCGAAGCCCGCCGATCGCAGGTGATCGAGCAAATCAAAGCGGCCATCCTATCGGTGCCAGCGGTCAGCCTGCTGGACCAGCACTCCGACCTGGACCACAACCGCACCGTGCTGACCTTCTGCGGTCCACCGAGGCAGGTTGAAGAAGCCGCCTTCCGCTCGATCGCGAAGGCGGCGGAGCTTATCAACCTGGATGAGCACAGGGGGGAACACCCACGCATCGGCGCCACAGACGTGGTGCCATTTGTGCCGATCACGGGCAGCAGCATGCATGAATGCGTCGAGATAGCGAAGAGACTTGGACGCAGAGTGGGAGAAGAGCTGGGGATCCCGGTATATCTTTATGAGGAAGCTGCCAGCCGTCCTGAGCGCAAGAACCTGGAAGACCTGCGCCGTGGACAATACGAGACCCTCAAAGACGAGATACTCACCAACGCAGACAGGTCACCTGATTTCGGCCCAAGCAAACTCGGACCGGCAGGCGCGACCGTGATCGGCGCACGATACCCGCTGATTGCTTTCAATGTGTACCTGAACAGCGGGGAGGTGGACATCGCAAAAAAAGTCGCTAAAGCGATCCGCCACTCGTCCGGCGGGCTGCGGTATGTCAAGGGCCTGGGATTGCTGGTGGACGGGATGGCCCAGGTCTCGATGAACCTGACCAATTACCAGGGCACTCCGCTGGCACGCGTCGTCGAGACGATCCGGCGGGAAGCTGCCCGCTACGGGGTCAGCATTCACCACAGCGAGCTGGTGGGACTGATACCCCAACAGGCGCTGGTGGAGGCTGCACGCTGGTACCTGCAGCTGGACCAGTTCGAAGATGGTCAAATCCTGGAGTACCGCCTGGCTGAAACCGAATCCGAAGCTGAAACGCTTTCAGCGAGCGATTTCCTGCAGGCATTGGCAGATCGGCACTCCGACGCCGGGAGGCGGCTCAGCCTCGGCTTACAGCGGCGCGGCGGCGGCGGCTCTGGTGACCATGGTGGCCCGGTTGACCACCGGCAAGAAGAAGTACACCGCAGTTGAAGACCAGATGCAAGCCGTATTAGAAAAGGCAGAGAGCCTGCGGGAGACGCTGACGACCGCCATCCAGCGCGACGCGGCTGCTTTCAGCGTGGTGATGGAGGCTTTCAGGCTGCCCAAGAATACTCCCGAAGAAGAAACCCGGCGTCAAGCGGCGATCGAACAGGCGACCCTGGAAGCGGCGCGCGTGCCGCTGGAAGTGGCAAGCTGGTCGGTGGAGGTGATCAAGCTGGCGAGACAGGTTGTCGAATTGGGCAATCTGAATGCCATCAGCGACGGAGCCACCGGCGCAGCGCTAGCCCGGGCAGCCCTGACCGGTGCAGGCTACAATGTGCGCATCAACCTGGCTTCCCTGGGGGAATCAAGAGAGGCAGTGAGGATGATGTCAGAACTGAGTGAGCTCGAGCGCCGGGCAAGCGAAGAGGAAGTGCAGATTCAAAAATCACTGGCTGAACGGGGAGGAATTGTAGAAGCATGAGATTCCTCCGGCACTGGCTATCCTTAATTGCCCTGCTGGGAGTGTTGATGGGTGCGGGCTGCGCGCCGGCGTCAGCCTCCACGGCTGCTGACGATCCAACGCTCGCCAGCCCGGCGGTTGAACTGCCTGCCACAGAGACGCCAGCAGTCCCTACCAGCACTGATTCACCAACACCCAGCCCCACAGCCAGCGCGACGCCCACAGCAGAGACTGCCACAGAAATTTCCGCGAGCCTAACGCCCTCCGTTCCCGTTCCTACCACCTGCCCGCCCGACCAATGTGCTTATGCATCGCTTTTCCTGTCGCGGCCGATCGCAGCGAGCGCCAACGACCGGGTGGATGTGACTTACCGCTTTGGAAATACCCAGGGGGAGAGGCGCGAACCCCACCACGGGGTGGAATTCTTAAATCCATACGGCACGCCAGTGCTGGCGGCGGCCGACGGGGTGGTGGTGATGGCAGGCAACGACCAGGAGCCGACCTCGGAACAGGGCGTGTGGCCGATCACTTATTTCGGGCCGGTCCAGAATTTTTACGGCAACCTGGTGGTGATCGAGCATATCGTTCCGGCCGGGCTGCTGCAGGCATTTCCCGAGCTGCCGCAGCCAGCTTATACCCTGTACGCACACCTGTCGGAAGTGCTGGTGACGGTTGGGCAGCAGGTGCAGGTGGGGCAGGAAATCGGGAAAGTGGGCATGTCAGGGGTGGCGCAGGGACCGCACCTGCACTTCGAAGTGCGGCTGGGTGAAAACACCTACGAGGCTGCCCGCAATCCGGATTTGTGGCTGGCGCCGCATGCAGAACAGGAAGGGACGCTCAACGGTGCACTGGCGGGCAGCTTTATCGATTCTGTTCGGGAACAACCTGCTGAAGAACAGCATCGTACTGGAACACCTGCCGGACGGCGCCGACCAGCCCAATGACCTGGAAATACCGCTGCTCAGCTACGAAGAAGAGGAGCTGGTCGGTTTATCCCCATGGAAAGAGAGCTTCGGCGTGGGTGATATCCCGGCCGGGCTGTACCGTATATCCTTCCCACATTTTGGATTGAAGGAAATATTGGTGACGGTCTTGCCGGGGCAGCTGACTGCGGTCACGATAAACGTAGAATAGTTACACTGCTCGAAAAGTAATCAGTGACCGGTGATCCGTAATTGGTAAATAATCATATTTAGAGTGGATAAAAAAGGGAGAAGAAATGGGCCTGAAACCTGACCGCTGGATTCGCAAGAGAGTAAGTGAGCAAAGGATGATCGAGCCGTTCGCCGAAGGCCAGGTGCGCGACGGAGTGATCTCCTACGGTGTATCATCCTACGGCTATGATATCCGGGTGGCGGATGAATTCAAGATCTTTACCAACGTCTTCTCGGCGGTGGTGGACCCCAAGAACTTCGATCCAAAATCGATGGTCGATTTCAGAGGCCCGGTGTGCGTCATCCCGCCGAACTCTTTTGCTTTGGCCAGGACGGTGGAATATTTCCGCATCCCGCGCGATGTGCTGACGGTGTGCGTGGGCAAGTCCACTTACGCGCGCTGCGGGATCATCGTCAACGTGACGCCTTTCGAACCCGAGTGGGAGGGGTATGTGACGCTGGAAATCTCTAACACCACCCCGCTGCCAGCCCGGATATATGCTAACGAGGGCATCGCGCAAGTGCTGTTTTTCCAGGCGGACGAGGAGTGCGAGACCTCGTATGCGGATAAGAAAGGGAAATACCAGGGGCAGCTGGAGATTGTGCTGCCGAAGCTGTAGCAGAAGAATCAAAACTACGAAAAGCTACCTCAATACAACCGGCAAAAACGCTTTGTAGGGGTAAGGATCGATCAGGATCGTCCCGCCAGTGAAGGGACCCACTTTCCCCTGGGCGTCGACCATAGCCACTCGCCAGTAATAGGTTTGATTTGTGGCATAAACACGGGTAGGTGTGTAGGTAGTCTGATTGGTAGTAGCCGAGTCAAACATCGGCGAGAAATTCGAGTTGATCGAGACCTCAAATTTATAGGAAGCAGCGCCATCCACCGGCGTCCAGATGAAAGTAGGTGTAGATGGAACAGCTCCATTCAGAGGGCTGACCAATGTGGTCATCGGATACTGCTTGGTGATGACGGCTGTACTGCTGAAGCTGCCAATCCTGCCCTGTCCATCCAGCATCGCCACACGCCAATAATACGTGCCATCCGCATAACCCTCTGGAGGGGTAAAACAGCTCTGTTCGGTAGTGTAGGTGGTCTTGATTGAAAAGGTCGGGTCACCGAGGCTCACCTGGACCTGGTATTGGTAGGCCGCCAGTACCGGCTTGCCTGCCACTGAGGAAATGAGCGGCGTCCAGCAGAAGGTGGGGGCGCGGCGCACAGCATGCTCAGGATTCGCATCATCGGGGGTCAGGCCAACCGGGATAGGCATATTTAGGTTGAAGCTGCTGGTGTCGGACCAGAAATTTTGGGCTGGGACGTTGTCTCGAACCGCCCTGACTCGCCAGTAATATGTGCGATTATTCTCAAACGTGGTGGTGGGTGTAAAGGAGTTCTGCGTGGTCGAGATATTGGTGACCAGGTCGGAGAAGGCGGTGTTTCTCGACACCTGCAGGTCGTAGAAATCTGCGCCTTCCACAAAATCCCAGCTGAAGGTTGGCGTGGTAAAAGTGGCCGATTCACTGAGATTCTGGGGTACAAAATAGCGCATCTCGAAGCGCCATCCCTGGCTCCAGACGCCATAGCTGGTGTTGGAATACCTGGGCTGGATGCGCCAGTAGTAGGTGTTATTGCCGGACAGGTCGGAAGGCCATGTATATGAGGTGGGACAATAATAAGCTGCAGTGGAGGTCAGGTCGAACTGGCCAATTTTGTTCGTGAAGCCGGGGTCGAAGTGGTATTCCATCCTGGCGCCGGCCCAGGGATCGGTTCCGTTTGTGCCGCTGGGATAATCCCAGAAGAGCAAAGGAGCAAAGGCGAAAATGGAAGGATCTCCTTCCAGGTTATTAGGTGGCATGCGCGGATTCATGCGCTGGGAGACGCTGGCGAAGCGGCTGATGTTCCCGCTTCCCGGCATTGTTGGGTCGGAGGGGACCGAATCGAGGGCAGTACCGCCAGCTGCGGGCAGGCTGACCAGCGAAACTGCGTAGCTGCCGCCGGTAGTGGTGAAGCCGATGGCGGTGTTATGCAGCGCCAGCTCCAGATACTGGCTTACATCGTCATACAAGATACCTCCCTGGCTAAGAGGCGCCGGTAAGCTCCAGCTGACGCCGCTCCAGGTATAGATGCTAACACCACCGGATGTGAAACCGCCGGCTTCCTGCTCAACCAGGACGGCATATTCGGGCTGGTGAGCGGTGATTGTCGAGACGGCGTTAAAAGGCGCTGGCAAAGCGTTGGCTCCTGAACCGTCGATATGATCGAGGTCAAGCAGGAGCGCGTAGACCATATCCGTGGCTGGATCTGTGATCGCATTGAAGCCAAAATACCACAGATTCGTATCTTGCGTGATAAACAGGCTGGTAAGCTCGTAGTTCGGATCGGCGTTATCGACCGGATCGGAAGCTACCTGGTAAGGCTGGGCTGTCGTCCCCAGTGACCGAGCGGAAAGCCATTCACTTTGGGCGGCGATCTGGAAGCGCTGTGTGGTGCTCCAGGCGCCGAACCCAGTGGAGGTGTGGGCGCGCACCTGCCAGTAATAGGTACCGAATGCCAACTTACCCGGGTCGAACGAGATCAGGCTGCGCTGAGCAAGGCTGGCTGTGGGGGAGAAGGCTGGAAAGCTGGTCTCGCCAGTAACCACTGGCGATCCACCCAACCCTGGGTTGTCATATATCTCGACCTGGTAGAAGTCTGCATCCGTAACCGGACGCCATTCGAAGAGCGGGGTTTGGTCAACGATCTCGGACCCGTTGACCGGGCGCAGGGTTTGCGGCGCGCCCGGGGCTGGCGCCATTAACAGGGCGGGATCGAAGCGTGCCCGCCAGGTCTGGCTCCAGCCATTTCCAACCGGGCTGCCGTCCGATCCCAGGCCGCGCACCCGCCACCAGTAGTCCACGCCTGGAAAAGGCGTGAAGGGATTCGAGCTACTGGATGCGGCGTGAAGATTTTGGGTGTGTTCCGACCAGACCGGCGCGAGGCACAATCCATCGCTGCACAGCTGGACTTCATATTCCACGGCAACTGTTGTGCCGGTAGGAAAATCAGTCAGCCGGTTCCACATGAACAACGGGAATGGAGCGGTGCGGTCATCGTGCGGATTTCAGCAATGGATCAGGAGCATAGTAAAACAATGGGTAAATCTGGACAGGAGTTGCATAATCGCTGTCATTCTGGTAAGACCATTCGGCGCTCTTTTGCCCTTCTTTATCGCTGCCGTCGTATGGGATAACGCGCCGAGTAGCGAGATCCTGGTATGCCGTCCCAAATCCTGGGGGTATAAAATGGGTTAGAAGTATATTCATCAATGTAGAGATTTACAAAATCCGGATCCTTGTCGATCTGGATCCGGTACCTGGCGGCGCCTGGCACGGGCGTCCAGCTGAAGAAAGGAAAGCGCACATAGGAATAGTTGTTGGTGGGGGTGAGCAAGGTGGGCACGAGGTACCAGCGCTTTTGAAAATTCCAGGTCGGGCTCCAATCGGAGAGGGAGTTCCCTGACCTGGCGCGGACATGCCAGTAGTAGTTTATATCGTTCGGGAGTGTTGACTGTGGAGTGAAAGTGGTGTTGTAGGTGGTGATGCTGATCGTCCCGGACCCGAAGGTGCTGCTGGTGGAATATTCGAGGATATACTGCTGGGCGCCGCGCACAGCCTGCCAGCGGAAGGTAGGGGTGAAGGAGGGGAATGATCCGCTGGCCGGCTCGATCTGGACAGGCACCTGGTTGTAGCCCATGGAGAAGCTGCGGACCTCGCTGGCAGTCCCCAGACGGTTAGAGGGATCGAACGGGATCACGCGCCAGAAATAATCACCGTTGATCAGCTTCGCCGGGGGTTGGTGAGTTGTGGAAAGGACATCGTTTGCATAGGCGATGGCGGTGAAATCAAGATTGCCGGAAATTTGCAGGCGGTATTTTGCTGCACCAATGACCGGCTGCCAGCTGAAAACAGGGGCATCGAAGAATTGTAGCGTGAAGCCATTATCAGGTTGAGTCAACACAGGGAAGTTATCGACGCTGGCCCATTCACGCCAGAAGCTCCAGATCTCACTGTATGGAGCCCCGACCGAGTTCACCTTTACCCGCCAGTACCAGCGCCCGTCGCTGAAATTGCCCACGATGGTGGGTGTGTAGGTGGTCAAAGAGGTCAAGAAGGTGTGCTTGGTGATGAAATTGACGTCCTGGCTGACCTCCAGGGTGTAATTAGAGGCGCCAGGGACAGCCTGCCATTGGAACGATGGCACAGCCAGGGGAGGAACAGCCAGGGCGCCGCCATAGCCCGTTGCCCGGACGGTAATTCCATCGTTGGGTGAAATAAGTATGGGTGCGTCAACTGCTAAGGCAGGCACCGCGCCGAGTGGGCTGAACAAGGTGAAGAGAAAAGTGATAACAATACTCAGAAGGATGGGATTAATTCGGGAATTTCTCCCCCTTGGAGCAAGACAGAATGGACCGGAATGAGGTGACATACTTCCTCCAGATGAACTCCCACGATCAAATATCGAAGACGTTGTGTAGATATGGAAAAATTATATGGTTTTTCCCCCTTCCTGTTATTTCCATATTTGTTAGGACGGCTTTATAATGAAACTTTAGATAAGCTGGATTTGAATAGATAAACCATGGACCTGCGGATTGGTTGGTTCAGTAACTAATCCAGAAGTCATGATCGAGGCGATGATTTATTACCAGGGTTCGCCAGGAATTTATGGATAATCAATGCCAAAGGCTGAATACAGGTATTAATGGACTGATGGAAAAGTATACACAACCAACCGATCTCTCCCTACCAGCCTGGAAACCACGACTAGAGCAATCATCAATATTTCTGACCGGGTATTGAAAATTGACACCTTCATGGTGGGGAACCCTTTTTTTCCATAATTAAAAGACCTTGGATGCTTTTAGAACCGGGCAATTTCTCCATAACCGCTATCGAATCGAGGAGGAAATTGGCCGCGGCGGGATGGGAATGGTACTCCGGGCGTATGACACGCTGCTTGAGAGAGAAGTTGCCATTAAGATCCTGGATACACCACAATTAGGCAACCAAGGGAAAGCACGATTGTTACATGAAGCTAAAGCTGTAGCCCGGCTGAACCACCCACATATCGTCACCGTCTACGATGCGGGAGAAGATGACGGCCTGCCTTTTATTGTCATGGAGCTAATTCAGGGCACCACCCTGCGTGAATATCCGCTGAAGACGGTCGAAGAAATCACCGGGCTGGGTGTGCAAGTGTGCAAGGCGCTCGAACACGCGCACACTCACGGCGTGATTCACCGCGACTTGAAGCCGGAGAACATCATGCTGTCCAGCGATCCTTCGGCTTCTTCTGCTGAAGCTGTACACACCTGGGCAAAGCTGACCGATTTCGGCCTGGCAGTCACGGGTTCCAGCAGCCGGTTAACGGAAAGCGGGGCTGTTGCTGGCACGCTCTTCTACCTCGCGCCGGAGCGCTTGCAAGGACGGGATGCCAGCGTACAATCCGACCTGTTCTCCCTGGGTGTGGTGCTGTACGAATTGCTGGCTGCTGAGCTCCCATTTCCTGGTGAAAATCCGGGGCAGGTGGTCCTGAACTTGCTGCGCCAGGCTCCCGCCCTCTCCAGGATAGGAGAGAGGAGATTCCGGCAGCGCTGGAAGCAATCATCTATAGACTATTAGAGAAGGAACCCGAGGACCGGTTTGCTTCTTCCCGGGAGGTGATACAGGCGTTGGAAGGCCTTTCCGGGCTGGCCTATCCGCGTCTGGCTGCGCATGTACAAGGCAACCTGCCACAGCAAGTCACCAGTTTTATTGGCAGGGAGGGTGAGATCCAACAGATTCAGGAGATGCTTGCCACCGCTCGCCTGGTGACCATCACCGGTCCAGGGGGCTGCGGTAAAACCCGCCTGGTGCTTGAAGCAGCGCAACGCGTAGCGGGGCAATATCCCCAGGGCGCCTGGTTGGTGGAACTGGCTGCATTGGCTGATCCAGCCTTTGTCGAACAGACGGTTGCCGTAACACTCGGCCTGAAAGAAACCAGTGAGAGCTCCTGGAATCAGGTGGTGATTGATTACTTGCGGGAACGAAGGCTGCTGCTGGTGCTTGATAATTGCGAACACCTGATTGACGCCTGCTCCCGGCTGGCTGGAGATTTTGCGACGCTGCCCACAGGTTAAGCTGCTGGCCAGCAGCCGGGAGGCGCTGGGAATCCCCGCGGTTTCCCTTCCGGGTGCCCTCCCTGGCCACACCGGATTTAAGGAAGTTGCCATCTGCTACAGAAATCCCACATTACGAATCCGTGCGCCTGTTCGCCGAACGGGCAGCAGCAACTTTACCCGGTTTCAGCGTGACGCCCGATAATGCATACAGTGTTGCCCAAATCTGTGTGCAGCTGGACGGCATCCCACTGGCTATCGAGCTGGCTGCGGCGCGCGTTGCCCTGCTGCGCGTTGAGCAGATCGCGGCCCGTCTGGACGACGCATTTCGCCTGCTGACAGGCGGCAGCCGCGGCATGTTGCCGCGCCAGCAGACCTTGCGAATGTCGATGGAGTGGAGCTACGAGCTGCTCAGTGAGATGGAAAAGGCTATGCTGAGAAAGCTGACGGTCTTTTCCGGTGGCTGGACGTTGGAGGCGGCCGAGAAAGTGTGCAAGGATTGTGGAGACGAACCTCTTGACCTGCTTGCTAACTTGGTGAATCGTTCCCTGGTCATTGCAGAGCGCGCCCAGGGCCAGGAAACGCGTTACCGCATGCTGGAATTGATCCGTCAATACGGTGGCGAGAAACTCTATCAAGCAGGAGAATCTGAACCGACCCGCACACGTCATCTCGATTTCTACAGGCAGTACGTCCAGCAAAGGCTGAGCCAGGGTGAAAATGAAGATAGCTGGATGCAGCGTCTAGTAAGAGAAGGAGACAATTTGCGGGCTGCGCTGGAATGGTCGCTGGGTGGGGGAGATGTAGATGCAGGCCTGGAGCTGGCCGGGATACCCTGGTTCTACTGGTATACCAGCGGGTCGAACAGCGAGGGGCGCCAGTGGTTGATGCGATTGCTGGAGAAAACCCAAAGTGATAGCTATGGCAAGGGAAAGGCGCTGTTGGCGGCTGGCGTGCTGGCATGGCAACAGGGAGATTACTGCGAGGCGCGCCAGCTGGCTGAGCAGGGTACAGCTATTATCCAGCAATATGGAGAGCAGCGCAGCCGCGCCGAGGCGATGCACCTGCTGGGACATATTATCTTTGACCAGCGCTGAGTTTGGGAGAGCCCGCAGCCTCTTCAAGGATAGCATGCGGCTATATGATGAAGTCGGCGATCAGCTCTATCACCTTACCCTGATCAGCGACCTGGGGATGGTGAATTATCACCTAGGGGAATACCAGGCAGCGCGCCTTGCCCACCAGGAAAGTCTTAATCTGGCCAGGTTGGCGAAAGAACGTGGTGCTGAAGCCCAGGCATTGGAACGGTTGGGAGACCTATCGCGTTTGGAGGGGGATTACATCGTGGCAGAGACCGAGTACCGCGAGGCTTTGCGCATCTTGCGAGAGTTAAATTACAGACAGGAGATCGCAGGAGCGCTGCACGACTTGAGCTATGTGACCATGCAGGTTGGGGAGATCCAGAATGCCAGGACACTGCTGGAAGAAAGCCTGGAGGGCACAAGTTGAGCTCGGGAACAAGCAAGGCGTCATCGAGTGCCTGTTTGCCTTTGCCGGACTGGCGGCGAAGGAGGCAGGTTTGAGCGGGTAGCCCAGCTGCTGGGCGCGGCGCAGTCTTACCTGGAACAGGTCGGAGTGCCGCTGTCGCCGGCCGACCTGGCAGAAATTGAGAATATAAAAAAGTGGTTCGTGAGATCCTGGGAAATGTAGTATTCGGGGCAGGCTGGGAAACCGGGCGGGGGTTGACCATCGACCAGGCGATTTCCCTGGCCAGGGAACAGTGAGTTTTGGTCGAGCAGCCTTTTGTGGAATTTCCATGGATAATATGGTGTGGCTTAGTCCTCACAGGACTTAGAACGTATGAGAGGTGTTATAGCAGGTTATGCCTGGACACCAACTGAAAACTTCAAAGCCTCCCTATCTCTCTCAACTCGAATCACATCTCCTTCGTGGAACTCGCCGGATAGGATCGCTAATGCTAACGGGTCCTGCAGCTCGCGCTTGGATGGCCCTTTTGAGCGGGCGGGCGCCGAAGTCAGGATCGAAATCGGATTCTGTTGTGTGCAGTATATCCAAGGAGTCTATAAAAATCCTAAGTGGGGCGGTAAAGAAGCGCAAGAATCCAGTAACAGTATGCGTGCGAAAGAGAAAAGCAGGTGCGTGTTATACTCGCCGGTATGAATGCCGGTCAGTACTCCCTGATCCGCCTGGGTTTGACACCCTATGAACAAGCCTGGGAATTACAGGGCTGCCTGGCAGACAGAATCGCCGAGGGTGAACATCCACCGGCCCTGCTGCTGTGCGAACACCCGCACACGTTCACCTTTGGACGCCGCGGGCAGGCTGAAAACCTGCTGTGGGATGAGGGGGAGCTCAGGCGACGGGAGGTCTCGGTGCACTGGGTGGACCGGGGAGGAGATGTGACCTACCACGGGCCGGGGCAGCTGGTGGGATACCCGCTGCTGCCGCTGGGGAGACCCGTGCTGCGACCAGAAGGGCAGAGCGGGCGTGATGGAGACTTCAGTGCGCACATCCCGCAGGCGGATTATGTAGGCTATGTCCGGCAGCTGGAGGAGATGTTGATCCTGGCATTGATGAAGCTGGGTGTGGTAAGCGGACAGGTACAGGGCCTGACCGGTGTGTGGATTCAGCCGGATGTGTTCTCACGCTGCATTAACTGCCCGCCGAGGCTGCGCCTGCGACCAGCCAAGATCGCTTCGATCGGGGTCAAAGTCGACGCCAGGGGCGTCACACGCCACGGTTTTGCGTTGAACGTGAACCCGGACATGAGCTATTGGGAAGGAATTATCCCCTGCGGGCTGGAGGGAACCCCGGCTGTCAGCCTGGCAGAGCTGCTTGACCCTGCGCCTGGCATGGAAAGCGCCATCCAGGCAGTCTGCAAGGCTTTCGAGCAGGTATTCGGCTGCGAGCTGGTGGAAACGGGCATGGAACCTGCACGGTGAAAGTGTGAATGATATGCGGTTTTTCATAAGGAAAACAATAAGGAAATACCAACTTGCAACGGCATGTTTTTCATCTGCTGGCTGCTATCCTGTTGGTTGGCCTGATGTTCGGCTCGACGAATTCGGGATTGGCGTCTGAAGATGCACGGGATTTGGTGCGCATCGATGTGAGACCGGCTGATGATTTAAGCAAGCTGGCGGCTGTTGGATTGGACGTCTACACCCGCTTATATACCGAGGATGGCGGCCTGGTTTTGATCGTGGGCGCTGATGCCAGACAGCAGGAGAGGCTGAAACGCCTCGGATATACACCGGTAATCCTGGAACGGGGGGCAGACAGGTCCGAGTTTTACCTGCTGTACGGCCTGCCTGAAGACCTACACCAGGCAGGAACCCAGGTTCCACTGCTGGCTATGGAAGGCAGGCAGGCAGTGGCGGCTCTCAGCCAGGCGCAGATGAAATGGCTGGAAAGCCTGGGGGTGGCGTATAACCCCCTGAATCCGCAGCCTTTTGTTTACAGGGAAGATCCACAAGCGACTACCCAGGCACTGCCTGACAGCGCCCTTCCGGATCCACTGGTGCAGGAGATGATCGACCAGGTGAGTAGCAAATGCCATATCGAACTATGTGGGCGAGATGAGCGGAGAATGGCCCATCATCATCGAGGGCTCCCCGTTTACGCTATCCACCCGCTATTCGTATGCGAGCACCTACATACAGAAAGCCACGCGCTACGCGTACGAGCGTTTTGCCGGGATGGGACTGCCGGTTGGATACCACACCTATAAACTGTATGGGGTCGATAAACAAAATGTCTACGCCTGGCAGACCGGCGCCGTTCAGCCGAACCGCGAGTTCCTGATCGTCGGTCACCTGGATTTATATTCGCCAACCCCCTACAGCCTGGCGCCCGGCGCGGATGACAACGCCAGCGGGTCGGCGGGCGTGCTGGAAACGGCGAGCATCCTGCGGCAGTATGCCTTTGGCTGCACCATCCGCTATGTGCTGTTCACGGGTGAAGAGCAGGGGATGATCGGGAGTGCAGCGTTTGCACAGGACCTGGCTGACGAGCCTGGAGATCCAGGTCGCAGGCGTTTTGAACCTGGACATGATCGCCTATGACAGCAATTCGGTTCCAACCGTAGAGCTGCATGTGCGACCTAACAACGCCGCAGACCTGCAGATTGCCAACCAGTTTCAGCAGGTGGTCTCAGCTTATGGCCTCGACCTATCACCTGTAATCATCCAACCAGGCAAGACTTTCAGCGACCATTCTTCTTTTTGGAATTTATCCATACCGGCCATCCTGGCGATCGAAGACTGGGGCGACCACACCCCCTACTATCACCAGACATCAGACCAGCTGGAGTCGCTGAATATCCCGTATTTCACCGAATTTACCCGGGCAGCGGTTGGTACACTGGCCCACATGGGATGCCTGCTGGACGAGGGTGTGCTGCAGGGAACAATCCGCGACTCTGCAACTGCCGCACCGGTATCCGGGGCCAGCGTTAGAGCTGAGCTGGATCCCAGCCACGTCTGGACGACGAACACACAGGCGATGGCAGCTTCCAGCTGCTGGTGACCCCTGGCAGACTATAGCGTCTCTGAGTCACAATTCCGTTCTATTTCCTAAAAACATTACGGATGTGATCGCTGTGCGTGCCCGGGAGACCAGTTTGGATGTTCAATTACAATCATGTGAAGTGGGCATGAATTTTACATACAGTCCGTCTTGCCTGTCTGTCGGAGAAATGATCACGTTTACGGCGGTCGGTATCAACCAGCCTCCTGCTGAATTCCAATGGGATTTCGGGGACGAAGTGGAGGGAAGGGGCAATCGTAACTCACGCTTATTCGGTTCCTGGTATGTATCCCGTGTCACGTTGAAGATAGCATCCCTGTGCCCTGCCACGGTTGTTCGGCGGACCATACCCGTCCAGCTGCAGGCGCTTTTCTTCCCATTTGCGCCTGTCCCGACGAGATAAGTACCCTTTGACAGACATGCTAAAAGGTTATAAACTATAAAGACCAAGGATCACAGCAGGAGGATTCGATGGCTTCAGGAACGTACCTATTTGTGATGAACAGCGGTCCAAACCCGGGCAAAACCTATGAGCTGTCTCAGGACGAGATCACCATCGGGCGAGACATCGCCAATAATATTGTGGTTAACGATGCGGAAGTCTCGCGCCGGCATGCCCGCTTAAGATTACAGGCCGGGAACTACATTTTGGAGGACCTGGGATCCACAAACGGAAGTTTTGTGAATGGACAGCGCCTGATGGGCCCGCACGCACTGCGACCCGGCGAACAGATCATGTTCGGCGACCATGTTTCATTTTCATTTGAGGCGCGGCAATTCGATCCGAACACGACCCTGATTTCCAACCAGAGCTACCACCGTGAGACGTCCGCGTCTCTCCGGAAGAAATTGTCCCTCCGACCACGCCAACAGCCTCGGCGGTTAACTACCAGCCGGTATACAGCGGGCAGGTACCGCTCAGCCCGGTCGAATCTTACGCCCCTCCACCCGACATGCCATACATGGCGGATTATGAGGAGGAACCGAGGCGATCGAGGACCTGGATCTACGCCGGTGCAGGCTGCCTGGTCGTGCTGCTGTGCGTGTGCGTGGTGGGGTTATTTGCCTTTGATTCACTGGACCTTTACTGTACCAGTCCATTCCGTGAAATCACGGAGGCGCTGGGGTTTGTGTGCTCTCCGTAATCACCCATCCGCCATTTGACTTCTCCAATAAAATCAGCTCAAGATCCGGCCCGGTCGTGCTCACCCACGCCTGGGCCTGATTGTTCTCCAGGGAGACCTTATGGGGCTGGTAGCCCTGGTCGAGCAGAAGCGAGACGACTGCATAATACTGAGCAGCCAGGTTATCCTCAAGGAAGGCCTGGTTGGATCCGTCCTGGAGGCTGTCGAGGACGGTGTTTATGACTGCAAGGTGCTTTCAACTGAGGCAAAATCTGCCGTTCTGGATATCTTCGTCGGCTTTCACCAGCATGACCTCCAGTGCCAGATTTTCGGGAGTTGAAGGCCGCCGCAGAAAATCGGCGACGAGGCCCTGCTCGCGCATCGTTTTGCCGTCCGGCAGCCAGGCGGTCAGGAAATATGCGGAAGGGTCCAACAGCTGCTGGTAGCGCCTGACCGTTTCGAAGAAGCTGACGTTGAGACGTACATCTTCCACGAGCTCGGGATGGAGGATTTCCTCCTGCAGGGCAGCCAGGTGCTGAGAATTCGAGCTGCTGGATGGTGATGCCGAAATGGGCGACCAGGGCGGTGTTAACGACAGCGGCATGTGGTCCTAAGGTACCACCGGTCTCCTCCATTGGCTCGGAAGCCGGATGGATGTCGCGATAGAAGGCATTGAAAGCCTCCCAGCCCCAGGAATCGACCATGAACTCAACCAGCGAGGCTGCCTGCAGATAGCCTACTTCGTGCTGTGAAAGGTAGAAATTATCCATGAGAGGGATGAGCGGCAGGTACCAATCCAGGCCGCAGACAACGTCTTCTGAGGCCGGTTTCCGCCCGGCAAGAATCTCCTGCGCCGGGAGGCAACCCGGTTCGGGGGGGAGCAGGGCAGCAGCGCGTGGGGTAAGGGGTTCCGGTTTGAAGTGCCCACCCGTCAGGTAGACGGCAAGGCCTTCAGTGAGCAGGGATGGGCGTATCTCGGCCTCCCAGGCGGGAATCAAGCTCGTGGACGATTTCATGCTGCAGCACCACTTGCGGGTTGCTGGTGGCGTAGTTGCGATCCAGGTAGGAGACCGAAATTTCCTGGCCGGCGAAACCACCATGACCGAGGACCGCGCGGCAGGAAGGTGATCTCAATTGGTTCATCCGGCTCGATGCCCATCAGGCGAGCGGCGTTATTCGTTTGTTCATCCACCAACTCCAGCAATGCAGGGAGATCTCGATCGGCTGCTGTGCCGGTGAATGTAATAAACCAGGCAGCAATCCGTCTCGGAGACAGCCCAGGAGGCCTGCGGCTCCGGCGGGGGCACCTGGTCTGCCGGAAGCAGGGTGAAAGTCTCTATCAGGAAAGGTCCTGGAAGGGATGGAGAATGCTCAGGTCATAGTCGCCAGGAGTCAATCCAGCGGTATTCCAGGCCCAGGTCAGGGTAGCCTGCTGACGGCCGCCCAATTCCATACTGGCCAAATAGAGCCTGTAAGCCCATCTCGCCCTGCTCTTCGACAACTCCCACATCGACATCTACCCCCACCAGGTCAGCAGGCTGGAGGGCGATCACTTCCAGGCTGATGCGATCACCGACGTGCAGACCGCCGTCCGGATGTCGCGCGCACAATGAAATCATCCTGTGTTAGCTCACCAGAAGAAGGCGAAGAGGTTGGAATTGGGACTGTCGGTGAGGTGGTGCTGGTCGGGGTGGCGACAGGTGTGGGGAGCGACTGTGTTGGAGGGGGACTCGGAGTACTAGTCGGAGCGGGCGTGAACAGCCGGCAAGCCACCAGTATCAGGACAAGGAAGAGTAAGCGTTTCACGGGGGTAGATTATAACCTGTTCGCCACCATCATTTGTACCCCAGCCTGCACTGGTAAAATATGGACATGCCGGTTATTCCGACTAAGTGGAGTGAGAATTGTTAATATTGATTCAGCCAGCTGTGATAAAGGAGGGATCCCGTGTCGCCGATGTTCATCCCCGGTCCGGTTGATGTCGATCCAGCTGTTCTGGCAGCGCAGGCCCAGCCGATGCTGCCCCACCGCAGCCAGGAGTTCGAGACCATCTTCCGGAATGCATCTGAGAAAGCTAAAAACCTATTCTATACAAGCACGCGCGTAATCATCACCGCTTCCTCCGGATCAGGCCTGCAGGAAGCAGCGGTGCGCAATTTCGCCCGCCGCAAGATCCTGGCCTGCAGCAACGGTGCTTTCTCCGAGCGCTGGTATGAGGTGGCGGTCTCGAACGGCAAGCAGGTCGACAAACTGGAAGCCACCTGGAACCAGCCGATCCTGGCGGAGAGAGTATACGAGGCATTGAGAAAAGTGCGTTACGAAGCACTGCTGCTGGTGCATAATGAGACGTCGACAGGACTGGAAAACCCGGTCCAGGAGATCGCAGCGGCTGCAAGGCAGGCCAGCCCGGAGACGCTCATCTGCGTGGACGCTGTCTCGTCCCTGGGCGGTGTAAAGATCGAAATGGACGCCTGGGGGCTGGATTTCCTGCTGACTTCTTCGCAGAAGTGCCTGGGTTTGCCGCCCGGGCTGGGCCTGGCAGCAGCTTCCGACCGGGCGCTGGAATATGCACGCAGTGTGCCGGAGCGGGGCTGGTATTTCGACCTGGTGCGGATGGAGAAACACCGCCTGAAGGATTCCACTCCCGCAACTCCAGCGCTTTCGCTGATCTATGCCCTGGACCTACAGCTGGACCGCATCCTTTCGGAGGGATTGGAGCAGCGCTTCTCACGCCACCAGGCTATGGCCCAAAGGGTGCAATCCTGGGCAGAGCTGGCGGGATTGGCATTGTTTGCACCGGCAGGCTACCGCTCCCGCACCGTGACGACGGTGGACAACCAGCTGCAAATCGATGTAGGCGCCATCAACCGTTTCTTGAAGGAGAGAGGCATGCGCATCGCAAACGGATACGGGGAGCTGAAAGATATCACATTCCGCATCGCGCACATGGGAGACATGCAGATGGCGGATGTTGAGAGTCTGCTGGAGGCGATGGATGAGTTTCTGGTACAAGGATAAAGTGGTTAAGAATTTTTGTACGCGGATACAGACGGATTTTTTTGAATAAGAACACGGTGACATGTGGAAAGTGGAAGATAATGGAATCGTTTTTCCGAAGAAAAATGTATAAGAAATAATAAGTCACAGAACTTTAAGGATTGGGGTCTGGATACATGCTGGAAGCTAAGCAAGCGATGGAATATGAAGTGACTGTCACCGGGTTGGGATACGGGGGCGAGGCGGTGGGACGCCTGCCGGACGGGAGGGCGGTTTTTGTGCCTTACGCCCTGCCCGGCGAGCGGGTGCGCGTCCGTTTGGAGGAAGAAAGAGGCCGGTACGCACGCGCAGCGCTGTGCGAGGTAATCGACCCTTCTCCGCAGCGGATCATGCCGCGCTGCCCGCATTTTGGAGAGTGCGGCGGGTGCCACTACCAGCACATGTCCTACGCAGGGCAGCTGGAAGCCAAGGCGGACATCATACGTGATCAGCTGGTACGCATCGGTGGATTGAAAGAGCCGGAGATATCGGCCACGGTCCCTGCTCCGCAGGAGTTCAACTACCGTAACCATGTACAGTTTCATTTGACGCCTCGGGGAGAGCTGGGATTTCACCGGCCAGAAAAAGGCAGCCACCATCCGGGTGCAGAGATTTTACCCATCCAGGAATGCCACCTGCCGGAAGCGGCTTTGAACCGGGTTTGGCCGCAGCTGGACCTGGAAGCAATCCCGGGACTGGAGCGCATCGGGCTGCGACTGGGCGCCGGGGAGGAAATCCAGCTGATCCTGGAAGGCAGCGATATCCTGCCGCCTGCGCTGACGGTGGAGGAGCTGCCGGTTTCGGCCGTACACCTGGGACCGGCAGGGAGGCTGGTGCTGGCAGGGAGCGAATCGGTGAGGATGGAGGTGCTGGGACGATCTTTCCGGGTCTCGGCGGAGGCCTTTTTCCAGGTGAACACGGAGATGGCCGGGAAGATGGTCGGGCACCTGCTGGAGAGCGTGCAGGGATACTGCCGGCTGGATGGAAGCAGCCTGGTGGTCGACGCGTACTGCGGTGTGGGGCTGTTTTCAGCCTTCCTGAGGCCGCTGGTTGGCAGGGTGATCGGGATCGAGAGCTCGCCCGAGGCGTGCGAGGATTACGCGGTTAACCTGGACGAATGCGAGGATGTGGAGCTGTACGAAGCGCCGGTGGAGATGGTGCTGCAAAGCCTGGAGGGGAAACCGGAGCTGGTGGTGGTCGACCCGCCGCGGGCTGGATTGGGGAAGGGCGTGGTGGACGGCCTGTTGAAGATGAGCCCGCCGGCACTGGCCTACATTTCCTGCGACCCGGCGACCCTGGCGCGCGACGCCCGGAGGCTGGTGGAGGGAGGCTACCGGCTGGAGCAGGTCACGCCGTTCGATATGTTCCCACAGACGTACCATATTGAGAGCGTGAGCTGGTGGAGGAGGGGTATTGAAAAGGGAAAGTGCGATGAAATATACCTGGGTGATTTATATATTTGTATTACTGGCCATTATCTTGTGTTCAATCTCACCTTTTTTTGGGGTGGCATACGCGGGGGCGGTGGCGGAGAAATACGGCTGCGAGCTGGACGAAGGGTCGATTAATCCCTGTATCGTGAAGGGAGTCGACCGGGGGCGGACCTGGAAATCCCTGGGGATGCTGGGCTGGCGGGGATCGCGACCCTTCCGCTGGGATTGGCGGCCGCGGTGCTGTATATCCTGATCGTGCTGATCGTTTACCTGGTGATGCGGTTCAGAAGAAGAAGGCTGAACAGGAATTGACATGAATGGATGTCAACGATCAGGGCGCTTATTCGATCCAGGTCGTTTTGTCAGGGACACGTACCTCACAGGTTTTTAGAAAACCTGTGAGGTTAGACCGGTGAGGTCAGAATAATCCCGGAGGGCTATGGAAAACCCCTATTGCTCAGAAGAAGAAGTGGCGCATTACAACTGCCTGCGCACCCGGTCGCCTATAGTGGTGGACGGGCGGCTGGATGAGGAAGCCTGGAAACTGGCGGTCAAATCGCCACGCTTCGTGGACGTGGTGAGTGGATGGGTGGGGATTTACGACACGCGGCCGCGGCGCTGTGGGACCAGGAGGCGCTGTACATCGGTTTCTGGCTCGAAGAGCCGTGCGTTGAAGCGCAGCTGACCGAACGCGAACGTGTCGATTTTCACTGAAAACGACATCGAAGTATTCATCGACGGGGGTGATACGTATTACGAATTCGAGATGAACGCCCTGGGAACGATCTATGAAGTGTTTTTCATCTGGCAGGATGCCTACCAGCGCGGCGGTAAGTATGATGTGCCGCAGTTTGACTTGCTGACCGGAAGGGTGCTGTCTTTTGGTGGGAACAACGACCGCAACGGTAGAACATTTTGGTGGGGTACCCACCCGCGTAAGTGCCGCTGGGCGTTCCTGGATTGGGATTTCCCGGGATTGAAGAGCGCGGTGCATATCGACGGCAAGCTGAATGACTGCAGCCTTCCGCACAAGGGGTGGACGGTGGAGCTGGCATTCCCGTGGGCGGGGATGGAATGGCTGGCAGGCGGGCGATCCCTGCCGCCTGAGGACGGCGATATGTGGCGGATTTTCTTCGGCCGTTACGATACTTTCAGTATCGGCGGAAAAGAACAGACTGCCGGCTGGGCCTGGAACAGGGTGGGCAACGCGGATAACCACGCTCCAGAATGCTTCACGCAGGTACATTTTTCGACCAGGTTCGTGGATGAGCCTGAAAAAGAAGGATGAGAATCTATAGAAGCTTAATTATTTACACTTCTCTATATATTAATATATAATCCAATAATCCCGCCGGGCGAGGAAAATGAAAGCCTTGCACTTTTCGCAATCTTTCAAGGAGTAGACGATGAGCAAACGAGTAGCGACTTTAACCGGGGGCGGTGACGTCCCAGGCCTGAATATGTGCTTAAAGAGCCTGGTTTACCGCCTGATCGACCTGGGATACGAACCGATCGGCGTGCGCAAAGGCTGGGAAGGCCTGGTGCGCTACAACCCAAGCGACCCGTCAACTTACAGCGAAAATTTCATCGAGCTGACCAAGAACATGGTGCGCCCGATTGACCGGACACCGGGCTCGTTTTTGCATTCATCGCGCTTTAATTTGATAAATTTACCCGAGGAGCGAGCCAGAGCGATCACAGGCACGGCATCCGCCAGCGGTGAAGCAGTTATGGATCAGATCATCCATGTGACCAAGCGGCTGGATTTCGCAGGCATTATTGTGATTGGGGGCGATGACAACCTGCAGTACGCTGCCAAGCTGAGCGCCAAGGGCGTTCCGATCATCGGGATACCCAAGACGATCCATAACAATATTTACGGTACCGATTACTCATTGGGTTTCAGCACCAGCCTGGCACGCGGGGTGGCGTTCATTCACGAGCTGCGCGCCCTGGCAGGCTCACGGGAAGAAGTGATCGTGATCGAGACTTTCTCGGCGGAATCCGGCTACAGCACGCTGTTGATGGCGATGCTGGCGGGTGTGGACCGGGTGCTGATACCCGAGTACCCTATAACGCCGACCGGCTGGCACAACTGGTGCTGCAGGACAAGCGTGAGACACCGGCGAATTACTCGGTGGTGATGGTGTGCGACGGAACGGTGCTGGAGCCAGATCAAAACGCAAAATACGAACATTCGCTCAAACATTTCGATAGGGTCACGAACACAAACTGGGGAGCGGATTCGTCACCGCCCACCTGCTGTCGGATATACTGGGCGAGGAAGTCGTCAACCAGCCGCTGACATTTTTGCTGCGCACCGGTGTGCCGGATGGGCAGGATTTACTGGGCGCGACCAATTTCGCTTTCCTGGCAGCTGACCTGCTGAGCAAGGGTAAATTTGGGCGCATGACAGCCTTCGTGAAAGACAGGATGTGGACGGACGTAGACCTGAGCCTGGCGATTAAGGGAACCAGGCATGTGGATGTGCCGGCGATGTACGATGTAGAAAATTACAAACCCAGGCTCGAGCTGATCTGGTCGATGGAAGAATAAGGTGCTGTGCGGCCTGTGAGATGGAGAAAGCCCATGGATAAGCAAAATATTCCCAGCGGAAATGGTTCGGACCAGGTCGTGCAGGTGATCGATGTGGTAAAGAGCTTCCCGGTGGGTGGAGGTGAGGTCACCATTCTGAAGGGCATCTCGTTTGATGTGAAGCCGGGAGAGTTCGTCTCGATCGTGGGCCCGTCCGGCAACGGGAAATCCACCCTGCTGAACATGATCACCGGCATCGACCGCCCGACTGGAGGCGAAGTGATCGTGACCGGGCGAGAGATCCACAGGATGAGCGAAAACAACTGGCAGCCTGGCGCGGCGCAGACGTGGGGATCATCTTCCAGTTCTTCCAGATGTTGCCGGCGCTGAGCCTGCTGCAAAACATGATCCTGCCGATGGACCTCGCGAAAAGTACAAACCGCGCGAACGGCGTGAACGCGCCATGCACCTGCTGGAACTGGTCGGACTGGCCGACCAGGCCCACAAGCTGCCCGGCATGGTCTCCGGCGGGCAGCAGCAGCGTGCGGCGATCGCGCGCTCGCTGGCAAACGACCCCGACCTGATCGTGGCGGACGAACCGACCGGCAACCTGGACATCGCGCACTAGCGGGATGTGTTCGACCTGTTCGGCAGGCTGGTGGAGCAGGGCAAGACCCTGCTGATGGTGACCCACGATAAGGAGCTCGCCCGGCGGGTGCCGCGCATGGTCGAGATCATCGACGGGCGCATCACGCGTGACGAGTTCGTCGGCGGGGCACAGTGGACCGGGTTCTAAAGAGGCGCTGAAAATGGGCGTTTTGT
>CAVOSB010000008.1:0-80151 GCA_963698765.1 uncultured Chloroflexia bacterium
TTGCAGGAGGTGTGTTGGAAGGGGAGGAGCAGCTGGCGAAGTTCATGGGTGGGCCGACCTGGCAGTCATTTGCCCTGTCTATCTGGGAAACGATCCTGCTGTTTGCCATCTCCATCTTCCTGCTCTATTTCTTCCGCGAGCGGGTCAACATGCGCACGCCGTTATTAGCCCTGATGGCTGGCAGCGTATACACCGTCTACATCATCCACCAGACCATCGTGACCTGGGTGGACACCTGGTTCATCCCCGCTCGACCTGCACATGTTCGTCAAATTCGCCTGCGTGTCGCTGATATCCATCCCGCTGTGCTTCTTCCTGGCCTTCTTGCTTCTTAAGATCCCAGGAGTGAAACGCGTGTGGGTTGAGCAGTTCAAACCTCTCTTTAGATAAACCCGATGGAGGAATAACAAATGAATCCCCCCCCGTTAACACCTACGTTATAAACTGGGCAGGTTTCAATGAGCGAAATTGAAGAAGCAGGGTGCATGTCAACGCACCCCGCTTCTTTTTTGCTCAGCGCATGACTACCGGCAGGAAAACCAGGGTATTGACCGTCACCTGGATGGACATATCCGCTCCGGCAGGATAAGGTTCAAGATTTCCCAACCCGCATCCCTCGCCCGGCAGCGGAAATAATATGTCTGACCCACAACCGGAGTGAGTGGGGATGTCGGGCCAAAATTAGCGGAGGTTGAGGTCGTCGCGCTCAGCCAATCGGTCCAGGTTCCCCGGATCCCCACCCGGTATTGGACATCATAGCTGGCCAGCCCGGACCCGCTGTCGCTACCGGTCCAGCTGATCTGGTACTCATACACCGGGTACGAGGGTTGTGATGTTGTTGACAGCCGAAGAAGGGGCCACGGGGTCATATTTGAAGGTAAAAAGGGTCACCCAGCTGGCGTTAATCCCACATTGTCTTTAGTCTGCACCCGCAGGTAATTCGTGCTGGGGCTGGACACTGCGCCCGGGTTGTATCCAGCGCTGGCAGTGTAGTTCGCGGAGGTCCCGTTCGGGTCAGTGCCCCAATAATAGTAGTAGCCCGCCACGCCGGAAGCCGAATTGCTGGCACCGCTCCAGGTGAAATTCGGGTCGCCGCAGGTATTCTGCCAGGTGTTGTTCGCCGCCGTACAGTTCGGGGAAGCCGAGGTCGGGTTGGTTGGGACATAGTAATCGATCATATACGGGCCGGAATGGACCGCACCGCCGGTAATAGTTGCCAGCCACATCGCGAGTGCGGATATGGAAGTACCAGTTGTTCGATTCCGTGAGCGTGGCGCTGGTAGCGCTGGTGCCGGTCGTATCCCAATCGTATCCGGGAGGGTCGAAGTTGGAGGTGGTGAATTCATATGAATATGCGTAGAGGCCGCTTTGAACCGTCGCTCGCGCCGCTCCAGCCCATGCTGATCGTGGCATCCGTCGACCAGGCACCGACCGTATGGTCGCTGCTCCAGACGGAAGTCGGGTTGTTCGGAGCGGTCAGGTCGATATAGAAGGGACCCAGGTGGGAGGTGGTGCCTGCATTGCCGGAGTTGTCCACTGCACGCACGTGGTAATACCAGGTGCCATTGACCATGGTCCACGAATACCCTGTCCCAGAGCATCGATAGTCACATCTGGGATCGTGCCTGGGCTGCCGCTCCATTCATCGGAATAACCTGCCACACCGCTCCCGCATCCATCGCCCGGTACATTCCAGGCGAGCCAGGGAAACGACATTTGACCAGGCTCCGACGGTGTGGGTTGTGCTGTGCAGACTGGGTGGTGCGGCGGGTGCGCTGCTGTCGTAATCGATGGCGACATGGTTGAACACCGACCAGACCTCCGGGCAGTAGCCGTTGTTGGAAGTCCCCCAGTCCGTCCCAGAATCCCTGGACGTTGACCGGGTCGAGGTTGTAAACCACGTCCCAGATCCCATTGTGCGCAGCGCCGTCGATCCCGTTGACGATCGTATCGAAAAATTCTGCCCCTGAATCGTAGACATCCCACAAGCCGGCTGCCACCGCGCCTTCATCCTCCGGGTGATCAGCCCAGGCAGCGGGCGGCTCCAGCGAATAGTTGATTGATTGGTCTTCGGTGTCCACATAAGCAGGGGAATTTTGAATTGCTCCCTGCAGGAAGTTCGCCCAGCCTTCAGTCCAGCCGCAGCCCAGGCTGGAATGGGCGCCCCACGAATGCGGGTTGCAGTTCGGGGAAGGCGGGTAGGTAATATAAGTCTTGTCCATCACGAAATGGGCGATATTCATGCAGGATGACATCCTCGTCCCAGCGGTCCCCAGCGACCAGGGCAATATGCCGTTGTACCAGGTTCCCACGACCGAAGTGGGACCCCACTGCACCTGCAGGTTGTAGTTGTTGTCCCAGCCTGCGCTGTTGATCAGGTAGTTCCAGGCGTCGTCGGCAATCATGTCATAGATATACCAGGCCATGCGGACGTTGGCATCGGCCACACTCCACGTGCCTGCATCATGAGTCCCATTCGGCAGATCATATACGATTGGGGTCTGCAGAATACAAGGAATTTCCAGTACCGCCCGATCCGGACGTTGACTGAATAGTCGTCGGTTGTGATAGGTCTTCGATATAAAATCCACCCCGGCGTAGTCGTCCAGGTCGTTATTGGTGAAGGTCGCTGAGTAATACCCGTACGGAATCGGTGTAGGTTGTCGCCAGCGAGGGTGTCTCCGGAGGGATCGACATCATAAAGCTCAACCCGGCCATATGGCACGGGCCGGTCTACCAGATTCTTGTCACGGTAATACCAGTATCCATGCACCTCCAGCGGTCCCGGTGGTACATATTTCCATAAATAAATGTCATCGACAAAAGCGCCATCATCGTAATTGCTGGAGTCGCTGGTGAACCTGAACATAATCCAGACATCTGGGTCTCCGCAATACGAGTCGAGGTCGAATGTCACGGGAGCCCAGCTGCTTTGATCGCCGCTTAATTGCCAGCCGTAGAAATTTACTCCATTTCCAGAAGCTGTCCAGCCAAAAAAATCATAATTGGGTTCGGATTTATTCCAATAATAAAAACTGTACTCTGCCTCGCTGCAATCGCTCAAATCGAACGGACCATAAACCATCCAGGAATCCATGTCATTTGGGTAATAAAAGATTTCAGGATCTAATCCATTTGCACCCCCATTCGCCGCCCAGGCGCTCCAAGAATCCGTATGAGGCAGGTAGTCATCATCATCCCAATAATACTCGCCGTATTACACTCCCATTATACATCAAAAGCTGTCCACAAACCGGCTGGAAAGGCCCCTTCGAAACCCTCCGTCATCATGTGATTCCAGCCAACCGCAGCTGTTCTGCTCATCCGTTTTCGCTGGAGCCGGCAGGTCCGGCTTGATTTCGGATGGGAGGTTGCTCGGACCGGATGGTTGATCCGGCGGGACCTGCTTGCTTCCATCCGTCAGGTAAGGCGGTTTCTCCAGGCCGGTTTCTGCCGGTTTATCCGCCGGCGGGATTGTCAATTCAAAAGGGATGGCCTCGGGTGGATTTGGGTAGCTCTCAGGTCGGGACTCTGCTGCCTGGTGAACGCTGACCGGGATCGGCTCGACCCGGCCTTCCTTTTTCGGTGTTCCAGCTGGCTCGGAGGGCGGCGGCAGCGGCGTGATCTTTTCTGCCTCGAGTTCATTCGAGAAGTCGATCGCCGACTGCGAGAACTCGGTGATCGTGTTTCCAAGTGCTGTGCCCACCTGGACGTAAAAGGTCAGCATGCGGCCCCAGAACAGGTCCTCGGAGGTCTTGCTCAACACTTCGATCTCGACCGGGAATTCCCCTTCTTGCTCTACCAGCAGGTCGGCAGACAGCTCGATCGTCTCGTTGGCTGCCAGGTCGCGGCTGATCGACGAATTGCCGGAAGCCAGAGACAGTCCAGCCGGTATGCGCATTTCCAGCGTGGTGTTCGGCGAGTCCACCAGGGTTTTCGCCCAGGCCTGCACGTGCAGGAGCTTCCCCAGGCTGGGCTGTGGGTCGATGGTTGCGCTCAGCTCCACCGGGCTCTGCATCTTGCTCCCTGCGGGCCTCGCCAGGTAGACGTAGACCGAGTTCTGCGCGGGATTCGGTTTTTTCAGGCTGATAACCAGCTCAGATAATCCTGGCTGCCCTGGTTGGACGACAAATTCCTGGCCGTCCGCCTCGATCGCCTGCTGCGAGAGCAGCTCGTAACCTTCAGGCAGGGTGAGCTGCAGCCTTTCGGCATCCAGCTTTTCCCCCGTACGGTCCACCTGCAGGGTCAACGGCTGCTCGAGATTCGGTCTCCCGGCAACCTGGACTTCCAGGTCCACCGTCGTTGGGGTCTCTCCAACCTCTGGCACGGAACATCCAAATGCGAATATGAAAATAATCGCCCAGAAAACGGCCTTGTTCATCGATCCCTCCCATGCGGATGATTTCTCCCCAGGCATTCGCTAGGAGAATTGTCCGCATTTAATAGAATATACGTCTGATGTGAATTCGACCGAAACATAAATATGGGAATGCTCCTTGCACAAGAGAAGTTGACTACTTCAAGAACAAGGAGACATTCCCATGACAAGTATAACCATTTCTGATCTTTTTACAATCATTTTTGTTCTTGTTGACGATTGGTATCAGACTCATGGTACAAGATTACTCCGAGGCAAACCTGGCGCAAAACCCGAATTTTCAGACAGTGAGGTCATCACCTTGGTATTAGCGCAGGATTTCATCCCATTTCCTAGCGAAACTCAATATATTGGATTTATTCGTGCTAATTTCCTGGATTTGTTTCCTAAGTTAGTTGACCAGAGCCAATACAATCGTCGGGCGCGAGCGCTCTATCTTTTGGTGGAAGAACTTCGACGGTATTGGATCTCCCGCAGAGGTTGTCTTGAGCAGACATGCTATCTGATGGACACCAAACCAGTTCCAGTTATGTCCTATAAGCGCAGCAAAAGCCATAGTGATTTTCTGGGAAGCGCCAATTACGGTCATTGCGTAAGTCGAAATCTCAGATATTTTGGATACAAGTTGATCACCATAACTACTTTGGGCGGTATTCCCATCATCTATGACTTGGTTCCAGCCAATCTGGACGAACGCCTGGCAGCTGAAGCAGTAATTGATTATCTCTCTGCCTGTGATCTGTTGGCTGACAAAGGCTTTATCGGATTGGAATGGCAGACCCGCATCTTTGACCAGACCCAGAATTTGATCTGGACACCACGACGCTCCAATCAGTATCAACAAAATTCTGCAAGTCTAGATCGTTGGTTGAGTAGTAAGCGAGAACGTATCGAAGGTGTGTTTCATGAAATTCAAAATGTGGGCCGAAATATTGAACGCTTATTGGCAAAAACCGTTTGGGGACTCTGTACTCGAGTGGTTGCCAAGCTAGCCAGCCATGTATTGCGGCATATACTGCGCACCGACTTTGATGTTAATGTGCAGAACTTTACGAGTAACGGTGTTACCTAGGCAATTTCACATCAGACGTAATATATGAAATTTAGCAAATAGCAAGCATTCTTAATCTAAGGTGCTGAGATTTAACAGAGCCCGCCCTTCCTTCATCCAATATGTTCTGGTTGCTGCGCCTTATGATCCTGGCATACAAGGACGGCAGGTGGACTGCATCCATGCGTTTTATTTTTGATTGAGTAATATTTTTCTGGAAGTTCGTATTCGATCTGATTGTGGTTTAATATCCACAGCCAGGATTGCTAAATAATTATGGATTTGAAGATTGATTTATGAACCAGCCCATTGACATCCAGAAATACCACCACTACCTGCAGCAGTACGTCGATCTGGCCTTCCAGCACAGCGACGGCACGGCGCGCGGCCTGCGCGACTACCTGGACACCATCCAGGTCAAGGGCGTATTCGTGCGGGATAAGGTCGAAAAAAGCGCGCCCTGGCCGACGCCATCCAGGCCTTCACCGAGCACCGCCACTGGCCGCTGGACATCATCCTCTCCCACCTCGGCGTCTCGCGCCCCACCCAGTAATCCCCATTTACTCCACTTCTGGCTTCCCTGTAATCACTGGTTACAGCTTTCTACCACTCTCCACTCTCCACTCCCCACTGATCACTGATAACTGTTTCTTCACTCACTCCCACGCGCTGAAATCCCAGTCCCTCAGCAGCATGCCCAGCTCCTTGCGGCTGCTGACGCTGAATTTCTGCATGGCGTGGCGCATGTGGGTCTTCACCGTGTCGGTTGAGAGCACCAGGCGGTAGCCGATCTGGGCGTTGCTGTAGCCCAGGCAGGCCAGGGCCGCCACCTCCTGCTCGCGCGGCGAGAGCACCTGCCAGCGCTGGTAATTCTCGTGCGCCTGGCTGCGCTGCGCCAGGCCGTTCGACAGCAGCTCGCGGATCACCGCCTCGGCCGGGCGCTGCTCCTGTTCCGCCAGCATGCTCACATAGCTGCCCAGCTCGGCGTCCAGGGTAAAAAAGCGCCGGCCGCTGCGCCGCAACCTCACCAGCTGCTGCATCCGCTCCCACAGTGTCATGTCTGCGCTCATCTCACTCTTCACTCGCACTTACACGGCAGCCCGTGGCAGCTCTCGCACACACCCCAGCGGCTGTGCGGGGTGAGCGTGTAGCGCTTGCGAGTGCTGAGGGCGTGTTCCAGGAATTCCTGCGGGTAGCCGGGGACTGGCTCGTCCGGGCACTCGCAGTAATCCTCGCTGTAGCCGCAGCGGCTGCACATCAGCGGCGGGCGGTATTCCGACGGGCAGAGGCGCCCGGCGTTCAGGTTGGCTGCCAGCACCGCCGCCGGCTGGGCGATGCCGTTCTTCTCGCGCGCCGCGCAGCAGTACGCCATCCAGCCCAGCACGTCTGCCCGCCCGGGACGGCGCCCCGGCTCCTGCCGCGCGGCCGTACCTCGCTCGTCCTGACTTCGCCAGGACTCGCCCCGGCTTTGCCGGGACTCATTTTCGGCCACCTGGCGCGCCAATCGCGCGGCCGCATCTCCCCACACACCGGCCCGCAGCAGCCAGCCCCGCACCTGCTGCTCGACCTCGTCCTGTCTCTGACTGGACTCGCCCTGTCTCTGACTGGACTCGCCCAGCCTGCGGCTGGACACGCCCGTCGGCGGCTCCGGTTTTTCGGACGGCTGTTGTTGTTGTTGTATTTCCTCAGGTAGACTTTTTTCTAAATCTACAACTCCATCACCAACAGAGTCCGGAAATCTGGACCTAAAGCGGAAGACATAGCGGTTGCTGCCGTCGGTGCTCCAGTCCAGCAGCTTGGCAAAGCGCAGCGCCTGCAGGTGCTGGCGGACCTGCGAGCGCCGCAGCCCGAGCAGCGGCACCACCTGGCTGTCGAAATCCAGCGGCCCGGTGTGCTGGAAATCGTGGGCGGCTGCTGCCGCATACAGTCGGGCGTAGCTCTGGAACAGGCCGGCGGGCATGGTGGGGTCGTTGATCACCTCCGTCGCCAGCGGGGTAATCTGTGGAGTGAGCTGGTTCATTCTAACCAGATTATATTATAGAACAAATGTTCTTGTCAACTACCTTACGGGAAGTCTCATAAAAGTGATTTATCCCGCTCACTTGCGGGGCTGTCACTTGCGGGACTATCACTTAAGAAATACCAACCCCCAGCAAAATTAACTTGACTTCCAAACGAAATCGCCTATACTCTTAACAGGCGGGGGAATCTGCAACACGCATGCCCGCGCCAGTTTTCCATTACTGTTGTTTTCCATTCATTTCGCCGTTTACCTGTATCCCTTTTCCGGAAAAAACTGAGATCAAAACTGAGCCGCAGGTGAAATTCGCCCGAAATGTGCGGTGGCAGGTTCAGACCACGGAGGACATCATGAAGCCAGCAATTCTGCATTGGGCCATCAGCCTGGTCGTCTTATTCTCGTTAATTCCATTCCAGTCGGGCGGGGCGCATGCCTCCTCCACTGCGGAAGGGGTTCTGGCTTCGATAAGCTCTCCGCTCTCCCTGGAAGGCTGGTTTCACATCCTGTGGGGTGATCCTCAGGATGCGACCGGGAAAGGCGAGATTTTCTACCTGCTGGTCGACGACCAGGGTCGCACCTTCTACCTCGACCTGGGCGCAGCCGGGAAGCCCTTCTCTGAAATCCTGCTTCTGAATGGCGAACGCGTCAGCCTGCAGGGCAGCTGGAGCGACATCCTGCGCTATTTGCCGCGTAATCCGCTGCAGGTGGAAGATATCAGAGCCGTTGAGGTTGGGACCGTGCAGGGCCAGGACCAGCCGCAGCCCTTACCGCCCGTCCTTGGCAGCCAGCCGTATGTCTCTATCCTGTGCAAATTCAGCGATGTGGCTGCCGAGCCCAAAGACCTGGCTTTCTTCCAGGGTATGTACGCCAGCACCTTTCCGGGGCTGGACCACTATTGGCAAGAACTTTCGTATAGCCAGGTGAATTTATCTGGCAGCGCCGCCTACGGCTGGTTCAACCTGCCGCAGCCTCGCTCCTATTACATCTACGACATGAACAGCGACAGCGACCCCGACACGGATTTTGCCCGCCTGGTGACCGATTGTACCGCCGCCGCCGACGCCAGCGTAACCTTTACCAATTTCGTGGGTATCAACATGATGTTCAACAGCGACCTGGACGGGCATTCCTACGGCGGTGGGTACACCCTCAGCCTGGACAGTGTTACAAAAGATTACGCCGTCACCTGGATGGCCGACTGGGGTTATGCCGATATCTCGGTGGTCGAGCACGAGATGGGGCACAGCTTCAGCCTGCCGCACTCCTCCGGCATGTACGGCGAGACCTACGACAACTACTGGGACGTGATGAGCAATGACCGGCATTGGGGGCTGTCTGACCCGACCTACGGTCGCACCGGTCAGCACACCATCGCCTACCACAAGGACCTGCTGGGCTGGCTGTCTGCTGCGGATAAAACAACCGTGCCGCAGGATGGCGCGGTGCATACCATCACCCTCGAGCGCTTGGCCAACCCTCAGACTGCCAACCCCAAGATGGCGATCCTGCCCGTGATCGGCAGCTCGCGCTTTTACACCCTGGAGACCCGCCAATGGCTGGATGGCGGCTACGATAAAAACATTAACGGCTTCCAGGTGATCATCCACGAGGTCGATCCAGGCCGTGACAATCAGGCCCAGGTAGTTGATTACGATAGCAATGGCGATACGAGTGACGATGGTGCCCGCTGGCAGACCTGGCCTGGTCTGATGGAGACCTTCATCGATGCCACCGACGGCATTTCGGTCACCGTCAGTATTGTCGGTGAGACCAACCATACTGTACGGGTGAAAATCACCAATCCCTTCCCTTTCAGCACATGCGCCTCGCAAAACCAGATGCCTCAGGCTTCCTGCGAAGCCTTGCTGTCGCTCTATACCTCCACTGGAGGTGTAAATTGGACCAACAATTCCGAATGGGGAGGCCCCGAATGGCCCTGCCGCTGGTACGGGGTGGGCTGCAAAGACCAGTTCGGCGATGTGACCTCTCTATACTATTACCAGAACAACTTGACCGGTACACTCCCCCCTCAATTGGGAAATCTTCTTCAAATTGAGTCTATGGTTTTACACTACGGTGCACTAACGGGGAGCATTCCGCCCGAGCTGGGAAACCTCACCAACCTTAACTCCCTGGTGTTGCAGAATAACCAGCTGACCGGTAGCATTCCGGCCGAGCTGGGATCGATGACCGCCCTTCAGCAGCTGGGCCTGGAACGGAACCAGCTCAGCGGCAGCCTGCCAGCCAGCCTTGGAAATCTAAGCAATTTGTATGGATTGTATTTAAACCACAATCAGCTCTCGGGCAGCCTGCCTGCTAGCCTGGGTAACATCAGCAATTTGCTGGCCTTGCAGGTCAGCTACAACCAGTTTTCCGGCAGCCTGCCGCCGGAATTCAGCAGCTTTACCAAATTAACCTCTTTTTACGTCGATCACAACCAGTTCAGCGGATCGATCCCTGCTTACCTGGGAAATAACACCGGTTTATATGGATTGCATCTAGACAATAATAACTTCATTGGTCCGCTGCCTGCCGAGCTGGGGAACTTGGTGAATTTATGGGAAATTACCGCCAACAATAACCAGCTTTCCGGGAATATCCCCTCCGCGTTGGGCGGCATGACCAACCTGAACTATGCCTATCTTTATCACAATCAATTGAGCGGGCCGATTCCGGAAAGCCTGGTGGCAATTCCGACCCTTGATGGTCTGTGGTTGAATGAAAACGCCCTGGAAGGGCCGATCCCGGCCAATCTGGGCGATAATCACGGCATCAGCTACCTTAGACTGGCCAATAATAAGCTGGACGGCGAAATCCCCCCCAACCTGGTGAACCTGACCGAGCTGTATCAGCTTGATCTGGGGTACAACCTCTTGAGCGCCACCGGTTCGGCTCTGCTGGCGTTTCTGAGCGTGGAAGACTCGGATTGGGCGCAGACCCAGACGGTCGCTCCCACGAACCTGCAGTCTGTCCAGCAGGGATCGGACGTGCGCCTGAACTGGACTCCCATCCCCTACACCGGCGACGGGGGATACTACGAAATCAGCGCCGCTTCTTCGCCTGGCGGACCGTATGAGGTGATTGGCAGCACAGGCAATAAGTCCGCTTCAGAATTCCTGGCTGCCGGTCTTGGTTCCGGTTCTCACTTCTTCCGCCTGCGCACCTTCACTCCCCAGCACTACAACCAGCAGAGCGACCTGTGGAGCCAGTACACCACTCCACTTCCATACCAGGCCTGGGCGATCTTCATGCCCATCATAGTTAAGTGACAGTCACTTAGGAAAGTGATGCATCCCGTTCTTTTACGGGACTGTCACTCTCTTTACGAGTTAACCCAAATCCCACCACTCCCAGCGCCAGCAGCGTAAGGCCCAACGCCAACAAATCTCTCTGGTAGGGCGCCGAGATCATGTAGCGCGGGTACACAGCAATCCACCAGGTCCCCAGTGCTAGCAGCGGCAGCACCACCAGTACAATCCCGCGCCAGGCTGGCTGAAGAACACTGCGTATAGCCAATATTCTCCTTCCCTTCCATATCCCCCACACCAGTCTGCCCAGCAGCACCAGCGCTCCAACCACCAGCAGGCATCCCACCACGTCGAATACCACGCTGGAAGCCAGGATCAGGCTGCTGATGTGCGGCCGCGGGTTGCCGAGCCATTTCATCCACTCGTCCATGACCGCCGCGAACAGCACATACCCGTGGGCGATGTTGGTGAACACCACCAGCCCGTCCCCGCTCTTGGGGATGATCGCCAGCTCCGCGATCCAGCCGGGATTGCCGCCCGGATGCGAGTACACCGTCAACCCGCCCGGCAGCTGCTCGCGGATATAACCGTAGCCGTAGTCGCCGTTGAACAGCAGCTGCTCGAAACCGGCCAATTCCACCTGCGGGTACAGCATCTGGGATACGTTTTCCGGCTGGAGCACCCCTCGGCCTACCGGCTCGCCATTCGGACCTTCCATAATGGCTGCGGCGTAAGTTCCCAGGTCCTGCACGCTGGTGAACAGCCCGGCGGCTGCCTTCTGCGAATAGGAGTACTCGTCCAGCCCTTCGAACAGCGAGTTATATCCCCAGCCCATGCGGCTTTCCACCTCGGGGCTGAATTCGTACCAGGAGTCCAGCATACCCAGGGGATGCAGTATCTCCCGCTGCATGAAATCCGGGAAAGGCTCGCCGGCCTGATCTTCGATCACCTGCTGCAGCAGGTGGTAGTGGTTGTCGGAATAGCGGAATTCCTCTCCCGGAGGGTATTGGACGTACAGCGGGCTGCCCTGTTCTGCCGCCAGCTGGAAGAACTCGGGCAGGGAGGGCGCGGGTGTGCCTTTGGGCAATCCGGCATACGGCGTGATGCTCAACCCGCCGCTGTGCGTCAGCAGGCGCTGGATGGTCACCTGGCTGAGGTCGAATTCGGAAGGCGGCAGGTGCCAGCTTTGCAGGTAGGTCTCCACTGGCGCCTCCAGCTCGATTTTGCCCTGCTCCACCAGCTTCATCACCCCCCAGGCAGTCACCGATTTCGACAGCGAGCCCACCTGCCACAGGTCGCTCTCCGCTGCTGGCTGGTTGAGCTCGATGTCACGCAGCCCGAAGGCCTGTGAGTAAACCACCTCTCCCCCGTGCACCAGTGCCACCGCCGCCCCGGGGATTTCGTATTTATCCATCCTACCTGGGATATACTCCTCCAGGAAAGCCGTAAAGGCTGCCACATCCCCCTGGGCCGGGCTTTCAGGTTGGGCGCAGGCGCTGAGCGCGGAAATCAGCACTGAAACCAGGCAAAAAACGATCGGTTTTTTAAGCACCCGCATTGGAATTTTTGGAACTCTCTCCCTGACCTTCGATTATATCCCATGCAGCCGCCCCTCTCCACTCTCCCCTCTCTACCCTCCCCTCTTCCTCCTCTGATACCTCCTCTGCTTTGCCCTGTTCCCGCAGTCGTTGATATCGCACCATTTGCGGGTGCGGCTCTTGCTGGTATCCAGAAACAGCCAGCCGCAGTGCGGGTCTGCGCACTGTCCCAGCCTTTCCAGCAGGTGTGGGGAGGTCATCAGCTCGGCCGCCGCATGCACCACCGGCCACCAGGGACGTTCCAGCCGCGGTGAAGGCGATTCGCTCCAGCCCCAATGGTATCCCTCCACGCCGGCTGACAGCCGCGAGTAAGCCATAACCTCTCCCAGCCTGCGGTTGAAGGCCTGTAAATCTGCTTCTGCGGCGGTTGACGAGCGGGCATGCGCTGCCAGGATGCGGTATAAACTCTCACGTACCTCGATCGCCTCGTCGAAAGCCTGGTATATCTCCGGCGGGTGAGAGGCTGCCATCAGGCCCAGCTGTTCAGCCTCTCCCTCATTCAGCAGCGCGGCATTTTCCGCCCATTCCAGCAGGCTCAAATAATCTGGCAGGTGCTCCTCCGGGTGCGAGGAATGGCGGTAACCCAGCGTATTGACGTAATCCAGGCACAGCTGGGCAGTATCCAATTTCAAGAGTTCATGAGTACTCATCCGGATCCCCACCGCAATGGACCTCCAGGTATTGACACCTTTCTGATTCCCCGGTAGAATATAACCATCATTAGTATTATAGATGGTTATGGATTTACTGTCAAGATGGAGCATTGGGAATTAGTCAATTAGTCAATTAGTCAATTAGTCAATTAGTCAATTAGGTGATCAGGTAATCAGGTAAACAGGTAAACAAGTAAACAAGTCGACAAGTCGACAAATCGACAAATCGACAAGTAGGTAATCTCATTCACGGCCAACCGTCAATTGATAATTGAATTACGAATGGAGCAAACCCCATGGAAAAGGACTTGATGGATAAACTGCAGGACGGGCTGAGCGAAAAACACGAAAACCTGGAGACCTGGCTCAAGGAGACGCCTCCCGAAAAGCGCCAGGTCGTCCTGGGGAACGCTTCCGAGCAAGCCGTGACCTCTCACCTCGAGACCCTGGAGACCGCTGTCGAGCAGGCCTCGCCGCGGCAGCCTGGGCACCTGCGATGTGTGCCATGAGCAAATCGAAACCGGCTTGCTGGAGATGGATTATTCCTGCTGCGTCTGCCTGGAACACCTTTCCAGCGACCAGGCGCGCTCGCTGGAGTTCGAGATCGAGCTGGCGCAGACCGTGCAGCGCTCGCTGCTGCCCGAGCAGGTGCCCGACACGCACGCCCTGGAAGTAGCCGCCTTCACCCGCCCGGCGCAGTACATCAGCGGCGACTATTTCGACTTCTTCCGCTTTTCTGACGGTGCACATGGTTTGGCGATCGGTGACGTAGCCGGTCACGGCATCGCAGCCAGCCTGCACATGGCCACCCTGCAGGCCCTGCTGCGCACGCTCATCCCCATGTCCGATTCCACGGTCGGTGTGGTGGAACACCTGCACCGCCTGCTGGTGCACAACGTGCGCTTCTCCAATTTCGTCACCCTGTTCCTGGGCGCCTATGACGTCGCCTCGCGCCGCTTCGCCTACACCAACGCCGGTCACAACCCCCCATTGGTGTTAAGAGCCGGGGACTCACAGAAGGATACACGCACCTGGTTGTGGCCCACCGGGCCAGCGCTCGGGCTGGTGGAAAGCGCCGAGTTCAGCACCGGTGTGCTGCAGCTGGCGGTGGGCGACCTGCTGTTGCTGTACACCGACGGGGTCACCGAGGCCGAGAATCCCGCCGGCGAGCAGTTCGGCAGGGAGGGGCTGGAGCAGGTAGCAGTCAGGAACCGTCACCTGCCCGCCCGTGAGCTGGTGCAGGCCCTGCGGGGCGAGCTGGAGGAATTCACCCACCGTCAGCCCCTGGAAGACGACGCCACCTTGCTTGTCGTGCGTATTACGGAGGAGCATTAGTTCGGAGATCTGTCGATTAGTGGATTAGTGGATTAGTCGAATAGTCGAATGGTCGATTTGTCGATTTGTTGCTAAATTACCCAATCGACCAATAGACCAAAAGACCAATCAAGCAATAGACCAATCAACCAATTGACCCGTCGACCTTCATTGAATGCCTGTTAACCTGAATAACCCCATCCTCGAAATCAAGCGCCGCCTGGACGGCAGCCGGGTGGAATTCAGCTGCCAGGGCTGCCTGGTCAAACCCGGCAGGCATGCCGCGGTGCTCTACACGCTCGACCGTGACTGGCATTTCCCGCAGGTTGGCCTGACCGTGCCAGCTGGATCCATTTCCTCCGGCTTCTTCTGGGAAGGGAAGCCCTTCAACCTGTACCACTGGATGACCCCCGAAGGGGAGACCATTGGCGACTACTTCAACCTGGCTGCGGAAACGGTCATCACAGACTCCACCATCGAATGGCTGGACCTGGTGTTGGATTTCTGTATCGTAGCGGGGAGCGAGGGCATCTGGCTGGACGAAGATGAAATGGGGGCGGATACCAATGCTGGTCTCCGCAGGCAGGTGGAGGTAGCGAAGACTGTCTTGCGTGCGCAGTCTGTGCAGCTTGTGAGACACCTCAGTCAGTTGAGCAGATCACTTCTGAAGCATCCTCAACCGCTTTAAGAATGGAATTCGAATTGATTACATCCCGGATTTTACGTCGCCTAATTAGTTAAGGAAAGACACTTTTAGAAAATTGCCATATTTTGGGGCAAAATGAAGCCATTTAAGCCGATTTTTCATCATTTTTCAACCAAAATCTCCGCTTTTTGACCCTTTTTTGAGATATTCAAGAAATATTTATAAGGTTCATGTCTTCACCTATTGGGTGAAAAGGAAAACCGCCGATTGAAACGGGATGTTAAAATCTTGAGGTAAAGAAATCTGCGCCGAAAAGAGGATGTTGAAGTGATCAGTAAAATCGAATTCTCAGCCAGAAATCTCACTTCAAATGCCGGTTTATTGCTCTTACTCGAGCATGCCAGTAAAAATGTGGTTTTTGACCTGATTGATCACGACCTGGTTTTTAAGAACGCATTCACCAACAAAATCAAAATGAACCACATCAAGACCAAGCTGTGCGGTAACTTCATTGGAATTGTCAAACTGGAACGGCTGAAACTGCTGTAAAACGATCCCCTGGTCAACGAGTTTGCCATTTCGATCAAAGAACCGGAAACGGTATCCCGGTTCTTGGAAAACTTCAGTTACAAAACGACCCAAATGCTGAGGGAGATCAATTTCAAACTCTTCAGAAAGCTCCTGAGAAAGAGCAAGATCAAATCCATCACCATCGATATTGACAGCAGTGTGGTAAATGTCGAAGGCCATCAGGAGGGGACAGTAAAAGGTTACAATCCAAAATAGCCTGGAAACCGCTGTTACAACCTCCAGTTTGGCTTTCTGGGATGAAATCAAGGCTTACCTGACAGGCTATGTCAGAAGCGGGGACACATACACGGCAAACGGTGCAGCAGAAATGATCAAGGAAATCATGGCTCACCTCAAAGATGAGGGGTTGGAAATCACATTTCGTATGGATAGCGGTTATTTTGACAATGCTATCCTGGAAACGATCGAATCACTGGGTTGCAGATATGTCATCAAGGGAAAAGGGTATCCGACACTTGTGGCGCAAGTGACCGACCCATCGATTACCTTTGTTACAGGCGAATCAGGGCGTGAGACCACCGAGTTTGTCACAGCCCTGAACACATGGGAAGAAGACAGAAGGTTTGTAGTTTCCCGAGTTTTGAAGGATGAAAAAGACAGAAAACAAATCTCTTTCCTGGAAGGCGAAGACATACGACTATTTCTTTTTTGTCACCAACACGGAACAATCGTCAGAAGAAGTGGTTGAATTCTATGAAAAACGCGGGAACTGTGAGAATTACATCAAGGAAGCCAAGTATGACATGGCGGTTGGACACCTGTTGCTCCAGTCATTTTGGGCCCATGAAGCGATCTTTCAGTTGATGATGCTGGCTTACAATTTGTTTTTGCTGTTCAAGATGGACTTCGCAGGGGAAACAGAATACCGGCAGCAAATCAAGACGTTCCGATTGAAGTACATTTTCTTGGCCGGGAAGATCATCAGAACGGCGAGAAGTGTGGTGATGAAGCTTGCTGAGAAATATCCTTATCGAGAGATATTTGAAAAAAGCCAACCTTGAAAAATACACTCGTTTTTCATATCTCAACCCGTTTTTTCTATTTAAATCAGGCTAGAAAAACTATTTCCAATGTCCAATTTTATGAAATGGATCACGAAAAATGATGCAAAATGGAGGAAATTATGCTAATATTAAACCAAGATTATCAAAATCATCACCCTTTGAGGCGAAAATGTTGGTCGAATTTATTCGACGTGGAATCTCGGTACTTGATGTTTCCGCAGGCGCCAATGTTCACTACCATGTCACGGTTTCGTGACATGCGCATGCAATTGACAGTTTCTCGCTATAATTTGAATCATGAAGGATCGTCCCACCCTTTTGCTTGCTGATGATGATGCAACAATTATTGCAGCGCTTACCCCGTTCCTTGAGCGCGCCGGTTTCCATGTATTGACTGCCATCAACGGTAAGGATGCCCTTGAAAAGGCACAGTCACACCGCCCCGACATGATCGTGCTGGATGTGCTCATGCCACGTATGGATGGGCGCCAAGTACTGCGCACCCTGCGTCATGCCGGTCTGCAAACTCCCACAATTCTGCTTACCCAGGTTGGTGATGCCCTCGAGCGTGCCCTGGCGCTGGAAGAAGGCGCGGACGATTATCTGAACAAGCCATTTGAGTCACACGAACTTCTGGCGCGTATCCGGGCAGTGCTGCGTCGCTCGCAAAACGGTCAGGCCTCGCTCTCCACCGCCTGGCGGCTGGCAGCCCACAGTCTGACTGATTGACCGCCGCGCCCGCCGGGCAACCCTTAACGGACAGGTATTGGATCTCAGCCCCAAAGCCTTTGCCCTGCTTGAATATCTCATCACCCACCCCGACGAAGTGATCAGCCGCGAACGATTGTTACAACTCGTCTGGGGGTGGGAGTATCCAGCGGGTACACGCACCGTGGACACGCGCATGTTCGAACTGCGCAAGGCTCTCGGTGACGATCCATCCGACCCCAAATTCATTGAAACACAGGCGGGGGAAGGCTACTGTTTCATTGCCCCCGTCAGGATGTTACCTTGAAACATTTCTTCCTCATTCTTTCCCTTGTTTTGCTTGCCGTTGGAGCCCTGGCGCTTTATCTTACTCCCGGTGTTGTGGCAACCTGAGCCGGTCCTTGCCTTCCAGGTTGGATCGGTGCGGGGATATTTTCCATTTTGTTCGTTGTCGCGGTACTCATCCAGATCGTCCTTGTCAGCAGGGATTGGGGCGCAGAGCGATCTGCCCGAAAAGTGACTCGCGAGCGGGACGACTCTCACCGCCAATTCCTGCGGCGACTGGACCACGAACTGAAAAACCCGCTTACCGGCTTGCAGGCGACGCTTACCAACCTGCGCGAGGCCGAAAGCGACGAGGAGATCCAACAAGGGGTGGAAAATGCCACACAGGCAGCTAATCGCTTGGGACGTATCCTGGGAGACTTGCGTAAACTCTCTGAGCTGGAATATCAGATGCTCGAACATCGTCCGGTTGACATCGAGCAGCTCGTCAGTGAGATGGTCAACGCCGCCTGTTCTCTTCCAGCGCACCGCGGGCGCAATGTCAAGCTGCTGGTTTCCAAAGTGCCCGTCTTGCCGCCTGTCCTGGGCGACCGGGACATGCTCGGCCTGGCCTTTTACAACCTGATCGATAATGCGCTTAAATTCACTACCCCGGATGACGCCATCGAAGTGCGCATCCGTGATGATGGGCGCTCGCTATTTATTGAAGTTGCAGATAGCGGGGTTGGTATCCCCCTGCAGGAACAAGGGCGGATATTCGAGGATTTATACCGGGGTGAAAATGCAACGGAAATTGAAGGAAGCGGTTTGGGCTTGCCACTGGCGCGACGTATTGTCATCCTGCATGGAGGAGAAATCATCCTGCGCAGCGATCCAGCCCAAGGGCGTGGGAACGTGTTCATCATTCGCCTGCCTGCTGAATGGAGGGGTAATGTCACCAAATAGTGACAAGAGCGTGACAGGCTTGTGACATCCGCTCGATATAAATAGGGTATCACAAACTGAAAGGATATCCCTATGAAACGTTCGCTGATTTGTCTGATTATATCTGTACTATTTCTGGGACTTGGATGGCTCGTACCCCATAGCGTTTTTGATGTGACCATCGAAACGTCCACCCCCTCGCCATCGCCCACATCGGTTGCCTCACTCCCTGAAACGATCGCGGTAAATCTTACTGGCCCCACTCCCATGACTACACCTGTGGAAGAGCGTGACCCATATGGAGAGTTGTATTTCAGCATTGTCAAATCCAAGGAATATGCCCCGCCGGCCACACCTCCGCCCGGAGTGGACGAATACACAACACGCTTGGCACGCCTGCCAGGCTCCTGCGTGGTTGGCCTTATGGTTTGCCCGGCTCCTGAAATCGTCCAAACCCCCTTCGATATGAAAGATGTGCTCGCGACCGACAGCGACTCGGGCGCATTGAGATGGTCGCCAGATGGGCGTTATGGCGTGATCGCCGTCCATCCGCAAGATGACCTCACCCGCGGTTGGCATCCGAAGAGTGGGAGCAACTTCAAAAGACGGATTTGAAGGATCTCGAAATTTCATCCTCCACACTCTATCTGTTCGATGCCGAGAATGATACCTGGAGCGAGATCTATCGCGCCGACCGCAAATTCTTCTATTCCCCGCATTGGTCGCCCGATGGGCAATGGATAGCTTTCACGGTCGCCTCCAGCCTGCTGTCCTTTCATCCCTCCCAAGCGGACGATGGCATTTACGTTGTTCGTCCTGATGGCACCGACTTGCAACGACTGGGCGGTAATGGCTACATTCTTGGCTGGGTTGGCAACAGCATCATCTCGTTCCGTTACCTCCACCCGGGCTCCACTGTAGACTTCTCGCACGTTGTCGAAAAATTGAATTTCGATGGACAGGTGACGACTCTGTTTGAATCCTCCCGCCTGGCAAGCTACGCCCTCGCGCCTGATGGCGGTTCCCTGCTTGCCGCGGATAGCATGACCCGTGACGGTGGCAGTCCGCAGAAGGCGGTTGACGTGCTCGCGCTGGATGGGAGCGTGATCCGCTCGTTCGGGACGTTTCTCTTCAATTCCTCCTGGCTGTCATTCCTTTCATCTGGTCGCCGGATGGTTCACAGGTGGCATTCGCAAATTTACGCCGTTTGTACGTTGCCCCGCGCGTCAGTCAATTGGATCTTACCGGCCGATACTTTCGGCATTCCTCCTGACACGCGCGAAGTGTATGCGGCAGACGACACGAACATAACTCCCGACTACGTGGATATTCAATTTTCCCATGACAACAAGTACCTTCTCATGCAGGTCTATGAGGGCTTTACCCATTTTGTGGTTGTGTCGTTGGAGAGCGGCCAGTCTACTCCATTGGCTATTCCACACATGGATCCGTTCGTGGTGATGACAATAATTTGGGAGATCTTGCTTTCTTCTCCTGGCGACAATAGCTGTATTCCATCATGGAATAGAAATTGAAGACTTGCTGCAAGCTGCTTCAAACGTTCAGCAAATGATAAACAGACGGTAAATCACAATATAGCAGAGGTGTCCAATGCGATCCAAATTGTTTTTCAAACATGTCCTCATTTCAGTCTGCCTCCTGTCCCTTTCATTGTCCGCGTGTCTTCCGGTGCAGGCAGGCGTCGTCTCCACAGCAACCCCCTTATCTCTACCAACAGAGAGCTTATCAACAGCAATGCCATCTCCCAGCGGCCGCCTGTACCGATCGGCACGATCATGGTCGCGTATGTCAAAGATGGCAACATCCAGGTCTGGGATGAGGCCACAGGGCAGACTCGAACCATCTTCGACGCCGGTGACGCCATTGGCGTGAGTGTCAGCGACGACGGCCAGGTCCTGGCCTTCTTGCGCCGGTCGGCGGTTCAGCTCGCGAGAGGATCCCTGGACCAACTGGAGAGAACAATCGACGTTGTGGGCCATTGACCGGGACGGAAACAACTTGCGCGAACTCGTCTCGGCCGATGCGCTGCGCAGCCTGCTGGAGGCTGCCGAGACCGAGTCGACCAACATACCGCAAATGGAGTGGATTCCGGGAACGCATCGCCTGCTCTACAGCGCCTGGAGGTACATCGTCCAGGCTGAGGGTGAGTCGCATGCCGTCCCGGAGGGGCTGTTCCTTGTCGACGCAGATTCCCTTTCCGAGTCAGTCTTGATGCCGGCAGGCAGCAACTTGCGCTTTGTTCCATCCCCGGACGGACAGCAGATCGCGTTGATGTCTCCCACGGGGCTAAGCTTCATCAACACGGACGGCAGCGATCTTCGCTCTGACGCACTCTCCTACCCTGAGGCAGGGTTCAACCGGCCCGCTCCTGCCCACCGGCAATTGGACTCAGGATTCCCGCGCTTTTGTGACCATCGGATCTTTCGAGCTGGACCCAGAGTTCAATATCAGCTTCACCCTATGGAAGGTGCCAGTAGGAGGCTCCCCGCCCGAAGCCCTGGCGACTATCGATCGCAGCGATCCACGATCCGTGACATTCTCTCCGGATGGACGGCAGGTGGCGTTCTCACAATACACGGACCAGGAGCCTTCGGAACTGGCAGGCTGGTCAATCATCTCCCTTCCCACCGGCGTTGGTCCATTGGCGATTCCGCAGCACCTCGACCTCTCCTTTGCCGGCGTACACTGGTCACCGGACGCGCGAGCTTTCAACGGAACAATGAGGGAGCTTTGTCCCGGTGCCACCTGGGATTCCGAGGTCTGCGACTTCGAGCTCTCCTTCGATGGCTCGGCTGCCGCCATCCAGTGGCTCGATGCCTCTCGCTTCTTGTTCCTCACGCGTGAACCGTCCGTCCTGTTTCTGGTCACGCTGGATCCCTCGGGCGTGTTTGATGCCACAAGCGTGCCGATCGTCGCCTGGCCATTGGAAGATCTCAGCGGCTTGGATAGCTTCTCAGCAGTCGCAGGCAACCCATGATGGGCCGCGACTTGCGGATGGTCCGCACAGCGCAGCCCAACCCGTCTCCGGGAATTCCGGGCACTCCGCTGCCCAGTCCGCGGGCAGTTGCTGCCATTGTCTCTCCTGCCCTTCTTTCGGGAGTCGCCGCTGGGCTTCTTGTCGAGAGCAGCGGAAAGCCATTTTGTTTCCAGCCTGCCGACACACGGGCGTCCTAACCACTCGCTGAAGCTGACCCGGAGGGTTTGGGCTCTTTACGAGTTGCCCGCGAAGTGCAGGCAGATTGAGTATGCCATATAGCTGATTGCGTAAGATGGTGAAACAAACCTTAATATCCATTCTCGGTTTTGCATTATTCTTGTCCTTGGCCGCCTGCCAGGCTAGAACTCACACTGCCACAGCTATACTCGTCCAGTCGCCTACGGTTCCCCCTTCTGCAACCGCTAAGCCTACGCCGATCCGCATTACTGAAGCGCCTCCCGCGACTGCCAGAATCGAAGCGCCAACTTTGCCGGCCACAATAGAAGCGAACACCTCGGCGCCAGTATGCTTTATGCCCGACGAGATTTTTCCGGTCGTGTTTACACCAGACAACCTCAGGTTCTTGGTACGCTCAAATTCAGGCGTTCAGATATTCAATCTCCGTACAGGAGAAGAAGAGGATTGCATCTCTGCTACCCGAGGGGTGCTCACCGCCGCTCTCTCACCGGATGGGCAAATGCTGGCATGGTCGCTGGATGACAATACTCTCCAGTTGCTCCGCCTTGCCGACCACAAGTTATTAGCCACCTTAGAAGGTCACCAGGACGTGGTTTACGATCTCCGATTCTCTCCCCTTGGAGACAGGTTATTTTCGGGTTCTCACGATGGAACGGTCAGGATATGGGACGACAATGGAAACCAGCTTTCGTCCATACAGGCTAGCGGAGAGGTGCTGGGATTGGAATAGCACCTGACGGGAAGAGCCTCGCCATTATCGCCGGGTGGGAGCAGCCTATGCAGTTGTGGGATCTGAGAACTAACAAGGTGATGGCTGTATTTGAAGGCGCCCTTGGTTATGATACGTCGGATGCAGTATTTTCTCCAGATGGGCAATATGTGGCTGCTGATCTGGACAACTTGCTCTGTGGAGAGTTTCTGACCGTAAGCTTCTTTGGGAGGCGATCAGTAACAGCATGGCAGTGATCTACTCGCCGGATGGTCAATTCCTGGCGTACTCCGATATCAACGATGGCAACAAGATCATCCTCGCTTCTCCAGATGGCAGCGGATCATAAGAGTGATTGCAGAGATGCAGGCGCCGGTATGGGAGATGTTCTTCTCGCCGGATGGCTCTCTCATAGCCGCCACAGACGGCGCAGAAATCCGAAATCTGGGGCGTCGACGATGGGAAACTGCGCTATGTTGGTAAAACAACCTGCACCTGACTAAATTCTCACGATGTGGATTTTCCCTACATTATTTATTAGGAGTGCTACAATATTCTAGCAACTTTAAAAGCAAACTCTTCAAATCCAAGGCCGAAATTTCAATCTATTTCAAATTTGTTGAATTACAATTTACTTAAAGTGCTACATTTCCAGTCCTTGCACTTCCAGGCATAGCTCGATCGCTTCACGAATACGATCCATTAATTTATCTAAAGATCTTGCTTGCGTATGACAGCCCCGTAGCTAAGGAACAGTTGCCACGAAATACCCTTCTGAATCTCGTTCTATGATCATATTGTAGTTTCTCATAATTCATCTATATCTTGATCAATCATATTCCTAAAAATAGTTCCGTCAATTGATGTCCAGATCAAAATAGTAGTCGACCTCCGCCATAAAGTACGAGATGGGAACAATGAATTGACTGCGCAGTTATTCTAGCTATCGAGATACTTCATGCGGTTGAGTACAACTCTGCTCGGAATATTCAAAGTATTGAATAATAATTAATCGCGTTTCGATCGCTCATTCCCCCGGCTTTACTCCGCTGAAATAGCCAATCCTGCCCAGCAGAGTGGAGGTTGTGCCGAGCGTTCTAATGGACGAAAAGCCCGCTTCTGCCATCAACATCTCCAGCACGCTGGCAACCTTGTGCTCTCGCCTACCCGGAGTGCGGCCTGAAATGCGATACCAGGTGCCCCGCCTGCTGGTGACCGCCGGAGAAATCGGCGATGTGCAGCTCGCCTCCCACCGCCAGGACGCGCCAGATTTCTAGCAGCGTACCTCGCAGGTTCTCCTCGCTCAGGTGGTGCAGCGTAAGGCTGGTCAGCACACGCTCGAAGCTGCCGTCGTCGTACGGCATTTCATAAGCCATCGCCTGCTCCAGCTGCACTTTCCGGCCGGATTTCCGGATTTTCCCGCTGGCGATTTTCAAGATGCCCTCGTCGCCGTCCAGCCCGTGCAGCCTGGCCTCCGGCAGTGCCTTCTCGACCATCAACAGCAAAGTCCCAGTGCCACAGCCCACATCCAGAACGCGGCCTGCAGGCGGGATGCGTGCGTTCTCGATCGATGTCCTTTGAACCTGGCCTCGTTCATCAGCAGTCTCACCAGTGGGTCATACCAGCGCGATAGGTCGAATTGGCCCATAGCCGGGATATACTTATTCTTCGCTCTCATATTATTCTACTGCGGTGAATACCCGTACCTCTCGCTCCAACCGGCTGCCCAAATCATCCATCGCCCGGTCCAGCCTCATAGTCTGACTGCAGTCCCATCCAGAATTGAGCGCTTGTAACTTTTTTATAATATACCTGTTCGCCTGAAGCATCAAGTCCTGGTTCCGAAAGTTGATTCTGTTACCAGAAATGACTGCTTCAGTGTAAACTATCCCCATGCCCCGCACAATCCTGGTCGTCGATGACGACGCACTGCTGCGCCGCAGCCTGGCCTTCCACCTGGAGCAGAGCCGGCTACCACGTGCACACCGCCGCCAACGCCGAAGACGCCCTGGCAGCTGGTCCAGCCGCGCTCGCTCGACCTGGTGCTGCTGGACATCGGCCTGCCGGGCATGGACGGCCTGGACGCCCTGCGCGAGCTCAAGGCCAGGGCGACATGCCGGTCATCTTTCTCACCGCCCGCCGCCGCGAGCTGGACGAGGTGGTGGGGCTGGAGATGGGCGCCGACGATTACATCACCAAGCCCTTTGACGTGGACGTGCTGCTGGCGCACATCAAGGCCGTGCTGCGCCGCTATGCCGACGGCTGGCACGCCGAAAAATCTTCCCCGCCAGTCGCCGCCGGTGACCTTGATATCGACCCTGGCGCCCACACTGCTGCCATCCCGGCCGCCAGCTCGAGCTGTCGCCGCGCGAGTTCGACCTGCTGTACGCCCTGGCTTCCCAGGCCGGAAAAGTCATCGCCACGGAGAGCTCTCACACGGGTGTGGGGCGCCGAGTTCATCGGGCAGCCGCAGGTGGTGTACGTGCACATCCGCTGGCTGCGCCAGAAAATCGAAGACGATCCAAACCATCCCCGGCGCCTCCAGACCGTGCGTGGGGTGGGCTACCGGCTGGCCTCGCAGCCGGAGGAGTGAGAAAATTGCCATTCCGCTCCCTGCGCAGCCGCCTGGTGCTCAGCCACATCCTGCCCTTCGTGCTAATCATCCCGCTGGTGGGCATCGCCATGGCCTACCTGCTGGAGACGCGCCTGCTGCTGCCCCTGGTCTACACCGGGCTGGAAAAAGACGCCCGCCTGGTGGCCGAGATTTCCCGCGTCCAACCGGTGCTGTGGGAGAATCAAAATCTGGCCCTGCGCTTCGTGGACGGCATCAGCCCCTATCTCAGCGGCCAGGTCTCGATACTGGCCCTGAACGGCAGCGTCCTGGCTTCCAGCACTGAAGGCGAGCTGCAGATGGGGGAGCGGCGCGTCGAATTGCCCGACCTGTCCGCAGTCGGTCCGCAGGGCGTGGTCCAGCTCAAGAACGGCCCGCTGGCGGAGGTCTTCACACCCGTCTACGACCTGGATGGCAGGCCGCTGGGTGTTATCCGCCTCACTTCGCCGTGTGGTGACCGTGCTCGACCAGGTCTACCAGCTGCGCTACCTGCTGGCCGCCATCCTGGCCCTGGGGGTGCTGGCCGGGCTCGGGCTGGGCTCTTACCTGGCCCTCAGCCTCGAGCGCCCCATCAAGCGCGTGGCAGATTTGATCCAGGAGCTGGCTGCTGGAAGTCGCCAGCTGCAGGTGGAAGAGCAGGGACCGCAGGAAATCCGCAGCCTGGCGCATTCCTTCAACGTGCTGGTGGTCCAGTTAAACAGCCTCGAGCAGGCGCGCCGCCAGCTTTTAGCAAACCTGGTGCACGAGCTCGGGCGGCCGTTGGGTGCCATCCGCTCTGCCATCCAGGCCCTGGTCAACGGCGCCATGGACGACCCGCAGCTCTCCGCTGACCTGCTGAGCGGGCTGGACGGCGAGACCCTGCGCCTGCAGAGGCTGCTGGAAGACCTGGCCGGTCTGCACGACCAGGTGCTGGGGACGCTTGGAGCTCAATCGTACACCCGTGCATCTCCAGAGCTGGCTGCCGGAAATCGCTTCGCCCTGGGAGGCCGCCAGCGCGTGAAAAAGGGCTGGCCTGGACGCTGGAGATCGAGCCCGACCTGCCTGAGGTCGAGGTCGACCCCGACCGCCTGGCCCAGGCGCTCGGCAACCTGCTCAGCAACGCCGTCAAGTTCACCCCTTCTGGTGGGAAGGTCGACGTCTCCATTCGTCGCATTGAGAATGATCTGCTGTTGGAAGTCGCCGATTCGGGTCCTGGCATCCCCGAGAGCGAGCAGGAGAAAGTCTTCCAGCCCTTCTACCGCGGCTCGCAGGGGCGCCGCATCGTGCAGGGCATGGGCCTCGGCCTCAGCATCGCCCGCCAGGTCGCTGAAGCGCACGGCGGCAGCCTGGAAGTGGAGAGCCAGCCAGCTCAGGGCAGCCGTTTCACCCTGTCCCTGCCGGTTGATCCACAAGGTGACAGTCACTTCCTTAAGTGACTGTCACCTGTGTTCTTAATCCGGGGCGTTTTCTTCGTTGTTATTTCTCTTGTGCAGCCAATTGCCGTATCAGGATGGGGGTGTTATGATAGGTCAGGAAATTCAATTACGTCCCGCTCGGAGCATTGATGAATCCTCCCGCTCCTCAACCGGTACAGCTGTGGAGCACACGCCAGGTCGTGATTGCGACACTTTTGGTGGTATCGATCCTGGCTTCATTTCTTTTAATCTACCACTTCAGCAGGGTCTTCCTCATCTTTTTCATTGCCATTTTTCTCAGCACCGCCATCCGTCCAGCCGTAAACTGGTTAAACCGGCGTGGGCTGCCGCGACCTGCAGGCGTGATCCTTTTCTATCTCCTCGGATTTTCGCTCCTTGCTGTCATGGCGATAGCCGTGGTGCCGCTGCTTGTAGAGCAGGTCACTGAAATTTCCAGGGAATTTCCCGCCTATTACGGAAATTTTCGCAGCGATCTAATTCAATCTCGCAGCAGGATCCTGCAGGAGGTCGCCATCCAGATGCCGCCTGCCGTAAAGCTGCCATGCCCATTTCAGGGAGCGAGGTGATCGGACCCCCTCTCCAGGCGGCGGAACAGGTGACACGCTCACTGCCTTACCTCGATATTTTTGCCCGCACCGCACTGGCGTTGACGGCAGTGTTCGTCCTCGGGTTTTATTGGACTACTCGAGAGCGAGCGTTCGATCCGCAACCTGCTGATGTGGCTGCCGAAAGGGCGCCGTGAACCAATCCGAGAATTCATCAGCGAAGTCGAAGAGAAAGTTGGCCGGTTTATCCTGGGACAGGGGATACTCTGCCTCATCATTGGGATAATGGCATTGGTTGCCTACCTGCTGATCGGTTTGCCCTATGCTTTATTCTGGCAGTCCTCGCAGGTATTCTGGAAGCTGTCCCCATCGTCGGGCCTATTCTCGGCGCCATCCCTGCGCTGCTGGTCGCCCTTTCTACGGATCCTACCCGGGCGCTGTGGGTAATCGCTGCAACCGTCTTGATCCAGGGCCTAGAGAATTATCTTTTGGTGCCGCGGGTGATGAAACAATCGGTCGGTGTAAACCCCCTGGTAATTTTGCTGTCTCTTGCCGCATTCACTTCTCTGCTTGGGCTGGCTGGAGCGCTCCTGGCAATACCCATTGCGGCCATTGTCCAGCTCTTTGTCAACCGTTTTGTGATCCCGAGCGGCGATATTGAGGTCGAGACGCCCGCAGGACGAGGGCAGCTCAGCCTGCTCCGCTATGAGACCCAGCGACCTGGCATCGGATATTCGCAAACAACTGCGGGAAAAAGAAGATATCGACGGCTTCCCAGAAGATGTAGTCGACAATCTGGAAGCCGCTGCCAATCACCTCGACCAAATCTTGTCTCTGGCCGAACAGAGGGAGGCTGGAAATTGAGGCGGATTGCCTGGATCGCGACCATTGTACTTGCCACGATCACCGGGCTGTTCATCCTCTGGCAGTTTCGCCAGGGATTGCTGCTTTTCTTACTGTCTCTGGCAACCGCGGCTGCCTTTCGCCCATTGGTCGATTACTTTACCCGTCATCGACTCCCGCGTGGCATATCACTCCTGCTCTCTTACCTGATCATCCTGGGTTCGACGATTGGCATTCTCGTGTTGACCATCGGACCCTTGGTTCGCGATATTGAACAGGCCACCAACAATTTCGCAGCTGGTCTACGAACGAATCCAGGCCAATTGGCCGGAAAGTGAAGTCCCTTTTCAACGGATTATTGCCAACCAGCTGCCTCCGCCGGAAGAGTTGTTCAGCGGAGTTGCAGTCGCAGAAGGTTTTCAGGGTCTGCTCGGTATAACCACTGACCTGACCGGCTTTTTTGGCAGCCTGGGATTGATCCTGATACTGAGCCTGTATTGGAGCGCCGACAGCATCCATTTCGAGCGTCTGCTGCTCTCATTGATCGCGGTCGGAAAGCGGCCTACGGCTCGCATGACCTGGCGGGCCATCGATAAAGGCATCGGAGCCTACATTCGCAGTGAATTTATTCAAAGCCTGCTGGCTGGGACTCTGCTTTGGCTGGGATACCGGCTGTTGGGCCTGGATTACCCGGTCTTGTTGGCAGTAATTGGATCCCTGGCATGGTTGATCCCCTGGTTTGGAGCTTTGTTCGCTGTTGTTCCTGCTCTGTTAGTCGGTTTAGGAAGCGGGGTTCTCCCTGGCATCCTGGCGGCTGTGTATACCGTATTTATACTGGTGGTAATGGAATATATCATCGAGCCGCGCATTTTCTGGCGGAAAAACTACAGCTCGGTTGCGCTGGTGCTTGTCATGCTTGTCATGGCGGAGGCTTATGGATTTCTCGGGTTGATCCTGGCGCCGCTGGTTTCGGCAGGCATTCAGATTGTATTCAAGTATCTCCTGCACCCGGAAACTTCCTATGAATCACCCGGAACCACCCCTGCTGAAGAACCCGCACTGATGGCTTCCTCTCTGAGGGAACGGTTGGTGGAAACCAGGGCTGCTTTACAGGCGCACCCCGAACCCATCTCGCCGGAGATATTGAGCCTGCTGCAGCGTCTCGAGAGCCTGGTCCGGGAAACCAGCTATTACCTGGATGGTGACTTAACGAAGGAGAAACCCGCGGCAGGTTAGCTCTGCCGGCCTGTGCCTGCCGGTTGATGCAAACAGGTGACAGTCACTTTCTTAAGTCGACTGTCACCTGTTTTTAGTGACTGTCACCTGTTCTTATGGGTCGTTATCCTCTTCTCACTTCAGATCGAAGCGGTCCAGGTTCATCACCTTGTTCCACGCCGCCACGAAGTCGTGCACGAACTTCTCCTGCGAGTCCTGGCAGGCGTAGACTTCCGCCAGTGCTCGCAGCTGGGAGTTCGAGCCGAAGATCAGATCGACGCGCGTGCCGGTCCACTTGAGCTCGCCCGTTGCGCGGTCGCGTCCTTCAAAGGCGTTCTCGTCACCTGCGCTGGCCTTCCATTCCGTGCCCATGTCCAGCAGGTTCACGAAGAAGTCGTTGCTCAGCGTCTCCGGCCGCTTGGTGAACACGCCGTGCCGGGACTTTCCGAAGTTGGCGTTCAAGGCTCGCATCCCGCCCACCAGCACCGTCATCTCGGGAGCGGTCAGCGTCAGCAGCTGGGCGCGGTCGACCAGCAGTTCCTCCGCCGTCACCGTATATTTTCCTTTCAGATAGTTGCGGAACCCGTCTGCAGCCGGTTCGAGCACCGCGAAGGACGCCACGTCGGTTTGCTCCTGCGAGGCGTCCGTGCGTCCGGGCGTAAAGGGAACGATCACGTCGTAACCGGCTTTCTTCGCCGCCTGCTCGACGCCTGCGCATCCACCCAGGACAATCAGGTCAGCCAGCGAGACCTTCTTGCTGCCTCGCTGCGCCTGGTTGAAGTCCTTCTGGATGCCCTCCAGGGTCTGCAGCACTTTCTTCAGCTGATCCGGCTGGTTTACTTCCCAATCCTTCTGCGGCGCCAGGCGGATGCGCGCCCCGTTCGCGCCGCCGCGCTTGTCGGAGCCGCGGAAGGTAGAGGCCGACGCCCAGGCGGTGGAGACCAGCTCCGGGATCGACAGCCCCGAGGCCAGGATTTTAGCCTTGAGCTCCGCGATCTCGGCCGCCCCGATCAGCTCGTGGTCGACTGCCGGGACGGGGTCCTGCCAGATCAGCTCTTCCGCCGGCACTTCCGGGCCCAGATAGCGCACGCGTGGGCCCATGTCGCGGTGCGTCAGCTTGAACCACGCCCGGGCGAAGGCCTCCGCAAACTCTTGTGGGTTCTTGTGGAAGCGCTCTGCGATCGGCCGGTAGATCGGGTCCATGCGCATTGCCATGTCCGCCGTGGTCATGATGGTCGGTAACCTTTTCGACGGATCGTGAGCAGCCGGTGCATGGTCTTTTTCTTTCAGATTGACCGGCACCCACTGCCAGGCGCCGGCGGGGCTTTTCACCAGGTCCCAATCGTAGCCGAACAGCATGTCGAAATAGCCCATGTCCCACTGGATCGGGTTCGGCGTCCAGGCGCCTTCCAGGCCGCTGCTGATCGTATCATCCCCCTTGCCGCTGCCAAAGCTGCTCTTCCAGCCCAGGCCCATCTCTTCGATGGCGGCACCTTCCGGCTCCGGACCCACCAGTTTCGGGTCGCCGGCGCCGTGGGTCTTGCCGAATGTGTGCCCGCCGGCGGTGAGGGCAACGGTCTCTTCGTCGTTCATCGCCATGCGTGCGAAGGTCTCGCGGATATCGCGGCCAGAGGCGACCGCACTGGGTTGGCCGTTCGGACCTTCGGGGTTCACGTAGATCAGGCCCATCTGCACCGCGGCCAGCGGGTTATCGAGCTGCCGGTCGCCAGTGTAGCGCTTATCGCCCAGCCACTCGCTCTCGGCGCCCCAGTAAATGTCCTCTTCCGGTTCCCAGATGTCCTCGCGCCCGCCGCCGAAGCCGAAGGTCTTGAAGCCCATCGACTCCAGCGCGCAGTTGCCGGCCAGGACCATCAGGTCGGCCCACGAGATTTTCTTGCCGTACTTCTGCTTGATCGGCCACAGCAGCCGGCGCGCCTTGTCGAGGTTGACATTGTCGGGCCAGCTGTTGAGCGGCGGGAAGCGCTGCGAGCCGGACCCCGCGCCGCCGCGGCCGTCGCCGGTGCGGTAGGTGCCCGCGCTGTGCCACGCCATCCGGATGAAGAGGCCACCGTAGTGACCGTAATCGGCCGGCCACCACTCCTGCGAGTTCGTCATCAGCGTGTACAGGTCATTCTTCACGGCCTGCAGGTCCAGTTTCTTGAATTCCTCGGCGTAGTCGAAATCCTCGCCCATCGGGTTGGACAGGGCAGAGTGCTGGTGCAGCATCTTCAGGTTCAGCTGGTTTGGCCACCAGTCCCGGTTCGACGTGCCCCGGCTGGCTGAGTGTGTGTGAGCCATGCCCGTGATCGGTTTCTTGCTATCTTCCATATTTTTTCTCCCTTCGTTAGATGAATTATTGAACAGTGCGGCATTGAATTCAGCAGCCGCAATTTCTCATAAAGAGTTCCTTAGCTCTCCTGTTTACGCTCCATGCACAGCCCATACAGGGATATTTGCGGGCGCAGGATCTTATAACCTGTCTCCTGCTCCAGCCTGTGCAGCGCTTCCGGGTCGAGAGACACTTCTCCGTCGATGATCTTATTGCACTGGATGCAGATCAGGTGGGGATGCGGCTCGGGACGGTTGCCGTCATAATGATTGTCGTCATGCAAACCGATCTCCAGCACCTGGTTCATTTCTTTCAACAGGGTCAGGGTTTTGTACACGGTCGCCAGGCTCATGGTTGGAAACATCTCCTGGATTTTCGTGTACAGCTGGCTGGCGCTGGGATGTCCTTCACTGGCTGCAATCAGGCGCACCAGCTCGACGCGTTGGGGGGTCAGCCGGAAATCGCGCTCCTTCAAGGCGGCAATCAGCTGGTCGAATCGGACATCTGGATCGGTCATGCGGGTTCTATCGAGAATCGATATTTACAAATAATGAGTATTCTTTATTCTACCACGAAATGTGAAAGATCGCACATTTTCTTCTGCCTTCAGTCTCACCCTTCCTTTCCCTCAATTTCCCTCTCCTTTGTCTCCTGTCTATGATTATAGGTTTTTGTTTTATCTTATGCAAATTCGCCTGATTGACTGATCGCCTGATTTTGTCGTCCTCCCGAATTTCAAGTAAAATTCGTGTACTGCATATAGCAAACAGTTCGCAGTGTTTTTCGAAATATTACCAGGGCAATTGATCTCCAACAGGAGCCAACCAATGCCAATCTTCAGTGAAAAACAGAAAATGCTGGCAGGCCAGCTCTACAACTGCCTCGATCCTCAGCTGAAAATCGAGCGCCATCAGGCTAAAGAACTTCTCCGCCTCTACAACCAGTCCGAAACCACCTCGGACCGGCACGAAATCCTCCAGCAGCTGTTAGGAGGCTTCGGCCAGGATTCCATTATCGAGCCACCCTTCTACTGCAGCTACGGCAGTAACATTTACATGGGCCAGTATGTCTACCTCAACGTCCAGTGCACCATCCTGGATTGCAATCAGGTGCGCATAGGCAGCCACGTCATGATCGGGCCTGCCGTTCAGATCTACACCGCCGCCCACCATATCCAGGCTGAGCTCCGCATCCAGGGCCTGGAGGTGGCCAGCCCAATCGTGATCGAAGACAACGTCTGGATCGGTGGCGCTGCCGTCCTCCTGCCGGGTGTGTGCGTGGGCCGCAACGCCGTGGTAGGCGCCGGGGCGGTCGTCACCCACGATGTCCCGCCCAACACCGTCGTGGCTGGCAACCCCGCCCGTGTACTCCGCGCAATCGAATACCCCTGATTGACTGATCGCCTGACTACCAGATCCACCGATTTTGTCATTCGCTAAAATTTCATGGAATATTCGTGTACCACTAATAGCAAACAGTTCGCAGTGTTTTTCGTGTCGTATTAACAGCGGACGATTTTCACTTTGGAAAAGGAGGCTTTTGTGAAACTCAAGAAATTCCAGCTGATCGGTTTGGAAAAAATCCACCACGGGCTGATCCTGGCGGCGTTGCTGTTGATGATGAGCGCCGGGTCAGACGCGGCCGGCTTTCGCTGGCTCACCATCCGCGCCGGTTTTGAAAACATCGGAAGGCCCATCGGTGAGAGAACCCGCTGCACCGGGCCAGGGCCAACGCCTCGAGCCTGGCCGAATTCCGAACGGACTGAGCACCTCCGACTGGCTGAGCATCCAGGGGCTGATTGGTAGCGGCCCCTACCTGAAGGCCTCCAACACCGGGGCGAATGACTGTTTTGGCTCGATCGTGGCCGTCTCCGGCGATACGGTGGTGGTCGGGGCGCCGTATGAAGACAGCAGCGCCACCGGGGTGAACGGGAACCAGAGCGACAACTCCGCTGGAATTCGCGGCGCGGCCTATGTCTTCATCCGCAGCGGGACGACCTGGAGCCAACAGGCCTACCTGAAAGCCTCCAACACCGGGGCAGGTGACTATTTGGCTGCTCGGTGGCCATCTCCGGCGACACGCTGGTGGTCGGGGCGCCGTAGGAGGACAGCAATGCCACCGGGGTGAACGGAAACCAGAGCGACAACTCTGCCCTCGATTCCGGCGCGGCCTATGTCTTCGCGCGCAGCGGGCGACCTGGAGCCAGCAGGCCTACCTGAAAGCCTCCAACACCGGGGCGGGTGACGTGTTTGGCTCAGTCGGTGGCCATCTCCGGCGACACGCTGGTGGTCGGGGCGTATGGAGAAGACAGCAATGCCACCGGGGTGAACGGGAACCAGGGCGACAACTCGGCTGTCAGCAGCCGGGCGGCCTATGTCTTCACCCGCAGCGGCACCACCTGGAGCCAGCAGGCCTACCTGAAAGCCTCCAACACCGGGGCATATGATATTTTGGCCACTCGGTGGCCATCTCCGGGATACGTGGTGGTCGGGGCGTGGTAGGAGGACAGCAATGCCACCGGGGTGGACGGAGACCAGAGCGACAACTCTGCCGCCAATTCCGGGGCGGCCTATGTCTTCACCCGCAGCGGCGCCACCTGGAGCCAGCAGGCCTACCTGAAAGCCTCCAACACCGAGGCAGATGACTAGTTTGGCCTCAGGTGGCCATCTCCGGCGACACGCTGGTGGTTGGGGGCGTATATGAAGGCAGCAATGCCACCGGGGTGAACGGAAACCAGAGCGATAATTCGCGCCCACCGTCCGGCGCGGCCTATGTCTTCACGCGCAGCGGCGCCACCTGGAGCCAGCAGGCCTACCTGAAAGCCTCCAACACCGAGGCGGGTGACTGTTTTGGCCTGTCGGTGGCCCTCTCCGGGCGACACGGTGGTGGTGGGGGCGCCTTAGGAAGACAGCAATGCCACCGGGGTGAACGGAAACCAGAGCGACAATTCGGCGTCTGATTCCGGGGCGGCCTATGTCTTCACGCGCAGCGGGCCACCTGGAGCCAGCAGGCCTATCTGAAAGCCTCCAACACCGGGGCGAGCCGACCATTTTGGCTACAGGGTGGCCATCTCCGGCGACACGCTGGTGGTGGGGGCGGATGGGAGAAGACAGCAATGCCACCGGGGTGGGCGGGGACCAGGGCGACGACTCTGATGGAAAACGCAGGGGCGGCCTACTACTTCTTTCTGCCCAACGATTTTATCTGGTTCGCCGCTGGTGATAAAGTAAGGCTGGTACGGATTGAGGGCGGGGAACATCTCTACATATTAACTCCGCATCCTTTCCCGTGCCGCCCGAACCTTTCGCCGGATCGGCGTGCAGACTCTACATGAGAGCCCTGGCTCCAAAACGGGAATTGCGTATTGCGGGGTAATTAAATCAATGTCAAACTGGGAACCCCGCTTCTTCACCATTTGGGCCGGCCAGGCCATTTCGCTGGTCGGCAGCTCGCTGACGCAGTTTGTACTGGTCTGGTGGATCACTCAGGAGACCGGCTCTGCCAACGCCCTGGCCATCGCCGGGATGATGGCCCTGCTCCCAGCGGCTTTGTTCAGCCCGCTGGGTGGGGCCATCGCCGACCGCTTCAGCCGCCGCATCATCATGATCCTGGCGGACGCTATCACTGCGGCCTGTATGCTCCTGCTGGTCGTCTTGTTCGCTACAGACCGGATCGAACTATGGCACATCTACACATTGATGTTCATCCGTGCTGCCATGCAATCCTTCCAGCAGCCTGCGGCAGCCTCCAGTACCTCAAACCTGGTTCCCGCTGAATGGCTCAACCGTGTCGCCGGGATGAACCAATCCCTGCAAGGCGTGATGACCATTGCCTCTGCGCCGTTGGGAGCTGTGGCCCTGGCCTTCCTGCCCATCGAGGGGGCACTGATGATCGACGTGGTCACGGCTGTCCTCGGAATCACGCCCCTGTTTTTCTACAGATTCCCCAACCGGCGCGGGAGTGAGCATTCACAATTCACCGCGCACCATCCTGCATGACATCCGCGAAGGGGCAGATTACATCCTGCACCGGCGCGGGCTTCTCATACTGTACGCCATGACCGCTCTGGTAGTTCTGACCGTCATGCCGACCTTTTTGCTCACTCCGCTGTTGGTCAAGGAACATTTCGGCGGGGGCGTGATCGAAGTGGCCGTGATGGAAGCCATGGCCGGGGTGGGGATCATCCTGGGTGGCATCCTCATCAGCGTGTGGAGATTCCCGCGGCGGGTGGTCATCGTGCTGGTTTCGTTCGCCGTTTCGTGCGGCACGGTTGCCCTGACCGCCCTGGCGCCGGAGGACATGCTGCCGCTGGCGATTTTCTGGTGGTTCCTGAGCGGCGTCAGCTTCTCTACCGGCAACGCCCCCATGACCGCCCTGCTGCAAGCGGTGGTGCCCAATGAATTACAGGGGCGCACCCTGGCGCTGCTTAACATGGTTTTTGGGTTTGCCGCGCCGATTGGATTTGCCATCGCTGGGCCGCTCGGGGAGGCATTTGGGGTGCGCGCGGGTTTTCATCCTGGGCGGAACGCTCTCGGCAGTCATCAACCTGCTTGCGCTGGGCTTCAAATCGCTGCGGGATGTCGAGGTGGAATTATTGTAAGTAGAGCTGAAATGCAGGTTGCTGTCACCTTCCCCACATTCCCCTGCCTGGCTGTTTACCTGGTTGACTGGTTGACTGATCGTCTTTCCTCACACTCTTCTCATAAGCTCCCCATACACCTCCCATAAAGTCAAAAAACGCTTTCCAGCGTATGATGCAGGTCGAAACAAGCAGATCTTCACAGGTCTAAGAAGACCTGTGAGGTCTCAAAAGCGAAAATTTTTTTACATCATACAAGGAGTTTTATCAATGCGTATCAAGACCGTATCCCTGTCGATGCTGGCAATCGTCGGCATGCTTGTGCTTTCAGCCTGCGGCACCCTGCAGTCCGTCACCAGCCTGCTGGAAGAAGCGCCCACCAAGGCGCTGGCTGCCACCGCCGAATCCCTGGAGTCAGTCCCCGCCCAGGGCCTCCCGCCCGTGGAAGGCTCTGCCGATTTCCTGGCGGCCTACCAGGGCACGCTCGAGAACCTGTACCAGGCCGTTAACCCCTCCGTGGTCAACATCCGCGTGGTGCAGAAAGTGGACGCCTCCGACGCCCTCGGGCAGCTCCAGCAGTTCCCATTCTTCAACCTGCCCCAGGGGCAGGAAGCACCCGAACAGTACCAGAGCGGGCTGGGCTCCGGCTTCGTCTGGGATGAAAACGGGCACATCGTCACCAACAACCACGTGGTGCGCGGCGCCGATAAGATCGAAGTCACCTTCAGCGACGGCAGCATCGTGTCCGCCGAGCTGGTCGGCAGCGATCCTGACAGCGACCTGGCGGTCTTGAAAGTCGACCTGCCCGAGAGTCAGCTCGTCCCGGTCCAGTTAGCTAATTCAGAGGATGTCTCGGTCGGGCAGCTGGCCATCGCCATCGGCAACCCCTTCGGGCTGCAGGGCACCATGACCACCGGCATCGTCAGCGCCATCGGGCGCTCGATCCCCGCCAGCGAGACCTCCGCCCAGTCCTACACCATCCCCGACGTCATCCAGACCGACGCGCCCATCAACCCCGGCAATTCGGGCGGCGTCCTGGTGGATGTAAACGGGCGTGTTATCGGTGTAACAGCCGCCATCCAGTCCACCAACGGCTCCAATGCCGGCATCGGCTTCGCCATCCCCTCTTCCATCGTCACTAAGGTCGTGCCAGCCCTGATCGAAGACGGCAGCTACCAGCATTCCTGGCTGGGCATCAGCGGTACAAATATGGTACCCGACCTGGCAAAAGCCATGGATCTGCCCGAAGATCAGCGCGGCGCCCTGGTGATCGAAGTCATCCCCGACAGCCCGGCTGAAGCAGCAGGACTGCGCGGCAGCGAACAGACTGTGACCATCGACGGTCAGGAAGTCAGCGTGGGCGGCGATGTGATCACCGCCATCGACGGCCAGAGCGTGAACGGCATTTCTGACCTGATCGCTTACCTGGCCGCCTCCACCACCGTCGGTCAGAAGGTGGAGCTTTCCCTCCTGCGTGATGGCGAGCAGGAGAGCGTGGATGTCACCCTGGCAGCCCGCCCCACTTCCGAGCAGGGTAGTAACCAGGAAAATCCTCGCAGCCAGCGCGGCATCACCCTCGGCCTGCAGGGCCTCAACATGGACTCGGCCATCGCCAATGAGATGGACCTGCCCTCCGACCAGCAAGGTGTGCTGGTGGAGCAGGTCGAGCCGGGCAGCCTGGCAGACGAAGCCGGCCTGCGCGGCGGCGATGAAGAGCGTCACCCTGGACGGCGAGCAGGTGCAGGTCGGCGGCGATGTCATCATCGGCGTCAACGGCCAGCCGGTCGCCACGGTCGGTGAGCTGCGTGCAGCCCTGTCCCAGCTGCCGGTCGACCAAGAGCTGACCCTCACCATCCTGCGGGATGGCAGCGAGATGGAAATTACCATCGACCCAACCCCCTAAATATTCTCCTTTTCTGTTGAGATAGGTAGTACCAGACAGCAGCGCTCCAGCGCTGCTGTTTGGTTTTATCCCCTCAGCTGCTCTCCAGCGCCCTGACCAGCTCCTCCACCCGGATCGGCTTGCTCAGGTAGTCGTCCATGCCCGCCTCCAGGCACGCTTCCCGGTCGCCCTGCATGGCGTTGGCGGTCATCGCGACGATGTGCGGGCGCTCCGCCTGCGTCCAGCGGGCGCAGATCTTGCGCGTGGCCTCCAGGCCGTCCATCTCGGGCATCTGCACGTCCATCAGGACCACATCGTAGGGCTGGCGCTCCAGCGCCTGCACGGCTTCCAGGCCGTTCGCGGCCACGTCGGCCCGGTAGCCCATCTGCGAGAGCAGGCGCAGCGCCAGCTTCTGGTTGACCGCGTTGTCTTCCGCCAGCAGGATGCGCAGCGGGTGGCGGGCGGCCATCTCCGGGTCGAGTGCTCGACCCTGGCCGGCGCAGCCGTGCGACGGCTGCACCGGCGCAGCTGGCAAAGATGCCCAGCACTGCGTCGAACAGGGCCGACGGCGCGGACGGCTTGATCAGGCAGGCGGCGAAGAGCCCGTTGGGTCTGCTACCTGCAGCTCGCCGGCATTTCCGCCCAGCGAAGAGAGCAGGACCAGCGGTAGGGCGTTTTGCTCGCAGTCCGGTGCTCCGCACGCTTGCGGATTCTCTTCGGACCGCCAGCTCGATGCCGTCCATCTCGGGCATGTGCAGGTCCAGGATGGCCAGGTCAAGCGGCTCGCCCTGCTGCAGCCACTCCAGCGCTTCCTGCGGTGAGCCGGTCAGGCGCGGCCGCATTCCCCAGCCTTGGGTCTGCAGGGTCAGGATCCGCCGGCTGGTGGCATTGTCGTCCACGACCAGCAGCCGCTTACCCGCGCAGGTCCGGCTGCTCACCTGCGGCGTCTGGCCTGTGCACCACCCGGCGCCGGCTTCGGCCAGGATGGTGAAATGGAAGGTCGAGCCCTGTGCCCGGGATGCCCTCGCTTTCCACCCACATCTGCCGCCCATCATCTCGCTCAGGCGTTTGCTCACCGCCAGTCCCAGCCCCGTGCCGCCGTACTTGCGCGTGGTCGAAGCGTCCACCTGGGTGAAGGCCTGGAACAGCCGGTCCAGCCGGTCGGCCGGGATGCCGATGCCGGTATCGCGCACGGTGAAATGCAGATTCCCTCGGCCTGAGGGGCGAGTCCTGGACAGGGAGTGGCCGCGGTGAGGGCTAGCGTGCGAGTTCCACGCTCACCACCACCTCGCCCTTCTCGGTGAATTTGACCGCATTGCTCAGCAGGTTCACCAGGATCTGGCGCAGGCGGGTGACATCGCCGACGATGGCGGGCGGGACATCGCTGGTCGAACTCGCAGGCCAGCTCCAGGCCTTTTTCGGCAGCTCTCAGCTTCATCAGGTCCATCGCCGAACTCGACGCACTCGCGCAGGTCGAAGGGCTGCTGCTCCAGCTCCATCTGGCCGGCTTCGATCTTGGAGAAATCCAGGATATCGTTGATGATCGTCAGCAGGGCGTCGCCGCTGCTGCGGATGGTCTCGGCAAAATCGCGCTGCTCGGCGTTGAGCGGGGTATCCAGCAGCAGCCCGCTCATGCCGATGATGGCGTTCATCGGGGTGCGGATTTCGTGGCTCATCATCGCCAGGAAGGCGCTCTTGGCCTGCGTGGCCGACTTCGGCCGCTTCCTTGGCCTGCTGCAGCTCCTGTTCGGCCTGCTTGCGCTCGGTGATGTCCCGGATGGTCTCGATGGCGCCGGCGAACTCGCCTTTCGAATCGTGCAACGCCGAAGCCGTGGCATACAGGTAGCGGCCCGTCGCCTTTCAGCTGCGGCGTATAGGCTTCGCCCACCAGAACCGAGCCCTGCCGCTGGATGTTGACATATTTCTTCTCGATTTCTTCGCTCGGCAGGTGCACCAGGTCGATCAGGATCGGGCGCCGTTCGCCGTAAAACGGGAGCGCGTATTCATAATCGCCCTTGCCCAGCATCTCCTCTGCATGGATGCCGGTCATTTCCTCCATGGCCCGGTTCCAGGCGATGATCAGCCTTCCCGGTCAATCACCAGCGTGGCATCCGGCAGGAAGTTGATGATATCCATCAGCCTGCGCCTTGAACTCGATGATCGCCTGTTCTGCCTGCTTGAGCTCGCTCAGGTCGTGGTAGATGGCGATCACACCGGTCTGCTGCCCATCCACCATCACCGGCACACCGGAAAGCTCCACGTCCACCAGGCTGCCGTCCTTCCGGCAGCGCCGGGTGACGCCGTGCACGGTGCCTCCCCCCACCGCCTGCCGGTCAAAATCCGTCGCTTCCAGCTGCTGTTCGGGCAGGTATGCCACCAGGTCGTCGATGAACCGCCCGATGGCTTCCTCCTGGCTGTAGCCGAACAGCGAGACTGCGCTCTGGTTCCAGGACGAGACCTTGAAGTCCCGGTCGACGGTGACAATCGCCACCGGGCTGTTCTGCACCAGAGTCTCGAAATACTCTTTCTGCTGCTGCACCTCGGAATACAGGCGTGCATTTTCGATCGAAACAGCCGCCTGGCGTGCCAGCCCCACCAGGAAATCCAGGTCCACCAGGTTGAACAGCCCCGCAGTGCGGTCGCGGTACACCGTCAGCAGTCCGATGGTGTGCGCACCGGCGATCAGCGGCGCACACATCATGGTCTCCGGTATCTCCTCGACCTCCGGAGTGCCCACCACGTGCACCACGCGCCTGTTGCGCGAGACATCATCGATGATCTCCGCTTTTCCGCTTAAAGCGATGCTGCCGGTGATCCCTTTACCTGATTTGATCACATCGCTTCTGTACTGGTCGGCATACTTTCCCAGGGCTACCAGCACCGGGAATTGCTGGCCTCCTGTATCAGCCATCCGCAGGATGGTGTCGCGCGCCTGGAACAGGCGGTGCACGTGTTCGGCGATGCGCTCCAGCACGGTTTGCAGGTCGAGCGTGGAAGACATCTCGCGCCCGATCTCGGCAGTCATGGCCATCTGGTCTGCTCGCCGTTGGGTTTCATCCAGCAGGCGCGCATTTTCGAGGGCGATGCTCAGGGCATTGGCCAGGGTCTGCATCAGGCGCACATCCGAGGCGCTGAAGCGGTTTTCTTGTTCCAGGTCCTGGATCGAGATGATGGCATTGACCTTTTCGTCCAGCAGCAGCGGCACGAACAGGGCTGATTTTGGCCACTCTCCGGTCAGCACCGGGTTGCCGGTTTCCAGCGCCAGCTGCTTGAAGTCCTGGTTGATCAGCAGGGGTGTGCAGGTCTGGATGACTTTCAATCGGAAGCCGTAAGGTGGGCGCGGCGAGAATACGCTGCGGTCGCTGTATTCATATGAATACGGCATGCTGAGCAGTCCCCGGTCAGCGTCGTACGTGACGATATCCACCACCTGCACGCCGAATACCTCGCGCACCTTTTCGCCGATCAGCTCGTATATAGACTGCACTTCCAGCCTGGAGGCCAGGCCTTCCTGCACGCTGTTGATGATCGCCAGCTCGGCGTTACGCTGTTCGGTCTCTTTAATCAGGTGTTGGGCCTGGTCGAACAGGCGTGCTTTCTCCAGCGCGCCGCCCAGAGAAGCGGCAATGGTCGTCAGCAGTCGCACTGCTGACTCGCCGTAGGCGTTCTCGCGCTGGTAGTCTTCCATCGCGATGATGCCGAGCACCTTGTCGCTGCTGATGATCGGCACTGCCAGCAGGGACTTGCTCCGGTCGGTGCCTTCGATATGCGCCAGTCCCAGCTTCAGGTAATCTTCCGGCGTGTTGGCGACCGCCGGCTGGCGGGTGCGCTGCATGCGCTCGAAGATGCCGCCCGGGGTGGGGGGCGCGGCGGTAGGAACAGCCGCTTCCCATGTTCGTAGCAGTAAATGTACTGCACCAGGTCCTGCTCCGGGTCGTACCAGCTGATGGTCAGCTCGTGCGTCTTGAACAACCCACGCAGTTGATCGCCCACCAGGTCCACCATGGACTGGAAATCCAGCTCGGAAGACAGCCCCTGCTGGATGGAATAGATGATCGAAAGCTCTTCAGCTCGCCGTTGGGCTGCCTCGAGCGTTTGATCCCATTGGTTGGATTGGCTCATGCTTGTACTCTATTGTCTGAGGGATGCGTTAGGCGGTGATTGGGAAAGTCTCGGCCCCTGCTTGCCTGAGGCTTTCACCAGCACTCGCAGGTCGACTGTACATCGCTGTGCTGCATGGATATTATAATGTACTGGAGCTCTTGCCTATGTTGCATCAGAAATTCGGCGAAAGCGCAGGAGGAGCATAAGAATGGTGGAACCCCTCGAAGTATACGACCACCAGGCGCTCGCCCAGGCCAAATCGATCCTGAATTCGAGCAAATCACCTCGCGACTGGGCCAAAGCGGTGGTGGAGGCCGTAAACTGCAACGAAGAGTGGCGCGGCAAACGCTGCATTAACCTGCTCGCTCCCGAGGCGCCGACCAGCCCGACTGTGCGGGCTCTTTTATCCTCGGAGATCAGTAATCGTGCCCCTGAAGAGCACATCTGGCGCATTCACAATCAGGCACTGGGCCAAAACCTGTCCCCTGGAACAAGTTGACTGTCGCCAAACTAGGAAGAACTTGGATCAGGAATGAGCGTTGCGGGCTCCGTCGCCTGCTTCCAGCGCCAGGTGTTCGCGCTTATGCTGTGGGAGACGGTATTTGAGCGATTGCCTGGCTTACCCACTGCCGATGCTCAATCTCATGCTGCATCATCACTTCAATCAGGTTCCGAACCGGGCCCCGCTCATTCCACGGATAAAGCATGATGCGGTCCCAGGCAACTGCCGGCAAGCTGTCCACCAGGACTTTCAGTTGATCAGCTGAGGCTTCGTACTCGGCCCACACCTGTTGGATGTCCCAGGACCGGCGCTCATCGACGGCATGCGCGTTGTACTCATTGTATTTCTCTTCTGATGGGATACAGTGATACTCACCGCCCTGCGCGAATGCCAGCAGTGATTTTGCCGCCTCGCCATTCCACACGCCAAGATGCCCCAGCACATCCCGGACGCGCCATTTAGCCTGGTCATCCTGCACAATCCAATCCATTTCGACGCCAGAGAATGATTGCTGTGTTTCCCGGCGTGTTGCTGCGAGAAGAGTTGACATTCCTTGGCGAATTTCTTCCACAACAGGGTTCATTGGATTTTCCTTCACTACATGCGGCCAATATCCCAGAGTTGGATTTTTCCCTCACAGATTTTTCAAAACATCATCCTTTTATTCTTCATCAGATTTGGGTCCACCAATCGTTAAATTCCCTGAGTACCCAATCGACCGATCAATTGATTACCCCGTTCGACCGACCACCATCCTGACTAATCGACCAACAGCAATCCTTTCAACATCCTCCCCGTCACCAACTCCGCGCACTCCGCCACCTGCTGCAGGTAGCATGCTCCGGCGTCCGGTTACTCTCAATACACAGCTTTGCCATCCACTCTATCGAATTTTTTTCCTGTTGCCAGCTCAACGCATTTATATCCACCGTCGTATATGCCGATAGATTTGTTTTTCTCGATGCAGGCACAGAATAGTTGCAGCAGATCGTTTTCTTCTGTCAGGATATCGATCGCTTGGATCGTTTGAATAATGCTGCGAGCTTCGATCGTACCATCCCCGAGTTCTGCTCCCCTGATAGCGCCCCACATCTCGTGACCCCCGACCGCTGGCGTTGAAGATTTTCGGCACCGGATAGAAAGCCAGCTCACTGGGTTTGGTGATCATCACATCCACCACCCGCATCAGGTAGTTGGTGGCGTAGACGGCGTGGAAGGTGTTATCGTGCAGAAAGACATGCAGTCCGCGAGTCGACTGGCTTCGGATCTGGTCGGCGAAGGCTTGCGTGTCATCCCAGATGAAGTGCGTCTGGATCATCTCCTGGTGTTGGCTGATCTCGGCTCTTAAGCCATTCCCAGTTAGCCTTATGATCGCCCAGGTTGACAAACAGGCTACTTTATCTTTCTTGATCAAGGGAATACAATGCTCGATGATGGCTTTGAACAGCTCGCGTTGCGCGCCGGCCCCGCCCATGGTGAGCAGGAGACGGCGGGGTTCGTCGTTACGTCATTCGTCGCAGGCGTGCCGCGCAATCTACTTCGATATTCTCCACCAGTTCGTGGTCGACATGATGCCCGGTATAGAAAAGCGCATCAGTGGGAGCCGGTTTGAGGATTTTGTTGCTCGGATCGAAGCCGCGCATGACTGCGAAAGCCATAGTAGCCCGACGGCGATTGGACACCGTGCTTCGCCCCTTCGGTCAGTTGAAAGGCCATGGGCCAGTTGTCAAACATCATATCCACAACATTGGTCATTCCACCGGCGACCGCTCCCATGCAAATCCACATATGGGAGGTCAGAATAGGCATCTCGGAAGGCAGCGCCTCGAACAGGTTCCGGAACAGCTCGCTCATCTTGTAATCTTTGACATTGGTTTTCAGGAAGCGCCACGGCCAACCCGGGATCCAGGCGTTCAAGAATTCCCACAGACCCGGGCAGGGTAGGCTCGCCGGTGGTCACTGATTCCCAGATATATTTGTTGAAGAGCCGGCTGCGCTGGGAAAAGCGAGAACATTCGCTGTAATTGGTGTTGCAGCGGTTGATCACATCGGTCGTGATCCCGGGATCGCCAGCAGATCGAGCCAGTATGGCTGAAATCCCATGGCGCGTGCACAGGAAACGCCTGCCATGGCAATGCGATAATGCCCAAAACCCATGCGGATCGTGCTGCAGATCACCGCTTTCTCGGCCGGTCGACCGGATCACCCTGCTCTCCTGCGCACGATTTCCTGCAGGCCGAAGAGCGAGCCCAGATAAGCATTGTCCACCAAGCTCAGGCTCGTACTTTTCATTTGGATCGTAGTTGAACTTCTTGACGAAACATGTTCTGCCATTTGATCGGCTTTCTGGCTTGCGAAAGCGTGATCGCGTTGCCATAAACCGATATTCACCGTTGTCATTTTCATCACTGACTTCCAGGCGCGTTGCCAATCCGCGGTTGTGTCGCTTGTTTGCATACGTACAGGAATTGAACTCCTCCCCGCAGCGGTCGCCATCTGATCTGCCGCCAGGCGAGGGTCCAATTGCGGCAAACCATAACATACAACCGGTTATCCGGAAAGGGATCAGTGTTCGGGTTAATTCTTCATGCCGGTGGTGGCCACACCCTCGATAAAGTAGCGTTGGGCGAGCAGGAAAACCAGCACCGTCGGTAGAATGACCAGCGTTGCCCCTGCCATAATGATCGGTGGGGAAGCGTGATAGCCGCCCTGGATGTCTGCCAGGCCCTGCGTCACCACATAGTTGGTCTTTGCTTTGGATGGCTACCAGGGGCCAGATGAAAGAGTTCCAGGCATACAGGAACGAGATCGTGGCCTGCGTTGCAATCGCCGGAACCGAAAGCGGGGCAAAAATTCGCCACAGGATCGTCCAGCGGTTGGCGCCATCGATGATGGCTGCTTCTTCCAGGTCTTTGGGGATGCTCTTGAAGAACTGGCGGAAGAGAAATGTACCGGCGGCGGTGAAGACCCAGGGGATGATCAGGGATTGGAACTGATCCAGCCAGCCAAAAACTTGCATCATTTTATAAATCGGGATCATGATGACCACAAATGGGATCATGATGGTGCCCAGGTAGATGCGGAAGAGCATGTCGCGGCCGGGGAAATTGATGCGGGCGAAGGCATAGCCGCCCATCATCGAGGTGAGGATCTGCCCGATGACCACACAGAAGGTGACGAAGGCCGTGTTTAGCATATAGCGGCCCATGTTCACGGTGCTCAGCACGACGGCGTAGTTATCAAATCGCAGCCCTTCACCGAAGGGCCGCATGATATCGGCAAAGACTTCCGGGCTATCTTTCAGTGAGGTGGTCACCATGAAGAAGAATGGGTAGATGACAATCAGCGCCAGGAAGAGTCATCAAGAGGTAATAGATGATCTTCTGGAAAATAGTGACACGTTCAACCTGTCCTAGCATGGCGTCTACTCCTCGTAAACCCAGCGGTCTGCAAGCCGAAACTGAAGGTGGTGATGACGAATATCAATGGCAAATACAATCCAGGCCAGGCTGGCGCCGTAGCCCATCTGGAAGCGTTGGAAGCCCTTCTGGTAGAGGTAATACACAATGGTCAAGGTGGAGTTCGCTGGGCCGCCCTGGGTCATAATGTAAGGCTCGCTGAAGATCTGCAGCACCGAGATCGTATTGGTGACCAGGACAAAGAAGATCGTTGGCGTCATCATCGGCAAAGTGATTTTGAACAGCGACTGGATGCGAGTTGCCCCATCAACGGTCGCTGCTTCGTAAGAGGAAGCGCGGGATGCCTTGCAGAGCCGCCAGGAAAATCACCATATCATAGCCGATGGTCGCCCAGGAGGTCAGGATGACCAGGGAGAGCAGCGCGATAGTTCGAGTCCACCAGCCAGCCAATCACCGGTGCTGGCATTTGAAGCCCAAGGTATTGGGTGACGTTGGCCACGTTGATTCACCATGAGCCAATGACGGTGTTCAGCACGCCCGAGTCGCGGTTGTAGATCCAGAACCAGACCAGCGCCGAGCCGACGATGGAAGCAACGACCGGGATATAGAACATGCCTCGGAAGATCGTCATCCCTGGCAGCTTGGAGTTGAGCAGCCAGGCCAGGAAGAAGCCCGGCAGGATGCACAGGAACAGGACCCCGACTGGCATATTTAAACGTGTTTCCCAGGGCAGTCCAGAAGGTGGCGTCTTTGGGAGTACCAGTTTACCTAGGGCCGTGAAGAAAGTCGCGCCCTGCGCCATGGCGGCCTGGTAAGCCTCCGGGTCGGATATTAAAGCCCAGGGCCGTGATGTAATTTTGCAGGCCGACGAAATTTGGCGGCTGGAACAGGTTGTAATCGGTAAAAGAGTAATAGAAAGACAATGCGAGCGGGAAGGCAAAGAAGATCAGAAACCCAAGCAAATTCGGCAGCAGAAACAGGAAACCTTCCATCGGATTCGCGGCGTTGGCTTGCAGCTCATTCTCCACCTCTTATTCGGCATTCCAAGCATAAGCAGCTGGTTGCCATGGTCGGCGACCAGGTTCCAGATTCCCCATGATCTCTGTGGTGGGTCTTCGGCAGGCAGGCACTCAGACCGGGACCCCTCACGTATCAGCGGTAGATTACGGTTGCTTGAACAGTGGGTCGGCGCCTTCGCAGGCCGCCTGAGCGGCCTCCTCTACGGTGGCTCTTCCCATACAGGATATTATCGATATTCGGCTGGTATTGGCCGTTGACAATATCGCCCCAGTTGCCGGTGTAGAGCGGGATCTCGGCCTGGGCGTAGCATGCGCCGGCGATGAAGGGCTGTGTTATCGTCTGGCGGCTTGGAGTTCATGAAGGCATCCACTGCAGCTTGGGCTTTGTTGGAGGGGATGTTAGTGCCCAGGGCGGCGACCTGCGCCTGTACTTCCGGGCTGGTCAGAGCCTTGAGCACCGTCCAGGCCTGTTCGGGGTACTTGGTCTTGGCGCTCATCACATACGGGCCCCAGAACAGCCAGGTGGATTGCTTGCCGCAGTTCGGCATTTCGACCACCCCCAGTTGAACTTGGCGTTCTGGCGCATGCCGGGGGTCATCCAGCGCCCGTTGGGGAACATGCCGATCGAGCCGGAGAGGAACTCGGTCTCGCCTACACCGCCTTCAATGCCGGGCGGCGGGGCGACCTTATCCACGTTGAACAGGTCGGACATGAACTGCAGGCCCTTCTGCGAGTTCGGGTCGGTCAGGCCGCAGGCAGTGCGATCAGCGTTGAACATGTTGCCGCCATGCGAGTAGATGAACCAGCCCCACGGACCCCACCAGTTGCTCATGCTGAAGCCATAGACCTTCTCATCTTCGTGGGTGAGCTCTTTGGCGACCCGCTCGAAGTTCTCGCAGTTCCATTCGCCCTTGGCTGCCAGCTCGGCCGGATCGTCCACGCCGTATTTCTCGAACAGGTCTTTGTTGTAGTAGATCACCAGCGTGGAAATATCGCGCGGCAGGCCCCACAGCTTACCATCCTGCTGCAGCTCTTTCATCGGAGCATCATAGTAATCGGTGAGCTTGAACTGCGAGTCCTTGTTGACAAAGGGCATCAGGTCCTGGATCACACCCAGCCTGGAGTAATCAGCCGTGCTGGCGCCGGGGATCCAGACGATATCCGGCGCATTGCCGGCGGAGAACTCGGTGGTGAGCTTGTCGAGGTAGCCGGTAACGGGCGCCGGGTCGTATTGCAGCTTGATGCCTTGCGGCGCGAGCTGCTCGATAGCTCGTCGCTGATCTTCTGGTATACATCCTGTTCCTGCTGGTTATCCGGGCGGGTGCGCCAGCGGATAGTGACCATCTCGGCTGGTACAGGGGCGCTGGTCTTCAGCAGGCGGTTGTTCTTCGGGGCGGGCTGGGTGCGGGCTGCTGGCCGCAGGCGCCGAGGAAGCATGCTCAGCGACTGATGAGAAACTGAATATCTGCCAGGATGTTTTGCGGTTCATGAAGGGTGTCTCCTTTTAGCTAGATTAAGTCTGATATGGACATTTCCTGGATCATAATTGGAAGGAGCGGTCAGGAAATTTATTTTTGTTCATGGTTGTACCACCTCCTTTCATACGCGGAATGGTTGCGGTTGAGTGACGGATGATCAGCTCCGGCAGGTATTCGAAGTCTCTCGGCGTGGCAGATCGGCTGCTCAATGGAACGGATCAACAGACGAGCGGCTTCAGACCCATTTGAAAGGTATCTGGCTAATCGTGGTCAGCGGGGGGTCAAAGTAGGAAGCCAGGGGCATATCGTCGAAGCCGATCACGGAGACGGCGTCTGGCACTGTGATCCCCGCCTCTCTCAAAGCTCGGATGGCGCCGATCGCCATGCGGTCGTTTTGAGCAAATATGGCGCTAAAGGAGACTTTCTGGTCAAGCAATTGTTGACAGCCTCGATAACCAGAAGTCGCTGACCAATCCCCTTCGATGATCAGGCGTGGGTCAGGATGAACGCCGTAGCGTTCAGAGCAGTGCGGTAAGCCTCCAGGCGGTTTTTGGCGCAGTCTTCAATCCGGGGGCCGATGATATGGGCGATGCGCTGGTGTCCCAACTCGATCAGGTGTTGTGTCGCCAGTAGCCCGGCGGCGCTATCGTCCAGGGTAACCAGGGATGTGTGATCCTGATGGGGATCTGCACCGACGTACACGGTCGGGACATCGTGGTGCAGGTCCGGTATGTTGGTGGTCAATATAAGGGGTGATCACCAGCAGACCCTTCAGCCCTGCGGCTGTCTAAAAGCTGCTCAATGAGGCGTAGTGAAAGTTTTTCTCGTCTGGGGCGGAGGCGGTGAGCAGGAAATAGCCCTGGGAGCGGGCTTCGATTTCAGCGCCTTCGATTATGCTGGCAAAGGTGTAATCGGTCAGGTTGGGGGCAATGCAAGCCAGGGTGTGGGTGCGGCCCCGGCCATGAGCGGGCAATGGCATTGGGCTGGTAGCCCAGCTCGGCGATGGCTATTTCGACACCGCTCTGCGGGTATCTGCGTTGACCCGCTCTTCCGGTTGATCACGCGTGATACGGTCTGGTGGGAGACACCAGCTCTGGCAGCGACTTCTCGAATGGTAGGGCGAGAGCGGTAGGCAATGAAGACATCGAATAGCGAAAGGCATTTATGTTACCGGTCACGTGACCGGTAACATAATTGTATAACCTGTTTCCGCGGATGTCAATACCTTTCCCACTTTTCTAATTTTTCTCGCCTTAGAATGGAATAAATACGACCCCCATCCGGTCAAGCGACCGATACAGCTCCTCCTTGCCGGCCTGTGCGGTACGTTGGATGGTCTTTGTGGCGATAAAAAATTTGTCAGGCAGCCGCTTTAGCCACGGCACAGCCGCAAGCTGTTACTGCCGGGACTGATGCGGTAGCTTTTGTCCCTGCACTTAAAATACCTTTTCTGATGTGTGGTCCCGGAAACCCATTATTCGTACATCACGTCGATGAAAATGTAGAGATAGAGAAATTAGTGCAATCGACGAAGATTTACTTGCTTGGCGCCTACGAATTCCTGTCATGATCACTAGCTAAGCAGTGTCTTAGCATCCTCCCCGTCACCGACTCCTCGCATTCCGCCACCTCCTCCGGCGTGCCCTCCGCCACCACGCTTCCCCCCTCCTCGCCTCCCTCCGGTCCCAGGTCGATCACCCAGTCGGCGCATTTCACCAGCTCCAGGTTGTGCTCCACCACGATCACGCTGTTGCCCGTCTCCACCAGCCGTTGCAGCAGCTGCAGCAGGCGCCTCACGTCCGCCGGGTGCAGCCCGTGGTCGGCTCGTCCAGCAGGTAGAGGGTGCGCCCGCGTGAGCGCGCCGGCCAGCTCCTTAGCCAGCTTGACGCGCTGCGCCTCGCCGCCCGAGAAGCTGGTGGCCGGCTGCCCCAGCTGCAGGTAGCCCAGCCCGACGTCGGCCATCACCTCCAGGCGTGATTGCGCGGCCGGCACATCCGTCGAACAGCGGCAGGGCTTCCTCGACGGTCAGCTCCAGCACCTGCGCGATATCCATGCCCGCGGTACTGCACCGCCAGCGTCTCGGCGTTTAAGCGCCGGCCGCGGCAGGCCGGGCAGCGCACCCGCACGTCGGGCAGGAAGTGCATCTCCACGCGTCAGCCGTCCGGCGCCTTCACAGCGCTCGCAGCGCCCGCCCGGCACGTTGAAGGAGAAGTGCCGGGCGTCCAGCCCGCGCTCCCGGGCCGCCGGCTGTAGCGGCGAAAACCGCCCGGATGGGCGTGAAAGCGTCGGAATAGGTGGCGGCGTTGGAGCGCGGCATGCGCCCGATGGGCTGCTGGTCGATGGTGATGATCTTGATCGAAGTGCTCCCAGCCCTCGATGCGAGTCGTGGTCGCCGGGTTCCTGTGCGCCGCTCCTAGAAGCGCTGTCGGCCGCCCGGTCCAGGATGTCGAAGAGCAGCGTCGACTTCCCCGAGCCCGGAGACTCCCGTGACGCGCCGTCAGCAGCCGCTGCGGGAAGGCGACGGTGATGTCCTTCAGGTTGTGCTCGCGCGCGCCGTGGACCGTCAGCGCCCAACCCCTCGGCGGCGCGCGCCTGCTGCGGGCAGCGGGATGCGTCTTGCCCCCGACAGGTACTGCCCGGTGAGCGATTCGGGCACCCGTGCCACCTCCGCCGGCGTGCCCGGGCCACCACCTGCCCGCCGGCGCCCGCCGCCCGGTCCCAAGTCGACCAGCCAGTCGGCAGCCGCATCACCTCCAGGTCGTGCTCCACCAGCAGCACCGTGTTGCCCAGGTCGCGCAGCTGGCGCAGCAGCCCCATCAGGCGCTGGCTGTCGCGCGGGTGCAAACCGATGGTCGGCTCGTCCAGCACGTACAGCACGCCCGTCAACCCGGAACCCAGCAAAGCCGCCAGCCGCAGCCGCTGCGCCTCGCCCGCCGATAGCGAGGGGAGCTGCGTTCCAGCGTCAGGTAGCCCAAACCCACCTCCACCAGGCGCCTCATCCGCTCGTGCAGGTCGGAGAGGATAGGCGCCGGCCACCAGCCAGTCTGTCCGCCGGCAGGTCGCGCCTGCAGTCCGTCCAGCCAAGCCGCCAGCCCGTCCAGCGGCAGGCGCGCAGATCTCCAGGATGCGTTTCCCGGTGACTGTCACTGCGCGGCTCTCCGGGCGCAGGCGCTTCCCGCCGCAGTCGGGGCAGGTCTGCGGTCACCAGCAGCTCGTCCAGCTTTTCCCGGTAGGCTCGTTCTCGTCGGCGGCGTGCTCGGCATGCCGGCGCAGCAGGTTGGTGCGCCAGCCCTTCGAAGCGCCCTTCGCCCACCGTCGCTGGCGGGGCTCACGCTGCGGAAAATGCTCGCCGGAACTGCGTCGCTTTCCACTCCGTAAATCAGCAGGTCGCGTGCCGCCGGGTCGAACTCCGCACAGCGGCGGCGCGGGTCGAAGTCGAAGCCATAATGCCGGCTGGCTGCCTCCAGCACCTGCACGTTGCACTCCGACGAGTGCGTGGTCCCAGGCCAGCACTGCCCCCTGCCGGAGGCTCTTTGCTTCGTCGACCAGCAGCTCCAGCTTGGCGCTGTGGATGCTGCCCAGCCCGGTGCAGCGTCGGGCAGGCGCCGTCGGGCTTGTTGAAGGAGAAGTGAGCCATGCTCATCTCGGCCAGCGGCGCACCGCATGCGGGCAGGTGATGCTCCTCTCGGGGTCGCCGTCCCTGCTCTTCCTCCCAGGCGATCACCGCCGGATCGTCCAGGGCCTGTGCGGCAGGCACATCCACCCCGCAGCTCGGGCAGGGGCGGTGGCCGATGCGGGCGAACAGCACCCGCAGGTAGGTGTAGACCTCGCTGGCGGTGCCGACGGTGGAGCGCGGCGAGCGGTTGGTCTGTTCTGCCCCACGCTGATCGTGGGCGCCAGCCCCGTGATCGCCTCCACCGGCGGGCGGCTCCCGTAGGTCACCATCCCCAGCGATTCCATGTACTGGCGCTGCCCTTCCTTGTGCAGCAGGTCGAACGCCAGCGTGGATTTGCCCGATCCGGACAGGCCGGTGAAGACGATCAGCTGGTTCTTGGGCAGGCTGAGCGAGATGTTCTTCAGGTTGTGCAGCCGTGCGCCGCGGATGGTTATATTTGGACATGCAGGTGACTCTATTGCGAGGACGGAAAATACCAGGACTGCGGTTGGCAGCTTACCCACTGGTCATTATAATTTCGGTTATCAGGCTTATGTGGCTGAATTTCTTGTTTGTATTCGGGCTGATATAATGATTTCCATAGTATTTTTATTCGTCCCTGGCCACTTTTTATTCCAATCTCTTGAAACAATTTGGATAAATCCACTGCTTTATCTCATCACAACCTGCATATTTGTCTTTCCTTTTCGCTTAGGGGATTGTGTCATTTCAATCAACCAACCAGGTAGCGATGGAAGAAAATTCTGCCAACAGGCGCCTCATCATTTCTGAAAAGACACCGTCTGGGGGCAAAGGGATGATGATTGATTTGGTTAGGTTTTTGAGATTGCTGGCTTTGCCAGGATCGCTAGCAGGTGAGCCAAATCGTTGGGCAAATTGAAGGATTTTATTACATGAGCAAATACCAAATGCCGCTATCATGGATCATCTATCATCCTCACCAGGGACTCTGGAACTGGGCGCTTGTAAAAGGTTTGCGAATAGTAATGCCTTTGGAGCCAATCTTCAGAATAATGAACCACGCAATCATCTTTATGGATACATGTATCTTATTCTTACGGGTACTTGCCGCCAGAATATCATTGCTGGGTATTTCCTATATTTTCCAGCATGCACGTGTGCCTGTTAATATTTCAATTCTATACCTTGACTTAGGCACTCACAGGGAAGGATTGGAGTTGTTGCTGGTAGTAGATGAACTACTGCCGCCGGCTTGTAAGGACTTTGCGGCATACGGATTTGAAGCAAATCGGGAGTCCTTCGAACAGGTTGCTAAGAAATTCGCGGGTAGGAAAAATGTTCAAATATTGCATAAAGCTCTGGTACACAATATTCCCGCTGACGGCATGGTCAGGCTGTATAAGGATATGGGAAGCGGCCTTGGAGACTCTATTTACCGGCACACTTCTGAGTATGAGGAAGTCGAATGTCTGCGCCTTTCTGATTCCTTAAAGAAAATCGACTTATCAAAGATGACTGCATCGTGTTGTTGAGAATGAACATCGAAGGTGCAGAATATGACGTCATCCAGGACCTGGTTGAGAATAAATTAGACACGCGTATTGATGGATACTTTGGAATGTGGGACGATCTTATCTAAAATCGATATCAGGCGGGATGCTGAGTTCCGGGCGTTTCTTGAAATGCACAAGATACGTCCCATTACCTTTAACGGGCGTGATTTACCCTGGCCTTTACGCAGAAAATGCATTGGCTATCATTTGCACACTCAGCTCATGCACGGCTTACGACAACATCAACAAGTGCCGTGATAAGACCCTAAAAATGGCTTTAACTCATCACTTCCCAGGCTAAGGGATAAGCACACTTGCTGCCCCGGCCGTCTTAGCTCGCCTTGCTGCGTTTACTTATCTGGCGGAGGTAATTCACAGAATCATTATCAGCCAGTATTGCATTTCTTAATAAGATGACAGGGAAGATACTGCAAAGCTTCCTGCCCTATCCACATCCGCCAGGTCGAATTAGGTTTGGCGGATGTGGTTCCGGCGCCTGTTCACAAGCAGGTTTGAAGTCTATAGTTCTCGGATATATGCACAAAATGGCTCTGTCAATGGTTAGCTGGAAGAATGTGCGGAATTGGCTTAAAAATGGTGGAAAGTGGTGATATAGCGATAAAATCCCGTAGAATTATTGACAAAATCAAAATATTTGTTACAATTTAACCAGTATCTTAATTGAAATTACCACATAGTGACATAAATAACCATATCACGTGATGTAGGGGTAGGAGCTATGGGTGACCAGGGCTTGTTCGAGAATGAACGGCAGGCGAAGATACTGGAAATCTTGAGGCAGGGGGCACACGTTCGTGTCTCTGACCTCAGCCAGCAGCTGGATGTCAGCGAAAACACCATCCGGCGTGACCTGGACAAGCTGCATCAGATGGGGGAAATCCTGCGCACGCACGGCGGCGCAGTCACGGTCAAGAAAAATCCACCGCAGCTGTTCGTCGTAAAGCGCATTGAAGAGAACCTCGAGCTGAAGCAGCGCATCGGCCGAGCCGCCGCCAGCCTGGTCAAGGACGGCGAGACGGTGTTTATCGGCTCCGGCACCACCACGCTGGAAGTCGCCCGCAGCCTGATGGGGCGTACCCAGCTGACCATCATTTCGAACTCTCTGCTGGTCATCAACCTGCTGGTCCAGCAGGAAGGCCTGACCGTCATCGAAACAGGCGGTTTTCTGAATCCTTCGGAGCTTTCATTCATCGGTCACCTGACGGAGCAGGCTCTCGACCAGTTGCGTCCCCAGAAATCCATCATGGGAATCCGTGCGTTAAGCATCGAAAGCGGTCTCACCAACGAAAATTTAACCGAAGTGTCCACCGACCGCGTCATCCTGCGCACCGCACCCGAAGTGATCCTGGTGGCGGACCACACCAAGATCGGAAAAGTGTCCACCGCGCTGGTCGCCCCAATCAACGCCATCCATAAATTGGTGACCGATCGCGGCGCTCCACCCGAATTCGTCGACCGGGTTAAGGAACTGGGTATCGAAGTGATTATCTGCTAAGGAGAGTTCCGCCTTGGAATCAATACCATCCCAATCTTCACCGGCACCTTCCATCTCCAACTTGCTCAACCGGCATACCGTGCGCGCCCGTCTGGCGCTGGACGATTACGATCAGGCCATCGAGCGCGTGGGAGAGTTGCTGGTGAAGGCCGGTTATACCACGCCTGCCTATACCCAGGCCATGCAGCGCGTGCTGCAGGAAATGGGGCCTTATGCCGTGATCGCCCCGGGGATTGCCCTGATGCACGCCCGGCCGGAAGACGGGGTGCTCAAACCCTGTTTCGCTCTCGTCACCCTGTCGCTGCCAGTGCCCTTCGGGCACTCCCAGAATGACCCGGTGGACCTGGTATTTGCATTTGGTGCAGTCGATAAACAGGCGCATATCGAAGCCCTGCGCGAGCTGGCCCAGTTGCTCAGTGACCCAGCTGCCCTGCAGTCGATCCGCTCGGCGCCTAACGATGAGACTCTGCTGGATGTGATTTCAGGGCTGGCATCTGCCGGAGTAGTCAAAAAATGGATATGTGGAGATAAAGAGAGGACTATTATGCGCATCGCGACCTTGTGTGGCATGGGATTTGGCACCAGCATGATGCTCAAGCTGTTTATTGAGGATATATTGAAACCCGAAGGGATCAAGGCTGAAGTCATCCCCTGGGACCTGGGTTCCTTCAAGGGCCAGCAGGTGGATATCGTTGTGGCGGCCAGGGATATGGAAAGCCACCTGAAAGATGCAAAGTCCAGGGTCGTTTTGATCAATAATCTTGTGGATAAGAAAGAAATCAAGGAGAAAATCCTGGCGGCCATCCAGGAAGTTGAAGCCAAAAAATGAATCCATTAAGCTGGCTCAGCCGTGTAACCCGGCCTCCTCGTGCGAAATATTCGCCCGCCGATCCAGCATTTGCCCGTCGTTGGAGGTGTTAATGACCGGATGAAATACTTGTTTAGGCAAAAACCAGGAAAAAATCAAATTTCGATTGTCCATCATTAAGAAAACTAAACTTAAGGAGGTTGCTGCAATGGAAGTTTTTAAGTTTATCCTCAGCCTGATTACCACACCTGCTTTCGTGTTGGGTTTGATCGCCATGGTCGGCCTGATCCTGCAGAGGAAATCGGGCAGTGAAGTCCTGGTGGGGACAATCAAGACCGTGCTGGGCTTGCTGATCATGGGCGTCGGTATTGGAGCGCTCATCGCTGCCCTGATTCCGATCCAGAAGATGTTCGAGGTAGGTATCCCGGCGGCTGGCTTCGAGACCTTTGTAACTTTCGACGAGGGAGTGGTGGGCGCGTATCCAGGCTGCCAACGTGGCCAATATCGGTGCCCTGATCGCCTGGACGCTGCTGTTTGGCTACATCATCCACCTGCTCCTGGCGCGTTTCACACCCTTTCATTACGTGTACCTGACCGGTCACATGATCTGGATTCATGCCGGGGCTTTTGCCATCCTGTATCATTCCTTTGGGCTTCAGCCGTGGGCGGTTGTGGTGCTGGCTTCCATTACCGACGGCCTGTACATGACGCTCATGCCAGCCCTGGCCCAGCCAGTGATGCGCAAGATCACCGGCGGCGATGAGATCGCCTTCGGCCACGGGCAGACGCTGCTCAACATGCTCTGCGCCTGGGTTGGACCGCTGGTCGGTAAACCGGAAGATACCGCCGAAGATATGCAGGTCTCTCCCAAGCTCAATTTCTTCCGCGATATGGCCGTCTCAATTTCGCTGGTCATGCTGGTGGTATCGTTTATTGCCGCCATTCTGGCCGTGATCCAGATCGGCATCGCCCAGTTCCAGACGGACATCAGCAACGGCCAGAACTGGCTGCTGTTCACCATCCTGACCGCGCTTGGTTTCACCGCTGGCGTCCTCGTCCTGCTGCAAGGCGTGCGCATGCTGATCGGCGAGATCGTCCCGGCCTTCAAGGGCATCGCCGACCGAGCTATCCCGGGCGCTAAACCCGCACTCGACTGCCCGGTGATCTACCCCTTTGCGCCCAATTCCCTCATCCTCGGCTTGATCTTCGGCACTATCGGGCAGGTGGCGGGCATGATCGGTCTGGCGCTCATCCGCTGGCCGGTTCCGCTGCCCAGCATGATCGCGGCCTTCTTTGCCAGCGGCGCCGGGGCCATCTTCGGTAACGCCACTGGCGGCCGCCGCGCCGCCATGTTGGGCGGCTTCCTGTGGGGCTTTGTGGGCTGGTTCCTGATCAGTTTCGCCTACAAGTTCCAGGTCTTCGGCGACCTGACCGCCTTGGGCGCCCAGGCTCTCGGTTTCACGGTTCCCGATGCCATAGTCCCTGGCATCGTAATCTGGCTGATCGCCAAGCTCTTCGGCGCATAGCCTTCCAATTCTTAGGGCCTCACAGGTCGTCTTCGACCTGTGAGGTCTTCTGGTGTTGTGTCATTCTGAGCCTTGGCCTGTCCGTACTTGACAGGCGGAGCGAAGAATCTCGTACCTGACCTGAGTCATCCTGAACGACCTGTCCTGGCGGTCTTTGCCAGGAAGTGAAGGATCTCTCCTCCCGCTGGGCGAAAGTCCCGAATGCAGTCAAGGCCTGTAATGGCTTACTTGGTCGGGGATCCGTTTTCTTCCCGGAATTTGTCCAAAAAATGTTCGAATTAGCAAAATGAAAAAGGAGTTCAACCTCTCATGGGAAATCTACCCTCTGAATACCTCAACGGCGTCATACATCTGCTCGAGCGCATCCGTGACGAAGAATCCGAAAGCCTGCAAAAAGCCGCCGAAATAATGGCCGAGGCCGTCGTCGGTGGTCAGCGCATCTTCGCCTTCGGCTGCACGCATTCCTCGCTTCCCATCCAGGACCTGGTCTACCGCGCCGGCGGCCTGATGCTCATCAACCCCATCTTCGCCCCCGGCATTGCCAGCATGGAAACCCGCCCAGCCACCATGTCCTCCGCCATCGAGCGTCTCTCCGGCTACGCCCTGGTCATCCTGGACGGCACCCCCGCCCAGCCGGGCGACGTCCTGATCCTGGTTTCGGTCTCCGGGCGTAACGCCGTGCCGGTCGAGCTGGCTCAGTATCCGCGCGAGCGCGGGCTGAAGGTCATCGGCGTCACCTCGCTGGCCTATTCCGGCGCCGTCACCTCCCGCCATCCCACCGGCAAGAAGATGCACGAATTCGCCCACGTCGTGCTGGACAACAAGGTGGATAAAGGCGACGCCATGCTGCAGGCCGAGGGCGTCCCGCAGAAATTCTGCCCGGCTTCCGGCGTCACCAGCATCGCCCTGCTGCAGGCTCTGGTGGCAGGAACCATCGAGGAGCTGCTCCGGCGCGGCTTCACACCCCCCATCTTCCTGGCCGGCAACGTCGATGGTGGCATGGAATACAATGCCAGGCTGGTAGCCCAGTACAAGGACCGCATATTTTATATGTGAAGCTGCCCGGGGACAGGAAGCGGACGGGCTGGAATAGAATTTTTGGGGTGGGTTTAGTCGATTCTGTCTAAGTCGATGAAGTAAGCGGAGTTTCCACCCGCACCTCATAGTTCGAGTCTTGCCAGGCTGTATATCCTCCCAAGACTGTTATTTTCTACTGTGAATTTGCAGTATAGTTACTGTCTATAAAATAAATAGTTAGCCCGCATGCCGCAAGTTGTAGTTCTAAGGAGATGGCTTTATGAGAGACTCAACTCGGTCGCTTCTCCTGGCACTGGCCTTCCTACCAGTTCTATTGGGTGGTTGCGCTCCTGCTGCAACACCTGTTCCGCTGGCAACCGAAACATCCGTTCCGTCGCTGACGCCTTGGTCCCTCGTCGCAGTTGGCGACTCGATTGCTATTAACAGCTCGATGGTCTGTCCCGGTTGCAGAGGCTTCGTCGACCGGTATGCAGACGCCATCTTTGAGGCAACGGGCCACCCGGTAGAGGTCAGGAACCTCTCCCAGCCCATGCTCGAGGTCGACGCTCTCCTCGAAGAATTGAAGTCCGACATCTCGCGACGCGAAGCACTTGCCAATGCGGACATCATCCTTGTCAGCATCGCCTTCAACGATACCCCTTGGCTCCGTAGTGATGACCCGTGCGATGGCCCAAATGGCAACAATCCCGATTGGTCAAAGTACAACTCGACCTGTGCGGCCGCAGCAGCCGAGATCCTCCGCCCAGAGTTCGAGAGCGTCTATGCCCGGATTGTTGCCTTGCGCGAGGGGAAGCCGACGATCTTCCGGACAATCAACCGGTACAACGACTGGATCGGGTGGATCGGCGAGGCTGGCGAGGCTAATCCGCCCGAAGCCACGGACGCAACCCGTGTCGTTCTCGACGCATGGAGCACGATGGTCTGCGAAGCGGCGCAGGAGAACGGCTTTACCTGTGCGGACATCTACCACACGTTCAACGGCGCAGCCGGCCTCACTCCCTCGGGGGATCTGCTTGCCAGGGACTACACCCATCCCTCGGACAAGGGCAACGAGGTTATCGCGCGTGTTCTGGCAGATCTTGGCTATGCCCCGCTTGTGCCGTAGGAGGCTTCCACTATAAAGCATTCGAGTGGAAGATGGTTGAGAAAGCAGGCCAGGATCATTCAATAGGATTGAGATACCTGGTTGTCATTGGGCTGCGGGCTGACAACTCGCTGAAAACCATGAGAAATCCGAAAAAGATCATCCTTTGGCTACTTGCACAGGCGATGCTTATCTGTCTCGGGGCAATCGTTATCGAGTCGCAGACCAACATTATCAGGCGCCTTTATGATGATCTTGTGCTCGACAATACTAATCACTATCTATCTTGTAATGAGTTGCCAACTGAGAAAGAGACCATCTCGGTTCTTCAAGGACATCAAGATGTCGTTCATGCTATCGAGGCCGTGAATCCTGGGCTTGTCGGAATAGATATCGATTCCTTTACCTGTCCCGGCAAAGCTGATCTGCTTATCTGGTATACCTCGCATCAGAACCGCTTGGAGATCGAGAATATCATTCAGAATGACACTTTTTTTGGAATCCCCTATCGATTGGAGAACCGCTAGGCTCGTAGGTTGGGTCACATTCTTTGACCCAACACTCTTTTCTGGCAGTAAGAACTCTCCCAGGTGCCCCGCCTGCTGGACCTGTCACACGCGGCTGGACCGTCCCATCCTCAAGCTCTTCATGCTCGCTGCCAGCGCCCTCCTCTGGTACGGATTAACGCTTCTCCACAGCTCATTATTGGGTCTCGTCCAGTAGGTTCTTGTTCTTTTCCCAGGGCAGGTCCTGGTTGCACTGGCATGCAAGAGCCTCGCCCGGGTCGCCAGCTTTCCGTAAAGATCAATAATCAATTGCTGCCCTGATGCAGATATAATTGGTCAGTTTCAGGGTAATAAAAATTCGCACCCGAAATCAACCATTACACCAGGAGCGACGATGGGAAAAATATTCGTTAATGTCGGCATGAGCCTGGACGGCTATATAGCGCCGGAGGGCATGACGCTGGAGCATTGGGACGACCCGGATTATAAAAACTGGGCTGCCAAATGGGGAGCGCTGATGGGCTGGGCAATAAAATTGCAGTACCTCCGTGAGAATCTTAAATTAGGTCCTGGAGGCGAAACCGGCCCGGTCAATGACATGATCAAGTCCACTACCGTACGCATCGGCGCCAACATCATGGGCAAGCGTATGTTCGAGGTCGGCGAGCGCTCATGGCCGGAGGACGCGCCCTTCCACACGCCGGTCTACGTCCTGACGCATGAAAAACGAGATCCCTGGATACGGCACGGCGGCACAACTTTTTACTTCGTGAACGACGGCCTCACAGCGGCGCTGGAGCAGGCGCGCCTCTCCGCCGGCGAGCGCGATATCCGCATCTCCGGTGGGGCGGATGTCATCCAGCAGTACCTGGATATAGGGTTGGTCGACAAGCTCGAAATCTCCCTGGCGCCGGTGATGTTCGGCGGAAGCCGGCGCCTGTTCGAAAATATCGGCGAGGCAGTCCCTGCTTACAAAATCGACCGTGTCCTGGATACCCCCTCCGCCACCCACCTGCGCTACGTGCGGGCATAAGTCCCTGGACACAATTCCTTACTCAACCGGCGCTTCCTGGCGTCTGGGAAGCTATTAGGAGCTTAGAGCATGCTCGTTCCCGTATCTGCTCGCATTGCAGCCGTCCTGCTGTGGGTCTCCGCACTGGGTTTGGGCATTCCCTGCCTCATGGCGATCAGGAATCTGCTCATGGGTCGCGGCATCCCGCTGGTCCTGGGTTTCCCGCCTACGGGGGAGGCCCTTTCGAACGGCACGGTCTTCAGACCACGATCGCACTCCTTTCCGGCTTTCTGCTCGTCTGCCTGCTCGAGGCTGCTGCAGGCTGGCTGCTGTGGTCCGGACTTCGTAGTGGTGCGCTCCTGGCCCTGTTCCTCCTGCTCCCGGGTGGGCTGTATTGGTGGGGATTCGCATTGCCGTACCCACCCATTCTCGCCCTGCTGCGAACGGTCCTCATCATCATGAGCTGGCCGGGTCTCAAATGAAAAATTCCATCTCCAGATCAATCGTCAAGTGAAGGGTTTCCGTGGCTGGATCGACTTCGTTCTCTATCCCCTCGTCCTGCTTTTAGCGCTGCTGTACGGGCCGCACGACAGTCTGTGGGTCGCCAGGCTGACCGTTTCCCTCGCTTGTACTCTGCTGTGGTTTCTTGCCCGCCGGCAGCTGGGGAAATCCTTCTCGGTCGAGGCCGAGGCGCCTCAGCTCGTGGCTCACAGCCTGTATTCCAAAATGCGCCATCCCAGCTACCTCTTCGGCGACCTGGCTTATTTTGGCGCCCTGCTCGCACTGCGAAACTGGGTCGGGCTGCTGGTGTGGCTGCTGGTTGTGCTGCAGGACATCGGCGTCACCCTGATTCGCATCAGCCAGGTCGTCCATGGAAAGCGCGCCATCTCCGTCGACACCGCCATGCGTCTGGCGCGTTACTTCGGCACCAGTACTGGAGTCTGGCTGCGCATGCAGGTCCGCTATGACCTGGAAGTCGCCCAGGATCGTCTGAGCGACCGCATCAATCGAGAAGTGAAAGTCCTGCGCCAGCAGCCAGATCGGGTCTCACTGTCGACCTGATCCGGCTCCTGCTTCACTGCTTCTATCCCAACACCCACACCGCTGCCAGCAGTGACATATCGATCGCCACACCCACAGCTCCCTGTGCGTCCAGCTCCTTCATCCTGCCGTCCCATAACAGGATAAACATCAGCGCCGAAAATACCGCCGCCCCACTCACTGCCGCCCGCCCCCACTCTTGGAAGGCGATAGTCCCCACGCCGGCAGTCAGGAACGCCAGCCCTGCCAGCAGCATGCTCGCCGCCGTGACAGTATTCAACGCCCGCACCTCCAGCATACGCCCCAGTAGCCACGAGCCCTGCGGCCACTTCAACCCCGGTCTGAGCTCGAATAACCTTCCTGCCTGCCCGGCATACAGCAGGTGCACCACCGCGTGCATCATCAAGAAAATCCCCAAACTGAACTGAACCATCTCACCTCGCCCCATTCTCAATCGCCAATTACCTGTCTTACCACTCTCCACTCTCGATTCTCCACTCTCCTGCTTCCCTAATTACCCAATTACCTATTCACTCCAACCGTCCTCACCTGCCATGAAACCAGCACGCTGCCCAGCGCGATCAGCATCCCGAACAGGAACACGTACTGGTAGCCGTACTTGCTCCAGATTATGCCACCAATCAGTGCCGTCGAGATGGAAAAAACATGGTCGATGGTCACGCCTGCCGTCAGCGCCGGCTGCACATCCAGTGGCTGCCTGGCGATCTTCTGCATGTAGGTCGAGCGCGCCATGCTGACGGAAAACAACATCTGGTCCAGCAGGTAGCAGGCACACACCACCAGCAAGGCAGTGCTCTCCGGCAGCAGAATTTTCGCATAGCCATAGCCGAAGCAGATGAAAACCAGCACCACCCCTTCAGCCACCAGCACCGGGCGTTCCCCGAAGCGGTCGATCGACCAGCCCAGCAGCGGCTGGAACACGATCCCGATCAGGCCGCCGATTGTCAGCAGGGTGGCGATGATCTGCGTTGGCTGATCGAAGACCGTTACCAGCACCCATGGCGCGAAGGTGATAAAAATCTGCTTGCGCGAGCCGGCGAACACCGACAGCAGGTAAAACAGGCGGTATTCGCGGTGCAGCTTCAAGAAAATCTTCGAAGGCGTACGCGGCTGGGGAGTCATCACGGCCATAAATCCCGCCGCCGCCAGCAGGGCCACGGCGGTCATAACGAAGGTGGTTGTGAAGTCGAAGCCGAGATATTTAAATCCCAGGAACACGAGGAAGCTGCCCAGGATGGTGGCGAAGTTGCGCAGAGCGTTCAGCTGCCCCAGACGGTGCCCTGACCGCCCGACCGTTGCCAGCTCCATGCCGATGGTCGAAGCCACCGGCATGTTCAGGTGCCCGCCCAGGCTGTAGATGAAAAGCCAGATCGTCATCAGTCCATAGCTGTGCGAAAAGAATCCGATCAGCAGCGCGCCAGCTGCCCCCAGCAGGTTGGCGACTGCTCCCAACCGCCGGCTGCACAGGAACCACAGCCCGGCGGACACGAACACCACCAGGAAGCCGGGCAGCTCGCGCGGGAATTCCAGGAATGAGCGCTGGAATCCGCTGAGCGTGAAATTTTCCTTGAGGAAGTTGTTGAAAGTGGAATCGAAGATGCTGGTTCCGATTCCATAGGCCAGGGAGGCAGCCGCAAACAGGATCAGCTGCTGCGAAGCCGCCCTTACGCGCCTCATAATGGCCAATCTGCCACCTCGGTGAAATTTCGGTGATTGTGGTTAATTCATGCGAATTCTAGCACAAAAGGCCCTGCTTCCCTGGAATGCGCCTGGCTCCCTGCGGGCTGCGGCGGGATTATAATGATAGTGCGGTTCGCCGCCAACCTGTACGGATGCGTGTGGGAGGGAATGGCAATGGAAGCTCAAAAATTTCGTTTCAACCGGGTCTTATTGACCGTGCTTATAGCCCTGTACGTGCTCACCCTGGCAGCCTTCATCTATGCCAACTGGGCTGCCGAGCCGGATTTTCAGCAGTGGTGGATGCTGCTGCTCAATATCCTGATCCTGTCCATCCCGCTGGTTCTGCTCTTCGGCTCGATCTATGTGCTGGTCGTCGCCTGGCGCGAGCACTCCAGCGGGCTTCCGGTCAGCCCGCGACTGGCCAGGATCATCCACTGGGCGCCGCGCGTGGCAGCCATCATGATTATCTTCTTCACCAGCCTGTTCTCCCTGGACGTCTTTGAGATGGAAGGATCTCCCCTGGAGCTGTTGGGCGCCTTCTTGATACACAATATCCCTGCAATCGTCATGATCATAATATTGATACTGGCCTGGAAGCGCCCGGTGGTGGGATTCGTGGCATTTTTGGTGGCAGCAGTCCTGTTTGCTGCTTTCTTCGTGCGCGACATCTACTCCCTGCCCAACCTGCTGCTGTTCGTCTTCCCGATTCTGTTGGTGGCGCTGCTGTTCTATGCCGATTGGAAGTGGCTCAAACCGGTCACCGTGCCGGAAGCAGAGCTCGAAGTCCAGGTTTAATCAAGGTTCAGGACTCGACAGGTTGGAAACAATGGGGCTGTCAAGAAAGTGAAACTAGACAGCCCCGGAACAGGCTAATTTCAAATCCAGCCTTTTTAGCAATCTTCCAGCTTGCACCAGGACAAGCTAAAGCATGTCCTACATGTAGAGCAAACCCTGGCCCAGTTCGCCAGGACTGGCTGTTAGTTTGCCCAGTTCAAGCTGATTTCAAATCCAACTTTTTCAGCAATTTTCCAGCTTGCACCAGGACAAGCTAAAGCATGGCCTACATGTAGAGCAAATCCTGGCCCAGTCCGCCAGGACGGGCTGTTAGTTTGACCAGTTCTGGCTGATTTCAAATCCAACCTTTTCAGCAATCTTCCGGCTTGCACCAGGACAAGCTAAAGCATGTCTTACATGTAGGGCAAACCCTGGCCCAGTCCGCCAGGACGGGCTGTTAGTTTGCCCAGGTCAGGCTGATTTCATATCCTGCCTTTTCAGCAATCTTCCGGCGTGCACCAGAACAGGCTAAAGCATAGCCTACATGTAGGGCAAACCCTGGCCCAGTTCGCCAGGACTGGCTGTTAGTTTGCCATGGACAAGCTGACAGCTTGTGCTACATGTATAGGCTGTCCCAGACTTTTGAGACAGCCTCTTCGCATAATAACAATAGTGGGTTAGGCTTGATCAAGCTGCTTTCTCAAGAAGACGAAATTGCGATATATTCGGCTTCCACCACGCCCTCTGGAATCGGCAGGTTGTCTGCCGCGCATTCCAGCGATGTGATATTCAACCGCAGAATGCATGTTCTTTGCAGCTTATGTTTTCGTCTTACCAGTTGCGACACAGCCTGGTCGATCCGGACAGTAGGCTGAATAATTGCCTTGTTCTTTTTCGATAATATTAAAGAAAAACGATACATGCTGCTCTCCGCTACTATATGCTGATCTGAGATTGGTTATAAATGCTTTTCAACTCAAGCCTCTTCACTGCCAGATTTTAGCACAACATATCGCACCTGGATTCACACCGCTAAATTGTAATTTTCTACTCACAAATTCTCCCAGGCAGTTATGTTAGCATTGCACCTTGGCTTGTGGTTCTGAGTTGGTTCTTTGTAATCAGGAGAATCGAGAATCCACAAGGTGATAATCCAATTAAAAAAGAGAAGGAAATATTAAGGAGAAAGAATGTTCAGAAAGAGTCATTTCATAACCTTGTTGTTATTCATTGCCGTGCTGGTCTCCGCCTGCCAGCCCGCCCCCACGCAGCTGCCTGCAGCCACCTCGATTCCGGTGGACATCGAAGCCACCATCGCCGCCGGGGTCGAATCCACCAGCGCGGCCCTGCCCACCATGCCTCCGCCTCCCGCCGAGACTCTGCCGCCGGCGGAATCGCCTGCTCCCACGGCTGCCCCTGAACAGCCGACCCCTGCACCTCAGCCCGAGACGGTCACCTACAGCCCCTCTCTCACCGGCGTGATCTGGGAGTGGCTGGGTACTTCCAGCGCCGGCGAATTTACCTCCTCCGGCGATCCAGCCTTCTACCAGCTGGAATTCCTGGCCGACGGCACTGCTTCACTCAAGGCTGACTGCAACTACATGACCGCCACCTATACCACCGACGGCGAGACCAGCATGACCATCACCCTGGGTGTTACCACCCTCATGGCCTGCCCGGAAGGCTCCCTGGCGGAGCTGTACATGCAGCAGCTCAGCTCCACAACCGAATACAGCTTCGAAACGATCGGCAATTTGAACCTGGCCCTCAGCGATGGCAGCACGATGGTCTTTTCCCCGCAGCCGGTCGCAGTTCTGCCCACGCCTGAAGCCGGCGCTCCCTCGCTCACCGCCTCGACCAACGTCAACGTGCGCAGTGGGCCGAGCGAGGCCTACACCATCTTCGGCGTGATGCCCGCCGGCCGGACTGCCAGCCTGGTCGGTAGGAGCGAAGACTCCGGTTGGTGGGTGGTCAGCTTGCCTTTGAGCGAGGGTAGCATCGGTTGGGTGAGCGCCGAATTTTCCACCGCTACCGGCGGGGGAAATGTCGCAGTCTTACCCCACCCCTCCGCTGCCCCCTACCATCACCACCGTGCCTCCCTCCGAAACCGACCCGCAGGCCACCTCCCTGGAAACGACCTACGTGCGCCAGGGTCCCGGGGAAGTCTACCCGGCTTACGGCACCGTGCCGGCTGGCGTCACCGGTCTGGTCATCGGCCGCAGCCAGGATAACAGCTTCTGGGTGGTGAGGGTGAACCCCGAAATCGTGTCTGTTGGATTCGGCTGGGTGGAGATCAGCAGCACTTCCTCCCTCAACATCGAGAATATTCCGGTCGTCCTGGCGCCCCCCATCCCCCAGCCTGTCCAGACCACCTGCAGCCTGGATCCGAACTCGCCTTACGGGATCGCCACCACTGCCGTCAACCTGCGTGAAGGCCCCAGCACCGCATTCCCGGTGGTGGGTGGCGCACAACAGGGCCAGTGCGGCCAGATCGTCGGGCGCAATAACGACACTTCCTGGTGGGCGGTCTCGACTTCGTCGGGGACCGTTTGGGTCTCCGCGCCTTTCGTGAACGCTTTCAACACCTCCGGCGTGCCGGTGATAGCCTCTCCGCCACTGCCTCCCGACCTGCCCACCCCTCCCCCACCTGCCGTGCCTTCCAGTGAATACGTAATCACCACCGAGCCGCTCAACGTGCGCACCGGGCCGGGCAACTCCTTCCCAAGTCTGGGTAAGGTACCCGCCGGTACCGTCTTTCAGGTCCTGGGTACCCAAAATGGCTGGCTGAATGTCGCCGTGCCAGGCTCACCCAACAACCAGGGCTGGATCTCGGGGAACTTTGCCATGCCTTACCTCGGCCCTGTGGCAGTACCGTTCACTCAATAGTCCCCCGGTCCAGCGAAAAACAGTTTACAAGTTGGGGCTGCCCGAATTCACATCTCGGGCAGCCCTTTTATTTATTAAGTTTGTGCCGGCGGTATTTGGTGTTCGAACACTGGTACTAATGTACCAGTGCCTTTCTTCCACTTCTCCCTATAATTAGATTGACCTTGTAAATAAACCGGCTCATTCCGGCTCTTGATTGAAATACTAAAAATAACTGCATATGAATAGAAAACTAAATTGGAAGCCCTCCTGGGCTTTATCTTTTTTGCTGTCAATCAGTTTCCTCGCCACCAGCAGTGGGTTGGGGGCCCCCCTGCAGGAACCCGAATCTCCATCGGCTCCCACCAAAATCTACCTGCCGTTTGTGACCACCGGCGTCAGCTCGCCCGGCGGCGAGCCCAATACCCTGGGGGTCTTCGGTGTGGAGAGCGCCTGGATCGATTCGAACCTGCTCAGCAAAGCGGATGGGGTCGATACCACCTGGTGGCGCTATTTCGCCTTCAGTTGGAAAGGCATCGAGCCCAACGACGTCAGCCCCAGCCAGTATAACTGGGGCGCGGTAAACGAGCACCACCTCAGGGACGCGGCCGCCAACGGTTTTTCGGTCGTGGCGACCATGAAATACACGCCCTATTGGGCACAGTCCATCAGTGACAGCCAGTCGATCCAGTGCAGCCCAATCAAGGAAGACGCCGCCACGCTGGCCGATTTCAGGGAGTTCGTCACCGCCACTGTTAACCGCTACAAAGTCGCGCCCTATAATGTCAAGTACTGGCAGTTCTGGAACGAGCCCGACGTCTCACCCAATGTACTGATTGCCACCGGGCAGCTGTATAACTCGCCATTTGGCTGCTGGGGAGTGGACGGCGACCCCTACTACGGCGGCGAAAAATACGGCCGCTTCCTGGCTGTTTTCGCCCAGGCCGTCAAAGCAGCCGATCCGCAGGCCAAAGTCACCAACGGGGGCATGCTGTTGAGCTGCAATCCTGATGAAAATCCAACCAACTGCATCAATGGGAGATTTTTCGAAGGCACCCTGCGTGGGTTGATTGCCAACAATGGCTTGAATTACCTGGATTACGTCAGCTTTCACGTCTACGGTCACTGGTATGCGAACCTGAGCCTGGACGAGAGCTGGGCTGGCTTCCTCGACGGCGGCGTATTGCTCGGTAAATCCAAGTTCCTGCGTAAAGTGATGGCAGATTACGGCGTAAACCCACTCAAGCCGCTCATTATGACTGAAGCGGGTCTGATGTGCATGCGTCCCGACACTGCCCAACCCTTGCCCAGCGGAAAGAAATGTTCCGACACCCTGGCGCCACCCGAGTATGAAGATGACCAGGCTGAATACGTGGTGTGGGTCTACGTGCGCGCCATCGCCGATGGGATCAAGGGAGTGATGTGGTACGAGCTGAACTACATGCCTTACCGGCACGTCGGCTTGCTGAAATCCGACGGCAGCGCCAAACCCGCCTACCTGGCATACCAGTACATGGTCTCCCAGCTGCGCGGATCGCAGTTTGTCGGTACTCTCGGCCAGTACTTTCCTACCTTGCGAGCCTACGAATTCCAGAACAGCACGGGCAGGCTGTGGGTGATGTGGGCGCCCGACCAGGTCGACCATACCATCACCCTGCCGGCCGGCTTTCAGAGCGCCTACGACAAGTTTGGCAACCGGATCACGGTCTCCCCCGGCGCCACCACCCTGAAGATCAATGGCCCCACCTATTTGAATCTCAATTAACCTCCACCCCCAAAAATCGCCCGGACAAGACCTCACAGGCCAGTCAAAGTCCCAGTCCTGCATACTGGGTAGGGCCTGCGTACTTTGCAGGGCCTGGCGCACGGAGTTTACACTGGTGTCTTTCCAGTGCCAGGGTTTTCATAAACCTGTGAGGTCTACCTCTATCCAACCATAAATTCATCTTAGTCTGTATCTCCTTCCTTTCCCAACTGGTTACCTGATCACCTGATTACCTGTCTTACAATTCTCCACTCTCCTTCTCACCTGTCTACCTAATTCCGAGTTTCTCCGGTGTTATAATAACCATGCGAAGACCTTATCCTTCGAAACTGGTGTGGACACTCATCAATTAGCGGTTTCTCTGAGACAGAAAATAACTGAATAGGCGGGTGATCTCCCCTCTGGAGTAGATCTTTTCGCTCCGTTGCCTCGCTGCCATCCACAGGAGAACATTTACCCGCACCTGGTGCTCCCGATTGCCAGTCTGATCATGCTCTCGCAGTGACCAGCTGAAGAAAGCAGGTTTTTGGCTTCAGTCAACCTGCTTGGACGCCAAAGGAGCTGAATGGAATTTCTGAATGTCGACCGTCTTCAGAAGATATACCCGGGCTGCCTGCTTGCAGGTGCTGCGGGTATTTTTCATTCAACCTCTCTGCTCGTGGGGAACATTCCTTCGTTCGGATGAAATGAGGTCAGTCAGATGAAAACCAAAACCGGCACCCTCGTTACCACCATTTTTGTCTTCGTAATGCTCTTCAGTCTCAACCTGCCCTCGCTGGCGCAGGGGAGCCCCGCACAAGGTGCGGGTTCGTCCCAATCCCCGGACCAGCCAGCAGCCCTGGAGCAAAGCACCGTCAACCAGTTCGGCAAGGATTTCCTGGTTTCCGGTATCGTCCAGTCGGGAGGAGAACATCCATATAAATCCATTTACTCCGGCCTCTCCACCATCGCCTATAACGACGACAATGACCAGTTCCTGGTAGTGTGGACCGATGACCGTGACCTGCATCTCGCATCATCGCAATTCGACGACTATTCACAGGTCTACGGTCAGCTCTATACAGCCCAGGGCGTCCCGCTCGGTGAGAATTTCCCGATCACGGATGAACCCGCAGACCACCTGGGAGTCTCCGTCGCCTATAACACCACCAGCGGTGGATACCTGGTAGTGTTCGAAACGGGCTATGGTACTGAAGCGGATATTACCGGCCAGCTCCTGGATAGCAGCGGAGCGCTGGTCGGAGCCAATTTTGCCATTTCCAATGACTTGAGCGGACAGTGGGAACCCGTGGTGGCTTACAACCTCCCGCGCGACGAATTCCTGGTCGCCTGGATGGATCGCCGCCAGGATACCAGCGGCTGGGACATCTTCGGGCAGCAGGTCGATGCAGATGGCGACCTGCTGGATAATCCCCATACCCAGGCCACTGAGACCAGCCCCTCTGTCAACTTTGCCGTCACGCTGGCAGGCGATAATCAGGAGTATCCGGTGCTTGCCTACGACGGGGTCGCCGACGAATACCTGCTGGTCTGGATGGATTACCGCAATGAGGGCACTCCCAATCTCGATATCTACGGGCAGCGCTTGAGCACCTCCTGCGAGCTGCTCGATAATCCGGACACCATTCCTGACGAGAGCCAGCTTTCAGTAAATTTCCCCATCTCTCTGCGTCCAGGGGGTCAATACAATCCGAAGCTGGCGGTTAACGACGATCTTGACGAATACCTGGTGGTGTGGAACGATGAGAATCCTGGCAATGCGGATTGGGGTATCTATGGGCAGCGCGTGGATGCCGATGGCGAGCTGATCGATGACCCTCAAACGGGAATTGACGAATTGGATCCCACGGTCGGTTACTTCATCACCGCTCCCGAGGCGCAGGGCGGCATCCAGGTCAACCTGGCCTACAACACCACCGACCAGGAGTTTCTGGTCGTCTGGCAGGACCAGCGCAACCTCGCCACCACTGGGCTGGATGTGTACGGTATCCGCATCAGCTTTGCCGCTGGTTTTAATTTTTCTGGGCAGTTTGCTATCTTCAAAAACACCTGGAATGATGCTGTCCCGAGAGCGGCCTACAGCAGCGGGTCGCATCTTTACATGGTCGTCGGATACTCAGGCAGCGCCACGTACGGGCAGCGCCTGTTCTGGTCGGGACAGCTGCTGGGTACTGCCTTCACCATCCCGGCCGCCGAAGGCGACCAGGGTCCGCCGGTGGTTGTCTACAACCCGCAGGAGTTCGAATACCTGGTGGCCTGGACCGACCACTTTCCGCTCACTTCCCCATCGACTTACGGCCTCTTCATCCAGCGCTATGATTACGAAGGCAAACCGCTCGGAGAAAGCTGCGAAATTGCCTGGAACGAGGCTGCGATCAGCAGTCCCGCCGTGGCTTACAACCCCGACGGCAACAGCTACCTGTTTGCCTATGAAAATCCGCCCGGAGAGTTGATGGGTTTGATCGTCCCCCACGATCAGCTGTGCGAGGTCATATCCCCCTTCCGCATCGGTCGCAGTAGTCCGAGCGGGGCGAGCGCGGCCATCGCTTATAACCCGGATGTCAATTACGATGAATTCCTGGTGGTCTACCTGGACCGCGATTCCAGTGGGTCAAATTCTCTGCGCGGCCGCCGGATTTCGGACGAGGGTGTCATCGACGACGCAGGCATCACCTTTACTTACGGCAGTAAGGAATATAAATCCCCCGACGTGGTCTATAACACATCGCAGCAGGAATTCCTGGTGGTTTGGACCGACCCATATTATGACGATTTCGGCGATATCTACGCTGCACGCCTGGGCAGGGGATCGGATGAACCGCTGCCCAGGTTCTTCATCACCACCGCTGCCGACGCTCAAAGCGAGCCCGCCCTGGTCTGGAACGATGAAACCGACCAGTACCTGGTGGTCTGGCAGGATTACCGCAGCAGCGGCACCAGCGGGTCTGACATTTACGGGCAGCTGCTCGACGGCTACCTGGCAGCCAAATCAGGCGATAATTTCCAGGTCTCCACCTCTACCGCCCTCGATTTCCAGAACCGCCCGGACGTGGCATACATCCCCTCCATCGACCGCTACCGGGTGGTCTGGCAGGACAACCGCGAAGCCGCCCTGGGTGAGACCGAACAGGGCTACAACCTGCGCGCCCAGTGGGTTTCGACCGCCGGGGTGCTGCTTTCTCCCTTCGACAATCCCATCTTTCGCTATCCCGGTGACCAGACCAACCCGGTGCTGGCCTACGGCCCGGGCTATGAGCGTGCCCTGACCGTCTGGCTGGATAAACGCAACGGCGAGTACAGCGATATCTACGGCCGCTTCGGCGCGCTCGACGTCACTCCGCCCACAGCCGCCTTCAACCTCTCGCCCTCCATCGGTTATGAAGACTGGCAGTACACGGTGAATGCCTGGCCCAGTGAGGATGAACAGACGCCCAAAGGACTGCTGATGGTGCGCTGGGACTTCACCAGCGATGGGAGCTGGGACACCTCCTTCAGTTACGAAAAATACTTCACCATAGTAATCCCCAACCCCGGTACCTTCAACGTCACCATGGAAGTGCGCGACACCGCCGGATTGACCGCCACCGTCACCCACCCGGTAGAAGTGTTGCCTGAAACTGGCAACATACCCGAAACCGGCAGCACACCGGATACTGGCAGCATGCCCGCTACCGGCAGCATGCCAGAGAACGGTGACATGCCAGGCGCTGGCCTCACCGCCAGCCTGAGCGTTGATCCCATCATCGCCGCCGCCGGCACCACCTTCAACTTCGACGGCAGCGCTTCAACAGGCCCGGAGACACTCTACGCCCGCTGGGACTGGCAGGACGATGGGGTGTGGGACACGGGCTTTGTATCGTCCCTGACTGCCGCGCACCTGTTTACAATCGCTGGCGATTACACCATTCGCATGGAGGTGCGCGGGGCAAGCGGCCCCACCGCTGCCGACGTGGTGGGCATCACCGTCCAGGCTGGCGATCCGGTCTCCCTGCAGGTCGTCCCTTACCGTGTGCGGGTGCCCGTCAACCGCAGCTTCCGCTTCGGCGCTATCGCCTGGGATCTCTTTGGCAATCGCATGTACCACCCGGCTGCGCTCTGGACCCTGCTCGACCCGGATGCCGGGACGATCGATAGCGCCGGGCTCTTCACCGCCAGCCTGAATGCGGGCGGTTATCTCGACGTCGTACAGGTCGAATCCAACGGCTTGACCGACCTGGCGAGCGTGCGGGTGTTCTGGCCCTGGCGTCGCTTCCTGCCGGTGATATTCAAATAGCCAGGAATTTCTGCATCGAATCTCGCATGAATTTAGAAGCTAAACTCCCTGGTCTGTCCGGCCAGGACAGGTTTTCCTATAAGTTTAGCTTCTAATCTCCTCCTGGCGTAGCAGATACATCCTCGCTCCAGCAGCAAGTAGTTTTGGAGTATCCATGCAGACGCCAACCATAAGCTGCGCTTTCACAAACCAGGGAGTAATATATGTCGACCAGACGTAGGGTGCAGTTTATCTTAGGCTATGCAATCGGTGGTTTATTGTTTCTCGTAGTAATACCCTGTGGGCTTTATTGGTTATCTCCTCCTTCGACCATCTGGCAGGCATCCAGTTGATTCCCTCAGACAGCGTGCGTGTTATGGTCAGCTGTCATTCTGGGTGTCATCGGCCTGCTGTTTGGGATATGGTCGAATGTTGTTCAAAATACAATCGGGGAGGGCGGTCCCTTAGAAGTCGCAGGTCTCGCAGTCAGTCCAAAAACACAGCATCTCGTCGTAACCGGGCCGTACAGCTATACCCGGAACCCGATGCTTTTCGGTGCCTGTACCTTTTATTACGCCATAGCCATATACCTGGATTCGATATTTGCCCTCGCAGCTGTTGCCCTATTCATGACTTTCATGCTGATCCTCGTGAAGCTGACCGAAGAGCCCAGGCTGCTGAAGGATTTTGGCAGCGACTACGAAGAATATCGCCGGCACGTCTCCATGTTTATTCCCTGGATACCCAAGCCCCCTCATAAGTTACAGTCACTTTCCTAAGTGATGCATCCCATTCACTAATGGGACTGTCACTTCCTCCGTTTACCTGTCTACCATTCTACTTGTCTACCTGTCTACCTCTCTCCCTCTCTACCTGTCTCCCTGTCTCCCTGCTCACTTGGTTACCTTATTATCTCTTACCCTGATCATCTTTTTTACCGCTCTCCACTCTCTACTCTCGATTACGACTGCCTGATCACCTTGTTCCTAATTACCCAATTACCCAATTAGCTAATTACCCTATAAACGTTCCCTGAACCTTCCCTTAACGCTCGCTTGCTATCATCTGGCATAACCACACGGGCAGGCGGAATTCAAAACTTCGTCAGCCCGAAGATAGCAAGAGAGTTTAGCAAGAAAGGAGGAAGCCATGTACGGCGATGTGATGCTGAGGGACTACGGTCGCGCAAAAATGGACGAATTCCAGCAGGCAGCCAGGGCGGAAAGCTTGCTTGCAAAAATCGAAGCCGGCGAAGCTGAGCAGGAATATCCCCGCAACAGCAGCCGGGTGAAGTTGGCGGTCCAGGCTGCCCTGCGCATGTTCCACTTCGGCAAGCGGCTGGCTGGAGCAAACCGGAATGCGTGATCCAGTGAATCATAGGCGGGTGTACCGGTCAGCGGGGCAAATACCGGCACACCCACCGCTTTTAAGCCTGGTTCCGTAACAGCTTGCTCCTGCGGATCGCAGGCTCAGCGAAGTCTATGCCCCGGGGAGCTGAATTTCCCACGATAATTCTCTAATATGATGATATCTTGCCTCCTGGTGGTTTATATCAACCAACCCGGCGCAAGAATGCTGGTAGCTCTCCAGCCTTAGCCCCACTTATTGGACCCCGGGCTGTTGTGAAACTGCCGGCCGACATTTCATCCTTGAAATGTAATGAATTCTCATCCAGAGTGATATAGCCGTGTGCTTTGTGCGGTGGCCATGGATTATGAAATTGCCACTCTTACTTTTGCAACGATATATTGGATATGTAGATTCTTCTTAATAATATCCGTTCGCCTTGTCAAGCTGCTGTATCGTCTTTCGCGTCTACGGGTATGACGATGTTGCAATCTTGCCCGTTCCAATATAAAACTGGTACAACCTCGTCGGCCCGCACGATCACGTAATCGTCGTCGCCGATTTCATAGAATTTCTTGCCTGCCCAACCGGAAGGATCGGGAAAATTCTTCTGGATGAGTTCTTGTTATCCAACTTGGGTAATCGATATATCCAAAAATCCACGCTCGTAACCCTGCCTGTTGAACCGGTATTACTGGCATCTATTTTCCTCCTTTAGGTCATATATTCGAATTGTTCTGCTGACATTTCTATCGTTTTGTGTAATCCTAGCCTCCTTTTGTTCTCTTCGCTGCCTCTGTCGGTCAAATTTGCCTTAGCTCCATCCTTCCTCACCTTCACCTGGTCAAACGGCATCGCTCAGCGACGAAATGTGCGGCAGCGCTATCCACGGTTTCACCAGCATGCGCGCGCCTCCGTAGCCCAGCGGCATCACCACCGCTTCTTCCGCGATCAGGATCAGGTCCGCCTGGTGGTAAAGCTCCATCCGGTTTTCGTGGTCGCTGGTTTTGCGGGCGGTTTCCACCAGCGTGTCGAAGCGCCTCTCGTGCCAGCGCGGCACGTTCAAGCCTTCCTTGCTGTGGAAGGTCACCCTCAGCATGTTATCCGGGTCGGGGTAATCGGCGCTCCATCCCATGATCGTCAGGTCAGCCGGGTCGCTGGTGAACCTCTCGTAGAACTCGCCCCACTCCAGGCTCTGCGGCTCAAGCTCCAGGCCCAGGTTGCGCTTCCAGGCCCGTTTGAGGAATGGCACGATGCGCTCGTCTTTCGATGCCGTCGGCTGCAGCCAGGTGATCCTGGGGAAATTTTTACCCCCCGCAAAACCGGCCTGCTTAACAGCTCTCTTGCCAGCTCCGGGTTAAATTCCAGCCCGATGTCCGGCGAGTGCCCGGCCATGCCGGGCGGCACAAATCCACCCGTCGCCGCCCGGTGCGATTCCTGGTAAGCCTCCCGGGCTAGCTCCCTGCGGTCCACCGCGTGGATGAACGCCTTGCGCAGCCGCGGGTCGTCGAACGGCGCTCTGTCCGAGCGGAAAGCCAGGTACAGCACCGATGGTTGTGGGATGCTCACCATTTCCCCCGGGTGCGACTTCGCCGCTGTAGCCAGGGTGGCGGGATCTGCGTTGAGCAGGCTCACCAGGTCTAATTCACCCCTCCCATACGGTTCGAGCGCCTGCCAGATCGCCTCGTAGGTGCGGCATTCCACCCGCTGCACGCCTCCGCCAGCCTGCCGGCCGAAGCTGGGGTTGCGCACCAGCACCAGGCTCTCTCCCGCTTTTTTATCCACCAGCATAAATGGGCCGTTTGAGACCATATTTTGCGCTTCGATCCATTTCGCTCCGTGTTTTTCGATTGCCTGGCGTGGCAGGGGCATAAAAATGGGATGTGCCAGCAGGTAGGGCAGGTAAGGAGTGGGATCACACAGCAGGATTTCGAGCTCCAGGTCGTTGAGCGCACGCACGCCGACCTGCTCGGGGTCATCCATCAGGCCTTCATGGTAGGCGCAGGCGTTCTTGATCGGGTACAGCAGGCTGGCAGTGGGTGAATCGAATTCTTTTTCCAGGTTTCTTTTCCAGGCATATTCGAAATCAGCCGCTTTCACCTCTGTTCCGTCGCTCCACTTTAAACCAGCTCTCAATTGGAAAATATAGCGCGTGCCGCTTTCATCCACTTCCCAGCGCCGTGCAGCCGCGGGCAGCACCTCGTATTCCCCTCCGATTCTCACCAGCCCTTCGAACAGCTGCGAGACCATGAAAGCCGAAATGTCGTCTTCCGCCAATCCCGGATCGAAGGTACGCGGTTCTTCCAGCGCCACCCGCAGGGTATCGGAGGTCTCCAGGAAACCTTCCTTGCTGGCAGTTTCACCCAGCGGTTCCCAGATCTCGAAAGCGCACGCGTACGCTTCCTGGGCCTTTATCGGGTTGTACGCTGCGGTGTAAACCAAGCCGAGCTTGAAGTAGGTCCTGGCTTGCTCCTCGCGCATTCCCTCTTTCCTGCTGGATTTCGATCGCCCGTAAATAGTACATTTCGGCTTCTTTGTTCGCATAGAACGTGCGCGCCCGGTCTCCTGCGATGATCATGAAGGCCAGGGCACGACCCGGCTTCGCCTGCCTTTTCGAAATGGTGCACCAGCTGCGCGGCCGCCTGCGGGCTGTTTTCGCCGTACAGTTCTTCTATCGCTTTGCCCACCCGCCCGTGCAGCATCCGGCGTTCTGACGGACTCATTTTGTTATACATGTACCTGTGAATCAGCATGTGTGTGAATTGAAATTGTGAGTAGATTTGCTGCCCGACTGGAACCTCGCTCCTTTCCCTCACCAGCCGGTGGCGGGTCGCCAGGTCTTGCGATAAGCGCTGGGTCACTTCAAGCTCGCTGGAGCCCTGCACGCGTGCGATCACCTGCGGGTTAAAGAACTCCCCCTGGATGCAGGCGATATTCAACAGCTTGATCAGCTCCTGGCTCAACCGTTCCAATCTCTCTTCGATCACCCCTTCTATCTTGGAAGGCAGCAGTTCCCAATCAAGGGTCGGATAGGCAGTCCAGCGATCGCCCTGGCGGGTTAAATATCCCCTGGCTTGCAGGGATTTCAGCAGCTCGATTGTGAACAATGGGTGGCCGTTGGTGTGTCTGTACAGTGATAGGCGGAATTCATCATCCAGCAGGTTCGGTTCCGTATCGATATAGTCGTTGATAAATTCCATTTCGCTGGCTTCGTCCAGCCGGCTCAAGTCGATCCAGATGTCACCGAAGTTGCGCTTGAACTCTGCCAGCACTTTCAGGAGCGGGTGTGGATTGCCGTCCCTGTCAGCTGCTGCCTCTTCGGGGCGGTAAGCGCAGGCGATCAGGATCGGGCAATCCGCCAGCCTCCTGCCCAGGTGAAATAGCAGGCTGACCGAAGCATTATCCGCCCACTGAAAATCGTCCAGCACCAGGAGTAGGGGGTGCCTGGCAGCAATTTCGTGCAGCACGCGCGTAAATTGCTGGAAAAGCCCTCTTGGTTCTTGGGCCTGGTACCACGCCGGTTTTACCTGGGCAGCCTGTTCTATTTTATAAACTAACTCACGCTCAGCTTCGGGTAAGGAATGGGCGCTTTCCAGCACGGTTCGGTTGTTCACCATCAACTCAAACAGGTCTGGCCCATAATCCAGCAGAATTTGCAGGATATCCGGCTGGGCCTTCCAGATGCGCCGCGCCTGGGTCCTCGAGATAGAATCCGCTTTCCAGCGTGCTTCCAGGTCGCCTGCCAGTGTGTTCATGATCTCTCGAAATGGGAGGTAAGGATCTCCGATGCCAAAGAAAGCCTCGCAGGTGCCGCTCAGGCAGATCAAATCTGGATGATCCAGGGAAGCGCGGCTCACGAATTCATTCAACAGCGCAGTTTTCCCCCTTCCAGGTCCCCCGACCACGAAAACCAGGTTCCCTTCGCTCTCCAGCGCGCTGGAAAGTTTGATGTGTAGCTGTTCAAGCTCGCCTCGGCGGGCGACAAACAGCGCTTTCTCCCACCTTTCGGGCGCATTTTCATCCAGGAAGGCCGGTTTTTTTTGGGGGACTGCTTTGAGGGGGGTCAGCGCAGTGCTCGGGGCCAGCGGAGCTCCGCTCTTGATCTGCTCATACAGCAGGCTGGTTTCCTTTTCTGGTGCGGCTCCCAGTTCATCTTGCAACAGCTGGCGGAAGCGCTCATACTCTGCCAGGGCCGCTGCGCGGCGCTTGGTTGACGCCAGTGCCAGCATCATCTTGCGACGGGCGCTTTCATCCAGTGGCTCGATCTGGATCAGCCGCCGGTTGGCTGCCATCGCCTCTTCCCATTTCCCCTGGGAAGTATATTCGTCCAGCAGCTTGTGGAATCCGTCCACTACCAGTAAATGCAGGCGGCTCTCCTCCACCCGCCTCCACTCTTCGAATTGACCTTCCTCATCCAGGTAAAAACCCTGCAGGAATTCACCCCGGTATAGCTCTATGGCCTGTTCCAGCGATCCGGAAGCCAGCAGCTGCTCTATCGTGCTGGCATCCAGCTGGATGACAGCCTGCGGGTTTATTTTGACCTCCTCGCGGCCGATCAGCACGAATTCATTCAGCTGCTTGCGCAGGCTGGTGAGCACCACCCGCAAATTGGCAAGCGCTCTGCCCGGCGCCTGTCCTTCCCATAAAAGCTCGGCCAGCGCTTCCCGCGCTTGCGCTTTAGCCGTGCACGCCAGGTATACCAGCAGTGCCTCTGCTTTGCGCGAGGCCAGTCCTGTCACCTGCCTGCCCTCCACCCGCAGGCTCAGCCCTCCCAGCACTCGGATCTCGAGCAGGCGGCCTGTACCTGGGCTTTCCGGCAGCACTGGTAACGCTTTCTCTGCCTGCAGGGCAGGAAACTCAGCTGGCAGGTCTGCCATTACCAGCTGGGTTATGTGTTCCGGGCGGCTCAGGTCCTTCAGCAGGTACTGCCCCAGATCCAGGATGCCCACCCCTTGCTGGCAGCTCGTCCCGCACCAGGGCGGTCGTCGTCTCCGAAAGCAGCACCTGCCCGCCGTGACCGGCATCTGCGATGCGCGCCGCCCGGTGCACGTCCATGCCGACATAGCCTTCCTCTCCGCTCCACGGCTCGCCGGTGTGCAGTCCCATGCGCACCCGCACCGTCACCTCGTCCGGCCAGGCATGGTCATGGAGTTTATGCTGGGCTTCCACTGCCGCCTCCGTCGCCTGGGTCGCGCGTGGGAAGACGAAGAAGAACGCATCCCCCTGCGTGTCCACCTCCTGCCCGTGCCAGCTGGAAAAAACCTCCCGCAGGATGCGGTGGTGCTCGGCCAGCAGGCGGGAGTACTTCTCGCGCAGGCGCTCGAGCAGGTGTGTTGAGCCTTCAATGTCGGTAAACAGGAAAGTTACTGTGCCGCTGGGGAAATCGATCGTTTCCAAGTTTTCACTCGATCTGTAACTGGCCCATCCCCGTGACCTGGAAACGATGAAGCAGCGATATTG
>CAVOSB010000009.1:0-113294 GCA_963698765.1 uncultured Chloroflexia bacterium
TACGGGAGGATCCTGGATGAACCTGCCCGAATATACGGAAAATATTTCCTTCGTATTATAGCATCAATGGTAAGTTATTACGCTGTCCATCCAAAGTGACAGTCACTTGCTTTGAGTGACTGTCACTTTTACTCCTTATACTCTCAATGCTCAATCCGGCCTGACGATTATCGGTAAATATAGCATTGCCGCAGGAGAAGTGAAGATCTTGCGGAAGCCGCCGATCAGCGTGTCCTGCGTAAGCTTCCACGTCCACGATCATGGTGTCGTCCGGCGGCAGCGGTCCCCCGGCGGCGGCGTGACCGTAAGGTCACCGCTGACCTCTCCGGGTTGCATGTTCAGCAAGACGCTGGATGAGCTCGATTCCCCAGCCGCTCACGTGCGCCACGCTCGCCAGGGTGATATCACGGCAGGTCGAGCGGGTTGCCCACCGGGAAGACCAGGTTATCTGGCACGCCGGGCATGAGCGGCTCGTTCACATCGAGGTTGCGCTGGCTGCGCTGCGGCGGGTACCCTCCATATCCAGCGTCACCTGCAGGCAGACATGCCCGGAGACGGGCGGCACCCAGTGGATGCACTCTTTGACGAGCGAGTAGGGCGGCAGGTGCACCGGCTGCGGCCCGTTGATCGGTGTGAACGGCAGGCCGATGCCGAAGTTGGCCCAGGAGAAGGTCACCACCACGTCCTGGGGGAAGGGGGTCGGGTTGCGCAGCTCGACGCAGATCTCGGTCGGCTCGCCGAGCCGCGGCGGGTAGGGAGTGACCGTGATCTCGCGCTCGGCATAAGGCGGGTCGGGGAAGGGGTGGAGCGGCACCGGCGGGCGGAAGATCTTGCGGAAGCCGCCGATCAGCCGTGCCCTCGACGTAAGCTTCGATGTCCACGACCAGGTGTCGTCCGGCGGCAGGGCGCGCCCGGCGGGCGGCGTGACCGTAAGCTCGACCGCTCTCACCTCGCCCGGGTTGCATGTCCGGCAGGACGTCCTGGATCGAGCTCGAGCTCCCAAGCCGTCCACGTGCGGGATCAGCCCCAGGGTGATGGTGACGGTCACTGGCGAGCGGGTTGCCCACCGGGAAGATCAGGTTATCGTGTCACGCCGGGCATGCAGCGGCTCGTCCACGTCGAGGTTGCGCTGGCTGCGCTGCGGCTGGTAGCCCTGCGTATCCAGCGTCACCTGCAGGCAGAAATGCCCGGAGACTGGCGGCACCCAGTAGGATGCAGTCTTTGACGAGCTGTATGGCGGCAGGTGCACCGGCTGCGGCCCGTCGATCGGCGTGAAGGGCAGGCCGATGCCGAAGTTGGCCCAGGCGAAGTTCACCACCACGTCCTGGGGGAAGGGGGTCGGGTTGCGCAGCTCGACGCAGATCTCGGTCGGCTCGCCGGCGCGCGGCGGGTAGGGCGTGACCGTGATCTCGCGCTCGGCATAAGGCGGGTCGGGGAAGGGGTGGAGCGGCACCGGCGGGCGGAAGATCTTGCGGAAGCCGCCGATCAGCCTGCCCTCGGCGTAAGCTTCGATGTCCACGACCAGCGTGTTGTCCGGCGGCAGCGACCACCCCGGCGGGCGGTGTGACCGTCAGCTCGACCGCTTCGACCTGTCCGGGTTGCATGTTCGGCAAGACGGCCTGCGAGAGCTCGAGCTTCCAACCGCCCACGTGCGGGATCAGCCCCAGGGTGATGGTGGCGGTCATCCGTCAGCGGGTTGCCCACCGGGAAGACCAGCGTATCGCGGCACGCCGGGCATGAGCGGCTCGTTCACGTCGAGGTTGCGCTGGCTGCGCTGCGGCTCGTAGCCCTGTGACTCCAGCGTCACCTGCAGGCAGACATGCCCGGAGACAGGCGGCACCCAGTGGATGCACTCTTTGACGAGCGAATAGGGCGGCAGGTGCACCGGGCGCGGCCCGTTGATCGGCGTGAACGGCAGCCCGATCCCGAAGTCCGCCCAGGAGAAGGTCACCACCACGTCCTGGGGGAAGGGGGTCGGGTTGCGCAGCTCGACGCAGATCTCGGTCGGCTCGCCGAGCGCGCGGCGGGTAGGGCGTGACCGTGATCTCCCGCTCGGCATAAGGCGGGTCGGGGAAGGGGTGCAGCGGCACCGGCGGGCGGAAGATCTTGCGGAAGCCGCCGATCAGCTGGTGTCCTGCGTAAGCTTCCACGTCCACGATCATGGTGCCGTCCGGCGGCAGCGGCGTGCCCTGCGGCGGCGTGACCGATAAGGTCACCAGCCGCACCTCTCCCGCTTGCATGTTCAGCAAGACAGCCGGATTGAGCTCGATTCCCCAGCCGCTCACGTGCGCCACGCTCGCCATGGTGATATCCACGGCATGGTCGAGCGGGTTGCCCACCGGGAAGGTCAGCTCATGTATCACGCCGGGCAGCAGCGGCTCAATAACATCGATGTTGCGTTGGGCTATAATTTCCTGTTGGTCCGGCATTGCTACCACAACCTGGAAGCACCATAGTCCGCCATGGGGTGGAATCAGAACGACAGCAGGTTGGGCGATTCCATGCGGCGGAATGACCAGGTTAATTACACCGTCGATTGGGTAAAAGGGTAAGCCTATGCCAAATTCCGCATAGCTGAATGCCACAGAAATGGCTATTTCATTACTAGTAGGATTTTGGAGATCGACCGCGACAAAGGTCGGCTCTCCTGCTAATGTGGGATAAGGATTGATGGAAATCGCTGAGCTGGCGTAGATCGGATCGCTCGAGGTTTTCAGCAAGCCAGCTGGATTGTCCCTTCCATTAGGAACTCGGTCTATCCCCATAACCCCCGAAAGCGCCATGATTACCAGGCTTATCCACATAAAAACTGGTCGTTTCGTTGAGCCGCTCATGTCCCCTCCTGCCATGCGAAAGTTGATTGTTCAGAAAATCGATGTTAAGTTGTATAGACTATTCGCATTAGATAGATTATACACCTCTTGACATACCTCACCCCCTCACGATTAAGCCGCTGGTTGGGTTACAGTCTTTTTACCCCACCTCTCTTCCTTCGGCACCGCTCATCCTCCGCCGAGAATTATCGGTAAGAATTTCCCACAGACTTTTCCGCCGTCCATGATCGTCCAGCCATCGGAGGCGATCATGTTACTGCAGGTAGCTTCGGCTACCTCCCACATGTACCCCACCATCCTTCTCGGATTTTGCTGCATCAATTTACCTGAGATCTTTTCTGTCGCCTCCTCAATTGTCAGCGGTCGCACCTGTAGCTTAAAATCCCCCATATCAATACCCTCATCCATGTCTCCCTCTATAACACTTCACCAATTGTTTTAGTCTTCGATATTGGCGAGAGCAACACACTGACGTTTTCATAGACGGCTTAACCTTCGGTACCGGCTTGTTATTCCTGCCATCCATCCCTTCCCCACGCTTTTCCATCAACAATTAACCCAAATACTTGCCAGGTTTCTTCCAGAAATAGCTTCCCTCTCACTTCATCACCCGAAACCTCAGGCTCGTATTCCCTCCCGTCGCCACCAGTCCAATCCTTTCCAGCTCGATGTCTCCAGCTTTGAGATTGTCAAATAGGCGGATCCCTTCGCCGATCAATACCGGCGCCAGGTGGATTACGATTTCATCTACCAGTCCGGCATTCAGGCACTGCTGGTCGATGCTCCCACCCAGCAGCTCTTCCAGTTTTCACTCAAACCAATAAGCCGGTTGCGCAATTATTTCAAAGGAGAGCGAGGTCCACTCTGCTCCGTTCAATATCCTGGGATTTGTCTCAAGAGCACAAATCAGTGTTTCTTAGCCACCCTTCGGCAAGCTCAGGGCAAGCTATTATGATAACTGGCCAAGTCATCGGTGACAAAGGCGCTGAACCTGAGCGTCGAACCTGAGGCTCCAAGAAGCGGCACTACGAGTGACTTCTGGCAGACGAAGGATGACAATCGGCACGGTAAGCTCCTGTGATGTCTGTTTTTATATATTCCATCCTGCAAAGAGCTTGCCATAGTGATCTTTAAAACCAACGTTTGTTTTAAAGACACCCATCACTCCGCGTAACAAAAAGGAAGATAGCGAATGGAAAACGGGTATTGATGCTATAATGGAATGGAGAGTTTTCCATTTGGTCGGGTTTTTTTTCAGAATTACTCCCCGACCTGACTGTTATTTCATCGTTTCCAGGTCACGGGAGTGACTGAATTAAGGAATGGGGTGGGGTATGGAAACGATGGATCTTCCCAGGGGCACAGTAACTTTTCTATTCACCGACATCGAGGGCTCAACACACCTGCTCGAGCTGCTGCGCGAGGATTACGCCCGGGTGCTGGAAGACCAGCGCCAGATCCTGCGTGCTGCCTTTTCGTGTTGGAACGGCTACGAGATCGACACCCAAGGTGATCTCTTTTTCACCTCCTTTGCGCGCGCCATGGACGCTTTAGCCTGCGTGATTGAAGCGCAACGCCAGTTGGCGGCGCACGCGTGGCCGCAGGGTGTCAGCGTACGGGTGCGCATGGGGTTGCACACCGGCGAGCCGTTGATGCTGGGCGGCGGCGGTGGCTATGTTGGCATGGACGTGCACCGTGCGGCGCGCATCGCTTCTGCCGGCTACGGCGGTCAGGTATTGCTCTCCCAGACCACGCGTGAACTGGTCAGTCAGGATCTGCCGCGCGGCGTCGCCCTGCGCGACCTCGGTTCATACCAGCTCAAAGACATCCGCTACCCGCAGCAGATCTACCAGCTGGAAATCGAAGGGCTGCCTTTCGAGTTCCCGCTGTTGCGTACCCTTTCAGCCGAAGTTGAGCCACCGACGCCCGGAGAGCCGCCCTACAAGGGCCTGATAAACTTCGAAGAGCAGGACGCGGCCTGGTTCTTCGGCCGTGCAGCCGCCTGCGAGAAGCTTCTGCAAGCCCTGGAAGGGCAGCGCTTTCTGGCGGTGATCGGCGCTTCCGGCAGCGGGAAATCTTCGCTGGTGCGGGCGGGCCTGCTGCCGCTCTTCCGACGCAGCCGTCCTGGCTGGCAGGTTTTCTTGCTCACTCCCACCAGCCATCCTCTCGAAGCTCTGGCCCTCAGCCTGACCTGCCAGGATGAATCAGCCTCCTCCGCCGCCAGTTTGATCGACGACCTGCGCAAGGACCCGCGTTGTTTGCACCTGTATCTGAGTAAAGCCCTCTCCCCCTCCTCGCTCCTCGTTCCTCGGGAGGGGACGGGGGTGTGGGTATCCTGCTGGTCATTGACCAGTTCGAGGAGCTCTTCTCCCTCTGCAAAGACGAAGGCGAGCGCCAGGCCTTCATTGGCGGACTGATCTACGCCGTCGAGCACGAAAGGGGACTGGTTTCAATGTTGATCGCCCTGCGGGCCGACTTCTACAACCGCCTGGCACAATACGACAGCCTACGCCAGCTGGTGGCCCGCAACCAGGAATACCTGGGTGTGATGAGCGCTGCTGAGCTGCGCCAGGCTATCGAAGAGCCGGCTCGCCTGGGCGGCTGGGAGTTCTCCTCTGGCCTGGTCGACCTGATGCTGCACGACATCGGCGCTGGTGAGGGCCGCCTGCCCGAACCCGGGGCGCTGCCGCTGCTTTCGCATGCCCTTTTGGAGACCTGGAAGCGCCGCAGGGGTGCCACCATGCGCCTGCGCAGTTACGCCGAAGCGGGAGGAGTGCGCGGCGCCATCGCCCGCACCGCCGAGTCGGTTTACTATGGCGAGTTCTCACCCGAGCAGCAGCAGATCTCGCGGTCCATCTTTTTGCGCCTGGCCGAGCCTGGCGAAGGCGAGCAGGACACCCGCCGCCGGGCTGCTTTAAGCGAGCTGGTACCGGCCACCGGCCAGGCCAGCGACCAGCAGGTCAACGAGGTGCTCAACCGGCTGGCCAATGCACGGCTGGTGATTGTCTCGGAGGGCAACGTCGAAGTGGCGCATGAAGCCCTGATCCGCGAGTGGCCAGCGCTGCGCGAATGGCTGGCTCAGGACCGCGAAGGGCTGCGCCTGCATCACCACCTGACCGAAGCTGCCCTGGAATGGCAGCGCCTGGAGCAAGAGCCGGGCCTGCTGTATCGTGGGGCACGCCTGGCTCAGGCACTGGAATGGGCGCAGGCCAATGCCGGCCAGCTCAACCGGCAGGAAGAGGAGTTCCTGCAGGCCTCACGCCTCGAGATCGAGAAGGAGCAGACTGAGCGCGAGGCTCAACGCCTGAGGGAGCTGGAAGCCGCACAGAAGCTAGCCGAGACTCAGGCTCAAGCTGCCCAACGCCTGCGCCGGCGCCTGCTGTACCTGCTTGCTGCCCTGGTCGCAGCAGGTCTGCTGGCGGTGGCTGCGGTATTCTTCGGGCAGCAGGCCAACCAGAACGCACAACTGGCAGAACAAAACCTGGCTAATGCCAAGGCTGCCAACACTCTCGCCGTAGCCCAGGGAGCCACCGCTCAGGCTGCCAGCACACTCGCCGTAGCCCAAGGAGAGGCTGCTGAGACAGCCAGTACGTATGCTGTTGCGCAACAGGTCACCGCCGAAGCCATTTTGCTGATTTCGGAGCGCGTGCGATTGGCCGCCGAAGCGATCAACCTGGTCAGCGCCGAGAGCTACTCCAGCGGTGAGCTGCCAGCCCTGCTGGCCCTGCGTAGCCTGAAGTTAGGTTATTCGCCTCAAGCCCACTCTGCCCTAATGGAGGCCACCCAACGTGGCTTCGCCTGGAAGCGCTTCCCGAGCCAGGGTACGAATTTGTATGTGGCGGCCTACTCGCCGGATGGAAAGCTCGTGTCCACTGTGATGGAGTCAGATCAGCCATCAATCTCTTTAATGTGCAAACTGGAGAGCTGAAACGCCAGATCATTGGCCATCAGGACGTCGTCAATGACCTGGCCTTCACTCCCGACAGTATGCGATTGATCACAGCCAGCAGTGACCAGACCCTTCGCCTGTGGGAGGTGCAGACCGGCGTGGAATTGCGCCAATACATTGGCCACACGAATGCGATCGAAAGCGTTGCGGTCTCCCCGGATGGGCGCTATGCCCTTTCCACCTCTGACGACCTGACCGCCCGGTTGTGGGATATCCAAACTGGTGAAAACCTGATCACCTACATTGGACACACCGATCGGGTGATGGATGGCGCATTTCTGCCGGATGGCAAGACGGTGCTGACCGCCGGAGCCGACAAGACCCTGCGCTTCTGGGATATGTTGAGCGGTTCAGCACTAAAAGTTCTCAACACCACCCATTCCAATCCAATCAGTGCGATATCCGTGAGTCCGGATGGCAGGCTGGTGCTTTCCTCCGATCCCATAGAGGGCGAAGAGGGCACCGTCAGGCTTTGGGATATCGATCGCGGCACTGAATTGCGGCAATTCACCTATCCGCAGGGAGCTATAGGCATCTTTTCACAAGATGGACAGACTATCCTCATCACAGATTATTCATACGCGTTGCATGCATTCGATACCACCGCAGGCAACCTGATAAGAAGTTTCATGGGAATCTCCGGGGACTTGCGCGCAACCGTCTTTTCTACGGATGGGAAATTCGTTTTTGCCGCTGGTCCGGCCGGGCAAGGACTGATCATGGAGTTCCGCTTGAAGACTGAGCCACAGATCTTGAGAGAAACAAGTACATTTGTTTTTTTAGGAGGCGTGGATTATTCACCGAACGGCAGGTACTTGATCACTGCTATTCAGGAAGGCAGCACAGACGGGGCAAATGCCCGCCTGTGGGATGTGCTCACCGGCAGACCGGTGAAAATCTTCAAGGGGCATAATGAACCTGTTATGAATGTGAAAATGTCTCCAGATGGCAGCAGAGTATTAACTGCCAGCGATGACGGAACCGCTCGTCTTTGGGATACTCAGACAGGGCAGCTGCTGCGAGCTTTTGAAGGTCATACGGGCGTTGTATGGAATGCGATCTTTTCACCCGATGGACAGAGCGTTCTGACCGGCAGCTCTGACCAGACCGCCCGCTTGTGGGATACAGAAACCGGGGCAGAAATCCACCAGTTCACCGGACAAAAAGCAGATATCGTTTTTCTCGATTTCTCGGCCGATGGCCAAATCATCGTTACCGGAAGCTGGGATGATACCGCTCGAATCTGGGATGTGAAAAGCGGTCAGGAAATCCGGCGATTTGATTGCGACCAGCAAGCAGTCAATACGGTTTTATTTTCACCGGATCAGAAGCTCCTTCTGACCACCGGCGCCGATGGCACTCTTAAGCTGTGGGAGATAGAAAACGGAAAGCTTGTACGCACCATGAGTGGCCACACCGCCCCGGTTTATTATGCCGATTTTTCGCCCGATGGCAGGTACATTGTCTCCACCAGCACCGATCACACCATCCGACTGTGGGAGGTGGAGACCGGCCAGGAAGTGAGCCGCTACCTGGGTTATGACCAGGGCATCCTGGGGGTGAGTTTTGCCCCTGACGGCAAAACCTTCGCCAGCATAGGAGTGTTAGATGGCACGACCCGCATCTGGCGGGTAGATTACCGGGAGGTCATGCAATGGGTATGCTCCATCCTGCCGCGTGACTTGACAGCTGAGGAGCGCCAGCAATACCTGATCCAGGACTCTCTGCCTACCTGCCTGATGCCCTGAGTTTACTTGGGATTGAATTCCCTTAAGAATCCCGATTCATTCAGTAATTCGCGAGGATCGTAGTTTGCGTCAGCAACTGCGCTCAGGACGATCTCCATACTTTTATGTATGAATCATAATACCTTTCTATTCTACCTTTTCACCTCTTTGAACCACGCGATTAATTCCGTGATTACTTTTCTAAACCATTCCGCCCGTAGGCCAATCCAGATGTTAATCCAAGGACTATATGAATTATATATAAAAGCCAGCTTTCACTCTTAATGCCAAGTGAAGGCTGGGTATATTTCCCTTCATTTATGCAGAATTCAATTGCCGGAATTGTAGATTCTGGTTATGATTAACGGTCTTATGAAGGCAGCAGCAATGATTTTCCAGCATCGGAAAAGTATAGACAACGGCAATGGCTCTAGCGGGGCAGTGGAAATTTCTTCTATGATTGCGCATAGCCTTGATCCTCAACCCATCTTGCTGGTCAAAGGCCTCAACAAAACCTACCACACCGGGGCCGGCGACTTCCACGCCCTGCGTGACATTAACCTGCAGGTCCACCCCGGCGAATTCCTGGGCATCGTCGGCAAATCGGGCGCCGGCAAGACCACCCTGCTGAACTGCATCTCCGGCGTCAGCGAAGTCTCCTCTGGAGAAGTCTGGTTTTACCCACCCGCTGCTTCTGGCTCTCAAAATGGAAAGAAACCGTATGCAGTCCATACGATGAGTGAAAACGATCTGGCCTCCTGGCGCGGCGCCAACCTGGGCATCGTCTACCAGTCCTTCGAGCTCATGCCGCAGCTCAGCCTGGTCAATAATATTCTGCTTCCGCCCGATTTCCTGGGTTCTTACTCGCGCAAGATCAGCCGTGAGCACGCCCTGGAGCTGCTCGAGATGGTTGAATTGAGCGAGCACGCCTATAAGCTGCCCGCCCACATCTCCGGCGGTCAGAAGCAGCGTGTAGCCATCGCCCGGGCGCTGGTCAACGACCCTCCGCTGATCCTGGCGGACGAGCCCACCGGCAACCTGGACACCGTCACTGCTGAGCGCATCTACCAGGTCTTCGAGAAGCTGGTTCAGCAGGGCAAGACTGTCCTGCTGGTGACCCACGACAGCAACATGTCAGCCAGGTTTTCACGCCGCATCACCATTTCTGACGGTGAGATCGTAGAAAACCCGGGCGAAACGGAAGTTACTTCACTCCACAAATACTCCCGCCACAAGCAGCTCACCCTGCTGCAGGAAGCCATCGACAGCGCCGAATCCCTCGGAACGAATGGGGATGGGCCAGTTATGAAAACGGCTGCTATCCCCGGGGTGCGCTCTCGCCGCAATGGCAAATCCAACCAGCCGGCAGTCGTGGACACCAGCCAGCCGGCCATCGTCCTGCATGACGTGGTCAAAACCTATTCCAATGCCGCCGGCGAGTTCGCCGCCTTGAAAGGCATCAACCTGCAGATGAATTACGGGCAGTTCATCTCGATCGTGGGCAAGTCTGGCAGCGGAAAATCGACCCTGCTTAACATGATCACCGGCATCGATCACCCCACCTCCGGCCAGATCCTGGTGGGGGGCGAAGATATCTACAAATTGTCCGAGAGCAAGCGCGCCCTCTGGCGCGGCCGCAGCATCGGCATCGTCTTCCAGTTCTTCCAGCTGCTGCCGACCCTGACGCTGCTCGAAAACACCATGCTGCCCATGGATTACTGCAATATCTACCCCTCCGCTGAGCGTCCCGGGCGCGCACTGGAATTATTGAAGAAGGTCGGCCTGGAAGACCAGGCCTACAAGCTGCCCGCGGCGGTTTCTAGCGGTCAGCAGCAGAGTGCGGCCATCGCCCGCGCCCTGGCTACCGACCCACCCATCATCCTGGCCGACGAGCCTACCGGCAACCTGGATTCACGCTCGGCCGAAAGCGATTTTCAACTCTCTTTTCGCAGCTCTCCGACCAGGGAAAATCTATACTGATCGTCACGCACGATACATCCTTCACCCGGCGCACCGACCAGACGGTGATCCTCTCAGACGGTGAGATCATCGACGAGGCCATCGCGCAGGCGCTTCCGCTGCTCAACCATCCGCAGATGCTGGAGGCCACGCGCCAGGCGCAGAGCAGAATCTACTCGCCGGGTGAGGTGATCGTCTGCCAGGGGGATCGCATCGATCATTTCTTTGCCATCGCGCAGGGCGAGGTGGACGTGGTGGTGAAGAACCAGGACTGCCCGGAGGTCCTGCTGGCTCGCCTGGGCAAGGGGCAGTATTTTGGCGAAGTGGAGCTGATGCACAGCGAGCATTCGATCGCCAGCGTGCGCGCCTCGCACGACTGCCAGGTCGAACTGCGGCTGCTACCCAAAGGCGAATTTTTACAGCTGCTCAAAGGTTCACCCGCCACACAGGAAGTGGTCGCGGCGGTGGCCCAGAAGCGCCTGGAAGAGAACCTGGGTCAGAATGGAGAATGTGAAGACGATGCCGCGCATTAGCAGCTGGGTCAAGCCGCGCTGGAGTAAAGTGTTGGCCGACCTGTGGGACAACAAGACCCGCACCATCCTGGTGGTCTCCTCGATCGCGGTCGGTGTCTTCGCCATCGGCGCCATCGCTACCTCCTACAGCATCCTGTCCGAGGACCTCGACAACAGCTATGCCGCGGTCAATCCGGCCAACATCGAGATCAGCTCTTCTCCCTTCGACCAGGATTTCCTGCACTCGATAGAGGAGATACCCGGTGTGAAACAGGCCGAAGGGCGCCACAGCCTGGTGGTCACCGTGATGCAGGAGGGCAAACCCTGGCAGGGTCTGGAGCTCACCGCCATCGATGATTTCCAGGGCTCCGGGATCAACCTGCGCGATCCCAGGGAAGCCCTTTCCGTTCCCGTCAAGAAGGAGATCGTGCTCGGGTACGAGCCGATGCGCGATTCCGGCTATCTTGTGGGAGACGTGCTGCCAATCCGGCTCACGGACGGCACCTTGCGGCAGGTGGAAGTGGTGGGCAGCGTCCAGGACCAGACCGCCATCGGCGATTTCTCCGCTCTGAATAGAGGCTATATAAGCGGGGATTCGCTGGAATGGCTGGGGCAGTCCCAGGATCTACAACCGGCTGCTGGCCACGGTCAGCCAGGGCGGTGACGACGAGGCCGCTATTCAGAGCGTGGCAGCTGCCATCGAAGACAAAATCGAAAAGAGCGGGCGCCTGGTTTACCGCACCCAGGTCAAGAAATCGCACGAGCACCCCTTCGGTAATATGGCGCTGGCCATTTTCGGTGTGATGGGAGCTTTGGGCGTCCTGGTGGTGCTGCTGAGCTCCTCGCTCATCGTCAACACGCTCAACGCGCTGGTCAACCAGCACCTGCGCCAGATCGGCGTCATGAAGCTGGTGGGGGCACGCAGCCGGCAGATCTCCGGCATGTACCTGCTCCTGATCCTGGCCTACGGGCTGCTGGCGCTGGTGATTGCTGTGCCGCTGGGTGCCCTGGCTGGCTATGGGCTGGCGCAGCTGATGGCGGGATTGATGAAGTCGCAGCTGCAGGGCTTCCGCTTCGTCCCCATGGCGCTCGTACTGCAGGTGATTGTGGCGCTGGCGGTGCCGCTGGTAGCCGGCTACATCCCGGTGCGCAGTGGATCCAGGATCAAGATCTGGCGCGCCATCAGCAGCGACCGGGTGGGAGAACAACCGGCTCGCAGTGGCATCTGGGATCGTTTGGGCGCTTTCCTGGGCTGGATGTCGCGGCCGGTGCTGCTCTCGATCCGCAATACATTCCGCCGTAAGGGGCGCCTGGTGCTGACTCTGGTCACGCTCACCGTCTCCGGCGCCATTTTCATCGCGGTCTTCAACGTGCGCGTCTCGATGCAGGAATTCATGCGCCAGATTCAGCAGTATTTCATTGCCGATATCACCCTCAGTTTCGAGCAGCCGTATCGCATAGCCGAAGTTGAGCAGGCTGTATTCCAGGTGCCGGGCATCGAAAAGCTGGAAGCCTGGTCTGGAGCATTGGGTGAGATCGTCGGCCCGGATGGGAAGGTGATCTCCGACCTGCAGATCATCGCGCCTCCTGCCGGCAGCGCCCTGATCAATCCGGAGATGGAAGCCGGTCGCTGGCTGAAACCCGGTGACGGCAACGCCATCGTGCTCTCGCAGGTCATCTGGGACTTCCTGCCGGACCTGAAACCCGGCGACCAGGTGCGCATGAAAGTCGCGGAGGGCGCGAGCAGGATTGGACGGTAGTGGGCATCTTCCAGTTCATGGATATGGTCGGCGACCCGCTCAGCTACGCGCCGTATGAAACGGTTTCAGCCCTGAACGGCTCATCCATGCTGGCTTCTTCTTACCGGCTGGTGACCGGTGACCAGAGCTCGGAGGGCCAGCGCCGCATCAGCACGCAGCTCGACCAGCGCCTGCGCGAGCTCGGATACCGCGTGAGCGGAGTGCAGACCGGGGCGCAGACCCGCGAGCAGAGCGCCCAGATGGTGAATATCCTGGTGATTTTCCTGCTCACCATGGCGCTGCTGACCGCCGTGGTGGGCAGCATCGGGCTCACCGGCACGATGGGCATGAACGTCCTGGAGCGCACCCGCGAGATCGGTGTGATGCGCGCCATCGGCGCGGTGGACACCGCCATCTTCAAGTCGGTGGTGGTGGAAGGCGCGCTCATCGGCCTGATCAGCTGGGCCCTGGCCGTGGTGGTCTCGTTCCCGATCAGCTCACTGCTGCTGAAAATCATCAGCGAATCGATGATCGACTTGCCCATACCCCTCCATTTCACCTTGAGCGGGATTGGCCTGTGGTTGGGCGTTGTGTTGGCGCTTTCGGTGGTGGCTAGCGTCATGCCCGCCCTCAACGCCGCCCGCCTCACAATCCGCGAAGTGCTGGCGTACGAATAAATCCTTTAGACAATTATCCCTCGCAATAGAGTGTGGTATCCTTCACTCAGGAGCAAGACTATGAAAAATTTGACACGAATCACTTTTGATCCCAACGTGATGGGCGGAAAACCCTGTATTCGTAGCATGCGCGTGACGGTAGGTACTATCGTAGGATTGGTTGCATCAGGTCATTCCGAACATGAAATTCTCAAAGCATACCCTTATTTAGAGTCTGAAGATATCCGAGAAGCTCTTGCTTATGCCGCCTGGAGAGCTGAAGAGATTGAAATTCCAATAGAGATCGTACGAAATTGCTGATAGATAGGCGTATGAAGATCAGTTGGAAAGGGGAGCCTTAATTACCATCGATGAGAGTAAATCACGCATCCGAATACTTCCATTATCATAAACTCTTTGCAATTAAATTGAATTTTCCGGATTAAGATATTTACGGTTACTGAGCGAATTGCTGGTCTGTAGACGGGGAGGGAAATTCCATGAAACCCGCACTTTACCTGCTGCCAATCCTGGTAGTGACAGTCACCTTGCTAATCCGCGCCGAGTTCCGCGACCAGCGCCGGCAGATCTACATCCTCAAGCCCATTTCCACTCTGCTGGTGATCGCCATGGCCCTGCTCTCACTGCTCGAGCCCGGCTGGAACCGTATCTACACCCTGGGCGTGCTGCTGGGACTGCTCTTCTCGCTGGGCGGGGACATCGCATTGATGTTCAAGGATAATCGCCGTGCCTTCCTGCTGGGGCTGGCTTTCTTCCTGGTGGCGCATATCGTTTACACGCTGGTTTTCACACTGTTGGGCCAGCCCGTCTCTTGGGACTGGCTCTCGGCAGTCGTTCTGCTGGCGGCGGGAGCCTTGGTTTTCCGCCTGCTGCTTCCCAACCTGGGGTCGATGAAGGTGCCGGTGATTGTCTATATCCTGGTCATCTCGCTGATGGTCCACCAGGCGCTGACCGCATTCTCCAGTCCTCTTTTCAGCCCTGTGCAGGCCTGGATGGTGGCGATCGGAGCGCTGCTTTTCTATTTTTCGGACCTGGTTTTGGCGCTGAATCGCTTCTGCATCCCGTTTAAGTACCACCGCATGTCATTATCGCTGTATTACAGCGGGCAGATGCTGATCGCGCTGGCGGGAAGCTATTTCTTATGACGCTCGTAGAAACATACATTTCTCGGAAAAATCCATCGCCTGCCGCAGCTTTTGCCGTGAGCCAATATTGTGCCTGGCAGAAAGGGCATTATGGGGTGGATTTCGTTCCCACACCTGACGATGATGTCGACCTGCGATCTTACCTGTTTGAATTGCAGACCCGTGGCGCCACACGCGACGAGCTTATAGAACAGGCTGCCGCTCTCAGGCTGTTTTACGCCTGGGCAAATTCCAGTGGTCTGATAACCCGCAGTCCCTTTGATGACTATGTTTTCGACCAGCCATTACCGGCAGGAGGGCAGGACGGGCATCAGACCTCCGTCGCTTCCGGGTGACCTGCAAAAAAGGGAAATCGAGAGGCTGGTTGGTCTTGCTCAGATAGCCGAAGCGCTAAACAAGTCTGTCGACATCCAGGAGGCCATCGATAATACGCTCCGGGCACTGCTCGAGGTGATGAACCTGTACACTGGATGGGTGTCAATGCTAACAGGCTCACACCTGAGTATATTTCCTGCAGGCGATTCGCCAGCGCACGCTTTCACATTGTATGCTGCTTACGGCTTGCCCCCCACTCTCGAACGTGGCGATCGCCTTCTGCTCCGCCAGCCTCCCCTTTGCCACTGCCAGCAGCTGCTCACCAACGGACGGCTGACCCACGCCGTTAACATCGTCGAATGCTCACGCCTGCGAGATTCCAGTTTCGCCGGAGGCGACAACCAGGGGTTGCGTTTCCATGCCAGTGTGCCCCTGATATCGCAAGGCAAGCCAATCGGACTCATCAATGTTGCTACCAACGAATGGCATTTCCTTTCACAGGCAGACCTGCACTTCCTTTCTGCCGTCGGCGAGCAGCTGGTCATAGCGCTCGAGCGCGCTCATTTTTACGAGATCGCCGAGAGGCGGCGCCTCAACCTGGAAGAAGAGCTTCAGGTAGCGCGTGAAGTGCAGACCGGCCTCATGCCGCATCAAATGCCTGACATCCCGGGTTACAGCCTGGCCTTTGCCTGGTGCCCGGCGAGTGAGGTGGGTGGTGATTTTTATAATATCTTTCCTTTGGACCATGGGCGCTGGGGGCTGGTGGTCGGCGATGTATCAGGCAAAGGCACTGCCGCTGCATTATATATGACCATGATTCACAGCTTGATCCTGTCTGGCATGCTGCGTAATCCCAGCCTTTCAGCTGTGATGGCGGAGGTCAACCAGACTGTCCTCAACCAGATTTCCTCGGTGATGTTCGTCTCGGTTTTTCTGGCTGTGCTGGACCCGGTTAAGCACACCCTCAGGTATGTGAACGCCGGGCATAATCCGCCGCTCGTACGGCGTGCCTCCGGAATTCTGGAGGAATTATCTGGAACGGGCAGCGTGGTTGGGGTGTTTTTGGATCACCAGTGGAAGGAGGGCAAAATTTCGCTCGGCGATGGCGATTTAATTGTGCTGTACACTGACGGTGTAACCGAAGCAATGAGCCCAAGTGGTGAATTCTATGGGGAGGAGCGCCTGGCTGCTTCAATCAATGTGGCCTCTGGAAAAGCCAATGATCTCCTGGCGCACCTGGAGGAGATCTCAATTCCTTCACGATGGGTGAAACACAGCAGGACGATATCACCATGTTGGTCGTTTCAAAGGAATAATGAGTTTTCTGCTGTGTCTGCTTCTTCGATTGGGCGACGTTGAGGCGCTGATTGTATCGGCAGCCAGCTATTTTGGGTGAGCGAGATATTGATCCTAGCGGAACACTACCGGCAGGCTAATGACATAACCTTGCGAGACCTGCGTCGAATAATCAATCCTCAATGAATCAATCACTGGTGTGTTTAACCGCAAAGGATCGGCTTCTAACTCAACTCTCCAGCGCAAATCGGATCCGGGAGTAAAAAACACCTTGGTCAATCCCGGTATGACCTGTGACCAGCTATTCCCCCCGTTATGGGACAGGAAAAACTTCACCTCTCCGCCGTTGGTCCGGTAATTCGCTGTCAAATTGGCCTGCCGGATATGGCCTGCAACTGTGTCTACTGTTCTGGATTGTGCTGCTCCACTGCTCAAATAAAAAATATTCGGTCCAGCTAGCATTGAATTTAAATTCACCGGTACTCGAACGTCGTATTCCCATAAGCGACTGCCATTGATATTCAGTTTTTGCGCATAAATGTCGCTTTCGCTGTGGCGGTAATCTTCCCAGGCTACAACCAGGTACCCGGAACTGTCAAGAGCAACAGCTGGCAGGCGTTGATCCGCTGTCCCGCTATACGTATGGACCCGCACATCATTGGCCCCTAATACATTTCCATTGCTGTCAATTTTTTGTGCGAAGATATCAGCATTTGCATTACGATAATCTTCCCAAACAATCACCAAATCTCCAAATCCAACCTCGGTCATATCCGGGCGTTTTTGAATGGCAGTGCCGCTATCGGAATCCATTCTTTTGTCACCTGACCAGAGTTTACTCCCAGATTCGGACAATTTTTGCGCATAGATATCGGAATTGCCATTGCGTTCGTCCCCCCACACAATGTAAATATTCCCGCCGCTGTCGACAGCAATTTTCGGATCCATTTGCCTGGCGTAAATGACATCTGAATTGACGCGCACCGCAGCACCCCACAACCCAGTGTGGCTTGAATTCATCTTAATGGCATAGATGTCAAAATCATAGTCGATATTCATCCCTTGAATTTACCCAGGCCACGATGATATTGTCATCATTGTCAACTGCCACCGCAGGAACCCAATTGCCGTTGTCCGCTCCACCGATGCACATAAAATCTGGCCAAAGGAGGTTGCCCGATTCATCCAGCTTCTGAGCCCAAATCCCAATGTTATAGCCAAAATTACCCCAGCCAGCATAGACGATCACAATATCGTTGTTGCTATCAACCGCGATAGCAGGGGTGTAATACCAGGAAACATCATCGCCAGCGATATACACTTCGTCTACCCACAACTGGTTTCCATCTTCATCCAATTTTTGAGCGTAAATAATGGCATCGGATTCCCACACAACAACTAAATCCCCATTAAGATCAACCACAGCCTCGGGATCGTTTTGGTTGCCTGAGTTTGAATTCAGGTGCACTTCAGTTTCCCACAGGGGATTGCCGTTGCCATCCAATTTTTGAGCGTAAATATCATAATCGCCGCTGCGCTCGTCTTGCCAGATAACATAAGTATTGCCGTTATGATCGCTTGCTACCTGCGGCTGCTCCTGGTTTACCCCATCCATCAGGGGGATTTGTAACAAGCCCTCCCATATATTCCATTCAAGATCCTGGACATAGTCCAGATTGTTGTAGGAAGAAAAATATTCCTGGTAGACACCGGTCTCGATAGGTGATCTTTCCTCCACACTGGCAGGTAACATTGAATGTGAAATTCCAATCTGGAATACGAATAGAAAAACACCACTCAACCGCACGATGAGTTGGATCCATTCCTTTTTCATTTCAGCTTTCCCTCACATGAGAACGTAATTTTGGTTTAAATCAAATTCTTCCAGTCGAAAACTGAATTCGTTTCGCTGGAACTTCGCCCCAACCACATTAACTTGCAGCATGGTTGCTAGCTTTGAAAGTGAATTTATTGGCTCTTATCTAATTGGCACCCAATTTTTCCAGGTGAGATCAAGGGATCCAATTCTGCATGCATTTCCCCGTGGCAGTTGAAATCTGGATGAGGGGTTAGTCTACGAAGTGACCGGTTGTTGATCTAAATCTTATTATAACATTTTCTGCACGCCTTATTTTTTCCACACACCGGCGTATTTTTTACGGTATTTCAGGTCCTCTTCGGTCTCGATCAGCTCCAGCGCCCTGGTTTTGACGCTTGCATCGCCTGTCGCTTCGAACAGCTGCCTGAATCCCACGATGATATCGTAGCGGATCAGGGTGCCGTTCTTCTCGTTGATGCATTCCGCGAAGCGCCCCGACAACCTTTCGATGAACATCACCCGCTGCTCAGGACCCGCCGCGCCCACCTTCCACAGATTCTGCAGGGTATGGCGGGCGGTGACGAATTTTAGGTCTTTGGTGACCTCCAGTAGGGCTGCGAAGTCTTTCAGCATCCTCTTCTGCGGGTCGCTCTTGGCCAGGTTAGACAGCAGCTGACCGGCGATGGAGCGCACGTGGTTGTCGCGATGTTTCAGGTCTTGCAGCAGCCCCTCCCACGCTTCGTAAGCCCAATCGACGGTCGAATCGGTCGCTTGCATCAAAGTCTGGTAGGCCTGGTTTTGCAGCGAGCGGTCGGTGGAGTGGATATCAGTCAATAGCTGGAGGATGGATTCATCCATTGAAGATCCCTCGTGATTAGGAGAAATTATATCCGAATATATGAAACCGAAAGGTGACAGTCACTTTCTTTAGTGATGCATCCCGTTTCCTTTACGGGACTGTCACCTGGAGGACCGGTGCTAAGGAAACCATCTGGTTTATCGGTTATAATCCAAACAGCGCAATTCAGGCATTATCCCGGGGCTGGTACCACGCCTGTGGGAGTGATTTAACTCTGGAATAGGTCAGCTGGCGCTGCGTGGTATTCAGCATTGGGGGGAGGGATCGCCATGGTTTCTCGTATCTCCGTTCTCCAATTGAATCGCTGGATTGGGAGGGAAAAATGAACCACAATCCCCGCTCAGAATCTACCAGGCTCTGGATGATTGCTCGCTCACTTACGGCAATCTTGATTGTCGCTGCACTATCGGAAATTCCGTACACCGGCCGGGCGCAGGTCGAAACTCCCCCACCGGATACCACCGGGGAGCCTGTCTACACGGAAGAGCCCGCCGGGACAAGTGGTTCCGAAGTGCCCTCAGGCTGGCTTGCGCAGGTGCAGAAAGACCTGTCGCTGTCAGAATACAATATCACCTGGCAGGAACAGACCTACCTGGAGGACCTGCCAGCCGCCTTCCAGGCGCCCAACCGCCTCCATAACCTGCGCACTTATTTTACGCCGCAAGGCACACGGGTGATCCCGCGCAGCTGGCTGGATGAGAACCCCAATCCACCCTGGGAGATCGGTATGGCTCTGGCGAGCTGGGGATGGGCAGGGGCGGCCTCCACTTCTTCCCCGTCAGCTCCGGAGGTGGCTGGTAACACGCTTGAATACCGGCATGCCGAGGGCATTGAACGATACCGCAACGATGAAAATGGATTGAACCTGGAGTTTCACCTGTCCTCTCCGCTCTCGACGGGAGAACAGCCTGTGCAGATTTAAGCTGTCGATCCAGACGGGGCTGGCAATGCAGCTGCATGAAAGTGCTAAGCTGGTCGAATTTCACGACAGCCAGGGACTGGCGGTTGTGCGCTACAGCCGCCTGTCGGCGGTCGACGCCTTCGGGCTGAGCCTGCCTATATGGATGTCCTTAGAAGGAAATTTGCTTTCCTTGTTTATCGAAGATTTGGGAGCAGTCTATCCCATCCTGGTCGGCTCTGCGCTCTCCAGCCTACCCAAAGAGCCATCCTGGTCAAAGACCTATATCACTGCCGACGCGCGCTTCGGTTCCAGCGTGGCTACCGCTGGAGATGTAAACGAAGACGGCTACTCTGACATCATCGTCAGCATGCCTACCTACGATAATGGCCAGGTGGATGAAGGCATGGTGGTCGTCTATGGAGGGACGGCCAGCGGCATCGATGGGTCAGCGATCTGGTACAGGGAAAGCAACCAGGTTGGAGCCATGTATGGATCTTCGGTTGCCAGCGCTGGCGATGTGGACGGCGATGGAGACTGCGAGATCATCATCGGCGCCTCCAATTATGATGACGATTTCGTGGACGGCGGCGCAGTTTGGGTGTTCTATGGCTCTCCTTCAGGGCTCTCCACCACGGTAGGCGAATATTACCAGGGCGTGTTGGATGGAGCCTACCTGGGAGTTTCGGTGTCTCCAGCCGGCGATGTCAACGGCGACGGATACGGCGATATCATCATCGGTTCCTCGCGTGCGCACGACAGCTTCGGTCAGGATGAAGAGGGTTTCGCCCAGGTTTATTTCGGCTCCAGCTCAGGCCTGGCTGATACGACCAGCTGGCGCGCCGAAGGCGAGCAGTCCGGGGCTTTGCTGGGCTATTCTGTATCTGGGTCGGGTGATGTGAACGGCGATGGTTACGGCGATGTGGTTGCTGGAGCGCCGAAATACGATGACGGCCAGAGCAACGAAGGGAAAGCCTACATGTGGTTGGGCTCTTCAAGCGGGCCAAACGGAGGGATCACAGGCACTCCCTCCAACGCCGATTGGGAAGCGGCCAGCGACAACACCGAAGCCTGGTTCGGAGCTGCGGTGAGCACGGCTGGCGATGTCAATGGCGATGGTTATGCCGATGTGGTGGTCGGCGCGCCTTATTACACCAACGGTCAGGACGACGAAGGGGCAGTGCGCCTGTATCTCGGAACTGGCAGCGGCCTGGATCCGAACTATGATAACCACGACGAAGCGAATTCTATCGGCGCCCAGTTCGGGCGCTCGGTGGCTGTGGCTGGAGATGTGAACGGCGACGGCTACGCCGATATCATCGCCGGAGCGCCTAATTATACCGATAATCTTTCCATGCAAGGCATGGCCTATTTGTGGATCGGCTCAGCGGATGGAATCGGTGCTACCCGCCATTGGGCTGTGGCAGGTGGCAGCGCTATTGCCATGTACGGTTCTTCGGTCGCAACTGCCGGAGACGTGAACGGCGACGGCTATTCCGATATCATCGTCGGTGCTCCTGGAGATGCTTCATATGCGGGGTCAATTTATGCCTATTACGGCGGGCCGGCTACCCTTGATACAGCATCCGGTTGGCAGGGATTGGGCAGCACGCCGATGCATCGTACGGCTTTTCGGTCGGCTCGGCGGGAGATGTGAACGGTGACGGGTACGGTGATGTGATCGTCGGCGCTCCATCATGGGACAATGGCCAGACGAACGAAGGCGCAGCCTGGGTCTACCTGGGAGCTGCAGCAGGTTTGAGCAATACATCGCAGTGGACACAGGAGTTCCAACCAGGTCGATGGCAGCTTTGGCTGGTCGGTCGGCCGGGCTGGGGACGTCGACGGCGACGGCCATGATGACATTATCGTCGGTGCGCCGTATTTCGACAACGGCGAAACGAATGAAGGTGCTGCCTGGGTTTTCCTGGGATCGAATACAGGCGTCAAGCTCGCCCCGGACTGGTTCATCGAAAGCGATCAGGCACATGCGGATTTAGGCTTTGCGGTCGGGACGGGTGGCGATGTAAATGGTGACGGCCTGAGCGACGTGATCGTCGGCGCCACATATTGGATGGACGGCGAGCCGGCTGAGGGAGCAGTCTGGGTTTACCACGGCTCGAGTACCGACTTTGACACCACCCCGGATCAGTATTTACAGATCAACGCTGCCGAGACCGGTTTTGGCTATTCGCTGGGCACCGCCGGCGACGTCAACCGCGACGGTTATTCCGATGTCATCGTTGGAGCTCCGGATTGGGATAACGGCCAGCAGGACGAAGGCGGCGCCTGGGTGTTCTACGGATCAAAATCCGGGCTCTCACCCACCTACATCTGGCACCAGGAAGGGGGGCAAATTGAGGCGAACTACGGTTTGTCGGTTGGCACGGCCGGGGATGTCAACGGCGACGGTTTTTCCGATGTAATCGTCGGCGCACCGCGTATGAATGTTTTGCTGGCAGATGAGGGAGTGGCGTATGTCTACAACGGCTCGGGCAGCGGGCTGGGCACGACCGCCAGCTGGAGTAAGCGCAGCAATCTGGAAAACGCGGAATTCGGCTGGTCGGTTGGAACAGCTGGCGACACGAACGGCGACGGCTACGCCGATATCCTGGTCGGCGCTCACTTCTGGACAGCCGGGCAACCCGAAGAGGGAGCCGCCTGGGTTTATGCAGGGGTCCGCTTCCGGCGTGCACTCCGCACCCGACTGGTATGCCCAGGGGAATCAGAACTTCGCCTGGTTTGGCGGCGCAGTCGCCTCCGCTGGCGACGTCAACGGCGACGCCTTCGCCGACGTGATCGTTGGCGCTATGCACTTCGTGAACACCTTGGATGATGAAGGAGCGGCTTTTGTATATTACGGCAATGGTGTCAAGGGCGTACCCATGCGCCTGTATCAGAGAAAAACGGGTGGCACTCACATTGCCCAGCTGGGCCTCACTGCGAATGAATTCTTCTGGGTTGGAATGCGCCATTTTAATACTTTTGGTCGCTGTGAAAGCAGAATGAAAACCGAGACCAAGCCGCTGAGCGCGCTTTTCGACGGGGAAAACGACACCATTCACCTGACAGTATGGAATAATTACAACACCGGTCAAGGTCTTTATTGGGATGCATACCCATTTGGGGCACCTCTGGGAATAATTTACCACTGGCGTGCCCGCATGCTCTACAACCCTGCTTCCATGCCCTTCATGCCAGCCACCCGCTGGTTCACCATCCCCTGGAACGGTTGGAACGAATCCAAGCTGCGCACCGCCGGAGCAAGCGTCTTCTTGCCTTTCACGCCGAAGGAATAGAGGAGGATTCTGTAGAGTGGTGAACGATTACTCGCTCCGTATTTCTACTTATCGGGCACGCCTCACCAGGTCGGGCTGGCGGCTGGGAAAGCCCTGGGTCCGCGCCTGGAGCGCACCATCCGGCACTACATCACCAGCCTCCAGGCTTACACAGATATGCACAAGCTCGAAGGAGGCGCTCTGCCCTGGCTTAGGGGCCTGTCGCAGCGCTTCCAGGAAGAGCTGGAAGGGCTTGCGGAAGGCTCCGGCATCCCATTGGAGCTGCTGGCTCAGTGGAGTTTCATCGAGGAGTGCGAGAAGCGCGGCTGCAGCGGGGCGGTAATCCTGGTGGATGGCCAGGCCTGGGTGGCGCGCAACAACGACACCTATGTGCCCGAGCTGTGGGGTTACGTAGCCGTCAAAGAATTAACCGGTCGCATCCCAACCATAGCTTTCACGATGGAAGGGGACGTCTTCACGCCTACCGGTATCAACCGGGAAAGGCTGTGGCTGCATTACAACTTCCTGGAGGTGCTGGGACGCACCCTCGCCCGGCAAACCCCACCTGTCGGCCTTCGTCTGGCTGACCGCAGCCCTGGAGACCTGCTCGAATATCCGGGAAGTGGAGGTTTTCCTGGATGAGACCGACCGTGACAGCGGTATGCTGTTGTTTGCAGTGGATGGCAAGACGAATGAGATCGCCCTGTTCGAGTGCCTGTGTGCGCAGCATTACCGGCGTGACCCGCAGGACGGCTGGATCGTGGGCACCAACCACTTCTGCACCCTGAACGATCCCACGCTGGGCGATGAAGACTACCCTCTCAGCACCACGCGCCGCTTCAGGCGCATGGAAGATCTCACCAGGGACCTGGCTGGTGAGCCGAAGGTCCCCGGATTGCCAGGCGGCCTGATCCGCATCCTGGCAGACGATGGCATCGAGCGCCGGGAGGGCAGGCTGATAACTGCCTACTCCAACGTGGCCTGTCCGGCAACCGGTGAGACCTGGTACTCCTTCGGCGGCTACCCGGCTGCCAGCCAGGGGAACTGGCAGCGCCTGGAATGGCCGTGGTGAGTAATTGGTATATTTTTCCTCACTTCCGAGTGTCGGAGGTATTTTCATTAAGCTGATCAAGCACTGCCTGGGGAGGTCGGCATGGAAGTCCAAAAACGTTTTTCCCTGACTGCTGCGCTGTGCATACTCATTTTTAGCTGGCTGCAGCCTTCCCAGATTCCAACTGCGGCCATCCGCCTCGCTGCTCCTTCAATAGCTCCCGCGGTTTCCAGCGCCTCCCTGACCGAAGACTTCGAAGATGGTGTCCTGGACGCCCGCCTCACGGTCGAAACAACCGGCATCAACCTGAGCCCACCCGGCATCCAGGACATCCCCAACTTCGGCAGTCTGAAAGCCTTTGCTTTCGGGCGTTCGACCTGCAACTGGGGCTGCTGAAAACCGCATTACCCGCACTCAAGATCAACTTACACTGAGCCGGTTTACGTCTATTCGGTTTCCTACAAGGAGATGGAGCTGTACGGTAACTGGGGCAACTGGCGGCAAGATCTATATCGACGGCCAACCGGTCAGCGCAGCAGATGTGCGTGAGCTGGGTCGTGAGCCTTATAACGACCGGCAGCCGGACACAACTTACCGCCACAGGCTGGTCCTGGTGAATAAGCTCGCCAGCCAGGTTGAATTCCGGGTCAACGATATCACCAGCGACAGCGAGATCTTCCTGGACGACCTGCATGTCAGCGGCGAGTGTGTCAGCACGCCGGCAGAGATAGTATCCTGGTGGTCCGGAGACGGGCATCCGTTCGACCTGCTGGATGACAACGACGGGATTTGGCTGGGTGAGCCGGCGTATGCCCAGGGAGTGTCCAGCAAGGCTTTTTCCCTGGACGGCCTGGACGATACGCTGCGGGTGAACGATGGGTCCAGTTTGCAGGCCATCGGTAGCGAATTTTCGATCGAAGCCTGGGTGTACCCTCTGGATTTGCCAGCGGGAGGCACTGCTTATGATACGGCGGTCGTCGAGCGGGAAGACCTGGAAGGTGGGTTTGCACTGGCGACCCGCGGCAACAGCCTCGGCTTGTGGATCGGTACTGGAATGGATCCGGGAATTTTCATCGCCAGCGAACCCATCACGACCGGCAGCTGGATACACCTGGTGGGTACCTACCATGGTACGCATGCCAGGGTTTATTTGAACGGCGCTTTACATGCCAGCCAGGAGGTTGTGCTCAAGTCGCAGGACTCGGACCTGTATATCGGTTCCAGGCACGGCGCTGAGCGCTTCTTCCAGGGATTGATCGACGAGATCGGGCTTTACAACCGTGCATTGGAAGCGCAGGAGGTGCTGGCGCTGTTTGAATCCGGCAGCGCCGGCAAATGCCGTCCCTGCCTGCCTCCCCTGGCAGACCTGGCAGCCTGGTGGCCGCTGGACGACGGCAGCGGAGCGGTGGCCCGTGAGCTGGTAAATGCTCGCAACGGTGCCCTGGAAGGTGCATCCTGGGCGATTGGGAAAGCCGGCACCGCGCTCAGCTTCGACGGTCTCGATGATTATCTTGGGCTACCAGACACAGCCTCGCAAGTACTGCAGGATGCAGGCGGGACGATCAGTGCCTGGGTTAATCCCGCTGTGCTGGGCGAGGATGATATTATCGCGGCCTTCGGCAGCGGGCAGGATGGGGAAGGGATCGGGCTGGGACTTAATGGGCAGGTGCGCATTTTCCACCAGGGTGATGCCTACGACTGGCAGTCTGCGGTGGTCCTCCCGGCGAACAGCTGGACCTTCCTGGCTTATACCTGGGATAACATAGACGAATCAATCTATGTGAATGGTGATTTGATCGAGCGCAGGCCCAGGAATTTTAATTACGTCCCGGGAAAGGCGCGCATCGGCCAGGGTTGGTGGGGACAGGCAGCCAGCACCTTTGCGGGTCTGGTCGATGAAGTGCAGGTCTACAACCGGGCGCTGGCTGCGGAGGAAATCGCAGCCCTGTACTCTGCTGGCTGCGCCGGCACCTGTTGGGTGTATCATTCGCTGTATCTTCCGATCATGGCTCGCTGAAGGCTATGAGATGGTTCACCGCATACGATCCTGTTCTGAAACGAAATTGAAAAGACTGAGCTCGCTCTTTGGTCGTGCGTTCTTTACTGATCCTCTGTACGAATTCATCTTTCCAGATCTGTCCACGCGCCAGGAAGCAATTGCCTGGGAGCTGGGAAATGTCGTGCGCTACGGGCTGCGATTTCGGGGCGGTGCATGTAGATTCCAGGCTGCAAGGCTGCGCAGTCTGGCTGCCGCCCGGCGAGACGGATTTCACCGAAGAGCGCATGTCGCAGACCGGCATGCAAAATTCCACCGAATACATCGATGACGAGGCTGAAAAGCGATTGATGTTGTTTATCGAACAATCGGAAGAAGTCCACCGCAGGATCATAGCGGTTTCCCACTGGTACCTGGTGCTTCTGGGAGTCGAGCCAGCCCGGCAGAAAACAGGAATTGGCAGTGCCCTGCTCCAGTTTGGCCTGAGCAAGGTGGATGAAGGCAGATTCCCGGTGTATTTGGAAACCACCGAGAGCGAGAATCTCCAGTTTTATCGAAAATTTGGATTTGAGGTGCAGGAGCAGTCGGCGCTTCCGGGCGGGACCGAGCTGTGGTATTTGATCCGGGAAAATATATAAGGAGGTAATTTTGCGGGAATACACCATAGAGCTGGAGATCTTCGAAGGCAGCGGCGGGGAGCTGCACCAGGAGAATACCTTTCCGGACTTCGCCAGGGAAGGCATCTGCGCCTGGATGTACGGCAGCTACCAGGTCGGGCAGAAATTCAATTATCCTGAAGACCTGGGATTATTGTGTCCCTGGCTGCTGGATAGCCTGAGCGGCATTCTGCGGGTGCTGGAGCACGGTGGAGATCTGATGTGGAGATACCGCGGGACGCCTTACGAGAAGGTCATCGCTCTGGATGGGGTGACCACCGAATATGTGCGCTGCCTGGACCCGACCGCCTCGGGGATCGTCATGAAAATCACCCGGACCGTGATGGCCTGAATGATTAGCATATTTCTCTCGTAATCTGCGAGTTTTTGAAAGTTATTGATACTTCTTGGAAGTGTGACATGGCTAGAATTAACCAATCAGGATTGTGGAAGCCATGCCTATCTTCCTGCGCTTTTTCTCGGGTTTCGTGATGGCTCTTCCTGCTTCAGTATTTTGGATCCTCATCTACCAATCAACCGGCTCCGAATACTTCTGGAAGACACACGTCATCATCAGCACTGCATTCCTGGCAACCAGTTTTTTGTTCGGATTCTTCTTCCCTGCCATTGTCCCGGCGCATTGGAAACGCCATCCCATCCCGTGGAGTCTCGGCCTGGGATTTCTGGCCTGGTTGGTGGCGGTGCTGGCTTTGGGGCTGGTAAACCTGACCCCACTGTGCATTGGCCAGGATAATGGCGATGGCAGGAATGACGTCGCACTTTGCATTATACAAACTGCAATGTTTTCTATCGTCTTTTCGCCATTGGAATTCTTCCTGCTCTCCCTGACAGCTGTCCCGGGTGGTTGGCTCATTAAGCGGCTTGTCACAAGCGAAGATACATGATCCGTTTCCGACTCTTATTTCCTGTCATGGCAGCGCTGACCCTGTTTGCGCTCCTGGCTCCCCTGGTCTTGGGAATGGCGTCTGGTATCCTGACCTATCATGGAAAGTGTTACGGCTTCACCGACGGTTCCTGGCCCTGCACCTGGCGAGAATACATTTCTGACCAGGTCTTTTGGTCTTCCCTGCTCGATATCCCGCTGGCCATTTATATCATCCCTGGTTGGTTGGTGGCTATCGGCCTGTGGCTCGGAAGGAGGCTGATCGCCCATGCGAACGCAGTCCCTCTGGCAATGGTTCTGCTGATACCAGCAGGAAGCAGCCTTGGGGGCACCTGGCTGTTCTTTATCATCCCTGTTCTGATCAGGTTGTTGTACTGAAGCGGAGCTGATGCTTCCAGAGCACCTCACCCACCTGCTCCATCCAGGAAAACCTGGACAGGCTTGTGAAGAGTGAATGAAGAAGCTATATGGTGTAGCGAAGATGGGGATATGATGATGAAACCAGTTTTGATCGCATTTGCCAGCCGAAGCGGATATTCAGTGGGGGTGGCGGAAGCCATCGGCAAGACGCTGGCTGATAATGGGTTGCTGGTTGAGGTGCGACCAATGGTTGAGGTGAGAGACATCAGCCCCTACCGGGCGGTGGTAGCTGGCAGCGCTATCCAGGATAAGCGCTGGCTGCCGGAGGCCATGCAGTTCATACAGTTGCACCGGCAGGCGCTGGCCGAAAGGCCGTGCGCCGTTTTCCTGGTGTGCATGACGCTGGCTATGAAGAACGCCGACCAGTAACGCGGCTTCGTTTCGGACTTCCTGCAGCCGGTGCGGACACTGGTCAGGCCGGTGAGCGAGGGGCTGTTCGCCGGAGGGTTGGATATCCGTAAAGTGCCGTCGGCAAGTGACCGCTTCAAATTCAGGTTGAGTGTGCTATTTGGCGTCTGGAAAGAGGGAGATCACCGCGATTGGAATGCGATCCGGGCATGGTCAGAAAGCCTCCCCCCGCTATTGATGTCGTGATTTCGCCCTCTTCTATGTAAGTGGATTCCTGGATTAGCAAGCTCCTAGAGTTTATCAATGGCAAGCCAGCCAGCCAGTTTCATTGCCATCTTCTTTTCTTCGTGATCTTCGTGGTCTTTGTGTTTCAAAAAGGGCGATCAAACACAAAACACACAAAACACAAGAAGTCTGCTAGGACTATAAAAGTTTTCCAGTTCGATCCAGGTTATTAATAAATTCTGAGTAATTGCCAGAAATAGTTGTCTCAACAGAAGGTTTCAAGGTACCTGGACCTCGATCAGTACGTCCACACTGCCGGCGTTTTCGAATTCCAGGGTCAGGGTGAAGACATCTCCCGGCTCCAGGTCCTGGTGTAATCCAATCAGCATCACGTGCAGTCCGCCCGGCTCGAAGGTCACCTGCCAGCCAGCGGGGATTTCCACCGCTGTCCTGGGGATGCATGCTGGCGACCCCGTTGGCATCCACCTCGCTCAGGTGGAGCTGCACCTCCTGGGCGATCGCGCTGGAAGCACCGATCAGGTGGTCCGGGTCGGGAGTCGGGTTGTTGATGGTGAAATAGGCGGCGCTGTTTTCACCGGCCGCTACCCGGCCTGGCCCAGGCACCTGAGACCTGGTAGCCGCTGGTCAATTCGACTGTTTCGGTCTGTGAAGGCTCTTCTTCCTGTGTTCCGTGCCGTGACCGTGTTCCAGCTCTTCATCCGAATGCGCCTCGCCTTCCTCCGTTCCGTGACCGCTGCCGGCCAGGGTGGGGAAGAGCGGCTCGGCAGCCAGTCCTATCCCGTATAGGAACAGACCACTCATCAAGGCTATAAGTAAGGCGAAACCGATGGTGCGAGCAGCCGCCGTATTGCGGAAGCCCTCAACCTGTCCTTGAATTACCAGGGTCACCAATGCTGCCGCGCCAGCCAGCTCGCACAGCTTGCATACCAAGCCGCTCGCATCGACCGGTGCGGAGGTTGATTCGAAGGGAGCGGGGAGGATGCGGGTGATCCCCCACAGCACCAGCAGCCCTCCGGCCAATGCGATGCCCAGGTAGTACAGGCGGGGTGTGGGACGCCGCCAGTACAGAAACGCCCACAGGATTTCCAGGATCCCGACGACAACAAAAAAGAGACCGTGTGCCGGTGCATGGCCGTAATGTTCGGGCGCCATCAGCAGGTGGATGAGGCCTGCGATTGCAAATGTGATTACCGGGATTATTTTGAGCATATATATACCTGATGTACTTTCGACACTTATTTTACCTGAAATCGAGTGGTTTTCTCATATTATTTCGCAGCTGATCTCACTGGCATCTATGCTGCCTTGATGCGGTAGCCGTCTTCTTCATTGTTGAAAATCCAGCCCACGATGGTACCGATGCGGATATCATCGAACAGGTAGGCTTCACGGGTGACGGCAGCGGAACCCTTGCCTGCGTACGCGCTGGCGCTTGCGCTCCATCAGCCGGAAGCGCGCTTGCCAGCGGGCAAAATTCACCGGGCGCAGGTCCACCCAGCCTTTGTCTGCCCACCGGTCGATGTCGCCGGCGCCAATCGCCACCTCATGTGCGCCTTTCACCTCCGGGATGTTCAGCGCCGGACCGCGCAGCAGGGTTTGACCGTCGGGAGTGAGCACCGGCACCCCGATGGAGGTGATCGAATGCAGCACAGCCGGGTTCTCGAGCAGGTGACGGTACAGGTCGGCTGAGATTTCGCCCGGATCTTGCTCCAGCACTTCTGCCAGTGTCCCAAATTGGATCCTGAGCAGCTCGGCTTCCCACAGCAGCTTGGAGAGCTCCGGTGGACCCAGAATGCCCAACGCCACGCTGTGAGCGCCGGTCTCCAACTCCAGGCGCTTCAGCTCCTCCAGCGCCTGCTGGCGCAGGTAGCCGGCACGGTAGGTCGGATTCATCACCGAACCGTCAATGGCCGAGATCACGTCTCGGCCGGTGTTGCTGCCCTTGATCTCCAGCACAGCGTCCAGGGCGATCTCTTCAGGGGTGATGAACTCCATCTGGCGCAGGGCGGTGATGGCCTCGAACTCGCCCTTGGTGAACAGGCCGTTCTCGCCCGTGTCGATGACCGGCAGGTCCAGCAGTCCCAGGCGCTCATATTGGGCTGGATCCTTTCTTAAACTCAGGGAACCAGACAGTGGTTCCTGGCTGGCGGCATACAGCACGAAAGGCTTGCCCTGGCGGGTGTGCACGGTACGGCAGGTGATGTCGGCGTAGCCGATCATGGCGCCCGGCTTGAGCTCCTTCACGATCGGTCCGCCCGGCGTGCGTGCCATCAGGAACAGCAGGCCGGTGTGGGCGAAAGCCACGGCAGTCTTGGTCATCAGCACCGGGGAAGGCTTGTCCTCGCCGTGCGTGTATGGGATGTTCAGCCCCATGCCGCCGGTGCCGGTGGTGCCGATCTTCAGGTACAGGCGGGTGCCCACCTCGCGCATGGCCTGGTTGATAAAAAGGACATGGCGGATCAGCTGCGGGATGGATTGGAACAGGATCAGGTTCTCGAATTCGGCTTCGGCCGTCTTCCACATCCCCCTGGCTTCTTCCACTTCACGCGCAGTCACTTTCTCGAACAGCTCATCGATCTTACGCTTGGTGGTGACCGTGGCGGTGAAGACGTCCTGGTAGGAGATGGCGGTGGCGGTGTTGATGCCGTCGATGATCACATCCGGGCGGTGTTCCTGGATCAGCATGACCAGGCGTGATTGCGCATAGGCAGTATCGAACCTGCCAAACAGGTCCTCGTACAGCTTATCGCGGTTGGAATAGCTCTCCAGCACCTTGCTGCGTGGCTGGTCGGAGAACTCCTGGCGTGTGAAGACGTCACCGGCGTAGCCCACAAATTCGATATCCGAGCTGCCGAACATGTGCTGCAGGTCGTCCAGGGCGTCATCAATCTCGTGTCGGTAGAGCGATACCAGGACAATTTTCTTCGGAGTCAGGTCGCTGGCGATGCGGCGGGCGATCTGCAGCCCGACCAGCCCGCCCCCGCCCAGGATCAGGAAAGTTTCGTCGTGAGGCATACAATTGGCTCCGGAATCGGTAGATTATTGGTTTTACAGAAGATATCAGAATTCCTCGGAGAGTTCTACTCTTCCCGCCTTTAATGCTTTGTATTGAATTATCAAACATCAAATATAAGGGTAGTGATCGCGAGGGGTCAGTTTAAAAGTCATCATCTTTACGATTGGGTTTTGATATCCAAATGTCGTCAAAATGGTAATCTGAGCAATGATTGATTGGTAAATCTAGTATAAATCTCTGTTAATTTGTTAGCTCTGATAAATCCTCGAAATACCTTCTATGGGTTCTTTTCAACGCTCGTTTATCTTTTGCCTCTAGAATGACAACTTCGGTGTTGGTTCCATGATTTATTTCAGAAAGTTCAATTTGAAGTCTTGATTTTTCCGCGTTTTCACGATCCTTTTTACTGAAAGGCTGTATCGAAAGGAGCTTACCATTTTTTCTATCGTATTTAATAAGAAAAATTGTCATTACTAACCTGCTTTTCTTCGATCCTCGGACCCTTCGTTGAGTTGTGAGATAAGATCTAAATTCTTGCGAAGATAGACTTTTAAATCTTCTTCTAGGACAAAATCGCTTTCGTTAATTGTAGTAATTGCAGTTTCTTCCTTTATACTCATCCGTTTCATTTCTTGATTCTCTACTCGTCTGATTATATCCGATAGTTGATGCAGTAATCTCTAAATCTCAGACTCTCCACCTCCATATTTGATCAATGGATCAATAAGATCGGCAAGTTTCTCGGACGTCTCTGCCCAAAGTTGCTGGTTTTCTGTTCTTAACTGAATTTCAATAAGTTTTCCAGATATTTTTGGGATCAGGTGCACTGCTCTGTAACCATGGCTTGTTTTCTGTCTTCGGTCGATGATTTTTGAATCTGGAAATAGGTCGGTTAATTGGGTGATTATATGTTCTTGTTCTTTAATGCCATTACATATCAATCGGCATCCTGCAATGTCTTGCATTTGTGACAATCTTGTATTTTCTCTTTGGAGCTTGGCTCGAATAGAGAAGAATGTTTTAGCGGGTCGTCCGGTGGGCAATAATCCTGTTTCCTGTACAATGGTATCAAAAACATATTGATACGCCGAAGCAAATGAAAGTCGATATTCATCCAATAGCAGGTAATCCGTGAACAAAATGGCATCATTTTTTAACTCCTCGCCCAGTTTGTCGATTTGAGTTTTTGATTGAATCATAGTTATCCTTCTAAACTAATTACTCTCGCTTCGTAGGGTCGCAAACAGAAATTTGTAGAAACAATTTCTGCAATAGGAGGGTAATTTCCGATCAACAGTTCCAGGTAACGTGACCTCAGTTCATCCTGCAGCTCAAATTCGGCAGGCTCGCTCGAAAAATTCAACAACACCAGCAGTCTTTCCTTTTCCATCTCCCTCGTGAACGCATACACCTGCGGGTGCTCAGGCAGCAGCAGCTCGTAGCGACCATGACGATCACTGGATGTTGTTTGCGCAGCTGAATTAGCTTCTGGTAGGTGTAGTAGATCGAATCCGGGTCTGAAAGAGCCCGCTCGGCGTTGATTTCGGGGTAGTTGGGATTGACCTTGATCCACGGCTGGCCCGTGGTAAAGCCTGCATTGGATGGAATTATTCCACTGCATGGGCGTGCGCGCGTTGTCCCGGCTCTTGGCGTGCAGGATATCCAATGCCTGCTGTTTCTCGATGCCCATTTTCTCCACCAGCTCATGGTACAGGTTGAGCGATTCAATATCGCGGTAATCGTCGATCGACTCGAACTTCACGTTGGTCATGCCCAGCTCCTGGCCCTGGTAGATGTAGGGCGTACCCTGCAGCATGAAGTAAAAGATCGCCAGCAGCTTCGCCGATTCGTTCCGATATTTCCCGTCGTCCCCAAAGCGTGAGACCGAGCGCGGCTGGTCGTGGTTTTCCAGGTACTGGCTGTTCCAACCCTTCTCGTACAGGTCATTCTGCCAGCGGCTCATCACCCGCTTGAGGTCAGACAGCCTCCAGGGCTGGATGCTGCGCCGGGAAGAGGGATCATCCGGCCTTTTGTCCAGGTGCATGTGCTCGAACTGGAACAACATGCTCATCACACCAGTTTGGGGGTGTGTAAAACGGATCCCATCACGGGTATTGACATCCGGGGTCTCACCGACAGTCATGACATCGTATCTGGAGAGCACTTCACTTTTCATTTCTTCCAGGTATTCAAACAACCGCGGGCCATTAATAAAATGGCTCCCGGCATACTGGTAGGGGTGCTCGTCGAGCACTGGGGCGTCCGGCAACCCTTCGACTTTGGAGAGCATGTTGATCACGTCCATGCGGAAGCCGTCGATGCCCTTATCCAGCCACCAGCGCATCATGGTATAGATTTCCTGCCGCAGGCGCGGGTTCTCCCAGTTCAGGTCGGGCTGCTGGGGGGTGAACAGATGCAGGTAGTATTCACCGCTCAGCGGATCGAGCGTCCAGGCCGAACCGCCGAAGTGCGCTGCCCAGTTGTTCGGCTCTCGACCGTCCCTGCCCTGGCGCCAGATGTAGTAATCGCGGTAGGGATTATCCTTCGACTGGCGTGCCTGCTGGAACCAGGGGTGCTGGTCGGAGGTGTGGTTGACCACCAGGTCCATCACCAGCTTCATGCCGCGCCCGTGCATCTCCCTCAGCAGCTCCTCCCAATCCGCCAGGGTGCCGAATTCGGGCATGATATCCTGGTAATCGCTAATGTCGTAGCCGTTGTCAACATTGGGAGACTTGTAGACCGGCGACAGCCAGATCACATCAACCCCCAGCTGTTTGAGGTAGTCGAGCCTGGTCAGGATACCGGGCAGGTCGCCAATCCCGTCACCGTTCGAATCACAAAAGCTGCGTGGATAGACTTGATATATGACCGATGCTTTCCACCAAGGGTCAGGCATGCCGTTTTTCCTTTCTGGAGATAGACTGTTGGGAATCATAGCACAGAACTCCCACCGGTTTTTTGGCCTATTGAGCTGATTCGCACAGTTTTCGGTTATGTATGGAGAATCTGGTTATACTTTGGATCGTGGAACAAGTGCCGGGATCTGAATGCCATCAATTCGCGTGGACGACAGTGCCCGCACAGCTTTATTAAACCTGGAGGTCAGGCATGCGTTTTTATACTTTAGGGCGAACCGGTCTCAAGATATCAACAATTGCTTTGGGGTGCGCTAATTTTGGTGGTGTCGGCAGCACACCAGAACTGTTTGGCAAGGCTGCCACCCGGGAGGAATTTTTCGCCGTGATGGATCGGGCCTGGACACTGGGAATCTACCTACTTCGACACCGCCAATTCCTATGGCGGCGGCTTGAGCGAGCAGTTTGTAGGGGAATGGTTGAAACAGAAAGGATCAAGCACCCGCCAGCAGCTGATCTTGAGCACTAAGGTGAGCAGGCCGGTTGGCGATGGTCCGAATGATCGCGGATTGTCAAGGAAACACATCATGGACCAGGTTGATGCCAGTCTTCGCCGGCTGGGGATCGATTACCTGGACCTGTATATCACACACGTCCCGGATCCGGATACACCGCTTGAAGAAACGATTCAGGCACTCGATGATCTGATCCACCAGGGCAAAGTGTGTTACATCGGCGCAGCCAATATACCGGCCTGGCTGTTGGCAAAATCCTTGCTGGTTAGCGAACAGCATCACCTGCACCGTTACGAATGGGTCCAGAACTCTTATAGCTTGATGGATCGGGCAGATGAAACCGAGATGTTCCCCCTCTGCCGGGATCAGCGCCTGGGATATACCCCATTCAGCCCGCTGGCAGGCGGCTGGCTGACCGGCAAATACCGCTTCGGGGAGCCATTCCCACCCGGCTCGCGCATGGATTTGCGTCCGGATTATGCAGCCTTTGCTGATGAGAGCACGTATGCGGCTCTGGAGGCTTTCAGGCGCTATGCGGTTGAACGCGGGGTGGATATGGCCTCCCTGGCGCTCGCCTGGGTCATGTCTCACCCACTCGTTTCGACGACGCTGGTCGGCCCGCGCCGTCCCGAACACCTGGATATAGTGGACAGGGCTTTGGAGATCACGCTCGTCGAAGAAGAACGCAGGTTGATCGCTGGCTTCTTTAGCAGGAAACGGTTGGTATAAAGGGAGATGCTTGACTTTTCAAATTAATACCCTACAATAAAATCATGAGCCAACCACTCCAGGCGCAGATCGAGCAGTTAGAAAAAACGATCGCCGGATTGGAAGCCCAGCGTACATCATTGGGGGAGGCGGTAGTCGAAACGGCGCTGGCACCCCTCCAGCTGCGGCTGGACGAGCTGCAGCGGCAGCGCCAGGACCCCGAAATCCAAACTAAGCAAGCTCCCGAAGAACAGCGCAAGCTGGTCAGTGTGCTGTGCGCCGACCTGGCTGGTTTCACCGCGCTTTCAACGACCTTGGACCCGGAAGAGCTGCGCGAAATCCAGCAGGCTTACTTCGCTGCGGTGACCCCGCCGATCCATAAGCGCGGCGGTGTGGTGGAAAAGTACATTGGCGACGCCGTTCTAGCGGTCTTCGGGCTGCCGCAGGCGCACGAGGACGATCCCGAGCGTGCGGTGCGGGCTGCACTGGAGATGCAGTCTGCATTGGAGGAGCTGAACTCGCAGCGGGTTGGTGAAACCGGCTTTCCACTGCACATGCGGGTAGGGGTGAGCACCGGGACCGTGTTGGCCACCCTTCACCCTGAGACAGGGGAATTCGTGGTCACCGGGGAGACCGTCAACCTGGCTTCCCGCATACAGAACCTGGCGCCGCCTGGTGGGGTGCTGATCCCGTACGACACGTACCGCCACCTGCGGGGTGTGTTCGACGTGCTGGCGATGGAGCCAGTACAGGTGAAAGGGCTGCCTGAACCGCTGGCGGTCTACCAGGTAGTGCGGGCCAAGCCGCGTGCTTTCCGTCCAGTTGTACGCGGCGTGGAGGGCATTGAGACACCCCTGGTAGGCAGGCAGTCAGAGCTGAAATTCTTGCAGGATGCCCTGCTGGGTGCGATTGAAGAGCATGATGGACAGGTAGTGACCGTCTGCGGTGAGGCTGGAGTGGGTAAATCGCGCCTGCTTTACGAATTCCAGAACTGGTTCGAGCTGCTGCCCGACAAGTGCGTTTGTTCCAGGGCAAGGCTCGGCAGGAGGCGCAGGGTTTGCCGTATGCCCTGCTGCGCGACTTGTTCGCCTTCCGCTTCCAGATCCTGGACGACGATCCTGCAGACAAGGTGCGGCAAAAGCTGGAAACTGGCTTTGAGGAGGTCTTTGGAGATCAGGGAAGAAGGGAATGATACGCTCCCACTTCCTGGGGCAGCTGCTGGGATACGACTTCAGCCTCAGCCCGCACCTGGAGAGGGTGATCGGCGATGCCGAGCAGCTGCGCAACCGCGGGCTGATGTACCTGGTGGAATACTTCAAAGCCCTGTGTGAGCGCGGCCCGGTGATAGTCCTGCTGGAGGACCTGCATTGGGCGGACGACAGCTCGCTGGACGCGGTCAACAAGTTAGGAGAGCAGGCGCATCACTTGGACCTGCTGCTCGTGGGAGCTGCTCGGCGTACGCTGCTTGAGCGCCGCCCGTTCTGGGGGGAGGGGCTTGGATATCACCATTTCATCGAATTGCAGCCTCTCAGCAAGCGTGAGAGCCGCCAGCTGGTGGGCGAGATCCTCAAGTTAGTCGACCATATCCCACCAGAGCTGCGCGAGCTGGTGGTAGAAGGGGGAGAAGGTAACCCATTTTATATCGAAGAGCTGGTTAAGATGTTGGTGGAGAGTGGAGTGATCGTCAAGGAGGAAGAGCGCTGGCAGGTGGAAACCCAACGACTGGAACAGCTGCAAGTCCCACCGACCCTGGCGGGCGTGCTGCAGGCCAGGCTGGATAGTTTACCGGTGGAGGAGCGGGTTGTGCTGCAGCAGGCTTCGGTGGTGGGGCGCCTGTTCTGGGACCAGGTTGTGGCTTTATCCACTCGGCGCAAGCCAGCGAGGTTGAAGAGCAGTTGGTACCCGAGGCGCTGGCAGCCCTGCGCGGTCGTGAGCTGGTGTACCGGCGGGAAGAATTTGCCTTCGTCGATTCCACGGAATATCTCTTTAAGCACGATATCCTGCGTGAGGTGACCTACGAGAGCGTGCTCAAGCGGATGCGTAAAGCCTACCATGCCCTGGCAGCGGACTGGTTGATCGGTCACTGCGGCGAGAGGATGGAGGAGTACCGCGGCCTGATCGCCGATCACCTGCTGCTGGGAGGGCGGAAAGAGCAGGCACTGGAATACTTGCAGGCAGCCGGTGAGGTGGCTTTAGCGGCCTTCGCCAATCCGGAAGCGGAGGTTTATTTCCGCCGGGCTCTGGAGCTGTCAACTGATGATGCTCTAACCGCTGTTATCCTGGCCGGATTGGGTGAGGCCTTGCGCCGGCAGGCGAAGCACGAAGAAGGGGCAGGCCATCTACCGCCGTGGCATCGAGCTTTACCATCAGCTTGGGTAACCTGGACAGGGTGGCCTACCTGTATGCCAGCCTGTCAGCGCTTTTATGGAGAATCGATTATTTGCAGGCCTGGGAAACCTGCCAGGAAGGCCTGGAGATGTTGGAAGGTGCCCCGGACAGTCCCGGATTGGCGGTACTGCTGGCGGAGGCAGGACGGACGGCTCATTTCAGGTCCGAACCAACCTCTATAGTTGAGGCGCTTTGCCAGCGGGCAGGCACCATGGCTGAGAACCTGGGTGAGGCAAGTGTTCAGATAGAAGCGCTCATCACCCTGGCAATTTTATCGAAAGATATCACAAAATCCATCCAGATGATGGAGAAGGCAGTTGAATTGGGGGATGCCTTGGGGGCATGCTCAACTTCAGGTACGGGCGCACACCAATCTTGGCTATCTTTATGACACTTATTTTATTGATCTCAATGCAGCTGTCAGCCAATCGATCAGGGCGGCAGAGATTGCCCGGCAGGGTGGCGACATCGATGGGATGTTCTTTTGCCTGCTCAACGTCGGTGGCAGCCTGGTCGAGCAGGGAAAATTAAATTATGCGCTGGAGTTCATAGCTGATTTCTTAAGGCATTCGACAGCTCCTCCAGAGCTAATTGAAGAATTCTTCCAGTATGGATCTGATTACCTGTTGTTTCCCCGCGGAGAATGGCTGCCGGCTATGGAATTCGCCCGTTCCGAGCTTGAGAAGCGGCATAAGAGAGGGGATTTGCAGGAAATCGCCAGTATGAATCTCAATTTAGTATTCGCGGTTCTGGACTTTAACAATTTCGTTGGACCGATGGACCTGTCGCAGGCCGAAGCTGCTTTGATGGAGAACCTCGAAGTTGCCTGGCAGGTTAGCCGAGACTCGTTTTTTGCTGGTGGTTGTATCGGCCAGGCAGGGGCGCCTGGCGGAGGCCCGTGCCCGTCTGGCAGAAGCGCTGGAGACCATCAGCCTGCCGGAAAATAATAGAGCCAAAATCAACCGTTTAGATGCCGAGGCGGAATTGGCGCTGGCCGAGGGACGCTGGGACCAGGCAGTCTATGCTTTCCAGTCACGGATTGAAATGTTCAGCACTGCAGGGTTTCGCAGACAGCTGGCACGCGATTTGCTGCGCCTGGGGGATGCTTACCGCCTGAAAGGAGAACCAGGCGACCTTGAGCGCGCTATGGAGACTTACCGGCAGTCGCTGGAGATGTTTACGGAGATGGATGCCCCAGGATATATGTCGGCTGCCTCCGATCGCCTTCAAGGTTTGGGAGGTCAGTAAGGCAAGGTTCATCGCTGTGTAATTTGTAGTGTCTAGAAGCTAAACTTCTTGGAGAAGTTTAGCTTCTATTTTGTCCTTACCGATCGAGATCCTCAACGATCGAAAATAAACCGGGAAGCCTGGCTTCCAGGACAGCAATCTGAAACGAACAATCCAAAGAACCGTCGGGATCGTCTCCAGCCGATGAAAAAGAGCGAATGATCAGCTCCGGGCTGCTCCAGTGTTCACGCGTCACATAGCCCAGGTGGAAATAATCTTCCCCTCCTTCATAGCACCAATCCAGGCCGTAAATGATCATTGGCTCAGGTACTGACCACAGGTACCAGGGCTCCAGCTCCTCCAGCGCAAGTGGATAGCTGCCAACCGCAGTAAAGTGTCTCTCCAATGCCTGGCTGACCTGCGCAGCCCGTATTTCGGTAACCTGCCTGAAATCGATGCGCATAGCCATCTGCATTACTATGATCACCGCTGCCAAAAACAGGGCGGAAGCGCTCACACCCACCCAGCGCCTGTGTCCCCACAGCAGCAGTACCAGCAGCAAGGATGCACCCACCGCGATCCACATCACCGGAATTTGCAGGATCACTCCGATCGCATCGGTGGTTGCGTCCCAGGCGAAGATCCAGTACAGGTGTTGCAGGGAGGCGAAGAGCAGTGCAGCGCTCAAGGCCTGGCTGGCAAAGGTGTACCGGTTTCGCTCCATCCTGGAGACGGTTGATTTTCATTTTCTTCGTTTGAAGCGCTTTTTAAATTTCCGCCTGGCAGCAGGTTGGAAACCAGCAGCGCTGCCGAAAACCAGGCCAGTGCCGGCAGCAGCAGCAGGCTGGTAAAGAACAGCGCGATCGAGTGGGTATCTCCCTGGCTGTCGGAAGATATGGGAAAAGGCTGGGCATACAGGCCCAGCGTGACCAGGCCCAGGATCAAAAGTAGCGGGCGGTTGATTTTCCTTGCATTCCTGGAGTACAGGTAGGCCAGCAGACCAACGATCAGTCCTGGAAGCAGCCAGGTAAGAGGTTGAGATAGGATACCCATAAGAAATTCTCAGTTGCTACACCTGAAAGCCTGGGAAAACCTGTCCTGAGCAGTCGCAAAATTCAGGACTTTTAGGGTTTCGAAAATTTCTGGACAAAGCCTTTGTCTGGGATGCGACTTCCATCCTTCATCTGGACAGCAGCTCAGCCACACGCGCTTTAACCTGCCAGGCATCCGGCTCGAGGCATACCTGGACGTTGGGAGCTCCATCCGAGACCCGTGTCTGGCCCTGGTCAGCTCCTTCTTCCGTTTCGATTTCCAGGTGCAGGGGAACTGGCGGGCATAATCTGGGGTCAGTCGTGCCTACCGCTGCAGCCAGGTCCCAGATATAGGCGAACTCTGTCGGCCAGTTGTTTAGCCTCCAGTCCAGCAGCCTGGCAGCCATCCGGCCGGTTGGCTGCTCCGCCGCAGCCCATTCATCGGCATCCAGCTGCGACCAGGTAACCTGGTTGGTGCCGTCCAGCGGCATGAGGTGGATGGGGATACCCGAGTTGAAGACTTCGCTGGCAGCCAGTGGGTCGACCCAGATGTTCCACTCGGCAGTTTCGTTGTTTATCTCAGGCCAGGCGCTTTTGATGTTCCCGGGCTGATAGACGCTGCCGCCCATCACATAAACTGCCAGTATCTGCTGCTTAATGGTTGGATCCAGCCGCAGCGCTTCGGCTAAATTGGTGTGTGTTCCGCTGATGAACAGGGCCACCGGCTGTGATGAGCTGCCAATCGTTTCGATGATCAGCCGCGCTGCCAGAGAAGCCCCGGAGGGTTGGGCATCGCTGACCGCCTTTGATTCCGGCAGGGAAATCTCCCAGAAGTCATCGCTGGACTGCCGCCAGGGCGCGGGAAAGGCGTTGTCACCCTGCAGCGGGGTCTCACGCCCGGCGCCCACCGGGATATCCGGTCTGCCCAGCGCAGCCAGGAAACGCCTTACCAGTGGGGTAAAAAGTCTGGGGTGGGCTTCACCTGGCGATATGGTGACGGCTCGCACGTCATAATTCGGATGCTTTAGGAAAAACAGCAGTGCCAGCATGCCGTCCGGACTGCCGTCGTCGTCGAAGATCAGTGGGGTCGGGGACTCTCCTGCCAGGGTCGGCAGCGGCAGGGGGGTGCTTTGCGAAGCAGGTTCCAGTACCTGCTGGCATGAGACCACGCGCAGGTTCGGGAAATCTCCCTGAATGCAAACAGGCTCAATCCCTAGCCGGAAGAAAAGTGGAGCAGCCGGGACCAGGAGAATGAAGATGACAGCCAATACCCCGATGGTTATAACTGCAATCTTCACAGGTCTGCGTTTCATGTTGCCGTTTTCACATTATAATTCTTTTCAGCATAGTTTGATCATTCCGAGGCAGACTGGAATTTTTCCAGGTCACTTAATAAAAAAACTCCTCGAGGGAAAGCCAGGATGAAAAAAATTCAGCCGCTCTTATTCACAATTTTAATACTGGCTGTGATCATTACTTCATGCACACCAGCAGCCTCCGAACCCACTGCCGCCCCACCTGACATACCTGCCACCACCGCCGGCGGAAAGCCCCACACCGGCGCCGGCTGACGACTGGGCTGCGGTGCAGGCCAGCGGCGTACTGCGAGTCGGAACTGCTGCAGATTATCCCCCTTTCTCTTATTTCGACGAGAACGGGCAGATCGACGGCTTCGACATAGCCCTGATTAACGAGCTGGCACGCCGGCTGGGGCTCACTGCTCAAATCACTGATTTCGCCTTCGACGGCCTGCTGGATGCACAGGTGTTGAACCAGATCGATGTGTCTATCGCTGCTCTTTCGATTACCTCCGAGCGTTTGAGCCGGGTCGATTTCACCAGCTTATATTACGCCGGCTCAGACGGCATCCTGGCACGCGTTGATTTCTCCGATCACTTCTGTGACGACCACTGCTGACATGGCCGGGCAGCGCATTGCCGTGCAGCGCGGATCGGTATATGAAGATTGGGTAAAAATCAACCTGGTCGAGACCGGCAAAATTACCTCGGACCAGATGTTCAGCTACGATAAGGTGGAGAACGCAGTGCGGGATTTGAGGGAGAGCCGCGTCGACCTGGTGATTATGGACCTGATTCCCGCTCAAAAGTCGGCAGAAAACGGGGTCAGGCTGGTAGGAGAAGGGCTTTTCCCACAGCAGTATGCGATTGCCCTGCGAAAAGGGTCGACACTGACGTCTGAGCTGAACCGCGTCCTGGCGGATGCCCAGGTGGAAGGTACAGTAAACGAGCTGGCTGAGCTTTACCTCAATGTCGAAACCAGTGAGACCGTGGCCACGCCGCAATTTCCCACTCCGACACCTGTCCTCTCCACCCCAATTCCACCGGCCTGTGTTTACGGCATGGCTTACGTGGCTGATTTGAGCTACGACGACCAGAATATGACCAATCCGCCGCTGCTCCAGCCGGGACAGTCCTTCACCAAGAGCTGGCGCATCCGCAACACCGGCACCTGCAATTGGGATCCGACTTTTTTCCTCAGGTACGTGCGCGGCAATGTCCCCGCAGCCCAGATGAACGGTCAGCCGGTGCCTGTCCCGGCGGTCATCGTTCCCGGTGCGACCGTGGATATGTCGGTAAACCTGATCGCTCCTTCTGCCCCCGGCACCTACCAGGGCTTCTGGCAGATGTCCGCCCCCAACGGCACCTTCTTTGGGCAGACCATCTGGGTGGGCATAACGGTTCCAGGCGCCCAGCCGACGCAGGCCAGCAGGCCTTTCATCCAGAATTTTTCGGCATCACCGGTGAATATCCTCACCGGGCAGTGCTCGCAGCTCGCCTGGGTAGTGACCGGCAGCATCAGTCGGATTGACCTGCAGCGCAACGGGAGCGGCTTATGGAGCAATGTGCCATCCTCTGGGAACTACAACGACTGCCTGGCCGTAGCCGGGGTTTATACCTACGTCCTGACAGCGGTAGGCCCGGGCGGTTCAACCTGGGCGCAGGCGCAAGTGCAGGTCACTTCTGGACAGCCGCCTCCACCGATCCAACCGGTGATCTACGGTTTCTATGCAAATCCCGACCTGGTGCAGATCGGGAGTTGCATCACCCTGTTTTGGGATACAGCCAGTGGGACTTCAGTGCAGCTGTTCAGCGGCGATGTACCGATCGACAGCAACTTACCGGCCAGCGGATCGCAGTCCAACTGCCCGAACCGGACCGGCCCGCTGACCTATCGCCTGTTGGTGCGCAATTCGATTGGTGAAGCAAGAGCGAGTTTCCAGATTTTTGTAGACGACAGCGGTATCAGCCCACGCTGATGTGTACTGGAACACCCTGAGGGTTTTCTCAGACCCTCAGGGTGTTTTTGTTAACTCGCTCCCATCTCCACCGCCAGCACATCATAGTAGGTGCCGGCGCCGAAGCCGTCGAACAGCACGTTATCACTCGGCTTGAGCTGCGACAGCCTGCGCAGAAAGGCCATCATATTTGAAGCTGCGCTGACGTTGCCGAACTCCTGCAGCAGCCAGGGTGTCGGAATCTGGATGCCTTCACGCTGCAGGTGTTTCAGCTTCAGCTGGTTGATCTTCAGGTTGGCGTGGTGCGCAATGGTAACCGCGATCGATTTATCGGGCATGCCCAGCTCGGCAATGCGTTTCAGGTAGTCCTGGTAGACTTCCTGCACGATTTGCACCCCGCTGCGCACGAACAGCTTCACCATCCCCATCATGCCTGCCATTACAATCGGCGCTTCGCTTTCCGGCTCGTGCATCAGTCCGGCCACCCGGATGTGGTTCACACCAGCCTGCGTGACCTCCACCATCGACTGCCCGGTGTTTCTCTGCCCGGAGTGGGGATAGAACATGCGCACTTCCAGCACCCCTTCTTCGTCGAAGACCTCACGCGACTTCCCCACGATGAATTTCATATTCTCCCCCGGGATCAGGCCGATGATCCCAGCGCCATTGCCGAACAGCTGCAGTGCGTTCCAATCGTGGGATTGGCGGATGAAGCGGCTCAAACCTTCGATGCCGCCCACCAGCACCTTTTTGCCAGATAATTGCTCTGCGATGTTCACCGGTAACTGGTGGTTGTAGGGCAGGTCACGATTCAGCACCAGGTTCAGCCCGGCCACCGAGCCGTCGCAGGCTTTATGGATGCTCACTTTCAGGGCTGAATCAGGGATTCCGGCTCGCTGTGCAATGAGCGTGGTGATATCTTCACTGGCTGGCCCGCTCATCCCCACCACCACCGCCTGCACCTCCTGTGGCTCCCAGCCGCTGGCAGCTGCGGCTTCACGCAGAAATTTCGCACCCACCTGCACTTCCAGCTCCAGGTGCTCTTCAGGCGTCAGGTCCGGGACATGCTGCCGGTGGTGGAATCCCAGCTCTGACAGGTTCATGACCTCGGAGGGGGGGACGGGTTCGCCGTATCGATCCTCGATCGCGCGCAGCAGGCTGTGATTATCGTAACTCTGGCCCCAGGTGCCGAATGCGCCGCCAATTCCGATTTCTTGGTTGGTGACGCGCTCTATACCCAGCGGTATGCCGCCGGCGATGGGGATTTTCTCGACTTCCACCTGCGGGAGGTCGTAAAAAGAGGTATTATCCTCAGGATTTTTCTGATGTGTTATCCAAAAGTAGGTTTCCTTGTCTCTAAAATAAAATTCGGCAGCACGAGTGTGATTTCCATGCAGGTTCAGTTTATATAACTACTCGGCTATAACACTCAAATAGCCTGATGGTTTCAATTCCGTGTTAATTTGATCGTCTCGCAGACCTGGAGAGGAAGATTAGCACCACCATGGAGCTGGCAGACACCGGATTAATCATGACGGAGAACACCAGCATTAACAGCACACCAGCCGAAGTCGAGTGGAAAACGGTAGCAAATTTCTTCATTCTGCGTTCGTTTCTTGCACAGGTGAGTGCTGCAATCACCCGCTGCATATATGGAGATATTATATCGGAAAACTATTAATTAACCACTTGAGCGTTGAGAAACCGGATGATAAAAAGAAAATCCCGCAAAACCAACTTTTTCAGGTGCAGGTACGCCCAACCCGGTATATAATACTCATTTAAGACTTTATTTTGTCTAAATATTCTGCAGAGTGAAATTATTACCAACTGAGTGATTTGATTAATTCTAATTAAACAGGAGTTGCTATGAGGAAAATAATCGTTGCCGAGTTCATTACATTGGATGGCGTGATACAGGCGCCGGGTGGTGCAGACGAAGATACCGATGGGGGGTTTGTACATGGCGGTTGGACATTGCCTTATTGGCACGATGACATCGGCACGCACTTCTTTCAGGCGATGTCACAGGCCGACACGCTGTTGCTGGGGCGTAAGACCTGGCAAACCCATGGCGAAGCATTCGATCCGCTGCCGGCAGGGGATCCATTTGGTGATGTGCTCAACGGCATTCATAAAGTTGTCGTTTCCACCACGTTGAAATCTGCGGCTGCCTGGCGAAACTCAACGCTCATCAGCAGCAATGTCCTCGAAGAAGTGCGCCATTTAAAGGAACAATCGGGGAAAAATATTTACATGGACGGCAGCAGTGTACTGATTCATACACTGGCGGAACACGACCTGGTGGATGAATACCATTTGCATGTCTATCCTCTCGTGCTGGGAAGCGGCAAGCGGTTGTTTCCAGCTGGGAAGCGCATCAATTTGAAACACATTGCATCCAGGGTGCTTCCAACGGGTGTACAGTATCAGCAGTATCAGGCTGTCAAATAATCTCAGTACAAGATATTGAAGCTATCAGGCAATTCAAGAAGTGACATGACCTATTCTCAACCTCAAGGATAACTCGCCATGGAACCGCATCCTGAAACCACCCTCGTCGAGCTCATCCGCTGTAACAACTGGGCTAACAGAGAGATCCTCGCTGTCTGCCAGCAGCTCACCCCCGAGCAGCTTGCCGCTTCTGCGCCCGGTACCTACGGCAGCATCCACCGCACCCTGGGGCACATCATCGCGGCAGAAGCCGACTACGTGGGGCGGATGACCTGCGATGGTCCGCAGCCACCGTTCCGGTGGGAAGACGGGCCTGCCGTGGCCGACATCGCCGCCTTTGCCGAACAGGTAGCCGAGGCCCTGCTCGACGCCGTCCAGCGCATCTCGCCCACCGATCTCGTCCACGAAGAGGAAAACGGCCAGTTTATCGACTATCATGCCAGGCACCTCTTCATGCAGGCCATCAACCATGGCATCGAGCACCGCACGAACATCACCACCATCCTCAACAGCCTGGGTCTCCCCACGCCCGAAGTGGATGGCTGGGGCTACCTCTTTTCACATCCGGAGCGGTTTGAATTGAAGGAAGGTTCGCTGTAATCTGAAAGTCAATCACCACTTTGGAGCTCTAAACTTACTTGATCCGCCACGTTAATCAGACACTATGTTGACCATCGACCTTGAGACTGCCCGCCGCTTCATCCTCGGCAAGCAGGGTCTGTGGCCCGGGCGGCGCTGGCGCGGGCTGGAAGGCACGGAGCAAGCCTTGCGCTGCATGGAGTACCTGCAGCTCGACCCGCTGCAGATCATCGCCCGCAGCCATGATATCCAGCTGCACAGCCGTGTGCTCGATTACACGCCCGGCATGTGGGAAGACCCGTCCTACCGGCAGCGCAAGTTCTTCGATTGGGGTGGCTGGCTGGCCGTACGCCCGATGGACGAGCTGCCGTATTGGCGTGTGATCATGCGTCGTGAGCGCGACGGCGGTCCCGATCATGACGCGCGGATTCAGAAAATGGCTGAAGAGCACGCCGATGCCATTCGCGAAATGCGGGACATTCTGCAGGAGCGCGGCACTGTCAGTAATCGTGACTTCGAGATGGCCTCACGCAGGCGCACGCAGAGCTTTCGCGGCCGCAAGGACAGCGCCCTGGCCCTGTATTATCTGTGGCGCACCGGCGAAGTGATGACTCACCACCGCGAGAATTTCGAGCGCGTGTACGCGCTCACCGAAGTCGTCGCACCGCCGCACCTGCAATTCGAAAGCAGTGCAGCCGAGGCGGACCGTTTCTTGATCCAGAAGGAAGTCAGCTTCTCAGGCCTTTCACGCCTGAACCGTACGCAGGATGCCTATTTCCGCGGGGTGCCGTTCAGCCGGATGCCGCACATCCGTGAGGCGCTGTTGTCTGACGGGGACATCATCGAGGTGCAGGTTGAAGGCTGGAAGGCGGTGCATTACGCCCTCGGCAGCGACGCCGATGTGCTGTGCGAATTGAGCGCCGGCCGCGTGCCGCAGGCCTGGACGCCGCTGGACACGACCACGACCGAAGAAGTCGTCTTCCTGTCACCACTCGATCCTGTCAGCGCCCGTGGGCGCGCCAGGTCCCTGTTTGGCTTCGACTACGCATGGGAAGTTTACAAACCCGAGCACCAGCGCAGGTTCGGCTATTACACGCTGCCGGTTTTGTGGGGTGAGCGCCTGGTGGCGCGCTTCGATAGCAAACTCGACCGGACGACTAGCACCTTCGTCATCCTGGGACTGTGGTTGGAAGAGTGTTCCCTCGGGGAAGATGAGGCTTTTGCGGAGGCCTTGGCTTGCGGGTTCAGGCGCTTCCTTCTCTTTGTCGGTGCGAGCAGCCTGGATGCAGGGGCGGTTTGTGAGCCGTTGTTACGTCAAAAAATTGTGTCAGCAGTCTAGGGGCGCAGCTCTGAAACCAGTTTGCGTGCCAGGTTGTAGATCAGCGCCGTATCAATCCCCACCGCGATGTATTGGACCCCGAGATCGGTCCAGTGTCGTACTGCTTCGACGCTGTCGGCGTACACCCCGGCTGCCACACCCTTTTTCCGGCAGGCGCTTACCACACCTTCCATCAAGCTCCACAGCATGGGGTGATCCACCTGTCCCAGGATGCCGAGCGACTGGGAAAGGTCGTACGGACCCAGGAAAACCACGTCGATACCCGGGACCTCCAGGATGGCGTCGATATTCTCCACGCCTTCCTTGCTTTCGATCTGGATGACCACCACGGTCTCCCGGTTGGATCCTTGCAGATAGTCAAAGCGATCCCGGCTGGAATAGCGCGCCGCGCGCACGTTGCGGCACACGCCGCGCTTCCCTTCCGGTGCAAATTTAGCCGACTGCACCGCACGCCGGGCGTCTTCTGCGCTCCCGACCTGCGGCACCTGCACGCCCAGTGCGCCCACATCCAGTGCATGCTGGAAGATCCATGGGAGGTTGTCGGGGATGCGCACGATGGCTGCCATTTCCACCAGGTCGCAGGCGTGCACCAGGTTGGAAGTGGTCTCAGGCGATATGGGGCCGTGTTCCTGGTCGATGATGATGAAATCGAAGCCGGCTTCGCCGAAGATTTCCACCAGGTCGGGGCTGGGCAGCCGGAAGAACGATCCAATCAGGATCTCCCCCCGTTTCAATGCTGATTTCATATCCCGCTGCATCGTATATCCTTTTTCTTTCTGTCATTCTGAACGCCCTGTCCTGGCTCGGAGTTTATCCTGGCGACAGCCAGGACCAGGGAGTGAAGAATCTGGATCCTTTAGGTGGTTAGAACTTCTGCGGGCTGTAAAACCAGGCGTGCGCCTTCCTCCAGCGCTTCCAGGTTGGCCTGCAACAGCGCTTTGCGCGCGCCCTGCTCGATCAGGGCCTTGATATCTTCCAGGTCGAAGAAGTCGGAGACCGCGGACAGCGCCCCCAGCATGACCATATTCATCAGCATCGGGCTGCTGATCTCGTCGGCTGCTTTTGTTGCCTGTATCACGTAGCCGCGGAAGTTCATCTTTTTGAGGGAGTCGGTAATCTCCTCCAGGGTGGGATAGCGGTCCACACCCATGGTGCAGCCAATGGTCAGCACCGGGTGGGTGTTCAGGATATACAGGCCGTCTGGTTTGAGCTTGCGGATGTGGCGCAGCAACTCGATCGGCTCAAAACCCACCAGGTAGTCTGCCCCACCGTCGGGTATCAGCGAGGAATACAGCGTGTGATCGGCGATGCGCAGGTGCGAGACAACCGAGCCGCCGCGCTGTGCAGCGCCGATCGTCTCCGTCGCCAGCACCTGGAATCCGCGCTGGATGGCAGACCTGGCCAACAAGGCGGAGGCAAACAGGTTTCCCTGGCCTCCAACTCCCGCGATCAAGATGTTCAGCTTCATGAAATGGCACCTCGCCGGCAAACGTCCAGGCACAGGTTGCAGCTGACGCAGGTCAGCTGGTCGATGCTCGCTTTATCGCCGTCGAACAGGATGGCAGGACAGCCGAAGAAATCAATGCACACCCGGCACCCGTTGCATTGTTCGGGATCCACGCTGACCGTGTGTTCTGTAAATAATTCCTCGCCGCGTCCGCGGGCATACAGGAAGCAGGGGGCTGAGGCCACCACCACCGAGACTCCCGGGTGCTTGACGGCCTGGTTCAGGGCTGTGATGGTTTCTTCGATATCGTAAGGATTGATGGTGTGAACAGGGATGTCGAGAGCAGCCGCGATCTTTTGGATGCTGGTCGTGCGCACTGTTCCCCGCGCACATTCTCCGTGCTGCCCGGGTGGGGCTGGAAGCCTGTCATGGCGGTTGTGCCGTTGTCCGCGATCACCACCACCAACCGGGCGTTGTTGTGGACGGCGTTGACCAGCCCTGGAAGGCCGCTGTGGAAGAAGGTTGAATTGCCGATGATGGCGAAGACCGGCTGTCCAAACCCGCTGACGGCCATGCCGTTGCCCATCGGGATCGAAGCGCCCATGCAGTAGATGGTGGACTGCAGCTCCATGGGCGAGAATGAACCGGCATCATGGCAGCCGATGTCACCCGTGACTACGGCCTTGGTCTTGCGTGCCACCAGCTTCAAAGCATGCAGCAGCCCGCGGTGGCTGCACCCGACGCACTGTGTGCGCGTGCGGGTGGGTGCATTCACAGTAAAAGGAAAAGGCTTGGGGGTGAATTTTTCATAGGATGCGTCCAGCCTGGCGAGTGCCTGCAGGACGATTCCAACGTTTAGCTCGCCTTCGGAGGGCAGAAATGCAGAGCGACCCAGTACCTTCACCTGCATCCCTGCGTCGAACAGCATCTCTTTAACCAGGCGCTCCACCACCGGCTCGGTTTCTTCGAAGACCACCAGGGTATCCACGCTCTCGGCGAAAGTTAGCAACTTGGCACGCGGCAGCGGCAGGGTGCCAAGCTTGAGAATCGGAAGCTTGCGTCCGACCTGCTCTTCTGCTTCCTTGCAGTACGTATAGCCGATGCCGCATCCCACCAGCCCGATGCGACCCTCGCCGGCTTCGATTTCATTAAACGGCAGCGTTTCGACCAGCGCCTGCAGCTCCACCTGCTTCTGGTTCAGCCAGCGGTGGCGGACAACCGGGCGCATCTGCCCACCAGCGCTCTTCTCGACCACCGTGCTCATCACGAAGCGCGAGCGGTCGTTGACGAATTCCGCCGGGCGGTTCAGATCCTGCGGCGGCTCAAAAGTAACCATGCTGCGCGAATGGCACACGCGCATCACCGGGCGCAGAACAAAGCACAGCTCGGTGCTCTCGGAGAGCTCGAACGCTGCCCGCACCATGGCTTTCGCTTCCTGGGAAGAGCAGGGATCGAAGACCGGTAGGTGCGCATAGGTATGAGTCAGGATCGCGTGTCTTCCTCGTTCTGGGATGAATTTCCACCCGGGTCGTCGGCGGAGATCAATACCAGCCCGCCGCGCACGCCGGTGAAATTCAGATGCATCAGGAAATCGGTGACGGTGTTGGTGCCGTTATGCTTCATCACCGCCATAGATCGCTGGTTGCACAGCGAAGCTCCCTGCACCAGCTCCAACGCGACCGTCTCGTTGGTAGACCACTCGACATACACCTGCGGGTAGGAGACGAAAGAAGTCAATATTTCAGAAGCCGGCGTACCAGGATAGCCTGCCACAACTTTCACCCCTGCTTCCAGCGCCCCGCGTGCAATGGCCTCGTTCCCCATTACGAAGCGCATCTCGGTGGCAGATTCTGCTGCCGTTTCGCCCTCCTGTGTCATGATCGACTCACCAGCCAGCACGACGGTCGATCGCTCATCGAAGTTCCTCCACACCCACCCCTGCAATCTTCTTGGCCAACTCTTTTTTGTAGTTCAGGTCGCTCAGCCGTCCGATCATGATGACCTGGGCTTCAGGCGAGCCTGCGCCGTGCATCGATTCGGTCCGGTAAGCCACGGCCCCGGTGCGGGTCATGCTCTCGATCAGTCGCAGGATGCGCATGCGGTCCACCGTGTCCACATCTTCTACTCCGCGCAGGTATTTTTCAATGTACGGTCGCAGCAGTGGATTGCGCAGGTCGCTTTCGGAAGGCATGGTGACCATCATGCCGCCAGCTATATCTTCAGCCAGGCGGGCGATTTCATAAGGGAACGCGAGACGTTCTGCTTGCAGACATTCGCCAGCAGCAGGTCGACCAGGTAAGTGCCGGAGCTGGTCGGCTTTCCCATGTAGGAGCAGGCGATGCCGCAGGCGAACAGGGTCTCATTCAGGTGCAGCATCTCGGCCAGTTTATGCTTGATGTGGCCGGCATTGGCTACTCCGGAATACTCCACTGCGGTAGCCACGGCGCCGATCAGCACGTCACCTACGCCAGCCTTGCAGCCGCCGTAGCTCTGACGGTGATAGCCGGCAAAGCGCTCCACCAGCAGGCCAGCGAATTCGTATTCACCGCACATGAACACTCTCTCCCAGGGTACAAACACATCGTCGAAGATCAGCAGGGCTTCATGACCGCCGAAGGTGGCATTGCCGAGGTCGATCTGCACGCCTTCCAGCTTGCGGGTGTCCGAAGGCTGTCGCCAGATGATATGGATGATCCCTGGTGTGTTGATGGGGATGGCGAAAGACAGGGCGTAGTTTTTATCTTCGGGGCGCAGCGATAGCGTGGGCATGACGATGATTTCGTGTGAAAAAACGGCGCCGGTCTGGTGCGCTTTAGCCCCGCGCACGATGATGCCGTCAGACTGCTGTTCAACGAGGTGCACAAACATGTCGGGGTCAGCCTGCTCCGACGGGCGCTTGCTGCGGTCGCCCTTGACGTCAGTCATCGAGCCGTTCAGCACCAGGTCGTTCTCCTGCACGTATTTAAGGTATTCGAGAAAGCGCCTGTTGTAATTCGTGCCGTGGGCCTGGTCGATCTCATAGGAGACGCTTGAGATGGCATTCAATGCGTCCCAGCCGACACAGCGCTGGAAACAGGTGCCGGTTGTCTGGCCAAGCATGCGCAGCGCCTTAACCTTGCGGATCAGGTCTTCCGTGCTGGTGTGAATGGAGCAGAACAGGTTGACTTCCGAGCTGTCGAAGGCTGATTCCGCGTGCATCAATTCGTCGGCGGTGAAATCCTCCGCCTTAAGGTAGGTCATCTCCAGTGGGTTAAAAGACGGGCGCAGCATCGGGTGGTTCACCGGGTCCGTCACGCGCTCACCCAGCAGGTAAATTTCTCCAGCCAGGCCTGACAGGCTTTTCTCGTAATCACTTCCAGTTTTCATTCGCTTCCTCCTTTAAACTTAAGCTTTATACCAATCCATATTTCCTTGATATTCTCGTCGGCCACATCCTGGACGGCAGCGATGTGCTGTCGCCGCCGTGCTCGAACAGGTGGCGGAAGCGGTTTGTAGCCTAGATATTCGGCCACCGGTTTTGGCGTGCCGATCCGGCGCGACTTCAGCGGCCGGCCGGGCCCGTCTCATACAGCGGCATCAGCCCGGTCTGGACGGCCAGCCTGGCGACCTCGATCGTCGGCGCGGGTCGAAGCCCCAGCCGATCGGGCACGGGCTGTGGACGTTCATGTATTTGGGCCGCGGATCTCCAGCGCCTTGCGCACCTTGCGGGTCAGTCCTCGGGATAGGCGATCGACGCGGTCGCCACATAGGGGATGCCGTGAGCCAGGGCGATGGCCGCCAGGTTCTTCTTGGGCTGTGCTTACCCCACGACTCCTGCCCGACGGGCTGGTCATGGTGGAGGCGCCGACCGGGGTGGCGCTGGAGCGCTGTACGCCGGTGTTCATGTAGGCCTCGTTGTCGTAGCAGATGTAGATGACGTCGTGGCCGCGTTCGAACATGCCGGATAGCGAGCCCAGGCCGATGTCGTACGTGCCGCCGTCGCCGCCGATGACCACCACCTTATCCTGTCGGCCAGCCCCTGCTCTTCAGCGCGGCCTCGACACCCGAGGCCACCGCCGCCGGCGTTCTCGAACAGCGGAGTGGATCCAGGGCACTCCCCACGGCGCGTACGGGTAGGGCGAGGTGAAGGTCTCCAGGCAGCCGGTGGCGTGACCACGATCACCTCCGGGCCGGTGGCCTGCAGGATCGTCCGCACGGCGATGGAGGCGCCGCAGCCGGGGCAGGCGCGGTGGCCCGGGACGTAACAGGCTTCTGCCGTATGCTGGATTCGCTGCCATTGCTCTCCTCGTCAAGTCCAATAATCTCAGGTCTCAGACCCACGAAAATCGACCTCGTCGGCTGCCGCTCGCGATCCGCAGCCCTCGCGCCTGTTCCACGATCTCGTCGGACGCGTCTCCAGGCGTGACTCTCTGCCGCCTAGCCGGCCAGCAACTCCCAGCACCAGCGGGTGCTGCTGCGCGTCATACAGGCGCGCTTTCACCTCGCCGGCCAGGATGCCCTGGAAGCCCATCGACAGCGCACGGTCCAGCACGACCACCGCCCGGCGCCGCTGCAGGGCCCGGCGCAGCGCCTCGTCGGGGAAGGGTCGGAAGCAGCGGACCTTGACCAGGCCCATTTTCACCCGCTTTCGCGCAGCTGGTCGACTGCCTCGCGCAGCGTGCTGACGGCTGAACCCATGGCGACCAGTATAACTTCGGCATCGTCCGTGCCGTAGCGTCGATCAGCCCGCCGTGGTAGTGACCGAAGGCTGCCCGGTATTCCCCGGCCACCGCTTCGATGACCTTCACGGGCCCAGCGATCGCCTGCTGCAGCAGGAAGTGAAATTCCAGCGGCGTTGGTCTCGTCGGCGTGGGCCCGAAGGCCATCGGTCGTCCGGGATCAGGTAGTGCAGCGGGTCGATAGGCGGGCAGGAAGCATCGACCGCTGCCTGGTCAAGGTCGTGACCGGCTCAAAGACATGGGTCAGGATGTACCCGTCCATGCAGACCATCACCGGCAGCAGCACCCGGTGGTCCTCGGCAATTTTGAAGGCCTGGAGGTGAGTGTCGTAAGCCTCCTGGGCGCTCTCGACGTACAGCTCGATCAGCCCGCTGTCGCGCAGGCTCTGGCTGTCCTGGTGATCCGGCTGCAGGCTGATCGGCGCCGAAACCTGGCGGTTGGCGCCGGTGATGACGACGGGCAGCCGTGTACCGGCCAGGTAGTAAATGACTTCGGTCATCAGCAGCAAGCCCTGGGAGGCCGAGGCGGTGTAGGCGCGGACGCCGGTGGCGCTGGCGCCGCCGATAACGGAAGCGGCGGAGAATTCCGAGTCGACCCGGAGGTACTCGGCATCCAGCTCGCCGTCGGCCACCATTTGCGCCAGGAACTCGATGATATGCGTCTGGGGAGTGATGGGATAGGCTGAAATTACATCAGGACGGCAGGCTTTCACTGCCCTGGCGACTGCCATCGAGCCTTCCATGATGCTGGTCACACCCTTGGCAGGGTAAGTGGGGGTAGGTTTCGAAGTGCTATTCTCAGCCATGATCAACCTTCCTCCGCCACCATCAGGATCGCCTCTTCAGGACATTCGTGGGCGCAAATCCCGCAGCCCTTGCAGTAATCATAATCGGCATAGTATTTTTTGTTCTCCACGATGATGCAGGTATCCGGGCAGTACATTTCGCAGAACCCGCAGCCGGTACATTTATCGGGGTCGAAGACCGGGCGGCTGTAGCGCCAGCTGCCCGTGCGGTACTCCACCGCGCTGCGCGGTGCAGTGACCGCCGCGAAGTGCAGCGGTTGGCCTGGTGTACCCAACCCGTAGCTGTTTTCCACCGCCCGAACCGCAGGCACCGGGCGCGATTTCGCCACCCTGACCGGAATTCCCACCTGCTGGCGGTACCAGTCGTAAGCCATTTCGGCTGCGCGGCAGTTCTTCTCACCCGCCGCACCCTGGAAGCGGTGGCGGAATGCTTTCTGCACGGCCGCCAGGCTGACTGCGCCGGTGGCAGCCGAGAAAGCGCCCAGCATGGCCGAGTTCACCAGCGGCTGGCCCATCACTTCGAGGGCGATACGCGTGGCCGGGATGCTGCAAACCAGGGCTTCCTGCGTCCATCCCAGGCTGACGGGGCTCTTCTCGCTGTTGATCAGCACCAGCCCGTCCGGTTTTAACCCCTGCAGCACATCCACCATGTCCAGAAGGGTGGGGTCCAGGACGATCAGCCAGTCCGGGTTGTTGACGCGGTAGCGTAAACGGATGGGGTGGTCGTCCACGCGGATGAAGGCCTGGACGGCGGCTCCTCGCCGCTCGCCGCCGAAAGCCGGGAAAGCCTGGCCATATTTTTGGTCTTCGAACGCTGCTACCACTAATAATTCGGCAGCCAGGACAGCACCCTGTCCGCCTCTACCATGAATTCGGATCTCTTTCAAAAGTTGGTCTCCTTGTTACCGTCCTCGATAAATGCGCGCTTCCTCTCCTGCACACAGCATGGGGTCTCGCCAGCCAGGGGAGGATGAAGCAATTCCCCACGCTGCCGTTGTGCGGGTAAATAATTCTGCCGGATTTCAGGCCTGGCAGTAGTTACCGCTGGAGGTCCTGGTTTTCCTCCTAGGCGTCCCACAGGTCACGATTGCTGTTCACGATGACTTTGACGTTGTTGTTTTTGTGGACGATGCACTCCTCGAAACCCTTCTCGACCACGTCTTCCAGGTCGATGCGGTTGCTGATCAATGGAGTGGGATCCACGCGGCCGGCTGCCATCAGCTTCAAAGCGGTCGGGATCATGCATCCGGTGTTCAGGATGCCGATCAGCTCCCTCTCTTTCAACACCAGGTCATTGATGTTGAAGGTGGCAGGTTTTTCGAAGATGCCGACCTCGACCACGCGTCCCTGGATGCGTGTAGCCTGCAGGGCCATGGTCAGGGTATCGGAATTGCCGGCGTCGTCCAGGGTCAGGTCCACGCCGCGGCCGTCCGTTTGCTGCTTAACGTATTCTACAACGTCGACTTTGCTCGGATCGAGGACTTCGGCGCCCAGGCTGCGGGCTACTTCGGCGCGTTTGCCTTCGAACTCAACCATGAAAACCTGGCTGGCTGAAGAGTGCCGGATCAGCTGGTACTGCAAGCAGGCCCTGGTTGCCGGCGCCGATGATCAGGACGCTGTCACCGGCTGCCAACCGCCCACGCTGCAGGACGTGCACAGCCACCGCCGTCGGTTCTGAAAACGAGGCTTGCTGCAGGTTAATATTCGGCGGGACATGAAAGACCAGAGTCGGCCGGGATAGTGACATACGGGGCGAACACACCATCACGCCCCAGGCCAAGATAAGCGCAGATCTCGCACAGGCTGTACTCGTGGCGCAGGCAGGCCCAGCACTTGCCGCAGTGTGTCTCCGAATCTGCAGTCACACGGTCGCCGGGCTTGAATCCCACGACGCCTGGACCTACTTCTTCGATGAGGCCGGCGAATTCGTGTCCCTGGATCAAGGGTGCTGCTTTTCCGGTCAGGGGATGCGGTTCCATGGGCATCCAGATCGGACCTGCCCAGTATTCGTGCAGGTCTGTGCCGCAAATGCCCGTCCAGGCGACCTTGATCTTCACTTCTCCGGGACCCGGATCGGGTGCATCCGGAACATCGACTACTTTCGTATTTTTTCTTCCGTACCACACAGCTGCGCGCATCATTGGAATGCCTCCATTGTCACTTGTTATTGCGAGGAGGCTTTGCCGACAAACCTGTCCCGCCAGTCCTGGCGTACTTGGCCAGGGATTTTTTTCGGGAGCAATCTCAGTTTTACGAGGTCGACAAAGTCTGCTCAGTTTTTTTAGTTTTTAATTCAAGCCTATTCGCAATTGTCGAGCAGGCCACAATATTTATTCTCAGTTGGCGCCGCTTCCGGTCGCCTGGAAACTGCTCCCCTACAGAAGGGAATGAAACTTTATTCCTTTCCTGGAAGGTAGTGGGAGCCTTAATCAATCGCAATTTTCAGCTGATACCCCGCTCAAGCAGGTCAACGGGGCTGTACATCTTGATGCAAGTTAGCTGTGCGGGCCGGAGGAATTCTTCTCCGGCCCGTTACAGCCGAGTGATTTAAGTATGGTAGAAATATTTGACGTTGTCTTTGTTGACGACCGTCACACCCGTGTCGGTGATCCCCGGTACCTGCGGAGCGCCGGCGGCCTCCCAGTCTTCAAAGGCGGGAACGGTGTTGTGCTTGAGCCAGTACAGGTAGTGAGTGGCCATCCACTCTTCCAGGACGCTGTTCTGGGCCATGGTGGCCAGGATCGTGCCGTCCTCGATGTAGGGCAGCATGTCGTCGTCGCGGTCCATAGCCACGCACTTGATCTTGCCAGCCGTGCCGGTTTCCTGCAGGGCGCGGGCCGTGGCTGCGCCGGCCGTGGCATCGACGCCGATGATCATGTTCAGGTCGGGATGCGACTGGATCAGCTGCGTGGCGACGGTCAGGCCATAGGCCGGATCGGATTTCTCGTCCACTTCGGCCACTATCTCGATGTCAGGATAGTCCGCGAAGACCGACTTGTAGCCTTCCATCCTGAGCTGGTGGGCCGGGTTGGTGGTGGTCATGAAGGCGACCTTACCCTTGCCCTTCATGTACTCCACGGTATACCTGCCGCCGATCACGCCGATCTGGAAGTTATCGGGGCCGACGAAGCCGTAGCGAGCGCTCGGATCGTTGACGTCGTGGTTGACCACGATGACCGGGATGCCCTCTGCCATGGCACGCTTGAGCGGCTCATTCAGGGATTGGTCGTCTGCCGGGAAGATCATGATGCCGGCGGGTTTGCGGGCGATCAATTCTTCCAGGACTTTCAGCTGTGCGACCGCATCGTATTCGACCGGTCCCAGGTACTCACCCTTGACGCCCAGTGCATCGCAGGCGCCGTAGAAGCCGGTCTGACCGTCGATCCAGAAAGCGATGGCGGTGACTGCCCCCAGCCAGACATAAGTCTCGTCGGAGACTGCCTTGGTCGGTTCGACGGGTGCAGCGGTGGGTGCTGCGGTGGGTGCAGCCGTGGCGGCAGGTGCGCAGCCCGCCAGGATGGCTCCCGCTGAAGCGGCTGCTGTCACTGAGAGAAACTCTCGCCGGGAAATAGCGCTGGCGATTTTATTTTCTACTTTAGACATTTCAATCCTCCGTAATTCTCTTGGAACTCTGACTGATTTCGTTTTTCGTATTCGTTCCCAACACAACAATTGATATGGCTCGGAAAGAATGAACTTGGCGCATCCTCCTTTCAGATGAGCCGGATGGGCTCACTCCCTGTCATCTGTTTCCCGATGATCTCCTCCATCCGGTTTTTGATTATGGAGACCTGGCCTGAAGTCCTGGTTCTTCTTCCCCACCAACCATCAGGCTTTAAGCCTCCGTCGAGAGAGCATGTCGAAGCTCACGGCGAGCGTGAGGATCGTGCCGGTAACTACACCTTCCCAGTAGATCGAGACACCAAACAGCGTCAGGGCGTTGGTGACCAGTGCCATGAAGACCAGTCCCAGGATGGCGCCGACGATCGTCCCCTCACCGCCGGACAGGCTCATGCCTCCGATCACGCAGGCGGCGATGATGCGCAGCTCTACGCCGGCGAAAGCGGTCGGCACGCCGCTGGTCAGGCGCGCCATGGAGATGACTCCCGCCAGTGCGGTCAACAGGCCGGAGGCGATGTAAGCCAGGAATACCACCCGGTCGACATGGATACCGGACAGGCGGGCGGAGTTGGCGCTGCTGCCCACATAGTACAGCTGGCGGAAGGACCGCCCGCGCCGCAGCAGGATGTCGGCGATGACCACAATGACCAGCATGTAGATGATGATCAGCGGCACGCCGAAAACGCTGCCCTGGCCGAGGAAGGCAAATCCCTTCGGTATATTGATCACCGGTTTGCCTTCGGTGAATCCGAGGGCGATGCCGCGTGCCACCGACATCATGCCCAGCGTGGCGATCAGCGGGTTGACCTTGATGCGCGTGACGATCAGGCCGTTGATCGTACCGGTGAGCAGACCGACGCCCAACCCGCCGAGCATGGCGAGGGGAAAGGACATATTGCCTTCCGTCAGCAGCCAGGCGGCGATGATCCCGGATAGGGCCATGACTGAGCCTACCGACAGGTCAAAGGCCCCGGCGATCAGCAGGGTCGACATACCCACCACGACCAGGGCTTCCATCGAAAAGCCGCGCATGATGGCGATGAAGTTGGCCGTATTCAGGAAATATGGAGAGAAGATGGACATGGCGATGCCCATCACCAGGATCAACACAATCATGAAAATCTCGCGCACTCGCAGGATATTGCCCAGGAGTTCTTTTACCCGGCTGCGCTTTGTTTCCGGCATGACGACTTCCGTGGATGCCGGTATAGAAGGGTTATTCATATTCATTCCTCCACCGTGGGGAGTTTGTCTTCTTCGTTCGTGCCCAGTGCGAAAGCAGCAATCCGCTCCTGGGTAGCTTCTGTGTGGTCCAGGATTCCGACCAGGCGCCCCTCACGCATGACCGCCGTGCGGTCGTTCATGCCCAGGATTTCCGGCAGCTCCGAGCTGATCAGCAGGACGGCTGCCCCCTGGTTTGCCAGCTGCCGCAAGCAGGGTATGGACTTCGGCTTTCGCTCCTACATCGATGCCACGCGTCGGCTCATCGGCAATCAACAACCTGGGATTGCGAGCCAGCCACTTGGCGAACAGCACCTTCTGCTGGTTGCCGCCGCTCAAACTTGTCACACGTTGTTCGATACTGCTGGCCCGGATCTGCAGCGTGGTGATCAATTCACGCGCCTTGGCCTCCTGGCGGGCCGGATTGATGAAAAACAGGCCGCTGAGAGCACGCAGGCAGGTGACGACGATATTCTCGCGCAGCGTTTTTTCCAGGAACAGCCCATCGCGCTTGCGGTCTTCCGGGATGTAGGCCATGCCCAGCTCCATGGCATCACTCGGGTGCCTGATCTGGACCGGCTTATTTTCTACCAGGATCTCTCCACCCGAGATTGGCTCATTGCCGAAGATACCCTGCGCCAGCTCGGTGCGCCCGGAACCGGTCAGGCCGAACAGGCATAATATCTCACCCGCGTGGACCTTCAGGTTGACATCCGAATAGTGATGCCCGCTCAGGTTCTTTACCTCCAGCACGGGTTCCTTGCGCCCGCCGTCGCGCTGCGGGTACAGGCGGTCCAGCTCCCGCCCGACCATCATGTGGACGATGGCATCCTTGTTAGTCTCCGCCGTTTTCACCGTCCCCACCAGCTTGCCGTCTTTCAGCACGGTCACCCGGTCGGAGATGGCAAAAACCTCGTCCAGCTTGTGGCTGACATAGATGATGCCCAGACCCTGTTCCCTCAGCTGCTGCAGGCAGTTGAACAGGCGCTCTGTCTCCCGCTCGCCGATGGCGGATGTCGGCTCATCGAAGATCAGGATCTTGGCGTTGCGCTGAATGGCGCGCGCAATTTCCACGATCTGCTGCACCGCCACGTTATACAGGTACAGGGGGGTCTGGGGATTGATCTTGACATCGAAGTCTTTCAGGGCTTCGGCGGTGGCCTTGTACATGTCATGGAAACGGACGAAGCCGGCCTTGTTCACGGGCTGGGAGTTGGTGAACACATTTTCGGCTACCGACATCATCGGTGCCAGCGCCAGGTCCTGGAACACGGTGCTGATGCCCAGCTCCTGCGCCTCCTGCGGGTCTCGGATCTTGACAGGCTGACCGCTTACCAGCAGCTCGCCGCTGTCGGGCTGGTAGACGCCAGCCATGACAAGCATGAGAGTGGATTTTCCAGCGCCATTTTCACCCACCAGTGCGTGGATTTCCCCGGGCATCAGCTGGAAGTCGACCTTATCCAGGGCCAGCGTGCCGGGGAATGACTTGGTGATCGCGCGTGCTTCGATCAACGGAGTTTCATTCATCGATTGAGCTATGCCTCCAATCCCGGCCAGCGTGCGCTCTTGCACAGCGGCTCCCCACCGCTGGGTGTGATCAGGACGTTATCCTCGACGCGGTAGCCGAAATTCTCGCCGTACAGCCCGGGCTCCAGGCTGGTGATCATACCGGCCTGCAGGATACCCTTCGAATCCGGGTGGACGGAGGGGATGGCTTCATGGTAGCGGAAGCCGATGCCGTGCCCGGTGTGGTGCACAAAAAGGTCGCGCATCCCGTAGGCTTCCAGCGCCTGGCGGGCGGCTGCATCGGGTTCGGAATCGGGAACGCCGGGTTTCATGGCTTGCTGGGCAGCCAGGTATGCTGCGCGCTGTGCCTCTGCCAGGCGGCGCTGTTCGTCGTTCATGGTTCCGGCGACCACCGTGCGGGTCAGATCGGACCAGTAGCCATCTGCCACGACCGCGAATTCGATCAGCACCAGCTCGCCATCTTGCACGACCCGGTCTGTGGTGGTCGGGAAATCCCAGGCTGTTCCGGTGCGCGGTCCGCTGATCACTTCCGCTTCGCTGCGTGCGTGGGCCACGCCTTTGTAGCCAATACCCTGCCTGAGGATGGCGGATTCGACCGCAGCCGCGATTTCGGATTCTTTTCTTCCGGGGAGGGTTTCTTTGAAGAAAGCAGCCAGGCCAAAGTCGGCGACTTCGTTCGCCACGCGTACCCTGGCGATCTCGCGCTCCGTCTTGATCCCGCTCAGGTCCACCAGGTCGGCTCCGAAATCAACCCATTCGCCGTTCCCGCCGGCCTGGACCCAGGAGGGCAGCACGGAGTGGATGCCAGCCCAGGGTTCGAAGAACCTCTGGGTGGCAGCGACGTCGCCGTAAGAACCTTCATAACCGATGCGTTTCCCCAGCAGGCCGCGCTCTGCGAAAACCTGGCCGAGCAGCTTTGAAATGCTGGCTTCCGGATCGATATCGCCAATCCGGTACAGCCGAAACGGCCGCACATCAGAGATCCAGCCCCTTTCAGCCTCCCCGGTTTCGGAGACCGGCGCGAGCAGCACCGGCTTTCCCTCTGCAGGAAAAATCACCACGGAGCGTCCCAGGATCGGCCAGTAGCCGCTCAGCATGACCACATTCTCGGTCAGGCGGCACACCAGCGCGCTGATTTTCTTCTCGGCTAACCTGGATTGCACACGTTCCCAGCGTTCAACATCTGGTGCTTGCATCCTTCACCTCCATCATTTTGAGTAGAGATTTTGCTGATCACCGACTGGCAACGGATAAAAGAAGTACATTAGCAGGATGAAATAAACAGTAAACACCCCATCCCTTTACCTGACTGAGTCATTTGCAATTGGATTGGGAGGGGCATGGCAGGCTCTATATGAGATTGGGCTCTCTATGAATGGGTGGAAGTTGCGAAGTGCCGGTAAAAATTCAGTATACTAAACATGATTTTACTGGTTGAACAGACTATAACATAGGGTTTCCCGGTTGTCAAGAGCGGGAATTTGCCGGTATCTTTTTCCGTGCTTATTGTCATTTTATCATGTAAAAAGCTCCGATTAATAGCAAAATTCTGTGGATTTTCACGCCTGCAGCTGGTTCGCTGCCTTTGTATTGACAATGGGATAGGCGCTGTGATATATTTTGTTCAGTATAGTAAATGTTATTTACAGGAATGAATTACAGATCGTGCACGCTGCCGGGTGTTCAGGCCAATTTCAATTATCGAACGGCTCATGGCCCCTGGCAGTGTGCGTGGCAGGTCAGTAAACAGAATATGGGACGATCGATGTCATTTATGAGCTCAACTCGAGCCTGGAAGTAAAGAGGATCTCATGCCTGCTGATAAAAATCCAAAATATTATGTTCCTGCCGCCGCCAAAACCGTTCAGATCCTTGAAGCCTTAGCTGAAACCGAAAAACCTGTCTCTCTCCAGGAGCTGACCGAGCGTACTGGCCTGCCCAAGAGCTCGGTGTATGTCATCCTGGCCACGCTCAAATCTCTGCGCTACGTCGAGCGTGATGAAGCCGGCATGTTCCAGCTGGGGCCAAAGGCGGTGCAGATCGGAGCTGCGGCCACGCAAAACACCAATTTGAGCCAACAGTTTCACCAGGCCGCCCGCCGGATCGTGGATGAGTGCGGCGAGACCGTTCAGCTGGCGATTCTCGACCAGACCGAGGTGATCTATGTGGCCCGTGAAGATGGAAACCAGCCAGTGCAGCTGGTCTCGAATGTTGGCAGGAGGCTGCCCGCCCATGCCACCGGCCTGGGCAAAGCCCTGCTGGCCTCATTACCGGAAGACTACCTGGATGCCCTGTATGCCAGGAGGCAGCTCAGCGTGCTGACCCCCAACACGATCAGCACCCTGAACCAGCTCAAGGCCGACCTGGAGCTGACCCGCCAGCGCGGTTACGCCCTTGACGACCAGGAGAGCGCCGAAGGATTGCAGTGCCTGGCGGCGCCGATTTATGACCACACCGGGCATGCGGTGGCTGCGATCAGTGTCTCATTCCTGGCTGCGCGCACCAATCAAGATCACTTTCAATGCATCCTGGAATCGGTGCGCAGGGCTGCGAAAAACATCACGGAGCGCATGGGTGGGAGTTTTCCCGCTATCAAAAAATAAAGTCGGCGCAGCCAATTGGAAGCCAGAAGTTTCACCCATTGATTGTCCTCATTTTCAGCCAAATTTATAATCAATTTCCCGGAGGTGTATTGTGTGGAGGTTTTCCCCAGAGCTTGAAATGCTGCGCGACACGGTTCGCAAGATGGCAGCGGAAGTCATCGCCCCGCGTGCCGCGGAGATCGACCGGTCGGAAGAGTTCCCGTGGGACATCAAAGAGCTGTTCCAGCGACAGGGGATTTTGAGCCTGCCCTTCCCGGAATACCTGGGTGGCTGCGAACAGAGTCATATTGCGGTTTGCCTGGCGGTGGAAGAAATCTCACATGCCTGTGCTTCCTCATCGCTGATCCTGCAGGTGCAGGCTCTAGGCGCGACCCCCATTCTGCTGGCGGGCACTGATGCGCAGAAGAACCAGTACTTTCCACCACTGGCTTCCGGTGAGAAGCTGTGCGCCTTTGGGCTGACAGAACCGGGTGCCGGTTCGGATGCTGCCGCCATGGCAACTACGGCTGTGCTGGATGGCGACGCTTACATTCTCAACGGTATGAAACATTTCATCTCCAACGCCACGGTAGCCGATGTTTTTACCATCTTTGCCATGACCGACCGCAGCCAGGGAACGAAAGGCATCTCGGCTTTTATCGTCGAGAAGGAGTATCCGGGTTTCAGCATCGGGCGTGTTGAAAAGAAAATGGGCATCCGCGGTTCTCCGACCGCTGAGATCATCTTCCGCGACTGCCGCGTGCCGCGCGAGAACCTGCTTGGAAAAGAAGGAGATGGCTTCAGGATCGCCATGAAGACCCTCGACCGCTCGCGTCCGGTCATTGCGGCGCAAGCCGTCGGAATAGCACAGGCGGCGCTCGATTTTGCGGTCAACTATGCCAAGGAGCGCGTCCAGTTCGGTGCGCCGATTTCCCAGCTGCAGGGCATCCAGTTTATGCTGGCGGACATGGCAGCCCAGGTCGAAGCGGCCCGCGCACTGACCTACCATGCCGCTGCCCTGGCGGAAGAAGAATCGCCCCAACTGACTTACATCGCGGCGGCTGCCAAGCTGATGGCCTCGGATACCGCCATGCGCGTGACCACCGAGGCGATTCAGGTGGCGGGCGGGTACGGCTACATGGTGGAATTCCCGGCTCGAAAGGTACATGCGCGACGCCAAGATCACCCAGATCTATGAAGGAACCAACCAGATCCAGAAGCTGGTAATCGCAAGGCAATTGCTCAGGTAGGGTAGCTGAAATGCAGCTTAAACTCGGTGATAAAGCCTCGCTCAGCAAGACCATCAGCGAACAGGATGTGTCCGATTTTGCCAAATTGAGCCTGGACACGAACCCGCTGCACCTGGACGAAGATTATGCCAGGCAGACCCGCTTCGGAGGACGCATCGTGCACGGCATGCTGGGAGCCAGCCTGGTCTCAGCCGTGATCGGTACACGGCTGGGAGGCCCGATCTACCTCAGCCAGTCGCTCAAATTCCTAAAACCCATCCACATCGGTGAGCAGCTAACCGCCACCGTGGAAGTGATCGCCATCCGGGAAGATAAAAATTTCGTGACGCTCAGCACGGTTGTGACAAACGAGCAGGGTGAACCGCTTATCCAGGGTGAAGCCCTGGTTTTGCCTATCGATAGCTGATTCACACCCCTTGAAAATCAGGGTGGAATTTTACCACTCCTTCAAAGCCCAGCAAGGCGCCTGGTATTAACTCGAGTGCCATGAAAGCCTCATCCGGGGCATCGTATTCGCATTTAAGTCCGAATCTTGAAGCTGGGATGAAGCCAAAGCGCGGGTAAAACCCCGGGTGACCAAGCACGAATACGGCAGGCGCGCCCAGCTCACGGCAGGCTTGCAGTCCGGACCATACCAGTGCTGAGCCTGTGCCCTGGTTTTGATGTTCCGGCCGCACTGCCAAGGGCGCCAGGCCCATGGCGGGTGGTGAGAATTCGACCTGCAGCTCAACCGGTGTGAACAGGATGTGTCCAAGAATGACCCTATCCATTTCGGCGACCAGGGAAATCAGCGGGTGAGCATCCCGGCGCAGCCTGTCGACCAGGTCCGCTTCTTCAGCAGTTGGAAATGCAGATAGGTTGACCTCCCGGATAGCGTGCAGATCGTTCTCCGTTTCAATCCGAATATTCAACATCGCTCTTATCCTAATTTCAGATATGTGAGCCTGGGTGCCGGCTTTTCCGAGGCGCTGGCCTGCGAGGTTCCCACCAGCCCAGCGGCAGCCAGCGGCTGGAACATGAGCGCGACCGAAACACTGCGCAGGTCGGCCAGCAGCCTGCTGTAAGCCTGCGAGGCCTTGCTCTTGTAAATCACCAGCGGGTCATTATGCGCCATTCCTTCCAGGCGGACTTCGTAGCGCAGCTCTTCCAGGGATGTCAGGTAATCCAGCCAACGCTCATCGATGCATTCCAGCATCACCTGGCGGTAAAACTCGCTGAGCTCGTGGCTTCCCAGGTCTTCTTTCAAAGCCTGCTGTGCTCCCAGCAGGTGCTCCAGGGCCCGGCTGGAGATTTCCTCCATCGAAACGCCTGCCAGCAGCTCTTCCGCCATAAAGACGTATGTCAGAGACCACGGCTGATTTGGAATTGCGGCCGCTTGGGCCTGGTTCTCGCCTGGTTGCATTCCGGTGGATGCACCTCTGCTTCCCCGGCTCACCTGCATCAATTCGAGCATTTCCAGGATGCCTGCCTCACTCAAGGGCAGCTCGCAATCTCCCAGGGCTGAATCGAGCGCGCTGGCCAGCGCTCCCCGGGGATCCAGAAGCCGCTCCTGTCGGACCTGGAAAGCAGCCTGCACGGAAGCCGTCACTCGATTGCACAAATCCTGCCCTCCAACCAGCTCAGAGCCGTCTGATGCGGGCTCGGGGAGCGGTCCCAGCCAGCGCTCCAGGTCCCCTGTTACCTGCTGCTCGGCTTCCTGCAGCAGGGCGGCTTCGACCTGTTCAAAAACCTCTAATGCAGCCGGACGAACGCTTTCTTCCAGTGTTTGAATACTGGCTGCCGAGATCTGAACCGGCATCCTGGCGGCTTCCGAGAGGCCTTTCATCAGCTGACCCGGCCGGCGGGCTGCCTGCGCAGGATCCAGGCTGTCCAGGAAGGCATCCACGGTTTCCATGCGGTTGTCAACCGCCTGGCGCATCTTCTCCAGCGCATTCTCGCACAGGCGGTCTGCCTGCTCCTGGATGAACCGTCGCTCGGCCTCCAGGACCTGACCGGCAAACTTCAACAGGGTTTCCCGCACCCTAGTAAGCTCGACCTGTCCCCGCACATCCGCCAGCGCCTTGCTGCTGACCACCTGCAGCGGCCAGGATGGGTACAGGCTGCCGTCCGGGCGCTTCAAGCTGGGCTGCAGTCGACCGGCCCAATCGACCAGCTGCCAGGCCTGGGGAATATCCTCCTCCTGCAGCTTCTCCAGTCGATGCTCCAGCTCGTCTTCCAGCATTTCCGCCAGGTCGCCGCTCAGGTCTGGCTTGGAAAGGATGCGGTCGCGCTGCTCGTAGATCGCCAGCCGCTGCCCGTTGATCACATTGTCGTATTCCAGCAGGTGCTCGCGGATTTCAAAATTCTCGTTTTCCACCCGCCTCTGTGTAGCTTCTATCACCCTCTTCCCGGCCTCATACGGCACCGGCAGGAGCACGTCACCACCTCGCAGCTCTTCCTGCTCCAGCAATTCCTGCCCTTCGAGGCTGCTGAAGCGCACCATCAGGTCGTCTTCCATCGAGATAAAAGTGCGCGAGCTTCCTGGATCGCCCTGGCGGGCTGCCCGACCGCGCAGCTGGAAATCGATCCGCCGGGCTTCATGGCGTGTGCTGCCGATCACGCGCAGGCCGCCCAATTTCTTGACGCGTTCCATGTCCTGCACATACCGGGAGAAGTAATTGGCCTCTGCCTCGAATTCTCCGACCTCCTGCGGGGAGAGCTGCTGCAGAGCTTTCAACCGTTCTGCCAGGCTCATGCTGTAAGGCTGGTTCGTGCCATGATGCTCCAACAGGCGGTTGACCGCCAGCAGCACTTCTTCGGCCAGCTCGCCTCCCAGCTTGATATCCACGCCCCGCCCTGCCATGTTGGTGGCGATCACCACGCTCCCCGGTGCGCCGGCACCGGCGATGATCTGGCTTTCTTCATAATGGTACCGGGCATTCAGGACCGTATTTGGGATGCCGAGTTCAAGGTCCTTTTCCAGTGTCTCCCAGCACTCCGGCTGCAGGTTGAGCAGCTGCAGAAGCTCGGCGCTATTCGCCAGGGGATCAAACACAAGCTTGAGCCTTTCAAAGGCCTCTTCCATCCGTTTGGGACTGATTAACCCCAGCGGCGCTTCCAGGAATTTCAATTTCTCCACCGGCAAATTATTCTGAAGGTCTGGATGTGCCTGCAGCCATGCTTGCCTGAGCAGGTTTACCTGGACCAGGCGCTGCAGCATGCCTGCTTCCAGGCGCCGGGCCAGCTCTTCCGAATCGGCTACCGAAGTGGTGCCAACCAGCAGCGGCTGGCCGCGAGCGTGGCAGCCCAGAATCTCCCAGGCGATCGCCCTGTTCTTGGCTTCGGCGTTCAGGTACATCACATCCGGGTAGTCCAGGCGCTTCCAGAACAGGGGGGTCTGCAGCGGGTCATCCCTGCGGGCGTAAAATGTGAAGGGTTGTCCCGGCCGCCCAGGTCCACTTTGTTCTCGTGCCTGGCGCTCGACCAGCGCACCGTTTTTGTCCAGAGCCTGGTATTCCACGTGGGTAGGGATGGGATGCACTCGCAGCCTGTAGATCTTTTCAAACTCCGGCGAGGCGCTCAATGCCGTGCCCGTCATCCCCGAGAGCACTCGATACATACGGAAGTAGTTCTGCAGGCTGATGGTGGCGTAGGTGATGGACTCGCTCTGTACTTCCAGGCCTTCCCTGGCTTCTACCGCCTGGTGCAGGCCGTCTGTCCAGCGCCTGCCGGCCATCATCCTGCCGGTAAACTCGTCCACGATCACCACTTTTCCGTCCTGGATCACATATTCGCGGTCGCGCTGGTAAAGGAAGCGGGCGCGCAGCGCCTGCTCCAGGTGACCGAGCAGGTGCCGCTGCTCCGGGCTGGCCTCTTCCGGGTGTCGCGGATCAATTAATGGCATGCCCAGCAGCGCGGACACGTGCTTTTCTCCGGCTGGCAATAGGGTGACCGACTGTTCACGCCGGTTTATCTCCACTTCATGTTGTCCCAGTTGGAAAACTACCGCCGCCATGCGGTTGTACCACTCGACCTGGCTGTTGTTCTCACCCGAGATAATCAACGGCGTACGTGCTTCATCGATCAGGATGTTATCGACTTCATCGACGATGGCAAAATGATGGCCGCGCTGGGCTTTCTGTTCCAGACGGCGCACCAGGTTGTCGCGCAGGTAGTCGAAACCGAATTCGCTGTTCGTGCCATAGGTGATGTCTGCCGAGTACGCCTGCGCGCGGTTGACCTGGCGCAGGAAGTTGAATTTTTCATCTGCGGCCGGAAATCCGGGATCGAATAGATAGCCGCGGCGTTCGGCGGAACCAGGCTCATCCGCCTGCAGCACACCCACGCTCAGACCCAGAAAATGGAAGACCGGTCCCATCCAGCGCGCGTCGCGGCGTGCCAGGTAGTCGTTGACCGTCACCAGGTGTGCACCCTTCTCCTGCAAACCGGTCAGGTACAGGGGCAGCGTGGCAGCCAGGGTTTTACCTTCGCCGGTGCGCAGCTCGGCGATTGCCCCTCGCTGCAGGACAATGCCGCCGATCACCTGGACGTCGTAATGCCGCAGGCCAATCGTACGCCAGGCTGCCTCCCGCACGGCAGCAAAGGCTTCCGGGATGAGATTTTCCAGCGGTTCGCCGCCCTGCAGCTGTTTTTTAAGCTGGTCGGTGGTTTCTCGCAGGGCTGTATCGCTCAGCTGGCGGGTTTGAGGCTCGAGGTGGTTGACCTGCCTGAGGAGCGGAGCATAGCGCTCGACCTCGCGGCGGTAAGCGTTCTGGTCGAAGAAGGTTAACAGTTTTCGAAGCAAAGGTCACCTTGAGATTTCAGACCGGGCGGCCGGTCCAGGGTCCCACACCCGTGATACGTTTGACACGGATGCGTGCGATAAAGCCGGGAGGTGGGTTATCCATCGGCGGGAATTTCACGCCGGCTCCCATGTATACATAGGCCAGTTTCTGCAGCAGCTCCGGCGCACCGCCTTCTTCGATGCGGGCTTCGCCGTACAGCACGGCGTACTCGGTGAGGTTCATCGCGCTGCGGTTGGGGGACTGCAGGGAGATGGCGACGCGCGCTTCTCGCCGGATGTTTTTGACTTTCTGGTTCGCGTTCAGGTGTGCGGAGATGATTTCGTCGCCGTCCAGACCGATCCATACCACGGTCACCTGTGGGCTGCCGTCGCGGTTGATCGTCACCATGTGAGCCGGGGTGCCGGTTTCGATCAGGCTGCGAATTTCCTGTGGAATTTGCATTGCGCGCTTCTCCTTGAAATATGAGTTGAAAGGCTGCCCGTCGATAGAAGTAGGGCAGGATTTTATGCTGCCGCTGCCGGGTACCAAGGATTGATTATAAACTACCCGTTTAGCATACGAACATCGCTTGAATACTTAATTCGGATAGTATTTATCCTTTTACTTGGATCGAAACCTGGCAGAAAAACTACCGGCTCAGCCGCTTTAGGAAGCTGGGAGTATTTTTGAAGCTGCTGGAGGAGAGCTGGAAGGCGCAGTACCTGTGGCAGGCACCCTGGTTCCTGCTGTCAACCTGGCTTTTGAGGTGGAGACAACCGTGAATCAAACCCTGAGGGTCTTCCTGGACCCTTCTGCCAGCCAGTGGATTAACGATTCACCTGATGTTCCTCAGCGGTTGCCAATAATAAAAACCTTCCCAGGACTATACCAACAACCATCACCATAGTGTATTTGGGATAAGTATTAATTCTTCTTTCTGGTCTTTGATCACTCATAAATTCAACAAGCCACTGGCGCCCTGGTATAAGAACAGCAAGCCAAAAATGAGCGAGACGACTATCACAATTGGGCGGTTATTGAGGGTCAACCACGCGGAGGCTTGCTCAAGCAATATCCTTGATTTTTCGGGTGTCGCCACCCTGAACAAAATCGATAGCAGCAGCAGGGATTCAGCCAATAACACAAAAAGCAGGTACACAATTGTGCTGGATGGCTGGCCCAACTGCGCTGCTTCAATTATGCCAATTGCGCTGAGTGTAAAAACCCAAAGCTTTCCACTAATTAACAGGGCACCGAAGCCAATCCCAAATGCCTTCAGTGGTGTAAGGCTGTCAATCATCGCCAACCATTTAGGAGGCGGTGCATCCGGGTCATCCTCGTTGCTCCACTGTTTGTATGCCGTAACCAACAGCAATACTCCCAGCACCAGTTGCAGTGTCAAAGCAACCGGGCTTTTACCGCCACCTTCTTCTTTAGAAAAGATAAGACCGAAAATTATACCCTGCAGCAAACGCAGGGTGGTCATACCGCCGACATAGGCTGTCGCCTTTAGCAGACCCTGCCTGGGACTCTTTAGAAGCAAGATGTTTATGATATTCTGTATTGGCACCAGCGCACTGCCGATGATAAATGGTAATAAAGAAGAGAGTAAAGTTCCCATTGGATTTTTCCTCAGACAATTTGCCTATCTTTTAGATACTTCTAATCATAAAGGTTGTTTATGTCAGATGCTCCTGACATCTCGCTCCTGGATTTTCATGCCCTACCGCACTATCTCATGATCACTTATCCATTTCCTCAGCTTGCCTAAATTGTTTTCCGCTGTAGCCGGCAGGTTTTCTGGTTCGACGGTTTTAATCGCCTGACCAGTTTCGAATGCTCTACGGGACGGTGTAACAACAGCCGTTGCGATAGGCGCCTCGCTCGGGTGTGAAGCAGGCGGCAAGCAAGCTGCCAGTCCAACGGACAGGAGCATGAAGATCAGGTGCTTTCGAACATTCATGGTCAAAGTCATCTATTTGCGATCCGAGCCGCGATCAACGTTCAGTTTATCCTCCCAGCAGGACGGCGATCAATACCAGGCCGGCTGCAACAGAAATAATGAGAAGGCCGGTTTTCCACGGGTTCGCTCCGGTGTACCTTGCCCAGCGAGACCCAGTTACGAACAATACAATGAACGATATAAGAATGGAGACACGAGTAGCCAGATCATAATCGTGCCGCATTACTACGAATGGGATTAAGGAGGGGATCACTGCAAGAATCGCTACCAGGACATGGCCCAGAACACCGGTAATATCCTCGCCTTTTAAGCCATACTTGCGCGGTTTGCTATTTTGCAAATGGACGAGAATACTGCGATACAGCGCTTTGCGTTCGTCTTCACCGGTGATGGGCTCGAGCAAGTAGTCCATGTCTTCTGCAATAATTTCCATTGCCTCCTCTTCTGTTCTGGCAGCCTGAATATCGATCAGCAGGCGATGTCTCTCACCCCGCCCAAACACAGAGAGCAACGCGTACATGATTCCGTCTATTAACCCCCAGGCCACCACGGCGCTGATAACGCCGACAAGCAGGTCATTCACATTCTCCTCAGTAATTGATTGCCCGGGAGTGTTGGAGAGTAGTATGAACCTGAAAGCAAGTACGTATAACAACCCGATGAGGATGCTGAATATCGTCTCGGAGAGCCGATCGATTGGATCGATCAAGTTTCCAAAGTAATCAATTCCATGCTTAATACGATTCCAACCGCTTACTTTTTTCATGATCAATCCTCCCCGACCAGGTAGAAGTCCAGCTTGCCAGGCAGTGTATCTAGAATAATCAAATTCTCCCAAATCGTCGCCCGGGTTGCCTGCTGGAGGCTACTCAGATATGCTTGCTCCTGATCCATGATCTCCTGCGGGCAGGTAAGCTGGATGCGGTGTTTTTTTTCATGGCATCACGTTCAACTTCTGTTGCAGGGCAATCAGCGCCTCTTGTGGGATTTGAAGCAAGCCCACATTCGATCGATCCATATCGACGATCACCAAAAAAAGGACTGATACGATAAATACCATCATGAACAAAGCAATGAGATTATGTTTTTCACGATAACTATCGAATACACCGGTTAGCAGCATTGTCATGACCGCGACCAGATAGAGGCCCAGCACCATGATCGGTGGCACCCGGAATCCCAGCTCGGCGCTGATGCGCTCCGTGTGTAAATCAATGACTTGATTCAGTGCCGACAGATACAGGGCAATCGTCGGCCCAGAATTAACGTGTGCAACGTCTTCCGCCAACAGCCATAATTCATCGTGAATTTGTTCTGACCGGGCAATCGCCGAGGCTGTGGCTGCTGAGTCCAGCGCCTTTACGCGTAAATTGACATATTCACGCAGCAGCTTACGCGACTCCACCCCATAAGGGTCAGCCAGATAGCCAGCGCGCAGGTAAGTTGTACCGATGGCGTTGGCTTCTGACACCACTAACTGCCGCCTATGATTGAAATTTCCGATTGCTATACTGGTAATGAACGCCAGGAGGAAGCCCAATAAAGCCAGAGCGGCGCCAACCATTACGCCGACGCCTGCCTCAGATTTATCCGGCCAGCGTTTTTGAATATGCTTTCCCGAGCGGAAGCCTGCTTCAGCGGCCAGATACAGGATAATCACAGTCAGGATATAAATGGCCCACATTGGTAGCAAATCCAAAGGTTGGTCGCTGAGCATGTTTTTTTATCACTCCTTATTGAGAGCCAGATTTCCAATTCCTCGGGGTGTGAACCCCATTTTTATTGGAATAATACTAAATACTGGGGGCTGGATTATCATCAACGCAGCCCCCAGTCTTCCCGAGTTTTCAGGCATGATGCGGTTGAGAGCAGCCGCCGCACAGTCTGCAAGGCAGTACAGGCGGCCACTCTCTATCAGGCATACCGCGGCAAAGACCTCAGAACTATTGGATCGTAATGGCGACTGAAGCTACTGAGGTTTGGCCATAGGTGTCCACCACGGTCAGCGTGACGGTATAGGTACCTGGTTTCGCGTACTGGTGCTGGACAGTCATACCGGTGCCTTTTCCACCGTCCCCAAAGTTCCAACTATACCCGGTGATGCTTCCACCGGAGGTCGAGCCGCTGGCATCAAACTTGATCGCCTTGTTCACTGTTCCTTCCGTGGGCGCAGTAATGACTGCCACAGGCGCAGGGATGGCCGTTGGCTCTGCAGTCGGTTTTTCGGTCGGCAGGGGCTCGACCGTCGGCCCCGATATCGGCACGTAGGTCGGCGTTGGAGTCGGGGGGCTTGCTGTTGGGAAGGGAGGCAGCGGCGGAAGAGGGGTGGGGGACGCGACCGGCTGCAGCGGGGCCGGCGAGTTGTAGAAGACCAGCAGCTCGCTGCGCGTGCCGATCAGCAACTGGTTGGAGGCCACGCTGAAGCTGTTTGCAGTTTGCAAGGCCGCCAGGTATGCAGCTTCCTGATCCATTACCCCCGGCGGCTCTGGGCACAGGCTCATGGACGAAGCGATCGGGCCAAGCTGCAGCGCACCCGTGATCGGGGCGTTGTAGGTATTGCAGCCCGCGTTACCCGAGATCGTGCCGGTTTGTCCATCGGGGTTGATGGCAAACTCTGCGGTGGTCTGTGTACCCGGCAGAACCGGCCTTGGGCCGATCATCACCAGCCACCAGCGGGTGCCGTTCAACGGAGTGAGCGGACCGCCGCTTGGCGGGGGCGGGACCTGCGGCACGAAGGCGGTAAAGTTGAGCGCCTGCCGGCCCTCGTCGTAGGGGATTTGCAGGGTATTTCCCAGGATGCGATAGGTGGATGCGGCATTCAAGCCCAGGAAGAACTGCTGTTCCTGCTCCCAAAATGACGGGGGGCAGTTGGGGTTGTTGGTCTTGTTGGGCAGGTTGACCTTGAGCTCGTTCAGGTTAGCCAGATAGGCAGCGTTGTAGTCGTTGCAGCCCGTAGAGCCGATGATCAGACCGGAGGGTCCTCCTTCCTGGGGAACGAACTGGGCGGTGAATTCCCCGCCCTGGGAAGGTATCGTGGGGCTGTTTACATCGCCCATCGATGTCAGTCGCCAGGCAGTGCCTTCCAGGGGGGCGCGGTTGGCGCTGAACGTCAGCACGCCCTTCTCGGAGGTGATCACCAGCGTCTCGCCATATACCTGGTAGCTCTTAGCAGCTTCCAGCGTTTCCAGGTAGGTGGCCTCAGCCTGCAACACCTTCTCGGGGCAGCGAATCTGGGTCGCCACCAGGCCGTCAATTTTGAGCGCCTGCTGGTCGAGGCTGTAGCTGCCGCTGTAGTTGTTGCACATGGCGACGCCGCCCACCGTCCCCTTGCCAAACTCCGTCCCGGGCTCGAACAGGGCGGTGGTGGGTACCAGGCCAAGCGTGTTCGCCTCGCCGTTTACGGTCACCAGCGTCCACAGCACATTTTCGATGGGCAGGTGCTGCGAAGTGTAGCGCAGCACTCCCTGGCCGCCGCCGTAGGTGATCTCCAGGGTTCCATCGTTTATGGTGTAGCTTTCGGCATCTGTCAGGGCCTGCAGGTAGGCAGCTTCCTGCTCCATACCTTTGGTGCAGGCTCGCATCGTACTGGCCGGCATCTGGATTTCCATCCGGCCGTCTTCGGCGACATACGAGGTCGTATAGAAGTTACAGCCGGCCGCGCCGCTCAAAATGCCATCCTCAGAGAACTGGGCGGTGATCAGGGTGCCCGTCTCTGGAGCCGATGGATTGTCGGGCTTGCCAAAAGCTTCCAACACCCACAGCGTGTCCACCAGCGATTTCTGGCTGGGCGTATACACCAGCTTCTTTTCGTAAACCGAGCCGGAGTCGTAGAAGATCTCGAGGCGGCCCTGGGGGGTGAAGGCGATCTTGTAGGCGCTTTGCAGCGCTGCCAGTACGATCGCTTCCTGGTTCATGCCCTTCTCGCAAGCCATCATCGTGGATCCGAGCGGGCCAATCTTGATCTGCTCGCCATTCAATTCGTAAGAGCCGAAGAAATTGTTGCATCCAGCGGAGCCGTTCAGGCTGCCGTCTTCCGCAAACTGCGCCGTTACGGTGGTGCCCGGTTCGACAACAGTCGGATTGCCGGCGTCGCCGTAGCCGAGCAGCAGCCAAAGTGGTCCGACCAGCTGGGCCGACAGGTCCACCTCCGGTGCGCTTATGGCGACCGGCTCGGCGGCGGGCGGCGGCTCCTGCTCGGTGGTGGCCGTGGCAGCCGGCGGAGGGGTTGGCGGAGCGGGGGGCTCCGTTGGCGCCGGGGCAGGCCGGCAGGCGGTTATCAGAAAAGTAAATATCAAGAACAGGCTACTCCACCAAACAATGCGAGAGTATGTCATTTTTATAGTGCTCCTCATCATTCAGGACCTCCAAGTAGTTTTCCTAACTAGATGCTTTGGATTGATACTCCGTTGGAATAAAATTGCCTTATGCTGAACAGGCACACGAACTATGCTCAGCGGTTGACTGTATCAGGATTGCTTAATGGTTCGGCTTGCTGTGTATCCCTTCTCAGGCGGGCGGAAATATTTTTTACAGCCGTTAAAGCCATTTGACCAATGTTTTGATCTGCCTGCTTCTCATCAGAGATCAACCCCAATTCTTTCAAATCGATGCGACCCTGTTGATCAAGGACCTCCAGGTCAGATCGCAGTAAATATTTGGTATAGACATCAATGCTGGTGACCAGCAAAATCATCACCACCGGCCCATACAGGGCGCCGATGATTCCCATCACGCCCAGGCCGCCCAGCACGCTTAATATCACCAACGCCGGGTTGAGCTGCGCGCCTTTGGGGATTAGATGCGGTCGCAAGATGGTGTCGATATTGCCGACTAAAACCAGGAAAGCCACGAGCACGAAGACTCCCTGCCAGACATTCCCATTAAGGATCAAAATGATCCCCACTGGCCAGGCTACCAGGGAGACACCAATCATCGGCACCAGGGACAGGAACATGGAAGCCAGGGTCAAAAACATCACGAAGGGCACTCCAGCAATCCAGAGGACCAGCCCCATCGCCAGACCCTGTAACAATCGCGATCACGAAATTGCCCTTGAACATGGCCTTGATCATGATATCGATTTTATCCATGAACAACTGGGTGATTTCCGCCGGAAAGGGAACAATGTCCAGGATGTCTTGTTTACCAGGGCGCTTATAGCGCGGCAGAAGAACGAAAATAATCACCAGCACCACCAGCCCGTTCATGAAAATCCCCGGCAGCGCACGCCCCAGGCTGACCACAATACCTCTCAGCCAGCCGGCCAGCCAGGCGGTGACCTGGGCGATGGTCTCGGTAAGTTGAAGATCTCCCAGGTGGGCATTTCCCGCAGAGAATGTGCGAATCAGCTGCTCCAGCCAGCTATTTACTCCCTGCATGGAGAGTTCCAGGGTGGTGAAATCCAGACCGGAGAACAGCATGGCCGCCTGGCTGATGGCGCCGCCGACGATCAGCACGGCTGGGATGGCAATCAGCAAGATAAAGATCAGCATAGTCAGCCCGGTGGCTTTCTGTTCGCTGCCATTGATCCACCTTTTTTCCAGCAGCCAGTTGTAAAGCGGCTTGAGCAGGATCACCACTGCGACGGCCAGCAAGATGGCCTGTACAAATTGCCACACCAGGATCATGGCCAGAATAGCCAGGATCGCCACCATGCCAAAGAAAAAAATTCGCTGCTTAACAAAACGACCGTTCATAGCTCCGTTTACCTGAGGTTGACATAGCGTCCGCGAACCCGGCGAATCTCAAATTGCCCCAGAATCCCTGTAAAAAGAAAAATTTCAAAGACAAGGAAGGCCGGGACGCTGAGATGTTGTCCTCTCTCGGAATTAAAGTCGAGCAAGGCTTATCCGTCGATCAGGATTGCGATTATCACCAGCACCGCGCCAATCATGAACATCAGGAAGCCGGTTTTCCAGGCTCCAACATCGGTGTACTTTCCCCATTGATAGCCTGCATAGAAAAGCACAATAAATGACACAAGGTTGGAAGCACGAATCCCCAGCTCAAAATTATTGCGCAGCAAAATGATCGGCACCAGCGGAGGCAGCACAGCAAACACAGCGGCGAAAAAAACACCCAGGGCGTGGGTCACATCCTCGAGGGTGACCCTTACTGGCTGGGGGCGGCTCCCACGTAAATGCTCGACGACGTCCTGATACAGCGACCGCCGATTTTCTTCAGCGGTGATCGGTTCCAAGATTTCGTCCAGCTCTTCAGCCACCGCCTCGATCCCTTCATCCTGCGTCCCGGCGGATTGAACGGAGTTCAGCAGGCGATGTTTTTCGGAACGCTCAAATACGGCCAGCAGCACTTTCATCACTGCGTCGATCAGCGCCCAGGCCAATATCGCTTCTAAAATGCCGATAACCAGCCCCATCGCGTATTGTGCTGAAGGAGGCTGGTCTGGATTCGGAGGAGGCTCAAAGATCGTGTACATCAGCGTAAACGAAAGCAGGACCAGGATGGTAATAACGGTCTCTGAGAACCATTCGATAGGACCGACAATGCGCCCAAGAAACAATTTCCGCCCGGGTTTAATGCCAGGCTGAGCTGGTTGGGGAGGGGTACTCCAAACTCTCAAACCATGCTCCAACAGAAGGTAGGCGATCACGTTTCCTTCAACCACACCAGTACGGCAGTAAAGCCGGAATAAAGCCGGGCGGCCCGGCACGCTGAACCTGGGCGGCTGCTGTGCCGCGAATCCTTAAGGGAAATGCCGCCATGTTTCAAACTTAAGAACTGCCGGCTAGCCTGCCCAGCGGATGCCCAGCGTCGTTTATAGCGGCTTGAGCAGGATCACCAGCGTTACCGCCAGAGGATGGCCTGCACGAACTGCCATACCGGATCAAGGCAGATCGCAGGATAACGACCATGCCGAAGAAAATATTCTGCTGTCAAGAAATGGTCATTCATAATGCGGTTTACTATATTGACGTAGCGTCCACGCACCCGGCGAATCTCAAATTGCGCCAGAATACCCTGTGACAAGAAAAATTACAAAGACCAGGAACGCCGGGGCGGTGAATGGGATCCGGGCAGACAGATAGTCCCGGCCAATACCAAAAGACAGAGGGAAAAGATGGGCCAGGCCCAACAGGATCGCATAGGCGCCGGAAAGCGTGGTTGCCAGGATGATCACCCAATCTCCCAGGCGGTTGCCAAAGAAGCCAACCACGCCTGCGCCTGCCACGACAACGATCAGGCTAAGAAACTCGGCAATGAGATGGGCAGCAACGAAAGGATGACCATCGCCAGCATGGCCCCCAGATCCCACCGGCGAAATGCAGGACCATTTTAACCAGCATGTAGCCGACAATGGCGATGATCCCACCTGCCACCAGGCTGATCAGCAGGCGAACAGCAACCGGTTGGGAGGAAAGCAGCCACATCGCAAGGCTGAAGCCCAGCACAAACCTCCAACTGCAAGGGCAAAGCGGAAAGCCGTCCGCCGTAGACCAACAAAAACACCACTGGCAATAAGCAAAATATCTAACAGGAACATGGTTTTTTCTCCTTCTGATTGGATTTAATAGCGCAAGATCAACGCAATGCGCTGGTGCGCCATCAGTTGACCATTTTGGGTGAAGACCACCTGTCCTTGTTTGGACAATACGGTCTCAATGATATCATCCACTACGTCCGGGATGACTTCGGGTTGAGATGGATCATCGGCCGGCAAGATATTGATTCCGGTTTCGTCGAGGCGTCCGGGGGTGTGAAAATCCTCTTCTGCGAGCAATAACTTGCCGCGCCCTTCGTTTGCCAGCCGCCAGACTTCGCCGACGGTGGAGGCGACTTTCTGCTCTCCGACCGCTTTATCCAATTCGGCCAGGTATTGTTCCCGTTTTTTGGCCAGCCCGGCTTCAGCCAGTGGCCAGACCAGCTTTGCCAGGTTGGATGGAGAGGTTTTATCGTGGCTGCCGTTCAGGGTCGCCAGGATGAAGTCCTTGTGGGCTGTGACTTCATTGAAGAATGCCAGAAAGCGGTTGACGCCTAAAACGACCAGCGGCAACGGATCTTCTTTCAGGATAGGCTTGAGGGCATTGTCAACCATGCGGAAAAACTGGCGATGACGTTCATCCCGATAGGCCGACTTTGAAACGCCAAAACCGCCAGGCAGGGCCAATTCGCCACCTGGGCCTTCATGGACGAGCGGGAAGCCTTCCCCTTGAATTTCAATGAGCGTGTCCCGTGTGCCTTCAAAGAGGCGCGTAGGCTTTTCACTTAACACTAGCACCCAATAGCGCCGCGTCCGGTTCATGGCAAAGACGAGGTCGCGGGTGAGGAAATTATCTGCGACGACCACGCGCTCGGGCAGGGAAAAGGGCAGGTAGTACTTGGCGTCGAAGTCTCGGTTCACAAACAAGACCAGGCCATCCAGCGCATGGCGATAGTTGACGTTAGCAACCAGGCTCTCCAGACGGGATAACAGGGGCCCGATCTCACGCTTGCTGAATTCGACCAGCAACTGCTCCGTGGCCTGTTTGACCAGGTTCCGCAGCCGGATGCGATCCTGGCGGTTATCCGGAGCCGTGCGATGGGTGGGCAAAGTGATGGTTAGCGACGGATAGCCGCTGAGTCGCCCCAGGGCGAGGATATCGTGACAATTCATAGAATGTTCTCCCTATCAATGATGTTCACCTGATCATGAAGGACATCATCGCATACAATGACAGGCCGCCGACGAAAAGATATTCCTGCGAAGCTCGGCTCGCCTTCCCGGTTGGCTTCTGGGAATGATGCTCTGGGTGACCGAGTGATGAGAAAACCGGATGCCAGGGCGATCAAGATCAGTTGGACTGCTTCCAGCTTGGTTACGGAGCAACCCATAGCCCTAGAATGGCGCCTCCAGCGATGCACACCAAAAAATAGATACGCCAGAAGGCTGCCGGCGTTTCTTTGGCATGCCCTGCTGTTTGGCGGTCGCAATGGTCACAAAAGCCAGCGGTACGGTGCTGATCGCCATGACCCAAAGCCAGCAGCAAGCCCGTCTTGAGATTCAGGGTAGAACCGACGCCGATCACAACGCCATCGATGACCAGATCGACCAGGATACCGATATACAGTCCCAATGAAACCGGACTGCCCTCCGAAGCAGGTTTGGCTGGCAATAAGCGTGTATATAGATACTCAATGGCCACAAACAGAACGCCGCCCAGGAAGAAAGCGAGCACGACCGCAGGATGGACCATCGCGAACCGCCGGCGGCATCAGGCTGAAAGCCACCATGGCTGTGATGATCCCGGCTGCAAATTGCAGCGCTGCGCTCACCACCCGATATGGCACCTCGAATCTTTCCGCAGCCGGCGCTCCCAGAAAAGTCAGGAGCGCCGCCACGGAAGCAATGACCAAAACCAGAACGAAGTCGTTCACAATCTGCACCAATGCATCAGGGACAACCAATACCGGCGACTTTAAATTCATCGCGCCTGTTACATGCTTACCGGATATCCTGGTCCGAGCGGGATGCCAAGCACAAACCACAGGATAAAAAAGACCAGCCAGGCGACCAGAACAATGGCGGCTATAGGCAGCATCAGCGCCACCAGCGACCCGACGCCCGCTTTCTTCTGATAGCGTTGGGCGAAGACGACGATCACCGGGAAGTACACCATCAACGGCGTGAGCGTGTTGATCGGCGAGTCGCCGACGCGGTAGGCGGCGAACACGGTCTGCGCCGGCACGCCCAACTGGATGAAGAGCGGCACGAAGATGGGCGCGAAGATCGCCCACTTGGCCAGCGAGCCCGGCATGATGAAGTCGAGCAACGACGATCACCAGCACGAAGCCGATCAGCAGCGGGATCGCCGGAATGCCGGCTTGTTCCAGCCAGCCGGCCAGCGCAGTGGCGATGACGCTCGGCAGGTTGGAGTAGTTGAAGTAGGCGATGAACTGGCTGATCATCAGCAGCATGAAGATCAGGCCGCCCAGGCCGGCAAAGGTCTTGACCACCGCGGCGATGACGTCGTTGGGTCCCTTGTACTTGCCGACCGCCGAGCCGAAGGCAATGCCGGGTATGAAGAAGCAGAGCATCACGATGAAACAGCAGGCTGCCCATGAAGGGCGTCTGGCCGATGATCGAGCCCGTTTCGGGATCGCGCAGCGGCGCGCCCGGCGGCAGGGTGGCGAGCAGGACGACGCCCAGCACGACCAGGAAGGCCATCCCGGCCCGGCGCAGCCCGCGCGCTTCGAGCGCCGGATCGATTTCGTCGGCCGCGGCGGCCTGCTCGGGATCGCCCGCTTCCGCCGGGTCGTACTTGCCCAGGCGCGGCTCGACCACGCGCACGATGACGAACCCGACGACCACGGTCATCAGGAGGGCTGAGGCGGCCTGGAAGAAGTAATCGGCCGTGATGGAGATCGGCGCGCCGCCAGTCAAGGCGATGGATTCATTGGTGATCTCGAACAGCATGGCATCGGTGGGCGTTGGGATCAGGTTCGCCATGAAGACGGCGGCGACGCCGCCAAAGCCAGCCGCCAGGCCGGCAATCGGGTGCCGCCCGACGGCCAGGAAGGCCGCCGCGCCCAGCGGGATCAGGATCAGGTAGCCCGCGTCCGAGGCGACGCTCGCCAGCACGCCGATGAAGACGATAAGGTAGGCAATCAAGCGCGGCGGGGCGACCTTGACCAGCTTGCGGATCAGGGCGGCCATCAGTCCGGCGACTTCGGCCGCGCCCGCGCCCATCATGGCGATGAGCGTGACGGCCAGCGCGCCGAAGCCTTGGAAGTTCGGGACGAAGGAGGTAAACAGGAAGCGGATGCCATCAATACTCAGCAGGCTCTTGATGGTGATGGTCTGTTCCTTGATTTCGTATTCGACATCCTCGGTCCCCACTCCTGACAGCGAGTACTCGCTGACGTCCTCGTAGAAGTCAGGCGTCACCTCCACCGGGACCGGCACCGCGATTTGTTCGGTGACGCTGACGCCCATCAGCGACAAAATGGCTGACAGGACGATCACGCCGATGATCAGATAAAAGAACATGAGCACCGGATGGGGCACCTTGTTGCCTACCCGCTCTACGGTGTTCAGCAGTTTGTCCATGAATGAGGGTTTGCCCGGATCGGCTTTAGGCTTTGCGGTCATTGTTTCCTCCAATATTTAGTGAAGAATCTGGTAATCAATGATTAGTTATATTCCCTGAGAAATTCAGCCAGCAGGCGTACTCCTACACCGGTCCCGCCGAACGTGTCGTAGGGCTTGGCTGGTCGATCAACCCAGGCTGTACCAGCGATATCGAGATGTGCGAAGGGATAATCGCCCACGAAAGCCGCCAGGAACGCCCCGGCAGTGATCGAGCCGGCCGGCCGCCCGGCAAGGTTTTTGAGGTCGGCGATCTCGCTCTTGACCATCTGGTGGTATTCTTCCCACAAGGGCAGCTGCCAGACCCGCTCGCCGCTGGTTTCGCCTGCCTTGCTGAGCCTGTCCATCAGCGCCTGGTCGGTTCCCATCATGCCGGTGGCATGCGAGCCCAGGGCGATGATGATCGCGCCGGTGAGGGTCGAGAGCTCGACAATCGCCTGTGGATGGTAGCGCTGGGCGTAGAACAAGGCATCCGATAGGATGATGCGGCCCTCGGCGTCGGTGTTGAGCACCTCGATGGTCTTGCCGCTCAGGGTTTTGACGATATCGCCCGGGCGGTAGGCGTTGCTGCTGGGCATGTTCTCGGCCGCCGAGACCAGCCCCACCACGTGCAGCGGGAGCTTGAGCTCTGCCACGGCCTGCATGGCGCCAAACACAGCCGCCGCCCCGCCCATATCCGATTTCATCGTCTCCATCGCTTCGGGCGGCTTGAGCGATAGACCACCGGAGTCGAATGTCAGGCCTTTTCCGACCAGGCAGATCGTCGGCGTGCCTTTTTTGGCCTTGCCGTATTCCATGACGATGAAGCGCGGCTCGTGTTCCGAGCCTTTGCCGACTGCCAGGATGCCGCCAAAACCCTGCTCGATCAGTTGGGACATATCCAGCACGGTGACCTTGAGCCCCAATCGTTGTCCAAGCTTAACCGCCTCTTCTCCCAATTCCGGCGGGTGCATGGCATATCCCGGTCCGTTGACCAGGTCGCGGGCGAAGTTGACCCCGCGTGCAATGGCCTGGCCCATGGCACGCCGGCATCGGTCTGCGCGTCCGTGCTGGTGAAAACCGTGGCCTGTTTGACTTTGAAGTACTTGCTGTCGCTCAAATCCGGTTCGATAGTGCCAGAAGCGGTACGCTCCCAGCTCGATGCCTTCAGCAAAGGCCTGGGCAGCTGCTTCCGGTTCTACGCCGCATTTCGCCGTTCACGCCGATGGTGATCTCTGCCACCTGTAATTTTTGGGCTTCTTTGATGGCGGTGGCGCTTTCCCGCCGGATGGTTTCGCATGCTGGCTTTCTCACGCTTGCCCAGTCCCACCAGCAGCAGCCGCTTCGGGGCGACCGCACCACGTGGGTAGAGCAGCAGCGTCTGCCCCTGGCGCCCTGAAAAATCGCCCGGCACCAGCAAATCCGCCACATCGGCGGGCAGCGGCACGTCTTCAAAACTGCCCAGCACCGCCAGCGTCGCTCGGCGCTTTAGAATATCGCCGCTCTGGATATCGATCTTCATTTTTCTCCTCCTGTTTTTGATGATTGCTGTTAGAACTCCACAAATTTAGTCGCCCGGCAAATTGGCCAATTCGTCCAGGTAGACGATGGCGGTTTCAATGCCACGCTGGAACATCTCCAGGCTGTAATGCTCGTTGGGGGAATGCAGGCCGTCGGTATCCAGCCCAAACCCCATCATGACCACCGGGATTTTAAGCAGATTGTAGATATCTGCCACCACCGGTATGCTGCCGCCGCCACGCGTGAAGACTGGTGTGTGTCCCCAACCTTTTTCGTATGCGCGTGTGCTGCCTGCATCTCTGGCAGGTCGTAAGGGGATCAAGGCGGGCCAGCCCTTGGTAACCAGGTTGACTTTCACTTTCACGGTGGATGGAGCGATCGATTCGATATACTGCTTCAAAAGCTCGAAAATCTTATCCGGGTCCTGGTTGCCAACCAGCCGCGAGCTCAGCTTGACCGAGGCTCTGGCCGGGATAATGGTCTTGGGCCCGGGACCGCTCCAGCCGCTCCACAGGCCGTTGATGTCCAGCGTCGGGCGGGCCGATACACGCTCGCGGATGCTGTAGCTCGCCTCACCCCACACGGCCGGTACACCGGTGGCCTGCTTGAACTGCGCCTCAGTGAGCTCGACTTTCGACAGCAACGCCCGTTCTTTTTCGGTCAGGGGAACCACGTCATCGTAGAAGCCTGGAACGGCGATCGAATGATCCGGGTTGTACAGCTTGTGAATGATCTCGACCAGGGCCAGCCCGGGATTATGGGTCGCGCCGCCCCAAAAGCCACTGTGCAGGTCATCGCTTGGACCCTGCACCTCGACTTCGATATAGCACATGCCGCGCAGGCTGTGGGTAATGGCTGGCTCTTCGATGATGCGCATGGAAGAGTCGCTGATGACGCACACGTCGGCCTGCAGCAGATCCAGGTTTTTCTTAATGAAGGGGGTCAGGTTAGGGGAGGAGATCTCCTCTTCACCTTCCAGCAGAATTTTAATGTTGACAGGCGCCGCCCCGCCGGTTTCCAGGTAGGATTCAAGCGCTTTAACGTGGATGAAAAGCTGCCCTTTGTCGTCGGTTGCGCCGCGGGCATACACCTTGCCATCCTTGACTACCGGCTCGAAGGGAGGGGTCTCCCAGCCGTCTTCCATCAAAGCGGGCACCACGTCGTAATGACCGTACACCAGCACGGTGGGTGCGATCTTTCCCGGCTCCCAGCCATTCACCGTAGGCGACTGGAGGACCGTCGGTTGGCATGACTTTGGTGTTGGATAGACCCAGGGCATGCATGTGATCCACCAACCATTGAGCCATGCGCTGCTGGTCGCCGGCGAACTGTGGGTCCGCACTGATGCTTGGAATGCGCAGGCTTTCGAACAACTCGTGCTGGAATCGCTCAGCATGCGTACGGCTGTACTTTCGGGCTGCGTCGCTATTTGTGGACATCGACTAATACCTTTCTAAAAAAAAAATATATTTGGGTGGTGGTTACAGTTTCTCGGCCGGTATCTCAGCAGGTAAATAATCTGGGAGCCCGCCGGCTGGAACGATCGCCAGCACAGCAATGCCGGCCAGGACCAAAAAGGAAATTTTTAATGCCCGCAGCCGTGATACTACATTGATGTCTGTAATCTCGGCTTCTTGTTGTGGAGAAAGATCCGTTTCACTCTTGAGGAACTCGTCCAGGTCCTCGTTGGTCACAAAGTCTATGCTATCCAATGACAGCTGTTCGTCGATCACCTGCTCTGTGATGATCGGGCTCTCAGCCAGGTTGCTGACCATGATTATGCTCAGCAGGCTGACCGCCAGGACACTGGCGAAGGCCGTACCCAATCCCGTAGCCAGGTTGTTGGTGGTGCCGCGCAGGGCGCCGACATCCCCCGCCAGCTCCTTGGGAGACGCTGAAACAAGCACATTGAATACCAGGGTCAGCAGCGAGCCCTCGCCGAGACCGATCACCACCAGGCTGAGAATGACCCAGGGTGTGGACCAGTCGTTCCAGATGCTGAACGCCAGCATCACCAATCCGGCGGCTACCACGATGAATCCCGCACGACCGATACGCCGCGGTGCATTGCGGTCGAAGAGGCGCACGACCATCGCCGTGCCGAAGAAAATGGCCAGCGAGTATGGGATCACAATCACTGCTGTTTCCAGGCTGTTGCGTCCCTGTACAATCTGTGCGTACAGTGGGATCAAGAAGTTGATGGCCGGGCCAAGCGCAGCGATGATGAAGAGAGAATAAGTCGCAGCGCGCTCTTTGGGTGTGTCCAGCACTTCCAGGGCCAGCAGGGGGGCTTTGTTCTGCGATTGGCGCCGGTGCGACCAGGCGAAGAAGCTCTGCCCGAGGAAAATGCCACCGATGATCATGACCGGCGAGAGCGATAGGCCCAGGATGCTGTAGGGTGCATCTGGTTTTGCCAGCAGCAGTCCCCAGGCAGTGATGTTGTTGAAGCCCAGGCTGATCAGCGTAATGGCGCTGGCTGCCAAAAGTGCGCCTACCCAGTCAATCTTCACCTTTGGATCACGTGGAACGGTCTTGAGCCGAAAGCTGAGCAAGAACACACACGCAGCAATGATCACAATCAGGCCAAATGAATAGCGCCATCCAAGCAAAGCACCCAGGATGCCCACCACCAGGAAGGCCAGCACACCCGCGATGGCCTGGGCGGCACCTAACAAGCCCAGGGCTTGAGACTGCTGCGCTGCTCGGTAGTGATTTGCGATCATCACAACCAGGGAAGGTACCAACAAGGCTGCTGCCAGTCCGGCGACTGCCTGGGCCTTCAACATGGCCGCAGTGTCCTGGCTCAGCGCCATCCAGGTCATCGCCGCGCCGTGAAAGATCACTCCAATCTGAAAAGCAGTACGAGCGCCAAGTATTTTACCGATTTTTGCGCCGAGCATGACAAACCCGGCGACCGCCAGCGAATAAACGACCAGCGCAGTACCGACACTGGATGGAGATGTGTCGAATTCTTCAACAATCGCGCCGATGGATACCGGCAGCGCACTGACGTTGAAAGCCATCTGGATCTGGGCCAGGGCGATGATGAGCATTGGCAGCCAGGAGGCTTTCAGCATTGAAGCGGGTGCTGGATTAGGGTTGGTTTTTCCCTCCATACCTTTTGGTTATCCTTGTCTGTCTATGTAAGCTGTAATTAATTCTGTCGATAATACCATAAAAGTATTATTAATATCAACTTTCTCATATAGGCCTGGAGGCGAACAGATTCAACCCCAGTTTCTGCGACAGGTACTTGGCGGCCATCTGCCCGCGCACGCTGTTTCCAGCCTGGTCAAGCGGAGGCGAGAAGGTGCCCATCCCGCCCTTGCCTGGTGAGACGGTGACAATCCCACCGCTCACCCCGCTCTTCCCCGGCAGGCCGATTTCGTACAGCCAATCGCCAGAATATTCATACAATCCGGCTGTGGCCATCACCGCCAGGACGCGCTTGCAGCATAGCGGGTCGATCACCTGCTCACGAGTGATCGGATTCATGCCCCCATCCGCCAGGGTAGCACCCATCACAGCCAGGTCCCTGGCGGTCACATTCAGCGAGCACTGGCGGGTGTAGATATCTACCGAATCCAGGGGATCAAAGTTGATGCGCCCGTAGCTTTCCAGCAGCCGGGATATTCCCTGGTTGCGCTGGTTGGTGGCGCTTTCAGACTCGTAAACAATTGGGTCCATGGAAAGTTTACGCCCTGCGAAGCGCGACAGTCCATCTTGAATGAATTCCCATTTTTCCAAAGGGGTAGTGCCGGGCACCAGGCTGGTTGCTGCGATTGCTCCCGCATTGACCATCGGGTTTATCGTGCGGCTTTCGTTCAGCTCGATAGCCATCACCGAATTGAAAGGCAGCCCGCTGCTGTTCACGCCCAGCTTCAGGCGGGCTTCCTCATATCCGAGCACCTGGAGCACCAGCGCAAATACGAACGGCTTGGAGACGCTTTGGATCGAAAATTCAGCTTCCACATCCCCAATTTCGTGCAGTGCCCCGTTCGTCCCAGTCAGGCATATCCCAAAGCAGGCTCGTGGTGCAGCTGCCAGTGCGGGAATGTAATCTGCATTCTGCCCTTCGTCGTTCGTCCTGAACAACTCATAGGCTTCTGACACCAGCAGGCGCACCTGTTCGGAAGGCGGCAGTCGCCCGGTTGAGACTCTGGAGGTTTCATCCCGATCATCGATCTTGAAATACATTATGGCATCGCTCCTTAGCTGGTCGAGTATTTGTTCCGAGCGTATCGCTGCTGCAGAGATTTCTTACAAATCGCTGATTCTCAGGCACTGGATGGCACATTCCCGTAGCTCCTGGCGGGCTAAATCCCCGGTTGGCTTGTCTGATACTGCGGAAAATGTGTAGCTCAATTCGATAGCGTTAGCTTCTGTAACAACCAGCTGCCTCCGTTCATTGTAAATTCCTAACCGCAATGCTGGTGACATATGCCAGCAACAAGCCCAGCAGGGCCAGCGCTGCGCTGACGATCGCTCCCAGCCCGATTCGAATTGATCCGGTCAGCGTTTCTAGATGACCTTGCCCAGCCTGAAGCCGAGCTCTGGTGCCAGGAAAAGGAAGGCCAGTGAAAATATGAGAATTAGCCAAAGCGGGAAAAGATCTAAAGGCTGGATCAATTCCTCCACGATGCCACCACAAACTTCCGGGAATTATAACATCCGGGCATTGTGATAGAAGTCACACATAAAATTTGATACTAAAAGGCGATCACTAATCTGAGAGAGAATGAACCGGATATTAACAGCTGGGTGGTTGGGTCAGCTGGCGACTACATCACACTAGAGGCGGATGTGCCGCCTGCTTAAAAGGCGAACGTCACCATCCCCAGAAAAGCACACCAGATCTAGGAATTCAATATTGATCTGAAGCCTGAATATGCGTGTTGTGACATTTTTCCTCCCGGGTTTTAAAAAAACGAGATGTTTATAATCGAAAACGCCTGCCTTTCTCTATTACCTGCGGGCGAAAGGCAGGTAAACGACAAAGGTGCTGAGGCGCGTGGCCCATACCTGGTTGACGCTGTCGTTCGGCGCACGAAAGCTTTTCACCACCATGTAATCCAGGCCACCACCACCGACCGCTGAAGCACAGTCATCATCATATAAATAATGGCCACCGCCCAGCCAGCGCTCTGCGGAGACCGCCCCGGCTATATTCACCAAAAACCGGCCGAAGGACAACGGATACCGGTTTTGATGAACAACGTACGGATCGTAGTTGTATCCAGTGACGTAAGCGGTGAAAAAGCTGTGCGCAGCTTCATTGGCGGCGACTTGAGGGCAAAATTGATCGGGCGGTGTCTGTGTGATAGACAGGAGATCGCCCGCCACGACACCGTTCCCATTGACTTTTTTCCCGGCGATGGAGAAGGTGCTGTTGCTGCCGGTATATTCTTGCATGGATTGCCAGGCGACCAGGTAAGTTCCCGTGCCAGGAGGCTCAGAGCCGATGGCCGCTACGCTCGGAAATTTATTACTGACGCTTGAGCTGGCTTCAATCGTAAAGGCTGAGTTCTAAAACATCGGGTGTGGCCAGCTCAACCAGCCGACCCTGGACATAGATCCCGTGGCTGGTCGCCTCGCTCCACGCCACCAGGACTTCATTATGGGCATGGTTCCAGGCCAGGTCTGCTCCGAATATCTCGTAGCTGGTATTGAGTGGCCTCACCACGATGTAATCTACAGACGATAATAAATCTGGCTCCACGACCATTACGTTCAATCCAGCAGCCCGGGGGTGCGGGGAACCCGCCGTAGATGGTATAGAGCAGCACGTAATCGTCCGTGACAGGAGAATAGAGCAGTCCGGTCAGCTCATCATGGTAGTGCAGGTAGATCTTCGATCCAATCAGGCTGCCGTTTGCGCCAACGAGCTGTCCTACAATGTAATCACCTTCGTTCCAGGCCACCAGGTAGCGGTCGAGGTCCAAATCGTATGCCACTTGAGGGAGTGCGCTGGGCTGGCTGGAAATGGGAATCGTGCCTGCGATGCGGCTTTCAGAGTCGAAGCGCTGGGCGGATATTCCGAGGGAAGAATTGTAGTAGTCCCTGTCTTCCCAGGCAGCCAGGAATTGGCCAAGCTCAGGGTTATACGCCAGGTCTGGATAGACTGCGTTCCAGGAGGTCAGGCTGACCTTGAAGTATGGGTCGGCACCCATTGGATGGCTGCGCCAGATCTCGCTGCCCGTAGCGTAGTTGACCGTCCCGGCGATCAGCCAGCCCCCTAAACCGACCATGCTGGCGACTTCGGTATTATAGATGTTGCCGTACCCCCCGCTCATCACAATTTCCCAATCGCTGCCGTTGCTCGAGCGCCAGACCTGGGCGCCAGTGCTGATGTTCTCTGTCCCCGCATACAAGTAGCCGGCGAAGGGATAAAGGACCGAGATCCCCCGGTTCTGCGGGTTGCCAAAGCCAGCGTTAGCCACCTTCTGCCAGCTATCCGTCGCGACGGTATAACGCCAGATCTGGGCACCGTCAGTAATATTCAAGGTACCCACGTACAGCACGCCGTTGAAGACCGCCATCGAGCTTGCGGCCCAGTTGTGAGGATTTTCAAATCCGCCCTTCATGATCCAGCCGGCCGGGGTGTTGTCAAACAGCCAGATCTCTGCGCCTGTCGCCTCGTTGCGCGTGCCGATCATGATCCCCATTTCCTGCAGCCGGGCCATGCTGGAGACAGCCGTGTTGCTGGGGTAACCGAATCCATACGGGTAGATTTGCGTCCAATTGGGGTAGTTATATTGAAAGGTCCCAGCGCCCAATGCGCCGTTTCTGGTGCCGGCGATCGTCACGCTGCCCCACTGGTAGAGTGTCCGCACGCCCAGGTTGGCTGCGTTCCCGAAACCTGCCGCGTCGATATTGGTCCAGCTCGCGCCGTCGAATTGCCACACCTGCGATCCAGAAAGGCTCTCTGTGCCGACGTATAAAAAGTTCTCATATGCATTCACCATCGCAGGTATGGATTCGCAAAAAATGGGCAATCCCAAATCTGACCAGGTCTGGCTGTCCGCGTTGCGCCGGAAAACCTTAGCAGCGTTCGACCTGCGGGTGCCCGCATACAGCTCGTTCCGGAAGACGGCCAGGCTCAGGGTGCTGTTGAAATTAGCGTTTCCGAAACCGTCGGTATTGATCTGATCCCAGGATAATAAGGCAGCAGGCTCGGAGGGTGAGTGCACTGCTCCCTGGGCAGGATTGCTGCCAGTAATGGAAGCTATCAGGAAAATCCAATAAACACTCGCCACAAAATTATATTTAGGCCGCAAAAGGAGCTTGAGAAATTTAGATTAAACATACATCCCTCCTAAAGTTGAGATAAACCCCGCCAGAGATGATGGAGAAAGAGGATGTTACATCTCTATGCCATAATTGTAGCAAGCATATAAGTGAAAGTCAATACGTATCAGCAGGGATAGGAGAGGAGTGGCGTGTTGCTCTCCAACCTATTGCATTGAAGCCGCAGCTGGGCTATACTAATCAATGTCATCAGACCTGGAAGGCAGGTCGGTGGGAGATGGGAAGTGGTTATGAGGAGGCAGGCATGCAAACTTTCATTTTATTGACCAAACTATCGCCGGATGCTTCGAAAAACGTGCGTGACCAGGCGCGCTCCGGTCAGAAGTGGCTGGAAGAAGTCAAGGAGAAGTGCCCGGAGGTCAACTTCCTGGCGCATTACGCGCTGCTAGGCCGCTACGATTTCCTGGACATCTACGAGGCGCCGAACGAAGAAGTGGCAGCCAAAGTCTCGATGATCAGCCTTAAGCACGGCGCGGCAGCCGCGGAGAGCCTGATCGCCATCCCGTACAAGCGCTTCATCGAACTGGCGGAAGAAATTTAGACGCCCCGCATCCCTGATAAAAATCCCAGATTACCGATAAGGTCGGCCGATGCGGACTTCAATGCCCGGGTATGGCCTCGATGCTATTGCACCATCTTGACTGGGACTGCTTATCGCTTTACGAACGACAGGTAAATACTCAGCCGGTATTTTACCAGCGTACACCTACCAACAGGATCTTTCAGCGGGTGCCCAGAGTTGGGTCAGGATTTGTTACTGCCAGCCAGTCTGGTATGAAGACTTTACCTGGTAGTCAGGACTAGCGCAACCTTCGAACGAAGCTCTCCGAGCAGGCCAAGATCGACCTGAGAGAAGAATATATATAGGATGGATTAAGTCGTAAAAAACCTGGAACAAGTTACAATACCTCTTAGAAGGTTTGACCTCACAGGCTGGTCCTAGCGTACACTGCCAATAATAATGGAAAACCTGAAAATTGTAAAAGACATAACTGGGAGGATCCAATAGTGAGTGAAATACAGCCTGAACTCTACAACAGCCTGGCTGGCTGGTTCCACCTGCTGACCCGCCCGCAAGATTATGCCGAGGAGGCGCAGTTCTTCGGCGAGCTGCTGAAGTCCGCGCCCAGGATACCTGTAAAAACCATACTGGAGCTGGGCAGCGGTGGCGGCAACAACGCTTACCACCTGAAACAGCATTTCAAGCTCACCCTCAGCGACCTCTCCCCGCATATGTTGGAGCTGAGCCGCTCGATCAACCCGCAGTGCGAACACATCCAGGGCGATATGCGCACACTGCGGCTGGGGCGGCAGTTCGATGCAGTCTTCATCCACGATGCGATCTGCTACCTCACCAGCCTGCCCGACCTCCGTCTGGCGCTGTATACTGCCTTCTCCCACTGCCAGCCAGGTGGGGCGGCGGTCTTTGCACCCGATTTCACGCGCGAGACCTTTCAACCGGGTACCGACCACGGCGGATACGACGGGGATTCCCGTTCCTTGCGCTACCTGGAATGGACCTGGGACCCCGACCCTTCGGACGACACATACATCACGGATTTTGCCTACCTGCTGCGGGATGAGGCGGGTGAAGTCAGCGTGAAATCTGACCGCCATGTCCTGGGGCTTTTCAGCCGGTCACAATGGCTTGAAACCATCTCGTTAGCTGGCTTTCTGCCTCAGGCGGTGCCTTACCCGCTTAACGAGATAGCTGTAGGGACGCCAGAGGTCTTCGTGGGTGTAAAACCAACGCCATAGACCCCTTATAGTGCGAAAAGGAAGAATCGCAGTACTTCGAAGTAGTCGCTGGTTTCAAAAAGAACCGTCCGGGGATCGACTTGCTGCGCACCCGGGAAGAACCCGAACTGGTAAGCCTTCGCCTGGAGCCGGTAGACCACTTCCACGCTGAAAAGATCCGGCAGGTTGACCTGGCAGGCTTCCAGGTTGCCCTGCAAAGCTTTCGCTGTGCCTTCCTTGATCAGCTCAACTGCCAGCTGTGGGTGCAGGTTAATAGTCGAATCACCCCGCCCTTCCTTAACTGCCACGGTCTCGATATTCGGGTTGAGCTCCTTGACTGTTTCGCATAATCCCTGGTCGCCCGAGACGAAAACCAGCGGTATGTGGTGGTAAGCGGTGTTATACAGGTCGATCATGAATTCCGAAATCGGGCGGCCGTTTATTTTTACTGCCATCAGGCTGCCGCCGTCCACGGTGTGTTCCAGCGGGCTTTTACCGGCGCCGGCTCCCGAATGGTAACCCACCAGCAGCACCGCCTGGAAGGTCTTATCCAATTCCTGCAGCATCATCATGGGGTGCCCGCTCCAGCCGCGTATCAGGCGTGCCTCCCTTGGCAGCCTGGCAGCGATCAGGTTCCTGCCGGTGTCGTGCGAGTCCTTGATCCAGATCTCCGTCGCCTCGGCCTGCAGTGCGCCTTCGCAGGCTGCGACCACTTCTGCCGTCATCTGCTCGCGTGCCGCCTGGTACTCGGCATGTCCCAGCTCGGTCTCGTTGCAATGTGTCACCCCGGTGACGCCTTCGATGTCTGCGCTGATAAATATTTTCATTTATCCATCCTCCGCGTGGTTTTATCCCTGCCTGATCTGGCGATTTTCAAGCTCGGCCAGAACTGCCCTGGCAATGACCAGCTTCTTCTGCTTGGCAGCCAGCTTGTGCAGGTCACCACCGAGCACAGCCTTGAAGATATCCCCTTCGATTTCGGCGATATCCAGGCGCTGGTAATAATCCAGTGTTTCTTTCAGGTGGGCGAGCACGATCTTGCCGGTCAAAATGGGGTGGTTGTTGGTCACATTGCTATCCGGGAAAGCCACCCCATGTTCCAGCTCCACTTCCAGTCCGGCCTGGTACTCCTCGGCTGAAATCTGCAGCGCCTCACCACCTACTTCCTGGCGGATGATTTCGGCTTCGTATGGCTCCACCTGAGGGGCGGTCAATGCGCTCCAATCGCGAATCCCCAACTTCTGGCAGATGCGCTGCACTTCTGACTTGGTAATATATTCTGGGATTTCCATATTCTTCTCCTTTTCTATTATATTTCCACACCCAGCAGGCTGCGGATCAGGTAGCCCAGGATAAAGCTGAGCCCCGCCACTCCCAGGCTGACAGCCGCCATTTCCAGGAACCTGCATTAGAAGGGGGCGTCCTTGGCGACTGAAATGTAATAATTGAAGACTGCCTCGGCTGCACATCCCGCTGGGTGTGCTCTTTCCACAGCTGGTAGTGCCCGAGCTGGTCCTGTGCGATCTTCTCCAGCACATCACGGTTCTCCGGTGATTTCTGGGCGCTCGCCAGGCGCCGGTAAATATGGTACTCGGTGATCTCATTGCGCTGATAACCCAGGAGCTGCCCTTGAAGTTCGGTGTTCAAGCCCATCAAATACTCTCTCTCTGAATTCTAAGTGCGATCGAGCTGGATTTCACAATTATATTATCACCATTCATATGAGTTCGTAGACTTGATGCTTTGACATATAGATTACATTCGTACTTAAAGCCTCCATGTTGTCTGGCTAGGGAAAGAGATGTAGATTTCTCAGGTGCAGCTCCTGGTCAACAGGCGATTTTGATTAGATTTAACAAGGATTGACACTGATAAATCGGAATTCACGCATGTTGATTTTGAAGAATCCGTGTTTATCCGTTATATCCGTGTACAAAATCTTATATCTTCGCCATCGCTCGCACCGGGAAGGTTCCCACTCCCCTGAACTTTGGCGGGATAGCGCTGAAAGTGAAGTCCTCGTCCGGCAGGCTGCCGAGGTTGCACAGGTGTTCCACGATCAGAATCCCGGCGCGCAGCAGGGTGGAGTGGGCGGGTCGCGACAGGTCGTGCGTGTCGTCGATGTTGAGTGAATCGATGCCAACCAGGACCGCGCCCTGGTCGCGCAGGTAAAGAGCAGCGTCTTCTGTCAGGAACGGGTGCCCATCGAAGTACTGCTCCGTGTTCCAGTGGGCGTCCCAGCCGGTGTGCAGCAGGACAGCGCGCTTCTCCAGCTGTCTTCCCAGGAAAAAGCGCACCCCAATCTCCCGGCTTTGCGTGTAGTCAGCATGTATTACCAGCGCTTCCAGGTCGACGAAGCGCTCCAGCTCGACCTGCGAAAGGTCTTTCCCATCTGCATAGCGGTGGGATGGGCAGTCCAGGTAGGTGCCGGTGTTGGCCACCATCTCGATCTTCGCAATCTGGAATTCGGTACCCGGGGCATAAATCTGCCTCGAATTCCTCCCGGCTCAGGTAATCGCAGATTAAAGGAGCCGGCAGACCTTTATAAGTGACTAATCCATCTTGAATTGTGTGGCTGAGATCAATATAGCGGTACATGTACTTATTCACAAGTTGTAAGAATTGATATCGTCCAGCATTAGAAGCTAAACTTCTTCAAGAAGTTTAGCTTCTAAACCGGTCGTGTTATAAGAAGACCCTTAGAACAATTCATTCGCCTGTGAATGATCTGCGCAAAAATCCGTTATTATCCGTAAAATCCGTTTACAAAAATTTATACAGGCCACAGGCGGTCTTCCGACAGCTCGATGTGATCCAGCGCCAGGTTGTCTTCTGGCGAAATCTCCAAATTCAATGCCTTCAGGTTTTCATCCAGGTGTGCGCGCTTGGTGGACATGGGCAGGTACCCATAAATCAGAAATCTCAATCCTGGAAATGGACTTATCATTCCAGGATTGAGATATTCTATCAATGTTCAAAAGTAGGGAAATTAATCTCAATTCTTATCTCACCTCAATATAAAGATAGAACTGGCACACAGCCTGGTTTCCCAGCGCAATCTGCCACAGCTCGCCGTAAGTGCCCGGATCGAAAGGAGCAATCATGGGCAAAATGATGTAGGTTGTGCCGCCGGGATCAACGCTGGAAGGTAGATCGTACAGGTCGGGTCCCTGGTGCAGGCGCAGGTTGCCGGCTGCGCCAACAAAGCGCACATCATATTCAGCCATATCCCAGCGCGTTCCGCTGGTGTTCTGCAGCACCCAGCCTGCCTGGAATGCAGTGCCTGGATTGAAGACTGTGCCATCAGCTGGCTGCTGGGCAGCCAGGGAGCAGCCCTCGATCCCGGATGGAGGCGGCGTGGCTTCCACCACCGGTGGGGCAGCTGGTCCGCTGATTACTGGCACGTTCTGCGTGTTTTGGGTGGTCACAAAATCGGCCGATACCCAGCCCAGTCCATCGGAGGAATACTCAACAGCAATTTTAACCTGCCACCAGGCGCCGTCGCTGCTCTTGCCGGTCGTCTCGCCGGTTGAGCCGGGAGGCGCCACGAACAACACCGGGAAGTTAAATCCCGGACCGAGCGCACGTTCAGGTTATCGGTGGAAGTGACGGTCGGCGCGCCAGGTGCGGGTGGGGGTGGGGCGTATAAAGTAGGGGCAGGAGGTGAAGCGATGGTCATCAGGTTTTCGGTGTTGATAGCCTGCGTAAATTCCGCCATCACCCAGCCGTGACCCGCACCGATCCTGGATGGATCCAGGCGCACTACCCACCACAGGCCGTCTTCGCTCTTGCCGAGCAGCCGGCCGCTCTGGCTGGCTTTGGCGATGCCGTAGGAAGGGAAATTCTGTCCGGGTCCGGTGCGCACGTGCACGTTCACCGAAGCGGAGGCCTGCGGATCATCGGGTCCGGGGGGAACCAGGTCAGCGCTGGGTGGGACGGGAGGGGCAGCTATGGCCGGCACGGAATCCGCGTTGCTCACGGTCAATGCCTCGGCCGCGATCCAACCCTGCCCGTCCGGCGCTGGTGGCACATTGATCACCCACCAGGTGCGGTCGGCATTTACGCCGGTCACCCGGGCAGTCGAGCCGCTCAAGAAGGCCGAATAGACGACATATTCGTTGCCTGGCCCGCTGAAGATGGTGGTATTGGTTTTTGCCAGCGCCGAAGGCTCACCAACAGCCGGGGTCGGCACTACCGCGACAGGAATGGTGTGCAGGTCGGGTGTGGGTGCAGGCACGGTCGGGATGGGTGTCAGGGATGGAACAGCTGTGGGTGGGGGTGGTACGATTGGCTCTGGTGCGGTCGGCAGTGGGGCATCCTGCGTCAGCTCTGCCACCACAGTCTGTGCAGCCTGGGTGTGCATCGTCACATTATCCAGGGTGGGGAATGGTGTGGCCACGGATCCGCAAGCACTCACGAACAGGATGACAGCCAGAAACAGGGTTCGGATCAACACGAATCGAATATTCATGATGAGATACTCTCCCTCTATTTCAGATTTCAATCGAATATTAGTGATTCCCCTGCGTTATTGATCCGTGAATTATACCTTCCATCTTGTCCAGATGTCGTTTCTAATATTCGAAATTGATAGATTGGAACAACATACTGATCTCTCCCCGGTTGTGCGTAGATGGATTCGTAGAATGCTAAATGTGTAAAAATTGAATTCTCCAGCGAATGACTGCTGGCGATCATACGTCCAGCCCGGCCCATCTGGTGCCCCATTTCTGGATTGTATAGCAAATCTATGATCTTGTCTGCCATGGCATTCAGATCACCCGCCTGTACAAGGAATCCGCTATTCCCATCATCGACAATTTCAGGGATGGCAGCTGCCCTGAATGCGACAATGGGTAAACTGCTGGCCGCGGCTTCCAGCCCAACCAGGCTGAGCGTTTCGACCTCCGAGGCGGTGACGAAAATCGAAGCCATCCTGTAAATTCCCGCCAGGTCGCCAAAAGGATCGATGTATCCGGTGAAATGGCATTGATGTCTTATTCCCAATTCCTGACTCAGCTGGATCAAATTAGTCTTGAGCTTTCCATCCCCCACAATCAGCAGCTGAAATCGAGTCTTCTTCATCGCCAATGCAGCTGTTCGCAGGACCAGGTCAACCTGCTTATCGGCATCAAGCCGGCCTGTATACAGGACGACAGGCAGGTGTGGTTGCAGAGAATATTTCTTTTGTAAGAAGGCAGATTCACCTGCATATCCTGGGTGAGGAGAGAAACGCTCAAGGTCGATCCCCACGCTGATAATGGCAGCGTGGAGGCTGGTTTGCGCATAGACATACTTTGCTACGGTGCAGCTCGGAGCGATAACTGCCTGGCATTGCCTGACAAGCCACCTGGCATAACTCCACAGTACGGTTTCCATCCCAGATTGAAGTACAGGCAGTTTGGGTATGTATGTGGTGGCGAACCACGGCAGCTGGTGGATGGTCAGGATTGCTGGAATTTTCATCAGCCGGCATGCCTTCAGGCCAGCTATCCCCGTGCCAAGGGGGTCGTGCAGGTGCACCAGGTCGGGTTTGAATAACTGCAGCTCCTTCAGAATCTGCCCGGCTGGATACAACAGGTAATGCTGCCCAACTCTAGCCGGGTTTTTGTAAGACCGCAGTTTCACGATCCTGGAGTTTTCCGTCTCAATCGAGTAAGCCTTGCCAGTTTCGCTGGCTGCCAGCACGAGGGCAGAGTGTCCGCGCGCGACAATTCCCCTTGAAAGCTGTTGGACAGCCAGCGAAGCCCCACTGATCATGGGAGGAAAAGACTGGCACAGGTAGGCGATTCTCACGGTGATGTATTCCTCAAGAAAATTCCTTCGATCTGTAAAACTATGCTTTCCAGCCTCTCCAACACAAGGTTTGCTTCATCAGGCTGGATGATCAGCGGCGGCAATATCTGGAGGACTGAAGGATCGTTATTGGCGAAGATGGTCAGCAACCCGTTTTGAAAACCAAGCTGCGTGGCCAATGGTCCAAGACGGGCGTCGGCCAATTTCATCCCCATCATCATGCCTCGCTGGCGGAATTCCACCACTACCTGTGGGTGGCGCTCCTTCAAGTCGGCAAAACCTCGTCTGAATAACTCGGACATCGCCAGCACGTGTTTTAGGAAGCCAGGCTCTTCCAGGATGTTGAGCACTTCAAGTGCCACGTAGCAGCCTATTTCAGCCCCGCCGAAAGTGGATATATGGATGAAGGGATGTGTGTGCAGGAAGGGGTTGAGATGCTCGCGGTAAATCGTCGTCGTGATGGGGTAGATCCCGCCGGAAAGACCCTTGCCGGCCACGATGATGTCAGGAGTAACGTCATAGGTGTCGATTCCCCACACTGCCCCGCAGCGGCCTAAACCGGTCTGTACTTCGTCAGCGATCATGACAGTCCCAAATTGGTCGCACAACATCCTGACCCCACGGAAGAAGCTTTCCGGTGGGATTGTTATACCCTGGGTAGCCGGGATGGTTTCGAATAGCACAGCCGCCACATCATCCCCCAGGGCCTCTTCCAGGGCTTCAAGGTCGCCGAATGGCACCTGCACAAATCCGGGTGAAAGCGGCTCGAAAGGCTTGCGATATTGCTCGTCCCCGGCTGCCAGCGCCAGGCCGGTATGACCGTGATAGCCACCGATGGCCGAGATGACCTTCGGACGATGGGTATGAGCGCGCGCCAGCTTGATCGCCAGGTCAATGGACTCGCCCCCGGATACGCCGAATACCACCCGGTTGAGGTCACTCGCTGAAATCTCTGACAGGCGTTCAGCCAGAAGTACGCGCGCTTCGCTCACCAGGTGGTGGTTGCCAATGTCCAGCTCCGCCAGCGCTTTCTGCAGCGCAGCAATCACCCGCGGGTGGCGGTGTCCCAGGTTAAATACCCCACCGTTGCAGTGGCAATTAATCAGGGCAGTGCCTTCCAGGTCCCAAAGGTAGATGCCCTCCCGCCTGCCTGCGATGAAATCGATCCCTGCCTGCGCAAAGAATTCAACTTTGCCACTGGATACATGCCGGGCAAAACGGTCGTCTATTACAGTCTTTGTATCCTGACCGACCAGTGTCATGTTTTTCATTCCTCACTCTCCAACAGCTGGAGCTTCAAAAAACCTCGCACCGCGCCAAATGTCACAAACCAGGTAACCGCAGCATAGCGCAGGTAGCGCAATACCTGTCCGGCAAAGCTATCGCCGGCTGCGATCATACTAAAGAGAATATCCAATCCCAGGTAAAGCACGAGCACCCCGAAAATCCCCAGCAGGTAGCGAGCCAGCTGTAGGGTCCACGCGCCGCTGGTTTTAAAGCGGGCGGATCGATGCATCATCTCATACCCGGTAACCGTGCCGAATAAAGCTCCAGCCAGGGTCACATATTCATTGAGAGAGCGCGCCCGTGTGGAAAAGCTAGCAAAGGTTTCGGGATCATTCAACGGGCTGGTGAAGGCCAGGATTACCAGGCCGGATACGATCACCAGAAGAGAAACGATAAATCCCAATCCCACTCGAAATACCGAAGAACGCGGCTGGATCCAGCGAGTGAAGGCAGGCTCGACTCGCAGAAATACCAACAGCACCAGGCTTCCCAGGATCCAGCCGCCTATGACATCCTGGGGAAAATGGACGCCCAGGTAAAGTCGCGAGATGCCAATCATCAAAACCATGAATGCGGACAGGGCCCATAGCCATCTCTTGCGGAAATGCAGCGCCAACAAGCCCCAAACTGCGAACGAATTGCTGGCATGGGTGGATACGAAACCATAAGACGTTTCTTCGGCCAGCCCTTCTACATCGCCCATCCAATATGGTCTCGGCTGGCGGAACAGATTCTTACAGGCTGTTCCCAGGAAGTCAGTAAAAAATAAAACCAGCATCAGGCGGAAGCCTAATTTTGAATCTGTGTTCCAATAGATCAACGGGATCAGCAGCAGGTAAAACTCGACCCTGCTGAGGAAGGAAAAGAACTTCATAAGCGCATCCAGTGTTGGACTGAAGGTTTGCAGCGCCTGAATGAGAGCGATTCCGAATCCTGTCAGGTTTTCCATCACATTTCTCCTTCAAAGTCTCTCCATGGGAAGCAAAATTCATTTTTTGGTCAACATTCCTCCGTTCCTACCGTTTTATTATTCCCGGCAGGATATAGGGGTATTCGTGATGCAGGATCTCCTGATGCAGGTAACGGTCAAATCTGCGCATGGACAGGTACAGGGACCAGATCATGGCATCTTCGCGGTAATAATCCTGCACCTCCTTTTCCAGGAGGGGGGAGATACCCAACTCCTCCGCCTCACTGGCGAAGAACTTGTTTGCCATGGCCAGCAGGGCAGGAATCAGGTCGGACCGTTGTTCTTTATACACATTGGCAAGCAGGTCGATCGTCACCTTACGTGGCTCGTAATAACGGGTCATCACGTCTTTCAGAAATAACAAGCGTAAGATCCAGACCATAAACGACGGTGCGGCTCGCAGGAAAAGCTCAGCGTCCAGCTGTTCGACCTGTTTCAAACGCAGGAAAGGGGAGCTGGTATCCAGGTACAGGAGGTGGCAGTCGCCATCGAAAATTGATTCTTCGGATCGAAATCATCCACCGCCCAATTTGAGATTTGGCCGTCTATCGCTATCTGCCTGTCGTAAGAACGCTGGTTATATTCCCAAACCCGAAGCAATTCTCCCAGGACGCACCTGAAAAGCACAACCGCTTGCTCAGGCTGGAGTAAATTCATGGCTTTATTACCCAATGAGTAATAGGGCACTTGTTTTTGGATAATGTAGACGATCGGCCTGTGGGACTTGCTCTCGCAAACGAAGTAACCGTGTGGGGGTAGACCCAGCCCGATGTCTTGCTCCAAAATGCGGTTGTATTCCTGGTACAGCTGGATATAATCTCCGATTTCATCCTCACTTTCGAAGATCGACATACGCTTGAATGCCAGGCCCGATAGGTCCTCAAGCTGGATCTCAATCACCGTGCTGATCTCGCCGTAACCCAGCACCCGGCAGGGGATCAGGCTCTTTTCGGGGGAGCACAGGTTCAGCCCTCGCTCGAAATCCTGGATCAGTTTACAATCAAAGTCGTACCCCTGGATAAATTTTGAACTCAAGCCTTGTGTTCATTTTGCCGTAACTCTCCTGGCGGGTTAACAATCAAAGCCAACCCGGCCCCAATCACTGCAGTGATTACCACTGCAGAGAGGAAATTGACCATCTGGCTCGAAAACATGTTCAGGAAGTACCACAGGAAGGTCCATTTGTAGTTCAGGGTCACAAAGCCGAACTGGTAGATCAGGAAGTAGACCAGCAGCCCCCCCAGCATAAAGAACAGGAGATCCAGCATTTTGCCCAGACCACTCCTGCCCCTGATCAGCAGCCAAAATAGCACTGGGACGAGGAATAAGAGCGTAAAGGGATTGCGGAACAGGAGGAACACCCCCGCCAGGCCGATGACCAGGAATGCCAGGCTTTTAATGCTCGCGAATTCAGGCGCCTCCGACCCTTTGAGATATCGCCGGACAAGTTGACGCCCTGCGAACAGGAACCCTGCCAGTCCGAGCAGGAAGATAATGACTGCCAGCCAATTTACCTGCAGAGAGGCTGGATCACGATAAATACCCGGGAAAGCATAGTATTCATCCATCAATCCCACAGCCACCATCAGGTACAGCAGCAAAATAGCAGCCAGCAGTGGCAGCCAGAAGTCCAAGGACGTGAGGCAGCGCCTGCTTCCAGCCTCTTGCCTTGTCCTGCCACGTTTTACCTCCGCTAAAAATGCTGCCCAGGAAGAACAGCCCTGTGAAAACGATGAAAATCAGCCACAAAGGCAGGCCGCGCAGCATCTGGTGACTGTTATCGAAATACAGGTAGGGACCGGATGTCTCTGGAAAGCTTTCCATCGACAAGAGCTGGCGGATTGCTGCTTCAGCGAACAGCCCGGACATTCCCACTGCTTCGGCCGACTGGTTCTCCAGTGTATCTTCTGGCCCATGCCACAAAATCCTGTAATGTAGGTCGTGGTACTCGGACGGTTCGTGAGCGGCAAATCCGAGGGCAGGGACGCCTGCCGCCACCATTGGTCCCTGGTCCATTAATGATACAGGCATCGCCTGGTCGGTCACCTGACCGAGCAGCGGGATCAGACCCAGCTCCCACAGGTTGGCAGCGCGGGCAGCTGCCTTACGGTGAGCGGCAGCCAGATGGGTGTATATCCATGATACTGGCCGATCATCTCAATCTTCATACCGTCATAGTAGGGCCGTCCCAGGTTGTCAAGAGAGAAACCGGCGATGATCTTGCTCGGATCCGGGTGGGTCCACATGTAACGCCCGGTACCGGCCATGCCGAGTTCTTCTCCGTCCGTCGAAACAAACACCAGCGTATAGGCTGGCTGGCCCTCCTCAGCAAAGATCTCTGCCAGGTGAGCCAGGATGGCAACTCCCGCAGCATCGTTATCGGCTCCCTGGCTGGTCGTCACGGCGATATCCTGGTGAGCGACCACCAGGATTTCTCGATCTGATTTGCCGGGCAGCCGGCAGACACCGTTGTTCAACTTCACAGGCTGGCTGTAGCTGATCACTTCCCATTCGTCAACCTGGCAGTCCCAGCCCAGGGTAGACAGGCGCTGGACGAACCACTCCACTGCCAGCCGGTTATTGGGCTTTCCATTTTGCCGGTCGGGGAAGAGGTTTACATATTCGGTTTCGAGCGCGAAGGCTTGCTCCCCTGAAAATCGCAGGGCAGCAGGATCATAGGCGATTTGGGGTTCTGGTACGGCCTGGCAGGCGGTGCCCAATATCAGAAAAACGATCGTGATTAGATAGATGCTCTTCTTCATAATTTCCTCAATTCCCATTTCTAATCCATTTGACTTCTTTGCATTCTGTGCTCATCAGTTGGTTTTATGAACTTATTATTCAATTAAACCAATCTCCCGATATCGGCTGCGGCCAATCCACTTGATCAAATCATCCACAATACGGGCGTCAGAGATACATTCATCCGAGAGTCGTAAATAGAATTTGGCTTTTCCATCCAGCAGCAAATTAATATCTTCTGGCGTGGCGATTGGCAGGATATGCCGTGTTTCAACCCATTCCCATTTCTCAGAGGTAATGCGACCGGTATCTTGCCACTCTGCGACTACTTCGATCAATTGGTCATGGGTAATGGCTTTTTCTCCAGGTTTGATTCTTATGCCAGAATAACGAAAACCATCCGTCACCTCCTGCTGCTCTAAATCAGAGAGGTCTTTGAAGACATCCCAAGTCAAATCTGCGCTGTCCAGCACACCCTGTATATATGAATCGCATTCTTTCGCCCAATCCTTTTCCGTCGTCTTCGCTGCAGCATCCTTCAACGCAGACAACCCTGCAGGCGAGGCCAGGTAATTTCCTAGTCCCCACGCAACCTCTCTTCTCTGTTCGGTAACTTGTAAAAAGGGGATGAGTTGTGGAACGGCGCGCTATCCCCGAATTCGACGAGAGAGTAAATGTACATTTTCAAAAGGTTGGGGTCCTTTGAGGAAAGCCCGGATATCAGTAAATCAAAGTCATCGGGATGCCCGAATTGCCCTAGCGCCAAAATAGCAGCCGACCGGATATCAGGATCCTGGTTGTTTAACTGCTTTCGGATTTCAGGTAAAGCCGGTAAATATTGCGCACGGGCCAGAAGGTTGATGGCTGATTCGATCTCAGTTGGATTTTTTGCGGCTTGCAATGTTTCAAGCAGTGCCGGAAGCCCTTTTGATCCAAAAGTTCCCCACAGAAATTCATGTGTCAATGGAAATTCCAACAGAGTGTAAGGTTTACCTTTTTTATCGGCGAGCAGCACCTCCAGCATGGGTAACGCCCTGGTATCCTGGGTTGAAGCTGCGCTCATTCCAGGCATGAAGAGGTAATAGTAATACCAGTCTTCCGGAGGAATGGAAGTCCAAATATCAACAATACTATCTACTTCATCAAGACCTCCAATTTTCCACAGCAACCAGGCAGCTAAGAGCTGGAAATGAATATCCAACTCCCCTGCCTTTTGCATTGCTACCAGCTTTTCTTTTAGAAGGCGGGTGCCTTCAGCTCCAGCATTCCCAAGCACATTGAATGCATCGTCCAAAGCCTTTTTCTTCTCGTCTTCTAAATTCTCGGGGTCTTCGATATGCTGCAACGCCATGACGGCTTGCTCCAATTCAGTCGTGGAGGGTGAAGCTTGAAGTGCAGAATTAGCGGAGGGTAACTGTGTTGCTGTTTTGGAACGCACCGGCCAGGACGTATTGACGGAAAGAGGAGTATTTGTTCGGATTGGTGATGGCGATAGATCAATTGGAGGAATTGGTTCGGTTGTCGGCGAGGCTGGAGCCTTTCCACCAGTGCAGGACGACAAGCTGAAAAGTGTTAATGCGATAAAGATATATAGTCAAGTTGATTTTCATTTCGACCTCCTGATCTCTAAAGAATAAAATTGAGAGACTTAGGCTGCAGATTTATCCAGCAAACTATATATTCCAAATAGTGACTGCCAAAACAAGAGCATTGACTGCCAAAAACCGCCAACTTTATTTATTTTGGAGTTGGAACCCGGCCCGGCAAATGAAAATCCCCCATGTCTTGTTGTCGGATTATTATTAGCTAATCACCGACCTCACAGGTCAATGAAATCCTGTGTGGTTTGGGCTCGGAAGAAGGATTTGTTTTGGTATATGTAATTAATAATATGCAGCTTCCATCTCGTTCAATGCCCTGGTCACCGATCTGATTGCTGATCGCCGGGTGCGGTTAAAGGTACCTTCCGAGATATACAGCCTGCTCATGATGTCACGGTTGCATCTATCTTCAATATATGCCATCCGCAGGATCAGATAGGGATACCATTCCCTGGAGGGCTGACCGCATGGATCTTGCTCTTCAGGTCGCAGCTTGTCGATCGCCTGGATTAAAAAGGTGTGTGCCGCCCTGCCGTTATCCAGGTGAGTCACCTGTCCCGCTGGTAACTTATTATTCACCGCTACTAACTTAGATAAAGGTGATACGCCCAGGTAAGCAAAATCGTACAGGTTGCGAAGGCAGGTTTCAACCTCATTGAAATTCACACATTCGTTGCTAAGTGTGAGAGTTGAAGGTGAAAGCAGTGCCAGGTTCTCGATCTCTCGAAAATACTCATCTCTTTGCTGGTTCTCATGAATGAAATAAGCCAGCTGGTCGCAAGGATAATACAGCAGATCGATGTCTGCTTCAGTATATTCAACACCATTCACAGGTCTACCGATCAAGATGGCTCCAATTTGAGTACCTTCAATATAAAGCGGGATTAAAGTCGAGCTTCGGAAAATGGTTCAGGAAAATGACCTGTGGGTAATAATAAGATATCATCGCTGCACAATTCGGAATGTTCGAGAGATATATCCCTCCCATTCCAACCGAAGCTGGCTTTAATTTTCTCTTTGCCCTCTGCGAACAGCACTAACAGGGCGTATGTTGCGTTTATTGATGAGCAAATCGAAGCGATCATAATATTATAATTTTCTTCTTGAGATGAATTTTCACTTACTAACCTGGATATCACTCGCAGGTTGGCTCTTAAATTGCGAGCATTTTTGCGGAAGAATATCAAGTCCAGGCTGCGCCGTCCGAAATCGACCAGCGAGTGCGATACGATTACCAGGATAAGTACAAATACATACGCTATCGCTGGCACCAGGTAGAGCTGTACCGAAAACCAGGTGATCGTCATGTAAATTGCAGTGATAAACCCAATTGCCGTCAGATTATATAGAAAATCCCGCCTGAGGGTTCGCCCCTGGCTCAGGGCACTGTAACGGGCGACTCCATAACCGATCAGGAATACCGAACACCCGAGCATTATTGAGAGGATTATGGTGGGTAGATCTAAATCAAAAAAAAGGGAAGTCATCGCGAACAGGCTCATGATCCCTGCCAACGAAGTCGCGGTAATCAGGATCAGGATCTGGTTGATGGTGATAGGGGAAGGCACATATCGTGCTGTTCGAATCAGGTTTGCCAGGCAGATCCCAGCGATAACAAAAAAGGAACCTATGAATGCTGGAAAGACCGGACCTGGATTAAAAGGAATCGAGTGAAAGTGGGTCCCCTGAAACCTTTTCAAACATCCATGGGGTATAGATGAGAACGAGTATAGCTGCCAGGGCTACTCCATAGATAATGACCAACCTCGCCCAGCGCCAGATGGTCATCTTTCCCGGGAGCATCAACAGGGTGGCATGATGCCAGAATGCGATCGCAGGAATGACTAACCACCCTTGCAGCCATTCAGTCCAGCCTATGTGAAGGGCATTCGGTCTCCAAAACGGGAACAATAAGTAAGTCCAGGCCGGCCAGGTAATATCCGTTGGTGGAGGATTCAAGGCCAGCAGGGAATTCAAAAATACACCAGCCAGCGACCAGAGGGTTAATGCCGACAGCCAGGCAATCTGGCTGTGTGAGCTGTAAGTCACCAGGTAAATACCCAGCCACACCGCCATTGCCAATGCGGCGTAATTCACGATATTCGTGAAGGTTTCCATCGACGCTGCCCTCCCTCAGGCTGTGGAACCCTCGATTCAATTTGAAAAGGCGAAGAGTACTAGGATTGCTGGGTGTGGATGCTTGGTGAATCTTCGATGGAGAACGAGGATTCGATTGGAAGCATTTTTTGTGTTTAGTCTATTATATTACTTTTCAAAGTCTTGATCAAGTTCTGGACGGTTGACCGAGTCTCCGCTGATATCGATAAATTACATAGAAATATTCGCAACAAAGCACGAAGGTTTAGGAATTCCCCACTTTTTTCCTTTGCCCAGCCAATAACTTTATCCGATCGAATGAAATCAGGTAGTGAAATACCACAACCAGTCCGATAATCATGGCCCAGGCTGGTTTTTGCGAGGTATAAAAGGCTAAGACAGCAGATATAAAGTAAGCCGCTTCCAAAAGCAGCCTGACCCAACCGGGCACCGCCACCGGTGTTGGTCCCGGGTCGTTCGGCACACGAAAAGTACCCCACAGGACCGCAACCAGCAGCGGCAGACCGGCTGCCAGCAGCCAGCGGTACAGGCCGTCATGTTGTGTCCACCCCCAGTACCCCAATGCGAACAGCCCCACCAGCTCCAGGATAAATCGCAGGGTTAAATTAAGCGGATTGTTCGCCATTTTCCCAAAAACCTTCCAATTCGATACCCAGCCCATCTGCCAGCCGGTTGACAAAGGCATAATAGCCAGTCACCTGGTTGATATCCAGTATGGCTGCGTCCCTAAAACCAGCATCTCGCAAAGCGATGACATCCGCTTCGACCATATTCCACGGTTCCGCCGTGAGTTTTGCAGCATACTCAAGCATAGCCTTGTCACAAGCGGCCATTGGTGTATTGCGGAAGTCAGCAGTCAGCTGGTCGACAAAGCCAGCGTCGCGAGTTAGGCGGCGGAGACCCGCTCCGTGATGCTGCAGTCAGTATTCACAGCGGTTGAGTACCGAAACCACCACCGCAATCATCTCTCGCTGCACCCTGGTGAGCTCGGAACGGCCGCGCATCAAAGCTTTATACAGTAGGGCATGTCCAGCCAGGGAGGGCGGGTTGAGACTGTGGATTTTCATGATATTGTCGACACCGCCCCAAGGTTCGGTCTGCTGTGTATACAGGTCTTTTAGCTCGCCTTTTGCTTCATTTTCTGGGATGATCTTTATCCAGGCCATACGTATTCCTTATTTACCAGGCAGGATTTGCTGACCTGGTATATACAATTATCCACCACTAATGGAACTTTTTCAATTCGCTTTCACTTGCTTCGGTTTCAATAAAGCTGCGTATTGAAAACTTTTGTTAAATACTTCTTCAATTCTTCGAGGTCATTGAGCAGTGTTTCTGGAACTTCCACATACTCCTTCATAAACGCTCCATACTGGATGACCGGTCTGGTTTGATATTTTTCAACGATTTCCTGGCAGTCTGTCCCAGGCAGCCGTAAGGCCAGTTACCCTTCATTAGTCATGAACGAGAACATGTTCCCATTCAAGGAAGTGTATGGCATTGAGACACCCTTGAGACTCTAAGCCAGGATAATCCGCCACCAATTTTCGATATACGTCCAAAATTGCGGGAGATATTTCCTCGACTGCTTTGTTCAAGAACCCCTCCTATAAATAACACCATAATGGGAGCTTTTTCCCCCTGTGCCACCGCGCAAAATCAACCAGCCTGGATCATCACCAGCCCAGATCACTGTTCGGCAACCGGTTCAGAGCAGTTCCCGCCGAAGTCACTTTCATCGATTTTGCTACATTCGACGGCAGCCAGAAAGGCATCTCGCTGCTCGTGAATGGGTATGGTGGACAATAAAAATTTTAATCTACAAATCAATCAGACGTGCTGGTCGAACAGGATCTGGTTGCCGTCCGGATCCACCAGCGTGAAGCTGGCCGGTCCGGTTGCGCTTTCATCCGCTTCGCTGGTCAATGCCACGCCCTGCGCTTTCAGCTGGCGCTGGAGCTCACGAACATCGCTAAAACGCTCCAGCTGCTGTGCGTTTTGATCCCAGCCTGGATTGAAGGTCAGGATATTGCCTTCGAATATACCCTGGAACAGGCCGACAATGTGATCCCCATTTTTCATGATCAGCCAGCCCTGGCTGAATTCGCCGCCGAAAACCTGGAAACCCAGCTTCTGGTAGAAATCCCTGGAAGCTGCCAGGTCTTTGACCGCCAGGCTGATCGAGAACGCACCAAGCTCCATAAAATCCTCCTGATTAGTTGTGGTCCTTCAAGTTAAGTAAAAAAAAAGCTATCCATTAGTTGTCGGGATTCAATCAGGATGCCAGCTTGCCCACTTCATCCAGGAATCTGACTTCCGGAATCCCGATCACGCCAGCGTGCTGGATCGCCTGGCGGTATTCCTGCGACTGGAACATCGATTTCGCCTTTCCCAGGTCAGCATATTCTGCCAGGATCACAGCCGCACCCGGCTCACCCTGAACTCGGAATACCTGTACACCTTGCGATCCGAATGATTTTCGTAGATCAGTGCTTTCCTTGAATACCGTCCACCATTTTTCAAAATCTTCGCATTTGACAAGAATCAGTGTGTGTACCATTCAATTAATTCTCCTTATATATTCTTAATCGGTGTATATGCAACCCGAATGCTTCTGGGTCATGTAAATATTGATCCTGATAATGTTACAATAGTTTTGGAATTAGAAAGGGTAGCCTCTTATCCCTTGCAGCCCTTTGAGCGCAGAAATTTCCCCTGCCATATTGTGCAGGTGACCGGTCACCAGTGCCGACAGGCACCAGCCGATGGTCTGCACGCCTAACCCGTTAGCGGTCAGGTCGATCTCCCGCTCCAGGTCCGCCGGTGAAAGCTCTGCCAATGCCTCATCCGTGCGCTGGTAAACCGCCCTGGCGTACTCCCGGGCTAAATCGAGATTAATTTCCACCCGCCTCACCCATTCGAAGTCCTGGTTGAGGCCCGGCTCGCTGATGCCGGTCTTTCCTGTCCAGATCGTTTCGAACAGGATTGGTTTTCCAGCCAGCATCTTGACCAGGGCATCCATTTCGCACACTGCGTGGGCATAAGTGGCGCCGATCGGGTTGGCAATACCCGGGGGAGACCAATGAGCCTGGTCCTGGCTCACATCTGCCATCACCAACTCTAGCAGGTTGAAAGCCCAATGCAGGGCTTCCCGGTGTGTATCTACAGGGCAATCAGTCAATTTAATTCTCCTGGAGTTGCATTTCCAGAGTTAATCCGTAATTCCTGGTCAGCTCCAGGAAGCTCGATTGCAGCTCTTCGTCTTTGATCTGGCTGAGAAGATAACCGGCCTCGGCTACCGCCTCCCTTTCCAGCTTACTCGCTTCAGTCGCCTTGCCCATACTCCTGGCAGCTTGCGCCTGCTCAGCCAGGATCAACCACAACAGCATGCGGTCCCCGATCATTTTGGCCGATTCTGCCGCTTTCGAAAATGCCGCTTCAGCCTCTGGCCGTCGTTCCAGCTCAAGCAGCAGAAGAGCCTCTACCCTCAGGCTGCGCGCTGAGAAATACTCCAATCCAAACAATTCACCTCTGCCTTGAATTCCTCTGACCGCTGCATGGCGCTGGAAATGTCGCCGGACTGGCGAGCCAGCTCGATATGCGCGTATTGGAAGTAGAAGTAAATATCGATCAGCACCCGGTAAAACTCGCTGATGGCGAAATTTTCGAGGTATTCCCTGGCAGTTTGCAGATTGCCGCTGCGCAGCTGTACCATGGCGTTGGCGATGTGAGCCATGGCTTTGAAAGGTGGAAATGTCGTGGTGGCATCCAGGGCCTGTTCGGCAGCCACGAGAGCCTGCGGGAAGTTTCCCAGGCTTTCGTAAATCCAGACCAGCTGCACCCACAGGAAGCCGACGCCGGGATGCCCGACTTCGAGCGCAAGTGGGATGGATTGCTGGATGTGTTCGATTGCCCGGTTGATCTCGCCACGGGCATGGTACACCAAGGAAATAATAAACTGGCAGTTGACCTGGCTCCACTGGTTGCCGATCTTTTTGGCGAGCTGATAAGCCTTGTCGTGCAGCGCTTCTGCCCTCGTCAAAACGCCCAGTTAATATCATTCCGTAGATCAGCCCGGTGTAATTTTCGACCAGCATCGGCAGATTGCCTAATTCCTCCCATAATTTCTGGGCTTCAATAGAAGAATTCAAATGCATCCTTGACCCTGCCGACTGAATACAATGGATAGGCCATGTCTTGCAAGGCGTAAGCCAGCTGCTCGTGCAGGTTCAGCTCTCTCGCCAGGGCAGCCGAGCGCTCTCCAAATGGGATCGCTTCTCGGGTTTGCCCGCTGTAGGTGTGTATGATCTCATACACCCAGTTGATGCGCGGTTCAGTGCCTTGTTGCCGTCCTCCAGGGCCATTATTAATGCCTTGCTGGCGAGGGATCTGGATTTCTTAGCATTCTGCATGGGGGTAGGGATGGCGAAGGCGGTCGCCTGGGCTACCAGGGCTTCCAGCTGCATGCTTCGGTCCTGTGTGCGGTTGGCCAGCTCCGCCATTTCTTCATAAAAACGAGCGCGGCAGGGTAATCGGACTGCAGTTCACGGGAGCGTCCTAATCGCAGATAAACGTATTTCAATTGTTCCTAGCTGTGCCTGGTTCTGAGAGTCCGGTGAAGAAGCGGATTGCAGGATCAGTAAAACTGGCAAAGCCTGGGAATACAGGTCGATCGCTTCTTTGATGGCATTCAGCCGGAAAGCAGCATCACCTGCCAGGATAGCATATTCCGCCAGCCGGTTATCCCGGGCTTCACCGAAGTGAAATGCCAGCACGGCGTACCAGTCTTCCAGGTGAGCAGCATACAGGCTTTCAATAATCTCGCCCACCCGACGGTGGAATTCACGGCGCTGCTTCACCAGGATGGTGTTGTAAGCCGCTTCCTGGGTGATTGAATGGCGGAAGGTGTATTCCAGTCGGGGGCATAGCCAGCCTTCAGGATCAATTCAGCGGGCGTCAGGGATAACTGCCGTTCAGCCCGTCTCCCCAGGGATGGCACCTGGTTAATGGCTTCCAGCACCCGGTAGTAGAAAGAGCGCCCAATCACGGACGCCAGCTGCAGGGTGTGTCGAGATTCTTCATCCAGCTGGTCAATGCGGGCGATCAGCAGGGTTTGCAGGTTTTCCGGCAGGTTGATCTGATCGACCTCGCGCATGCACGCCACATTGTCCGGCCTGCTCGGCCGTTGCTTTCTTTCACCAGGATGCAGCTCTCGATCAAGGAGCGTATCACTTCCTCCACGTAGAAGGGATTGCC
>CAVOSB010000010.1:0-37231 GCA_963698765.1 uncultured Chloroflexia bacterium
TCACTTCGATATCCCGTTTTATGCCCCAACATGGCTGGCAGGTATTGCCGCTTTCTTGAACACCTATACCATGCTCCCCGGTGATCGAACCCCCGTGCCGGATGCACATCATCAAAATTTCTCCAGCCAGTTTCTCAGCCAATTCAAGTTCACCTGGACTGCGACCATTTAAAATAGAATCAGCGGGTGGAGATTGCCATCACCTGCATGGAACACATTTGCCACTCTTAAGCCATACTTCAGGTTTAATTGACCGATCTCTTCCAATGCTTCACCTAAACGCCCACGCGGCACGACTCCATCCTGCACCAGGTAATCAGGACTCAAACGGCCAACCGCCGAAAAAGCACTCTTGCGACCTTTCCAAATTCTCATACGCTCGTTCTCATCCTGGGCTACCCGGATTTCCTGTGCCTGTGAAGTCTCGATCACCTGCCTCAGGATCTTAAACTCCGCATCCACCTGGTGGCGGTCACCCTCCAGCTCGACAATTAACACGGCTGCTGCATCGGGCGGGTAACCGGCATGCACCGAGGCTTCTGCAGCCTGTATCGCGAGGCGATCCATGATTTCCATGGCACCAGGCAGCAAACCGGCTGCCACGACCCTGGGGACGGTATCCCCTGCACTTCTCAAGCTGTTATAAGATGCCAGCACGGTGATGAAGGCTTCCGGTCGGTTCATGAGCCGCAGGGTAACTTCGAGGGCTATACCCAGCTGTCCTTCGGAACCGACAAACAATCCGATCAAATCTGGACCGCTGCCTTCCAGCGAATCACAGCCCAGCTGGACCAGCTCTCCATCAGGCAAAACTGCCTTGATGCTCAGCACATGGTTGCTGGTGGTTCCGTATTTCAAGCAATGTGCGCCTCCCGAGTTGAAGGCGATATTGCCGCCAATTGTACAGATCGGCTGGCTGGAAGGATCAGGCGCATAATATAAGCCGTATGGCGCAGCCGCCTTGCTGACATCCAGGTTGATCACGCCCGCTTCCACAACGGCAGTCCTTTCTTCCGCATCCACTTTCAAGATGCGGTTCAGGCGGTTCATTGTGATAACGATGCCATCAGCTGCGGGCAGTGACCCTCCAGACAGGCCCGTTCCACTCCCCGCGCCACGAAAGGTATTTTGAACTTCGAACAAACTCGGACAGCATCGATTACTTCGTCCTGCCGTTCCGGGATCACCACAGCATAAGGCCGCACCCGGTAGGCAGTCAGGGCATCCGATTTATATGCCATCAGCTCGGCATTTCTTGTCAGCAGGCGCCCGGCAGGAAAAATACTGGCGAGCTCATTCAAGAATGCGTCAGGCGGCCTGGGTTCCATACTTTTTGATCCTTACTATAAGCACCAATTTCAGCCTATCAAACAGTCAAATTACATCTGAGCAAACGTGTCTATCAGCAGTCTTACATCTCCGCCCACCGGGTAAAGTATGGGGCAGGTGCAGCCATGCCGGCGGTATTCCTCAACTTTGGCTTTTGCTTCCTGCGGAGTTCCAGAAGCGGTGATCCGGCGGATTAATTCCTCGGGCACGAAATGCTTTGCTTTGCGGATTTGCTCCTTGGTCGCAGGCCAACCAAGGATCGATTGAATTTCTTTTACAACGGTTTCAGAGACGCCGGAGGCTTTCGCGATGTGCGGCTGCTGCGCCAGGTATTGTGTGAGCAGCTCCGCGGTATCGATGGCACGCTCGCTGTCATGATCCACCGAACAAACCACGAGCTGAGGCCGTCCAGGTCTTCCATTTTCCGACCCGCCCTTTTTACTCCGGCCTGCAGGAACTCGAGGGCGTTGTCGTTGTATTCTGGAGGGACACAGTAATTCAAAACCACACCATCAGAAATCTCGCCTGCCAGCTCCATCATCTTGTCGCCGGTCGCGCCGATCATGATCGGGACATTGCGCGGTTCTCGCTTCCCGTGAACTACATCCAGCTCAATCCCATCTACGTGGTGAAATTCGCCGTGGAATGTAACTCGCTCCATGTTTAATAAACGCCGCAGCACCTCGACGGTCTCTTTCATAGCTGTCAGCGGCTTCCTGCGGTCGATGCCGACATTGCGCGCCAGCGGATCCCACCAGGCTCCTATTCCGCAGATCACCCGGTTGGGTGCCAGGTCGTCAAGAGTCAGAAATGTCGCTGCCAGTAATCCAATATTACGAGTTCAATTATTAATTACGCCCGAACCTACTTTCAAACGTTCCGTTACCGCAGCATAGGCAGCCATAGGCACAATTGCATCACGCACCAGGCGCGACTCAGCCTGCCACACGGCTTCGAATCCTCTTTGCTCAGCATAACGAACGTATTCCAATCCATCTCGCAGGTCATGTGCATCCTGCAGGTATAATGCGACCCTTTCAGCCATCTTACCTCCTCATAAATATTTTAGGACCAGAAGTTTACTTCCAAGGCTCCAGCTTGCTCTCCAAAGAATTAGAATTATCGATCGAGATCCTCAACAAGATAGGGAATTGCATCTTCTTGACCCAGCTCAGCCATATATTTTTCGAGCGTTTCACTAACCATCTGCAAATCCTCTGGCAGATCCATATCTAATGCCAGGGAGGGCAATTCACAGATTTCCAATCGAGCTCCCGCCTCCACGGCTCGTTTTGAATGACAGTGAAAAGAGTCAGGCCCAAATTCAAAATCGATCAATCCCACCGGGCTTATTAACAACGCATTTGTGCCCTGTCTGCGGCGGTCTGGAGCTACCACAACTACCGGAGGCGGTGCAGCTCGTGCCAGGATGGCACCAATGTCTTCGGATGACAGAAGCGGCAAATCTGCTGGCACTACCAATACTCCCCGGGCAGAGAAGTTTTTTGCCACAGCAGTGGCTCGCGCCAGCGCAACATTCAAGTGTGGAGCACCATTCTCTTGAACAGTGCGCGTGCCAAAACTCCTTGCTAGCGCCAGGGCAGTATGGTCACGGCTGATCACCAGGATTTGTTCTATCTCTGCGATCGTCGCTAAGGTCGACAGGGTGTGGATCAGCAGGCGGCGGTTAAGATCCGCCCGTTCGTCTGGAGTCAGCACCCCAGCCAGGCGAGATTTGCCGCGCATTAATGGTTTTACCGGGACTATCGCCCAATAAGTCACGCTATGATACCTCTCAGCTTTAAGACAGGTTTGCTCAAGCTCCTTTTCCAGCCACCATTTTACCGAATTCCAGCACTCTGTCAGCCAATCGACGGCGGTCAGGCCGGTCTTTCATTACAATGTTTTCAACCGCCACTTCGATACCGAGTGCTTCAATCTCCCCAGCCTGCTCCGCATCCTGAAGATCGATCATGAAACCACTTAATATTCCAGAATAATGTCTGGCAACAGCGGAAGCACTCGGTTGGATACCTAATTCTGCGAACATCTTTGCTGCCGGCCCTTTGATGTTTTACCGGCAATAATCGGGGAAACAGCGATCACCCTCTTGGACGCGATTTCCCGGGAAATCCCCTGAATTGCCAGGATTGGATCAATGCTTACCCACGGATTGGATGGGCAAATCACAACCAGCTCGGCATGGCGTATGGCATCCATTACCCCTGCAGAGGGTTGAGCATTCTCACGCCCATTAAATCGGAAACCGTTCACGATCGGTTGACACCGGCGCTGGACAAAATATTCTTGGAACGGCATTTCGCCTTCGGAAGTATACACCCGAGTGGCCAGAGGATCATCACTCATTGGCAGCACCCTGGCTTGGATCCCTAGAATATGGCATAAATCAGCGGTAATCTGGCCCAGTGTCTGTCCGGCGGCGATTTGCCGGGTGCGCTCCAAGTGCCAGCCCAGGTCGCGATCCCCCAGGCGAAACCAGGTCGGCGCTCCAAGCATTTCCAGTGTCTCCATGGCTGACCAGGTTTCATTCGCCCGCCCCCAGCCGGTATTGGAATTCGCCAGCCCTGCCAGCGTATAGCACACGGTGTCCAGGTCAGGACAGATCAGCAGGTTGAAGTGGCGAAAATCGTCCCCGGTGTTGACCACCACCGTCAGGTGTCCGCGCATCCATAGACTGGGCAAGGCCGTCGGCCAGTTTTGCACCCCCGACCCCACCCGCCAGAGCAGCCACATTCATAGATGAATTATCCATACAGGTTGTTTGACCAGCATCGCCCGATTACCGTGAGAGTTCAGAAAATCTATCACATTCTTAGTTTCAGCCTGATTTCAGGACGTTCACCTGAACATGTCCTCATCTTCAGGCCGCAAAAGCTCCCTCATTTTGCCATTGCGCAGCGTGTATGGGAAACCGCGCACATGCACCACCGGAGTCCCTTTCTGCTGCCTGCCCCATCACCAGCGAGGCTGCCGCAGCCAGCTCATCGGCTGCCCCAACTTGCGTAATTTGCAGTTGAAAGCCGAACAGGTCGGGCTGACCGCGTAAATCCACCAGCCCGGGTATTCCGGATAATCCAATCGCCACTCCGGAAGTACCTAACCGCCACGCTCGCCCGTGCGAATCTATAATAAGCACGCCTATGCGCACCCCGCCTGCCATTTCAACTCCCCTGCGCACTTTCAGAGCAGAAGCGTCTGGATCCTCGGGGAGCAGCAGCACCACCTCCTTGCCCCCATATTCCTCTGCCAATACATTCGAATGGTCTATCCCCGCACTCGCGCAAATGAATCCCAGGCGGTGTTCTACGATAATCGTCCCGGGACGCACTCTCAACACCTGGCGGCTTTCGCGCAGGATCAGCTCCACCAGGCGTGGATCTTTATGGGATTCCATTGCCAGTAAACTGGCTTTCTTCGAGGGGATTATCTCCGAGAGACTGGCGAACCTGCCTTCTGATTTAGAGACGATTTTTTGAGCCAATACCAGGATATCGTTATCAACCAGCTCCAATCCCTGGACCTTCATCGCCGTTAAAATAAATTCTGCCAGGTCGTCTCCCGGTCGGATCAGCGGTATACCTTGAAGTGGTGTCAGCTCCAGGACCATAAGAAATACGCTGACTAAACGTGGAATTCCAGACCTGTGACGCCGATGGATGCGGTTTTTACATTGTAATGCTTGTTTATACTGATCAGGAGTGCCGTCAAACCTTCAACCACCACGGCGTTATCCAAGCCGCCAGCGTAGTATCCGCGCATGCCAATCGCTTCGGCCAGCGTAATGACTTCCTCCGCAGCCTTTGGGTCGTCTGCACAAACCAGAACATCGGTATCAAGTGAGCCACCCAGGTTTTTTTTGAGCACATGAGAAGGCACATTTTGAAATGCTGCTACCACGCGCACATCATCCCCAAGAATCTGCTGCGCAAGGCGCGAGCGGATGGCGGTTGGGGCGGCCGCGGATCACGGAAATCTACCCTGGCGGTCGCATCCACCAGGATTTTCCCTTTCAAATCAATTTTTAAAGATTCCAGTGCTGCCTGATGAGCTGTCTGCACCACGGTTAACACGCAGACCTCGGCCTGGCGAGCAGCGTGTGCGTTTTCCAGTCCGGAAACATTACCGCCACCCAGTGCCAAGTTGGTTTCTGCTGCAGCCGCCTGCGCTTTCTCCAGTTGTCGGGAGCCGATAATCACACGGTATCCCGCCCGGGCCCAGCGCAAAGCCAAACCAGGTCCCTCTTTTCCAGTTCCACCCAGGATTGCGATTACTGGACGAGAGACGGTGGTCGATGAATTTTCCATGCAGATCAATCTCCTTAAATTCCTTCGGATTCACAATTCATGAGAATTGTTGGTTGTAACGCTCCCATACAGCTGGAGCTTGCTCGCGTGCATGCGCAGTGATTTCAGCTTCGTCCAGCGTGAGCAGCTTGCGATCGTGCATCAACACCTTCCCGGCGACAATCGTGGTGGTAACCATGCTTTCATTGAAACCAAACAGTATCTGCCAGGGTAGGTTCCCGGAGTTGAGCGGTGTATGCGGGTGGTAATCAACAAAAATTAGATCGGCAACAGCTCCCGGCTTTAAAACACCAATGGCAGCCTGGGGGAAGAAACTGCCAGCCAGCCTGGCGTTATTATAGACCGCAATCTGAACGATATCCTGAGCCGGCATTCGCCTCGGATCGTGGTTCCAGACTTTTTGGAGTAAATACGCGAATTTCATCTCTTCCCACATCGTGGAAGAAAAACCATCCGTGCCCAAACACACTTTTACTCCGGCCCTCAACATGCTTTCCACTGCTGAAACACCGACGCCATTGTTCATATTAGAACGCGGCTGGTGAGTGAGCCAGGTACCGGATTTTGCCAGCAGTTGGATCTCTCTCGCATCGATGTGCACTCCATGTACAACGATGGAATTCGGTCCAAGCAGTTCGTGTTGTTTCAGCCGGTCCACCACACGCATTCCTGATTTTTCCAGGCTGTCATACTCATCGACTTCGTGTTCGGCAAGGTGGATATGGAAGCCGACCTCCTCTGGCGCCGCCTGGCGGCATGCGTCCAGGGTTTCTGCTGAGAGCGTCAGGCTGGCATGCAATCCAAATGTGGATGCTAACCTGCCTCCTGCAAAATCCTCATGCTTGAGCCGCTCAATAAAGCGCATGTTTTCATCGATTCCCGCCTTAGCTTTAGACTGTCCGTCTCTATCTGTTACTTCATAACAGAGTACCGCGCGCGAATCCTGACCTGTCAACTTCTTCGGCTATCACATCCAGGGAACCCATAATAGCATTCGGGGAGGCGTGATGGTCGATCAGGGTGGTGGTGCCGTGTTTGATGGCATCGACCAGCATTACCAGTGCAGAAGAACGCACATCTTCGAGGGTTAGCGAACGATCCAGAGGCCACCACAGCTTATTAAGGATTTCAGGAAAATCCTTCGGCGGCGCTCCAGGGATTGCCATTCCACGGGCGAAAGCACCGTAAAAATGTGTGTGTGCGCAAATGTTGCCTGGCATGACGTACTGTCCGCCAGCGTCCAGGATTTCTTCTCCTGGATATTGTTCGAAAATTTCCCCTTGCGGGCCAATCGCCTCAATCTGTCCATTTTTTACATACAGCGCCTGGCCTTCGAGGACCTGGTTTGGATCATCCCAGGTGATCAGGGTGCCATTTGTGATAATCATATTTATGCTCCGTGATAATTTCCCTCACGTGATAATCAGAACTCGGTTTCTATAAGCTTCTCGTCTGCTCTCCCCGAAAATGGCTTTGGTGGAACCCGATTACTTCATCGATAATTGCCTGATAATCTCAGCCTGGTCTACCGGCAGCCGGTCAACGTGTACACCGACGGCATTATAGATGGCGTTTGTAATCGCAGGAGTGGTTGGAATGCTGACGATTTCTCCCACACCTTTTGCTCCATAAGGGCCGTCATGGGTGGGATGCTCGACAATCATCGAAATTATCTCCGGCGTATGAACGATCGACGGCATGCGGTAGCGAGCTAATCGATCCGTTACCACCATCCCCTCTTCTACGATGAACTGCTCTGTCAGGGCATTTCCCAAACCCATCATAATCCCACCCTCTACCTGCCCCTGCAGTCCCAACGGATTGATCGCTTTGCCAACATCATTGGCAGCTACAATCCGCAGAACCCTTACTTCACCGGTACGGAAATCCACTTCCACTTCGGCAGCCTGGGCAGCAAAGGAGAAAGCAAAATGCATGTCGCCTCCCTCGCCAAGTGGCTGCGTCGCTGGCGCCCAGTACTCATACAGGGCGCGTGGTTCACGACCTTCGGCGCGCATCATCTCGACCACTTCTCCCAGGGGTACTTTATGGCCATTCACCTGCGCCAGACCTTCCACAAAACGGATGTTCTCAGGCGGATGGTCAAATCGCTCTGCCAGGGTGGTGGTTATTGCTTCACGCAGCGTGCGAGCAGCGTAGAGGGCGGCATTCCCGGTGACATAAGTCTGCCGTGAAGCAGTTGTCGGCCCGCCATCTGGAGTGAGGTCGGTATCCATCACCAGTACCCGTACATCAGACAGAGCGGTATTAAATTCTTCCGCAACTATCATTTGCAGTACGGTCACAAGGCCCTGACCCAACTCCGCTGATGACGTCCGCACTTCCAGGCTGCCATCCTGATATAACTCAACTTCCGCTCCTGCTTTATCGGGCGCGCCTCCCCCCAGCCCGGTGTTCTTGTATCCTGCGGCAATACCCCAGGCTCTACGCACATGTGGGGCACCTGCAGGTATCCATGACTTATAATGGATTCTCCCCAGCCAGAAGGGTGACCTGTTCCGGATACTTTCTCCAGGCATTCGGTCAAACCTGCGCTTTCACGCAGCAGCTGTCCAGTATTTGTGGTGCTTCCAACCTGTAATGCATTCATCAGGCGTAATGCCTACCGGATCCAGGCCGAGTTTCTCAGCCAGCATGTCCATCATTGATTTCAATGGCAAATGCCGATTGGGTAACTCCGAAACCCCGAAAGGCACCGGCGGGTCGGATTGTTGGTGTACATGGCATAGCAATCCGCGCGAGCATGGGGGACATCGTATGGGCCTGATGAATGCGTGGTGGCGCGGGTCATCACCTTATCCCCTAATGAAGCATAAGCGCCGGTGTCACCATATAACTCGGTTTCGATGGCGGTCAATCGCCCATCGCGGCATGGCGCCGATTTTGACCCGGATTTGCGTGGCGTGGCGTTTGGGGTGAACGAGCAGGCTTTCATGCCGGTCGAAGAGCAGCTTCACAGGCCGATTGGTTGCATTAGCCAACAAGGCAGCGTGGATCTGGCCGGTGATGTCCTCTTTCCCGCCAAAACCGCCGCCCACCAGTTGGCCGATCACATGCACCCGTTCCTCAGGCCAACCCAAAGCCCGGGCGACCTGATTCCGGTCAGAATAAGGGATTTGCGATCCGACGTACACTTCCATGCGCCCGTCGGCGGTCAGCCGGGCCACGCTGCATTCTGGCTCCAGGAACGCATGATCAGTTATCGCCGTGTGGAATGTATGCTCCATCAGGATATCAGCTTCCGAAAATCCAGCCGAGATATCCCCTTTTCTGACCTTGATGTGTTTGAGCAGGTTGCCAGACGGATGGAGCTGAGCTGTCTCCTGCTGGCGAGCCTGTACGGGATCGCTGATCACCGGCTGGAGATCGTAAGTTGCTTCCATCAAATCGAGGGCGTGTGACGCGATCTCACGCGTCTCGGCAGCGACGATCGCAACCGCATCTCCTACATAGCGCACCCGTTCTCCAACACCCACCAGAACGGGCCAATCGTAAACGACCAGGCCGTGATTATTTTCGCCTGGAATGTCTTGGGCAGTGAGCACGGATACCACACCGCTCAACTGGCGTGCTTTGCTGACATCCAGGCTGCTTAAAACGCGTGTGGCACGCCCGCCCGTTTTACGCGTGCGTGCAGCATACCTGGGAATTTAATATCATCCGAGTACACTGCCGCACCTGTTACTTTCGCTTCTGCATCGGGACGAACCTGCGGACGGCCGACCACCTTCCCGGGATCTGAAGAGGGAGTAGTTTGTGGGTCGACCACCTCATTTCCTTCACGGATGCTTTTCGCAGCAGCTTTTATCGAGCTCACAATGGTGGGATAACCGGCACAGCGGCACAGCGTGTTCTTAAGCGCCCCACGGATTTCTTCCTCACCCGGATCAGGTTCCCGCTGCAACAAGGCGTATGCAGTTATGATTTGCCCGGGGATGCAGAAGCCGCATTGCACAGCTCCGTGCTGTATGAAAGCTTCCTGAAGTGGGTGCAGTTTTCTGCTCGTGCCTGGAGAAGGTGTTTCTGATGAAAACAGACCAGCAAGTCCTTCGATTGTAATAATCTGTTTTCCTGCCGCTTTCGCAGATGGGAAATTACATGATAAAACTGGTTCGCCATTAACCAAAACGGTACATGCGCCGCATTCTGCCTCATTGCAGCCGATCTTAGTCCCGGTTAATCCCAACCTCTCCCGCAGCAAGTCGGACAGCATTTCGCCGGGTCTGGCTTCAAGCTCCAGTCGATTTCCATTGACGATAATTTCCATTTCTACACCGCTAATGTATCCTGAGAATATTGCCCTGAGATTTAAATCCACGACGGGTTCAATCGATTTTTCCATCGAATTATCCCAGGCGGCCAATAAAGTTTCTTCCAGCAGCGGAGTTACTAGGTGGCGGCGGTATTCAGCGGTGGACCTGTGTGGGCTGGTGCGGAATTTCGCTTCTATATGAACGGCCTCAACCGCTTCTGGTAAATTCTTTTTCTGTATAGTTTTCCCGCGTAACGTCGCTTCTGCAGCCCGTGCTCTGAAAGGTGTGGGTCCTGCAGGACCAATGGAGATGCGGATGTCCTGGATGACTTCTCCCAGGCGTTTGATCCAGATACCCATATTCATGATGGCGATAGCCACGCCTTGAGGCCGCATCACCCTACGAAAAGCTGATCCTTCGCCCTTTTCGATGGCAGGCAGGTAGAACCCTATCAACAATTCATTTCGTGGTTTTATAATTGATTTTCCCGGACCTGTAAACAATTCTTCAATAGGCAGGCGCCGGCGCCCCTCCAGGCTGGCGATCGCAGCTTCTGCTGCCAGTGCCAGTAACGCAATCGTACCATCTCCTGCTGGCAGCGCGTGCCTACATTTCCTCCCAATGTCGCAGTGTTGCGGACCTGGGGACCTCCAATTAGTGCAGCAGCTTCAGCCAGGGCTCTGGCATGCCATTGAGCAACAGGTGAATCTTTAACTCTATTGAGGGGAACCGCCGCACCGATGTACAGGTCCTTTTCCCGTACTTCCAGCTGGCACAGCTCGGGTATTTGGGTTACATCAATCAGGGTGTGTACGTGGGGATGGCGTCCTTGCTGGATATCCAGGAGCAAATCAGTTCCACCGGCAATAAAGCTGGCTTCGCCGGGAGCATCCGCCAGGGTTTGTAGAGCGTCAGTTATATCGTTCGCCAGGTGGTAATTCTGCCAGAAGGTCATGGATCGGCGTATAAAACTACACACGAATTTAGAACGGAGGCGCTTTTCGACGGGAAGTGCCCGCTTTCTTCGCACCCTCCCGACGCCGCTGCAGGCTGCATCCCACAACGACCACCGATCCAGGGATGTTATTGTAACATGAAATCGCATATAATCAGCCCACGAGGTGCCCTTGTTATTGTCTTTACGTGACTTACACCGCTTCCTGACCAACCAGTCCTTCTACCCGATCCTCCTTTCCAGCCTGTTTGCTGTTGCCTTGTATGCCGCCAGGGGAGTTTACAGCGGCTCCTGGCTTATCTACCGAAATCTGTTGTGGAACCTGGTTCTGGCCTGGGTTCCCTATGCATTCAGTATGCTGGCAGCGGGTTTGTTTCTCACATTTCCAAGGCAATGGTGGATGGTGATCCCACCTGCTGCAGTGTGGCTCGCTTTTTTCCCCAATGCGCCTTACATCATCACCGATTTCTTTCACCTCGCTGCCCGGCCTGGTGTGCCTCTATGGTATGATGTGCTTCTCCTGGCGGCTTTCTCATGGACGGGTTTGTTCCTGGCAATTGCATCCTTAAGACGATGCAAATCATTACAGCCGCATACCTGGGAAAGATCGCCAGCTGGTTTTTTGTTTTCCTGGCTTTAAGCTTAAGTGGGCTCGGAATTTATTTGGGGCGTTTCGGGCGTTGGAACAGTTGGGACTTGCTGTTAAATCCAACGAACATCATAGCAGATGTTGCTGGAAGCCTGCTTGAACCTTTGGAGAACTTGCGGTTTTTCGGATTCACTTTGCTATTCACAATATTCCTTTTCATTTGCTACCTGACTTTTATCTCCATGCGCCGCCTTGAAGAGACGGAAATATAATCCCAGCAAATAGGAGCTGAAGATGCACCCGGGAAAAGTGATCTCAATACATATCTCTCCGGAAGCCAGCCAGCTGATGCAATCCCTGAGCCAGGTGAATGCAGCTGCCGGAAAAGGCCTGGAAGGCGACCGCTATTATCGGGCTACAGGAACTTATTCCAATAAACCCGATCCAGCCCGACAGGTGACATTGATCGAATTTGAGTCGATTGAAGCCTTGGAGAGCGAGCATGGCATCCGCATGCGTCCGGACGATACACGAAGGAACCTGGTCACCAGGGATGTTGCTCTGAACCACCTGGTCGGAAAGGAGTTCAAAGTCGGTGATACATTACTGCGGGGTATCAGGTTGTGCGAACCCTGCACCCACCTTGAATTACTATGCAGGAGGGGTAATGTCCGGATTGGTACACCGGGGCGGTCTGCGCGGAGAAATCCTCTCAGGTGGTTTGATCAAGGTTGGCGACGAGGTCAGTGAAATTTAATATTTCGATAAATCGAATTTTTGTGGAGAATTTTTATGTCCGACTTAATCGAAAAGGCTTTGCAGTTTAAAAAGGATCACAGCGCACGATCCTCGATGAATTAATCTCATTTGTCAGCATTCCTTCAATTTCGACTGATATTTTGGCGAAACCCGATATGCTGCGAGCAGCAGAATGGGTGGCAGGGCAGTTGCGGTACCTGGGAATGTCCCGAGTCCAGGTCATGCCCACGGCAGGTCATCCCGTTGTATTTGGTGAATCGCTGCAGGCTGGAAAAGATAAACCAGTTGTCCTGGTTTACGGGCATTATGACGTACAGCCTGCAGAGCCGCTGGAATTGTGGCATACTCCCCCTTTTGAGCCAACCCAGTCAGGAGAGAACCTATTCGGACGCGGCGCGTCTGACATGAAAGGCCAGGTTGTAGCGTGCCTGAAAGCGATTGAATCCCTCTCCAATTCTGGAAACCTGCCCGTAAATGTGAAATTCTTTATTGAAGGCGAAGAGGAGATTGGATCCCCAAACCTGGCAGCCTTCATCATTGAAAACAAAGAATTGCTTGCCAGCGATTTTGCGCTCAATCCCGATGCCGGGATGCTCACCCCGGACTTACCCACCATCACATATGGGCTGCGGGGACTGGCATTTTTCGAAGTGCGTGTGAGCGGTCCGACGCAGGATTTGCATTCCGGGCTTTTCGGCGGTGCTGTACACAACCCTGCACAGGTGCTGTGCGAGCTGATAGCTGGCATGCACGACCAGCAAGGTCGAGTTACTCTGCCGGATTTCTACCATCGTGTTCGCTGCCCTCGATCCAAAAGAGCGTGCCGAATTGACCCACCTGCCGATTGGTGAGGATTTCTACCTGAAACAAACGGGGGTACCTGCATTATTTGGGGAAGAGGGGTATACCTCTCTGAAAGGGTCGGCGGTCGTCCTACTCTGGAAGTGAATGGTATGTCTTCTGGCTTCACTGGACAAGGTCAGAAAACGGTGCTGCCAGCCAGGGCATTCGCCAAAATATCCATGCGTCTGGTCCCCGACCAGGATCCAGAGGAAGCTCACGAACAATTAACGTCATACATGGAAGCGAACGCTCCCAAAACCATAAAGTGGAAGGTAATTAAAATGGCTTCAGGACGGGCGTCGATCACCAACCGGAATCATCCGGCAGTTGAGACGCTTGTCAGGGCTATGGAAGTTACCTGGGGTGTCAAACCGGTTTTCAAGCGTGAGGGCGGAAGCGTGCCGGTGGTCGGCCAGTTACATGACATCCTGGGAATTGATTCCGTGCTCACCGGTTTTGGCCTGCCGGACGATAATTTACACGCCCCAAATGAAAAACTGCATTTGCCGACTTTCTATCGAGGGATCGAAGCATTAATCCGGTTTTTCGGTTACCTGTGACCCTCGGAATGACCGTCAATCTGACTGCTTGGATTGCCTGTAGAACTGGAAAACCAATTTCTCACATGGGATCGACTATTAAACCACCTCCCCTTACAATCCGGACATGACTGATAGACTTCCAAGCTACGGCGGCCAGGCTGTGATCGAAGGCGTGATGATGCGCGGGAGCGCAAAGCGTTGCGATCGCCATGCGTGCTGCCAAATAAAGAAATTGTGATTTACACCGAGTCTTCAACGGGCATCTACAAAAGCAACATCACTAAAATTCCGTTTCTTAGAGGATCGGTTGGCCTGTGGGATGCCCTGGGGTTAGGCGTGCGCGCGGCTGACCATATCGGCCAATACACAAACCGGAGAAGATGAAAAGCTCGAAGGTCCGGGGTTATACCTGGCCCTGTTCATTTCGTTGGGATCTGGATCGGGTTATTCTTTCTGGCTCCCGCCGTTCTCGGCCAGGCAGCAGAGCACTACCTGAGTATAAATTCCTGGTGGAGCAATGTATTAGAGGGAATTGTACGACTGCTCCTGGCGGTCGGTTATATTTGGGCTATCGGCTTTGCACCGGATATCAGGCGCATATTTGCCTACCACGGTGCAGAACACAAAACGATCAACGCTTTCGAGAGTGGAGCCGAGTTGATCCCTGAAGTTGTGGCAACACACTCCCTGGAACACACGCGCTGCGGTACCGCCTTTCTGCTGACGCTAATGCTGCTCTCGATCCTGGTTTTCAGCCTGCTGGGTCCCATGCCCATGTTCTGGCGTCTCGCCAGCCGCATTCTCCTGCTTCCTGTGCTGGCTGGGATTGCATATGAATATATCCGCTGGACATCCTGGCATCTCGATCGAAGATCGTGCAATGGATGGTCAAGCCGAATTTAGCCTTGCAACACCTGACCACTCGCGAACCGTCGCTTGAAATGCTGGAAGTCTCCATCGCAGCCTTTAATGCCATGCGCGTCCAGGAAAAAACTGTAAGCCTATAAACTCGGGAAATTGCGAGAACGACACCTGAATTAAATCTGCGGTAGACCACTGCCACCTTCGGATAACAACTCCATGGCCGGTCTGGATACCCGCAATCGCTTTCATAGCCACAATATTATTGCGCTATTTTTCTGCCTGGTGCTGGTTCCTACATCAGGCTGTCGCGGCAAGCTCGATACTCTTTCCACTTCCCCACCCACTCAAGCTTTGGTCACCCATACGGTGGCCTCTTTGCCTGATTTGTTGGCCGACAGCGTGAGCGTTCAGGTGCAGCCGCCCGATAACTGCCCTTCCGAAAATGGAACCTACCAGTTCGCTGTCCTAATCATTAACCAGGGCAGCGCGTTCGCAGGTCCGTTCGTCGTAAGATTTAACCGGCTTCATCAAGAGGTGTCTCAAGGGCTACTACCCGGTAAATCAATATCCGTATTCTTCATTGGTGAAACTCTGCTTCCCACCATCGAAGTTGATTCAAGAAAACAAAGTGTACGAAAGTGATGAAACCAACAACCGCTGGGAAGCAGAAATTTTCCCCCCAACGCCCGCCCCTCACTGCTTACGCACTCCAACCCCCGAAGTCGAGCTCGTCGACCCAATCGCAGTTCTGCAAGGGCATACTGCCAAAGTTCCCGTGGTCGCTTTTTCACCGGAGGAGATTTAATCGCTTCAGGCTCAGTCGACAATACTTTGCGTCTGTGGCGAACAAATGAAGGCACTTTACTGCGCACGATGCAAGGTCATCCTTTCCCGGTCTTAAAGCTGCGTTTTCTCCAGACGGCAGCCTCCTGGCGACCGGCTCTACTGATGGGATCATTCGACTTTGGCGGGTGTCCAACAGCCTGTTGGTAAAGAATTTACTGGGGCATGCCGGATGGATTACCAGCCTGGATTATTCTGCGGATGGAAAATACCTGCTCTCCAGCGCACAGGATTTTACCGTGCGTATCTGGCGAGCTTCCGACTCCAGGCTTGTACAAACCATTGATGAGGGTATGTCAATTGTCAACCAGGCTGTCTTTTCACCGACTGGCACAGAGTTGGCATGGGGGGAAGCGGATGGGACCATTCGAGTTCGTTCACTGGGTGGCAGCTGGATCCATATTTTTCACCCAGATGTTGGGCAAGCGACCAGTGTGACATACTCCCCGGATGCCGGGATGCTGGCTGCAGGATTTGATAATGGCACCATTCTGATCTGGAGCATGCCAGATGGGACAATAATTCAATCCATCGAGGCCCATGGATCGGAGATTTCGCAATTGGATTTTTCCCCGGATGGACATTGGCTCGCAGCAGGCTCATATGATGGGTTGATCAGCCTGTGGTGGAAAGGTGAAATCGATACTCCATTCCAAATCCACCTGATCTATGAAGGGCATGAAGGGGCGGTCAACGGGATCGCCTTTTCTCCAGATGGAACACTCATCGCCAGCGGCGGAGATGACGCGACCGTCCGGTTGTGGCCTGTTCCTGAAGAGTGACCTTCACTCTCCTAATATCTGAACCACCAATTCTCGCTGGCGCGGGCGGTTATCAAAATCTACGAAAATCACCTGTTGCCAGGTCCCCAAGGTCAGGTGGGTCTTTACAAATGGTATGGTAAGCGAGGCTCCCAACATCGCAGCTCGCACGTGGCTGTGTCCATTTCCATCACCCCACCTCGCATTATGCTGGTAAGTCTTTTCCGGTGGGACGATTTCATCAAAAACGCGCCGGAGATCGCTCAAACAACCATTCTCGAATTCGATTGTGGTGAGAGCACTGGTTGAGGAGGGGCAGAAGACGCATACGATACCATTCTGTAATCCTGCATCCTTAACACATTTGGCGATTTGAGCTGTGATATCCTGGATATCAGCATTTCCGCGCGCAGAGATTCGTATAGTTGATGTGACTGCTGTCATGGCTTTATCCCGAAAATTCCTGTAAAACGCCCGGAATCAATCAGTAGGTTTTACCACTCGACCACAGTTAGGTCAATTTTTCCTTCCCCCAATTTTATCCTCAGAACTTCATATCCCCACAGCCAATCTTTGAAGACCTGCTCGATTTCTGCTTCCAATGCTGAAGAAAATAATTCGGGCAGGGGTTGTCCTTCCAACGACAACTCTTCGACCTGGAAAACGAGTTTCCCCTCCCTAACAACTGGCATACCCATTATCTCAACCGTTCCAAACAATCCATTTCCCTCAAGCGAACCGTTCAACCTGATACCCATCTCTGTGATCTCGACCATCCCCACCCGCAAATCCCATTGCGAGTTCTCATTTTCTGTTTCCTGTCGCAATTGCCCTAACAGGCTCTCGTTGGTGAATGGGAGAGTCTCTTCCTGTCTGGTGCGGGGTGTGGCGGTCATCGCCTTGGGTAGACTGTTTGAAAAACCTTTCGTGCTTACCGGATTTACATTATCCGACAAAACTGGGTCAACCTTCACAGATACAACACTCCTTCCCATATTCATACCAAAAAGAAGGAAAAGAATGCAAGTCGCAGCAGTAAAAAATACGATCAAAATGATGCCGGTGAAGAATTGTCTGAAAGTAAGGATTATTGGGGCGTTCATCAACTATACCAGGCTCAAGACGCTGAGCGGCAGGCAGCTCTCGGGATAAACTGCCGGTAATCAGGGTTAGTTAAGGTCACATAACTGCTTTCTTGTACCCAGCGCTGAGGATTATCCATCAAATCTTCGATCAATAGCCAGGTAATCGTTTCACCATCTTCAATTGTCTGATCCCAACCCTGCACATGGAACGCTGCTCCGAACTGCAGGCTTCCCTTTTAAAATTTGAACCCGGGCAGGAATAGGTGTTAATGACGGAGTTCGCAATCCCGCGTACATCCGGGAAAGGCGTAAGTGAGGAGGTCGGTGTGCGAGTGACCGTTGAGGTAGGCGTCGCTGTGTATGTGGGAGTTCTGGGTAATTGTCGGTGTGGTCGTGATGGTCGCGGTTGCTGTTGAAGTTGGTGTAGAAGTAAATCCCATCGCCAACACCAGCTTTCCTGCCAGCGTGGGATCGATACGCGCCGTCCTGGTGATAGCCAGGATTGTCCCTGTCTTCTGCAAATCGAGTGGAAGGGGATTCGAAATGGCAGACATAGCCCAGGGAAAAAGTGCTAACAGAGAACAGCTCAGCAGCAGGAGACCATATCTCAGAACGAAGAAAACAAGCCTGGAAATCAATTTATCCTGCCTCAAAAACTGCACCCCTCGGTCACGTAGAAGATGGACGCTCTCATATGCAGTGGATTTCCAAGGAACGGAGCATCAAGCAGGGTGAGCTGTAACTTTTGTCCTTGAAAGAGCCTCACATCAATGGCTAATCCACGGAAAAGAAATGAATGGCGGGTCGGGTTAATAGGATATTGATCGACAACCTGTGCATCTAAAACCACCGATAATTCACCCTGACGAGCCTCCATCCCGGCGTGATCGCGGAACAGGTCAACCACCAATACCGCATGTCCATCTACATCGCTCTCCCACTCAAGAAATGGGGAAGCGCCATCAGCTTCCAAATACGCCCTGGGAGCGGCGCAGGCAGGCGGTTTTCCCACTGCCCCAGTTTGCGAAGCAGGCAGGTTGGTGTCGCCAGCAGGCACCCACCCCACCAGGTTCCTGCCAGTGGCTTGCTCCCTGATCCGGTACCACTCAGCACTCATATCCTTTCCCAGCAATGTAAATTCGGAATCGATCGGAAGGGTTTCAAGCGGCAGCTCTCCATGTCCGGGACTGAATAATATATCGGCGGGTCGGACTGTCTTTCCTACTGGAAGCGGCAAGATGCCCGGATCGATTTCAACAGGGTATTGTGTTTCCATCAGGGCTGAAGTAAAAATGGATGTTTGGGTGGCAAATGGCGTTGTTGACGGGTGCAGGGTTGGTGCAGGAGGCAAGGCTACCATGTGGATTACAGGTGCGGGAAGCGGAGCAGGAACAGGACATTTTGACTCACCCATGTAGCCATTGATTGTTTGGAAAAGATCCTTGCTTTCAGAATTTGCCACCCGGATATTATCTTCATCCACGCGTAAATTGTAGAAATCGCTGGACCGCGCTCGGAAAAAGAACCCCCAGCTGAATGCCACGGTCACCAGTGGGATTACAGACCAGACGTGCCTGTTGGTTATAGCCTTCCACACCTTTTCGCGTGATAAGAACCAGGCATCCTGAAACCGTAATGCGATGAATGCAATCAACAAGGCAACCAGGATATAGACTGCTAGGTATAGCCAGATAGAAATCAAGTGACCCAGGCTGAAGAAATCTTGAAAGCGCGGATTTGAAGCCCAGCAGTAGAGCTTGATACCACTGGAGAGGCCTTCTGCCGCCCAATGGCTGGCTGCGAAAACCGAGAGGCGCTCCAGCAAACCCCTGAAATTCTCATTGAACTCTACTCCCCCAGAGAAAAAAAGGTAGAAGACCACAACCACACCCAATAAACCAGTAGCCGTGCGTTCGGTGTGCGCTATTGCCGAAATCGCCAGCCCAAGGGTCACCGCCGCGATACAGGCCAGGTACAGTGTGGCCAAAGCGTACTGGGGCATGGGTAATTCTTGACCATTGAAAGTAAGCACCAAAATCAAGAAACTTGGCGCGATAATGCCCACCAAAAGTGACAGCACGATCCACTTGGACAACAGGTAAGCCCAGGGCGATAAGCCTTTGATGCGCTCGTAGCGGTAAATCAGCCTTTCCCGGGTGACATCCATGAACGAGCCAATAAGCCCTATGAGAGTAACCACCAGCGCAATAATAAACACAGCCTGGCGGGCATCGGTGGTGTCAAAGACCGCCGAATAGCTGCTGATTCCATCATCCTTAATGAAGGCATTTTCCCTGAGTACAATGCGAGAAAGCAACCCGCTGAAGGGTCCTAAAGCCAGGAATAAAACCAGTGCAAAAGGATTGTTTATGATCAGCAGCCAGTTCCGCTTTAAGAGGATTCTCAATTCGTGAACCCAGCTCTTATTCACTGACCGATTGACACTTGAAGAGAGGGGCTTTGTAGTTGTATTTTCTTTTTCTCTTCCAGGTGGAGCAGTAATTGTCGGTTCGTCTAACTGCCGTGCCATCCTATACACGGCAGCCCAGCGAGAGGCAATATCGCGCTGCGCAGGTTCAAGAGTTGTCTCGAGCTGGACCGAATTGCATCCCGAGGATTCACTTCCAGGCAATCCATCTCCAGAGTGGGAACCCATTTCCAGTAATTCCCATTCCAGCTTTCCCAGGACCTGCTGAGGAGAACCTTCAGCACGCAAACACCCCCTCGCCATGAATATCAGCCGGTCGCATAAATAAAGGCTTTGCAGCGTATGCGTGACTACAATCACCGCCTGGTGTTTTCCCCAAGATCGATTTCTCAATAGTTCCATCAGATATCGTTCAGCGTCTGGATCCAGGTTGGTAGTCGGTTCATCCAGGATCAACAGAGGTGGATTTGTGATTAATTCAGCGCACAGGTCCAGACGTTTGCGCTCTCCGCTGGAAAGATCACGAATAAATGCACCCCGGCGGGCTGGAGGGAACTCCAGTTGATCCAGAAGTTTACGGACGCGCTTCTGCACGACAGCCTCGGATACCCGGGGCAGACGCAGCCTGGCTACCTGCTGCAAAGCTTGTTCAGCCCTTAAGCTGTCGTGCAATACGTTGTAGCTTGGTACCCACCCGATGCGCTGCAGCCAGTACTCGGGTTGCTGGTACAGGTCATGATCTGAGATGGTGATCTTGCCTGCATACGGTCGATCACCGACGATTGCTTCCAGTAGCTTGGTTTTTCCCGCACCGTTTGGACCAATGATGGCTACAAACTCCCCCTGCCCAACTTCGAAAGAGGCGTCTTTGACGATCCATTTCCTGTTCCTTAAACCCCCTTTACGCACCCATAAATTCTCGACCCGTAAAAGCGGGCTGTTTTTCAGCTTTTCCGAGGGTCTATCCATTCAGCAAACACTCGCAATGTCGAGTCGTAAGTATGATTTTCAGGATGGTTGCAACCTGAATGCAATCCTGTTCATTGGCTGGAACAGGTTTCTACGCGCTGCTCCACAACTTCACACAGCATGCTCTGCCGGAATTTGTAGATCCCTTCTGGTTTATCATCCTGGATACCAAGCTCGAATGTACCTTCCCGCCAGACTTCGATCCATTCGATGTCAAAGCTGTAATTCTCACCAGCCGGGATCTGAACTGGAATCACACAGATGGCATCACTGGCACCATCCGGGATTCGGTAGTAACTCCGAATTTCATCTACTACAGCTCTGCGATTTACAACAACTGAATCCTCTGGAGTGACCAGAATATCGTGGTTGTACTGGTTCACTGCCTGCAAGTCTTGTTTGAGCTCTTCAGCTCCGCCGCAATTATTCGCCTGCAGTGTCTTGACAACTGATTCCCCTTGAAACTGGCGCACCTCAACCAGGCTGATCTGGTCGCGAGGCTGAGGCGCATAACAGGCACTCAGCCAGAAAGATGAAATAACTCCCAATATTAATAGCCGTGCTTTTCGACTGCTTCTAACCATTTTCGTGTCTCCGAAGGGTTGGTAGCTTTTTGGCCTGCGAGTTTATTGTACAGCTTTTACACTCTCCAAATCTTGGCGAGACTGTTGGCAACTTTACAAATATGATAGACTTTACCTATGGAGATCGACCTGGAGCTTTACCGGCATGAAGTGCGCGTATCATTAAATCCACTCATCCGGTTATCGGTGATCGACATCGCACCAGAAAAATCTCGTCAGACCCTCGTTTTCTTGCACGGATTTGGCGGCCACGCCCTTCAATGGAAATACCAGTTAACTAATTTCTCAACCACTGAGCGAGTCATTGCCCTGGACCTGCGAGGTCACGGTCTTTCGGAAAAACCACGAACCGGTTATGCGATACTCGACCATTTGTCTGATCTGGAAAAAGTCCTTGACAGCCTGGGAGTTGCTTCGCCAATCGTATTAGTCGGCCATTCGTTTGGTGGGGCATTAGCCACGGAATTTTCAGTCAGGCAGCCAAAAAGGGTCAGCCGCCTGGTTCTAATTGCTTCCGCGGGAGAATATAAACTCAACCCGCTTTATCGCTTGCTGTTGAAATTGCCATCCTCAATTCTGCAAATGGTCGCACCCTTCACCCGGCACTGGCTTGGTGCACCACCACAGGTAATGAAAGCCTGGTACAAGAACGCGCTGTCGGCCTGGAACGGCTGGAGCCTGTACCGGGACCTGCGCCTTCCAACTTTAGTCATTCTCGGGCATATGGATGTGGTGTTTGAGAAACCCATGTATGAGGAGGTGGCCCGACTCATCCCTTCTGCTGAGACGGTTGACGTCGGGTCTTCCGGTCATATGGTCATGCTCGAGCGGCGCGAGGCGGTGAATTGAGCGATCTCCCGGTTCACCAGCCTGGAAAAACGATCCTGGTCAGATACCGGAGACTCCACGGACGAAGTTGAGCGTTCTCAGCTGATTAAAAGCCGCCCTTGGCTGCCATATTACGATGAGGGTGTGCCCCAGACTGTTGCAATTCCACGCGTACCGCTTCAATCACTTTTACGCTCCGCCGCACGCCGGTTTCCGAGAAGAACTGCCCTGGACTTCGAGGGTTACCGGATAACGTACCGAAGATTAAATTGGGAGGCCAGCCGGTTTGCAAATGTTCTGCGCTCATTAGGCGTGAAGAAGGGCGACCGGGTAATGCTGCTCTTGCCCAATTTACCGCAATTGGTCATCGCCTTTTATGGGACATTAAAAGCGGGTGCTGTTGCGGTTTTCACCCTGCAGCTTACAGAATTTGATGAGCTGAGGCGTCAACTGGATGATTGCGGGGCATCCGTCCTGGTAACCCTGACCCAGAATTATGATCTCATCCAGCAGATTAAGGCTGGCCTGGAACCGCAAAGCCCTTCGGCGCTCCAGCATGTCATTTTTACAAACCTTGGTGATTACCTGCCGCTCACTAAGCGCCATGCCTTATCAACCTCCCATCGCTTCTCAGGTAGTCATAAGACGAAAATCCCAATGGAAAATTGGGTTCACTTCTTCAACCGGGTTCTATACGGCCAGAGCCGTAAATCCCCCGACCTGGAGATTTCACCCAATGACCTGGCTGTCATCCAATACACCGGAGGCACCACTGCTTCCCCAAAAGGTGTGATGCTATCCCATTTCAACCTGGTAGCCAACACCGTGCAAACGCGTCATTGGATGCCAGAGGCGATAGAAGGCAAGGAGACTTTCTTGTGCGTGGTGCCTTTCGCACACAGTTATGGATTAACTGCGGCCCTTAATGTCCCAATTTCATTAGGAGCATTGCTGATTCTTAAAGCCAGATTTCAGGTAGAAGATGTTCTAGAATCGATTCAGAAGCACAGGCCGTCGATTTTTCCCGGAGTGCCGCAGATGTATGTGGCGATAAATGACTTTCCGGGAGTCAGGAGATACGGAATTGATTCCATTAAGGCCTGCCTGAGTGGATCTGCGCCGCTTCCCGTTGAAGTGCAGGAAGCTTTTGAGAAACTGACGCATGGTCATGTAGTCGAAGGGTATGGATTAACAGAAGCAGGGCCGGTGACGCATGCAAATCCCCTCACAGGCTTACGTAAGGTCGGCTCGATCGGCGTTCCACTGCCATCCACGGAGGCACGTGTGGTCGATCTGGCTCGGGGGGATTTAGAAGTGCCCGCCGGCCAGGTCGGTGAGCTGGCAATCCGCGGTCCCCAGGTGATGATTGGGTATTGGCAGGATCCCAGGACAACAAAAAAAATGCTACGTCAGGACGGGTGGTTGCTCACCGGAGATGTAGCGCAGATGGATGCGGAAGGGTATTTTCGGATCATCGCCCGAAAAGCCGATATGTGGTATCCTTCCAGGCCTGGTAAGCCGGCTTTTCCGCGCGATGTCGAAGAGGTGCTTTTCGAAATCCCACAGGTAAAGGAAGCAGCCGTGGTCGCGATTGCCAGGCGACCGGTTGCCTTTGTTATCACGCGCAAAGACCGCCCTGCACCGGAGGTCTTGATATCCTACTGCAAGCGCCGGCTGCCACCTGAACTGGTGCCTCGCCTGGTAATTTTCGTGGACGAATTCCCACGCAGCTTTATTGGAAAAGTACTGCGCCGCGAGCTTGCTAAACGCTATCAAGAAAATCAATATACCCCGACCAGGTCAATTGTGAATGCTCAAGGAGATGAAAATACCACTAATTGACACGATTCCAGGTGATCTCGGTATGCCCTTAAGTTCAACCAGTGCCATTCCTGGTCAAAACCTGCACTCGATCTCAGCAGGGGAGGGATCTCCGACCATCCTGGTTCACGGATTGGCTGCCTCGCTGCACGACTGGGAAGTCCTGCTGCCTGAGCTAGCTTCCTATTCTTTCCAGGCTTTCGCTGTGGACCTGTTTGGACACGGCGATAGCCCTAAGCCTGAACTACCCGAGCTGTATACGATTTCTACTGTGATTGATACATTCGAAGCCTGGATTGAAAACCTGGTTCTTGATTCTCCATTGATGCTGGTCGGTCATTCCCTGGGCGGTCACGTCTGCCTGCAGTATGGATTGCGACATCCCGAAAGGATCAAATGTATGGTGTTGATCGATCCTTTCTTTCGCCCGGCGCAGCTATCACCAGTATTGCGCTTATTCAACAAAAGACCAAGGGTGGGAGTAAAAGCCCTGCAAACTGTGCCGCTCAACCTGATCGACACCGTGCTCGGGTGGGATCCGGTCAACGCTGCTCAATATTCGCCGCAAGCTCGCTGGCAAATTGCCTACTACTGCAAGCGCGCCTCACCTAGATATCCTTAATATACCGTCGACCATCCCGGATCTGACTGCTGATCTTCACCGCATTGATATACCTTGCCTGATTATCTGGGGCAGCAAGGACCTGACTCTGAAGCCCGATACTTTCAATGACCTGGTGGCACAGCTGCCGAAAGCCGCCGGTCATGAAATAAACGATTGTGGTCACCATCCCCACATCAGAAAACCGGTTTTAGTAAATCGAATCATCCTTGATTTCTTGAATTTACACCGACAGCAGTCACTGCCAGCAGCATCAGACCAGTGACAAGTATTCCGATCCGAAATCGGGAAAATATCACAATTATTATGACAGTAAAACTGGTTCTCAGAGGAAAAGAATTTGAAGTCAAGCCAGGGATGTGTTTGAGAGATTTACTCCTGAAAATCGATGTGGTTCCGGAATCAGTCCTGGCGACCCGGGACGGCGAATTGATCACCGATGATGCAATCCTGCACAATGGTGAAGTGGTGAAATTGATTGCCGTTATTTCTGGCGGCAGCGCTTAATTTAATTTAGCGGTGAATACCAAAATATGAAATGTCGAAAGTGTAGCGAAAAAGCTGTAATCAATATGCGCCAGCATAAACTGGCACTTTGCCAGGAGCATTTCCTGGAGTGGCTCCCCTCCCAGGTCCAGCGCTTTATCGAGAAGTACAAAATGTTTGACCACCAGGACCGGATTCTGGTGGCTGTCTCTGGAGGAAAAGGACTCACTTTCCTTATGGGATATTCTTTGGAAGCTGGGTTACCAGGTCGATGGTCTTTATATTGGACTCGGGATCGATGGTGAGATTTCCTACTCGGACCAGTCCCACAATCTGGCAGAAAGTTTTGCCTCCGAGCGTGGCCTCCATCTCCACGTAATCAATGTTCCGGACTCATATGGCGTTTCCATCCCGGAATTAGCCCAACAGACAACGCGCGGGATGAACAAACCCTGTGCGGTATGCGGCATGACCAAGCGGCATATTATGAATCGCATCGCACGCGACGAAGGTTATTACGTCCTGGCAACAGGTCACAATCTGGATGATGAAGCCGCTGCGCTTTTCGGCAATACCCTGAACTGGATCCCAGGTTACCTGGTGCGACAGTGGCCTGTTCTGGAAGCACACCATCCGGGTCTGGCACGCAAAGTCAAGCCCCTGTGCCGAATTTACGAGCGTGAGATGGCAGCTTACGCTGTCCTGAGAGGCATTGAATATGTCTATGATGAATGCCCGCACGCCCTGGGCTCTAAAACCATCTATTACAAGGAGCTGCTCAACCAGCTGGAGATGGACCAACCGGGTGCTAAGCTCAGTTTTTATTTATCGTTTTTACAGGCCAAAGAAAATGGATTGTTCGCTCCACAGGCTGATCCGGGTTTCGAACGCCTGCACGAATGCCCATCTTGCGGGCAGCCGACCTCTAACGACGGCGCATGTGCTTTCTGCCGCATGATAGACCGGCTGCCTATTAAATCTCAATTACCATGAATTCAATTCGCTCTCAGGCGACTTCCAGGTAGCGCTCCAGCTCCCAATCTGAAACCCTGGTCCTGTATTCTTCGATCTCCGCCCATTTGGCACGGTAGAAGGCTTCGAAGACGGTCGGTCCCAATGCTTGCAGGAGCACCGGATCGGCTTCAAGCTCTCGGATGGCTTCGGTTAATGAGCCTGGAAGTTCGGCAACGCCCATCACGCGTCGTTCTTCCGCGGTCAGGTGATATACATTTACATTATTAAGCGGCGCTGGACATGGAAGCTGGTTTTCGATCCCATCCAGAGCGGCGGCCAGCATGACCGTCAGTGCCAGGTAGGGATTGGCGGAAGGATCTGGGCAGCGCAGCTCAGCACGGGTTGATTTTCTCCTTCCCTCGGTAAAACGCGGGATGCGTATTAGAGCGGAACGGTTTAGCTGAGCCCAACCCACATACACCGGCGCTTCATATCCTGGGACCAGCCGCTTGTACGAGTTCACCGTCGGGGCCACAACCGCAGAGAGCGAGCGGGCGTGTTTAAGCTGCCCGGCAATGAATCCATACGCCAGGCCTGTTAAGTTGAATTCATCATTTGCGTCGAAGAACAGGTTCTCCCCACTACGATCAAATAAGGACTGGTGGCAATGCATACCGGACCCATTGATACCGAAGATCGGCTTGGGCATAAAGGATGCCACCAGCCCATGCTGTGCTGCAATCGCTTTTACGGTGTACTTCAAAGTCAGGACATTATCGGCGGTCTGCAGCGCATCGGCAAATCGAAAATCGATCTCGTGCTGTCCCAGGGCTACTTCATGGTGTCCCATCTCCATTTGTAATCCCATACTCTCCAAAGCCAGCATCAATTCCGTACGCACGCGCACAGCTTCGTCGTTGGCCGAAAAATCGAAATACCCGCCCACATCATGAGGGACGGGGTGAATGGACTGCGGACCATTGCGTTTGAATAGAAAGAACTCCGGCTCTGGCCCAACATTGTAAATCCAGCCTCGCTCTTCGATCTTCGACAGGATGCGTTTGAGAGTTCCTCTCGGATCACCTGGAAAACCAGAACCATCAGGCAAATAAATATCGCAAAATACGCGTGCCCGGCGCGCTTTCTACCGGGGTCCAGGGCAGAACCGCATAGGTATTGGTGTCGAGTACTAGCCGCATGTCGCTTTCCTGGATACGGGCGAAACCCTCGACAGAAGAACCATCGAACCACACTCCTTCTTCAACCGCTTCTTGGATGCGATGGGCTGGAATATCGACACTCTTCACCGTACCGGTCACATCGGTGAATTGCAGGGAGATGAATTTAACGTCGTCTGCTTCTATTCTTTGGAATAATTCCTGATTGTCCATCCTGACCTCCATAACTTGAGCATTCTAGCAAACGGTTTACTTTTAGTCAACCGCCTGGGCATATCCTGGTATGGTATAGTACTTTTAGGAGCGCAAAGTTGAATTCACCTCGTCGCACGCTCGTCCGCCTGCTTTACAGCTGGGAAATCCAGGAGGCCCGGCGGGTCTTTGGCAGCACTTTGCAGTATGAAAAAATCCGCATCCACGAGTGCGCCAGGTGGACCAACTCCATCAACCGGGTCAGCAGTTGGCTGCGACGTATTCCAAATTCAGGCATCGACAATGCGATCACGCTGGGAAATCACTGCTACTTTCCAGTGAGCTTACCGGAGAAGTTAATCTCACCCGACCACCCAGAATTTTTCAGGCTGCCATGGCTGATACACGAGCTCACCCATGTCTGGCAGTACCAGCACATGGGTTGGAGATATTTTTTCAAGGCGATAGCCGCGCAGGTTCGGATTGGCTCGAAGGCCTATCGCTATGGAGGCGAGCAGGCATTGCAGCAGATTCACATCCAGGGATTTCTTCTAAACGATTTCAACCTCGAGCAGCAAGGTGAAATCGCCAGGGACTATTATCGGAGCCTGGTCATTGGACTGGACACCAGCGCTTACCAGCCGTTTATTGACCAGCTGCAGCAGTCTGTCTGATTGCAGGGGATCTTGATTTTGGAATTTCCGTGGTACCTTCTGGGAGTTACCAACATAAGAGCACCATGATTAGAGTTTTAGAAATCCCGGAAAGCAGGCACCATCATCTTGAAGTTTTATCCGCCTTGCGGTATGCTTGTGCACTGTGAAAAGGGAGTGGTAGGGTCCCGGTGGGCTCCCCGGTCTTCAAAACCGGTGACGGGTCGTGTTGCGGGCCGTGGTGGGTTCGACTCCCATCCGCTCCCGCCAGGATAGATGGCGTGGGATACATCATAAATCCCCTCCCTTAGTGGATTTGACCATCGTCCAAAAAACGAAAAAACAGGACCTGTTAGAAAGCTGGGTGGACACATCCAATGCCACCGGCTTTATTTATTTTTAGGGAATATTCAAGTGAATACATTGTTGGTAGAAAACAAACCATTTGCCGATATCGATACGCTGACGCCTATCGTGAACCGGGTAATGCGGATCGATGACATCACTGCCGGAGACGCTAAGAACAAGTATCTGGTGCGTTATCGCGGCCAGATCTATGGAGAACCCGATCAGGCCTATGACCAGCTGGCTCAGAATTTACGTTCTCTGGAAATCACGCCTCTATTTCGCAAGGACCACGACCAGCATGCCGTTCTCCTGCTGCCGGGAATCGTGAGACCAAAACCAGGCAATCCAATCATAAATCTGGTCCTCATCCTTCTGACTATGGGAAGCATGATTTTCGCTGGCGCCCTTTCAGCCTACAGCGGTCCCGCCCCAGAAGATATGATGAGCTTCTGGCGGGCTATTCTAAGAAGCTTGCCAAGTGGTATCCCATTCGCCGCCAGCCTGCTGGCCATCCTGGCTACTCATGAGTTCGGGCATTACCTGGCCGGGCGTTTCCATAATACTCACGTGACCCTGCCGTATTTCATCCCGTTTCCATTCAGTCCCTTTGGAACTATGGGCGCCTTTATCCAGCTCAAGGAACCCCCAAAAAACAAGCGCACCCTGCTAGACATCGGAATTGCTGGACCTCTGGCTGGTCTGGTGGTGGCAATCCCGATATTGCTTTTGGGTTTATCACTGTCTGAAATTCAAGCGATCCAGCCCGCTCCTGGGCAGGGGTTCCAGCTGGAAGGCAATTCCATCCTCTATTTAATGGCAAAGTTCGTTGTTTTCGGCAGACTGCTCCCCGAGCCTGCCAGCTATGGGGATTTACCCGCAGCCGTATATTGGCTGCGCTATTTCTTCACCAGCAGCCCGCTTCCGATCGGCGGCTACGATGTCATTATCCACCCGGTCGCCTGGGCAGGCTGGGCTGGATTGCTGGTGACTGCTCTAAACCTGATTCCAGCCGGACAGCTCGATGGCGGGCATATTATGTACACCCTGCTGGGGGAACGTGCACGCAGATTGTGGCCATTTATCCTGGTTGGCCTGGCATTGCTGGGAATTGTCTGGAGCGGCTGGTGGATTTGGGCGATGTTGATTTTTTTCCTGGGACGCATCTTCGCAGAACCCTTGGACCAGATTACTCCATTGGATCCGCCACGCAAACGCCTGGCTGTTCTGGGGATCATCGTCTTTTTCCTGGTGTTTATCCCGGTCCCATTGATCATGTATTAGTGTCAAGCCCTCGACTTTCCTGACTGACCCTACAGATCTGAAAACTACATGCCTGTGTTGAGCCTGCAGCTTGCTGCCTCGCGGGGCATATGCTACACTTTGCCAAAGGCACCGATTTTTCGGTGCTCGGTGTACATTTAAGCCCTGCTCTTTCGATTATTAATCGCAGTCAGGTTAGTCATGAGCCAGGATGTAATGCTTAAGGAAGCTATCCAGGCCGTCCACCAGGGACAGCAAGCCAGGGCGCGGGATTTGCTCACCCGCCTGCTGCGCGCCGACCAATCCAACCCGGAATACTGGCTTTGGATGAGCTCTCTGGTGGACTCGTTCAAAGAGCAGGTATATTGCTTGCAGTCAGCCCTGAAACTGGATCCTGGCAATCCATCCGCAAAACAGGGTCTGGTGCTGTTAGGAGCGATCCCTGCTGATCCAGATGTCATTCCAATCGTGCCGGTTCTCCGCCGCTGGGAAATTCCCCTGCAAGAAATACCGCGTGCCAGGCTGCAGGAGAATCCAATCCTGCGCCTGCTGGTTTTCTCAACCCTGGCCTTACTGGTCATCGGTTTAGGAACCCTGGGGGTGCTGGGTATCAACCAGAAAAGAACATCGAATTTGGCCTATATCCCAACCCGCACACCAGGTCCCTCACCCACATACACATCTACTCCCACGGTTTCAAACTTCACACCACTCGCTCCCACAAATACTCCCCGGATAACAGGCGCACCACCTCTTTGGACCTTGTTGGAAGCCACATATACTCCCACACCAATCTATATATCCACGCCTCATCCCATCAACGAGGCATATCGGGTTGGCCAGCTCGCCCTGTCCAGGAAAAACCTGGATTTTGCCCTGGAAAACCTGCAGCAAGCCGTCCTGATTGAGCCAGAATCCGCCGATATACTTTACGCAATTGGAGAAATTCACCGTTTACAGGGTGATCCAATTAAAGCCCTTTCTGCTTACGAGAGCGCGGTCGAAATTGATAGTGGTTTCGCCCCGGCATATTTGGGAAGAGCGCGCCTCATGCGCCAGCTGGATCCAAAGGCTGATGTTCAGGAAGATCTGGAGCTTGCCATCGATCTGGATCCGGGATTCGGTGAAGCGTTGCTCGAAATGACAGATTATCTGTTGGAGAAGGAAGACATCGAAACAGCTCTCGAATACCTGGGTGCCGCAGCCCAGGTCATGCCTGGATCGCCCCTGGTGCACCTGTACCAGGCCCAGGCGCACTTGCTACAGGGAGAACAACAGCAGGCTCTTGAAGAAGCACGCCTGAGCAACCAGCTTGACATGACCTTGCTTTCCTCATACAGAGTCCTGGGTCAGGCCGCTGTGTTGAACGGGGAGTACGAAGAAGCATTTACCGCCCTGGACACTTTCTTAGAGTATGAGCAGTCAGATGCGGCAGCATGGGCGATTTATGGAGAAGCCCTTTATGCCACATCCCAATACAGCGAAACCATAAAGTCGCTGGATACCGCCATAAAGCTGAACCCGAATCTCCCGGATGCCTTTCATCTCAAAGGACTGGCGTATATTGAATTAGGCGAAGGGCAGAAAGGGGTAAATGAAATTTACCGGGCGATACGCCTCAAGCCAAATACGTTTGAATACCAGCTGGATTTCGCCCGGGCATTATTCGTCGCTGAAAGAGTCGAAGAAGCAGTGAGTGCAATGTACCCGGTCGAGCGCCTGGCTGAAAATGATGGGGAGCTTGCCCAGGTCTTCTACTGGCGTGCAGTGATGCTGGAAGTCTCAGGATGAAGACTACCTGGCTTTAAAAGACTGGCGGAAACTGCTTGAATTGGGTGAAGAGACTGTACCACCGGAATGGCTCGATACCGCCGAAGCGCGCCTGGCAGAAACACCCACTCCCAAGCCCACGAACACGCCGTCCCCTGCCTTCACTCCAAGTCCTTCCAGTACCAGGACCTCGCCGCCGCAAGCCACCAAAAGTCCCACGCCAGGATCGTGACTGCGCAAACCCGATTTGATCAACTGCTTTAATAGAATTCAATCGGGTCAGTGAAGTTCCCTGTGTTAGAAATTTGTTTGAAACACTTTCACAACTCTTGCAATCCCATTTGGGTGGGACTATAATCACTTTTCGCACAAGCTTGTTCGTGCGAAATTGAGGTTTAGCATGCCGGTTTATGTTTATCGTTGCAAGAATTGTGGTGTCCAGTTCGAGCAGCAGCAAAGTTTCAAAGATCAACCACTCACCCGATGCCCGGAGTGCACGAAAAAGACCCTGGTAAAGGTATTTACGCCGGTCGGGATCGTCTTCAAAGGGTCCGGGTTCTATTCTACCGACCACCGTTCTCCCTCCGGTGGCGGTCGAAATTCAAAAGAAAAGTCCGCCGACAGCGACAAAGCAGCCGAAAAAGCGAGTGAGAAGAGCACGCCTGAGCCCGCAACAAGCGAAGCGAAACCTGAGGCGAAGACTGAAGAGTGATTCAATTCTCCACATGAATACAGGGGCTGTCCAAAAAGAAGGGCAGCCCCTTTCGTGTTAAAGAGAAATGTGATTCAATAGGGGGTATGAGACGAAAACCAGCCAAACCGACATTCAAGCCATATACGCAGGCGCAAGCGAGCCTGATCCCACCGAGTTGGGATGAACTGATCCCTGCCGGACACCTGGTGCGGGTGGTGAACCGGGCGGTGGAGCAAATCGACCTGGAACCATTGCTGAGGAAGTACAAAGGAGGTGGGACCAGCAGCTACCATCCGCGGATGATGTTGAAGGTGTTGGTGTATGCCTATACCCAGCGGATCTACTCATCCCGGCAGATCGCCAAGGCACTGCGGGAGAATGTGAACTTCATGTGGCTGAGTGGGGGGAACCGGCCGGACTTTCGGACGATCAATGGGTTTCGAGGGGAGAAGATGAAAGGGGTGATCGAGGAAGTGTTCACTTCGGTGCTGGAGCTGCTGGTGGAAGAAGGCTACGTGAAGCTGGAGAACTACTTTGTGGATGGGAGCAAGGTGGAAGCGAACGCCAACCGGCACAAGGTGGTGTGGGCGAAGAGCCGGGCGAAGTACCAGGAGCGACTGCGAGAGAAGGTGAAGGAGCTGCTGAAAGAGATCGAGCGGTCAATGAAGCCGAGAACGAAGCCTATGGGGACAAGGATCTGGAAGAGCTGGGGGGCGGTGGCGGGATCGACGCCGAGAAACTGGAGAAGAAGATCGCGGAACTGAACCAGCGGCTGAAAGAGAAGCCGGAAGACAAGAAGCTGGCCAAGGCGGTCAAGGTGATGGAGAAGGACTACCTGCCGCGGCAGAAGCGCTATGAAGAGCAGGAACGCAAGCTGGCTGGGCGCAGCAGCTACTCAAAGACCGATGAAGATGCCACCTTCTTCCGCATGAAGGAAGATCGGGGAGCCGAGAAGCCGCTGCCCAAGCCAGCCTACAATGTCCAGCTGGGACAGAAGGGCAGTTTGTGGTCGGCTTCAGCCTGCACCAGCGAGCCGGAGACACGGCTTGCCTGATCCCCCACCTGGAAGGGGTCAGGGCCAATTTGAGCGCCATCGCCAGGCGCAAGCCAGAAATCCTGCCCCAGCAAGATGATCAGCAGCCCGCTGTTTGCCCAAGAATATCTCGGCAGATGCGGGCTATGGCAGCGAAGAGAACTACGCCTATTTCGAAGAGCACCACCTGGGCAACTATGTCAAATACAACACCTTTCACCGCGAACTATCAAAAGCATCGCAAACCCGAACTGATCCGCAAAGCCATCTTCCGTTCTGAGAACCTGCCCTATGATGCTGAAAAAGACGAAGCACCTAATGCCTGTTCCAGAACTCCAATTGATTGCCATGTCGGCCATAGATTGAGACGTAATGCATGCCAGCAGAAGGGCCATAATTATCATTTGCAGCTTTCTTTCATATGTTGTCTCCCTGAACGTTACGCTTCTGGCTAGAGGCGGCCGCGGGCCGCCGATAGCCAGGAAGCGCTTTGTTGGTTGCATTCTATTTCTCAATCACCGGGTACACGCCCTCATGTGGTATGGCAACGAGATACACTGAATCCACTCGAAAATGGATTTGGCGGATGTCTTCTGAGAGTTTCTCGATCTCTGCGTGTCGCTCGTTGGGATCCAGGAGGCGAGCAGAAAGTATCCACGACAATGAGCAGTGCAGATCCTGCAACTGAACGGTAATCGTTCAGCGATTTTCTTTTCCGGGCTGCCACTATTACCCCTCTCAAGACATCAGCATTGTACCGGTCGAACTCGTCGCCTGTCCATTCGTGAAAACCGTGGTCGTTGAGCGCTTTCGCCACTTCCTTGTGATACATTCCGTCCTGAGGCCACGCGACCTCTATGGAGATTTCATATTTCGGATCGTCTGTCGGACGGAGCAACGCGTCGTACCCTTGGTTGCCGATCTTCGGGATGCACAGCACGTCATCGTGCGGGAACTTCCATTTGGCGAAGACCACAAGGGGGTAGATTTCACGTACAAAATACCGGTATAGACCCTCCGCGCAACGGGCCTTTTCTACCTCGATCTTGTCATGGCCAATTTCTGCGTGCTTCGTGTAGTACCATTCAGAAAGCGCCGTTGGAGATCGCGGCGTCTCAATATCCCCAACTGTAAGGATGTTTGTCATTCGTTCCTCCACAGCCAACGGGGAGTTGAGCCGCTGACCTAGGAGGAAGTTGAGCATGAGCGAAGCGAATGATCAAGTTCCGACGACGGGCAGAGGCTCGAACAAATTGATCGAGCCGGTAGGCGGCGGCGCGTTTCGCGACGTACACTGGATTTTCTTGTCCTCATTTTCCATAGCCATGTTGAATCTCGTGGCTAAGCTCTATACTCCATTTTTGAATCTGGAGATGCACTCCTTCTATAACACCTGGTCATCTGCTCAATCTGATTCTCCAAGAATGAAAAGGATTCAAACTCTGCCGCTGCCAATTCACGATAAAGACTGCTTTGTACCGATAGCTGATCCACTGATCAGAACCAGCGGTGCGCCGCTCTCCAATGCACGCGCGAAATCCATTAGCGTGTGAATGCCACACTTTGGGCCACGCTTTGGCTCCCTGAGCCGCATCAAAATATGGGTCTTACCTGAACCAGACCATGCTTGATCCCAGCCGGCTTGCTTCGATTGAAAAACTGTGGCCCTGGGATTTCGGTCAATAGCGTATTCATTGTGAATCCATTGTGCTTAAGCACCTTGATGAGTTCGACAAATGGATTGTTACTCTTTGCCATGTCTTGTCCTTTCTCTTTGTTTATTCATCCAACGTCACGAAGAGGCCAAACTATCCACCACGAGAACCTGACGATCACGTAGTCTGCTTCTTGTTTGTTTCGATTCGTATTCGCCCAATCGCGGGGCTGACCGGGTCAGAACCGGAACGAAAGCACAGCTTTCGGGCCGGGCGATTCCGGCCGCAGGCCGCCGATAGCCTCCGACGCTTGGTTGGAATCTATTTTCTCTCTGTGTTATTGGGGATTGCGATTGTTCCATAATTTCCGATCTTCAGTTCGGTCGGACGTACGCTTTCGGGGAAAATGGAAAATCACCTTTGAAGTGACTGACTCACCCGGCTTCAGTTGATTCAAGAGACCATTGAAGAAGACGTTCACGGGTCCATTTCTCAAGAAGATTACGGGTTCCTTTGACCAATTGTCGGCCTCTAGTCGTAAGGGGCGCAAATCGAACCCATCAATTGGAGCGCCAGATGTGTTGGTGATTTTCAACAGCACGTATATGAACTCATCGTTTGTGTTCCTCGGGTAGTAGTGGCCGCCGCCGTCCGCTATCGAGTCGAGGAATGACGTTGAGACTGACACCACCTCAAATCGAACCGGGTTGCTGTCAAGCTTGAGTCCGCCAGCCAGTTGTGTGGAACATGCACTCAGCAAAGCGGCGCTGGCAGCTAGTAGCATTATCGCACTTGTTCTTATCATGTTTTCCGCCTGTGTTTGTTTGCTGTTCATTTGTGATTCCAACGGGCGTGTTCGGCGCGGGTACGCATACGGCCCACGCCGTGGTTGGCATTCCGTTTTCATCAGTCCTTGATGTTCTCAGCTTCCTCCAAAGAGATGGGGGGCTGCTTCTGGATGTCGATGGCGGCCTTCAGTTGCTGTTCGGTCGGGTGAAAGGCGTTGACCAGCGCCATCGTAACGTCCACCAGTTCGGCTGACTTGTATTTCGCGAGCGTCTCCTTGTCCCACTTGGAGACAATAACGCCGACGCCCGCAGCCTTGGCGATCTCCGGCATTTGATCTTTGATGTGTTTTAGTATGTCGTCAACAGGCGCGGTGCTGAACCCTTGCTTGTGTAACAAAGCTTGCTGGGCATTACCCCATGCGTCCAGTTCGGCAACCCGTTTCTGGTTTCCTTCGGCTTTGGCTTTGTCGTACTCCGCCCTCATCTCGGCCATTTTCTTGCCGTCGGAAGCCTTGTGAGCCGCAGAACCGACGAATACCATTAGGATGGCTCGTGAGTCGTATACGCCAACCCTCATCTTTACATCGGCTGGTCTCGTGGCGGGTTCCTCCGCAAGTGCACCAAGCACGCACAGACCAACTACAAAGAACATGATTCCAGTTGTTTTCATCGTTCCCTCCAGCTTTTATTTCTATTGCCAACGCGGCGCTCACCAACTTCGGCTGGATGGTAGCAGGCGAAGCCTGCGGACAGCCAGACGGAATGTTGGTGAAGCGGCCTTGTTCCGAAGGCGCGCGCAGCGCGCCGGAGGACAAGGCCGCGAACGAAGTGAGCGCCGCGTTCCGCCGGACGAGCGAAGCGCGTCCGGCGGAACGCCGCGCGTGAGCCGCCGCGCTTCGCGACGTACCGCTCCACGCGCTTGTTGAACTAAGCCGGCGCAACGCCGGCAGGTTCCCTTTTTCATAAGCGTTTGCGGGGTTCATCCTATGGCCAACGGGAGAATAAAACAACCCTCTCCCGTGGAAAGGAAATCCGATGAACAACCCCATCCGTCAACGCATGATCGAGGAGATGCAACTGCGCCGGTTTTCCGAGCGCACGATCGAGTCGTATATCCGCGCGGTCGGCCAACTGGCCGGCTTCTGCTGGAAGAGTCCCCAGGAGATTACCGCCGAGGAGGTGCGCGAGTACTTCCTGTATCTGAGGAATCAGAAGCGCCTGGCGCGAGCCACCACCACGATCGCCCTGTGCGGCATCAAGTTCTTCTTCGAGTCCACGCTCAAACAGGACTGGACCGCCTTAAACATCCCGCGTCCACGCGCGGAAAAGAAACTCCCCGTCGTGCTCTCCCGCGAAGAAGTCTGGCGCATCCTAAGCGCCGTGCGGGAGCTGCGGCATCGCGCCTGTCTGACGCTGATCTACACGTGTGGGCTGCGCTTGGGCGAGGGGTGTCGATTGAGCGTGTCAGAGATCCAGCGGGATCGAGGGTTGATTCATATCCGCGCCGCCAAGGGCAATAAGGACCGCTATGTTCCCATCCCCGCCACGACACTGGCCCTGCTGGGCGACTGCTGGAAAACCCATCGCAATCCGACGTGGTTATTTCCCTGCGTCGGCCGCGGTCATGCGCAAGGCCCTCATACGGATCATCCTGTTCCGTTGTCCACCGTGCAGCAGGCATTTCGCAAGGCCCCTTGAGCACGGGGATTTTCAAGGACGCCCATGTCCACACTCTGCGGCATAGTTACGCCACGCATCTGCTGGAGGCCGGAGTCAACCTGCGCCAGATTCAGGAGTGG
>CAVOSB010000011.1:0-54368 GCA_963698765.1 uncultured Chloroflexia bacterium
GCCAGCTGTTGTCCCGGTTGCCGTCATTCACCAGGATTATTTCATAACTAGCGCCGCCAGCCTGCAACACACTATCAAGGCGACTTACCAGATCTTCCAGCGACCCGGCGCTGTTGAAAACCGGGATGATGACGGAAACTTGTTTTTTTTTCTTCCAATTGTTCGACCATTTTTCTTTTATCCGCTGCGGATAACCATTAATTGGGCCTAGGACATCAGGTTCAGGGGAAAATACACTGGAACCTCCTGGGCCAGCCGCACATAGGCCTGATCGTGGTGCTTCACCGGCTGGCAGCTCGTCCCGCATCTCGTACCAGGTCTGGCATAGCATATTCTGCATCTTGGGCGAGTTCTCCATGGCTAATAAGGATAACTCGATCCGCGTGTTCGAAGTCTCCCATATGGGCAAACCCCTTAATCAAAGGTACGAGCTCCGAGGAGTCTCCCGGTCGAATTGCTTACCAATCTCGAAGGCTGAGGAACTGAACGCCACGCAGTCTCCCAATCACCAATCTGGCTGGCAAGTTCTGCTTTTTCAAAATAATAACACCAGTCGGGTGCAGGTTCAGAGCCAAATTTTGATACAGGCGGTGAGGCTGGCGGATTTACCCCTGCCAGGATCAGATCGGTATTTGAGAGATGTAAGGCTTCCGGGATCAGCAGCGGTTTATACGGCAGGTCGCGGTCTTCGTCGGGATGCATGACTTTCAGGCAGCGCGGCGGTTTGTAGAAGACCAGGATGCTGTCGGAGGTTGAGCCCTCGAAATCGGTCACCCGGTAATCCATTATGATCGGAAGGCCCAATTCAAGACCTGGCAAATCCCGGTATAAGCGCGTTTTAGGTTGTAGACCAGGTAGGGCATGCTCAGCGACTGGTTGCCGGGCGCATAGGTCCAGTTGACAGGTGCCGATAGTGAATTATCGCTGTAGTATGTAAATGGCAGGTCAGAAGTCAGGATGGCTGTGCCGGGTTCCAGCCCGGGCGCCCTCCATGCCAGCTGCCAGAAGAAGGCTTTTTGCATCTGCCATTCTTGCTTGTAGAGCAGGGCATCGTACAGGTGCATCCCGGCGGACAGCCCAACCAGGAGTCCGGTGATCACCGCCAGCCTGAGCTGCGAGCGGCTGAACAAAGTGATGATCCCACCTGTAAGGATGGCCACGCCCGGCATCATCATCATGGTAAAGAGGTCCCAGGGGAAGATCAATTCAAAGTGCAGGTCGGTCACCCAGATCGGCCAACCTCCGACCAGCAGAGCGAAGATTCCAAACAGGATCATACCCCCTGCTCCGTCTTTAAGCCTGATTTTCCAACGATCGGGGATCGTATAAAGCGGGGTGGTTTTCAGGCGCAGCAGGAATAAAACGGTCAAAGCGCCGGTCAGAACAGCGGCCAGGATGAGAGCGATGATAACCGGCAGGTCGAATTCAAACAGCCGTGTGAGGAGCACTGTTTTGATCCAGGCCAGGATTGAAATTTCGAAGATGTCCTGAACCATTGTCCCGGACAAATTCAGCAAGGTGGTGAGGGGCTCGGCAATTAGCTGCTTGAATAGGATCAGGCTGCCGCGCGGGGTCGTATGCAGGAACAGCCGCCAGATCAGGAATGCAGCAGCCCCCGCCAGGTAGGGAAGCCACTGCAGGATCACGCGGCGCAGCAATACACGTCGATTGCTTTCGGTTGGTTTCAACGTCATCCATAAAAGCATCGGTCGGAGCAGCTCCAGGCCGAAGAAATATTCAGAAATGAATAATGCTAAAGTGAGGATGCCACTGAGATGAGAATTAGTAACCAGCGCCAGCGAGTTTTTCGCTGCGCAAGCAGCATGGTGGAAAAGAGAACAGGTACAGGCTGTAGACCAGGAATCCGTTGCTGTAGGTGACTGAAATATACTGCTGCCGGAACCCGGGGTAGATGGCAAAGATTACCGCCATGACCGTCGTCGCCAGTGGCTTTTCCGGCCAGGTCAATCTCATTGTCCACCAGAACAGCAGTGCGCTGGACCAGCGGGTCAGGATGCCGAAAAGCTGCGAGACCTGCGGATTTTCACCCATCAGGGTGGTGGTGAGCATGAACACATACGCCAGCAGGGGGCGATCTGAGGCCAAACCTTCTCGAAAACTGGCCTGGCCGAAATTATGCAGGTACCAGATGGTGGGCCAGTCGTCCCAATAGAAGCCGAGCCACCCGATTACACGGTGAGAAAGTCAGCAGGCACAGGAGCAGCAATCCGAGCGGCACCGCCCGGTGACTGAAATGCAGATGGCTGATTTTCTTTCTCACCAACGGTAAGCCCGGGTCAACCTAGCTTATCTGCGACCCAACCGGGTACTTTCTCCAGAGCTTCATCTAACCGGCTGGCATCTTTCCGCCGGCCTGCGCCAGGGTTCGCCGCCCCCCACCACCGCCACCCAGAAAGGAAGCCAGGAATTTGACCAGCTCACCGGCGTTTAAACCGCGCTTCACCAGGTCTTCCGATAACGGACGCAACCACCAGCGGGCGGCCTTCGGCCTCCACCGTGCCGAGGGCGGTGAGACCGCCGGCATTCTGTGGCGGAAACGGTCGCACATTTCTCGCAGCAACTGGGCATCGACATCCGGCAGCTTCAAGGCCAGTACAGGCACTCCAGCCACAATCTTGTGTGTCAGCTAGCCGCTCTTCAAAGACCTGACCCGCCAGCTCGCTGCGCAGGCTGGCAGCCTGGTGTTGGGCCGGGCCAGCTCCTCCAGCAGCGATCCACCCTTTATGGCGCTTCTTCCACGGCGGCTCCCAGCAGGTCGGATTTGCCCGAGCGCCTGGAAGCGGCGCTGCACCAGCTCGTAGGCCCCCCGCCCGGTGACGGCTTCGATGCGCCGGATACCGGCCGCGGCGCTGCCTTCGCTGGTGATCAGGAACAATACCAATGTCGCCGGTCTCCTCGACATGCGTCCCGCCGCACAGCTCGTTGGAAAAGGTCTCCGGCTCGCCGATGGTGATGGTGCGCACCATTTCGCCGTATTTTTCGCCGAACAGAGCCATGGCGCCTTCGGCAATGGCCTGCTGCAGGGGTTTTATGTTTGATATTCAAGCGGTAATTTCCCAGGATCGCCTGGTTGACTCCGGCTTCGATCGCTCCAGCTGCTCGTGGGTCAGCGCCTGCGGGATGGGTAAAATCGAAGCGCAGCCGGTCGGGCGCCACCAGCGAGCCGGCCTGGCGGGCGTGCTCGCCCAAGGACGGCGTGCAGCTCGGCATGCAGCAGGTGAGTGGCGGTATGGTTGCGCATGATATCCTGGCGGCGGTCCAGGTCCACCCGGGCGATCGCCATATCCCCGACTCGGGGTGGCCGTGCACCACCTCGCCGGCATGCACGATGATCCCGCGGCCGGTTTGCGCATCTCGTCCACCCGCATCTCCCAGCGCGGTTCACCGGCGCTGAGACAATCGTACCGGTATCGGATACCTGCCCACCGGATTCGATGTAGAAGCCAGTTTCTGGCAGCAGGACCTCAACTTTTTCGCCCGGATAGCGCGTTCGACAACTGCTTTCCGTCGCTGCACCAGCGCCAGGACTTGACCTTCGACCTCCAGCCATTCGTAGGGGTTGTAGCTGACACCTCTGCGGCTGATCTTACCGCTGTGCTTGGAGATCTATCAGCAGTTCACGGTAGAAGGTCGACGTCTTCACCGCCCAACGGACCAAAGGCCTCGCCGGCGCCGGAGGCCAGGCGGTGTGCGTCCATGGCCTGCCGAAACCATCTTCATCCACATCCAGCTCCTGTTCGCGGGCAATATCGCGGGTGATTTCCAGCGGCAGGCCGTAGGTCGCGTACAGCTCAAAAGCCTGCTCGCCTGGCAAAATACGCTCGACCGCTGCGCTTTCAAGTCGTCCCAGCAAGGACTCCAGCTTGGCCATGCCGCTGTCCACGGTGCGTTGGAAGCGCTCTTCTTCCCGGGTCAGGTTAGCCAGGATGGCTTTCCGGTTGCGGACCAGCTCCGGGATAAAAGTCGCCATACTTGTCGATCACTTATCGGCGACCTGAGCCAGGAATGGCTCGTGCAAGCCCGATCTTGCCGCCAAAGCGCGCCGCCCGGCGGATGATCATCCGGCAGACATAATTGCGCCCGGTATTGCCGGGCACGACGCCATCGGCAATCAGGAAAGCGGCTGCCCGGGTGTGGTCGGCGATCACCCGGTAGGGGGTGAAATTGGCTCGCGCTGCTCGTCGCTGTCTCCGGTTAGCGCCTGGACACGTCCAGCAGCGGGATGAACAGATCGGTCTTGTAATTCGAGTCTACATCCTGCAGAACCGAGACGATCCGCTCGAAGCCCATTCCGGTATCCACATGCCTGGCCGGCAGAGGCTCCAGCGTAGTCGGTCCCAGGCGGTTGTACTGGATAAAGACCAGGTTCCACAGCTCCAGGAAGCGTGTGCAATCCCCGTTGACCTGGCAGATATGCCCGGGTATGTCCTGCTTGTCGCAGTATTCTGGGCCGCGGTCGATATGGATTTCGCTGCACGGCCCGCAGGGACCGGTATCCGCCATCTCCCAGAAATTATCCTTGCGCCCGAAGAACAGGATATGCTCGGGGACGATGCCTGGCTGCTGGCGCCACCAGCCTGCAGCTTCGTCGTCCTGCGTGGATCTCGCCTTTTTCGTCCTCGAAGCAGGTGGCATACAGACTCTTTGGGCAAGCCCCAGACATCCGTCAGCAACTGCCAGGCCCAGGTGATGGCTTCTTTCTTGTAATAATCGCCAAACGACCAGTTGCCCAGCATCTCAAAAAAGGTGTGGTGGGTATCGTCGCGGCCCAACATCGTCCAGATCATTATGCTTGCCGGCCACGCGCATGCATTTCTGCGAATTCGCCGCCCGGGTGTAGGGTCGCTTATCCGTTCCCAGGAAGATATCCTTAAACTGCACCATCCCGGCATTGGTGAACAGCAGGGTTTGATCGCCGCCGGGAACGAGCGACGAGGAGGGCACAAAGGTGTGGCGGTGCTCAACAAAAAAATCGATAAAATCCTGGCGGATTTTCGCGCCGGTCGGTTTCTGGTGCGGATCATTCGCTTCCATAACCATGTTTGTTAGGGTTGAGAGGCTTGGCCTGAGATAGGACTGATTATACCAACAGGGACGTCATCCATCGCATTTTACATCGGCAGTTCGGCGTCAAACCTGGCAAAGACGGGTCTACCAGTTTTCTAATGTTATAATCCTTTCCGTCTAGCATATTTTTGCGTTCACAGCCTGACGCATCCGATGAACACGCTACCTCTACTTTGCTGTTTTTTCTTCCGGCATGACCACCCTGGCGCTCGAGCTGGCCGCCTCGCGCTTGCTGGGCAGCGTTTTCGGCACCAGCAACCTGGTGTGGGCCAGCATCATCGGCTTGATCTTGATCTACCTGACGTGGGCTATTTCCTCGGCGGGCGCTGGGCGGACCGCTCGCCCTATCCGACGACCATGTATACCATCATGGCCTGGGCGGCGTTCACTGCCGGGCTGATCCCGGCGGTTGCCCGCCCGGTGCTGCGCCTGGCTGCCGACGCCTTCGACGAGCTGCAAGTGGCATGCTGTTCGGATCCTTTACAGCGGTCCTGATCCTGTTCAGCGTGCCGGTCACCCTACTGGGCACCATCTCGCCCTTTGCTATCCGCCTGGCGATCAGCGATCCACGACACGCCGGGCGAGATCTCGGGTCGGATTTACGCCATCTCCACTCTGGGCTCATTCGTCGGGCACTTTCTGCCCGTGCTGGTCTTGATTCCTCTGATCGGTACGGCGCTACACCATTTCTGGCTTTCAGGCCTGTTCCTGCTGCTGGTGCATTGGTTGGTTTGTGGCTTTCAGCGGCTGGCGCAGTCTTGCGGTCTCGCCTGGATGCCGCTGGTGCTGGCAGCGGTGGCGGTAATGTTTCTGGCAGGGCGCCGATCAAGACCACCACCGGTCAGATTTACGAAACCGAATCGGCCTATAACTATATCCAGGTGCTGGAAAGGGATGGTTACCGTTTTTTGCAGGCTCAATGAAGGGCAGGGAATTCATTCGACGTGGCATCCCACGGAGATTGGATTACCACGGTCCGTGGGAGCAGTTCCTGGCAGCTCCTTTCTTCAGCCCGGAATTCAGGACCCTGACAGGTGGAGCGCATGGCGATTATCGGCCTGGCGGCCGGTACCACCGCCCGCCAGGCTACGGCAGGTCTTTGGCGCCGGTTCCGATCGATGGCTATGAGATCGATCCCGAAATCATCAGGTCGGGCAGCAGTTTTTTGATATGAACATGCCCAACCTGAACGCGATTGCCCAGGATGGGCGCTGGGGCTTGGAACACTAGCGACCGCACCGGTACACGATGATTGGGGTGGATGCATACCGCCCGCCTTATATTCCCTGGCACCTGACCACGCATGAGTTCTTCCAGATCGTATATGATCATCTAGAGGATGATGGTGTCATGGTGATCAATGTCGGGCGCGCCCCGCACGATCGCCGCTTGATCGATGCGCTGGTCGGCACGATCCAGACGGTCTTCCCGTCCGTGTATGTGATGGACATACCCGACACGTTTAATTCGATCGTGTATGCAACCGCCCAGCCAACCCGAGGAAGAAACCTGTACCAGAACCTGCTGTCCCTGTACTCGCGCAGCGATGTCCACCCATTGCTGATGACTGCCATCGCCACGCATGCTGACCAACCTGCAGCCCATACCCGCAGAGCCAGATGGTCTTTACCGATGACCGGGCGCCAATCGAATGGATGACCAACAACATGGTATTGAAATTTGTCCTGTTAGGCGATATGGAGCAATTGAAGATGAAGATACATCCCTGGATACGGTCCGCTGTCCTGGTTGGTCGCTGTGCTTATGCCGGTAATTGTTGTCCTGGCGGTTGTGCGCCTGATGATGACCCGGCTTTCTTGACAGTTGAATACAACCTGCCTGGTTTCCCGCCGATCGTTATGGGTTTACCACAGAAGATCGCCTGCATTGGGCGCGATATCGCCGTGGATTACCTGGTGAATATGCCGGGATCGAATATCTGGCGATCTGCGTTTCGCAGATGGCTCGCCCGGTGTATAACGAGCGCGAGTTGAAGCACATGGTGGATGTAAAGAATGTGGTCCAGGCTGCCTATCCGTGTCTGGTTGGTTGCACTGGCGGCGATGCTGTTGCTGGGGGTGTGGGCATGGACGAGCAGATTGGTGGTGAAGCTTACCGGGCTGGCCTGCGGCGCGGCGGCTGGCTGACGTCATCCTGGTTGGGGGTGATGATCCTCTTCGTGCTGATGGCTTTTGGAGTTTCTTTGTGGCATTCCATAAGGTATTCTTTGCCCGGCACCTGGACATTTTTACTACAGCGATACCCTGATCCGCATTGTTCCCCGAGCGTTTCTGGCGGGATATCTTTATTTATGTGGGAGGGTTTGCGGTGCTGGGAGGGTTGGGGTTGGCGCTGGGATTTCGAGGCAAAAAGGATAAATAACAAAGCCTCCCGCAGGTTTACAACCTGCGGGAGTTTTATATGCATGTTACTTCGCCTTGCCCTGCTCCGCCACGGCTTCGGCGGCTTTCTTGACTGCCTCCGGGTCGCCCAGGTAATAGTGAATTAACCGGCGTAAGTTCGCATCCAGCTCGTAGACCAGCGGACGCCGGTAGGGATATTCAGCTCGACGATTTCTTCTTCGGAGATATTATCCAGGTATTTCACCAGGGCGCGCAGGCTGTTGCCGTGCGCCGCGACCAGCACCCGCTGCCCTGATTTGACTGTGGGGGCGATGGTGCTGTGCCAGTAAGGCAGCATGCGCTCGACGGTATTCTTGAGCGATTCGCAGCCGGGCAGCTCGTCCAGCGGTCAGGCCGGCATAGCGACGGTCGAAGCGCGGGTGGCGCTGGTCATCCAATTCCAGGGCTGGGGGTGGGACATCGTAGCTGCGCCGCCAGACCTTGACCTGGGCTTCGCCAAATTTCACGGCCATCTCGGCTTTATTCAACCCCTGCAGGGCTCCATAATGGCGCTCGTTGAGCTGCCAGGCGCGTACTACCGGGATCCATTCCAGCTCCATCTCTTCCAACACGATCCACAGGGTATGGATGGCGCGTTTGAGCACCGAGGTATAGGCCATATCGAAGGTGAAGCCTCCTTCTTCAGCAGTGCGGCCGGCTTATGGGCTTCCTGGCGCCTTGGTCGGTCAGAGCCGACATCCGTCCAGCCAGTAAAGCGGTTTTCCAGGTTCCAGGTGCTTTGCCCATGGCGAGCAAAACCAGTTTATACATTTGACTCATCTTTCAATACTCTCTTTCTTTCATGAAAACTTCCTGAAGTCGTCCGAGACTTCGGAAGTTTATTTTTATACCAAAGACGCAGCTTGGCTCAGCGAATCGCCTTCTCCGTCTCTCTGTCGAAGATGTGCATATTGTCCATGTTGAAGACCATCTGGACTTTGTCATTGACATGGTAGCGAGAGCGTGGATCAACGCGGGCCACAAAGTTGTGCTCGCCGGTCTTCAGATAGACGAAGATTTCGTTCCCCATCAATTCGGTGACATCCACGACGGCTTCCACCGGTTGAGCGTCGATGCCGGGCGGGGCAAACTGTGGGTTGTGGATATCTTCTGGGCGGATGCCAAAGATGACCTCTTTGCCGACATAGCGGCTTGAATATGCTGGACTCGATCTGTCCGGAATCTTGCAGCGAGAACGAGCCTCGCATCAACGAATAGTTTTCCGTCTTCCATTTGCAACTTGGCAGGGAAGAAGTTCATCGCCGGAGAGCCGATAAAGCCAGCCACGAACAGGTTATCCGGCGGTCGTACAGGGTCTGTGGAGTATCAATCTGCTGCAGCAGCCTTTATTGATCACCGCGATGCGGGTGGCCATGGTCATGGCTTCCGTCTGGTCGTGGGTCACGTAGATGAAGGTGGTCTGCAGCTGCTGGTGCAGCTTGCTGATGTTGGCGCGGGTTTCCACGCGCAGCTTGGCATCCAGGTTGGAGAGCGGCTCATCGAAGAGGAAAACTTTTGGCTCGCGCACGATGGCCCGACCGACAGCCACACGCTGGCGCTGGCCACCGGAGAGCTGGCGGGGCTTGCGGTCGAGCAGGTTTTCGATGCCCAGGATCTCAGCCGCATTTTGAACCCGCTGCTTGATTTCTGTCTTTGGGGGTCTTGCGCAGTTTCAGGCCGAACGCCATATTGTCGATACACCGACATATGCGGGTACAGGGCATAGGATTGGAACACCATGGCGATATCGCGGTCTTTTGGGGCAACGTCGTTGACCACCTGATCGCCGATCAAGATGCGGCCTTCGGTGATATCTTCCAGTCCGGCCAGGCAGCGCAGCGCAGTGGTCTTACCACAGCCGGACGGCCCTACCAGAACCAGAAATTCTTTGTCTTCGATCTGGATGTTAAGATCGTTGACGGCGATGACATCACCAAAACGCTTGTAGACGTGGTCAAAAGTAACACTAGCCATTGGTTTTCTCCTTTCACGGTTTACGGGAATATAGTGACTTTAATTATAGTGCACAGCATTTCGAAATGCAATCATATTGAGGCAGAGATTTCAAGAACTGGATGAAATAAGGATGAAAGTCACATTCATCTTGATGAATTTGCCTGCTTACATATAGAATGGAGCTATGTCAATAAGACGATATCACCCCGATCCGCAAGCAATACCTGGAAATCAAGCGCCAGTATCCGCATGCAATCCTATTCTTCCGCCTGGGCGATTTCTACGAGACATTCGACCAGGATGCAGAGATAGCATCGCGTGAGCTGGATATCGTCCTGACCTCGCGCAATGTGGCCAAGGGCATGCGAGTGCCGATGGCAGGCATCCCGCATCATGCTGCCGAAAATTACCTGGCGCGCTTGATCGAACGGGCTACCATGTGGCGATCTGCGAGCAGGTCGGCGAGCAGCCGGTCAAAGGTATTTTCCCGCGCCAGGTGACGCGGGTGGTCACCCCTGGGACGGTCATCGAGCCTGGACTGCTGCCCGGCGATGCCAATAATTACCTGGCCTGTGTTGTAGCCTCTACGGTCGAATCCGCTCCAGGATCTGGGAGGATGAACCAGGCAAAGCCGGTGTGGCCTATGTGGATATCACCACCGGTGAATTTGCTGCCACCGAATTAGCCGGGGAGGACATCCAGATCTGTCGTGCGTGCCGAACTGGCGCGCCTGAAGCCGGCTGAAGTTCTTCTACCCGGATAGGCAATTTCACGGCTGAATCGGCTGCCAGGTCCATCTCACTCCCTGGCCTGCCTGGCGTTCGAACCCGGGCGCTGCCAGGAAGAGCTGCTGCGCCATTTTCAAGCAGCTTCCCTGGATGGCTTTGGCTTGCGCGGGATGAACCTGGCAGTGCGCGCGGCCGGGGCAATCCTCCAATACCTGGCCCAAACTCAACCCGCTGCGCTGAAGCTGCTTGACGGCTTGAGTACCTACAACCTGTCCGAATTCATGACCCTGGATGCTGCCACCCGGCGCAACCTGGAGCTGACCGAGACCCTGCGCGGCGGGTCAGCACAAAGGCTCGCTATTGGGTGTCCTGGACCATACGATCACCCCGATGGGCAAACGCCTGATCCGCCAGTGGGTGAGCAAACCGCTGCTGAGATGTCGAACGCATCCACACGCCAGGAGGGCGTGGCTTACTTTTTCGAGAACGGCATGCTGCGCGCTCGAGCTGCGGCGCCAACTTAAAACCCTGGCCGACCTGGAGCGCCTGACCAACCGGGTGTTCGGCGGGACATGCGCAGCCGCGCGACCTGGTGGCGATGCGGCACACCCTGCAGCAGCTTCCTGACCTGCTCGCCCTTCTCGCAGATTGACCGCTGCCGGCGATCAGCAGCATCCTGGCGGATTTTCGACCTCTGCGCAGATGAACTTGCAGCTGCTGGAAGCAGCCATTGCCGACGACCCACCTGCCACGCTGCAGAATATCGGTGTGATCCGGCCTGGTTATTCGGCCGAGCTGGATGGTGTGGTCGAACGCTCGCGCCATGCCCGTGAATGGATCGCCAACCTGGAAGCCGTCGAACGCGAGCGCACCGGGATCAAATCTCTGAAGGTGGGTTATAACAAAGTCTTTGGTTATTACATTGAAATCACGCGTGCGAATACCGGACTGGTTCCGGCATGAATATATCCGCAAGCAAACCCTGGTCAATGCCGAGCGTTACATCACTCCAGAGATGAAGGAATATGAAACCCTGGTGCTGAATGCCGAAGAGCGCATCCGCGAGATCGAAGACCGCTTATTCCGCGAGGTTTGCAGCCGGACTGGCTGGTCATCCGCAGCGTTTGCTGGCTACTGCCCGGGCCCTGGCGGAGCTGGATGTGCTGGCCTTCCTGGCAGAAGCTGCCGCACTGGGTGGATATATCTCGCCCGGAAGTTGTCGCTGAGGATGTACTGGAAATCCAGCGAGGGCGCCACCCGGTGGTTGAGCAGATCCTGAGCGGGCGAGCGCTTTGTGCCCAATGATGTCATCTTCGAAGCCGGGGAGCGCATCCGCATCATCACCGGGCCGAATATGTCCGGAAAATCACCTTATCTGCGCCAGGTGGCATTGATTGTGCTGATGGCGCAGATGGGCAGCTTTGTGCCGGCCAGCTCAGCCCGGATTGGCCTGGTGGACCGCATTTTTACCCGCATCGGCGCCCAGGATGAAATCCATGCCGGGCAATCGACTTTCATGGTGGAAATGGTGGAGACAGCCAATATTCTGCACCATGCCACCCAGCGCAGCCTGCTGATCCTGGATGAGATCGGGCGCGGCACCAGCACCTATGACGGCGTTTCCATCGCCTGGGCGGTGGTGGAATACATCCACAACCACCCACGCCTGCGCTCCAAGACCCTGTTTGCCACGCATTACCACGAGCTGACCCAGCTGGCCGATCTGCTGCCCGGGTGTGCGCAATTATAATGTGGCAGTCAGCGAGGCGGATGGTCAGGTTGTATTTCTGCATAAGATTGTCCCGGGGGGCGCGGACCGCTCTTACGGCATCCATGTTGGCCAGTTGGCCGGGCTGCCGCGCCCGGTCGTCCAGCGCGCCAGTGAAATCTTGCATCAGCTGGAGGCTTCTTCGGGAAAGGCGGTGCAAATCGAATCCCGTAGCCGCCCGCCAGCTGGCGCTGTTCCCTGAGACCAATCCCCTGCTGGATGAATTAGAAGGTCTGGATATCAATGCGCTCTCGCCGATCGAAGCGCTGAACAAGCTGTACGAGTGGCAGAGGAAGTTTTTAGAAAAAGGAAGTTTATAAACGGGAGATGCTTACACCGTCCGGTTCGATCTCGATCCCCCATCTTCCCAGGTCTGTAAATTTATATTCTGCATACAGGTAATTCTCTTCCCGCTCAACCTGTTCCAGCTTGATCGGCCTTTTAAACTGGAAGGTGACGATGTTCTCATCCCATTCCCCCTGCTGCTCGGGATCATAATGGTCTGGAGCCTGATAGAGGGCGCTCTACCTCTGTCTCATTCAGCAGCAGCCGCAAGATGGCTTCGGGGACATCCACGGCATACAGCAGGTTGCTTCTGGCCTGGTTTTCCAGCTCCATGATCCTCTCTTCTTCAGTGAGCTCCCACTGTACTGGAGACCAGATGCCGGGTAACTCATCCGCGTTGATGGTTTCAGGATCGATATCGATTGGCATGGTGTGATTGCCTCCTGGATCAAGGATTTGCGGTTGGTGTGGGGAATGAACCCGCTGGCGAGCTGACCTGGAAGCTTTCAAATTCCCAGGTTCCTGAATCGCCTGGATTGTTCAGTCCGATTGCCAGCCCGGTGGTGCCAACCGCCAGGTTTTCATCATACATTTCGGCTACCATTTCGCGATTGATATAGAAATAGAACTGCGCACCCTGTCCCAGAACCGCCAGCTGGTTCGCCTGCCCAGGGATATACTCCGGCGCCGGTCGCCAGGAAAGCAGCGCAAGCCACTGGTCATCCTCCAGCTGGTAAACCGCGAAATTCCCACCTGCATCGACCTGGAACAGGTAGTAGCCCTCTTCATCCTCGGTCACCCGAAATGTCAATCCCACCAGGCTGTCGGAGGGCGCGCTGATCTGGCGGGTATCGACGCTCAGGTAGAAATCAGATACCGGGGGCATATCTGGGATCCGACCACCACACCATGCCCTGGGTTGCGGCTGCTTCCCATCTCAGCTTGCCCAGGTCGATGGTCCATTTACTGGAGCCGTAATCGTTGGAGTCTTCCCCGGTGACCCAGGCAGCGGATGCCTGCTCGAAATCAGCTGGAAGCACGAGCTCCCAATTGTCGGCAGCCTGGAACAGTGCTTCGACGGCCTGGACTGTGGCGGTCAGTTGAAGGTCGGTGGCAAGAGATGTGGACTGCAGACCCTGTGCCATACGCGTGGCAAGCTGCTGGCTGCGGTTTAATTGTGCTGTGAGGGTGGCCTGGTTTGGCTTGCCGGAAGCGCCACCACAGGCGGCAGTAAACAATAAGGAGACTGTCAGAACCGCCAGGTGGATTTTGCGTATTGATGCGATCATCAGCCAGCACTCGAGGAAGAGATCAACCGGCGGGTGATGTGGCTGCCCAGGATGGCATAGGCATCGGTGGGCAGGTAATGGGAGGCTGAGGAATTGAACAGGATTTTGAAAGAAGAAGGGAATTCGTCATCCCCCCGCCAGCAGGCAACCAGCACGGGCACACGCGGGAGAGCCTGGAACTCAAATGACAGGTCGCCGAGCGGTTGAGGTCGCCCTCCAAGTTTCTCGGCTGCCAGTTTATAGGTTTCCAGATCGTCCTGGAATTTCCTGGCAAGCTCATTTCCGGAATAACCCTGAAAAGCCTGGGTGTAGAAGCGGCCGTCCGGCAGCTCGGTGAATGAGATCCACTTTTCACCCATGGGTGCACCGTCTGCCGTGTTGAAGTAATACAGCAGGAGCGCTGCATTGAATGTGGGGAGCATCTCTTGAGAACCGGCCCGGGAAGCTTGATAATCAGGAAACGTCAGGACTACCGGTTGATCCCACACATCCAGGTGGAATTCACCTCGCGATTCACCCAGGCGCAGGAATCTGGCGCCAGTGTGATCTGCTAACAGGTAAGGATCTGCGCCGGAAAGCTGGCTGCGCAGCTGTCCGACGCGCTGCTCAAAACTTGTGTAATCCGGGCGAACGGGGAGTTCGGGTTTCGACAAAACAGCTATTTCGTGCGTGACTTGTGCTGCAGTGTGCGCGCCGAGAACCTGCTCAAGCTCGTCTTTCTGAACGTTCGATTTTCGTTTTTCCTTGACTGTTGTAACTTCGGAGCGATCCCGGGTGCGCTCCATCGCCTCACGCATGGCCATTTCCATGGCAGTCGGAATAGGAATTTCGACCTCAGCTTCGGGTTCGGGTTTTGGAGTTGCTACTTTCGGCGTCTCTTTCGGTGCCTTGACAGGAATCTCCTCAAGGGCTTTCATGCTGAGTTTTATTTGCTTTTTTTGCCGGTTTACGCCGAGCACCTTGACATCGACCTGGTCCCCTTCTTTTACAAGGTCTCCAGGTTCTTTGATATAGCCATGCGTCATTTCACTGATGTGCACAAGACCAGGGCGTTCTGCGCCAATATCCACGAAAACCCCGAAGCGCTCCAGGCGCATGACCTTGCCAGTGACGACCAGATCATTTTCAATCTCTCGCCACTCCAGGTCCAAGGGTTTGATCATGGTCAGCTCGAGACGGTTCTTTTTGGGTACTACCCTCCGGACCCATACTTCTACAGTCTGACCAGGGTGTACCACTTCTTCAACTCGATTGACCGGCTCAACCTGAAGCTGCGAGATATGCACTACACCCGGAACCCCCAAACCAACGTCAATCACAGCGCCAGCCAGGGTCGTCTTGATGACAGTACCTGTATAACGTGTTTTCCGCTTAATACTATTCAGCTCAAGACTTTCCGCACTCTCAGGGATTACCAGGGCTTCACTTTCCATGCCATACTCTCCAATTCTTTCGCAAAATTAAATCTCCACCACCCAGTGGGAATGGTAAATGTAAGCGCGAATTCGACCTGCTCGCGAAAAGCGATTATACCCTGCGCAAGATTAGTTGTCAAAGAAAGTATGCAAAGAAGCTTATGAGAAAGCCAACAATAAAAACCTCCCTGTTTTCAGGGAGGTACAAGCCTGGAACCGAGGTCTTTCGGGAACAGGATTAATGGTGCAGAGAATGGAAAGTCTATTCGGGGGACTGGGGGTCGCGCTGCAGCGTATGTATGCCATTGCGGACCTGTGTCAGCGAGCGGTCAAGCTCCATTTCGAGACGTGTGAGCGTTTCGATCACGTAATAATCAGCTTCCTGTTTCGTTTGTTCAGCTTCTGCTCTGGCCTGGGCTACGATCTGGTCAGCTCGCGCCTGGGCCTGTTGAACGATAGCATCGCGCTCCAATAGCTGGTCGCTTTTTTCGCGCGCGATTGCGATGGTTCGATTGGCTTCTTCTTGAGCTTGCGCCATGAGCCTGTCCCGCTGTACCAGAATTTGCTGAGATTTCTTCACTTCATCGGGGACTGCAACACGCATTTGATCGATGATATCCAACATGCGGTCTTCGTCAACGATCACGTTGTGTGTAAACCAGAGCGGCCGGCTCTGGTTGAGAAGTTCTTCTAACCGGTCGACTAGATGTAAGATATCCATGAGGTGCCTCCCCTGGCAAACGCGGTGTACAAAATATCCATCAGTATGGGCAAGCCTTTAATCTAGCTAATAGGTTACACGTTTAATGCCAATTCGTCAATTGCCTGCCGCCAATCCTGTTCACTCCTAATCGATACAATCGTTTATAGAACGAGACGCCGAAAAGCATCAATCCCTCAGGGAGGTGGTTGGCACGACCTGCTGCCCTTCTCCAAGCTCGTTGAAACGGTCAATCAGGGCCTGTTCGACATGAGCAGGCACCATACTTGAAACATCTCCACCCAACGAAGCAATCTCACGGACGGTCGAGGCCGACAGGAAGGTGTGCTGTTCGTTCGTAATGAGAGAAATAATTTCAATCTGTGGGGCCAGGCGGTGATTAGCCAGCGCCATCCGGAATTCATACTCGAAATCCGAGAAAACGCGCAGCCCGCGCACGATGACCTGAGCGCCGATGGTGTCGCATAATTCCACGGTCAACCCGCTGTAACCAATCACGGTGATATTAGCCGTCTTCTCAAACGATTTGCGCACAAGCTGAATACGCAGCTCGGGAGGGAAGAGCAGTGATTTGAGAGGTTTGTCGTAGACTGCAACGAAAAGTTCATCGAACAGGCGAGCTGCCCGGTCTGCAATATCGATGTGCCCAAAATGGATAGGATCGAAAGTTCCAGGAAAGACGGCTCTAACCATGCGTGTTTTATCCTTTTGGCTGCTATTAGCTGATGTCCCCCACATTTCCATTCCACGCCCGGCGTAGAGCTGAGACGAGTGGTTGGTGTAGGGGTTCTTGGAGGTCAGGATCCTGATTGAGCAGCTCAGCGGCGAAACGCCGCGCCTTCTCGATCAACCGGATGTCCGTCATATTGGCTAGTTGAAATTCGTGGTAGCCCGATTGCCGTGTACCTAAGAATTGACCGGGGCCGCGTTGCTCAAGGTCGCGTTCGGCAAGCACAAACCCGTCGTTGGTTTCTGTCATGACCTGCAGACGAGCATTTTCAACCTCATCCGGGGTGTCCGGAATTAACAGGCAGTAGGACTTTTCCGCACCTCGACCTACCCGGCCTCGGAATTGATGCAGCTGCGCCAATCCAAAACGGTTGGCACCTTCGATGAGCATGACTGTGGCGTTCGGGATATCCATTCCAACTTCGATGACCGAAGTGGATACCAGGACCTGGCTGAGCCCATCGCGGAAACCTGCCATCACGATTTCTTTCTCATCGGGTCTCATCCGCCCATGCAGCAGGCTTACTTTTAGCTCCGGAAAAATTTCTGCCTGCAGGCGGTCAAATTCTTCTACCGCCGCTTTGGATTCGCCCTGCTCAGTTTCCTCAACCAGGGGATATATTATGAAAACCTGCTGACCATTTTTCACCTGGCCGCGGATCAGGCTGTAAGCCCGTTCTCTTTCACGCGGGGTGAGAACAAAGGTGCTGACTGGCTGCCGCCCAGGAGGCATCTCGTCGATTATTGAAAGATCCAAATCTCCGTAAATCGTGAGTGCCAGGGAGCGCGGAATGGGAGTGGCTGTCATCACCATCAGGTGCGTCCCATCGCCTTTTTGTCGCAGCGCAGAGCGCTGTTCAACTCCGAATCGATGCTGCTCATCGACCACCACCAGCTGCAGATCCTTAAAAGCGACTGGATCTTCTATCAAGGCATGCGTTCCAACTACCAGGCTGATCGACCCTTCTGCCAATCCTGCCAGGATCTCCGCCTTCTCGGCAGCGGGTGTCGATCCGACCAGTATGCGGATGGCACTGGGGGGTAGAATGAAATCGGGTTGACCTGATGAGACTGATTCTGGCGACTCAACCTGGTTGGCTTCCAAAATTCCACGCAAATTCCGGTAGTGTTGTTCTGCCAGGATGCTGGTAGGGGCCATGAGCGCACATTGTGCGCCGTTCTGAATGAGGATTGCCATGGCGACGGCAGCCACAACTGTCTTTCCGGAGCCCACATCCCCCTGTATGAGCCGGTTCATCGGTTTTCCAGATTGCAGGTCGCCGCGAATATCGTTCAGTGCCCGGACTTGCGCATCGGTCAGCGAGAAGGGTAGATTTCCAATTCGACTTTCCAACCACGGGTCTGTGACTTGAAAGCTGCGAGCGGAGCGTTCCTGCCAGGCTCTCTTTTGTCGAATTACGCCGAGCTGGAGCATGAAGATTTCATCAAATGCCAATCTTTCCTGTGCTTTTTTCTGATCTTCCCACGTGTTTGGGAAATGAATTTGCCTGAGCGCTATAGAAAGATCAACCAGTCCCGCAGGCTGGCGTATGGCTGGGGGTAGGGGATCGGTTATCCGGTCTGCCCAATAGGCGAGCACCTGGTCGATCTGGTGGCGCAGCCATTTTTGAGTGATGCGGGCGGTTAGGGGATATACGGGGACGATGCGGTTCGTGCTGAGCTGCTGCTGGTCGATGGCCTCCCACTCCGGGTTATTCATCACAATCCGGCCGAGGTACTGCTCCACTTTTCCGGACAACACAATGGGTTCGCCTTTTTCCAGGTTGCGAGCTGCATAGGGGCTGAACCAGGTGACGCGCATCGAACCGCTGCCGTCGCTTACGACGGCTTCGGTGATTTTTTGAGCACCGCCACGAATGGATCGTTCAAATACATTCTGAACGATTCCTATCACGGTCACTTCTTCTCCATAAACCAGCCGGTTAATGGGCTTCAGGCGCGAATAATCATCATAGCGGCGTGGAAAGTGGTACATGAAGTCGCGTAGGGTCCAAATCCCCAATCGTTCCAGCAACTTTTCATATTGTGGGCCTATTCCCGACATGACTTTCACCGAGGAATCCAATCCATTACCTGGATCAGCCGCAGGTTGAGGGGCAACAACCGGGCTGAAAGGTTCTCCTGCCTCGGTTGGAGAAGGCTGCTCTGGCTGGAGTGGGGTTTGCCTCTCGGAAATAGTCTGTGGGGGAGCTTCTGGAGAGAGTGGGATGTGTGACTCTGGCAGATGTGGGAGATGAGGATAGCTCTTCTGTATTCTCTGCCATAAACCAGCGAGCAATTCATATCTCGAGCTGGGTGAGAGACGACGATAATCCCGAATTCTGGCAACTATAACCTGGATCAATTCTTCTGGGATACCATCAACCCGGGCTTCGGGTTCCCAAAAATCTAACATGCGTTCCAACCCGCCTAACACCGCCCGGTTGTCACAATTCCTCTCGATTTCAAGCTTAAAAATTTTTTGGATTTTTTCGAGTGATTAATTCATGCCAGACTATTTTACCAGTCTCAGGCTAGAACGGCTGCAAACCCCAGGCCATTCGGTCCAACGTGAGCACCGATCACCGTGGTTACATTGACAACCAGCGGGGAGGACGGCAATTTTTGGTCGATATCTGCCAAAATCTGCTGCGCTTCATACAGCGCATTGGTGTGCAAGATCGCCAGGCGCTGCAAAGGGCCAAGCTGGACCAGGTGCTGTTTGAGCCGCTCAATTCCCTTCCGGCGGGTGCGCGCCTCACCTGAGCGCAGTACCTCTCCAGCTTTTACTTCCAGGAAGAGTTTAATCCGCATCAGGTTACCCAGGTGAGCGCTCATCCAGGAGACCCGTCCACTCCGGCGGACATATTCCAGGGTATCCAGCATGGCCATTACCCGGATGCGCTCCGGTATTTTTCCAAGATATTCAATCACCTTTTCGAAGTTTGCGCCTTGCTCGATGGCTTCAGCTGCCTCCAGGACTTGAAATCCCAGGCCCAGGCTGATCTGACCTGAATCGATCACAAAAACATGCTGGTTGAAAGCTTGTGCGGCTGTTTGGGCAGCGTTGAAAATCCCACTCAATGCGCTTGCGGCGTGGATCGAAATGATTTTTGTTGATCCGAGCCGCAAGAGATCTTCGTAAAGCTGCTGATAAGTCCCTGAGGAGGCGGTGGCTGTAGTGGGTGGTGAAACCATCCCAGGCAGTCGCTCGTAAAACTCCTGGCGCGAAATTCCTTTCCCGTCCTGGTATTCCTGCCCATGGATGATGATCAGGTTGGGTACGACATGAATATCATGTTTTTTCACCAGGTCATCAGGGAGGTCACAGGTGCTGTCAGTAACCAGTGAGATTTTCATCATGCTTATTCCTGACCAGGGGATTGTCGTGATTTATATTATTCAATGGCGACGATGAAATGATAATGAGGCTGGCACCCTTCCTGAACTTCGACTACCTGATCCTTAAAAGTGGGCCTGGATATTTTCGGCGATGCTCGCAGCTTCAGTTTTGAGGATATCCGCACCGTAGAATAATGTGATCAATTCATACTGCTCTGCATGAGCTTTAGACAGCAGGCTCAGTAACGCTTCTTCCACATTCGGACATGAACAGATCAATTTCCCATTCAATAAAGCGATAATCTGCCCTTCTTCAACCTGTACTCCGTCGATTTCAACTTTGCGAGTTGCAAAGGTAATTTCTCCTGTCTGGACTTCGTCCAGCGCAAGTTCCATCTCCTGGACTACGCCTTTAAAATCCCCATCGGGAATCAAGCGCATCATTGCAGCCAGGCCCTGTGGGACCGATTTACTTGGAACGACTGCCACATCTTTTACACTTACTTCTCGGGCTGCATTTGCGGCCAAAATGATATTCTTGTTATTGGGCAGGATGATAATCTTGTCGGTCGGTAGATTTTCGAAAGCCCGGGTGATCATCTGGGTGCTGGGATTCATCGATTGACCCCCGTCGACTACTGCTGAAACCCCCAGGCTGGCGAACACCCGCGCAATTCCAGCTCCAGGGCAGACTGCGACGACAGCAATCTGGCCAGGCTCGATTGGCGACACGATGGGCGGTGTTTCATCACATGCCTGATTTTTGTTTTCCATCTGATCGACCAGGTTTTCGATAGCCACCTTGGTCACAGTGCCAATCGAGCGTGTGTAATCGATTGGAGAGTAAAGGTTCGGTGTAGGTACGTGTATATGAAGGCGGTAAATACCATCGCCTTCTCCGACCTGAATGGATGTGCCCATTTGTTCCAACGTGCCGTAGAAGACAGGCAGGTCGAGCGAATTGTGAGGCCGAAAATCGACTATAACTTCATAATCCTGACCTGGTTCAACCGTTTCCAACGTATTCAGAAACACCATCTCTGAGAGAGGCTGGACGGTTCCGATCGATATGTCGAGAGCCTGTCCCTTGATATATCTCAGCATCCCGTCCAGGATGAAATACAAGCCCTTGCCTCCTGAATCGACAACACCAGCTTCTTTTAATACGGGCAGCAGGGCAGGGGTGTTTTGCACGGACCTGTCAGCAGCCTGGACGACTCGCTCAAGCAGATCAATAAAATCTTCAGTGACTGGAGATATCAGCTCTGCTTCAGCGGCGATATCCTTGGCGACAGTTAAAATCGTGCCTTCGACGGGACGGACCACTCCTTTATAAGCTGTATCGCGTGCTTCAGCAAGCGCCCTGGCAAAGTCTTTGTTTTCCAGAACCGGTAAATTGTCCAATGCCCTGGCAAAACCGCGCCAAAGCTGAGAAAGGATGACACCTGAGTTTCCCCTGGCGCCCATTAAGGCTCCATGCGCAACGAGATGAGCCATTTTCCCGAAATTGGTCTCTTTTGAATCCTTGATTTCGTCGTATGCCGCCTGCATAGTGAGCACCATGTTGGTGCCCGTATCTCCGTCGGGTACAGGAAATACATTGAGGGTGTTGACAATTTGCTGGTTGGTCCGCAGCCATGTCAATCCTGCTTTTATTAGCTTTTGGAGCATACGCCCATTAATTGACTTGATTGGATTAATTTCGGAAATGGGTGCTGGCATTGAATCAGACATTAAGTGAGCTCCAGGGTTGAGATTTCTCTGTTTTCGATCGCTAATCGAGGTTGCTGATTCTCAGCCCGCGAACATGGATGTTCACTTCGTTGATCGGGATCCCCAATGATTTCTCAACATGGTAGCGCACGGTGTTGCTGACGCTGTGGGCGACTGATTTAATGCGCGTGCCGTATTCGATGATGATATACAGGTCAATATCTATGTCTTTCCCATCGTAATGCACATCAACTCCGTAGGTTGGGTCTTTAACAATCGCCTGCGCCAGGCCGTTCATCAGGTTCTTGGAGGTGAATCCGACCACACCATATGATTCCAGTGTCGCATGATAGGCGATATTAGAGATCGCGTTCGGAGAGACTTTAATGCTTCCTAAAGGAATATTTTCATTTTGGAGATTTTCATCGCTCATTTTTACCTCAAAGCTGGCTGATTATACATTATATCCTTCAAATTCCGCTTGATTAGTTTAACCGGAGTATGGTAATATTGTCCGGCTATAGTCCGGGCAGTCACCCACCAACTCTCATACCATCGATTGTGTGGTTCGAGTGCAGATAGAAGATCACGAAGACATCTCGGGCATGGTGAGTATGGTAAACGAAAGGGAAATGTAAGATGGCAACATGTGCACATTGCGGAAAAAAGACAACCTTCGGTCGTAATCGTCCGTGGTCCAATAAGGCTACCCAGAGAACTTTCCGTCCGAACCTGCAGACCGTTTCGGTTCTGGAAGGCAACCGCAAAGTTCGAAAAGTGCTGTGCGCGAAATGCATCCGCACCCTGGTAAAAACACAATAAGCTCAGGTAATTTTGTAATTCTCTTGCACTTGTAATCACGGCGAAAGCCGTGATTTTTTATTTCCCTCCATCACAAATATCGTTATCAGCGACAGCCGGCCAAACAGATCATAAAGGTGGATTCAAGCGGTAAATCACCCACAGCCAAAACGGGATTAATCCTCCTGCCGCCATTACTGCCAGCAGCAAAAAATCCAGGACAGATAATCGAATGGTGTGCGCTCTTCCATAGGAATGACCGGCCGAGAGTCTGGGCATTGTGATTGAAGAGTGTTGAGGGCGCAGGTCCCTTTCGGGTGCCGGGCGGCTGATGAAGGGTTGAGCCGGCAGAGGCGGCGGATCAATGAATTGAGGCCGGCCTGTTGCGGGTGAAGTCACCGGTACGGGATTCTCGACGGGATGAGCGTTTATGGCAGCGAGAACGCGTCCGAATTGGTCGGCTGTCTGGTAGCGCGCGGTTGGTTCTTTCGCCAATACCTTTAGAATGATTTTTTCTATGGCAGGAGAAATTTCGGGGTTTATTTTGCGCGGGGATGGAGGCAGTGTCTCCTGGTGAAGGCGCGCCAGTTCTTCGGAAGTCTCGGCATTGAACGGGAGCTGGCCTGTCAACATTTCGAAGAAAACAATCCCAAGCGAGTAAACATCTGATGCTGGCGATGGGGCACTGCCTGCCGCCTGCTCCGGGGAAAAATACAGGGGTGAACCCCAAACAACATCCACCTGTTCTTGTTCCTTGATAGTCGAAAGAGCTCTGGCGATGCCGAAATCGACAACTTTCACCCGATTGTCAGGTGTGATGAGGATATTTTGAGGTTTGAGGTCACAATGCACCAAACCGGCGCGGTGCGCATATCCAATCCCGGCGCAGGCCTGGGTCATTATCTCGATTGCCTCATCGGCAGGCAAACGCTTGCGCTGTTTCAGCAACTTTTTCAGGTCTGTGCCCGGAATGTACTCCATCACAATGAAAAGCTGGTTGGAATCCAGGCCGAAATCATGAACCGTGGCTATATTGGGATGGGAAAGATTGGCAGCAGCTTTGGCTTCCAGGCGGAAGTTCTCACGGAAAGCCGGATCATTGGTATAACTCTTGCGCAGAATTTTGATCGCTACTGTGCGCTCAAGCATCAGGTCGCGGGCGCGGTAAACCATCGCCATACCACCGCTCCCCTGGCGGGCTTCCAGCTGGTAGCGATTATTCAGTAAGATGGGCTGTTCAGTCATGGATTCCCCAGGTAATCCATTTGGTCAGAACTTCTGGTCATATACCTTTAGCTGTAAAATGTTTTCTCTCCGGTTGATTATACCAAGCCGGATAGCACCAAATCGCCTGCAATTCTTGGCGGGTGGAAAATCGGGTAAAATCATGCCTGTGCTGCGGATCATAAATCGGGTCCGCGTTCTTGAATAACTATTCTGTTCGCTTCTGGAGTCATCAATATGATACGAACAGCCTTAACCGTGATTAAGAATAAGCCTGTTGTAATACTGCTGATCGCCATTCCCCTTGCGATCCTGGGAAATTTCTTGCATTGGGATGAATTGTGGGTCTTTCTTTTCACAGCGATTGGGATCATCCCGGTAGCAGGTTATATCGGCGAAGCCACAGAGGTCCTGGCGGCGCACACGGGACCACGCGTCGGCGGCCTGCTGAATGCCACCCTGGGAAACGCAGCGGAGCTGATAATCACCATCGTCGCGATCCGTGAAGGATTATTGGAATTGGTTAAAGCCTCGATCACCGGCTCGATTCTCGGGAATGTATTATTAGTCATGGGGATGGCGATGGTTGTGGGCGGATTTCGCCATGGAACACAGTATTTCGACCGTAAGCAGGCAGGGAATAATGCCATTCTGCTGGTTCTGGCTGTGGTCGCGCTGGTGATCCCTTCCCTTTTCAGCAGCTCAATCGGTCCTGAAAGCAGCTTGAAGGTTGAAGCGCTCAGCCTGGGGGTAGCGTTTACCATGATCACTCTCTACGCGTTGGGTATTTTCTACAGCTTTAAAATTGTTCACGGACCATTGGCTGTTCAAACCTCTAAAGATAGCCACATTGAACAGAGTAAGCCAGATGCTGGACAGAAAATGGTATCGCATCACCCGACCTGGACTCTACGGACGGCGCTGATAGTTTTAGCTCTTTCTACGGTTGGAGTGGCATACTTGAGTGAGCTGCTGGTTGGAGCGGTTGAGCCTGTTGTGCATGAACTCGGGGTATCTGAATTCTTCCTGGGTATTATCCTGATACCGATTGTCGGCAATGTGGCCGAACACCTGGTGGCGGTCAAAGTAGCCGGTCAGAACCAGATGGACCTGAGTGTTGAAATCGCCATTGCCTCCAGCCTGCAAATTGCCTTATTCGTCGCCCCGGTGCTGGTTTTCATTAGCCTGATCATGGGTAATCCCCTCCAGCTGATTTTCAACGAATTCGAATTGTTGGCGTTGATCACGGGTGTTTTGATTGCCGCGCTGGTTTCATCCGATGGTGAATCGAACTGGTTGGAAGGCATGGAATTATTGGCCGTCTACCTGATTCTGGGTTTGGCTTTCTTCTTGTTACCCGTCTGAATCCTTCCTGGCGGGATCGAAAATGAAGAACCGAGTGTATCTTCCGGAATGGTTCAATATCTATGTGGTCATCGGAAGCATCGCGTTGGGAATCCTGTTCCTGTGTATAGCGACAGGCGTTCTCATGGTGACATCTCAACAAAAAACGGCAGCTCAATCCACCGCCATACTGGAAGTGATCTACGCAGCAACGGCTACGCAGGCATCAAGCATCGTTACCCCTCAAACTGAACAGGCCGAGACCTCCCAAGTTCCGCCATCCCCACCTCCGGGCACCATCGCCGTGGGGGCACACGTTCAGGTCACCGGCACAGGAGGCGACGGCCTGCGCTTGCGCATCGAGCCCAGCCTCGATGGTCAAATACTTATGCTGGGTAGTGAAGCAGAGGTATTCCGGGTGCATGAAGGACCGCGTGAAGCCGATGGGTATACATGGTGGTACCTGGTTGGACCGTTCGACGAATCCCGCTATGGTTGGGCTGTAGCAAATTTCCTGGTGGTGGTTCAGGGACCTTGAGCTTTGTTGGAGACTATATGAATGAAATTCGACCGACTGGCATTACAGCCAACCGCGATACCGCACTGTTATCGATACAATGGTCAGATGGTCATACCAGCCTGTATCCATTTACATTTTTGAGGAGGGCCTGTCCCTGTGCAGAGTGCAGGGGAGGACATGCAAATATGGGTGGCCAACCTGATCCAGCCTGGTTCGCAGTTGAGATGGAAGATTCACCGCAAACCCGCATTCGCAATGTAGAGGCTGTGGGTGCTTATGCCATGACCATCGAGTGGGAAGATGGGCACCATTATGGAATTTACAACTGGAAGTATTTACGGGCCCTGTGTCCGTGTCCCATTTGCCACGCTGAGGCGATTGGGACGGCATAATCCCCCCGGTGGTATTTTTTCTGCAAATTGCGCTGAGAACCTAGAGGTAGTCTCTCAGGTTGTGCTCTACCGCGTAAGCTGCTGCTTCCGCACGGTTGCTGACTCCTAACTTGGATAAAATACTGCTTACGTAGTTGCGGACAGTGCCTTCTCCCAGAAACAAGGCTTTGGCGATCTCGCGGTTCGTTTTTCCTTCAGAAACCAACAATAAGACATGCTTTTCCTGCTGGGTTAAAGCCGAGAAGGCCGAAGCTTCCTCCTCCTTGGCTGCCTTGCGGACTTCCTGGAAGATGCGCTGTGTCACGGCGGGATCCAGGAGGGCTTCGCCGCGTCCAACTGCTTCAATGGCACGCACCAGGTCTTCTACACCGATTTGCTTTAATACATAGCCTGCGGCTCCTGCTCTTATGGCGGAGAAGAGCATTTCATCCTCGGCGTAGGATGTCAGCATGATCACTTTCGAAGCCGGATATCTTTCAACAATCTCTTCACAAACTTCTATCCCAGACCCTCCTGGAAGGCGGATATCCATCACTACCACATCTGGAGAAAAAGCCTCCACTCTTTCGATTGCTTCGTGCGCGGTGCTGGCTTCGGCGACGACTTCGAAGTTGGGATGACGTTCCAGAAGCGCTTTAAGCCCACGCGCACGACTTCATGATCGTCCACTAACAATATGCGTTGTTTTGCTACCATTTTTCTCTCTTTTGTCAGAGTATAGTCGATGGTGCATGATACAGCAAGGTCGTGCGCTTCATTCCTCCGGAGCAGTTTTCTGCCGGCGGAAGTCCACAAACCGGTATCCAACTCCACGCTCGGTGAGGATATATTTAGGATTTGCCGGATCTTCCTCCAGCTTTTTACGCAGATAATTTATATACAGCCGCACATAATGTGGCTCATCCCGGTATTCGTATCCCCAGACCTTTGCCAACAGTTGATCATGAGATATCACCCATCCAGCGTTCTGAACGAGGTGGTACAGCAGGCGGTATTCGGTCGGGCGAAGCTGAACCAGCTCTCCATCCACCCATATTTCACGGCGGTCGAAATCCAGGTTTAAACGATCATCGACTTCAATTATCCCGTGAGTCGAGACTGCCGCGGTTTCTGTCCGGCGCAGGACGGCTCTCACCCGGCTGACCAGCTCGCGCGGGCTGAATGGCTTGGTAATATAGTCATCCGCCCCCAACTCCAGGCCCCTGACCCGGTCATCTTCTTCTCCCTTGGCGGTCAGCATGATGACCGGCACACTGCTTGCCTTCCGGATCGTCCTCAGTACTTCAAAGCCGTCGATGTCAGGCATCATGATGTCCAGGAGTATTAAGTCAGGCAGGTTGGCGCGGACTTTACTGATAGCCTGCGTCCCATTGAACGCTTCGACGACCCTGAAATTGATCGTATTCCAGGTTTAGCCGGATGAATCGCACCATGCGTTCTTCATCATCCACTACCAGTATTCTCCGATCCCTGAATCGTTCACTTGACATGCTTTATCTCCTACTCCCTGACGAATCCGATGATCTCTTCATCCGCAGAGGACGCAACCACTTCGATGAAATTCAGCTTGTGAACAGGCCAGAACAACATGACTGAATTTTCTGCCAGGTAATGCAAATCCCTGCCGTCCTGGCGACGCGGATTCCGTATCTGGACGAGCGTATCTCCAGCTGAAGGCAGCTCATCGCTTTCACCCACAATTGGCTCAGAATTGTCCACGTGTAAAATTAATGTGTGCGCCACCACAGCCTCCTTTCCGCGCATGCATTGTCCGCTTCGATATTTTCACTGGTGAGCCATCTTTTGTATGCTTGACCCGATAATTGATCTACGCCAGGATCGCGTAAACGAAATGATCCGTTGATCCGATGAAAATCATATCATCCGATGCAGCCGCGGCTCCAGTAATTGGCCCATTCGTCTTAAACTTCCAGCGCAGTCGACCAGTGCGATTATCCAGGCTGTAAAGATTTCCATCAACGGATCCGCAATACAAGCCGTCTTTGGAGACGAGTGGAGAACTCGTTACCTGGTTTTGGGTAGCGAAATGCCAGACTTCCTTATTCGAATTGATATCGAGGCAATAAATCATCCCGTCTGATGAACCGATGTACAGCAGATTATCCCGGATGGCAGGAGATGACAGGATGGGTTTATTAAGCCACAGCTTCCAATTGACCCAGCCGTTTATTGAGTTTAATGCATATAAGGTAGCGTCAAAAGAGCCGAAGTAGACCACATCCTGGGAGATGGCTGGCGATGAGGTGACTGCTCGCTTGGCTCTGTACTTCCATTTTACCGCGCCGGTGAAATTGAGACACAAGAAATCGCCCGATTCTGTTCCTGCATAAACAAGGCCATCACCAGATGTGGGTGTGGAGCGTATTTTTGATCCACAGTCAGCCTTCCAGGCCAGCCTTCCGGTTGAAGCATTGACGACATGTAAGAAACCATCGTCCGCCCCGATGAATATATACCCTTCAGCTACATGCGGGGACGACCGGATCGGACCCTGTGCATAGTAGGTCCAATTCACCTTCCCATTTCGTAGGAGAATGGCGTGCAGGCGGTGATCTTCTGAACCAAAGATCAGGTTATCTTCATATGCGATCGGGCGGCTGACTATTCCACCATCTGTTTTATACTTCCAATGGAGGTCGCCGCTTTTGGCGTTGAGCGCATACAGATAATTATCATAGCTTCCAAAATACACAAATCCATCGTGATAATAGGGGCTGCCGCGCACCTCGTCCTCGCATTGGAACTGCCAGAGAGCCTGAATTCCATCCTCAGGTTGAGAGCGAGTCTCGAAGGATGTGGCAAAATTGCTGAGGATGCCGGTTGATCGGGCTGCTTCGACGAGTGCGAATCGCATGTCCTCGGCGCTTCTGAAACGCATCTCCGGATTGTAATCCAGCGCCCGATTTATCACTCCCTCCAATGTGCTCGAAACGCCTGGATTGATCGCACGGATAGGACGCTCACCGAATGAAAATGGCGGCTCGAGCCGTGGATCCCGTTTCGTGAGCAGCTGGTGCATCGTTGCTCCCAGCGCATAGATGTCTGCGATAGGTGTGGCTTCACCGCGGTATTGTTCTGGCGGTGAGTACCCTTCGGTTCCAACCATGGTACCTTTTTGGCCATGCTGGAAGTGCTTGGCGATCCCAAAATCAATCAGGATGGCGTGATCCTGGGGATTGATCATTATATTCGAAGGTTTAATATCCCGAAAAATGATTGGTTCAGGCTTATGATTGTGCAGGTAACTCAAAACATCACATAACTCAACAGCCCATTGAATCACGCGTTCTTCAGGGAAGAAACCGATAAATTGGCTTATCAGGGAATCGAGATCACTCCCTTGAATATATTCCAGCACCAGATACGAGCGTTCCTGCAAGCTGAAGTAATCGTAAATGCGGGGAATTGCCCGGTGATCCAGGGAAGCCAGCAAATTGGCTTCCCTTTCGAAATTTCTGACAATGGTATTCTTCAGCACGGGATCGTGGGCCTGGTTGACCATCTCCTTCACTGCTACGAGCTTGGTCACGTTTGGGAAATGCATATCGCGGGCACGATAAACTGCGCCCATCCCACCATGTCCCAACACTCCCTGGATCAGGTACCTCCCTTCAAGAATTGAGCCGGATTTCAATTGTATAGTCTGGTTTTTCCCCTCTCCAATTCCTGGGTGTTCCGTTGTGTCTCGGGAGCTCACGACTTCACCTGTTCGATGCGCGTCTACTGTTCTTTCGGTATGATCTGCAGCCTGGTTTTCGATGCAAGCTGGGGCGTGGCAGTTGCTAACGTTGGAAAATTGGTCTTTGCATAGTCGACAGCTGGTTGGATAGGGAAGGGGTTGCCCGCTTCGAGAGTTCTCAATGCATCCTCCGGCTTCTTCAACCAGGAGCCACGAACCTGCGATGTCCCAGATTTTTGGAGTGGCTTCGAATCCCACAATGGCCATTCCCCTGGCGACCAGGTTGAATGTATAGGCTGACGAGCCTAAGATGCGAGTTTTATAAGGCACACTCACACTATATTGGCGGAAGGTGCGCGAACAACATGCAAAGAAAGGCAGGGGATGTCTAGATTTTGGTGATTGTACATGCAGCTGGGTGCCGTTCATCCAGGCTCCCTGGTTGCGGCGGGAGGAATACAACTCACCCAGCGCCGGAAAATACATCGCAGTTAGTTCAGGATAGCCATCTACCAACCTGGTTATCAGGGTTCCCCAGATGTGCAATCCCAGGCTGAAATTGGTCGTCCCATCTAATGGATCGACAATCCATACAGCACGCTGGTGTAGCTCAGCACCACCTAACGCACCAGGATGCAATTCCTCGCTCAAAATCGTATCATCTGGAAAAGACTCCTGGATTGTTTGAATAATTAGCCGGTCGGCTGCCAGATCCGCTTCTGTGACAACCGAACGGTCTGCTTTCAATTCTGCTTAATCCCAAATACCTGGTAATGCTCGAGCAATAAATCACCCGCCTGGCATGCGAGTGCTTTGGCGAATTCCATTTCATCCATCTGGGACCTGAACTAACTGACCATTTCCAGGTAGTCGGAGGTTACTTTATTCTCGGTAGATGCCCCCAAAAACTCGATGAGATTGTTGGTTATGCTGGCTTTATGTTCGGCATCGCGCAGGCTCCAGGTGCGGCTTTTGACCTCCAGAAACGAACCAATATCCGGTGTGTTGACCCGGTCGATATTGATGAAGAATTCCGTGCCCTGGAAAAGAACTCGCCAGCGGCGACGGTCTTTCTCAATATAGATTTCACTGGAAGGCTTGAAATATTCACGATAAAAACGCAGACTGTGAACTGCCGGTGCCAGGTAGCGGCTGCGCGAGAGCAGCACATCGCTCGGGAATTGACGCTCACGAGCAGGGCCAATCAGAGTTAACCTGTACCGCACCCGGCTGATTTCGTTATTTGGCTCAATGAATTCGTCTTCACGGTGACGGAGAGTCCCCTGCTGGTCTCCTTCGAATAGGAAATATGTATCATATTCGTGAAAATGCCGGTATCTCAAGACTTCAATCTCCGGCTTTTTTAAAGCTTCCAGTATGGATTCGAGTTCAGTAACGCAAACTTTCGTCTGGACTTCGAAACTCTCTTCTTCAGATGCCCCACCGATCGCAATCAGCTTCGAGAGCACTGATTTTTCACGCTGGATCAGGAAGATATCGATGCGCCTGGCGTACTCATTGGCTTGCTCTATCAAGTCCTTTGGATTTAAGGTTAAAAACTGCCGCGCGCGCATCAGCCATTTACCATCCACCATTACATCACTGACATCATTGGACTTAGTGGCATAAACAAGCTGTGCATAAACACCCTGGGAGTCGCGTCTATAGCGCGGGGAATTGTGCAGGTTGTTGATGTCAACCAGTATCAGATCTGCGCGCTTGCCTTTTTCGAGCGAACCTGTCACTGCGCCGAGGTGCAAAGCCCGGGCACCCATGCTGGTCGCCATCGCCAGGGCGGATTGAGCAGGCAGTGCAGTTGGGTCTCCGGTTACGCTTTTCGCCAGGAATGCCGACAGGCGCATCTCCTCGAACATATCCAGGTCGTTGTTCGAGGCGGGACCATCGGTTCCGATCCCCACATTCAGGCCGAGCTCAAGCATGCGGGTCACGGGTGCGAAGCCATTCGCTAATTTCAAATTTGAAGATGGATTATGCGCCACACCTGCTTTGTGGTGGAGCAAGGTATGGATTTCACCTTCATCCACATACACGCAGTGAGCAGCAATTACCTTGGCATCGAAGATGTTCTGTTTCTTGACGTATGGTATGACCGGCATCCCAAATTCAGAGCGTGAATTTTCTGCTTCGAGGGCGGTTTCTGCCAGATGTATATGCAAAGGCACATCGAATTCGACTGCCAGCGCCGCGGACGCCTGCAGGATTTCTGGTGTGCAGGTATATGGTGCATGCGGTCCAACTGCAGGAACGATCAGAGGATGACCATTCCATTTCTGAATGAATTCGCGTGTGGAAGCCAGCGATTCCTCGTAGAATCGAGCGTCAGGTGATGGAAATTTGTAGACGGTCTGTGCGCATACCGCCCGCAATCCGATTTCTGCGGTAGCCTGGGCAATATGGTCTTCGAAGTAATACATATCCGCAAAACAGGTCACTCCAGACTGGATCAGCTCGAGGCACGCGATTTGTGTCCCGAGTCGCACAAAATCGGGTGAGACAAATTCACGTTCTACCGGCATCATATATCCCATGAGCCAGACGTCCAGGCGCAGGTCATCCGCCAGGCCGCGCAGCAAGGTCATCGGGACATGCGTGTGGGCATTCACCAGGCCGGGCATCAATACTTTGCCCTCACAATCGATGATTTCACCGGCGGAGTAACCCTCCAGAATCACATCGTTATTTCCGATAGCCTGGATTTCCCCCGCCAGGACAGCCACAGCCCCAGGTTCGTATACCTGGTAGCTGGCATCCATGGTAAGGACTGAAGCATTGTGTAAAATTGTATCGACAATTCTTTTCATTTTGAACTACAACCTTCTCAGCAAATCCAAGCTGTGATGAATGGCCCAGCGCGGCGCATAGCTTGCTGGTCCGCCATAAGGGCGGGTTAAGGTTACTTCGCTCTCTGGAGTTGTCAGGACAAGATGGATTACCTGCCTCTCACTTTCCGGTTGAATGCTGACTCCCAGGCAAACTTCGACCTGGCGGTTTATCCGGTAGTCTCGGATTATCTGGAGGAATTCGTTCCCTTCAGGGAGATCCTGGAGAATTTCACCCCCTTGAAAAAGCGGTGAAACGCCTGGGGAAATTGATTCATTCGTGGAAGAAAGCAGCCTGATCAGCTCCCCATCACTGCCCGCTTCGATGACTGCCAATGACCAGCCTTTACGCCGCAGGGCATCCAGGGCGATTTCTATCAATAAGTCCTGGTCGACGCCGTAGATCCAATCTCCCAGCCGCTTGCGGATTTCTCCTTCAATATCAGAAATTAGCAGGTCTGCCTCGGTTATAGTGGCTGCCTTGGCGGTGATGCGCACATCAACCTGCCCGGTGTGCGCGGCTAATCCGACCGTAGGATTACTTTAATTTTTCCAGGTCACCGATCAGGTCATCAATCCGGGATTCACCAATTCCGACAGTGTGAAGGGTGCGCGCCTTAATCACCCCGCTGTTCTTGAAGCGCATTTCGAGGTACGGAAGCACTTCCCGTTCCAGCAGGTACTCCATTTCACGCGGTACACCTGGAAGCGAAATCACCGAACAGTCACCCGAATTAACGATGAATGCGGGAGCTGTCCCGACCGGATTTGTGATGGCGGTCGCTCCGGCGGGTACATAGGCCTGGCGCATATTGTTTTCTGTAGGAAGCCGGCCGAACCGTTTAAAGCGAGATTGAATCTGATCCCATAATTCAGGTCGGTATTCAAGTTCCAGGTTCATCGCTTCGGCGACTGCTACTCTGGTCGGGTCATCCACCGTAGGTCCCAATCCACCGGTGGTGATTACGATATCACAACGCTGCAGAGCCTGGCGAATGGCATCGGCGATGCGGCCGGGATTATCGCCCACCGTGGTCTTGCGGAAGAGATCGATCCCCGCATCCCGCAGCTTGCGTGCGATGAACTGGGCGTTTGTGTCAATGATTTCGCCAAGCAAGATTTCAGTCCCAATGGTGATAATTTCTGCAACTGGCATTGTCGGATTAGCGCATCGTGGTCCAAGAAAGGCTGCTACTTATACAACATTGTACTCGCGAATTAAGCGTCCTTCTTGAAAACGATTAAAATCCAGGATTGAGACATCGACAGAGACTGCTTTACCGTCTAATATAATCTCGGATATCAGTTTACCGGTGATTGGACCATGCATAAACCCATGTCCTGAAAATCCCGCGCAGACCAGGAAGCCTTCCACCGGTGTTGCGCCAAAGATGGGATGCGCATCCGGGGTGACCTCGTACAGGCCAGCCCAATGCGAAACGAGGCGCGCGTTTTGCAGAGCTGGCAGGCGGGAGGCTGCTGCCTCCAGGTGGACCAGCTCCCAATCCTGGTCTATGTTCTGGTCAAATCCTGGTACCTGTCCTGGATTCGACATCCCGGTGAGGATCCCCGGGCCTTCGCGGTGGAAATAGAGTGACTGTCCAAAATCGATAACGAATGGGAAGTCTTCGGGAATTTCAGGCAGGGCGTCGGTTGTAAGCATCTGCCGCCGGATGGGTGTTATGGGAATTTCAACGCCAGCCATCAGTCCGGTGATACCTGCCCAGGGTCCGGCTGCATTGACAATCAACGGGGTAGATATAGGACCTGCATTGGTCATCAACCCGGCGACCCGGTCGTGCTTAACGCTGATTGCTGTGGCCTCCACATCGGAAAAGGCCTGCACACCTAACTTCTGACCGGCAGAGATATAACCCATCACCACGCTGTTGGGGTCGACCAATCCATCGCTGGCATTGAAGGTGCCGCCCAATACGTCATTCAGTTCCATCATAGGAAGTCGCTGGCGGATTTCATCGCCGCTCAACCATTCCGTCTGCACGCCTAAACGCTGCTGCATCGCCAGGGTATTCCTGAAAACCCGCAAATCTTCTTCCATGGTAAGCAGGAACAGGTAACCGCACTTTCTAAAATCAATTTGCTGTCCGATTTCTTCTTCGAATCGCTCAAACATCGGCAGGCTCTCCAGCGAGAGACGGACATTCACCTCGGTGCCAAATTGATAGCGTACACCTCCTGCACAGCGACCGGTTGCACCCTGTCCAAAAAACTGCTCTTTTTCCAGCAGCACGATGTTCTTTTGTCCCCGTGCAGCGAGATGGTAAGCTGTGCTGGCACCCATCACACCGCCGCCGATAATTACTATGTCTGCAGTATTTGGAATTTCCATTTTTTTTACTTCTCTCCAGTTATTTCAACCGGATGCCTTCTTTAATTTTCGCTTTAATTAAAGAGCGCAGCAGTGGAAACCACCAATACTGCGCCCTTGGTAAGACAGGTTAGAAATTACCAGGAAACCAGAATTCAGCGCACTCTTCCAGGTAAAGGTGAATTATCCATCCAGCTATTCGATGCCCAGGTAGGCTTTCTGCACCGTCTCGTCGTTGCGCAGCATTTCCGCTGAGCCACTGAGCACGATTTCACCCGTCTGAATCACATAGCCCCGGTGAGCTATCTGGAGGGCCATACGAGCATTTTGTTCTACCAGCAAGACTGTCACACCTGCTTCGTTCAGCTCCACGATTTTTTCGAAGATGGCATCTACCAGGACGGGTGCCAATCCCATTGAAGGCTCGTCCATGAGAAGCACTCGAGGGTCAGACATGAGAGCCCGACCTGTTGCCAGCATTTGCTGTTCTCCGCCGCTCAAAGTTCCTCCCGCCTGGGAGCGACGTTCTTTCAAGCGCGGGAACATGGCGTATACCTTATCAATATTTTGGGCGACCATCTTCTTGTCTTTTACAGTGTAAGCGCCCATCTCCAGGTTTTCTTTAACAGTCATGCGCGCCAGGATGCGCCTTCCTTCCGGCACCTGTACCACGCCTTTGGATACAATCTCGTGAGCCTTATAACCCGCCAGGTCTTCATTCTCCAGGCGAACATGGCCTTGACGCGGGCGAGTAATGCCGCTGATGGACTTCAGCGTGGTGGATTTGCCTGCACCATTTCCGCCAATTAACGTGACGATTTCAGCTTTATCGACGGTGATGGATATCCCCTTCAAGGCATGAATAACGCCGTAGTATGTATGTATATTTTCAAGTTCTAATAGCGCCATGATGATTTGCTCCCTTACGAGGCCGGGGTAGCAGGGGCTTCCTGGTCGGTCAGTGGTTGGTTTGTGTATTCTCGGGCGCTTTCTTTACCGAGGTAAGCTTCAATTACAAACGGATTGCGCTGGATTTCAGCCGGCAATCCTTCTGCGATTTTTGCGCCGTAGTCGAGCACGGTGATCAATTCTGAAATTCCCATTACCACCCGCATCTGGTGCTCGATCAACAGGATGGTGATGCCCAGCTCATCTCGAAGGCGGCGGATCAGGTTCGTCGTAGCCTGCGTCTCGGCTGGATTCATCCCTGCGGTGGGTTCATCCAGCAGCAATAATTTCGGTTTGCTGGCTAAAGCCCGGGCGATTTCCAACCGGCGCTGATCGCCGTATGGTAGATTTTTTGCGAAGAGATCTCCCTTACCTGCCAATCCGACGAACCTTAACAGTCGAACGGCTTCGTCCAGTGAGTTCTTTTCCTCTTTGACAACGCTCCTGGGTCTGAATACTCCACCGAGCAGTCCAGCTTTCAGGTGAGGATGCATACCCACCTGAATGTTCTCCACGGTGGTCATGTTTTTGAACAGGCGGATGCTCTGGTAGGTGCGGGCAATTCCCAGGCGGGTGACTCGGTCCGGAGATAAGCCGCTGATCAGTTTATCCTCCAGCCAGATTTCTCCCTCTTCAGCATAGTAAAATCCAGTGATGCAGTTGAAAAGGGTGGTTTTTCCAGCGCCGTTCGGCCCGATGATGCTCTGGATGGATTGCTCTTTTAGCTCGAAATCCACTGACCGCAGGGCTTCCAATCCGCCGAAACGCTTGGTGACTTTCTTAATCGTAAGTGTAGACATCCTATCCTCCCAGGCTCCTACGACGCTGCGTCCGGCTCCAATCCTGGCACGCTTTCTTCCTCAATAATATCTGGTGGGATTTCTGCTTCATGCAATTCCAGCTTGCGGCGTGCTTCCGGCCACAACCCCTCCGGGCGGAGAAGCATCATCGCCACCATTAATGCCCCGAAAGCCAGGTAGCGGTACTCGGCGAACTCTCTTAGAATGTCCGGAGCGGCGATCAGCACCAGTGCCCCGACAAAAACACCTGGAATCGAACCCATACCGCCAATAATGATCAATGAAAGGACGTTGATCGAAACCAGGAAGTTCATACTGTGCGGGTAGACCGATTGCAGTTTGGCGGCAAAGATTGTTCCAGCCAGTCCGGAGAAGAGGGCGCCGGTCGCAAAGGCCATCAGCTTGGTCGTTACATGGTCGATGCCCATAGCGACCGCGACATCTTCATCCTCCCGCAATGCCATCCAGGACCGCCCCAGGCGCGAATCTTTCAGGCGCCAGGAGACGAACGCCACGATCGCAATCCCGATCAGGAACAGGTAATACAATTCCTGCTGGGTATTGAAAACAAAATTGCCGATGGTTGGCTGCGCGATGAGCTGGATGCCCTGCGTGCCGCCCAACCAGGGAGCCAGCCAATCGGATAGCGCCAGCAGGCGCACGATCTCACCGAAACCCAGGGTGACAATGGCCAGGTAATCGCCGCGCATCTTTAGAACAGGCAGGCCCAGGATGACTCCAGCCAGGACGGAAAACAAAAGGGCGAAAGGCAAGGCCTGCCAGAAGGTCAGGTTAAAGAAACCCAGCTCGGGTGAGGTCAATACACCCATGGTGTACGCGCCAATGGCATAAAATGCCACATAGCCCAGGTCCAACAAACCGGCAAAACCGACGACAATATTGAGGCCCAGGCCCATTAAGATGAATAAACCAACATTATCAAGGATCTCGGCGAAGAAAATACCCAGGACAAAAGGCAGGATTAAGAACAGAATTCCCACTCCACCGAATTTTATTACCCGCCTAAGCTGCTGTTTCGATTTTGGAATTTCAGGCTTTACTGTTTTTGTCTGCCCGGGAACGCGGAAGTAGCTGAGCATGCCTACCAGGATGAAAATCACAACAGCACTGAGAGGGTTTAATCCGCTGGCGGCAAATATCCAGGTGTTAAAGAAATTCGCGATGGCATCTATGGCAGTTGCTGCCCACGCCAGCCACTCCGGGAAATTGTCGGCTCTTACCCCCCATTGGGCGACGACGGTCATAATCAGATCGCGCATCAGGCCGATTAAGATGGTCACCGCCAACGCGGTGGTAACAGCGCTGCGCAGGCGTGGGGGCAGCTGGAAGAGGACAGCAGAGAATAAGCCCATGACCATCCCGACAGTAAGCAGGATGAGAATCCCTGCGGCACCTTCCACACCGAATGTGAGCAGGCCAAAAAGCTCCGGCGAGGCATTTACGAACATGGCGCGCAGGTTGACCGCCTGCCCAATTATTACCAGGGCAGCCAGGAGTGCGCTTCCAACCAGCCCGGAAAGCAGACCGCAGAGCAGCAGGATCCAGGAAGGCTGTGGCGAAATTCGCTTTACACAGGTATAACTAAGAAATAGGATGGGAGCCAGGAAAAGCACCTGCCCCATGGTGAACCATCCGTCCACAATGTAGCGTTCACCGAAGGACGCACGACCATCCCAACCAGTGAGAGCAGGACGGCAATCGCGCCTCCCAGCAGGCCTAATTGAAGTGCTTGTTTCCAGGGGGAAATGGGTTTGGTATGCATGTATTCCCTCCTTAAGCCTTGGACTGTGCCACACGCTCGCCCAGAAGACCCGTCGGACGGAAAATAAGGATAAAGACCAGGATAATAAAGGCGATCGCGTCTTTTAGTTGAGAGGGTGTGGGAATACCCAGCCCATCCAGGAACAGGTTGGGTCCGACCGATTCGAGTAAGCCAAGAATGATAGCGCCCAGGAACGCGCCGGCTACGTTACCGATACCTCCCAGCACCGCGGCGGTGAAGGCTTTGAGGCCCGGGAAGAATCCCATGAAGAAGTTAACCACAGGAAAGAGCAGCGAATAAAGAATGCCAGCCGCACCGGCCGAAAGACCTCCTAATGCGAAGGTAAACGCAATTGTGCGGTCGACATCTATACCCATCAGCGCAGCCACCTCCTTATCTTCGGAGATGGTCCGCATCGCTTTACCCATCTTCGTGCGTTGGACGATAGTGTAAAGGATAATCATCATCAAAACAGCGCCAAGAATTGCTACGATCTGGGTGTAGAACAACCGGATCGCGCCGAGCTGGATGCTGCCTTGCAGCATTTCAGGGATCGGGTAGGCCTGAAAACCGGATCCATAGAGACCGCGGAAAGTGTACTGCAAAAAAAACGAAGCGCCGATGGCGGTAATCAGCGGTACCAGTCTCGGCGCGTTTCTCAAGGGTCGGTAAGCAACCCTCTCCAACAGCAGGGCAATTGACATGGACACAGCCATTGACAGGAGCAGGATCATGAGCATGCTGAGAACTGGCTGCTGGTCGAGGAAACCTGAGCGAGCCAGGTAATTTGCCAGGAAGACCGCCGTAAATGGACCGCTCATGAAGACTTCGCTGTGGGCGAAGTTGATCATCCGCAGGACGCCATACACGAGGGTATAGCCCATGGCGATCAACGCATACACACCTCCCAGTGCCAGGCCTTTGATAGCCAGGTCGAGCCAGGTCGAAGGTGCATATTTTCCTGATTGTAAAGTGGCGATTGTACCGATTACCACGACGGCTCCGATGGCAATCCCAATACCCCAAACCACGAGGTCTGTAACAGTGATTCGCTGACGCCAGTTTCGACGCATCTTTCACTCCCGTAATCGGATTATTTATAAAGGAGGGGCGAGAATTCCTCGCCCCTCCTTGCAGTGATCTTACCGGGGACTACTCGGTAGGCCAGATCACGGTCGGCGGGTATTCGCCGGCATGGTACTCGTAAACTGCGATATTGGGATCGGCGCAGTCGCCGGTTGGCGTGCAGGTAAGGTTGCCTGTCAGACCAGCGAAGTTTGCCGTGGCAAAAATCGCATCACGCAGCGCCTGCCGTCCGATTACCAGCGAGCCATCTGCTCCTTCGACTGCCGAGGCTTCGATGGCAGCCTTGATCAAGTTGAAGGCATCATAGGCATGGGCATGGAAGATACTGATCGGAGCTTCGGTGCCAAATTTGGAGTTATACTTCGCAACAAAAGCGTCGTAAGCTTCACCCTTGGTGAGCGGGCTGGAGACCATGAAACCCTCCACATCATCGCCCGCGGCTTCAACCAAATCAGCTGAGAACAAGCCATCCGCTCCCATCAGCGCAGTATTCTCCAAACCAGGAGTCTGCTTGACCTGGCGGATAACAAATCCACCGGCGGGAAGGAAGATCGGCAAGTAAATTAACTCGGGGGGAACCGCGGCTATGCTGGCCAGCGTGGCACTCATATCCGTCTGGGCCGGGTCTACCGCTTCCTGAGCCGTGATCGTCCCGCCCAGGGCAATAAAGTTCTCCGCGAAGACCTGCTGTAGCTTGTCCGCGTAGATGCTGCCGTCATGGATGGTGGCTGCCCTGGTTACGCCAAGCTCGTTAAAAGCGAATTCGGCTGCCACAGCGCCCTGGACTTCGTCGTTGTGGGCGGTGCGCAGGTAACCTGGGTGGTTGTTGGCGTTGCCAGCTTCGGTCAGATCAGGAGCGGTGTTGGACGGTGATACCACCACGAAACCGGCCTGTGAAAGCAGCGGGACTGCTACACGGGCTTCGCTGGAGCATGACGTGCCGATCACACCTATCACGGTCGGATCTGCAGCTAGCGCAGTACCGGCAGCCTGGCCACCTTCGGCGCTGCAGCCTCCATCTTGACCATCGAATTTTATTGGATGGCCCAGGATTTCACCACCAGCATCTTCAATAGCAATCTCGATACCATTGCGGGAGTCGATGCCCAGGGTTTCATTCGGTCCAGCAACTACCAACAAATAGGCGATGTGAACCGGATCACCGGCTGGAATTGTCACACAGCCGATGGCATCTGTGCATTCTGCCGCGACGGGTGCTTCAGTTGCCACAGGCGCTTCGGTTGCCGCAGGGGCTTCGGTTGCCTTAGGCGCTTCGGTTGCCTTAGGCGCTTCGGTTGGGGCAGCTGCCTCAGTCGGAGCTGGCGCTGCCGTTTCTGCCGGTGCTGGTGCACAGGCTGCCAGGATCATACTGGCAATCATCAAGATCGAAATTACATACAACACATGCTTGCGCATTCTCTCCTCCTTAAAAGTGAGTGGTTTTGTGTGTTTGGTTTCAGTGATTTATTACTAGCTTATGGCATAAATTTCCTTGATAGGCACTACACCTCCTCCAGAATGGATTCTTACCAATCATAAGCCACCAATACATGACTCGCGGTTTATGGTTTTTGCATCCCCCGATAAGCAGTCGTTAATTTTAGAATTCTAACGATATTGAGCCTTGACGTCAAGGATCAATATTGAGAAAAAAAATTGGATATCCGCTATGGTAAAATCAAATCGTTCTATGGGTTTATCCACACCGCAAGGTTCGATACCACGACCCAGCCTGATGAAAGCTCTGACGGCTGGTTTTGATGCTACCAGCAGTCACTTGATCCTGGTCATTTTCTCAATTATGCTAGATTCATTCCTGTGGTTAGGTCCGCGCTTGCGCCTGGATTTCATTCTGACTGCGGCTTTCAAGCAGATCCAGTCGATTCCGAATTTTGAGACTCCTGAGCTATTCCAACAGCTGGAATCTATAACTAAGGATGTTAATTTCTTTTCGGTTTAAGGACTTATCCCGTCGGAGTCCCGAGCCTGATGGCTTCCAGACTATCCTCTGCAACGCCAGTAGGTTCAGCGCCAGGCTGGCAGATCCCTACCCCACCCCTGGCCATGGCATTGTGGCTTCTTCTGACGTTTGTGGGAATTACTGCCGGTACATTGTTCTTCATCCTGGTGGCGCAATCGGCTGTTTTTGGAAAAATAACCTGGAATGCTGCCTTCAGCCAGTTGCCGAGGGCCAGCCTTCAAATAATATTGTTGACCATCACCTGTTTTCTGATAATCCTGGCAGCCTTCCTGCCGTTTAGCTGTTTGATGGCTTTTCTCCTGTCTGCATCAGGCATTGGTCAGCTGGGATACCTGGCTTTATTGATCCTGGCCGGTTTTTTAATCTGGATGCTGGCGCCCTTGATTTTTTCACCGCATGGAATCGTCCTGAACCAGCTAAATGTGCTCCCGTCAATCCTGCGGGGTTTTTACCTGACTCGATTAACACTTCCTTCCACCAGCCTGTTTCTACTGGCATTCGTGCTGTTGAGCGAAGGGTTGGACGTCCTTTGGAACATTCCTGACAATACTTCCTGGTTTCTGCTTTTGGGTATCATCGGTCACGCTTTTGTGACAACCAGTCTGCTGGCTGCCAGTTTTATTTATTATCACGATATGGATGTCTGGGTGGGTGAATTGATCAAGGGAATAAAATTCTCGTCAGCATGAGAAGGTTTGGAGGCGTAATAATTGAAGGGAAATAACGTTTCATACGAAGCAAAAGATATTCAAGTTCTTGAAGGCCTGGAAGCTGTTCGCCGCCGTCCTGGAATGTATGTTGGCGGCACAGATGCGAAAGCCCTGCACCACCTGATTTACGAGGTGGTCGATAATTCAATTGATGAAGCCCTGGCAGGGGCCTGCGACCGAATCGAGGTGCTGATTCATGCGGACAGCAGTGTGACGGTGACAGATAACGGCCGCGGTATCCCGGTAGATATGCACCCACAAATGAAGAAACCAGCCCTGGAAGTGGTGATGACCACTTTGCATGCCGGCGGCAAGTTTGGTGGGGGCAGCTACAAGGTCTCCGGCGGACTGCATGGTGTGGGGGTGTCAGCAGTAAATGCGCTTTCTGAATGGTGTGAAGTGCGGGTCAGGCGTGATGGGAAAGAACACTTCCAGCGCTATGAAAGGGGGTATCCCAAAGCGCCGGTGGCAGTAATTGGTAAGGCATTACCAAACAATTCGGGTACAGCGACAACCTTCAAATTTGACCCTGATATTTTCAAGGGTGACCTGGATTACCGTTTTGATACGTTGGTACAGCGCTTCAGGGAGATGGCATTTGTCACTCGAGGGGTCACGCTATATTTCCTGGACGAGCGGTCTGAAAGAGAAATGACTTTCTATTTCGAAGGCGGCATCACTTCCTTTGTGCGGTACCTTAACCGCAATCGTGAGGTTCTCCATCCCGTCGTTCATATTGAAAAAGAACAGGATGGCATCACCGTGGATGCTGCTATCCAATACACCGATGCCTATGCCGAGTTTGTGTATTCCTTCGCCAATACGATCAATACGATAGACGGAGGGACTCACCTGACTGGTTTGCGTTCTGCGGTAACCCGCATCATCAATGATTATGCCCGCCGGTCAGGCTTACTTAAAGAAGCGGACCCGAATTTCTCTGGAGATGATACCCGGGAAGGCCTAACGGCGATCATCAGCATCAAACATCCCGAACCGCAGTTTGAAAGCCAGACAAAAGTTAAGCTGATGAACCCCGAAGTACAATCATACACGCAAGCAATTGTCGGTGAAGCCTTCAGTTCATTTCTTGAAGAAAACCCATCCGCAGGTAAATCAATTGTTCAGAAGTGTTTAACTTCCGCCCGAGCGCGCGATGCCGCTCGCAAAGCGCGCGACCTTGTGATTCGGAAATCCGCACTGGAGAGCCTGACTTTACCAGGGAAGCTTGCCGATTGTTCTGAACGCAATCCCGAGAAAGCGGAATTGTATATTGTCGAAGGTGATTTAGCCGGCGGCAGTGCCAAGCAGGGCAGGGACAGGCATTTTCAGGCTATTTTACCCCTGCGCGGGAAAATTCTGAACACCGAGCGAGCCCGTCTGGATAAGATCCTGGCGAATAATGAAGTGAAAGCCCTGATTTCGGCGCTGGGTACGGGTATTGGTGAATCTTTTGACCTGTCAGGCCTGCGCTACGGGCGGGTGATCATAATGACCGACGCCGACGTCGATGGCAGCCATATCCGCACCCTGCTACTGACCTTTTTCTTCCGCTACATGCAGCAGCTCATCGAAGAAAGCCACCTGTTCATTGCCCAACCTCCCCTGTACCGTTTGATGCACAAGAATAATGTCCGTTATATTTATTCTGAAGGGGAGAGGGAACGCGCACTGAAAGAGTTGAATGTGAGTATGGATAAGGTTAATTTGCAGCGCTACAAGGGATTAGGAGAGATGAATCCCGAGCAACTATGGGATACAACCATGGACCCTGCCCATCGAACATTGCTGCTGGTCACGATTGATGACGCGGCAGAAGCGGACCGGACTTTCGATATGCTGATGGGGTCGGCGGTTCCACCCCGGCGTCGTTTCATCCAGACTCACGCTCGAGAAGTTCGCAATCTTGATATTTAGACTCAACTCTTGTACCAAATTACACTATAATAGCCATCTCAATTCAGATGTTTCTACCCACGCGTGATAAAAAGATTTCTCGGCGAATTTTTGATGTTAACCGAGAGATGAAAATCATTACACCTACCCAACAAATATTCCTATGGTTCTAGAACGTGGCACGCTGCTGAATAACCGTTACAGGATCGTCGATATCCTGGGGCAAGGGGGGATGGGTTCGGTTTACCGGGCAATCGATGAAAACCTGGGCGTGGAGGTTGCTGTGAAAGACAACCTCTTCACAACAGAGGAATATGCCCGGCAGTTCAAGCGTGAAGCGATTATTCTGGCCAATCTGCGCCATCCCAACTTACCCCGAGTTACAGACCATTTTGTTATCTCCGGACAGGGCCAGTACCTGGTTATGGATTTTATCGAGGGGAAGATTTACGACAGCGGATGGAGCGTGTTGGACTTATCCCGGAAGAGGAAGTCATCACAATTGGGGCGGCAGTGTGCGATGCCCTGGCATATCTGGGCTCGCGTAAGCCCCCCGTAATTCATAGGGATCTGAAACCCGGGAATGTGAAAATCAGCCCGCAAGGTGAAATATACCTGGTCGATTTTGGCCTGGCGAAAACCATGCACGATATCCATACCACTGCGACGGGTGCCAGAGCCATGACGCCGGGATATTCACCTCCTGAGCAATATGGAACGGCGCGCACCGACCAGCGTACCGATATCTATTCCCTGGGGGCTACGCTCTTCGCTGCCCTGACCAATACCATCCCCGAGGACGGTCGCTGCGGGCTATGGAGCAGGTGGAGCTCACACCCCTGCGGAAAATAAACGCCCGAATCTCACGCCGGTTGGCGGGAGTGATCGAGAAATCCCTGAATGTCCGCCCAGACGATCGTTTTCAGACTGCAGAAGAGTTCAAGCAGGCATTATTGAATGCCAGCTCTATTCCAAGGCGAAATGAGAATGGCCTGGCAGTTACTCCTGCGCTTGAAGAAGGCAGATCACTTCCAGAACCATCTCCTGTGGTAACCGTGTCTGACAACAAGATGGGCACTGGTCAAATAGTGGAAGGTCTCTCGCCAAACCATGCTGAAGTATTGCCGAATTGAAAATCCAGAAGGACATCTCGAGCGCTCAAGAGAAATCGCCTGCGGCGCTGGTTTCCTGTAATGGCAATAGCTGTTCTTGTGATCGGGCTGGGAATATTTTATTACGATGCAGGGCGATTTTATCAAGTCATCGCTAATAACATCCCGTCTGTCGTCAGACTAATGGCTTCTGCGACTGGAACTCAACTCCCTTTGACCGCGAATGTTATTGGATCACCAAGTCCGACTTTTTCGTTCACTTCCTCACCAACCATGCAGATGACGCCCTCGCTCAGACCTACATTGACAGACACCCCCATTCCGACCAAAACTATTATGCCGCTTCCGACAAAATTGGGTGGAAGCAGGCAAATTGCATATGCTTCCGAAAGCTCGGGAATGCCACAGATATATGTGATCAATTCAGACGGTAACGGTGAACCGCGGCAGATTACTTTCCTTCCGGATGGAGCCTGCCAGCCAGACTGGTCTCCAGACGGGTTGCGCCTGGTTTTTATTTCCCCTTGCAAAGCAAATCTAAATTATTATCCTACTTCGTCATTGTTCATTATCAACCAGGATGGGACTGGATTGTTACCACTTAATAAACCCAAGGGTGGTGACTTTGATCCAGATTGGTCGCCAGATGGAACAAAGTTAGCTTTTGCCTCTACCCGGGGTCCTGGCAGGCCTCAGATTTTTATCACAGATTTAAGAGGGGCAAGAGTATCAAACCATGACCGAGCAATATACTCATGAAACTCAACCGTCCTGGTCCCCCGATGGAAGTCATATTCTCTATATAGTCTCTACAGAAAATGAGAGACAAATCTGGATCATGGATCAATATGGAATCAACAGGAGAAAAGTCTCGCAGGATACCGTGTACTTGAATTTCCGGCCCTCGTTCTCTCCGGACGGTAAGGATATGCTCTTCACCCAACGCCTGACCTCTAGAAGTGTCCCCTTCTTGAAATTGAGCCCTTTTGGAAGCGATGGATTTGATGAAAACCGCCCCGGGCAGGCAGATGTTCCTATGCCCATGCAGGAAGGCATGATTTCTCCCGATGGCCTGTGGATCGTGTTCGAAGGCTGGACCGGGGATACCGGTCACGACATTTATATAATGACAATCACAGGCCTGGCGCGCGAACGCATTACCACCGATCCCGCCTTCGATTTCGATCCAGCCTGGTCTCCCCTCGGCCAATAATAGTATCTTTTAGCTGATTTCATCCAGATATTTCGCCCTGTTTGCGCTGCGGGCGATTTTTCCGCTGCTGGTCTTTATCAGCCAGTTCCTTTTCACCAGATACACCTGACTCAAGGCGACCTCGGAACTTTGCGTCACCCGCTGGCGAATTTCCCGCGCTATCCGCTCGTGCCTGATTAGTTCGGTCTCTTCTGTGCTGAAGCTGTCGGTATCATCATCGATTTCAGCAATCAGGACAATATCCTCCGTACCGATATCTTCATTGAAAACTCCGATGGCTACAATCCTGCCCGGATGGATCCCATCAACCTCACCTGCCAGGGTTTCAATGTCCTGCGGATAAATATTCTTTCCACCCACGATGATCAGGTCTTTTTTCCTGCCGGTGACAAAAAGCTCGCCATTAGCCAGGTACCCTAAGTCGCCCGTCAGATACCAGCCATTTATAAATACCTTTTCTGTCAGGTCAGAACGGTGATAATATCCTGTCAGCAGGCAGTTGCTCTGCAAAGCAATCTCACCAATCTGCCTGTCTGGTAACTCCTGTCCACCAGAGGAGAGGATGCGGATTTGAGTTCCTGCGATAGGCCTGCCTGCAGAAAGCATTTTTACCACTGGAACCGCTTCACTTTTGGTTTCACTGGATTGCTCCATTACTGGCAAAGCCTTCTGTGTGCCAATCATCGCCTGTTGATCGATGGTATCCACAGTGATTTTGTAGTCGATTCCTCCCTGGGTAACTGCAAACACATTTTCTGCCATGGCATAGGAAGTCGATAGGGCCGTTTCCCGGAAGCCGTATGGTTGGAACTTTTCGTAAAATTGTTCGTGGCTTTTCCAGTGCATCGGTTCGGAGCAGTTGATGACTGCACGCAGGCTGGTCAGATCGAGCAATTCCAGATCTCGGTCACGAATTTTCTGTGCGCAAAAGTTAAAGGCGAAATTGGGAAGCCAGCATAAGGTTCCACGAAAGCGGTGGATGGCATGAAACAGACGCTGCGGAGCCCGGACCCAATCGAAGGGCGATAGTAACACCAGCGGTATTCTGAGCAGCAGGGGCAGTATGAAACCGGCAATCAGCCCCATATCGTGGTATAAGGGCAGCCAGCTCACAATCACATCCCTGGTGTCGAGCCGCAATGCCTGTGAATAGCTTTCCAGCTGGTTAAAAACGGCCTGGTGTGATAGAGCCACCCCTTTTTGCAGCCCAGTTGTTCCAGATGAATGCTGTAAAAGCACGATGCTCGCTGGTGGGCGGTCAAGACCTTTCAACTCTCGAGATGAGAGAGCGACCGCTGGTTTCTCTTGAAATTGCGAGGAGTGGATTTCTTCCGCCACAAATACTTCTCGAACCGGTCCCCTAGCGCTGGCAATCCGCACCTGTTCTTCGAAATCCGCGTAGGTGATGACCCCGGCGGGCCTGGTTATCGCAAAAAGCGCCTGGAGCGAGCTGAGATACTTATCTGCCTGCAGCTTTTCGGTCAGGTACGGCATGATGGATGGGATCGCGCCATGCAGGATCGTTCCGAAAAACGAAGCTACCAGGTCTTCACCGTGCGGCAAGATTATTATAACAACTTCATCGCTTTGGATACCCTGCTTGACCAGTGCCCGGGTATAGCGCAAAGAGCGCTGGAGCAAATCTTCATAGGTCAATGAGAGGTCCTGTCCATAGCTGGACAGTAGGTGCAAACACACCTGCTGCGCAGATTCCTGGCGAGCGCACAGCAGCACTTGCGTAAAATTCCCCAAACTTTGCGTGGAGAAATAATGCTCTGGGATGTGACTCACGCCGCTCGTTGGTGGATCAATTCAGCCAGCTGGCTGAGGGTATCAAAAGTGCCAGCATTTAATTCTGTATCATCCAGGCGAACCCCGAAAGCGTCTTCGACGAATAAAGCCAGGTCCACCAGGTGAAAGGAATCAATCAGGCCGCTGGAGATGAGCGCGTCATCCGGGTTTATCAGGAGACCTGGTTGTTTGAGAATTTGTCCAGAAATATAGCCTGAAAGTCCTTGAATAATATCGGTATGCATCATCTCTTGCAATCATCCATTCTGTCCACTCACTTGTCTCCACACTTCATACAGCACCTGCAGGGCGGTGAGGTTGCGAACCGGCCAGGCTTTGGTCATATTCTCCGGCACGTCAAAGAAATTTCTCCCCCAGGTCAGGTGCGACTGGTCCTCCTGCAGGCCATTATCGGGCAGCGGTTGGACGGCCAGCCAGTAATTCCACAAAGGGATATCGTATTCGAATGCCAGCCTGGCGATGGTGGCATTGATACTACCATCCCCTTCGGCATTGTCGGCCTTGGTGGCCAGGACAGGAATCACTCCCTGGTCAATAGAATATTCTATAATCTTGCGCATCTGGGGTTCGAACTGTTCAGGGAGCCAGATGTCATTCGTACCCAGCGTAATGAAGGCGATCACCGGTTTGTGCTGGCGATATTCACATTCCAGGGAGTCTCGGTAACCTGGCAGGCCTCTAAATCGGTCCATAAAGTTGTCAGCAGAGAAGAGGCAGTGAAGCCGGAGCGCGCCGCCAGGCTGGTGCGCTCAAATGATCCTTGATAGGCCAGGATTGCCGATTTCAGGAATTCAAATTCTCCCAGGCTGTAGAATTCTTCTCCTCGGTCAAAATCACCCAGGAACCAGGCAGGCGTGCTGCCGCAATCTCCCACCTTCGAGAAGGCATAAGGATTATTGCCTAATTCAAGGCCGCGTTTGTAAATCTCGACCACTCTCTCACCTGGCTGCGGGACGACCGGCAGCTCTTTCCAGCTGTCTGGGCCGAGAGTGGGCCTGGCAGTCGGGGTTGTTAAGGATCGATCTTGAGTTGAGGGCGGTGTATTGGAGCTTCGTTTTGCTCCTTTTGTCTCCGTTGGCTCAGGTGACGGAATCTTAGTATGGGGCCAGGCGGCAGGAAGGGGGTAAAACACCGCAAGACGGCAGGGCCAAAAGGCTTTTGCCAGATAGCGGCCATAAGAGACCAGGGCGTTTTCCAGGCGCAGGTCCCAGGGCAGTCGCGAGGCGGAATCCAGCATGCCCAGGCCGCGGTGGGCCAGGATGGTGATGGCGCTCGAAGCGGCCGCCAGGACGAAGAACGGGACCTTCTCCACGAGGAGTGAAACGTGAAACGTGAAACGTGGAGCGTGGTGAGTGGAGCGTGGCGCGTGGTGCGTGCCGCTGGCTTCTCCACTCTGCATTCTGCCTTCTGCCTTCTGCATTCGCCCCAGCGGCCAGTAATCCAGCAGTAGTAGCACAAAGGGAAGGGTGACCAAAATGGGCTTGCACATCAGGCCGAGGGCGAAGAAGCAGAGGGAAAGGAGATAGAGGTGAGAAGCGTGAAACGTGAAACGTGTTGCGGGTTGCGGGTTGGGGGCCGCGGGATTCTGCATTCTCCCTCGCGCGTAGCGCACGTAGGCCCAGGTCGTCAGCAACCAGAAGAAGGCGCTCAGCAGGTTCTTGCGTTCCGTCACCCACGCCACTGAATCCACCTGCACGGGGTGCAGCGCAAATACGCCGGCCAGCAACACGCACCGCCAGTAGGCCCCGGTCATTCGCCGGAACACCAGGAAGACCAGCGCCGCATTGGCCGCGTGGAGCAGCACACTGGTCAGATGGTGGCCCCAAGGCTTCAAGCCATAGAGCTGGCAATCCACCATGTGAGACACCCAGGTCAGCGGATGCCAGTAGGTCCCCTCGCCGTGGACCCGCCCGAAGGCCCAGGCCAGCCCCTCCCAGGTCAGACCTGCTTGAATCTGAGGGTTCGCGGTCACGTAAAGCGGGTCGTCGTAGTTGACGAAATCGAAGCCCGTTGCCGGCCAGTAGAGCGCAATCGTCACCAGCGGCAGCAATACGGCCATCAGCCACGCCGGGGGAGAGGATTTGTGATTTGCGATTTGCGATTTGCGATTGGGCCCTGGTGCGTGTTGCGCGCTGCGTGCTGCCGTCTTCTGCATTCTGGATTCTGCATTCTTCATTCTGCCTTCTGCATTCTGACTCAGCGGTTAGTGGAGGTGCCCGGCGGCGGCAAAGAACCGGCCTTCCTGGCCAGCGCGGCGTCCAGGTTCTTGCGGGCGTCTGCGTGGTCAGGCTTCAGTCTCAGGGCTTCCTGAAACTGCCGGACTGCCTCGTCGGTCTGGCCTTTCGCGGCGAGGGCGAGGCCGAGGTTATGGTGCGCGTTGGCATGATCTGGTTTCAGGCGAATGGCTTCATGGTATTGGCTGATCGCCTCGTCCATTTGGCCTTTCATGGCGAGGGCGAGACCGAGGTTGCAGCGGGCGTCGGCGTAACCCGGTTTGAGGCGAACGGCCTCCTGGAATTGGCGGATTGCCTCGTCAAGCTGGCCTTTCATGCCGAGGGCGATGCCCAGGTTGTTACGGGTGTCGGCGGAATCAGGCTTCAGGCGAATGGCTTGCTGGTACTGGTTGATGGCCTCGTCCAGCCGGTTTTGGGCGGCGTAAACCTTCCCCAGCCGCCAATGAATGTCCGCGCGGTAAGGATCGTTACCCAGCCCGGTAATAATACTCTCAAACAGGCTGACGCTGTCCCGCCAGTTGCGTGTTTGTCGAATACTCATCGCTGCCAGGAGTGCAAGCACAGCGATCAAGACCGCCACGCTTCCCGCAAAGAGCTTCGGCTTCCAGCGAAGTTTCAACAATGCCGCAGACAGTAGCACTGACCAGAGCATAGCGGGGATGTAGCTGTAGCGGTCGCTGGGATAATGCGGGTGCTCGGTCAAACCCAGCACCGGGACCAGCAGGACCAGGTATGCGGCCCACAGCGCCAGAGCCCCAGACCACTGGCGCCACTTGCAAGCGAGCCACACCGTGGCGCCGGCCACCAGAGCGGCGCTCAACCAAAACGGCCAGCCCATCGGATTAAACGCCACCAGGGTGGTGTACACAGGCGACAAGCCGAACGGCGCCCAGGGCTTCCACAGGAAATATCCCCAGACATAGCATGCCTGCATCACGCGGGCGAACAGGCTGAACTGCGCCAGCGAGACCGGCTGAGGCCAATCTGGCGGCGGGTTGAAGCGGGCCAGGAGGCCGATTCCAACCGCCAGGAGCGCCAGAGCTGCAAAGGGCGCCTTCTCCAGCCAGATCCGGAGGGCAGCCGCGTTCCACCATCGGCCCGGTCCGCGGCCAAAACGCCGCAGAGGATAGACATCGAGAATGACCAGCAACGGGACCAGGCCAAGGGTAGTTGGAAACGAAAACAGAGAGGCCAGATAAGACAGAACGGATAGCCAGTAGCGCCAGCGCTTCGCCGGGGTGCCGGGAGCGGTGACTGCCTCCAAGTAGAGCCATAAGGAAAGAAGCATGAAGAAGCCGCTCTGACAATGAAGGTAACCGGAGGCCCAGGCTACCGGCTCGACTCGCAGCGGGTGCACTCCCCAGAGCAGCGCGCCAAACGCAGGGCAGACCAACCGGGAGGCATTGGGCGCAGCCTTGCTTTCCGCGGGAAGCACCATCGGCAGCAACTTGCGAATCAACAGGAACAACCAAACGGCGTTCAGAGCATGCACCACCACGCTGATCAGATGATAACCAAAGGGAGCCACTCCCTGAAACTCGTAGATGATTTCCCGCGTGAGCCAGACCAGGGGCGTGTAGCGCCAGACGTAACGCAAGTCGGTAAACATCCAACGGAGCGTTTCCAGGTTCAAGCCCGTGAGGTGAGGGTTCTGGTAAACGCTGCTGTCATCGTCCCATTGGACAAAATCGTTCCGCAGCGAAGGGAGGAAGGCACAGCCAACAACGATGAACAGCGCTAGACTGATGAAGATCGGAAGTCCTCGCTTGAATCGGCTGGGCGGCACGTTCAAAGAAGGCGCCCTGTCCTCGCGGCCGAGCGTTGCGCGCGCCGTCGCGGGCAGCGTTTCGGCCACCTCAGAACTTCTCTTCTTCGCCCTTTCTTTCGCCATGGTTAAGTTATCCGATCAAGCTCTAACCAGGACTATGGCTCAATCGCAGAAAGTCGGGGACTTCAGCATAGCCATTTTGTAGCCGGAACGACGGGACATTGACAAGCCTGGTCGCTGGTGGGCGCATATTGCTTCCCCACTGACTTATCGGTTGGTGGAGGCGCCGGGTGGCGGCGAAGAACCGGCCCTGGCGGCGAGCGCGAGGTCCAGGTTCCTGCGGGCGTCGGCCAGATCCGGCTTGAGGCTCAGGGCTCCTGGAACTGGCGGATCGCCTCGTCGGTTCGGCCTTGCTGGAGAGGGCGGTGCCGAGGTTGTTGTGGGCCTCGGCGTAATCCGGTTTCAGGCGGAGGGCTTCCTGGAATTGGCGGATCGCCTCGTCGGTTTGGCCTTTCATGCCAGGACGACGCCGAGGTTGTAGTGGGCGTCGGCGTAATCCGGTTTCAGGCGGATGGCTTCCTGGAATTGGCGGATCGCCTCGTCGATTTGGCCTTTCTTGCCGAGGGCAATGCCGAGGTTGTTGTGGGCGTTCGGCGTGATCCGGTTTCAGGCGGATGGCTTCCTGGAATTGGCGGATCGCCTCGTCGATTTGGCCTTTCTTGACGAGGGCGATGCCGAGGTTGTAGTGGGCTCGGCGTAATCCGGTTTCAGGCGGATGGCTTCCTGGAATTGGCTGATCGCCTCGTCGGTTTGGCCTTTCTTGCCGAGGGCGATGCCGAGGTTGTTGTGGGCGTCGGCGTAATCCGGTTTGAGGCGGATGGCTTCCTGGTATTGGCGGATCGCCTCGTCGATTTGGCCTTTCTTGCCGAGGGCGGCGCCGAGGGATCTTGTGCGCAATTTGATTGTTCTCCGTGACCTCGAGCGCATGCCGGAACAGGGCTTCACTGTCCTTCCAATACCCGAGCTGTTGCCGCGTCAACGCCAGGCAGAGGACGATTGCCGCCGCCACCCGCCACCGCCAACGCCATCACCTGATACCGCCAGCCTCGGGTCAGTTCGTACGCGCCCCAGACTGCGAGGATCAGCACCCCGAGCGACGGAAGATAAGTATAGCGATCCGCCATCGCCTGGCCGCCCACTTGCACCAGCCCGATCACCGGGACCAGCGTCCCCAAAAACCACAGCCACCCCATCAGCAAATAGGGATGACCGCCGCCGCAGCACCCAAACCAGCACCGAAAGGCCCAGGATCAACCCCCCCGCCAGCAGCACCTTCCCCAGCGGCCATTGCCCGGGGTGCGGATAGTAAACCGCCAGATCCGCGGGCCAGAACAGCTTCCCCAGATAGCGGCCATACGAGATCAGCGCGTTCCCGACGCGCGCGCCCAGGGGCAGGCTTTCAGCCGCCGCTCACAGCGCCTCCGTGCTTCTGCGCCACGAAGGTCACGACGCTCGCCAACGCCACGAGGGCAAAGAACGGGAGCTTCTCGAGGAGCAGGGGGACGTGAAACGTGAAACGTGAAACGTGATGCGTGTTGCGTGTTGCGTGGTGCGTGTCGCTGGCTGCTGCATTCTGCATTCTGCATTCTGCATTCTGCATTCTCCCCAGCGGCCAGTAATCCAGCAGCAACATCACGAACGGCCACGTCACCAGCATCGGCTTGCTCATCAGGCCGAGGGCGAAGAAGAAGAGGGAGAGGAGATAGAAGCGTGGAGCGTGAAACGTGAAACGTGAAACGTGATGCGTGTTGGGCCGGCCTGCTGGATTCTGGCATTCGCCCTTGCGCGTAGCGGGCGTAGGCGATCAGCGCGAGCAGACCGAAGAAGGCGCTGAGCACATCCTTGCGTTCGGACACCCAGGCGACCGATTCGACCCGCAGCGGGTGAAGGGCGAACAACGCCGCCACCAACAGACTCCGCCACGTCGCGCCGGTCATCTGTTGCAGCAACACGAAGACCAGCCCCGCGTTGAGGGCGTGCAGCAGCACGCTGGTCAAATGATGTCCCCAGGGCTTCAAACCGAACAGTTGGCAGTCCAGCATGTGGGACAGCCAGGTGACGGGATGCCAGTTGCCGGCGTAGTCACTGCGAAATGCCCACCGGGCGTTCTCCCAGGTCAGTCCGCTGGTCACGTGAGTGTTATCCGTCACGTACATATCGTCATCGTAGTTGACGAAGTCATGGCGCGTCGCCGGCCAGTAAAGGGCAATCGTCACCAGCACCAGCAATACGGCCATCAGCCACACCGGCAAACGCCGCTGCACTCCCGGGAGGGCGAGCGTCCTCGCGAGCCCTGGTTTTATGGTGGCGCTCAGCAATGTTCGGGCTCGCGGGGACGCTCGCCCTCCCAGTCGCCTGGGTGGGTTTGGCTCGGGTCGC